>NZ_VIWU01000001.1:6326398-7591678 GCF_007994075.1 Pseudonocardia hierapolitana | reverse complement strand
AGCAGGACGGAACGCAGTCGGTCGCGGTGCTGCGTGCGCTGGCCGACGGCGCGGAGATCCGCCGGTTCGCCCTGCTGAGCACGTGCTCGGCCGAGTGGCCCTTGATGCTCACGTCCGACGGGAAACACCTGGTCGAGGTCACCGCGTCCACCGGTGAGGCCGGCAGCAGGACAGCGCGCCTCACCCGGCTCAGCGATGGGCAGACGTTCGGGCTCGCCCTCCCGCCGGACACCCGCAACACGCTCAACCCGCGCTTCGGCATCCCGATGGTCGTCGTCGGGAGCGACGCCTCGCCCGCTGTCCTGCTAGCGCACGGGGGGTCCGTCCTGCGACTGCGTGCCCAGCCCGTCCCCACCGACCCGAGCCTGACCCTGTGGCCCGTCGACGACGAGCGCTACCTGCTCGCGGTCGGAGGAGACCGGACGGTCCTGTTCGACCGGGACCTGCGCCGGCTCGCGGAGGTGAGCCACGAGCAGGCCGACCTCGCCGGCGAGACGTTCACCTCCGTCACCAGCGGCCTCGTCGTGCTGGCGTCGCAACAGCAGGGCTGGACGGTGACCGACTTCGGCCTGCCCTCCCTCGATCGGCGCTCGGTCCTCCCGCTCGAGGCGCAGACCTCCGGCCGCACACCCCAGGTCGTGGTGACGAAGGACCGGATCGTCGCGATGTCCCGGTACGTCGTGACCACGTGGGACCGTGCCACGGGAACCCAGCCGTACGAACCGACCCGGCTGCCCGAGGCGGGCTATCGCGAGTCCACCCAGTTCGCGGTCCGGCCGGGCCGTCCCGACGAGATCGTCCTGGCCAAGGGGCTGGGCGCCGAGATCTGGGATCTCCGGCAACGGCGGCGGGTCGCCGACATCCCGGTCACCGGCACGCTGCAGCCGATCGTTCCGGCGTTCTTCCCTTCCGGAGACCGGATGGCGGCCCTCACGCTCGGCTCGTACCTGGAGATCAGGGACCTCGCCGGTCTGCAGCCGGTCCGGCCCGCCTTCCCCGCACCCGGCACGTCATCGCTCGTCGGCGTCACCCAGGACGACTACGTCATGACGATGCGCGACGAAGGCGACTACCGGCTCGTCTTCTGGGACCCCGAGCGGGGCAGCGAGAGCGGCACCTTCGCCCTGGCCAAGCTGTACCGTCCGAACGACCTGACCGAAGACGGCCGCCAGCTACGGGTCTCCGCGTTCAACGGCGGAGTTCCGTTCACGATGCCGATCACCGCACAGCAGTGGGCCGAGCGGCTGTGCACGATCGCCGACCAACCGTTCACCGAGAAGGACCGCACGCTCCTACCGGCAGGGGTCGTGGTCGACCACCCCTGCGCGACGGACTGAGCCGAGCATCGATCAACCCCGCTCGCGCTCGTCGCCGGGCGGAGCGCTCGCGACCATCAGGCGCGCGCCCTCCGCGCCCCCGAGCAGGGCGAGGTGCGTTGCGTCGGCAGGCTCTGACCATGCCGTCCGGCGGGCGCGAACGGGCTCGCCCGCCACCACGGCGTCCCCCTCGATCACGAGGGCGAGCGCCCGGTGGGCCGCCGGAACGGGCAGGTCGAGCGCCGCGCCCGGAGCGAGCGTGACGAGCACGACCTGCGCCGGTGCGGCGGGCCGGGCGGGGCCTTCGACCCCGTCCACCGTGCCGGCGAGCACGTCGATCTCCGCCCCCGGCCGGGCGAGGCGCGGGCGGTCGGCGGCACGCAGCTGCTGGTGCCCCGGCAACGCCGACCGCGCCTCCGCGGGGAGGTCCAGCCACAGCTGCAGGATGTGGGCGGGCGTGCCGCGGGCGGCGACCTCCCGGTGCACGATGCCGCGGCCCGCTGTCATCCACTGGGCGTCACCCGCCTCCAGCACGCCCGCGCCACCCGCGTCGTCCTCGTGCTCGAGCACCCCGCCCAGCACCACCGTGACCGTCTCGATGCCGCGGTGCGGGTGCCACTCGAAGCCCGGCGCCGAGATCCGGTCCTCGGACAGCACGAGGAACGGCGACGTCCGGGCCACGTCGCCGGGCCGCACGTGCAGCCACCTGTCGTCGACCTCGGCATCCGGGCCGGCGTGCAGGGCCTCCGCGACCCGGACGACGGTGCGCACCTCAGCCGCCGAACAGCCGCCCGGCCTGCTGGCCGATCGTCAGCACGGCCAGGACGCCGAACAACAGCACCGACCACACCAGCGCCCCGACCCGGAACCCGCGGATGCGGATCGCCTCCGGAAGCAGCTTCTTGTTGATCACGATCAGCAGGCCGGAGTAGATGAACATCATCGTCCCGCCCACGCAGGCCGCGATCACCGCCAGGACGATGGGCTGGGAGAACCCGGCCGAGATCACGATGATCCCGAGCACCGCGAGCCCCCACACGAGCCCGGCGTAGAGCTTGCTCTCGTTGATGTCGGGGAAGTACATGGTCTTGAGCACGTCGGCGGCCAGCCGGCTGGTGTAGTCGACGATGCCCAGCGCCGCGGCGAACAGCGACACCGCGCCGACCACCCAGAAGAAGTAGCCGAACCACGTGCCGACCCGCTCCATGAGGACGTTGCCCTCGATCTTCAGGAACGAGATGTCGTTCTTCACGTCCGGGTGCCCGAACACGGTCGCGTAGGCCAGCAGCGACATGAACACGATCGAGACGAACGAGATCAGCACGAACGTCCACAGCTGCTCGCGGTTGGCGAACCGCCACCAGCCGCGCCAGTGGCTCAGGTTCTCGTCGGTGGGCGAGAACACGTACCCGACCCGGCCGCGGGCCTCCGGCTCCCCGGTCAGCGGCGACACGATTTTCGGCACGTAGTGCCCCATGCCGAAGCCCTTGTCCCGGATCCAGTTGCTCTGCACCAGGTTCTGGCCGCCCCCCGCGCCCGCGAACGCCAGCGCGCCCATCAGCGTGGCGAACCCGAGCTCGGCGGCCGGGAACTGCGCCTCGGTGATGATCTTCGGCACGTCCGCCCACGCCCCACCGATCGCGAACAGGGCCCCGATGACCACCAGCAGCACGACCGCGGCCACCTTGAGCATCTGGGCGCGTTCCAACGCGTTGTAGACGATCGGGGCCAGCGTGAGGATCGCACCGACCAGCACCAGCAGCACGATCGCGATGATCGACGGGTTGCCGCCGAAGATGTAGCTGAACAGCGTGCCCGAGCTGGTGACCCACGCCGGCCACAGGTTCGCGAGGTAGGCGAGGATCGCGAACACCAGGCCCCAGTGCCGCCACATCCTGCTGAACCCGGTGAGCGCGGTCTCGCCCGTGGCGAGGGTGTAGCGCTCGATCTCCATGTTCAGGAAGTACTGGGTGATCAGCCCGACCAGCGCGGCCCAGACGAAACCGAGCCCGATCTGGGACGTGATGTAGGGGAACAGGATGAACTCGCCGCTCGCCAGCCCGACGCCGGCGGCGATGATGCCGGGGCCGACGTAGCGCCACTGGTTCACCGGCGGAGCGGGCAGGTCGCGCACCTGCGGTGGAGGCAGGTACTTCGTGGGGAAGAGCTTCGACGGGTCTGCGGACACCGCGCCGTCGCGATCGCTGGACATCGGTACGTGCCTCTCCTATCAGGGGTCTTGCCGGTGCGTCGGGGGCGTCAGCGCTGCACGTCGTCCTCCGCACCGAGCAGGGTCAGTTCGTGCGGCCGGGGGGATGCCTCCCAGTCGCCGGGGACCGTCACGGCGAGCGCCCCGGTGACGGCCGCGGTGCGCAGGCCCTCGTCCGGGTCGCGGCCGGCGAGCCGGCACGCGAGGTAGCCGGCGACGAAGGCGTCGCCCGCACCCACGCTGTCGACGGCCTGCACCGGCACGGCGGGCACGTCGATCAGCTCGCCGTCGATCAGCGCGGTGGCCCCGTGTCTGCCGCGCTTGATCACCACCTCGCGCGGGCCCAGCTCGGCCAGTGCCGCGGCCAGCTTCTCGGGGCCGGTCCGGTCGTCGAGCTCGAGCGCGATGCGCGCCTCGTCGTCGCCCGCGAAGAGCATCTCCGCGCCGGCGGCGAGCTCGCGGAACACAGGCGCCGCGGTGGCGGCCGCCCAGAGCCTGGACCGGTAGTTGAGGTCGACCGACACCGGCACGCCCGCGGCACGCGCCCGGCGCAGCGCCTCCCGGACGGCCGCGGCGGGGCCCTCCCCCAGTGCCGGGGTGATCCCGGTCAGGTGCAACACTCCCGCGTCCTCGACGATCCCGGCCGGCACGTCCGCGGGCTGCAGGTGCGAGCCCGCGCTGCCGTGCCGGTAGTACGTCACGTTCTGCACCGAGCCGGTGCGCCGCTCCCGCAGCATCATGGCGGTCGGCGCGTCGTCACGGCGCACGACGGCACGCACCCGCTCGGCGAGCAGGTTCCGCTCGATCAGGTCGCCGATCGGATCGCGGCCCAGCCGGCCGATCCAGGTCGCCGCGACCCCGAGCCGGGACACGCCGATGGCGACGTTCGACTCCGCGCCGCCCATGGACAGCCGCATCCCCCTGGCCAGCGAGAGCGGGCCGACGTCGTCGGCGACGAGCAGGCCGAGCGTCTCGCCGAGGGTGACCAGGCCGGGGCCGCTCACGAGCGGGCCGGTCACGAGCGGGCCGCCTCGAGCGCGGCGATCGCCCGCTGCGCGAGGGCGGTCAGGTTACCGTCCGGCGCGAGCGCATCACCGATCAGCGGCCCGCCCATCCCGACGGCCACCGCCCCCGCGGACAGCCACCCGCCGATCGAGGCGATGTCGACGCCGCCGGTGGGCACCACCGGGATGTCCGGCAGCGGCGCCCGCACGTCCTTGAGGTAGCCGGGGCCGAGCTGCCCGGCGGGGAACAGCTTGACCGCGCTCGCACCGGCCTTCCAGGCGGCGTTGATCTCGGTGGGCGTGAACGCGCCGGGGTAGCTCGCGATGCCGTGGCGCAGCGCGGCGGTGATCACTTCGGGCTCCACCGACGGGGAGACGACGAAACGCGCGCCCGCGTCCACCGAGCGGTCGACGTCCGCGGCCGTCAGCACGGTGCCGACCCCGACCTCCACCTCGGCCGGGACGCGGGACGCGAGCCGCTCGACGACGTCGAGGGCACCCTTGGTCGTCAACGTCAGCTCGAGGCTCCGCACGCCGGCCTCGACGAGGACGTCGACCACGGCCTCGGCGCGGTCGGCGTTCTCGGCCCGCAGGATCGCGACGACGCGGGTGGTGGCGAGACCGGCACCCACCGGAACGCGGTTCAGATCGGGTGCGCTGGATTCGGTCACAGGCGGTGGTCCCCCTTCCTCGGGCGCCGGAAACGGGGATCCCGCGACGGCACCAGCGGCGTTTCGCGTAGTGGAATGAAGTTTCACTACGGCTCGCTGCATGATGGACGTCCGGCGGCGCGACGACAAGCTTCCCGGACGCGGCCGCGCGTGATCTCCGACTCGCCGCGAGCGCGCAGCGGCTGTCCGGACCGGTCGCCGGAAGCGTCCAGCCCCGTTCGCCCCGGCGTCATCCGGCCGTGCCGGCCCCGGCACCCGCGCGGCCCACCCTCGCTGCCGACCGTCACCCCCGGCGCGCCCCACCTTCCTCCACGACGAGCTGCCCGATGATCCCCACCCTCCGCCGCGCCGCCGTCGCCTGCGCGGCAGCGCTCGCACTCACCGCGTGCGGCGAGAGCGCCGTCGGCTCCCCCGCCTCGTCCGCGGGAGGGGACACGCTGGTGTTCGCCTCCATCCCGTCGGAGGAGTCGACGTCGCTGCAACAGAGCTATGCGCCCGTCCTCGCGATGCTCGAGCGCGAGACCGGCACGACGATCGAGTTCCAGAACGCCACCGACTACGCCGCGGTCATCGAGGGCATGCGGGCCGGGCAGATCGACATCGCCCTGCTCGGCCCGTTCCCCTACGTCCTCGCCAAGGGGCAGGACCCCGGCATCACGCCGGTCGCGGCGGTGGTGGACGCTCCCGGCGACCAGCCCGGCTACCAGTTGTACGGGATCGCAGGAGCGGACTCGGGGATCACCGACCTCGCCGGCTTCGCGGGCCGCTCCGTCTGCTTCGTGGACCCGAACTCCACCTCCGGCTAGCTGTGGGACGTCGACTGCGGCGTGCTCTCCGGCGGCGAGCGACAGCGCGTCAACCTCGCCGCCGCCACCGTGCGCCCGCCGCGGTTGCTGCTGCTCGACGAGCCCGTCTCCGCGCTCGACCCGGCCAACCGCGAGCGCGCACTGGAGCTGATCGCGTCGCTGTCCGGAGCGGGCGTGGCCGTGCTCGCCGTGTTCCACGACGCCGACGCGATGCACACCCTCGCCACGCGCGTCGTGGAGCTGCGCGACGGGCTGATCACCGCGGAGGGCACGCCCGCCCAGGTACTGGGAGCGGCGGCGTGAGCGCCCCGGCGCGCGAGCGCTGGTCGCTGACCCGGCCACCGGCCGACTACGTGCTCGGCCACGTGCGGGCCGTCCTCCCCGGACGGGTGCTCGACGACGCGCGGGTCGCCGTCCGCGACGGCCGCATCGCCGAGGTCGCCCCGCATCCTCGCGGAGCGGCGGCCGACGTGGACGGTGGCGGCGCGCTCTGCCTCCCCGGCCTCGTGGACGTCCACTCCGACGGGCTCGAACGCGAACGGTTGCCGCGACCGGGCGCCGAGGTGCCGTGGCGGTTCGCCCTGCTGTCGTTCGAGGGCAAGCTGCGCGCCGCCGGCATCACCACCGTGTTCCACGGGGCGGCCTTCGAGCAGGGCGAGGGCTCGCTCAAGGTGCGCTCGGTGGACGCCGCGCTGGAGATGTGCCGCCAGGTCGCGGAGCGGGGCGAAGGCCTCGTCGAGCACCGCATCCTGCACCGGCTCGACGTGCGGTCGGCAGGCGGCCTCGCCGCACTGCGCACCAGGCCGGCCGCACTCGGCGCGACCGCGGTCGTGTCCCACGAGGACCACACCCCTGGCCAGGGCCAGTACGCCGATCGCACCTACTACGAGCGCTACGTCCTGGGCACCCGGGACCTCACCGCCGAGCAGGCCCGCGCCCACGTCGACGTGTTCGTCGCCTCCCGCGAGGCGAACCGCGGTATCCGGGACGAGGCCCTGTCGTTCCTGGCCGGCCTGGCCGGTGCCGGGCGGGTCCGGCTGTTCGGGCACGGCCCGGCATCGGCCGCGGAGATCGCGGCCTTCGCCGACCGCGGCGAGGCCGTGGCCGAGTTCCCCACCACCGTCGAGGCAGCGGCCGCCGCCCGCGATCGGGGCATGCCGGTGGTCATGGGCGCCCCCAACGCGCTGCGCGGCGGCTCGCACTCCGGCAACGCCTCCGCCCGTGAGCTCGTCGCCCGTGGCCTCGTCACCGCGCTCGCGTCGGACTACCTGCCGTCCGGGCTGCTCGCCGCCCCGTTCCTCCTCGCGGCCGACGGCGTCACGACGCTGCCCGCAGCCGTCGGGTTGGTGACGGCGGGGCCCGCCGAGGCCGTCGGCCTCCCCGACCGCGGCTCCCTCGCGCCGGGCACCCGCGCCGACCTCGTGCTCGCCGAGGCGGGGCGGCCCTGGCCGGTGGTGCGGGCGGTGCTCCGGGCGGGAGCACCCTGAGGTCAGCTGCCGCGCTCCCACGAGCCCAGCACCATGAGCGTGCGGGTGCCCGTCACCGTGCCGGAGCGGCGCAGCGTGTCGATCACCAGCTGCAGGTGGGCGAGGTCGTGCACCCGCACCTGGACGAGCGCGTCCGGGTCGCCCGCGAGCGTGAAGACCGCCTGCACCTCCGGGATGGTCCCCACCGACCGCACGATCTCGCTCACCCTCGTGTTCCCGAGGAACCGCAGCTCGATGAACGCCTCCACGCCCGCGCCGAGCTTCGCGTGGTCGACCTGCACGGTGAACCCGGTGATGACGCCGATCTCGCGCAGCCGGTCGACCCGCCGCTTCACCGCCGCGACCGAGAGCCCCACCTGCACGGCCATCTCGGAGTAGGTGCGGCGGGCGTCGACGCGCAGCAGGTCGATCAGGAGCCGGTCGGTGTCGTCGACCGCGCTGTTGTCGGCCACCGGCCCCCTCCACGCAAAGAACTCGAGCTCGAGGCCGATCCAAGCACAACCTCTTTGCGTGTTCATGGGACGCGGCGGCGAAGGGCTTGCCCGGAGGAGTGTGAACCGGGTCTCCTCCTCGTACCCGCCCTGACGGAGGTCCGCCAATGTCGGCTGTCCCGATGCCGCCCACCACGGTCACGCTGGACGACAAGTACACCGCCCGCCACGGCCGGGTCCTGATCTCGGGGATCCAGGCGATCGTGCGGATGATCCTCGAGCAGCGCACCCTCGACGCCGCCCGCGGCCTGGACACCCGCGCGTTCGTCAGCGGGTACCAGGGCTCGCCGCTCGCCGGGCTCGACCAGGAGATGGTGCGGGCCCGGCCGTTCCTCGACGACGCGGGCGTGGTGTTCCGGCCCGGCCTCAACGAGGAGCTCGCCGCCACCGCCGTCGCAGGCACCCAGCTGCTGCGCCAGGCCCCCGGCCGGCGCCACGACGGGATCACCGGCTTCTGGTACGGCAAGAACCCCGGCCTCGACCGGGCCGCGGACGCCATCAGGCACGGCACGCTCGCCGGCACCTCCGCGCTCGGCGGCGCGGTCGCCCTCATCGGCGACGACCCCTCGTGCAAGTCCTCCACCGTGCCGAGCTCGTGCGAGCCGATGGCGCAGAGCCTGCTGCTGCCGCTGCTCGCACCCGGTTCGGTGGCGGAGATCGTCGAGCTCGGCCTGCACGCCGTCGCCATGTCCCGCGCGTCCGGGCTCTGGACCGGGCTGAAGATCGTGGCCGACGTCGCCGACGCCGCCGCCACCCTGGACGTCGGTGCGCTCGACCTCGGCGTGCCGGTGCCCGGCCGGGCCGAGGAGGCGCCCCGCGTCCTCGTCGGCGCCACCGCCCTCGACGCCGAGCACGACGCGCTCACCCGCCGCCTCGGCCTCGCCCGCTCCTACGCGCGGGCAGCCGGGCTCAACCGGGTCGCCTTCACCTCGCGCACCGCGCGGCTCGGGGTGCTCGCGTCCGGGACGTCGGCCGCGACCGTGCAGCGGGCCCTCGACGACCTCGGCCTCGACGAGGCCGCCATGGAGGCGCTCGGCCTGCGGATCATCACCCTCGCCATGCCGTTCCCCGTGGACGCCGAGGTCCTGGCCGAGCTCACCGACGGCCTCGACGAGGTGCTCGTCGTCGAGGACAAGGTCCCGTTCCTGGAGAACCACCTCAAGGCAGCGCTCCACGACAACGCAGCGCTCCACGACAACGCAGCGCTCCACGACGACGCAGCGCTCCACGGCCGCCCCCGCGTGCCGCGCGTCGTCGGCCGCCACGACCCCGAGGGGCGCCCGCTGCTGCCCGCCCGGTCCGCGCTCGGCGCCGAGGAGGTGGCCGCCGCGCTGGCCGCCCGCATCGGGCCCGACCGGCTCCCGCACACCGCCGCCGTCCACCTGCAGGCGACCACGCCGAAGCCACGGTCCCGGATCGCGCTCCCGCTGGCCGCCCGCACCCCGTTCTTCTGCTCGGGGTGCCCGCACAACACCTCCACCCGCACCAGCGACGACACGCTGGTCGGTGTCGGCATCGGCTGCCACGCGATGATCGCGCTCGACGGCGCGGGCCGCGGCCACCAGCTGGGCCTCACGCAGATGGGCGGTGAGGGCGCGCAGTGGCTCGGCCTCGCCCCGTTCACCGACGACCGGCACTTCGTGCAGAACCTCGGCGACGGCACGTTCCACCACTCCGGGTCGCTCGCCGTCCGCGCCGCTGTCGCGGCCGGCGTCACCATGACCTACAAGCTGCTCTACAACGACGCCGTCGCGATGACGGGCGGCCAGCGGGCCGAGGGCAGGCTCGACGTCCCGGCGCTCACCCGCTGGCTCGCCGTCGAGGGTGTCCGCCGCGTGGTCGTCACCACGGCCGACCCCGGCAGCTACCGCGGGGTGGCGCTCGACCCGATCGCCACCGTCGCGCACCGCGACGACTTCGCCGCCGCCGAGAAGGAGCTGTCCGGCATCGACGGCGTCACCGTCCTGATCCACGACGACCGCTGCGCCGCAGAGGAACGCCGCCTGCGCAAGCGCGGGAAGCTCCCCTCACCCACCGCCAAGGTCGTGATCAACGAGCGCGTGTGCGAGGGCTGCGGCGACTGCGGCCAGGTCTCCACCTGCCTGTCCGTGCAGCCGGTCGAGACCGAGTTCGGCCGCAAGACCCGCATCCACCAGGGCTCCTGCAACACCGACCTGTCCTGCCTCAAGGGCGACTGCCCGTCGTTCCTGTTGGTGGAGCCGCGGAGCACGGGCCCGCGGCCGATCCCGGAGCCGCCCGCCGGGCTGCCCGAGCCGGAGAGCAGGCTCACCGGGGACACCGCGCTGCTGCGCATGCCCGGGATCGGCGGGACCGGTGTCGTCACGGTGTCGCAGATCCTGCAGATGGCCGCGCACCTCGACGGGCGCTACGCCGCAGGCCTGGAACAGATCGGGCTCGCGCAGAAGGGCGGCCCGGTGGTGAGCGACGTCCGCATCGGCAAGCAGCCGGCGCGCGGGGCGCTGCGGGCCTCCCGCGGCACCGCGGACGTCCTCATCGGCTTCGACCTGCTCGGCGCCGCCTCCGAGGCGAACCTCGCCGTCGCGCGCCCGGGCCGCACGATCGCCGTGGTGAGCTCCGCCGTGGTGCCGACCGCGGCCATGGTCACCGGGCGCGCCGCCGTGCCCGGCTCCCCCGCCGACACCCTCGATCGCATCGCCGCGGCCACCCGCCCGGACGCCGCGCTGCACGTCGATGCCCAAGGCCTGTCGGAGGCGCTCTTCGGCGACCACATGCCGGCGAACATGCTGCTGATCGGCGCCGCGTTCCAGCACGGCTGCATCCCGATCTCCGCCGAGGCGATCGAGCAGGCGATCCGGCTCAACGGGGCAGGCGTCGAGAAGACCCTCGCCGCCTTCCGCTGGGGCCGCGCGGCCGTCGCCGACCCCGCGGCGGTCGCCGCCGCGACCGGCGCGCCGGTGTCGCCCGCCCGGGCCGAGGGCTTCGCCGACGTCCTCGCCACCCGCGTCGCCGACCTCACCGGCTACCAGGACGAGGCCTACGCCGACCGCTACGCCGAGGAGGTCCAGCGCGTCGCGGCGATCGCCACCGAGCGCGCCGGGGCGGACGCGGGCGAGCGGGTGGCCGTCGCCTACGCCCGCGGCCTGCACAAGCTCATGGCCTACAAGGACGAGTACGAGGTGGCGCGCCTGCACCTGGACCCGGCCGAGCAGGCCCACCGCGACGCCGAGTTCGGTCCGGACGCCGCCGTCTCCGTGCTGCTGCACCCGCCCGTCCTGCGCGCCATGGGCATGACCCGCAAGATCAGGCTGCGCCGCACCGCGGGGCCCGTGTTCCGCGCGCTGCGCGCCGCCCGCCGCCTGCGCGGCACCCCGCTCGACCCGTTCGGCCACGCCGAGGTCCGCCGCGTCGAGCGCGCGCTCGTGCCGGAGTACCAGGCGCTGGTCCGCGAGGCCCTCGAGCACCTGCGGCCGGACACCGCCGACGCCGTCGCGGACCTCGCCGCCCTGCCGGACGTGATCCGCGGCTACGAGGAGATCAAGCTCCGCAACGTGTCCGCGTTCCGCGAAAAGGCCGCCGCCGCGCTCGCCGATCTGGCAACCTGACCTGGCGTCGCCAGCAGTCGGCGAGTCGAGGGGGGCCGGTGATCGACGTGCCGGCCCGCCCTGGTCCCGGGCGCGTGCTCTGGTGGCTGGTCGCGCGCCAGCGCGGGCGCGTGGCCGCAGGCTCCGTGTTCGCCTCGCTCGGGATGCCCAGCATGGCGCTGGCGCCGTACCTGCTCGGCCGCGCCGTCGACGACGGCCTCGCGACCGGCCGGTGGCCCGCGCTCGCCGCCTGGACGGGCGCGCTGCTCGCCGCCGGCGGTGCGACCGCCACGCTGTCCATCCTGCGCCACCGGACGATGTCGCGGGTCCGGATGGACGCGACCTTCCGCATCTCCCGCGCGGTGCTGGTGCACGCCACCCGCCTCGGCGCCACGCTGGAGAGGCGCACGACGAAGGGCGAGGTCGTCAGCATCGGCCTGGGTGACGTGATCACCGTCAGCACCGCGTTGACGGTCGCAGGCCCCAGCGTCGGGGCCGTGGTCACCTACATCGTGGTAGCCGTGCTGATGCTCGCGATCTCACCGCTGCTGGCCGTGGTGGTGTTGCTCGGGGTTCCGCTGCTGGCGATCTTCGTCGGCCCGTTGCTCGGCCGGCTGCGTGCGCTCGAGGGGACGTACCGGATCCGGCAGAGCGGCCTCAACGCCCGGCTGCTCGACATCGTCGGCGGGCTGCGCGTGCTCGCAGGCCTCGGCGGCGAGGACCTCGTGGCGCGGCGCTACCGGCACGGCTCGGCGGCCCTGCGTGCCGAGGGATACCGGGTCGGCGCGATCAGCAGCTGGATCGACGCGGTCGGCACCGGGCTGCCGGTGCTGTTCGTCGGCGGTGTGACCTGGATTGCCGCCCGCACGGCCGCGGCGGGCGGCATGACGATCGGCGACCTGCTCGCCGTCTACGGGTACGCCGCGCTCCTCGCGGTGCCGGTCGGCGCCCTCATCGAGGGAGCGCACCAGCTCACCCGCGGCTGGGTGGCCGCCGACCGGGTCGCCCGGTTCCTCGCCCTCGAGCCCCGCCCGCTCGCAGGCGGTCCCGGTCCCGCCGGTCCGGCCGCGCTGCGCGATCCGGAGTCGGGACTGCAGGTGTCCCCGGGCACGTTCACCGCGCTGGTGAGCGACCGGCCCGCCGATGCGGAAGCGGTGATCGACCGGCTCGGCGCGTTCGCCGGGTCGTCGGTGACCTGGGGCGAGCACCGCCTCGGCGCGGTCGCGCCCGCCGAGGTCCGCGAACGCGTGCTGGTGGCCGACCCGGACGCGGCGCTGTTCGCCGGCCCGCTGCGCGAGGTCATCGCCGGCCGCGCCGATCCCGACGACGACGCGATCGCACGAGCGGTCGAGGCGGCGGCCGCCGAGGACGTCGTGCGCGGCCTGCCCGCCGGGCTCGACGGTCACGTCGACGGCGACGGGCAGAACCTGTCGGGGGGCCAGCGCCAGCGCGTGCGCCTGGCCAGGGCGCTCGTCGCCGAACCCGAGGTACTGCTCGCCGTCGAACCCACCTCCGCCCTCGACGCGCACACCGAAGCGGTGGTGGCCGCCGGGCTGCGCGCCGCCCGGCTCGGGCGCACGACGCTCGTCACCACCACCTCGCCGCTGCTCCTCGCCCACGCCGACACCGTGTGCCTGCTGGTGGGCGGGCGGGTGGTCGTGACCGGGACCCACGACGAGCTGCTCGCCACCGAACCGCGCTACCGGGCGGTGGTGGCCCGGTGACACCTCCCCGGGCGGCGCTGGCCGTGGCCACGCCGGGCGCCGCGCGCCGCGCCGCGCTTCGGCTGGTGCGGGCCGACGCCCGGACGGCCACCGCGATGGTGCTGCTCAGCGCCCTCGCGGCGGCCGCAGGCCTCGCCGGCCCGTGGCTCGTGGGCCGGGCCGTCGACGCCGTTCAATCCGGTGAGGTGTGGGCGGGGAACGGGCCGGAGACCGTGGACCGTCTCGCGCTGGGCATCGTCGCGTGCGCGCTGGTCCAGCTCGTCCTGGCCCGCCAGGCCCGCTGGGCCGCACACCGGTTCGGCGAGCGGACCCTGTCCCGGGTCCGCGAACGGTACGTCGAGCGGGTGCTCGCCCTCCCCACCGGTGTGGTGGAACGCGCTGGTGTCGGCGCCCGCGGCACCGGGGACGTCGCCGTCGTGGCCGCCACCCTCCGCGACGCGGGCCCGGACCTGTTCGTCGCGGCCGTCCAGGCGCTCTTCCTGCTGGCGGCCGTCGTGGTCGTGGCTCCCCCGCTCGGCGCGTGCGGCCTGGTCGGCCTCGTCGGGACGTGGTTCGCGGTCCGCTGGTACCTGCGCCGGGCGCACGCCGCCTACCTCGCGGAGGGCGCCGCCGCGTCCGCGCTCGCCGAGGTGCTCACCGCCACCGCGGCCGGCGCGCGGACGGTCGAGGCGTTGCGGCTGCAGGAACGCCGGATCGACGCGTGCGACGCGGCGATCGGGACCGGCCGCCGCGCCCGCGAACGGACGCTCGCGCTGCGCAGCGTGCTGTTCCCGGCCGTGGACATCTGCCACGTCCTGCCGGTGGCCGCGGTGCTGCTGGTCGGCGGCGTGCTGGTCGCGCACGGCGCGACGACCCTCGGTGCCGTGGCCGCCGCGGCGCTCTACCTGCAGCAGCTGGCCAACCCGCTGAACACGATCCTGTGGCGCGTCGAGCAGCTGCAGAGCAGCACCGCCGCGTTCGCCCGCGTCGAGGGACTCGCCGGCGCACCCCCGCCACCTGCGCCACGGCTGGCAGCGCGGCCGGGAGCTCGGCCGGTCGGCGAGCGGGTGGCCGTGCGGGGCGTGCACTTCGGCTACCCGGGACACGACCGCGACGCCCTGCGCGGCGTGGACCTCGAGCTGCGCCCCGGCGAGCGGATCGCCCTCGTCGGGCCGTCCGGTGCGGGCAAGTCCACCCTCGGGCGTCTGCTGGCCGGGCTGGACGCACCGCGCACCGGCACCGTCACCGTGGGCGGTGTGCCCGTCGCGGGTCTCGACCGCGCGGAGCGGCGCCGCCACATCGTGCTCGTCACCCAGGAGCACCACGTGTTCCTCGGCACGGTGCGGGACAACCTCCTGCTGGCCGCCCCCGCCGCGGACGACGACGCGCTGCGGGCCGCGCTCGACTGCGTCGGCTGCCGGGTCGACGAGCTCCCCGACGGCCTCGACACGCGGCTCGGACCGGACGGGCACCGACCCGGCGGCGCACTGGCCCAGCGGCTCGCGCTCGCCCGCGTCGTGCTCGCCGACCCGCACACGGTGGTGCTGGACGAGGCGACGGCCCTGCTCGACCCGGCCACCGCCCGCAGCACCGAACGGGCGCTCGCCGCCGCGCTCGCCGGCCGTACCGTCGTCGCCATCGCCCACCGGCTCCACACCGCCCACGACGCGGACCGGGTGGCGGTGCTCCAGGACGGGCGCGTCACCGAGCTCGGCGCCCACGACGAGCTCATCGCGGCCGGCGGCGCGTACGCCGCGCTCTGGTACTCCTGGCAGGGGCACTCCTGGCAGGGGAGCCCCGGGACCGCCGCCCGTCGAGCTCCCGGGTGACATCCGCGCGCCCGCGACCCCGATATGCACGCCACACACCCGTGCGTGCAGGATGATCTCGACGATGCTGACCGGTCGGGGCCGCGGTCGCAAACGCCGTGGCGTTCGGCGTTCGGGCGCATTCTCCTCCGGGCATGATCGTTTCAGGACCCGAGGAGCACATACATGGCCGCCGGCTCAGTCGCCGCCCCACGCACCCGCGCTGACCGAGCGCACGACATCCCCACCCCGGCCCGGCTGGCGGTCACCCTGGTGATCGCGAGCGGTCTCACCCTCACCGGCGCCTGCGCGAACCCGGCCGCCTCCCCGACCACCCTTCCGCCCGCGGCCACTCCTCTCACCTCCGCCCCTCCCACCTCCGCTGCTCCGACGACGGCACCGTCGGCCTCCACCCCGCCCACCTCGTCCACCCCGCCCGCCCCGGACGCCGCCGACGCGGTGCTGCGCCTGGAGGCGTCCGGCCCCGCCGTGGAGGAGCTCCAGCAGCGCCTGTCCACCCTCGGCTACTGGCTCGGCGAGATCGACGGCCACTACGGCCAGCTCACCCGCCAGGCCGTGATGGCGTTCCAGAAGGCCGAGGGCCTCGACCGCGACGGCGTGGCCGGACCCGACACCCGCGGGAAGCTCCCGACGGCGTCCCGACCGACCCCACGCACCACGGAGGGCGACCACATCGAGGTCGACCTGGAGCGGCAGCTGCTGCTCGTGGTGCGCGGCGGCGAGGTGCAGTGGGCGTTCAACACCTCCACGGGCAACGGGGAGGCCTACGACCGCCCCTCCGGCGGCACCGGCGTGGCCCGCACACCGCGCGGAGACTTCGAGATCGAGCGCCAGATCAACGGCGTGCGTGAGGCCGAGCTGGGCGTGCTCTACCGGCCGAAGTACTTCCACGGCGGCGTCGCGGTGCACGGCTCGGGCAGCATCCCCGCCCACCCCGCGTCGCACGGCTGCGTGCGCGTGACCAACGCGGCCATGGATCTGCTGTGGGCCAGCGACGTGGCCCCGGTGGGCACCGAGGTCCACGTCTACTGACGCCCTGCCGAGGACCCCGCACCGCTCGGTCGAGCACCGCTCAGTCGAGCACCGCGACCGCTTCGACCTCCACCAGCAGGTCGGGCTCGCCGAGCGCCGTGACGCCGAGCAGCGTGATCGGGCGGACCGGATCGAACCCGAGCCGCTCGGCGGCGCGCATCGCCCCCGCGACCAGCTCGGGCATGCGATCGGCCGACCAGTCGACGACGTAGACCGTGAGCTTGGCGACGTCGGCGAACGTGGCGCCCGCGGCGGCGAGTGCGGTGGCGAGGTTGAGGTAGGCCTGCTCGGTCTGGGCCGCCAGGTCGCCCGCCCCGACCCGGCCGCCGTCGGCGGTGCGTGCAACCTGCCCGGACACGTACACCAGGCGGCTGCCGGATGCGACCCCCACCTGCGCATACCCCTGCGGTTGCGGCAAACCCTCCGGGTTGATCAGCTCGACCGGCACCGGACCACCTTTCGCTCGTCGGAGACGACTCGGAGAAGACTCGGAGAAGAAATTCCGAGAAGACGAGGTCATCCGAGCAGACGACACCGACAAATCCGGCCGGTGCCGGCCGGCGTCGTGGACGCCGTGATCGTCGTTCCGCGCGCCGGCCGCACACCGCTCCATCCGGCGCACCCGCCGATGCCCGCCCGCCGATCGTCGCCGGATTCGCCGCGTTCCACGGGGTCAGGAGCGGACAGAACCGGCACTCGGGCAGGATGTCCCGCGGACAGCCACCGTTCGAGTGGTGTCCATGCGGTGTTCACGATGGTGTTGTAGGCCGGATTTCTTGGGGGGCGCGCAGGTGGTCGTCGCGGTCGCGCGGGTGAAGAGCCTGTTGAACGGGTGGCGATCGCCGCAGCACCGCGACGGGCTCGCCCTCGTGGTGAGCTCCGGGATGTCGTCCGCGGTCGGGCTGCTGTACTGGGTGCTCGCGGCGCAGATGTTCCCGGCCGACGTCGTCGGCGTGAACGCGGTCGCGGTGTCGTCGCTCATGCTGGTCGGCGGCATCGCACACCTGAACATGTCGCACGCGCTGCTGCGCTTCGTCCCCGTGGCGGGCACGGCGGCCCGCCGGCTCGTGGTGCTCGGCTACCTGGTGGCGATCACCCTGTCCGGCCTCGCCGGCGCCGGTTTCGCGGTGGGAGCGATGTGGTGGGCACCCGAGCTGGTCGACATCGCCGGTTACGGCGCGTTGATCGCGTTCTTCGCCGTGAGCTGCCCGGTCTGGACGCTGTTCAGCCTCCAGGACTACGTCCTCACCGCCGTCGGCAGGGCCACCGCCGTGCCGATCGAGAACCTCGTCTTCTCGGTGCTCAAGATCGGCCTGCTCGTCGCGGTCACGCTCGCGGCCGTGCCCGGCGGCATCGCGCTGTCCTGGGTGATCGCCACGGCCCTGATCGTGCTGCCGATCAACCTGTGGCTGCTCATCCGGCTGCTGCCCGCGCACGGCCGGAGGACCGCCGAACGGGCGGTGCCGATCACCGCCGGCGCCATCGGCCGCTTCATCGGCGCCGACTACGTGGGCGCCCTGTTCTGGCAGGCCGCCATGATGGGGCTGCCGGTGCTGGTGCTGGGCCGCCTCGGCGCCGAGGCGGCGGCCGCCTACAACATGGTCTGGCAGTTCGGGCTCGCGCTGTACATGGTGCCGTCCGGCATGGGCCAGTCGATGATCGCCCACAACGCGGCCGACCCGGCGCAGGTCCACAAGGCGCGCCGGGAGACCGTGCGCCGCGGGCTGATGCTCGTGGTCCCGGTCGCGCTCGTCCTGGCGCTCGCCGCGCCCCTCGTGCTCGCACTCTTCGGCCCGCACTACGCCGCCACCGGCGCCGGAGCGCTCGCCCTCATCGCGTTGTCCGCCATCCCCAACGTGGTCACCGCGGCGGCCACCAGCACGGCACGGGTCCGCCAGCGGCGAGGCGTCCAGTTCGGCGTGCCGACCTCCATCTCGGTGCTCACGATCGGGCTGGCGTGGGTGCTCATGCCTCACCTGGGCGTGCTGGCCGTCGGCCTGGCCTGGTTCGCCGCGCAGTGCTGCGTCGCGACCGTCGTTCTGATCATGAACGCCCCGTGGGTACCCGGCCCGCCGGGCGCGTGGATCGACGGCATCCGCAGCTCCGCCCTGCTGCGCCGGGTCGGCGAGGACGGCCTGCGCCGGGTCGGCGCCCCGGCCGATTGGGCGATCGGCTCGGCCATGGGCGGCGGCTCCGAGACGGTGGTGGTCGCGATCGGGCCGGTCGGCGAGCGCCGGGCCATGCTCAAGGCCGCCGACACCGCGAACGGGCAGCAGGAACTCCGCCAGCAGACCTCGGCGCTGGCGGCACTGCACGCCGACCCGCGCCTCCAGCACTGGACGCCGCTCATCCCCCGCGTGCTCGGCACCGCCGAGGTCGGCGACACCTACTGCCTCACCGAGACGCTGCTGCCCGGTGGGTCCGGCCCCGATGCCCTGGCCGACCCGGCGCGCCGCGGCCCGTTCCTGTCCAGCGCGGTCGCCGCGATCAGCGAGCTGCACCGCCAGACGGCCACGTTGCGCCGGATCGGGGATGCAGAGCTCGACTGCTGGGTGCACCAGCCGTTCACCGCCCTCTCCCGCACGCTGCCCGCGGGGCTCAAGGCCGAGGCGGGCCGGGTGGCCGCGCTGCTGGACACGCGGCTGCGGGGCCAGATCGTGGGCGTCGGCTGGACGCACGGCGACTACCTGCCGGTCAACCTGCTGGCCGCGCCGAACGGGCGGGTGAGCGCGATCATCGACTGGTGCACGGCACGGCCGGACGGCCTGTCCGTGCTCGACGTCGCGACGTTCATCCCGATGGCGGAGGCCATGGCGAGCGGCGAGGAGTACGGCCCGGTGGTGCTGCGGTGGCTCGGCGGCGTGCCGCGGGCCGAGGCCGACGTGCTCGTCGGGTGCCAGTCCGCGCTCGGCGGGAGCGTCCTCGCCCCCGAGGTGCTGGTCCTGCTCGGCTGGCTGGAGCACGTCCACTCGTGCGTGTCGCGGTCGGACCGGATGGCCGCCAACCCGGTGTGGAACCGGCGCAACGTGCGGGTGGTGCTGCAGGGCGCCGCCGACCTGCTCGACCGCGGGCCGACAGCCCAGGCCCAGCCGGAGTGGGCTACGCGCGCAGCCCGTTGAGCATCCGGCGGATCGTCACGGCACAACCGTCGCGCACCGCCCTGCGCTCGGCCTCCGGGGCCTCGGCGATCGTGCGTCCCGCCCCACCGAGCAGGTGGAACACCAACTGGCTGCTCGTCGTCGCCGGCACCGGCCCGAGCAACCCCTCCTCGCGAGCGGCCTGCAGGAACCCGTCGATCATCGCGTAGGCGTACTTCTTCTCGTAGTCCATCCAGCGGGCCCAGCCCAGCGCGAGCGGCCCCTCCAGCCAGCACAGCCGGCCGTACCGGTCCTCGCAGCACAGGTCGAGGAACGCGTCGAGCGCGGCCATCCCCGCCTGCCACGCGTCCGGCTGCCCGGCGGCGGCCGCCGTGACCCGCGCCGACATGTCCTGCTCGAGCGCGTCGAAGACCGCCTCGAACACCGCCTGCTTGCTCTCGAAGTGGTGGTACACCGCGCCGCGGGTGACCTGGGTGGCGACCGCGATGTCGTCCAGGGAGGTCCGCGCGAAGCCACGGTCGGCGAACATCGCCGTGGCCGTCTCCAGCAACGCCGCGCGGGTGGCCTCCGAGTAGAGCTCGCGCCGACTCTTCGGCCTTGACATGCCGGGAGTCTACGACATACTCAGAGTACGTACACAGAGTATGTAACCGTCGCAGCGCTGGAGACCGACGCCATGTCCTCGAAGTTCCTGCTGATCCGCGAGGTGCTGACCGAGGCCGCCCGCACGGGCCGTCCGGAGATCACCCGGCGTGGCGACGTCGAGGCCACGTTCGGCAGCATCGAGTCGTTCCTGCTCGCCCTCCACCACCGCTGGCGCACCGCGCTCTTCGCCCGGGTCGACAACCTGCTCGAGGACGCTCCCGCCGACTTCGACGCCGCCGTCGTGGCGGCGTGGACCGACCCGACGACGGGCGGTCGAGGCCTCCGGGCGCTCCTGGACGCCCATGCCGACTCCCCCGCGCTCTCCGCCGCACAGGAGCGGGAGCGGCGGCTCGTCCGGCAGACCCTCGGCGTCGAGGTCCCCTCGCCGGCCCCGCGTCCCCGCGCGGTCGCCCACCCCGCGGCCAGGCGGTGGTGGCGCGGCGCCGCCTGATCCACCGTCGTCACCGCGCGGGGCGCAGCACCCTTCCGACGAGCGGCGCACTGGTCGGAAAGGTTCCGACGAACGCGCCGTTCGTCGGAATGGGCGCCGCGCTAGCCCATCCTCGCCGCGAGCACCGCGCGCTGGGTGGGCTTCGCCTCGTGGTAGCGCCGCCTGCCGGCCTCCGTGAGCGCGATGAAGATCGCGCGGCGGTCATCGGGGCAGCCGGTGCGCTCGACGAGACCGTCGCGCTCCATGCGCGCGACCAGCCGGGACGCCGCACTCTGGCTCAGGTGCACGGCCTCGGTGAGCTCCACGCCGCGGCACTTGCCCTGCGGGCCCGTGGCGAGGCGCTCGAGCGCCTCGAACTCGCTCACGCCGATGCCGTGCCGCCGGCGCAGCTCTGCCTCGAGCGCACCGCAGACAGCGGCGTGGCGGGCGAGCAGGGCGTGCCACTCGTCCAGCAGCTGCTCCTCGGCCCCGCTGTCGATACCGGCGCTCACGGGCCGCACATTAGCATGCACGCGACTGTGATGCACCCGCATTGAATGCACTTGCATCTGATGCGTGTGCATGTACTCTCGTCGCTCGTGACCGCTTCCCTCACGACCACCTCCACACGGTGGACGCCCCGGCTCTGGGGCGTGCTGCTCACCGTGTCCCTCGTCGTCGGCCTCGACGCGCTCGACGTGTCGATGGTCGGCGTCGCGCTTCCCGTCATCCAGGCCGAGCTCGGCCTCTCCACCAGCACCCTGCAGTGGGTCGTCAGCGGATACGTCCTGTCCTACGGCGGCCTGCTGCTGCTCGGCGGCCGCACCGCCGACCTGCTCGGCAGGCGACGGGTGTTCCTCGTCGCCGTCGCCGTGTTCACGTTCGCGTCGCTGATCGGCGGCCTCGTCGACGACGGCGCACTGCTGATCGCCACCCGCCTCGTGAAGGGCGCTTCCGCGGCCTTCACGGCACCCGCGGCCCTGTCGATCATCACCACCACGTTCGCAGAAGGCCCGGCCCGGAACCGGGCGCTGGGCGTCTTCGCGGTGTTCGGGGCGAGCGGGTACTCGGCGGGCCTCGTGCTCTCCGGGCTGCTCACCGAGGTCGGCTGGCGGTGGACGTTCTTCCTGCCCGTGCCGGTCGCGATCGTCGCGTTCGTCGCGGCCTACCGGATGCTGCCCGACGACCGGCCCGCGCAGCGCACCGGCGGCTACGACCTGCCCGGCGCGATCACCGGCGTGGCCGCCATGCTGCTGCTCGTCTACACCGTGGTCGAGGCACCCGAGGTCGGCTGGGCCACGCCGCGCACGCTGCTCCAGTTCGCCCTCACCGCGGTGCTGATCGCCGCGTTCCTGGTCGTCGAGCGGCGCAGCGCCCACCCGCTCGTGCGGCTGGGCATCCTGCGGTCCGGCCGGCTGGCCAGGGCGAACCTCGGCGTCATGGTGTTCTTCGGCGGCTACCTCGGCTTCCAGTTCGTGGTGATGCTGTACCTGCAGTCCGTGCTGGGCTGGTCCGCCCTGCAGACCGCGCTCGGCTTCCTGCCTGCCGCGCTGATCGTCGCGTTCGGCTCGCCACGGATGGATCCCCTGATCGAGCGCGTCGGCACCGCACGCACGATCACGGCGGGCGTGGTGGCCCACGTCGCCGCGTACGTGCTGTTCCTCGTGGTCGACCGGGACGCGCCGTACGTGGTCGGCGTGCTTCCCAGCATGATCCTGCTCGGGCTCGGCTTCATGCTGGCCTTCGCCTCGTTCAACATCCAGGCCACCGCCGGGATCCCGGACGACGAGCAGGGTCTCGCCGGCGGGCTGCTGAACACCTCGGTGCAGGTCGGCGGTGCGCTCGGCCTGGCGATCGTCACGGCGGTGCTGGTGGCGGGCGGCGAGGGGCGTACCGGCCCGGACGCCCTGCTGGCCGGGTTCACGCCCGCACTCGGTGTCGTCACCGGGTTCGCCGTCGCGGGCTTGCTCATCGCGCTGACCGGGCTGGCCGGACGGCGCGAGCGGGTGCCGGCGGAGCTCGCGCTCGCCGACTGAGGGGAATCCGGATGCAGGACACCGCAGCAGGCCGCGATGATCACCACGTGACTCGCGACCTGCTGCGGTGGCAGTTCGACCTGACCTGGTCCCTGGCCGAGCTCCACCTCGACCGGCTGGCCACCGCCGACTTCCTCTGGGAGCCTGCGCCGCTCTGCTGGACCCTGCGGCAGGGCGCCGACGGGAGCTGGACCCCGGACTGGGCCGACACCGAGCCCGATCCGATCCCGGTGCCGACCATCGGCTGGGTGACCTGGCACCTCGGCTGGTGGTGGAGCGTGGCGGCCGATCACGCCCATGGGCGCGAGCCGCGCGACCGCGCGGCGGTCGCGTGGCCGGGACCCGACGCGACCGTCGGCTGGCTGCGCGGGCTGCACGACGAGTGGCTCGCGGTGCTGGACCGGCTCACCGAAGCCGATCTCGCAGGCCCCGCCCCGTTCCCGTGGCCGGCCGGCTCCGGGATGACGGTGGCTCAGATGCTGGCCTGGGCCAACGCCGAGCTCATGAAGAACACCGCGGAGCTGGGTCAGCTGCGGCTGCTCCGCGCAGCCGGACGATGAACCCGGATCACGGCGCGGCCGACATCCGCTTGACCGCGACCGTGGCTATCGCGATGCCCCGCGGGCACGGGTCCGCGACCGGGGGCGCGCCGGGGGCCGGGGCCGCCAGGTCGACCTTCACGATCAGCAGCTCGGCCGCCGGGTATCCGCGCTTGTCGGTGTAGGGGCGGTGCATGACCGTGACGTCGCACCCGGCGCCGTCCTCGTCCCTCCGAGCGGCGGCGTCGCGGCCTTCGATCTTCATCCGGTTACCCGCGTTCCTGCTGATGCCGCCGCGGTTGCGGTCGTAGCTGACCTCGATCGACGCACCGGTGGTCACGTTCTCCCAGTCGCAGTCCCACCCCGCGACGCCGGGGTCGGCCTCGGCGGTCTCCAGACCCGGCACGGTCGCGACCGTCGCGGTGTCGAGCAGGCCGCACGCGTCGACCATCGCCAGCGACGCGGGGTCGAACGGTGCCGAGCGGCGGGGCACCGGGCCGGCGGCGATCACCGCGAGCGCGGTGTCGGTGGCGACGTCGGCCACGGCGCACGGGTCCGGGAGCGCGCCGCGCACGGGCCGGGCGAGGACGCGGACGTCGTGCCCGTCGGACAGCCGCAACGTGCGGACGCACTCCCCGTTGACGGGTGCACCCCGCACGATCACGACACCGTCGCGTTCCTCGGGCACGCCCTCGGGCAGGGCCGGGCCGGACTGGATGAGCTGCACCTGCACCGTGAAGCGGTCCTGCGCGGAGTCGATGGTCACGTCACAGCGGTCGAAGTTGCCGGCGTCGGCCTCCAGGAGGGTCTGGCCGAAACGGTCGAGCGGCTCGGGGCGCAGCAGCGAGCACGGGTCGGCCGTGGCGGGGTCGCCGAGCGCAGGGCCTGCAGCCGCGGCGTCGACCCCGGCCGGCACCGGGCGCAGCCAGACGACCGACCCGAGCGCCACCACCACCGCGGCGGCTGCGGCGGCCGCGATCCAGGGCCACCGTCGCCGACCGGTGCGCTCGCCGCGCCCATCGGTGGGCTCAGTCCGTGCCACCTCCCCGAGCATCCGGGCGGCCTCCGCCGCTCCGGGCCGCTCGCGGGGCCTGCTCTCCAGCATGCGCATCAGCACGGGACCGAGCGCCCCGGCCCGGCGCGGCGGGTCGACGACCCCCTTCATCGCTGCCGTGCGGACCTGCCCGGGATCCCCTTCGCCCCACGGGGAACGCCCTTCCACCACCGCGTACAGCGCGGCCCCGAGCGAGAAGACGTCGGCCTGCGGCCCGGGCTCGAGCCCGTTCGCCACCTCGGGGGCCACGTACGCCGCCGCCGGCCCGGACGGACCATGGTCCTGCGCGACGGAGATCCCGAAGCCGGTGAGCGTGACGCGGTCACCCCTGCCGACGAGGACGCTCAGCGGTGTCACGGCCCCGTGCACGACGCGGAGCGCCGGCGAGTGCGCGTAGGCCAGCGCGGCGGCCACCTGCGCGCCGATCTCGGCGGCCCGGCCCGGGGCCAACGGCCCGGCCGCCGTGAGCTCGGTCAGGTTCGGCGCCGACACGTACGTCGTGACCAGCCAAGGCTCACCGTCGTGCTCCACCAGCCCGCGCACCGAGGCGATGTTCGGGTGGTCCAGCAGCGAGGCCATCGCAGCGTCCGCGCGCAACCGCTCACGCGCGCGTTCGCGGTCGCCGGTCGCCAGGTGGGACAGGCGCACGCGACTCAACGCGACGGCCGCCTTCGACCCCTCCTCGGTCGCGCGCCACACCTCGCCCGTTCCGCCGGAGCCGATTTCGGCGTCGAGGCGGTACTGCCCGGCGATCAGGTCACCACGCTCCACGGTTCCCCCCACACCCAATCCGACCGGCGAACGGTAGCGGATGCGGAATCTCGGCCTGCGCCGGGCGTCGCCCGGCGTCGAGCCGTCAGGACGGCCGGACGGGCTCGCGCACCTGGTGCTGCTGGATCTGCTGGCGTTGCATCGGGCCGGGCTCCTCCGGACGGGCCTCGCGCACCGGACCGGTGAACCACTTGCGGGCCGACAGGAAGTACCAGCCTCCGAAGAGCACGACGGCGCCGCCCACCGTCAGCGGGGCGTAGTTCACCGACTCCCAGGTGAAGTCCTCGGCGCCCGGGATGCCCTTGGGCGAGATCGGCAGGAGGAACAGCACGCACATCACCGCGATCCAGACGACCGCCACCCACGAGACCCACTTGTAGTGCTTGCCCAGGCTCCAAGCGCCCGGCTCGAACTTCTCGCCCGCCCTGATCCGCAGGATGATCGGCAGCGCGAACGCGATGTTGAGGCCGATCACGGCGATGGAGGTGCCGACGGCGTAGCCGACCACGCCGTTGGCCAGCGTCGGGATCATGAGCGCCCACGCGGTGATCGCGATCGCGATCACCGAGTTCACCGGCACCCGGTTGGCACCGACGCGGCGCCACAGGCGGGAGAAGGGCACCGCACGGTCTCGGGAGAACGCGAACATCATCCGCGACGCGGACGTCACCGACGCGGTGCCGCAGAACAGCTGCGCGATCACGACGATGATGAGCATGAACTCGGCCCACGTGTCGTTGGTGGCCTCGGACCAGATGTAGACCACGGCCATCCCGGCGGCGTCGAGGGTGCCCTGCACGTCGGGCACCGCGAACGTGACCGCGACCAGCAGGATGAAGCCGAACACGACCGACGCGACGACGGCCCAGATCATGCCGAGCGCCGTGGCGCGCGACGCCCCGCGGGTCTCCTCGCTCATGTGCGCCGAGGCGTCGTAGCCGGTGATCGTGTACTGCGCCATCAACAACCCGAGGCCGAACACGAACCAGATGCCGGTGTCGGAGAACCCGGAGTTGTTGATCACCTCGCCGAACACGAACGCGGGCGACTGGTGCTCGGTGGGAACGATCAGCAGGATCACGACGATCAGCGCGACCCCGGCCATGTGCCACCAGGCGGAGAGGGTGTTGAGCCGCGACAGCAGGTTGACGTTGAGCAGGTTGAGGCCCAGCTGACCGGCGGCGATCACCGTGAAGACGATGAAGATCGTGGTCGTGTCCGTGCCCACCATGCTCGGGAACCACAGGTTCAGCAGCGCCGTCGCGAACGTGGCCGAGCCGTACTGGATGGACGCGGTGACCGCGATCTGGCCGAGGAGGTTGAACCAGCCGGTGAACCAGCCCCACGCGGGCCCGCCGAGCTTGGACGCCCAGAAGTACAGGGCGCCTGCCGTGGGCATCGAGGAGGCGATCTCGCCCATCGCCATGGCCACGATCACGCAGAAGCCGCCGACGAGCAGCCAGCCCCACGTGATCGCGACCGGGCCGCCGTTGTTGAACGCGAGGTAGTACGAGGTGAGGCAGCCCGCGAGGACCGAGATGATCGTGAACGAGATGGCGAAGTTGGAGAACCCGCCCATCTCGCGGTACAGGACCTGCGAGTAGCCCAGGCGCAGCAGCAGCGCCTCGTCACTGCGCGCGGTCTCGCGCTCTCGGTTCAGGTAGCCGGCTGGGGTCGACATGGTGGGGCCTCGGTTCATCGGATCTGGGGAGCTCGGGGGAGTCTGGGGCGTCGGCGCTACCCCTCGCGGCGGGTCATGCCGATGGCTTCGGCGCACTCCACGAGGGCGCTGAGGTGCGGGTGGCGCGGCGGGAGCGCCTGCTCGGCGTCCTGCACGGCCGCGCTCAGCAGGGCGGTGGCCGCCTCGAGGTCGCCTGCCGCGGCCTGGGCGCGTGCCAGTCCCATCCGCGAGGTGAGCGTGTCGGGGTGGGTCGGGCCGAGTACGCGCCTGCGCTGCGCGGTGACCTGGCCGGACAGCTCGACGGCGTCGTCCACGTCGCCTGCGAGCCGGTACGCCACGGCGAGCGCGTCGCGGGCGGTGAGGGTGCGCGGGTCCTCGTCGCCGAGCACTCGCGAGCGGTCGGCGACGTTCTCGGCGATGAGGTGGATGCCATCGCGCCGTTTGCCCGCCGACATCCGCGCGACGCCGAGGTTGCCCGCCACCGTCAGCGTGGCGTGGTGATCGCGCCCGAGCAGCGCGCGGCACCCGCGCAGCGTGTCCTCGAACAGGTCGATGGCTTCCTTCGCGTTGCCGGCCGAGAACAGGGCGGCCGCGCGCGCGTTCCGCACGGCGAGCTCGTGGAGGCTTCCCCTGTCAGGCGCGCCGCTCCGGTCGGGTACGCCGGCCCGGACCGGCTGTCGCGATCCATCCATGGCGGAGGACTCACCCTCCCCCTCCCTGGACCACCAGGGCATTCAGACCCCCAACGAGGATCAGGTCAACACGATGAGTGACGACCGCTCGGCCGAACGTGGAGAGTCAACCTGATCGACCGACGACGACGCAAGCCACCCCCCTCACGTGTGACCACGTCCGCGTAACCCGACCCGGTGACGCTCACCCGAACGAGCGATGCAGAATACGCGCGATGAACGAGCCCGATCACGAGCGGCTGCGACGCGAGCTCGAGTCCGCCGCCACGGAGGCGCGCGCGGACCCGGGCGGGCGGCGCCCGGTCACCGGCAAGCAGGCGATGATCGGGTTGCTCGCCGCCGTTCCGATCGCCGCCGCGGTGATCGCGGCGATCACCGCGTCCCAGTCGGGACCGGAGCCGGCCACCCCCGCCACACCGGTCGGGGAACCCCCGAGCGAGCCGGCCGCGCCGCCGCCACCGTCACCCCGCCCGACGACGCCGCGCGCGCCCGCCACCTCGACCGGACCAGACGTCCTCCCGCGGCCCGAGCCGCCCCGCACCCCGCCACCGCGCACCCAGCCACCGCAGCCCGGGCCGCCGCCGGACGCCAACCGGCCGACCACCCACACCGTGCAGCCCGGGGAGACCCTCGCCCGGATCGCACTGCGCTACCAGGTGCCGATCGAGCAGATCGCCGAGCAGAACGCCATCGCCGACCCCGACCTGATCCGGGCGGGCGACAACCTCGAGATCCGCCCCGCACCGCCGAACGAGGTCGTGATCCCCGCAGGCGCCACGCTCACCGGCCTGGCCTCCCGGCACGGCGTCACGGTCTCCCACCTGCTCCGGCTCAACCCGCACATCATCGACGCGGACCGGATCGTCGCGGGCGGGCGGCTGCGCATCTCGTAGTACGACCGCCCACGATCGATCCGAGGCGCGGACCCCGTAAATCGGGAGCGCTCCACCCATGCCGGCGACTAGCGTTCGACCACCGGCGCGGGGCCGGCGGGGGTACGGGCCGGGGGGCATGGACGAGAGCGGGCTGCGCGCGCAGCGGTACCCGGCACAGCGGTACCCCGCACAGCCTCTCACCTGGCGCCGCCTCGCCGGTGGCACGACGGCCACGGTCGGCGTGCTCGTCGTCATCGCCGCGGTGGCCGAGACCATCGGCGCGGTGGTGGCCGGCCAGGTGGCCGAGCACCCGACCATCGAGCTCGTCGGCCTGCTCGGTGCCCTGCTGGTCGGCGCCACCGTCCTCGACACCGCAGGCCGCACCGCGTTCTCCGGGGTCGTCGGACGCGCCGAGGGGAGGCTGCGGGCCGACCTGCTGCACGCCTCGCTCCACCAGCCGCTGCCGGTGCTGGAGGAGCAGGCCGTCGGCGAGGTGCTCGACCGCGTCGACGACGACGCCCGCCAGCTCGGCGCCCTGATGCGGCGCACGGGCTGGCAGCTGAGCCACGCCGTGCTGCGATCCGCGCTGGCCTGGGTGGTGGCCGGGCTCACGTGGTGGCCTGCCTGGTTCGCCTTCCCGGTCGTGGCGCTGCTGGCGGCCGCGCTGGTGCGCCCGCTCACCGCGGTGATCGCCGAGCGCAAGCTCGCGGAGGAGGCCGCGTGGTCGGACCACTCGGCCCAGCTGGAGGAGGCCGTCGCGGGGCGCGACGACGTGCGTTCCTCGCTCGGCCAGCCGCACGTCGTGCGCCAGTACGCGCTGCGGGCGCGGGAGGTGCTGCGCCGCGTCGCGGCCACGTGCGCCGCCTCCACGCGCGTGGGGCTGCGCACCGGTCTGGTCCTGCACGGGATGCTCGCCGCGCTCGCGGTGGCCGGCGCGGCGCTCGTCAGCGGGGGCGGGCTCGGGGTGGCCGAGCTCGTCACCCTGTGGCTGCTGTTCACCACGTTCGCAGGTCAGCTGAACAACATCAGCATGCAGATGCCGGAGGTGCAGGCCGGCCTGGGTGCGCTCCAGCGCATCCGCGGCCTGCTGGCCGCGCCGCAGGAACCGGTCGGCGGACGCCCGGTAGCGCCCGGCCCTGCGGCCGTGGAGGTCCGCGGCCTCACGTTCGGCTACCCCGGCGGGTTCGCGCTGCGCTCGGTCGACCTCACCGTGCCCGCCGGCACGACGTGCGCGCTCGTCGGGCGCACCGGCGCCGGCAAGTCCACGCTCGCGAAGCTGCTGTCCCGCGCGGTGGAGCCGCCACCGGGCACGGTGTTCGTCGCCGGGCAGGACGTCACGGCCACCGACCTGCAGGACCTGCGGCGCGCCGTCGGCGTGGTCACCCAGCGCACCGAGATCCTCGCGGCCACCCTCGAAGAGAACATCACGCTGTTCGGCGACGTCCCGCCGGGCGCGGTGGAGGCCGCCGTCGACGCGCTCGGCCTGGGCGAGTGGGTGGCCGCGCTCCCCGACGGACTGCAGACCCGGCTCGGCTCCGGCGGCACCACCCTGTCCGCGGGCGAGGAGCAGCTGGTGGCGTTCGCGCGGCTGCTCGTGCGGGACGTCGCGGTCGTCGTGCTCGACGAGGCGACCGCGCGCATGGATCCGCAGACCGAGCGCCGCGTCACGCGGGCCACCGACCGGCTCCTCTCGGGGCGCACGGGCATCGTCATCGCGCACCGGCTCTCCACCACCCGCCGCTGTCACGCCGTGGCGGTGCTCGACAGGGGGCGCGTGGTCCAGCACGGCGAGCGCGCCCGGCTCGCGGCCGAGCCGGGACCGTTCCGGGATCTCCTCGCCGCGGCGGGCGACGGCGAGCCCGCCGTCGAGCACGCCGCCCGGTTCACCCGCGCGGTCCGCCGCCCGCCGAAGCCCGCTCCCCCGCCCGTGCGCGCGCGGCTGGCCCGCACGGTGGTGCGCACGATGTTCGCCCACCCGCGTTGGGGCGTGCTCGGTGGTATCGCATTCCTCGTCGCGTCGCTGGTGGGGGCGTACGGCGTCGTCACGGGTTGGCTGTGGGGGCGGCTCGTGGGCGCGCTCGAACAGGGCGCGTCACCGTGGGCCGACACCGCCGCGCTGGCCATCACGCTGTTGCTGGCGCCGCTGGCTCTGGCGTGCGCGTTCCGCACCTACCCGCAGTGGTGGTCGGCGGTCACGCTGAGAACGCGCCTCGCCGTGCTGCGCGGGCAGACCATGCAGCGGCGGCTGGCCCGCACCCCCGCGGGCGAGGTGGTGGCGCGGGCGCTGGACTCCGACCGTCTCGTGCTCTACGTCGACCGCTGGGTCGACGTCACCAACGGCACCATCATCGTGCTGGTCACGGCCGTCGCCGCGCAGAGCGTGCTCGCCGGCGCGGTGCTCGCCACGGTGCTGGTCGTGTCCGCGGCGGTGTCGGCCCTCGGCGCCCCGGTGGCAGGCTCGTCGGCCCGCGTGGCCGGCGACGCCCGGGCCCGGTTCGGCGCCTCGCTGGTGTCGGTGCTCGACGCCGCACGCACCGTCAAGCTCGCGGCGGCCACGGACGCCGTCCAGGCGCACCTGCGCCGCGTCGACGAACGCCGCGTCGCGGCCGCCGTGCGGGAGCAGCGGGTGCGCATGCTGCTCGAAGGCACACCGGCACTGCTCACGCAGCTCGGGGTGGTCACGGCATGGGCGGTGCACCTCGCAGGCGGCTGGGACCTCGCCACGGCCCTGCTGGTGAGCACTTCCGTGGCCGGTTCCGGCTGGTTCGGGATGGTCTTCGGCGCCGCCGTCACCGAGGCCCCGGTGGCCCGGCGCTGGGTGCAGGCGATGTCCGACCTCTCCGGCGGCACGGACATCATGCGTCAGCCGCCGGGCGTCGACCTGCCGGCAGGCACCGCCCCCGCGCCCAGGCCCGCCGGCCGGGTACCGCTCAAACGGCTCAGCCTCGAGGGCGTCACCGCCGTGCACGACGACGGCACCGTCGGCGTGCAGGAGGTCGACCTCACGATCGACGCGGGCTCGCTCGTCCTGCTCACCGGGCGCGTCGGGTCGGGCAAGTCCAGCCTGCTCGCCGGCCTCGCAGGCCTGGTCGACCACGAGGGCAGCATCCGCTGGAACGACATGGAGGTCGACGACCCGGAGCTCTTCCTGCGGCCCGGCCAGGTGGCCTACGTCGGCCAGGTGCCGCGCGTGCTGTCCGGCTCGTTCTCCGACAACATCGCGCTCGACCACGACCGCAGGCTCCAGGACGCGCTCGACGACGCCCGCCTGGAGGCCGACGTCCGGGACGCGGGAGGGCACGGCGCACTGATCGGCCACCGGGGCGTGCGGCTGTCCGGCGGGCAGATGCAGCGCCTCGCGCTCGCCAGGGCACTCGCCACCGAGGCCGAGCTGCTGGTCGCCGACGACGTCTCCTCCGCGCTCGACGCCCGCACGGAGGTGGAGCTGTGGGAGGCGCTGCGCCGCCGCGGCGTCACGGTGGTGGGCTGCAGCTCCAAGCACTCCGCGCTCGCTCGCGCCGACTGCGTCGTCGTGCTGGAGGACGGCCGGGTCGCCGCCACCGGCCCCTGGTCGGCGCTCGCCGAGCGTTGGGGCCACCTGGCGGGGTAGCGCGGCATCGCCGTCGCCCGGTGTGACAGCCGGAGCCCGCGCACCCGTGATCAGCGGATCGGCGCCACCCGCACCTTGCCCTCAGTCACCGGTCAACCTGCGGTAACCCGGGCCGAGGTGGTTGTCCCGGATACACGGTGATCCCGACCGAGGAGAACCCCCGACCGTCGAAGATCATGTTCGACGTCGTCACGTCGATCCTCGACGTCGCGTTCCCCGTCATGCACACCACGTTGCCCGCCGAGCAGTTCACCGGCACGGCAGCCGCCGAAAGGCCGACCCGGCCCTCGCCGGGCCGCAGTTCCGCGACCGTCCGGTCGCCGACCGCGATCGGCGGCAGCACCAACGCCATGGCGGCCAGCGCTGCCGACGTCCACCACGGCACCCGCCGACACCTCGACGTCACTGCGAGTGACCTCCTACCAGCCCAGGCCCTCCTCGATCCGGCTCGCCAGCAAGTCCGACATCGAGGTGCTGTAAGTCGCTGTGAGGTGGTTGTCGTCCATGTACACGAGCACGTTGCCGATCACCGGCGGGCAGCGCTCCGCGTCGCACACGGCGTCGGCGATGTCGACGAACGTGACGTTCGCCGGCACGTCGGGCAGGTCGGTCCAGGGCGGTGTGGGCGCGTAGATCTCCGCGCGGTCCACCCCGCACCCGTCGACGTCGTCCGGGTGGGTCTGCACGCAGTCCGGCACGGAGTGGTCGAACCGCGGGTTGTCGCGCAGCGCGAGCACCGGGATGCCCTCCGCGTCGAGCCTCCGCCACTGCTCGACGAACCCGGCCGGGGTCTGCTCGGTCTGCCCGACGCGCGCGTCGCGCGTGGCGAGCGTGACGACGGCGTCCGGCCGCATCGCGATGATCTCGTCGGCGGCGGCCGCGTTCCAGGCCAGGCAGTCGGGCTCGTCCGGCACCACCTCGGACGCCGTGGAGAACGGGCAGGCGCCGCGCACGATCGTGATGATCTGCCAGTTGTGCTGCTGCGCGATGGGCAGCAGCGCCCCGGTGAGCTGCTGCGCGTGCGAGTCGCCCACCACGACGATCCGGCGGTCGGGCTGCACCGGCTCCTGCGTGTCCTCGGCGACGGGCAACGGGTGCGCGCACACGTCCATGGGGAAGCCGGCCATCGGCGTGCAGTTCCACTGCTCGATGCGCACCCAGTCCTCGGTGACCGCCAGCGCCGACGGCAGGAGCGGCGCGGGTGGGACCTCCTCGTCGGAGAGCAGCGCACGGGCACCGGGGTGGGAGTCGTCACCCACCACGGCCTCCGGGTCGACGCGCGATGCGGCCGCGACCTGCCAGCCGAACGCGACGGCGAGCACGACGGCGGTGCAGGCCACCGTGATCCGGGCCTGGCGGCGCGGGCCGCCGCGCCGGCGGGCGAGTGGCTTCTCGACGCACTCGTAGGTGATCGCGGCGAGCACCGTGGCCCCGCCGATGATCAGCACGCCCGCACCGAACCCGACCGACTCCGCCCCTGCGGCCTGCTGGTACAGCACGAGGAGCGGCCAGTGCCACAGGTACAGGGCGTAGCTGATGTCCCCCAGGTAGCGCGCGGGCGCCGCGGTGAGGACGCGGTCGGCGCCGAGCGCGGCACCGGTGCGGCCGGCCAGCAGCACGAGCGCCGCGCAGCCGGTGGGCCACAGCGCCGCGATGCCGGGGAAGGCGTGCGCGACCGGGATCACCGCGCCACACGCCACCAGGCCTGCGACGCCCGTCCAGCCCGCGGCCACGCGGGCCCGGCGCGTGAGGACGATCCGGTCCGCGTGCAGCGCGAGCAGCCCGCCCAGCGCGAACTCCCACAGCCGGGTCAGCGTGTGGAAGTAGGCGAGGGGCTGGTTCGCGATCGTCAGCTCCACCGAATGGACCAACGATGCCGCGAACACCCCCAGCAGCGCCATCGTGGCGGTGCGGTGCAGCTTGCCGGGCGCGTTCCGGCAGGCGAGCGCGACCACGGCGAACAGCAGCGGCCAGAGCAGGAACACCTGGACCTGCACCGACAGCGACCAGAAGTGCTGGGCGACGCTCGCCACGTTGTTGCGGGCCGCGTAGTCGACCGAGTCGGCCGCGAGCTGCCAGTTCTCCAGGAACAGGGCCGCGGCCACGATCTCGCGCACGGTCTGGCTCCAGCGGCCCTCCGGCAGGACCATCGCGGCGGCCACCGCGGTGACGACGAGCACCACCGCCGCGGCCGGCACGAGGCGCGCGAGGCTGCGCAACCACCGGCGCCGGACGCCGAACTCGCCGCGCTCGGCGGCACGCACCAGCTGCCCGGTGAGCAGGAACCCGGACACGACGAAGAACACGTCGACGCCGCCGGAGACCCGGCCCACCCACACGTGGTAGACGGCGACGAGGACGACCGCGAGCGCGCGCAGGCCCTGCAGCTCCGGGCGGAAGCCCGTCGCCACCCCGAGCCCCGCCACCGGGCGCCCGCCCGGCTGCTCACGCGCCGTCATGCAGCCCTCCCCCTCCGCGATCGATCGCCAATCCTAGGAAGCGGCCGCGCACGTCGATCAAACGCCCGCGATCGAACGCCTGCGATCCTGATCGGATCTTGACCTCGCAGGGTCACGATTGGTCCTAGGCTGGGCGCGCCAGGGCGTGAGCGTTGGGGGGACGAGTGAGCCTGGACCTCGAGAGGGCCACCCACCTACCGGCGAGCGGCACCACCGGCAGCGGCGTGCGGCAGCGGTTGCGCGTGCTCGCCGCCGGGCCCAGCACTCCCGACCGGCTGCGCCGCCTCGGCGCCGTGCTCGTGCTGGGGTGCCTGCTGGCCGGCGTGTTCAGCCTGGTCGACGGCACCGCACGCACGGAAGCGGTCCACGAGGGCGGCAGCCGCATCGCCGCCGTGCACGCCGACGCCGCCGAGCTGTACCGGTCGCTCGCCGACGCCGACGCGATGGCGACGAGCGGTTTCGTCTCCGGAGGGCAGGAGCCGGCGCAGATCCGCGCCCGCTACGACCGCGACATCGCCGACACGACGGCCCGGCTGGTGCACGCGGCCGGGCTGCTGCCCGCCGACGACCCGGCGGCCCCGGCGCTGGCCACGATCGCGGCACAGCTGCCGGTCTACAGCGGACTCGTGGAGTCCGCGCGCACGTACAACCGGCTCGGCTACCCGCTCGGGCAGTCCTACCTCGACAGCGCGTCCCGGCTGATGGCCACCGAGATCCTGCCGGCCGCCGACGAGCTGCGCAGGCTCCAGGCCGAGGCGCTCGCGGACGCGTACGGCCGCGCGGGGAGCGCGCCGATCGCCGTGCTGCTCATGGGTCTCGCGGCCCTCGCCGCCGTGGTCGACGCCGCGGTGCGGGAACGCAGGCGCACCCAGCGCGTCCTGTCGGTGGGGCTCACGGTCGCGGGAGGGGCCATCGTGGTCGCGCTGCTGTGGTGGGTGGTCGCGATGTCGGTGGCGAGCGGACGGCTCACCGAGGCAGAGCGGCACAGCGGCATCGCCGACACCCTCGACGAGGCACGAGCCGCCGTCCTGCAGGCACGCAGCAACGAGAGCCTGGTGCTGGTCGCCCGCGGAGGCGGCGCCGCCGACAGCGGCTTCACCGCCGCGATCGAGCGTGTGCTCGGCACGATCTCGACGAGCGGGCTCCTCGACGCGGCCAGGGATGCCGCCGAGCCCGACACCGACGACCGGATCGCCGCCGTCCGCACCGCCACCGAGGAGTGGATGACCGCACACCGCAGGTTGCGCGAGCTCGACGACGGCGGCCTCTACCGCGACGCCGTCGCCTCGGCCACCGGAGCGGCTCCGGACGGCTCCGGCGCCGCGTTCGACCGGCTCGGCACCGTGCTCGGCGAGACGATCGACGCCGAGCGGGCCGCGTTCCGGGCGGAGGCCGACACCGCCGCGGCCGCCCTCACCGGCCTCGCGGCGGGCCCTGCCGTGCTGGCGCTGGTGGCCGCCGCGGCGGCCGCCGCCGGGATCGGGCGCCGGGTGGAGGAGTACCGATGACGAGCGCGGCGGCGAAGAACGTCGATGCCCGGAAGCCCGCGATCTACCTCGTGGTGGGGGCGGTGCTCGCGCTCGGCAGCATGCTGCTGGGTGGGCTCGCCTCGGGCGAGCCCACCGGGCCTGCGCAGGCGCCGCAGGCAGGCGGGGCACCCACGGCACCCGCTCCGGCGTGCACCGAGGCGGTGCGCGAGAGCCTGCGCCCGCAGGGGCCGCTGCCCGCGCCCGGCGCCATGCCTGCCGGCTCCACGATGGCCGTCATCGCCGACCGGGGCCGGTTGATCGCCGGGGTGGACCAGGGCAAGTTCCTCGCCGGGTACCGGGACCCCCTCACCGGCAACCTCTCCGGCTCCGACATCGACATCGTCCGGCGGATCGCGGCCGCGATCTTCGGCGATCCGGAGCGGGTGCAGTACGTCGTGCTGAACATCGCCGACCGGGCCGCCGCGCTGGAACGCGACCAGGTGGACGTGGTCGTCAACAGCTTCACCGTCACCTGCGCCCGCCAGCGGGTGGTCGAGTTCTCCGCCCCCTACATGCCGGCCTCCCAGCGACTGCTGGTGCCCGTCGACAGCGGGATACGCGAGGTCGAGGACCTCGCGGGCCGCACCGTCTGCACCTCCCGCGGCTCCACCACGGAGATCGTGCTGCGCAACCTCGGCCTGCAGGTCGAGTCGCTCACCGGCATCCCGGACTGCGTCCTGGAGCTGCAGCGCGGCCGCGTCGCCGCGGTGTCGAGCGACGACGTCATCCTCGCCGGCCTCGCCGCGCAGGACCCCAACACCCGGGTGGTGGGCCGGGCACTGGACACCTCCCGCTACGCGGTGGGGATGCGCCCGGACGAGCCGGACCTCGTCCGCTTCGTCAACGGCGTGCTCGAAGCGGCCCGCGCGGACGGCAGCCTCGCGGCGAGCAACCGGCACTGGTACACCGGCCGCCTCGACCCCGTGCCCCCGCCTCCGCCGCCCGTGTACCGGGACTGACGCGGGGCTGGTGGTCCACTAGTCCCAAGGCCGTGTAGTTAAGGGGTGTGTGGGGTTGTCAACCCCTGGAAACAAGCAACGGAGTTCCTGCTAGAACGGTGTCGACCAAGATCACCAGAAGCAAGAACTCCGTTGGACACCAAGTCTGTCATCACTCGCACCACGACCGTGGCCGGGGGCCGGTTCGCTCCCGGCCATCTCGGCGAGCTCACCCAGCAGGTTCCGTTCGAGATGGTCGATGAGGCCCTGAGCGCCACCCGTACCACCCAGTCGCGGCTGCGGGACCTGCCATCCCGGGTCGTGGTCTATCTACTACTGGCCGCCTGCCTGTTCCCCGAGGTCGGGTATCTGGGCGTGTGGCGCAAGCTGGTCGCCGGGCTGGAGGGCATCACCACCGCCACGCCGAGCGGCGCCGGGTTGGCCCAGGCCCGCCGCCGCATCGGCGCGGCACCGCTGCGGTGGCTGTTCGACCTGCTGCGCGGCCCCGCAGCCAGCACCCCGACGGCCAGCTCCCGCCAGCCCGGAACGTGGTGGCGCGGCCTGCTGGTCTGCGCGATCGACGGCACCACCCTGACCGTGCCCGACAGCCCCGCGATGTTGACCCGCTTCACCAAGCAGCGCGGCAACCACGGAGGCGGCGGCTATCCACAGATCCGCCTGGTCGCACTGGTGGCCTGCGGCACCCGCACCCTCATCGACGCCGTGTTCGGCCCCACCACCGCGGGGGAGACCACCTACACGCCCCGCCTGCTGGCCAGCCTGCGCGCCGGGATGATCCTTCTGGCCGACCGCAACTTCGCCGCGGCCGGGCTACTGGCCCAGATCGCAGCGACCGGAGCCCAGGTGCTGGTGCGGCTGAAGAACAGCCGCACCATGCCGGTCCTGGCCCGCTACCCCGACGGCTCCTACCTGTCCACCCTCGCTGCCCTACCCGTGCGCGTGATCGAGGCCGAGATCACCATCACCACCACAGCGGGCCGGCACACCGGTGTCTACCGGCTCGCCACCACCCTGCTCGATCACCGCCGCTACCCCGCCAGCGAACTGATCACCCTGTATCACCAGCGGTGGGAGATCGAAACCGCCTACCTGGAACTCAAATCCAGCATCCTCGGCGGACGCGTGCTGCGCGCCCGCACCCCGACCGGCGTCGAGCAAGAGGTCTACGCCCTGCTGGTGGTCTACCAACTACTGCGCACCGCCATCGCCGACGCCACCAGCACCCGACCCGACACCGACCCCGACCGCGCCAGCTTCACCATCGCCTGGCACACCGCCCGCGACCAACTCATCCAGGCCGCCGATGTCATCGCCGGCACAGTCATCGACCTGATCGGCACAATCGGCCGCCACGTCCTGGCCAACCTCATGCCCACCCGCCGACTACGGGTGTGTCCCCGCATCGTCAAACGGGCCATCTCCAAATACCAAGCCCGAGGCCCAGCGATCGACCGGACCAGCTACAAAGCCACCACGGCCATCAACATCCTGGCAGCGACAGACCCTTGACGATCACAACAACCGACTAACTACACGGCCTTGCCACTAGTCCGGGGCCACGAGCGTGATCGTGGTCCAGGCGCCCACCTTCACCACGTCACCGTCGGCGAGCCGGACGGGCGTGTTCGGGGGGATCGGGTCGGACCGCTCCCCCACGATCGTGCCGTTCGTCGAGTCCAGGTCCACCACTTCCCAGCCCCCGTCGTCCCGGTGGACGAGCAGCGCGTGCAGCGCGGACACCCCGGGATCCACCGGCGGGGCGGACAGGTCGATCTCCGGCTCGATCCCCCGCGAGCGGCTGCGACGCCCGATCGCCAGCTGCGGACCGTCGAGCACGAACCGCCGCTCGGTGCTGAACGCGGGGAACTGCAGCGTGCCCGCGTCGGGCCCGTTGCGCCGCAGGACCTCCTCGAACCAGGCGCGGTCGGCGCGGACGACCGCGGTCCACGCCCCGCCCCGCGGCCGTGGCGCCGGGGTCTCCGGGACGTCGGCCGCGGGGACATCCGCCGCTGGGACCTCGGAAGCGGGCTCGGGCGGCGGGCCGAGCGCGCTGTCGTACCCGCAGACCTCGCAGAACCGGCCCTCGCGACCCGCACCGCAGTTCGGGCAGCGTTCTGCGGGTGCGGGCGGGGACGACGCCGGCTGCGGTTGCGCGCCGCGCAACCGCAGGCCGCAGACGTCGCAGTACTCCCCCGTGGCTGCCGCGTGGTCCTCCGTGCAGGGGGTCATCCGTCGCCCCGCACGCGCACGGTGCGGGTGGAGCGGGTGTCGAGCGTCATCTCGTCGACGTCCGCGACCACCCTGCGCAGCCGGACCGTGCCCGACGGCGCGTCGACCACCTCCACCACCCGCCCGAGCAGCCGCGCGGTGCCCTCGTTGCCCGACGCCGCGGCGAGCGCGACCGCCCGCCCGAGCCTCGCCGTGGCCGTGACCTCGTCGCCCGCCTTCCGCGCGGCGAGGCCCTCCTGGATGGCCTCGGCGAGCTCGGCCTGGCCGGTGTAGTGGGCGACGCCGCGGCTGATGCGCGTCGAAAGCGCGGTGTCCTCGGTCCAGATCGCCTTGACGAGGCCCTGCCCGAGCACCTGCTCGGGGGTGTCACCGGAGCCCGGCCGCACGATGCTGACCCGCCCGGCGAGCATCTCGTCGCCGACCGCCCCCTGCGGGACCTCGATCGCGAGGTGGTAGTCGCGGGACTCGGCGCCCCACGACCCGAGCGGGTAGTCGCCGCTCTGCCGCGCGGCTTCGGTGCGCCGGTCCGTGAGGTCCTCGACGGCCGGTGCCACCTGCTTGACGAACCGGACGCTCGCGCCCCTCGGCGTCCACAGGCGCAGGGCGAGGTCGGCGACGCTCTTGCCCATCGCCTCCCCCATGATCGACCGGAAGTCGGCCGCGAGGTCAGCCGGGTCGGCCACGATGTCCACGGTGCCGAGCATCGCGGTGGCGATCGTGCGCAGCTCGTCGACCCGCCAGTCGGTGCCCACGCCGCGGCAGTCGCAGGTGAAGGCGCCGAGCGCGCCGTTCAGCGCGTTCGAGAAGTACTCCGGCGACTCGCCGTTCTGGCCGTCGGTGAGCAGGATGGCGTGCTTGATCGAGCCCGGGTGCTCCCGCGCGAGCCCGCCCACGTGCGTGAGCCAGTTCCCGATCCCGGTACCCCCCTCGGCCTGCAGCCGCTCCACCAGCCGGGTGGCCGCCGCGCGCGAGCCCGCGTCCGCCACGGCCGTGCCGTGCGTGGGGAAGACCTGCCGGGTGACGTGGTTGCCGGCGACCACCGCGAACGACACCCCGTCGCGCAGCTCGGCGATCGCCGCCACCGTGGCCTGCCGGGCCGCCCGGATCTTGCTCCCCGTCATCGACGTCGAGCAGTCGACCACGATCACCTCGAGCACCTCGGACGCGGGGGCCGGCCCGGCCGCACCGTCGGCCGCGGTGACCGTGACGATCGCGTCCACCCGGGTCGCGTCCACCGGCAGGTAGCTGTTCTGGTCGACATCGACCGTGAACGCTCCGGCACCGCTCGCAGCCCCGTCCGCCATCTAGTACCTCCTCTCGTCCGAGGGCCCGACGGGCACGGCGACCACCGTGACGTTGTCGCGCCCGCCCGCGTCCAGGGCGATGGTCGTGAGAGCGCGGGCGACGGCCGCCGGCCCGCCCCGCTCGAGCCTGGGCAGCGCCGCCTCGGCCAGGTCCGCGGCACCCGGGAGGTAGTTCCACAATCCGTCCGAGCAGAGCAGCAGCAGCCCGGGACCCGCGGGCCGGAACGTCACGACGTCCGGCTCCGGCTCGCCGCCCGCCCCGAGCCACCGCGTGATCGCATGTGCCCGCCGGTCGGCCATCGCCGTCTCGACGTCGAGCGCCCCCGCCGCGATCATCTCCACCGCCCACGAGTGGTCCACGGTCAGCAGGCGTGCGGGCTCGGCCGCGTCCGGCGCCGCCAGCCAGTACACCCGGCTGTCGCCGACCCACCCGACCGTGATGGTGGGATCGCCGCCCGTACCCGGGTCCACCACCGCCGCCACGAGGGTGCACGACGGCGGGTTCCGGTAGCCCGCGTCGGCCAGCGCGGCCACGGCGGTCGCCGCCTCACCGACGGCTTCCTTCATGTTGGGGCCGCCCGGGTGCAGCAGCCGCACCAGCGCGGCGTCCGCGCCGGCGCGCGAGGCCAGCTCCGGGGAGTCCACGCTGGACACCCCGTCGCACACGACGGCGGCCACGAGAGTCGGCCCATCGGGTGGGTCGAGCACCCCGACGGCCATCGCATCCTCGTTGCGGACGTGGACCAACCCGCGGTCGCTGACGCCTGCGACCCGCCCGAGGTCGGCCTCGACGTGCTCGGTGCCGTCGGAGCGGCGCAGCCCGCAGGTGCCGCAGTAGTCCTCCCCCGCCTCGTCGACACCGAACCCGTTCGCGCCGACGACCCCGTTCGAGCCCGTCGTGCCGCACGCCGGGCACGGCCCCGACGGCGCCCGGGCGGCCCCGCCCCGGCGCATCCACAGGTCATGGCCGCAGTTCTCGCAGAAGCGGTGGTCGTCCACCGGTTCCCGGCACCGGGGGCACGCGGCGGCTCGGGCGGAAGGCTGATCCGGCATCGGCTACACCCACGTCCGCGGGCGCACGGCGTTGGCCCGATCCACCAGAACCACCCGCTGTCCCGGGTCGGACGCGAGCCGCGCCGACGCCCGAAGGCTCGCCTCGAGGGCCAGCCGCAGCGACCGTTCGTTCCACGGGCACCGCAGCAGCGGTGTGCCGCCGGCACCGTTCGGAGCGAGCTCCACCGCCTCCTCGAACAGCCGGGTGCGCACCCGCTGCGCGGTGGCCGCGTCGAGGCGCAACCCCTCCACCCGCGCCGCTGCCGCCCGCAGTTCGTCCTCACCCTGGTCGGTGCCGAACCGGCCGGAGAGCACCACCTCGATCGCGGCGAGCTGGGCGGCGACGTACTCGCTCGACGTGTCCGGCACGGCGTCGAGCGCCGCGAGCGCCCCCGCGCGGTCGCCGGCCCGCACCCGCACCCTGGCCAGCCCGAACGCGGCGTCGGCCACCCCCGGGTCGGGCCGGGCCACGAGCGCGTAGTAGCGGCCTGCCGGCTCGTCACGCCCCGCGCACTCCGCCGCCGCGGCGAGCGCCAGCTTGGGCGCCGCCTCCCCTGGAAGCGTGGAGTACACGGTGTCGAACGCCGCGCACGCCGCATCGACGCGGCCCTCGACGAGGGCGGCGACACCCCGGAACCAGTCCAACCTCCAGTCGTCGGCGTCCTCGGCGGCGAGCTCGTCGAGGACCCCGGCGGCCGCGGCCGGATCGGACACCTCGAGGTGGGCCCGCACGAGGGCCAGCTGCAGCGCCCGGCTCAACTTCGGCGCGGCGGCGACCACCCGCGCCACGTCGGCGGGGGTGCTGGGCGCCGCCGCGGCGAGCAGCGCGGCGGCCGGGTCGTCGCGGTCGACCAGCGGCACCGGCAGCAGCGCGGCAACCCGCGCCGGATCCGGCCGGCCGGGCGCGTCGGTGTCGGTGCCGGCGGCGGTGGCGCCACCGGTGTCGTTCGCGAGGCCGGGTCCCGCGAGCAGCCCGGGTGCGAACGTTCCGCGCGGCGGCCCGAACACGGTGGACACCGCGGGAGGTACCGGGCCCGACCGGTGGTCCCCGGATTCGTCGTCGACGCCCTCGGCGCGGTCGGTGGCGAGCACCTCCCGCAGCACGCCGCCGAGTTGCTCCGCCATCTCGTCGGCCGACTCGAATCTCCGCAGCGGGTCGGGATCGGTGGACCGCAGGAGCAGGCGGTGGAACGACTCGTGTCGCGCGAGCACCAGGTGCTCCGCAGGGTCGGGGATCGGGGTCGGCACGCCGCGGCGCGCAGGCGGGATCCCGAGAGCGAGCACCGCGAGCGTGCGACCGACGGTGTGCAGGTCCGAGCTCACCGACGGGCCGTTCTCGGGAACCGTCTCGTCGCCGATCTCGGGCGCCTGGTAGCCGATCGTGCCGTAGACGGCGCTGGTCAGGTCGTCGAACCGGATCACGGCCCCCAGGTCGATGAGCTTGAGCTGCCGGTCGTACTGGATCACGTTCTCCGGCTTGAAGTCGCAGTACGCCAGGCCGTTGGCATGCAGGTACCCGAGCGCGGGCAGCATCTCGAGCACGTACGCGATCGCGCGCGGCACCGGCATCGGGTCGAGCGTGCGGTCGTCACGGCGGCGCGCCTCCATCAGCTGCTTCAGCGACGAGCCGCCCACGTACTCCATCACGATGTAGCCGACGGGGGTGCCGTCCTCGTCGGGGTGCTGCACGAAGTTGTGGATCGTGACGATGTTCGGGTGGCTCACCTGCGCGAGGAACCGCCGCTCCGCGACGGCCGCGGCCATGGCGTGCGCGTCGCCGGAGTCGAGGAGGCCCTTGAGCACCACCCAGCGGTTGTCGACGTTGAGGTCGGTGGCGAGGTAGATCCACCCGAGGCCGCCGTGCGCGAGGCAGCCCTGCACCTCGTACTGGCCGGCGACGACCGTGCCGGGCCGGAGCTTCGGCGTGAACGAGAACCGCGTGCCGTCGTGCGGGCAGAAGCCCTCGGTGCGGCCGGGGCGTCCGTCCTTGGACCGGCCGACGGGCTTGTGGCAGGTGCTGCAGAACCGCTTGTTCTCCGGCACCTCGGGGTTGGTGAGCAGGGCGCTCGCCGGGTCGACCCGGGGCACCGCGGGCACCTCGACGAGCCCGGCGCCGAGCCGGCTGCGCGCGGTGCCGGTGGTGGTGCGGCCCGACCTGCGCCGTGACGGGCGGCTGCCCCCCGTGCTGGTGGACCAGCTGCTCCTCCGCGTGGAAGACCCGGTGGACCACGCGGTGGACGGGCCCGTCGTGTCGCCCGCGGGGGCGAGCCCGCAGGTGTCGCACCAGCCGCCGTCGATCGTGCCGTCGCAGCCGGGGCGGCCGCAGGGTTGCGAGCCCCCGGCGCCGGGTGGGGCGGGTGCGGGTGGCGCCGACCGAGTCGGGGCGGGGACGGGGGCCAGCCCGCAGGTGTCGCACCACCCGCCGTCGATCGTGCCGTCGCAGCCGGGGCGGCCGCAGGCCTGGGACGACGTCATGCCGGCCTCCCTGCGATGTCGCCGGTGTCGCCGGCCACCAGGAGTTGCCGGTAGGAGACGAGGGCACGGGTGGCGGCCGCCAGGTCGGCGGGGCGGGTCCACAGCAGGCGGCGGACGTCGGTGTCGAGGGCGAGCAGGTCGGGGCGTTCGGAGAGGCCGAGGCGGCCCGCCTTCGCCCGGTAGGCCTCGAAGCGGCCGCGCAGCTCGGAACGTCGTTCGAGCAGGCCGTCGGCGAGCTCGTGGGCGGTGCGCACCTCGGTGGCCGCCGCGTCGACCTCGGCCTCCAGGTCGGCGAGTGCACGGGCGCGCGCGGGCCAGCCGCGGCGGCTGGGCAGGCGCCCGTCGATCAGCGCGGCGAGCACGCCCCGCAGCGCCGCGGTGCGGTCGGGTGGCGGGTCGAGCGGTGCGGTGACCACGAGCTCCTGGGCCCGCAGCCGCACCTGCTCGGCCGCGGCGCGGGCCACCTGCAGCTCCGCGATCGCGTCGCCCACCCGGGCGAGGTGGTCGTTCCACGCGTCGCGGGCGGCGGCGGTGCGGGCGAGGTCGGCGGTGAGGGCGTCGACGCGCGCCCCGAGCTCGGCGAGCGTGGCATCCGGTGGCGCGTCGGCGAGGGAGAGCGGATCGGTGGTGCCCCGTGCGGTGAGCTCCTCGACGCGCGCGGTCAGCTCGGCCACGCGGGTGTCCTCGAGCTCGGCGGCCAGCCTGCGGGCCGCCCGCAGGCGCTCGGCGAGCGGCCCGATCGCGGCGAGGAACGCCTCGTGCAGATCGTCGGCGGTGACGAACAGGGCGTGGACGCGGTCGTACGCCGCATCCATCCGGCCGGCCAGGTCGGCGAGGGTGATCGCGTCGACGCGCTCGACGGTGCCGGTCAGCCTCCGCTCGACGACGGAGCGCCCGACCTCGATCGACGGTTCGCGCAGCAACCGGTGCAGCTCGGGATCGTCCGCCCCGCGGGCGAGGGCGGCGCGGGCGTCGGCGAGCACCCGCCGGTAGGTGTCGAAGTCCTGCCAGAGGCCGGCGAGCTCTGCGCTCGCCTGCGTCCACTCCCGCGCCGTGCGGCCGGTGAGGCGGCCCTTGCTCAGCAGCGCGTGGCCGGGATGCCGCTCCAGCTCGACCAGCGACGTCGCGATCCGCCCCTCGGCGTCGCCGCGCTGCGCCAGCTCCCCCTCCAGCCCTCCGATGCGCGCGGCGCCGCCCCCTCCCGTCATACCGCTGTCACGCCCCCAGCCCCGCAGCACCCCATCGAGTCGGGAGGGTAGCGCGATCAGGCGCGCGGAGGGATGGCTCTGAGCGACGGTTTCGCAACGGGCAGACTGATCTACGGCTCGTCGCCACAAGATTGTCGGCACGCAGAAGGGCGTCCATGTTCTCGATCGGGTTCGTCGGGGCCGGCCAGTTCGCCGGCCAGTTCACCGAGTTGTTCCACAAGCACCCCTCGGTCAGCGCCGTGCACGTCACGGACCTGATCCCCGAGCGGGCCACCGAGCTCGTGCAGATGCAGGACCTTGCAGGCACGTTCGGGAGCTTCGAGGAGATGCTCGCCTCCGACGTCGACGCGGTCGCGATCTTCACACAGCGCTGGACGCACGGCCCGCTGGTTCTGCAGGCCCTCGAGGCGGGCAAGCACGTCTACTCCGCGGTGCCGATGGCGATCACCGCCGACGAGATCGGCGCGATCATCGAGGCGGTCCGCCGCACCGGGCTGACCTACATGATGGGCGAGACGAGCTACTACCACCCGGCCACCGTGTTCGCCCGCAACAAGATCGCCGACGGCGCCCTCGGCCGCGTCTTCTACGCCGAGGGCGACTACGTCCGCGACATGGATCTCGGCTTCTACGCCGCCTACCGGTACAGCGGCGGGGAGAACTGGAAGGCCACTGCGAGCTACCCGCCGATGCTCTACCCCACCCACGCGATCGGCGGTGTGCTCGGCGCGTGGGCGACCCACGCGGTGAGCGTCAGCTGCATCGGGGTGCGTGACGACCGCGGCGACGGCGTGTTCGACCGGGAGATCAGCCGGTTCGGCAACGACTTCTCCAACGCCACGGCCCTGTTCGAGCTGGCGGACGGCGGCGTGATGCGCACCAACGAGATGCGGCGGGTGGGTTATCCGTCGCACATCCGGGAGTCCCGGTTCCGGTTCTTCGGCACGGACGCCAGCTTCGAGCAGCTCGCGACCGTGAGCGTCTGGCAGGACAAGGAGAAGGTCGTCGACGTCACCGACGAGCTGGAGGCGAGCTCGGGGTTGTCCGTGGACGACCCGTCGCTCGCGCACGTGGCCCCGGAGCTGCGACCGGCCTTCGTCTCGGGCCACGCGCCGGTGCACGACGTCGCCCGCCTGCCTGCGAGCTACCACGGCGCCCACAACGGACACGAGGGCAGTCACCAGTTCCTCGCCGACGACTTCGTCCAGGCCGTGGAGACCGGCGCGCTGCCCAGCGTGAACGCCTGGGTGGCGGCGCGGTTCACCCTGCCCGGCATCGTCGCGCACGAGTCGGCGCTGCGGGGCGGCGAGCGGCTGCCGATCCCCGACTTCGGCGACGCGCCCGCCTGATGCCGGCCGTGAGCGGATACGAGTGCGCGAACACTCGTACCCGCTCACAACCCCACTGGCGGGATCCAGTGGCTAGACCTCGTCGAAGATGCGGCCCATGTCGGCCCACACGTCCCGCCGGTACCGCCGGGTCCAGGCGGCGAGCGCCAGGCCTGCGGCGGCGATCGCGAGGCAGACCCAGGGCACCATCGCGATCTGCAGCGGGATCGGGGCGTCGGGCGCGGCGGGCACGAACGAGTAGTACAGCCCGCCCACGACCGCGAGGGCCCCGACCAGCGCGGCGAGCACGCCCGTCACGGTGAACCAGGGCCGTCCGGTGCGCCTGCCCTGTGCCGCACCCGCGACGCCGAGCAGCAGGTACACCCCCATGACCAGGGGTGTACCGATGCCGGCGAGGAAGGTGAACAGGAAGATGCCGCCGGTCTGCCCGCTGTCGACCCCACCGGAGAGTGCGATCTGCCCCTCCCTGCTCGTCAACAGGATGGAGACGGCGGCGAGCAGCGCCCAGACCGCGAGGTCGAGCCCGATCGCGCGCCACGGCGTGCCCCACCGCGGGTGCAGCACGCCCAGCCACGCGGGCAGCACCCGCTCACGGCCCATCGCGAAGAGCACCCGCGAGACCGCGATGTGCACCCCGAGCGCGCAGAACAGGCTCGCCAGCGCGGCGCAGGCCAGCACGACCGCGCCGACCGCCTCGTTGGGCGCCACGGCGGCCAGCCCCGCGACGGACGTCGGCCAGTCGGTGGCCGCCTGCTGCACGCCGAACCCGATCGCCGTCGCGTAGGTGATCACCAGGTAGAACAGGCCGGCCACCACGATCGAGCCGATGATCGCGCGCGGGATCGCCCGCCGCGGGTCTCGCGTCTCCTCCGACAGCACCGCGCTGGCCTCGGCCCCGGTGAACGACAGCATCGCGAACGACAGGCCGAAGAGAACACCCGTCCACGAGACGCCCGCCGCGGACGGCCAGAACGCGGCCAGGTCGACGCTGCGGCCCGGGTCGGCCACCGGCGTCGTGCCGTCGATGACGCTGACGGCGGGCGACCCGATCGCGATGACGACCACGGCCACGGCGAGCAGCGCGACCATCGTGACGAGCAGGATCGCCAGCTGCGTCCGGGTGGAGGCCCGGATGTCGTACAGGCTCATCAGCGCGATGACCACGAGCCCGGCGATGGAGAACCAGTACCAGGCCGGGTCGGCACCGGTGAGCAGCGCGACGAGGCTCGCGGTGAAGAACCCGAAGCCCCACAGCACCGCACCGCCGAGCACGAGGAACGCCGCGGCGTAGCACCACCCGCCGAGGAAGCCGAGCACCTTGCCGCCGCCGTGCGTGATGTAGGTGTACATCGACCCGGCCGAGGACAGCGACCGCGCGAACATCGCGACCGTGCCGCCGACGGCGAGCATGGCGAGGGTCCCGAGCAGGTACGCCAGCGGCGTCGCGCCACCCGCCTTCGTCGAGGCCAGGTAGGTGAGGAACGCCCCGGACATCGCGGGCGCGATCACCGACAGGCTCTGCGCGATGACGTCGCGCAGGCCGAGCGTGCGGTGGAAGCCGCCGGTCGCCGCGGGGGCGGCGGTCGCGTCAGTCGACATCGCCGGCACGCTCCTTCGCGGGGCCGTGCACGTCCGCCGCGCCCCCGTGGCAGTGCGCCGCCCGGGTCGCCGGGACGTCGAGGGCCGGGTTGCGGTCGAAGAACCCGACGGGCTTGAGCGTGAACCCCGTGTGGTCGACGGGCATGACCGGCCAGTCCTCCGGCCGCGGGAAGTGGGTGGTGCCGAACGTGTGCCAGACGACGATGTCCTCGCCGTCGATGTCGCGGTCGGCCTGCACCCATGCGGGCAGGCCCGCGCCGCCCGGGTTCTGGTTGACGAAGTCGCCCGCCGGGTAGCGCTGCGCCGGGTCGTACCGGGTGACCCACAGGTGGTTGGTCGCGAACGTTGCCCGCGCGTGGATCGAGGAGGCCTCGTCGGCGAGCAGCGTGGCCCGGCCCTCGGGCAGCAGCGCGTAGCCGACGCTCTGGCCGAGCGCCCCCCGCTTCTCCGGGTTGACGACGTGCCAGGTGCGCACCACCGACCCGTCGGCGCGCCGCTGCGCCTGCGACTCGCGCGACAGGCGCGTGCGCCGCTGCCGGAACGCGTTGCCGTACGGGTTGCCCTCCCCCATCGGCACCCGCTCGGCGTCGACCTCCTCGACGGCGTTGCGCACGCCGTCCACGGTCATGTCCAGCCGCGCCGAGAACAGGTGCTGGTGGTAGGGCGCGCCGAGGCCGGGCGCCACCTCGGTGGCGTAGTCGTTGCCGCCCTCCGGGTAGGCGGCGGTGAACACGATCCCGGTGGCCTTGACCTCGAGCTGGATCGTGCCGTCGAGGTAGAGGTACCAGTAGAAGCCGTAGTCGTAGTTGCCGATCGGCGTGAAGAACGAGATGACCAGGCGCCGCTGGCGGCGCACCTCGCGCGACTGCGTGAACAGGTCCGAGTGCTTCCAGAGCACACCGGTGTCCTCCTCGTGCATGCAGATCGCGTTGGTGATCGTCTTCGGCATGCCGAGGTCGTCGGCGATCACGGCGTCGACGTAGTGGATGTCGCCGAGGCAGTCGCAGCCGAGCTGGAGCGAGTCGGCGTAGCGGGCGAACATGTACTCGCCGCAGTCGAAGTAGTTCTGCCAGAACCGCGTCGGTGCCGGGTCGGCGTAGGGCACCACCATCTCCGCGATCGAGGCGCGGTAGCAGACCGGACGGCCGTCGAACGCGATCTGGTGCAGGGTCAGGCCCTCGCGCTCGTTGAACCCGATGCGCAGGTCCCAGTTGCCCCAGCGCACCCGACCGTCCTCCACGGTGAAGCTGCGGCCATCGGGCTGGGTGATCTCGATCGGCTTCAGGGAGTCGAGCGGCGGGCCCTGCACCGCGGGGTCGTCGAAGTTGCCGGAGGTGGCCGGGACGGGCGGGGTGGCGACGTCGACGATCCGGGTGACGCGCCGGTCGGTGAGGTCGACGTAGGCGACGAGCCCGTCGATCGGGTGCGCCCACGGGTGGTCCTTCTCGTGGTCCTGTCGGAACCCGAACGAGCGCACGATGCGCCTGCCGACCTCCTCCGGGTGGTCGTAGACACCGGCCGAGAGCGGCACGGCGCGCACCGAGGCCGGCTCGATGCCCCGCTTGCGCAGCGCCTCGACCCAGCCCTCGTCGGCGTTGAGGATGTCCTCGATCAGCTCGAACTCGGCGTCGATGATCGGCGGCTGGCCCTCGCGCGGCGGGTCGATCTCCCGCGACGACACCACTTCCCCGCTGGTCGCCGACACGACGGTGTCCCACGACCGCCCGGTCGCGAGGTCGAGCAGCACGGCCCGGAACCGGCGGTCGACGCGAGCACCGTCGGCGTGGGCGAGGACCTCGGCCTTCGGCGGCTCCTCCGGTGCGAAGAACGCGAACCGGACGGTCTCGGTGAGCAGGCCGGCGGCGGCGAGGGTCTCGCGGACCCGGTCGACCTCGGCACCGCGCGTCATGGCGAGCGGATGGGTGGGGGTGGTTGCTGCGCGCCGGTCCTCGACGGTGGTCATCCGGTTCCTCCCTGCGTCGTTGGCGAGAGCGTGGTGAGGCACCGTCACCGCTGGATGCCGACGCGGTCAAAGGTGGGTCTCCGCAGCCGCGAAAGGCTGATGTGACGGCTCTCACCCGGTGAGAATCCGGCTCGTCCGATTCTCATTCGACGCGTTTCCGCCTGTCGCGGCGGCTGCGGCCGGGTTAGCGTCCGTCCGATCGTCGGAGGTGCGTGATGCGGAACGGGGCACTGGCGGGGCTGCGGCGCCGCTCGCCCGTGCACGGCCTCGACCGGCGCAACCTCCGCCCGGTCGAGGTGCTCGCGCAGTCGGTGTCCACCGCGGCACCCGCCGCGGGGATGGCCACCGTGCCAGCCATCGTGGCCACGACCGCCGGCACGGCGACGGTCTGGTCGTTCGTCCTGGCGACGGCGGTGGCGCTCGCCGTCGGCGCCTGCATCGCGACGTTCACCCGCCGGATGGCGGCCGCAGGCTCGCTCTACAGCCTCACCGCGAAGGGCCTCGGGCCGGGAGCGGCGTTCGCGTGCGGAGCGGCGCTGCTGGCCGGGTACGCCGTGCTCCTCATGGCGGCGCTCGCCGGCGCGGCGCTCTACACCGACGCGTTCCTCACCCGGCTCGGCCTGGCCGCACCACCTGCCGTCGGAGCCGCGACCGTGGTGGTCCTCGCCGCGCTCGCGGGCGGCCTCGTGCTGCGCGGGGTGCGGGTCTCGGCGCGGATCGTGCTCGCCGTCGAGGCCGTCTCGATCACGGTGATGCTCGTGATCTTCGGGGTGCTCCTCGCCGGGCCGCCTGCGCCGCCGGCACCCGCAGCGGCCACGCCGGGCTGGAGCCTCGTCGGGGTCGCGGCCGGGGTGCTCCCCGCGCTGGGCGCGTTCATCGGCTTCGAGGCGGCCACCGCCCTCGGGGTCGAGGCGCGGAAGCCGTTCGTCTCCGTGCCGCGGGCGGTGCTCGGCACGGCGGGCCTGGTCGGGCTGCTGTCGCTGCTCGCCGCCCACACGCAGGTGGTCGGGTTCGCGGGGGCGCTGGGCGGGCAGCCCGAGCCCGTCGTGACGCTCGCCGCGGCGCACGGCACACCGTGGCTCGCCGTCCTGCTCGACCTCGGCATCGCCACCTCGTTCGTCGCATGCACGCTCGCCACGACGAACGCGCTGGTCCGCGTGCTGTTCTCCATGGCGCGCGACCGGATCGTGCCCCGGCCCATGGGGGCGACCCACGGCCGCTACCGCACGCCGCACGTCGCGATCGCCGTCGCGGTGCCCGTCGGTGCCGCCGTTCCCGCCGCGCTGTTCCTGGCCGGGGTGCCGGGCCTGACCGTCCTGCGTGGGCTGCTCAGCGTCGCGACGGCCGGGTACCTCGTGGCCTACCTGCTCGTGGCGCTCGCCGCGCCGCTCTTCCTGCACCGCATCGGCGAGCTCACGCCCGCGCCGGTCGTGGTCACCGCGCTCGCCGTACCGGTGCTCGCGGGGGTCTGCGGCGTGTTCGTGGTCTCCGCGCTCGGCGGCGCGGTCCCGATCGTGCTCGGTGCCCTGGTGCTGGCCGCGCTCGCCTGGTACGCGGTGCTGCGGGTGCGGCGGCCGCGGGAGCTCGCCGCGATCGGCGTGTACGACGAGCCGTCCGCCGCGGACGTGCACACGGCGAGCGGGCCGGCCGGGCGGGCCCGGTGACCGGGCTCGACCCCCTCCCGCTCTCCGGGCGCCAGCCCCGTGCGGTCCGCAGCGCGCTGGCCGTCCTGGAGGAGGTGGTCGCGGCAGGTCCGGGCGTCACCGCGAAGGAGATCTCGGCCGCGCTCAAGCTGCCCCAGGCCACGACGTACCGCCTGCTCAACCTGCTCGTCGGCGAGGAGTACCTCGTGCGGCTGCCCGACCTGCGCGGGTTCGCCCTCGGCCGGCGGGCGGCCCGCCTCGCGCTCCCCGTCGTCACCACCCCGCCCACGGCGGCCCGCGCGGTGGTGGAGCACCTGCGCGGCCTCGTCCGCTGGGGTGTGCACCTCGCGTCGTTCACCACCGGTCAGGTCGCGCTCGTCGACCCCGATCCCGACCACCCGCCGGCCGAGCCGACCCTCATCGCCCGCTACCCGCACGCTTCGGCGCTGGGCAAGCTGCTGCTCGCCGACCAGCCCGACTGGCGGGCGGTGTCCCGCGACCTGCGCCGGTTCACCGAGCACACCGTCGTCGACGCCGTCGCCCTCGACCGGCAGCTCACCGCCGTGGCCGCCACCGGGCTCGCCCGGCAGTGCGGCGAGCTGCGCCCGGACCGGGGCTGCCTCGCCGTGCCCGTCCGCGGGCCGGGCACCGGTGCGCTCGTGGCCGGGCTCGCGCTGGCCGGGCCGCCGGACCGCGTGGCCGAGCCGAACGAGGAGCTCGTCGCCCTCCTGCGCGAGCACGCCGAGCGGCTCTCCCCGCTCCTCGCCTAGACGATCCCGGCACAGGCGTTGCGTGGGCGCGCCGTTCCCGACTCGGACCGGACGTAATCGGCCCGGCAAATTCGTACGCGGCGTGCGTGGCCGGTTTGGGATCATTACCGAATAGCGTGGTTGCTCGGGTAGCCGTCCCCGCGGGGACGGCCGCCCACACAGCCACGCTATTCGGTAGTGATCCCAACCCAGCCACCCTCCCCCCGCACGAGGCACGCCGGGAATCGGAAGACAGCGCCCGAAACACCGCCGAGGTCGATCACACCTGCCGCTCGAGGCGACCAGGCTTGCCCATGAGAGAAGCGGAACGCCGTCCAGCCCTCGGTTGGGGGAGCCACTACGTGTAGGCCGTGTGGAACCGGTCCCGGTACTCCGACGGGGCGATGCCGACGAGGCGGTGGAACGCGCGGCGGAGCGTCTCGGCGGAACCGAAACCGCAGCGGCGCGCGATGCTCTCGACCGGGTCGTCGCGTTCGGCGAGTGCGCGTTGAGCCGCTTCGATCCGGGCTCGTTCCACATAGGCCGCAGGGGGCACGCCGATCTCCTTGGTGAACCTGCGTTGCAGGTGGCGCGGGGAGAGACCGGCGAGGGAGGCCAGGTCGGCGATGGTGTTGCGGCCGCCGGGGTTCGTGTGGATCGCGTCGACGACCTTGCGGAGCACGTCGCTCGCCGGTTGCGCCGACCAGAGGGGAACGCTGAACTGCGACTGGTTCCCCGGTCGACGCAGGTACATGACGAGATCCCGGGCCACGCGGAGCGCGGCGTCCCGACCGATGTCCGCCTCGACGAGCGCCAGCGCGAGATCCATCCCCGCGGTCACGCCCGCCGAGGTCCAGAGGCGCCCCTCCCGGATGAAGATCGGCTTGCAGTCGACCTCGACCGAGGGGAACTCGTGAGCCAGCCGGTCGGCCTCGTTCCAGTGCGTCGTCACCCGCCGCCCGTCGAGCAGCCCGGCTTCGGCGAGCAGGAACGATCCACTGCAGACCGAGGCGACGCGCTGGGCGCAGCCGGCCGCCGCGCGGATCCACTCCACCAGCTCCCGCTGGGAACGGGCCGCGTGGACCCCGCTGCCGCCCACCACGATCATGGTGTCGGCGGTGGTCGGGTCGGTCTCCGCGATGCCGGTGGCGAGCACCGGCATCCCCATGTTCGAGCGGACCGGGCCCGCTCGTAGAGCCACGATCGAGCAGGCGTAGCCGGCCTCCGCGAACACGTCGTACGGCCCGGCCAGATCGAGGGCCTGGTAGCCGTCGAAGATCACCAAGGTGACCGATCCGGGGTCCACGGCTCCAGGGTGCCTCGGCACGGTCGCGTCGTCCACGACGCTCACCCCTCGGTTCGCGCCATCGGGCCGGCGCTACGCGGCGGCGTCGCGGGCGCGCAGGTCCGTGCTCTGCTCTGGCGAGGGGGACTCGCGGCCGCCTTCGAGCCGGATGACCTGATCCGCGCGGCTGATCGTCGCCGGGCGGTTCGAGACGACGATCAGCGTGCGGTCCCGCCGTGCGAGCAACCTGTCCCACAACTGCCGTTCGGTGTGCACGTCCAGTGCGCTGGAGACGTCGTCGAGGACCAGCAGGTCCGGTCGGCGAACGAGCGCCCTCGCCAGGGCTGCCCGCTGGATCTGCCCTCCCGACAGCCGCACACCGCGGGTGCCGACCGCGGTCGCCAACCCCTCCGGCATGGCGGCGACGTCGGCGTCGAACACCGCGGTGCGCAGCGCCGCCGTCACGCCGGCGGTGTCGTCCGAGCCGAGCAGCAGGTTGTCCTGCAGCGATTCGCTGAACAGCCGCGGTACCTGCGGCACGTAGGCGCACCGCGGCGGCACGAAGAACCCTGATCGGTCCTCGACCGGCTCGCCGTTCCAGAGCACCTCTCCGCCCTGGATGGGCATGAGTCCGAGCAGGGCGCGCAGCAACGTCGTCTTGCCCGCACCCGCCGGGCCGGTGATGACCACGAAGGACCCGCGGACCGAGGTCAGTTCGACGTGCCGAACGCCGTGCCCGGAACCCGGGTGGACCGCCGTCAGGTCACGAACGTCCAGCCGCCGCAGCACGCCGGCCGCCCGGGCGGGCGTTCCGTGCGGGAGATCCTCGTCGAACAGCGGCCGGTGGGTGACCAGTCGCTCCGGTGAGGCGCCGGGGAGGAGCGCCGCCATCCGCTCGACCGCGACACCGGCCTGCCGGTGGCCGGCGAGCAGGCGACCGGCGTAGCGCGGCATCGCCACCAGCGTCCCGACGTAGCTCGCGAACAGGGCGAGGTCGCCCACGGTGAAGTCGCCCGACCCCGATGCGGGTATCGCCAGCAGCAGGACCAGCCCGGTGCTCAGGCTGACCGTGACGCGGCTGAAGGTGTCGATCATCTGGGTGCCGAGCTGATCGCGCAGACCGGCGCGACGACGGCGTTCGTCGTACTCGGCGAGTCGGTCCACGATCCCACCGCCTGCGTGCGCCGTCTTGACCGTGAGCACCGCGCCGAACATCGCACCCAACAGCCCCGTCGCCTCCGCCGTCGCGCGGCGGTATGCGGCACGGCGCTTCCGGATCTTCCTGCTCGCCATCCGGGTGGAGATCACGACGGTGGCCAACGGGAGCACCACCGACACGGTCATCAGTGGATCGATCGTCAGCATCACCGTGATCGCGCCGGCGGCGAACACCAGCTCGCCGGCGACGAAGAGAGCGATGTCGAGGAACCCGAGGAAGTCGTCGACGTCGTCCCGGAAACGGCTGACGGCCTCGCCGGAAGAGGCGGGCAAGGAGCATGCCTCCGCGCCGCCACTGGCCATCTGGGCGCGCAGCATGTTGAGCCGGAGCAGTCCGCGCAGCTGCTCCAGGTAGAAGATCCGCACCACACCGCCCCAGTGAGCGGCGATCCGGACCAGCTCGACGGCGGCCAGCACCGCGATGACCCCGTGGACGCCGATCCCGGCCGGCCTGTCACCGCTCATCGCGTCGAAGATCTGCTGCAGGAGCCATCCGACCAGCAACATCGACGAGCTCGCCGCCACGAAGAATGCGAGCGAGAGCAGGAACGTGCCCGGGCGGTACGCGGCCAGGCGGCGCGCCACCCGCCAGGTCGAGAGCTGTTCGCCCGTCATCGCGGCGTGCTCCCCGATGCCATCGCGAGCAGCCCTGCGAAGCGGGATCCGGGGTCGTCGGCCAGCGCTCGTCTCGAGCCCTGCTCGACGATCCGGCCGCGCTCCAGCAGCAGGATCCGGTCGGCCCGGTCGAGGGTGCCGAGGCGGTGTGCGATCACGATCGCCGTCCGTCCGGCGAACAGCCTGTCGACGGCCCGCTCGATGCGGGCCTCACTCGCCGGATCCAGCCGCGAGGTGGCTTCGTCGAGCACCACCAGCCCCGGGTTCCGCAGGAACACCCGCGCGAAGGCGATGAGCTGGGCCTCCCCGGCCGAGACCCCGGCTCCGCCAGGGCCGAGGAAGGTGTCGAGACCGGAGGGCAGGGCCTGGAACCACGGGCCGAGCCCCAGGGAGTCGAGGAGATCGATCATCTCCTCGTCAGCGGTCCGGTGAGCGCCGAACAACGTGAGGTTGTCCCGCACGGACGCGTCGAAGAGCTGGACGTCCTGCGTCACCAGCGCGACGCGTTTGCGCAGCTCCTCGATGCGCACGTCGCGCACGTCGGTACCGGCGACGCGGATCGTCCCCTCCACCGGGTCGAGCAGTCGCAGCAGAAGCCTCGCCAACGTCGTCTTGCCGCTACCCGTCCGACCGACGACTCCGAGCACCGTGCCCGCCTCGATCCTCAGCGAGAGCCCGTCGAGAACGGGGGCCGCCTTCCGGTAGGCGAACCCGACGTCGTCCAGCTCGACCGACAGCGGGCCGGGCGGAAGCGCTGCCCGGCCGTCGTCGGGCACCGCCGACCGTTGCGCGAGCAACTCCCCGACGCGGGCGAACCCGGCCATCGCCTCCTGGACCTTCGGGAGCTGCTCGAAGATCCGCTCCAGCGGCTCGCGCACCATGTCGGTGTACCTGAACAGGAGGTACACGGTGCCCAACGTGATCGCCCCGGTGTGGAACAGCGCGGTTCCGGCCGACAGGCTCAGCACGCCGCCCGCGGCGAAGACCGCGAGCGTGAGGACCCAGTTGGTCCTCGAGGCGAGCGACGCCCGCCGGGAGACCCCGACGAGGTGCGCCGTCGTGCGCCGGAACCGCCGGACCGCGAACGCGCCACCCCCGTTCGCCCGCAGATCCTCCGCCCCACCCAGACGCTCCTCGATCTCACCGAGGAGTGCCGCCACCGCGATCCGGCGTTCGGTCGCCGCCGGCACGGTGGATCGCCGCAGCCGTCCGATCACCGCCCCGGCGACGACCGCGAAGACGGTGAGCCCCAGCCCCACCCGCCAGTCCTCGACGAAGACGGCGACCAGGACACCGAGCAGTGTCAGGGCGCTGCCGACGGCGTGGACGACGAACGACGACAGGAACGACGACAGCGCCGTGACGTCGCCGTCCGTCCGCTCGATCAGCTCGCCGGGGGAATGCCGCTCGTGGAACGACAGGTCGAGCCCGAGGGCGTGCCGTGCCACGCGGTGCCGCAGGTCGTTGCCGGCCACCCACGCCAGGTGCGCGCTCGCCTGCCCCACCGCGACGCCGATGGCCTGTTGGACGAAGGAGACCACGACGTAGCCCCCGGCGATCAGCGCCAGCAGCGACAGCGGGCGGCCTGCGGCCGCCTCGTCGATGAAGCAACGCAGGAGCTGCGGACCGGCCAACGGGGCCGCTGAGCTCGCCACCAGGAGAACCCCCAGACCGGCGAGCTGGGCGAACCGCCCGCGGGCGAGGATCGTGAGGAGTCCGGCAGCCACGTCTCCAGGGTCGTTGCGAGCACGTGCGGCGGCCACGACGTGCACCCCACGGATCGCGCCCACCGGGCGCCCCTCTCGTGCCGCTCCGTGCACGCCACGTGCTGTCTGTCCCCTCACCTCCGCGTGACTCGGCAGGTCTCGGGCAGGAGCATGGAGTCACGTGACCACCGCGCGCCCCCGCTCACCGTCCGCGACCGGCTCCCCCGCGGTTCCGGCGGCTCTGCTGGTCACCGCGATCCTGCTGCTGGCGGTGAACCTGCGCGGACCGCTCGTGGCCGTGTCGGCGGTGGTCGACCCGATCCGCTCCGACCTGGGCATCGACGCCGCGACCGCTGGGCTCCTCACGAGCCTCCCGGTGCTGTGCTTCGGGCTGGCCACTCCCCTGGCCTCGGCGTTCCTGGCGCGGGCGGGACTCGCGCGGGGCGTGCTCGTCGCGCTCGTCGTCCTGCTCGCCGGGGTCCTCGTGCGCTCGCTCGACGGCCTGCCCGCGGCGATCGCGGGCACGCTGCTGCTCGGTCTCGCGATCACCGCGGGCAACGTGGCCGTCCCCGTGGTGATCGGGCGCGACCTCACCCGGCACGCCGGTGCGGTCCTCGGCGCCTACACCGCCGCGCTGAACGTCGGGTCGATGCTCACCCTGTCGCTGACCGTGCCGATCGCGGGCGTCACCGGCTGGCGCACCGCGCTCGCGAGCTGGGGCGCGCTGGTCGTGGTGGCCGCCGTGGTCTGGTGGTGGGCGACCCGCGGCCGGGACCCGGAACCTGCACCCGCCCAGGACACGTCCGCCACCGCGCCCACGGCGTGGTGGCGCCGACCGGTGGCCTGGGTCCTCACCGTCGCGTTCGCCGGGCAGGCGTTCGCCTACTACGGCGTGACGGCGTGGCTCCCGCAGCTCCTGCGCGACGAGCTCGCGATGCCCCCCGTCACGGCGGGCGCGGCCGCCTCGGTCTTCCAGATCGCCGCGCTCGGCGGCGCGTTCGGCGTGCCGGTGCTGCTGCGCTACGCCGGCCCGCGCGCCACCGTGCTCGTCGTGTGCGCCGCGTGGACGACGATCCCGCTCGGCATGCTCCTCGCGCCCCAACTCTGGACGGCATGGTGCATTGTCGGCGGGTTCGCCCAGGGCGGGGGCCTGGTGGTGATCTTCTCGCTGGTCGTGCAGGCGGCAAGGGACGCCGCGGAGAGCCGGAGGTTCTCCGCGCTCGTGCAGGGGGGCGGGTACACGGTCGCCGCCGCTGCGCCGCCGGTGATCGGCGCCGTCCACGCCGCCACGGGCGACTGGACGGCGCCGCTGCTCGTCGTGCTGGTCGCGATCGCCGTGCTCGCCGTGGCGGGCGCGATCGCGGGCGGCCTGCGGGCTACCCGGCCCGTCCCCGGCTGACCGTCTCGAGCGCGGTGCGGACGTCCTCGCGGATCTCAGCAGGCATGCGTCCCAGGGCGTGCCCCAGCGACATGTGCGGCAACCAGCGCGTCTGGTCGAGGAGCTCCTGCACCTTCGCCTCGTCCCGCGCGCGGACCGCGCCGAGGAGCACGTCGAACGCCTCCTGGTCGTCGATCACCTCGGCGAGCGACGTGTCGAGGGTGACCGGTCCGCGGCCGTTGCTCGCCGCGGGCGCCGGGACCTCCCACCGGTGGGTGCCCGAGCCGACCGTGATCGGCTCGGCGCCGCCGGGCAGCCGCACCGTCGCCGTGGTGTTGGCCGGCACCACCGCGTCCACGACGATCGTGTCCCCGCGCCGCTCCCAGCCCGCCTCCGCGCGCCCGTACGGCGTCTCGTGCGCCGTGCGCGCCCGGTCCAGGCCGGGCAGCGGGTGCGGGGCGATGTCGAGCTCCCGGTAGCCCGGGGCGCCCGGGGCGAGACCCGCGACGACCCGGTGCAACCAGTCGGCGATCGCGCCGAACGCGTAGTGGTTGAACGAGGTCATCTGGCCCGGGTTGACCGTGCCGTCCGGGAGCATGCTGTCCCAGCGCTCCCAGATCGTGGTGGCGCCCATCGTCACCGGGTAGAGCCAGGACGGGCACTGCGTCTGCAGCAGCATCCGGGCGGCCGCGTCCAGGTGGCCGGCGTCGGTGAGCGCGTCCTGCACGATCGGCGTGCCGACGAACCCGGTGGCCACCCGGTAGCCGGTGATCCGCACGAGCTCGGCGAGGCGCTCGCCCATCACGCGGCGCTCCCCGGGGTCGGTGACGATGCCGTACACCAGCGCCATCGCGTAGGCGGTCTGGGTGTCGGACATCATCCGGCCGGCCGGCGTGACGTACTCGCGGACGAACGCGGTGCGCACGTCCTCGGCCAGCTTCCGGTAGTGCGCGGCGTCGTCGTCGCGGCCGAGCAGTGCGGCGGCGCGGGCGAGCAGGTCGGTGGAGCGGAACAGGTGCGCGCTCGCCACGAGGTCCCGGTCGGTGGTGGCGTCGCCGGGGCGTTCCGGCGGTGCCGCGGGGTCGAGCCAGTCGCCGAACTGGAACCGGCCCTCCCACAGCAGCCTCGGCCCGGCCAGCCCGAGCAGCACCTCCACCCAGTCGCGCATGCTGTCGTACTGGGCCGCCAGCACGCTGCGGTCGCCGAACCGCTCGTACAGCACGTGCGGGATCACGGTGGCGGCATCGCCCCACGCCGCGGCGGGCGTGGCGGCGCGGTCGAGGACGTTCGGGATGATGAACGGCACGACGCCGTCCTGCACCCGCTGCTCCAGCGCGAGGTCGGTGAGCCACGAGGCGAGGAAGCCGTCGCTGTCGAACAGGTAGGTGGCGGTGGGCGAGAAGACCTGGATGTCGCCGGTCCAGCCGAGCCGCTCGTCGCGCTGCGGGCAGTCGGTGGGCACGTGCAGGAAGTTGCCCCGCATCCCCCACACCACGTTCTCGTGCAGCCGGTCGACCAGCTCGGACGAGCTCTCGAACCACCCCGTCCGGCGCATGTCGGTGTGCACCACCACAGCGACGAGGTCCGCCGGGTCCAGCTCGCCGGGCCAGCCCTCGACCTGCACGTAGCGGAACCCGTGGAACGTCGAGCGCGGCTCCCAGATCTCCTGGCCGCCACCGGCGAGCGTGATGCGGTCGGTGGCCTCGGCCCTGCGCAGCGGCCGGGTGCACAGCTCCCCGTGCTCGAGCACCTCGGCGTGGCGCAGCACGATCTCATGGCCGGCTTCGCCGCTCACCGTGATCCGCAGCCAGCCGACGAGGTTCTGCCCGAAGTCGAGGATGGTGGCCCCGCTCGGGGAGGTCAGCACCTCTCGGACCGGCAGCTCCTCGGTGCGCCGGGCGCCGGGGGCGCTGCGGGCCTCGGGCACCACGGTCGTCTCGTCCACCCGCACCGGCGCCCACCCGGAGTCGTCGAAGCCGGGAGCGGACCAGCCGGGCAGCGCGCGCCGGGCGTCGTACGACTCCCCGGCGTAGATGCCGCCCGCGGTGATCGGCCCCTCCGCGGTCGCCCGCCATTCCGGCCCGCTCGCGACGGTGGCGGTGCGCCCGTCGGCGTACTCGATCACCAGCTGGACGGCGACCGCGGGCTGCGGCCCGTAGTGCAGCTCCGCCTCCCGGAAGCCGAACCGCTCGCAGTACCAGCCACCCGAGAGCGACACGCCCACCGCGTTCTCGCCGACGGCGAGCAGCGCCGTGACGTCCGTGGTCTCGTGCAGCAACCGCTGCTCGTAGGGCGTCCAGCCGGGCTTGAGGACCTCGTCGTCGACCTCGTGTCCGTTGACCTCCACCTGGTAGACGCCGTGGGCCGTGGCGTAGAGGGTGGCGCGACGCACGGGGCCGTCGACGGTGAACCCGGCCCGCACGAGGGCGGGCTGCCCTTCCACCGCCGGGTCGGCGAGGCCCACCAGCTGCGCGGTCCAGCCGCCCTCCGGCACGAACCCGGCCACGATCTCGTGCGGCTCGCTCCACTCCGACGCCACGCCGTCCTCGCCCGTGACGCGGACCCGGACGGTGTGCACACCGCCGGGCTCGAGGGGGTCGAAGGGCCAGTCGACCAGCACGGAGTCACGCCCGTCCAGCCGGACGGTGTGGGCGCCGTCGAGCTCCACCTCGGCGCCCGCCTGGAGCCATCCGGCGGTGTCGGACTCGGTTACCCAGGACAGGCGGGGGCGCGGGGTGGCGACGGTGGTCCGATCGGTGGCGTACTCGGCGGTGATCCGGACGACGGACGGCACAGATTTTCCCTTCGACTAACCCTTGATGGCGCCGGCGGTCATTCCGGCGACGATCTGGCGGTTGAAGAACAGGTACATCACGAGCGGTGGAATGGTGATGAGCAGGATGTTCGTGAACAGCAGGTTGTACTGCGTCTCGTACTGGCTCTGGAAGTTGTAGAGCGTGAGCTGCACGGTGGCGTTCTGCTCACCGGGCAGGAAGTACAGCGGGTGGGTGAAGTCGTTGAAGACCACCACCGACTGCACGACGATCACGGTGACCGCCACCGGCCGCAGCAGCGGGAAGATCACGCGGAAGAACAGCCGCAGCGGCCCGGCGCCGTCGATGATCGCGGCCTCGTCCAGCTCCCGGGGCACGGTCGCGATGAACGCCCGGAACAGCAGGATCGAGAACGACAGCCCGTACGCGACCTCGACCAGGATCAGCCCGGTCATGGTGCGGAAGAGCCCCATCCCCTGCAGCACCCAGATCGTGGGCACGACCGCGGGCGGGATGATCAGCCCGGCCAGCACGAGGAAGTTGACGTACCCGCTCCAACGGCTCGGGCGCCGTTGCAGCACGAACCCGACCATCGCCGCGATGATCACCATGATCGCCACGCTGGAGACCGTGAGGATCGTGCTGTTGACGAACGCGATGATGAGGATGTAGTCGCGCGCCTCCAGGGCTTCGCGCAGATTGTCCAGCAGCGCGATCTCGGAGGGCCACGTGAATTCCAGCAGGCCCGCCTCCTGCTGGTTCTTCATCGCGGTGACGAGGATGAACACGAACGGCACGATGAACACCACGGCGAACACGAGGATGGCCGCCGTGCCGAGCCAGTAGCGCGTCGCGGTCCTCACAGTTCGACCTCCTTGCGGTTGAGGAACCGCGAGAGCGGCAGGACGATCGCGGTGACCAGGACGAACAGCAGGACGTTCCCGGCGGTGGAGAGGCCGTAGAAGCCGGCCTGGTACTGCTTGTAGATCACCGAGGCGATCACGTCGGAGGTGAAACCGGGCCCGCCGCGGGTCATCGCCCAGATCAGGTCGAACGACCGCAGGCCCCCGATCAGCGACAGGATGATCACGGTGACGGTCGCCGGGCGGGCCAGCGGCAGCAGCACGTGCCGGAACTGGTGCAGCGGGCCGGCGCCGTCCACCCGCGCCGCCTCGAAGTACTCCTGCGGGATCGAGACGATGCCTGCGATGTAGATGACGGTGGCGAGCCCGACGCCCTTCCACACGTCGACCAGCGCCACCGACAGCAGCGCGAGGGACGGGTCGGTGAGCCAGCCCGGCCCCGTGATCCCGATGGCGGCGAGCGCCTCGTTGATCGGGCCGCCGAAGGGGTCCATCAGCACCTGGAAGGTGATCCCGACGCCGATGGTGCTGACCAGCACCGGGAAGAACACCACGGAGCGCAGGAAGCCGCGCGCGATGATCTGCGAGGTCAGCAGCACGCCGAGCAGCAGGCCGAGCACGACCTTGAGAGCCGACGTGACGACCCCGTAGATGATCGTGTTGATCATGCCGGTGACGAGCGCCGGTTCCCGGAAGAACTGGACGAAGTTCTCCAGCCCGATGAACTCGAACTCGAACAGGCTCCAGCGGGTGAGGCTGAAGTAGAACGAGGCGAACGTCGGGACCAGGAAGAAGATCGTGTAGATGATCGCGGCCGGCAGGTAGAACCAGGTCGGGTAGGCGCTACGCGGTCGCCGCCCGGCCGGCGGAGCACTCGCCGCCCCGCGGGGGGCGGCGGTGCTCGTCGTCGTCATGGCCATCTGGTCGCCCTCCGGGCGTGTCGCTAGCGGACCACTCAGTCCCACCCGGGCAACCCCAGCTGGAGGGCCTGCTTGCGGACGTCCTGGTCGTACAGGGCGGCCCCGTCGGCGGCCGGGCGGATGCCGGACCCGACCTCGACGGTGATCTGCTCCAGGGCCGGACCCTTGATCGGCGACAGGAACTCCAGCGCGGGGCTGTAGGTCCCGGCGTCGATGTAGCCCTGGAAGTCCATGGTGGCCGGCACGACGTCGGCGGGGAGCTCGCACCCGTCCACCGCGTACGGGCCGGTGGGCGTGGAGCCCGCGGACTGCGCGTCGCATCCGGCAGGGCTGGCGATGAACGCCTGCAGCTTCTTGGCCGCCTCCAGCTCCGCCCCCTCGGTCGTCTTGGGGATGTAGATGCCCGACGGGGACCAGACGGTCAGCCCGTTCTTCGCGGGGTCGGCGCCGGGTATCGGGAAGATGCCGATGTCCCGGGCGCCCTCGGGCGAGGTGACGGCGAGCGTGGCGATGGCGTTGCTGAGCATCGGGTAGTGCGCGCCCTCGCCCGCCCCGAGCTTGCGCAGCCCGTCCTCCAGCTTGGCGGTGGGGAAGTCCTCGTTGTAGTAGCCGAGGTCGTGCAGCTCCTGCAGGTGCTGCCAGCCCTTCAGCGCGGCCGGGGAGGTGGCGTACTTCGCCTGGCCTGCGGTGTAGCGCTCGGGGAAGTCCGGCTCGGCCGCGGCGACGTTGTGGAAGTCGCCGAGGACGAACAGCTGGGAGGTGTAGGTGTCACCGTAGGTCTGGATGACCGGCACGAGGCCGGCGGCCTTCACGGCGGCGTTGTTCGCCATGAACTCGTCCCACGTGCGCGGGACCTGCAGGCCGAGTTCGGCGTAGACCTTCTTGTTGTAGAGGACGGCGCCGGTCATCTGGGGGCCGAACGGCGAGCCGTACACCTGGTTGTCGGCCGTCACGACCCGCTTGAAGTTGTCCTCGAGCTGCGCGACCCAGGGCTGGTCGGTGACCGGCACCAGGTTCTGCACCGGCCCGATGGCCTGGAACAGCGACCCGGAGTTGTAGAGGAACAGGTCGGTCATGTCGCCGGTCGCGAGGCGGGTCTTGATGATGTTGTCGCCCTCGGACCCGCCGGGCCGGGTCTCGACGTCGACGGTCACGCCCGGGTTCTGTGCCGTGAAGGCCTCGGCCACGCTCTTCGCGGCGCGAACCGTGTTCTCGTTGCTGGTGACGAGGAAGGTCAGCGAGACCCCGTCCCCGCCTCCGCTCGAACCGAGGCTGCCGGCGCTGCAGCCGGCGAGGGCCAGCGCGACGCCGGCCGCGAGCGCGATCATCCGCAGACGACCGCGCGGAGATGTCTGCTTCCTCATCTGGACCTCTTTGTCAGGACGGGAATTTAAACGTTTCAGATGCTGCGGCGACCCTAAGGGCGCATGTGATGCACGTCAAGTCACAGCTTGGACCACGGCACTGAAGAGGATCAGCAGTGAAAGGTTTCACCGCTGGTCGGAGAGGTGGCTGACCAGCCGGCCCAGCGCGTCGGCGTGACCACGAGGACCCGACCCGACGGCGGCGCCACCGCGTACGGCGGGTACTTCGCCACCAGCGCGTCCAGCGCCCGCTCGCGCAGCCGGCCGCCCCCGTGCACCGCGGCCGTGCCGTCCACCCGGACCCACCACAGCGCCGACCAGTCGTCGGCGTAGTGGTCGACGACGATCCCCACCCGCGGGTCGCGCTCGACGTCGGCGAGGCGAGCGAGCCGGGTGGTCGTCTTCGGCTTGACCTCGTCCACCGCGGAGCAGATCAGGCCGTCCACGAGCACGAACGTGATCGGAACCAGCCGCGGGGTGCCGTCGGGGCGCAGGGTCGCCAGCCGGGCCACCGGGGCGGCGGCGGCGAGGGAGCGCATCGCGGCGGGGTCGAGGGCGGGCACCTCGCGGAGTGTGGCCGGAGGATCCGCTCGGCGCGACCGGGAGAGAACCGGGGCCCGCTCCTGGGGTCCCTGCCAGTCCGTCCCGGCTACGCTGCGGCCGCATGGCTCCTCCCCCCGCCGTGGCGGTCGCACCGGGTGTGTTCCGCATCCCCACCGTCGGGTCGTGGGCGGTCAACTCGTTCGCCCTCGTCGACGGCGACGGGTCGGTCACCCTCGTGGACACGGGTGTCGAACGGGCGCCCGCGCGGATCGTCGCCGGGCTGGCCGCGCTCGGGAAACACCCCGCCGACGTGCAGCGGATCGTGCTCACCCACGCCCACCCGGACCACGCGGGCGGCGCGAAGGAGATGGCGGACCGCACGGGCGCGCCGCTGGCGGTGCACGCCGACGACGCCGGGTTCGTCGAGTCGGGCGAGTCCCCGCCCAACGACAAGTCGTACTCGGTGGGCCGGGTCTTCGCGCGGCTGCAGGACGGGCGGTTCCCGGCCGTGGGTGTCGGCGAGAAGCTCACCGACGGGCAGGTGCTCGACGTCGCGGGCGGGCTGCGCGTGGTGGCGACGCCCGGTCACTCCCCCGGGCACATCTCGCTCCTGCACCAGCCGACGCGCACGCTGATCACCGGTGACGCGATCTTCAACGTGCTCGGCATGCGTTACCCGCCCCGGTTCTTCTGCACCGACTTCCGGATGACCAAGCGCACCGCACACGTACTGGGCGAGCTGGAGTACGACCGTGTGGCCTTCACCCACGGCCCGGAGATCGTCGGCGGTGCCCGCGACGCGGTTCGACGCTTCCTCGCGAAGTCGCTCACCGCCTGACCGTCGGCAGCTGCACCGGGTGCCTACCCGCGTGCGGTGGTTCCCTCGATGAGGCCGCGGATGTAGCCGACGGCGTACAGCCTGCCGAGCACGCCGTATCCGGCCTGGGCACCCACCTCACCGTGCAGCGTCGGCACGTGGTCCGACCGCATCAGGCCGTCGAACCCGATGCCGTGGTAGGCCTCGACGCAGGCCCGCATGTCGGTGGGGCCTGCGTCGTGCCAGGTCTCGACGAAGTGGTCGACCGTGCCCTCGACGTCCCGGAAGTGGACGAAGAAGATCTTGCCGCCGTCCCCGAGGCCGCGGATGGTGCCCGGCAGGTCGTCGGTCATGAGGCGGAAGTTGCCCTGGCAGAACGTGATGCCGTTCATGGGGCTGTCGGAGATCTCCAGCAGCCGCCGGAACCCGTCGACGCTCGACATGATCCGCCCGATGCCGCCGAGCGGCGAGATCGGCGGGTCGTCCGGGTGCATCGCGAGGCGCACGCCCGCCTCCTCCGCGACGGGCAGCACCCGAGCGAGGAAGTACTCCAGGTTCTCCCAGAGTTGCTCCTCGGAGATCGTGCCGAGCGGGGGCGGCGGTCCGGCCTCGAAGACGGCCCGGTCGAACCCGGTGACGGTCGACCCGCCGCGCGACGGGACGGCCGTGCTCGTGCGCACCCAGTTGCGATCGGTCATCCACTCGTAGCACCACACCGGGATCCCGAGCCTGCCCATGTTGCGCAGCAACGTGCAGACGTTCTCGATCTCCTCGTCGCGGCCGGGCAGCCCACGCTTGGCGAGGTTGAACGGCGGGCGCCACTCGATCACGCCCAGGTCGAATCCGTTGCGCTCGTAGAGGTCCTTCGCGCGGACCATGGGGAGGTAGTCCCACGGCGCCTCGTGTCCCGGGCGGGGCCGGGGGTCGCCGGGGAGCGTGCCGACCGCGTCGGTCACGCCGGCCTGCCGCATCAGCGGCCAGAGGCTGCCGCCCGCCTGGTCCGCCGGCAGCATCTCCGCGATCCTCACCGATCACCCTCCTCTGTTCCGCTACGCAGAACGCGATCCCGCCCAACTGAACCCGTGGGCGACCGTACCGCCCAGCACCGGCGCGGCTCCACACCCCGCACCACCGGAGCACCCCGCGCGCGCCCGCCACCACCGGTTGTCGGGGCACCTCCGTAGCCTGATCCCGTGCTCGCCGTCCACGCCCTCTGGTCCCCGGGCCGCGGGGTGCTGCTCTGGGCCGAGGACGGCGATCGGCCCGCCGGCTCGTCGAGCCGGTCGATGCGCCCCGCGCGGCCGCACCCGTTCGCGGCGCCGGTGTCCGCGCTCGCGGCGCTGCACCCGGGCAAGCCGGCCACAGCCACGCTCCTGCTGCCCTCGCGCCCGGGCGGGCCGCTCGCCTCGCCCGAGCTGGTGCGCGGTGCCGGACGGAACGGGGCGCCCCGCGGCGGTCCCGTGCTGCGCGCCTGGACGGTGCCCGCGCTCGCCGTCGACGCCGCCGAGCTGGAGGACCCGGCCGACGAGGCGCGCTACGGCGCCTCCGTGGCGCACCTGCGCGCCGTGGCCGCGCTCGCGGCCGACCTCGCCGCCCGCGGCCGGGTGCTGCCCACCCTGCGCCGCCACGGCGGCCACGCCTTCGCCCGGTGGCGGCCGGTCGTGCAGGGGCTCGACGCCGTCGCGTTCGACGCGCTCATCGCGGCGCTGCCGCCGGTCGGGCGGGCGGAAGCGCTCGCCCCCGGCGCGGGGCCCGACCCGCACGAGCTGATGGCCGGCGCGCTCGAGGCGCTCACCGACGCCGCCGTGCGCGACCGCCTGGCCCGCGCCCCGCAGCCGGTCACCCTCCTCCCGCCGCGGCGCGGCCGCGCATCAGGCGCGCCGCCCGTCACCGAGGCGTGGCTCGCCGCCCTGCTCACCGCCGACGGCCGCCTCGACGCCGCCGTCCCCGCCACGGAGCTGTCCGCGCTCGAGGAGGCCGTGGCCGACTGGGACGCCTTCGGCGCCGACACCACCGGCGAGGGCCGGGCCTGCTTCCGGCTCTCGGAGATCAGCACGTTGCACGACCCGTCCGATCCCGAGCCGGACACGCTCGACCAGACCGGGGAGGGCACCCGCTGGGTGCTGGAGTTCCTGCTCCAGTCCACGGCCGACCCGAGCCTGCTCGTTCCCGCCGAGCACGTGTGGGCCGGCGCTGCGGAGCGCCTGCTCGCCGAGCCGCAGGAGCTGCTGCTGGCCGAGCTGGGCCGGGCGGCACTGGTGTACCCGGCGCTCGCCAGGGCGTTGCGTCAGGCCCGGCCCGGCCACCTCGACCTCACCGTCGACGACGCCCACGAGTTCCTCACCACCCGCGCCGCGCTGCTCGTCGAGGCGGGGTTCGGGGTGCAGCTTCCGCGCGGCTGGGACGGCGCGCGCCGGGTGGGGCTCACCCTCTCCGCCCGCAGCACACCCGCCGACCGCGTGCTCACCCGCAGCGGCCTCGGCCGCGAGCAGCTCGCGGAGTTCCGCTGGTCGATCGCGGTGGGCGACGAGGAGCTGTCCGAGGAGGAGATCAGCGAGCTCGTCGCCACCAAGGCGCCGCTCGTGCGGCTGCGCGGCCGCTGGGTGAGCGTCGACGTCGAGCGGCTGCGCAAGGGCCTGGAGTTCCTGCGCCGGGCCCGCACCCGCCGCGACGCGGACGCGGGTGTGGCGGGAGGGGGCACCGCCGCCGAGATCCTCGCGCTGGCCCAGCGCCACCCCGACGACTGGGACGACGGGGAGGTGCCGCTCCCGGTCACCGACATCCGGGCCGACGGTTGGATCGGCGAGCTGCTCGCCGGCACCGCGGAGCAGACGATCAGCCCGATCGAGCCGCCGCCGAGCTTCCAGGCCCAGCTGCGCCCCTACCAGCAGCGCGGCGTGTCGTGGCTGGCGTTCCTGTCCGCCCTCGGGCTCGGTGCCTGCCTCGCCGACGACATGGGGCTGGGCAAGACCGTCCAGCTGCTCGCGCTCGAGGCCTGCGAACGAGCGCAGGAGCGGCGCGCGCCCACGCTGCTGGTCTGCCCGATGTCGCTGGTCGGCACCTGGCAGCGGGAGGCCGCGCGGTTCGCGCCCGACCTGCGCGTGCTCGCCCACCACGGTGCAGGCCGCGCCCACGGCGAGGCACTCCTGACGGCCGTCGCGGATGCCGACCTCGTCGTCACCACCTACGCCACCGCCGCTCGCGACGGTGACGATCTCGCGCAGGTGGCGTGGCGGCGGCTCGTGCTCGACGAGGCGCAGGCCGTGAAGAACAGCCGGGCCACCCACGCCCGCGCCGTGCGCCGGTTCACCGCGGAGCACCGCGTGGCCCTCACCGGCACCCCGGTGGAGAACCGGCTCTCCGAGCTCTGGTCGATCATGGACGTGCTCAACCCCGGCCTGCTCGGCTCCGCCGACAGCTTCCGCATCCGCTACGCGATCCCGGTGGAGCGCCACGGCAACAAGGACACGGCCGCGCTGCTGCGCCGCGTCACCCGTCCCTACCTGCTGCGCCGGGTCAAGACCGACCCCACGATCATCGACGACCTGCCCGACAAGATCGAGGTCACCCAGCACTACCGGCTCACCCGCGAACAGGCGTCGCTCTACCGCACCGTCGTCGACGACATGCTGGAGAAGATCGAGGACACCGAGGGCATCGAGCGGCGCGGCAACGTCCTCGCCGCGATGGCCAAGCTCAAGCAGGTCTGCAACCACCCCGCGCAGCTGCTGCACGACGGCTCCCCGGTGGGCCGCCGCTCCGGCAAGATCATCAGGCTGGAGGAGATCCTCGCCGAGATCCTCGACGAAGGCGACCGCGTGCTGTGCTTCACGCAGTTCACCGAGTTCGGCCACATGCTCGTCCCGCACCTGTCGGCCCGCTTCGACACCGACGTCGCGTTCCTGCACGGCGGCACCCCGAAGAAGCGGCGCGACGAGATGGTCACGCGTTTCCAGGCCGGGGACGGCCCACCGATCATGCTGCTCTCGCTCAAGGCGGGCGGCACCGGCCTCACGCTCACCGCCGCCAACCACGTGATCCACCTCGACCGCTGGTGGAACCCGGCCGTCGAGAACCAGGCCACCGACCGCGCCTTCCGCATCGGCCAGCGGCGCAACGTGCAGGTGCGCAAGTTCGTGTGCCCGGGCACGGTCGAGGAGCGCATCGACGAGCTGATCACGAAGAAGAAGGCCCTGTCCTCCATGGTCGTGGGCGACGGCGAGGGCTGGCTCACGGAGCTGTCCACCGAGTCGCTGCGGGAGCTGTTCACGCTCGGCGGCGAGGCCCTCCAGGAGGAGGAGGCCGAGGATGCCTGACCCGGATCCCTTCTGGTGGCGCGACGCCGAGCCCTCCCGCCCGCGCCGGGTCGAGGGCGGCATCCAGATCAACAGCACCCGCGGCCCGGTGGCGCGCACCTGGTGGTCGCAGCGCTTCCTGTCCGTGCTGGAGTCGCTCGGGGTGGGCGGGCGGCTGTCCCGGGGCCGCAGCTACGCCCGCGCCGGGCAGATCGTCTCCCTCGACATCGACGTGGGCGGCGCCGTCGCGCAGGTCCAGGGCTCGCGGCCGCAGCCCTACCAGGTGCGGATCGGGGTGCCCGCGTTCGGCAAGGCGGAGTGGGCGGCGGTGGCGCAGGCCCTCACCGACGACGCCTCGTACGCGGCGGCCCTCCTCAACGGGGAGATGCCGCGCGACATCGAGCGCGTCTTCGAGGCGGTGGGGCTCTCGCTCTTCCCGGCGAACGAGCGCGATCTCGCGATGGACTGCAGCTGCCCCGACTACGCGGTGCCGTGCAAGCACCTCGCGGCGGTCTGCTACGTACTCGCCGAGCGGTTCGACGCCGACCCGTTCCAGATCCTCGCGCTGCGCGGACGTCACCGCGACGCGCTGCTGGAGGAGCTGCGCGCCCGGCGCTCGGCGGCCCCCGCACCCGCGTACGGGGAGGACCTCGCCCAGGTCATGGACCGGTTCTGGGCGTCGGGCGAGCTGCCAGAGCAGCTCGCCGGTCCGCGCACCCCGCCGGACGCCCTGCTCGACCAGGTGCCTCCGTTCCCGATCGAGATCCGCGGCGAGCAGGCCGCCGAGCTGCTGCGCCCGGCCTACCGGGCGCTCGGCGCGGAGATCTAGACGAGTCATCCCGCTGGGAGCCATCAAGGGCACCTGGGTGGTGCGCCGGGTCGTGGCGGCCGAAGGCAATGTCGGCCCCGGCCGGGCCAGGCCTTCACCCCCGGGAGTCACTAGAAAGGAGGCGTGTCCACCTCACCGCGCCCCGACCTCCGCCGCCTCGCCACGCTCGCCATCCACGCCGGCAACGCCGTCGACGCCGGGAGCGGGGCGATCCGCCGCCCGCTGGTGATGGCCAACTCCTACGCCCTGCCCGACGACCCGTCGGAGATCTCCTGGTCGGGCACCGGCACGCCGCTCTACACCCGCAACGGCGGAGCCAACCAGAAGTGGCTCGAGGAGAAGCTCGCGGCGCTCGAGGGCGGGGCCGCCGCGGTGGCGCTCGCCAGCGGCATGGCGGCGATCCACGCCGTGCTCTTCGCCGCGCTGCGTTCCGGCGACCACGTCGTCTGCTCCGACAACACCTACGTCGGCACGTACCGGCTGCTCACGGAGCTGCTCCCGGCCAAGTACGGGATCACGGCCACGCTCGTCGACTCCTCCGACCCGGCCGCCGTGGCCGCCGCCGTCCGGCCGGAGACCCGGCTCGTGCACGTCGAGACCCCGGCCAACCCGACCACCCGCATCACCGACGTGGCCGCCGTGGCCGAGCTCGCGCACGCCGCAGGCGCCCTGCTCTCGGTGGACGCCACGTTCGCCACGCCCGTCCTGCAGCGCCCGCTCGCCCTCGGCGCGGACGTCGTCGTGCACTCGCTCACGAAGTACATCAACGGCCACGGCGACGCGATGGGCGGCGCCGTCATCGGGTCAGGCGACGCAGGGACGGCGCTCGTCGAGGCGGTGCGCACGGAGGCGATGGTGAACGTCGGCGGGGCGATCAGCCCGTTCAACGCCTGGCTGATCATGCGCGGCTCGGTGACGCTGCCGATGCGGATGCGGACCCACTGCGCGAACGCGCAGGCGGTGGCCGAGTTCCTCGACCAGGACCCGCGGGTGGCCTACGTCGCCTACCCCGGCCTCGCGTCGCACCCTCAGCACACGCTCGCCGCCCGCACCCTCGACGGCGGGTTCGGCGGCATGGTCGCGTTCGCCGTGGCAGGCGACTCCGACACGCAGAACCGGTTCGTCGCGGCGCTGCGGGTGATCACGTCGGCGGTGTCGCTCGGACACGACGAGTCGCTGATCGTGCACGTGTCCGGCGACGACGAGCGCGCCCGGTTCTACCCGGAGGAGTTCCGGCGGTACGGCCACCTGCGGTTCTCGGTGGGTCTGGAGGACCCTCGGGACCTGGTGGCCGACCTGGACCAGGCGCTGACCGTGGCCGTCGGGCCGGCCTGACGGCTACGCGGGCACGAGGCCGAGCCCGCGCAGCAGCCCGAGCTCGTCGAGCCGGCCCCAGCGCTCGACGATCCTGCCGTCCTCGATCCGGAAGACGTTGATGCCGTCGAGCACGATGGCGCGGCCGGTCGGTGGCACGCCCATCAGCGGGGCACCGGTGTGCGTACCGCTGGCGCGGAACCGCTCGACCACCGTGTCGCCCTCGGCGACGAGCTGGAGGACGTCGCTGTGCCAGTCCGGCAGCGCCTGCCGGAACACGACGGCCGCTCGGCGCAGGCCTTCCGCCCCGGAGGGCGCGTCGGGCACCGGCGGGTCGTGGTCGATGCAGTCGGGGTGCACGTAACGGTCGACGGCCTCGAGGTCGCCCTTCGTGAAGAGCTCCTGGATGAACGCGTCGACGAGCTGCTTGTTGCGGGATTCCTGGCTGGTGCTCATGGCGGAAGGGTGGAGCGCCGCGGCAGCGGGGGCCATCCCAACAACATGGGGTTCCGCCGCCGTTCGCGTGGGCGGACACTTCGTCCGTGAGCCCGGCATCCGGTGCAGGGCGGGCGGAGCAGGAACTCGTCCGGCTGTGCCACAGCGGCCTGGACCTCCCCGCGCTGCGGACGGGGGTCCTGCGGTCCCTGCGGCGGATCATGCCGGTGGACGCGGCCTTCTTCGCCACGGCCGACCCGGAGACGCTGCTCTTCACCAGCGGGTACTCCGAAGAACCCCTCGCCGCGGCCACGGCGCTGTTCCTCGACAACGAGTTCCGCGACGCGGACGTCAACAAGTTCACGACGCTCGCCACGGCCTCCACGCACGTGTCGTCGCTCGACGCGGCGACCCGCGGGGACCGCTGGTCGAGCGGGCGCTACCGCGACATCATGCGCCCGGCCGGGCTGGGCGACGAGCTGCGGGTCGCCCTGACGACCGGCGGGGACTGCTGGGGCTTCCTGTGCCTGCACCGCACCGACCACCCGCTGGGCTTCAGCCCCGTGGAGGCCGCGCTCGTGGCCCGCGTCGGGCCGCACATCGCGCACGCGCTGCGCCAGACGGTGCTGCTGCACGGTCCCGCACCGGCCGCCGACGACCTGCGTCCCGGCGTGCTGGTCCTCGCGGAGGACCTGACCGTCGTCGCGGCCACCCCGGAGGCCGACGCCCTGCTGGCGCAGCTGGAACCGGCCCGCCACCTCCCGCTGCCCACGGCCGTGTACGCGGTCGCGGCCGCGCTGAGCCGGGACAGCGCCGCCCCCACCACGCGCGTCCACGCCGCTTCAGGCCGGTGGCTCGCCCTGCACGCCTCCCGCCTCGACGGAGCGGGCGCCGGCCGGGTCGCCGTCGTCGTGGAGCCGTGCGCGCCGCGCGCGACCGTCGCGATCCGGCTGGCCGCCTACGGGCTCTCCCGGCGTGAGGCGGAGGTCGCGCGACTCGTGCTGCGCGGGTCCTCGACCCGGGCGATCTGCGCCGCGCTGCACATCTCGCCGCACACGGTGCAGGACCACCTCAAGAACGTGTTCGACAAGCTCGGCGTGCGGAGCAGGCGGGATCTGGTCGGCCTGATGCTCGGCGGCTGAGTCCCGCTTTCCTCCCCGGGCCCGGAGGGGCCGTCGGCCCCGGCGGCCGGCCCCGGCCGGGCCCCGAGGGGGGCGGCCGGCCGCGGGTGGGGATGGCCCGCCCTCGTGGCGCAGGCACGGGGCCGTGTCTAGGAGGGTCCTGAACAACTCCGGCCGTGGCGAGCGGCGTCCAGGTGGTGCCATCGCAAGGCGGACGATCGGGCCGATACCGCTGTTGTATCGGTGCGATCGTCCAACGCGGCGAGGGCGCCGCCTGGGCGCCGCGCAGTAGGTCGGAGTTGTTCAGGGTGCTCCTAGGCAACGGCCACCGGCTCGGCGAGCATGCCCTGGCGGTGGGCACGCCGCTCGAACCACAGGGTGGCGAGCGGCGGGATGCTCGCGACCAGCGCGATCAGGGTGACCGGCAACCGCCAGCGGAACGTGCGGGCGACGACGAGCGTGACGACCACGTAGGCCACGAAAAGCGCACCGTGGACGGGCCCGAACACCTTCACGCCGATGTCGTCGAACACCACGACGTACTTGAAGAACATCCCGATCAGCAGGCCGGCCCACGAGCACGCCTCGGCGATCGCGACGACGCGGAACGCCAGTGCGCCGGTGGACGGGGAGACGACAGCCACCCCTTCACTCTGCCGGACGCAGGCGGCTACCCATTTGCCGGGTGTCGAAGTACACAGCGTATTCGTCGCTTGGCACCTACGTAGGCACTGAGCTACACTTCCTCCGTGCAAGCCGTTCTCGAAGCCCTCGTCGAACCGCGCAGGCGCGAGATCCTCCGCCTGGTGCGCGACGGGGAGCTCACGGCGGGTGCCATCGCCGGCCGGTTCCCCGACGTCGCGCGGCCCACGGTCTCTCAGCACCTGCGCGTGCTGCGGGGCGCAGGGCTGGTCGTCGAGCGCCGCGAGGGCACCCGGCGCTTCTACCGGGCCCGCCCCGAGGCACTCGCGGAGTTGCACGCGTTCGTCGCCGACTTCTGGGACACGCGGCTCGCCGCCCTGAAGCAGGCTCTCGACGAGGAGGAAACATGACGTCCGCACCGTGGTGGACCGAGCTCAAGAGCATCACCCTGCACGTCGAGGGCGAGTCGCCGCGGCTGTGGCCGGAATCGGCGTCCGAGGAGTACTGCCGGGCGCGGATGGATCTGGTGGCGGCCGAGGCGGAGCTGCGCGACCGGATCGAGGCGGTGGCCGCGCAGCGGCGGGCGCTCCCGCCCGGCGGCGAGCTGCCCGACCACACGTTCGTCGAGGGCCCCGACGACCTGTCGGCCGACGGCCCGGAGCGCGCCGTGCGGCTGTCGGAGCTCTTCGCCGGGCACGACGAGCTCGTGCTCTACCACCTCATGCTGCATCCCGAGGACACGAAGGCCTGCGCGGCGTGCTCGATGTTCGTCGACGGCCTGGACGGGGTGGAGCGGCATCTCACGCAGCGCGTCGGCTTCGCCGTCATGGCGCCCGCGCCGCTGCCCGTGCTGCGCGCGTGGGCCCGCAGCCGGGGTTGGCGGCGGGCGCGGCTGGTCTCCTGTGCCGGCACGACGTTCCTCGACGAGCTCGGCGTCTCCGGATCCCGCGGCGCGCTGTTCCCGGCGTTCAGCGTGCACACCCAGGACACCGGGGGTCGCATCCGGCACGTCACCACGCAGCCCGCCGACTTCCCGGACGGGTCGATGCGCGGGATGGACCTGATGAGCCCGGTCTGGAACCTGTTCGACCTGCTGCCGTCCGGCCGCGGCGACCAGGATCCGGACAACACCTACCCGCTGGTGCCCTCGAGGCGCTGACGCAGCACGTACTTCTGGATCTTGCCCGTCGAGGTCTTCGGCAGCGGGCCGAACACGACCTGCTTGGGTGCCTTGAACCGCGCCAACCGCCCACGGACGTGCTCCTGCAGCTCCTCCGCGGTGGCGCTCGCGCCCTCGTGCAGGGTCACGTACGCGACCGGCACCTCGCCCCACCGCTCGTCGGGGGCGGCCACCACGGCCGCCTCCAGCACGGCGGGGTGGTCGGCGAGCACCTGCTCGACCTCGACGCTCGCGATGTTCTCACCACCGGAGATGATCACGTCCTTGCTGCGGTCGCGCAGCTCCACGTAGCCGTCGGGGTGCAGGACACCGAGGTCGCCGGTGCGGAACCAGCCGTCGGGGGCCGCGGCGGCCGTCGCGTCCGGGTCGTGCAGGTAGCCCAGCATCACGTTGTTGCCGCGCAGCGCGATCTCACCGATCGTCGCGCCGTCGGCCGGGACGTCCGCACCGTCCGGCCCGACGACGCGGGCCCGGCAGGAGATCATGTTCCCGACGCCCTGGCGGGCCTTGAGCCGCGCCTGCTCGTCGGCGTCGAGGCCGTTCCACTCCGGCCGCCAGTCGCAGATCATCACCGGGCCGAACGTCTCGGTGAGCCCGTAGAGGTGCGTGACGTCGAACCCCAGCTCGCCCATCCGGCGCAGGATCGCGGGCGTCGGCGGCGCCCCGCCGGTGGCCACGCGGACCGTGCGCTCCAGCGTCGCGGCCGCCGCGGCGTAGGCGATCATCGACAGCACGGTCGGTGCGCCCTCCAGGTGGGTGACGCCCTCCTCGCGGAGGAGCCGCCAGACCTCCTCCGGCTCCACCTTCGGCAGGCACACGTGGGTCCCGGCCGCCGCGGTGACGGCCCACGGGAAGCACCAGCCGTTGCAGTGGAACATCGGCAACGTCCACAGGTGCACCGCCGACGGCGACAGGCCCGTGTGCGCGGCCATGGCCAGTGCCTGCAGGTAGGCGCCGCGGTGGTGGTACATCACGCCCTTGGGCCGCCCCGTCGTCCCGGACGTGTAGTTGACCGAGAGCAGCCCGCGCTCGTCGGCCGGTGCGACCGCCTGCGGCGTCGAAGCGGCGAGCAGCTCCTCGTACCGCTCCCCCACCCGCACGAGCACCGGCGGCTCGGCCAGCCCCGACACGGCATCCGCCACCAGCGCGTCGAACCCCGGATCGTGCACCAGCACAGCGGCCTGCGAGTGCTCCAGGATGTAGGCCACCTCCGCCGCCGCCAGCCGGGTGTTGATCGCGACCAGTGGCACACCGGCCCACGGCACGCCGAAGTGCGCCTCGAGGAGCACGTGGGTGTTCGGCGCCAGCACCGCCACCGGACGACCCCCGGCGAGCGGGGCCAGCGCCCCCGCGAGGCGCCGGCACCGATCGTGCAGCTGCGCGTAGCTGTAGCGACGGTCCCCGTCGACGACGGCGATCCGGTCGCCGTGGGCGGCAGCGGCCCGATCGAGGAACGACACCGGCGTCAGCGGCTCGAACGACAGGTCCACCCGATCACTATCTCCCGCCGGGCGCGACGGTGCCTCCCGCGCGCGTATCAGGCACCGGTCGCCGCGGCTCCTCCCGAGCCGTAACGCCCGTCCCGCCCCGGCCGAGCACGGGGGCAGGTGCGGCAGGCCTCCCGCCGTCGAGAAGGACCGACCATGAGCATCGACTTCCCCGCCGAGCCCTGGCACCGGCACGACCGCCGCTGCTACTGGGACCACACGAGCTGCGGCTGGGTCTGCCCGCCCGCGCAGGTCAGCGCGGCGGAGGCGCCTCCTCCAGAGCGGCGACCCGCTCGTGCAGCCGCGCCCGGATCTCCTCCGGCGTGTACGCCCGCCGCTGCCGCTGGTTCCGCGCGATGACGACACCGGTGGCCGCGACCCCGGCCAGCCCGGCGAGCCCGAGCAGCTTCCACAAGCGCATCTGACCAGTGTCCCGCGCCGGGAGTCCGGTGCGTAGATCGGCGGATCCAGTTCCGATGGGTGTGCCGGCGGACCGGCCTCGTACCGGGCGTACTCGGCCGGTGCGCCGGTGCGCCGGTGCGCCCAGCGGGAAGCTGGGCCGTCGAGGTACGTGGTGGGCTCCCGGCGCGGGACACTAACCTACGGCCGTGGCGGTCGCCCCGATCGGCCTGGACCAGGCGTGCGAGCTGGTGCGCACCGGCGACATCTGGCTCTTCCGCGGTTCGTCCGGCGCCGACCGCGCCATCCGCGGCCTCACCAACGCCCCCGTGAACCACGTCGGGATGGCCCTCGTCCTGGACGATCTCCCGCCGCTGATGTGGCACGCCGAGCTCGGCCGCGCGCTCCCCGACCTCTGGACGGGCACCCGCCACCGCGGCGTGCAGCTGCACGATCTGCGCGACGCGGTACTGCAGTGGGGCCACCGCTACGGGCAGCGGGCCTGGCTACGCCAGCTGGAGGGGCCCGTCGGGCGCGCGCACGAGGACGGCGCGCTGCGGGCGGTCGCCCGGCTGGACGGCACCCCGTTCCCCTCCACGGCCCGCCTGGCGGGCCGATGGCTGCGCGGCCGGCTGCCGACCGCATTGCGCAGGCGCAGATCCCCGGCCGAAGCCGGTTCGGAGAGCGCCTACTGCGCGGAGGTCGTCGCCCTCACCTACCAGCAGATGGGGCTATTGGCGTCGGACCGCAGCCCGGACTGGTATGACCCGGGACGGTTCTGGAGCGGCGACGATCTCGACCTCGCACCCGGGTTCCGCCTCGGCGGTGAGATCGCCGTGAAGCTGCCTCCGCCTCCGGCCGCGTCCTGACGGACCCCCCTTTCCGGCCGAGCGCGATCCATTCCGGTGGTGTCCACGCCCATGGTTCGGACCCGGATCGACAATGCGCACCTGACTCCTTTATCATCCATCCGAAATCAGTTCCCACCGTTCTCCAGCGCCGGATGCCCGCCCTGCGGGTTGTCCGGCGTACCCGGAGCAGTTCTGAAAGGCAGCACAGTGGCCAAGCAGACGACCGTCACCCTGGTCGACGACCTGGACGGCAGCGTCGCCGACGAGCAGGTCGAGTTCGCGTTCGAGGGCAAGTCCTACGAGATCGACCTCTCCTCGGCCAATAGCGCCAGATTGCGCGACGCCCTCGCGCCCTTCATTTCCGCAGCTCGTCGCACGAGTGGACGCCGCCGTTCGGGTGGCGCCGTCGCCACGTCGCGGCCCAGCACCGACCGCGAGCAGAACCAGGCCATTCGGGATTGGGCCCAGCAGCAGGGCCTGAAGATCTCGGAGCGGGGCCGCATCCCGTCCAACGTGCTCGAGGCCTACCACAAGGCACACTGAGTTTCCGCGCGGCCCGTTCAGCGCGGCGCCATCCGGATTGCGCCGTCGAGCCGGATGACCTCCCCGTTGAGCATCGGATTGGCAACGATGTGCGCCACGAGCGCCGCGTACTCCGCGGGATCCCCCAGTCGGGCGGGGTGCGGAACCTGCGCGCCGAGCGAGGCACGCACCTCGTCCGACGCCCCCGCGAGCAACGGCGTGTCGAACAACCCCGGGGCGATCGTCATCACGCGGATCCGGGCACTCGCGAGATCACGCGCGATCGGAAGGGTCATCCCGACCACGCCGCCCTTCGACGCGGAATAGGCCGCCTGGCCGATCTGGCCGTCGAACGCCGCCACCGACGCGGTGTTGACGATCACGCCCCGCTCCTCGCCGTTCGAGCCGTTCGTGCCGTTCGTGCTGCCGATCGGGTCGAGGCGCATCATCCGCTCGGCGGCCATCCGGATCACGTTGAACGTGCCGATCAGGTTGATCTCGATCACGCGCGTGAAGTCGGCGAGCGGGAACGCGCCCGCGCGGCCGACCGTCCGATGGGCGGTGCCGATGCCTGCGCAGTTCACCGCCACCCGCAGCGGCCCGAGCTCCTCGGCGACGTCCAGGGCAGCGGCCACGTCGGCCTCGCTGCGGACGTCTCCCGGGGCGAAGCGCGCCCCGTCGCCCAGCTCGGTGGCGCGCTCGGCGCCTGCCGAGGTCGGCAGGTCCAGGATCACCACCCGCGCGCCCGCCGCACGCAACGCCTTCACCGTGGCGAGACCGAGACCGGAGGCCCCACCGGTCACCAGCGCAACCCCGTTCGTGATGTCCACAGCTCCCGCCTCTCGTGTCGTTCGTGATCGACAGGCCCTGTCATACCATCGTCGGTCGCCGTACCACCGTCAGTCGGCGGCGGGGGCCGGACCGACCGTCCCCCGGTCGCCGTAACGGCGGCGGGCGAGCACGGCGGCGATCGCCAGCGGCACGGAGACGGTCAACGCGACCCGGAACACCGTGTCGAACGCGGCCGCATCGGCGAGCGGGGCCAACAGCGCCGTGCCCACCGAGCCGCCCAGGAACAGCAGGGCCGCGAAGAGCGCGATCATCGTCGCCCGCTCCCCCGGCACGACCTCGGTGGCCCAGCTCTGCAGGGTCGTGTGCAGGAACGCCCACGACCCGCCCACCAGTGCCCCGGCGACGGCGACCGTGGGGAGCGAGACGCTCAGCGCGGGCACTGCCCAGCCTCCGACGAGCATGACCGCGCCGACCGCGGCGAGCCCGGGCGCCGACAGGCGCCCGACGAGGAGCCGCACCACGCGCGACAGGACGACGGCGCCGGCCCCGAACGACGCCGCGACCAGGCCGGCGACGGCTGCCGACGCACCCAGCGCCTGCACCGCGGGCGCCAGGTAGGTCACCACGCCCAGCACGACGGCGCCTTCGACGAGCACGAGCAGGAGCACGGCCTGCGCCCAGCGGTGACGCACGACGGCGGCGAGGGAACGCATCGGGTTTCCGGTCGCCGGCTCGTGCTCCGGCTCGGGCAGCCGGCGCAAGGCCACCCACAGCACGGCTGCGGCCACACCGGTGGCGGCCGGCACGGCCCGCCAGCCGACCAGCTCAGCGGCCAGTCCCGCCCCCGCCGTGGCGAGCGCCGTGCCGAGCGACGACGCCGTGAGGACCTCCGCGAGGGGGCGCTGCCGCACCTGCGAGGGCCACATGTCGCCGACGTACACCAGCGTGGCCGGGATCAGCGCAGCCACGAAGCCCGCCGCAACGGTGCGGGAGATGCCCAGGACCAGCAGGTTCGGGGCGACGGCCGACACGACGCCCGCCAGGGCGGCTCCCAGCAGCGCGATCCGCATGACGCGCACGCGCCCGATGCGGTCGCTCACCAGCCCCCACACGGGCTGCATCAGGCCGTAGGCGAGGTAGTACGCGCTCGCCACGGCGATCACGGCCACGAGCGGCGCCCGCATGTCGATGGCGATGACCACGATCAGCGGCGCGAGGGAGAAGCGGTCACAGCTGCTGGTCAACCCGGTCAGCTGCAGCAGGCGCAGCCGGGTCCGCTCGCCGCTTCGGCCCGTCGTCGCGCCGGTCTCGCCAGTCACCGTCCGACCATGCGCCGCGAGCGCCCGATCCGCTGCCGGTGCTGCACGTGAGTCTTGCCACTCATTAGCGTGGCTGTATGACCGTCGATCTCGACCCGGAGGAGTTCCGCCGGCTCGGCCACGCCGTCGTCGACTGGATCGCCGACCATCGCGCCGGGCTCGACGCGCTGCCCGTGCAACCGGGGGTCGACCCGGGCTGGGTGCGCGCCCGGCTGCCGGCAGAGCTGCCCGAGGACCCCGCCCCGCTCGACGCGCTGCTCGACACCGTCGACCGGGTCGTGGTGCCGGCGAGCACGCTCTGGCAGCACCCGCGGTTCTTCGGCTACTTCCCCGCGAACGCGTCCCTGCACTCCCTGCTCGGCGACATGCTGTCGGGCGCGCTGGGGGCGCAGGGGATGCTGTGGTCCACCTCGCCCGCCGCCACCGAGGTGGAGCAGGTCCTGCTGGACGCGTTCGCCGCCGCGCTGGGCCTGGACCCGGCGTTCACGTTCGCAGGCCGCGGGGGTGGCTGCATCCAGGACTCGGCCTCGTCCGGGGCGCTGGTCGCGCTGCTCGCGGCGCTGCACCGGGCCGAGCCCCGGTGGCGGGAGACCGGGGTGGGCGGCGACGAGCGCGTCTACGTCACGGCCGAGACCCATTCCTCGCTGGCCAAGGCGGTGCGCGTCGCAGGTCTCGGCGCCCGGTCTCTGCGCGTCGTCGACGCCGCGCCGGGATCGCTCGGTATGGACCCGGACGCGCTCGCAGCGGCCCTCGCGGCCGACGCCGCGGCCGGGCTGCGGCCGGTGCTCGTCTGCCCGACCGTCGGCACCACCGGCACCGGCGCGATCGACCCCGTGCGCCAGGTCGCCGAGGTCGCGCGCGAGCACGGGGTGTGGGTGCACGTCGACGCGGCGTGGGCCGGGGTGGCCGCGCTGTGCCCCGAGTTCCGGCACCTCCTCGACGGCGTCGAGCTGGCCGACTCGCTCTCCACGAACCCGCACAAGTGGCTGCTCACCGCTTTCGACGCCTCGCTGCTGTGGGTGCGCGACGGTGCCGCGCTCCCGGCAGCGCTGTCGATCACGCCGGAGTACCTGCGCAACACCGCCTCCGAGTCGGGGACCGTGGTCGATTACCGGGACTGGCAGGTGCCATTGGGGCGCCGGTTCCGGGCGCTCAAGCTGTGGGCGGTGGTGCACGGCACGGGTCTGTCCGGGCTGCGGTCCCACATCCGCGAGCACGTCGCGCTCGCCGCGAAGCTCGCTGACCGGGTGCGTGCCGACCCGGCGTTCGAGCTGGCCGCCGAGCCGTCGCTCGCACTGGTCTGCCTGCGCGTGGTCACCGGCGCCGGGCCGGACGCCGACGACGCGGCGTCCCGTGAGGTGCTCACCCGGGTCAACGCCTCTGGCACGGCGTTCCTCACCCACACCGTGGCAGGCGGGCGCTACGTGATCCGGGTGGCGATCGGTGCGGTCACCACCGGTCCCGAGCACGTCGACCAACTGTGGGACCGGCTGCGCGCCGAGGCGGCCGCGATGCTGCACCAGCGCCAGGGGAACTCTCAGCCGGGCTCGCCGCGCCACTTGCGGTAGAGCACCCACGCGAGATCGACGAGGGCGATCAGCGCTATCACCACCATCGCCCACCCGAGCAGCGGGAACGCGTTCGCGAACCCGATCCACGCCGCGCCGACCGCGAACACGAGCCCGAACGCCGCGAGCACGGCCCGCAGCGTCAGCGCGCTGTAGGTCGGGGCGGCCCCGCCGAATCCGGCGGTGGGGTCGTGGTAGTCGGGCAGGCCACGTTCGTAGTCGGCCCGCGTGCGGTGCGGCTTGTCTCCTCGTTGCCGCTTGACCATGTCCCCGGGGTACCCGCCAGGGGGCCTCAGGCCTCCTCGCGCTCCCGCTCCCCGTTCGGGTCGGGAATCCGGTGCCGCAGGAGCACGCGACTGCCCCGGTCGTCGAAGTGGATGAGCACCGACTCCGACATGTGGTGCATGAGGGGGATTCCGCGCCCGCCCTCCGCGGGGCGGTCGGCAGGTGGACGCCAGCTGCCGTGGTCGACGACCTCGATGCAGAGCGTCGCAGGCTCCGTCGTCCCTGATTCCGTCGTCCCTGATTCCGTCGTCGCGGACTCCGTCCACAGCGTGAGCTCGACGACCCCGGCCTCGTCGGGGCCGTAGGCGTGGCGCACGGCATTGGCGGCGGCCTCGTCGACCGCGAGCACGACGTCGGCGACCTCCATCTCGGTCAGTTCCAGCGGGGCGAGCCAGCCGGAGAGCTCCCGCCGGATCGCCGCGAGCTGCTCCGGGTCCGCCGGCCAGCTGCGGTGGACGAACTCGATACGGCCGGGGGCGGGCCGGCGGGAAACCTCCATGTCCGACAGGTTCCACCGCTTCCGGGAGAAGCAAACGTCGCCGGACGCTTCGATACGGCCGGTGGCCCGCTCGTCGCGCACGGCCGACCGGCGGGCGCAGCGTTCACCTGCAGTTCGCCGGCTGACGGTGACGCAGCCGCCAGTAGCGCTGTTCACTCCCCCGCATGTCCCGGCTCGACCGGGGGCACCACCTCGACGTGTCGAAGCTGCGGAACTCGCTGTGGAACTCGATGCGGAACCCGCTGCGGAACTCGATGCGGGAGCGGCTGCGCGTGCTGCGCAGGCCGGGCCGCGAGCGCGAGGTCGTGGTGCAGTCGGCCAAGGCCGCGCTGGCCGCCGTCGGGGCGCTGCTGGTGACGGGCCCGTGGGCCGGCACCCACGCCTTCCTCGCCCCGTACGCCGCGGTGCTCACCGTGACGAGCACGGTGCGCGGCTCCTGGACGGGCGCGGCCCGGCAGGCGGGCACGGTGGCGGCCGGGGTCGTGCTCGCGCACCTCGTGGGCCGGCTCGTGCCGGCCGTCACCGTCGCCGTGCCACTCGTCGTCCTGCTCGGGCTGCTGGTGGGCCGGTGGCGCCAGTTCGGCCCCGACGGGTGGTGGGTCTCCATCACCGCGCTGATCGTGGTGGTCAACGGCACCGCGGCGAACGCCCTCGACCTGGCCAGCTGGCTGGCGCTCAGCCTCTGCGGGTCGCTCGTCGGCGCCCTCGTGAACACCCTCCTGCTTCCCCCTGTGCACCTGCGCGACGCGCGGCACGCGGTCACCACGCTGATCGCCGAGGTCGCCGCGCAGCTGCGCGACATGGCCGCGACCGTGCACGACGGCTGGTCGGAGGCCGACGCGCGCCGGTGGGCCCACAGCGCCCGCGGCCTGCGCCGCGCCGTGCGACGGGCCGATGACGCGGTCTGGTACGGCCGCGAGAGCGTCCGCTGGAACCCGCGGCGGCGCCACATCCGACGGGCGGACTCCCCGCTCGCCGGGCGCGACGTCGTCGACCGGCTCAGTCGCGTCAGCGAACGGGTGCTGCAGGTGAGCGTGCTGCTCGGCAACCTCGCCGAGCGTGCCGACCACGCAGGCGACCCGGAGCTCGCGGTCCTGCTCGAGCGGCTGGCCGACGCGGTCGACGTCCTCGCCGAGCGACCGGACGAGCTCGCCGCCGCACTCGACGCCCCCGCCGCCGAGGCACGGCGGTTGCGCAACGGATCGGGCGAGCAGGCGGCCCGCGGTGCGAGCGTGATCGCGGTGTCGGATGCCGTGGCCGAGCTGGAGGCGGCGGTCACGGGTTAGTGGAGCCGGGCGGCGGGGTAGGCCTGCGGCATGACCTCGCACACGACGGGCGTGCCGTCCCAGCGGACGGCGTCCCCTCCTGCTGCACCCCTCCCCGGTACGCCGGACCCCGCAGCGGCCGGCCCTGCTGCGACCGGTGCCGACCTGGGCGACGTCCCGACCGGTGAGCTCGTCCGCCGGCTCTCCGCACAGCTCTCCGAGCTGGTCCGCCGCGAGCTGGAGCTGGCACGCACCGAGCTCACCGCGAAGGGCAAGCGCGCCGGTGCCGGAGCCGGGCTCGCCGGCGCCGGCGGCGTGGTGGCCCTCTTCGGCGTCGGCGCGCTGGTCGCCTCCGCCGTCGCCGGGCTCGCCACGGTCGTCCCGGTGTGGTTGTCGGCCCTGATCGTCGGGGTCGTGCTGCTGCTCGTGGCCGGTGTGCTCGCCCTCGTCGGGCGTTCGCGGCTGCAGAAGGCCACACCCCCGGTGCCCGAGCAGGCGGTGCGGGGCGTCCAGGAGGACGTCTCCGCCGTGCGGAACGCGGTGCACCGATGACCGCGTCGACGAGCGGGGGGTCGACGAGCGGGGGGTCGACGAGCGGGGGGTCGACCAGCGGAGGGTCGACCAGCGGAGGGCCGACCAGCGGAGGGCCGACCAGCGGAGGGCCGACCAGCGGGGGGCCGACGAGCGGGGGCGCGACAGGCGGCGGCACCCCGCGCGAGGGTGAGGTCGTCGAGCGGGACGTCGAGCAGCTGCGGGCTGAGCTCGGCGACACGGTCGAGGAGCTGGTCCACCGCGTCGACGTGCCCCAGCGGCTGCGCGAGAAGCGCGCCGAGGCCACCGAGCGGGTGCAGGCCCAGGTGACCCACGCCCGCGAGGTGGTGGCGGAGAAGGCGCCCGCCATCGAGGACGCCGTGCGCCAGCGGCCGCTCGTCGTCGGCGGGGTGATCGCCGCCCTGCTGCTCCTGTGGCTGCGCAGCCTGCGTCGCCGGCGCGCGCACCGGAAGGAGGCAACCGATGGAACGCGGTAGTGCGAAGCACAGCCCTCGGGAGGACGAGGCGCTCGCCGACCAGGTCTCCGGCGAGCTCGGCCCGGGCGGCTCGAACCGCGAGGAGTGGGCGTCCGCCGAACCACCCGCCGACGACGACCCACCCGAGCGCACGGACGGGAACCCGCAGCGCTGAGCCGTCGGTCCTGAGCCGTCGGTCCTGAGCCGTCGGTCCTGAGTTCTCAGGGCCGGGTCATCAGGTTGCGCTGTCAGAGCTGCGGGACCGGACGCCGGCCGCGCCACCCGAAGCCGACGGCGAACGCCGCCGCGAGCCCCGCGCCGATCGCGGTGATGCCGAAGCCCAGCTCGTACCCCGCGGCCGACGGCAGCGCGGCACCCGGGGCCACGTGCGCGGCGAGCACGGCCGCCGCCACCGCCCCGGAGACGCTCGCGCCGAGCATCCGGACCAGGCTGTTCACCCCACTCGCGACCCCGGTCCTGGCGGGCTCGACGTGCTCGATCGCCATCGTCGCGAGCGCGGAGTACGCGAGCCCGATGCCGACCCCGAGCAGCGTCATCGAGATCAGCACGTCGGTGACGTGGGCGTGGGACAGCACGAGCCACAGTTCGGACGCACCGGTCAGCACCGCCCCGATCGCGACCACGTAGGGCGCCGACAACCGCCGGATCAGCCCACCGGACGCCGGTGACACGATCATCATCAGCAGGGACGCCGGCAGCAGGTAGAGGCCGGCCTCCAGCACGGACGCGCCGAACCCGTACCCCGCGGTCGCGGGCGCCTGCACGAACTGCGGGGCCAGCGAGAACCCACCGAACATCGCGAACCCGAGCAGCATCGATGCCACGCTCGCCCCGATCGTGCCGCGGTGGGTCAACAGGTCGATGTCGACGAGCGGCTCCGCCGTCCGCCGCTCCACCGCCACCCAGATCGCGAAGAGCACGACCGAGGCGGCGAACAGCCCGACGATCCCCGCGGACGTCCAGCCCCAGCTCCGGCCTTCCGTGATGCCGAGCAGCAGCGTGACCAGGCCGCCCGCCAGGAGGATCGCGCCCGGGATGTCGGGACGCCCGCCCTGCGGTGGGGTCGGGTCGCGCAGGACGATCGCGCCGATGACCAGCGCGGCGGCGGCGAGCACGGCCATCACCCAGAACACGGCCCGGAAGCCGGTCGTGTACTGGGCGATCACGCCGCTCAGCACCAGGCCGATCCCGCTGCCGATGCCGATCGTCGCGCTGATCGTGCCGATGCCGGTGGCCATCCTCTCCGGCGGCAGCGCCCCGCGGACGACGCCGATCGACAGCGGGATCACCGCGACGGAGAAGCCCTGCACCACCCTTCCGAGCAGCAATGTCGGCAGCGAGGTCGCGAGTCCCGCGAGCACCGACCCGGCCAGCAGCAGCACGAACGACACCAGCAGCATCCGGCGCCGCCCGTACATGTCGCCGAACCGGCTGAACAGCGGGGTGGCCACCGCCCCGACGAGCATGCTGATCGTGAAGGTCCAGCTCACGGCCGTGACGTCGGCGCCCAGCTCGGTCTGCAGGCGCGGGAGCAGCGGAAGCACCGCACTCTGCTGCATGACGGTGACCGACGCCCCGAAGGCGGCCGCGGCGACCACCGACCAACCCCCTGGCGACCTCGGAACGATGTCGGTGTCGACGGCCGGAACAGCCTGTGTCATGTCAACCCTTCGAACGACTACCTTTGGTAGGTAACCAACGCGCAGGAGACTACCTACCTAAGTTAGGTAACAGTCAAGGGGGATTGTGGTGGAGGACTACGGCGACGAGCTGCTGGATGCCACGACGTCGATCAGCCGTCTGACCCGGATGCTCCGGCGTACCAAGCTGTCCGAACGAGCCTGCGCCGAGGCCGGCATCACGCTCGACCGGATCGGCCTGCAGATCCTGGGGCACGTCCGCAAGGCCGAGCAGCCGCCGAGCGTCAAGGAGCTCGCCGAGTCGATGCAGGTGGAGGGACCGCACGCCACCCGGCAGGTCCACCGCCTGGTCACCCGCGGACTGATCGAGAAGACGGTCGACCCCGACGACCGGCGGGTGGCCCGGCTCACACTGACCGCCGAGGGCATCGAGCTGATCGACCGCTACCACGCGGTGATCAAGGGCTGGATGCGCGACGCGGTCGCCGACTGGCCTGCGGAGGACAAGCGGCAGGTCTGCACGCTCGTCAAGCGCTGGGTCGACGACATCGAGACCTACTTCGACGAGCTCGACAGCAGGCCGTTCCCCCGACCCGCTCAGCGGCCCGCGGGCTGAGGCCGGTGTTCCGCCGGGCGCGGCGTCGACCGACCCAGCGCCTGGCCCACCACGAGCGCGGCCAGCGCGATGCCCAGCCCGGCGACCTGGGCCGGAGCCAGGGTCTGGCCGAGCACGACCAGCCCGGCGAGCGTGGCGGTCAGCGGGTTGGACAGGGTCAGCAGCGAGACGGTCGCGGGACCCAACCGCTCGATTCCGCGGAACCACAGCACGTAGGCGAGCGCGCCCCCGATCGTCGCGAGGTAGGTGTAGCCGGCCGCGTTGGCGACGGTCAGCGCTGCGGGAAGCCCCTCGACGGCCAACGTGAGGGGCGCGAGCAGCAGGCCGCCGAGCGTCATCTGCCACGCGGTGGACACGAGCGGGTGCTCCGGGCTCCCCCAGCGCTTCGCCAGGACGATCCCGAGAGCCATCAGACCGACGCCGGTGACCATCGCCAGCACGGCGAGCGGGTCCAGCCGTGCCTGCGCGGTGAGGGTCATGAGCGCGACGCCCGCGACGCCCGCGAGCGCGGCCACGAGCTGCCGCGCAGGCGTGCGGGTGCGCAGCACCAGCCAGGCGAGCCCGGCGACCATGAGCGGCTGCACGGCGCCGAGCGTCGCGGCGACACCCCCCGGCAGCCGGTAGGCCGCGAAGAAGAGCAGCGGGAAGAACGCGGCGAAGTTCACGATCCCGAGGACGAGGAACCGCCACCACCAGATCGGCGCAGGCGGTAACCGCCGCACCACCAGCAGCACCAGCAATCCGGCAGGCAGGGCGCGCAGGAGCGCGGCGAGCAGCGGGCGGTCGGGCGGCAGCAGAGCCGCCGTGACGACGTAGGTGGTGCCCCAGCTGACGGGGGCGAGCATGGTCAGCAGGCGGTCCCGCACCGAACTCTCCATCCTGATAATCTCGATATCGAGATACATGGGAGCACGCCGGTGGCTCGACGTCAAGTTTCTCGACGTGAAGAGAGTTGGTGGTCATGGAGGACGCGGTCGACCGGATCCTCGGCCAGTGGCGCCGGGAGCGCCCCGACGACGTGGACGACCTGTGGCCCATGGGGCTCGTCGGGCGCATCCAGCGGCTCGACCGCATCCTGGACCGCGAGCTCAAGGCCTTCTACGCCACGCGCGACCTCGAGCTGTGGGAGGCCGACGTGCTGCTCACGCTCCGCCGCTCCGGCGCGCCGTACGCCCTCACGCCGGGCGCGCTGCTCAAGGCCGCCATGATCACCTCGGGGGCGATGACCAACCGCATCGACCGGCTCGAGGCGAAGGGGCTCGTCCAGCGCAGCCCCGGCCCGGACGACCGCCGCTCGGTGCGCGTCCAGCTCACGCCCCGCGCCCTGGAGCTGATCGACGAGTTCTTCGCCGAGCACATGGCCAACGAGGCGCGCCTGTTCGCGGCCCTCACCGCCGGCGAGCGCGAGCAGCTCGCAGCGCTGCTCCGCACCGCACTGCACGCGCTGGGCGACACGGACATCACCTGACACCCGGTCGGGGACCCAGCAGACTCTCGATCGCGCGAACCGACAAGAGGTTCTTGGGGATGAACCCGATCGCAGGGCTGGCCGCGATCAGATCCGCGAGGTCCTCCTCGTCGCGGGTCGAGATGAGCACCACGGAGCTCCCGAGCCCGGGAACGTCCGCGACGAGGCGGCGAGCGACCTCGAACCCGCTCTCACCGCCCAGGCCGATGTCGACCAGAACGACATCCGGGTGCAGCGCATCGGCCTGCCGCAAAGCCTCTGCCTGGTTCATCGCGGTGCCGACGATCTGCAACCCGCCACGCGAGAGATGATCCCGGGCGACCGCGAGGAACTGCTCGTTGTCGTCGACGATCACACCCCGCCGCACCCTCGTGCCGCCCCCGGCTCGATCCTGGGCACCCCGGCTCTCGACGTTCCCGGCCACCCGGCCGGGCCGGACCTCGGCGGCCCGGAACGGCTGCGCGCGGGGCCCGGTCCGCCCGCGACCGTGCTCGGACCAGATGCTTCGCAGCACCGACATCACAAGACCTCCGGAGGGCATCGCGAGGCGTCGTCGCCAGGGTCCGAGGCAAGTGGGGGTTAACCACCTTCGGGTGTGCGAAACGGGATGGACGGAGATCTTCTCGAGTCGGCCGGGGTCAGGCCGGCTTCGTCCAGAGCAGGGAGTAGCGCCACATCATGTGGCGGCGCACCCGCACGCCGGGCAGCAGCCGCCGTGCGGTGTCCCGGACCTGGGCGAGCGTGTCCGGCGGCGGCCACACCGTCGGCGCGGTGACGTCCCGGTACCCACCGTTGCGCCACCGGTTCCAGCGCAGGGCGACGGTGCCCGCGACGTCGTAGGGCAGGTCGCGCGGCCGCTGGGGGCGCGGCAGCCCGATCACCGCGAGCACGCCGCCGGGGCGCAGCAGGTCGCGCATCCGTTCGAGGCCGGCAGCGGTGTCCATGTGGTGCAGCACGGCGACCGAGGCGACCACGTCGAAGGAGGCGGGTTCGAACGGGTGGGTCAGGACGTTCGCCTGCACGTACTCGATTCCCGGGCCGCCGTTCTCGGCGCGGGCACGCTCGAGGGTCGGCCCGTCGCGGTCGATGCCCACCACGGACGGCACGACCGACCGGAGCCGCATGGCGAGCTGGCCTTCGCCGCAGCCGACGTCGAGCGCCGTGCGGCTGCCCGGAGGCACCGCGGCGAGCACGATCGGGTGGTAGTGGATGTTGTGGTTCCACCGGGGGTCGGGATCGGCCACGAGGGCACCCTCCCACGGGCCGCGATCGGCTCACCGTCCGGTCGCGGTGATCACCGCGTCCGCCGGATCCTTGTCGCTGCGCAGCCCCCGCCACGCCGCGTGGCGCAGCCGGCCCTCTTTCGTCAGCACCCGGTAGACGACCTCGCCCACCAGCTCGGGGCGCACCCAGCGGGCCTTGCGGGCCTCGTCGCGGGGCACCTCCTCGTCGAACGGGCTCTCCGCCTGCTCCCGGGTCCGCAGCTCGACCAGCAGCGAGCGCAGCGCGGCCTCCGTGAACCCGGTGCCGACGTGCCCGAGGTAGCGCAGCGCCCCGCTGCCGTCGTAGGCGCCCAGGAGCAGCGCGCCGACGTTCTGCGCGCGCCGCCCCTCCCCCGCCGTCCAGCCGCCGATCACCACCTCCTGGGTGTGCAGCAGAGCCGTTTTGATCCACGCCGGGGAGCGGCGGCCGGGCTCGTAGCGGGAGGCGCGTCGCTTCCCGACCACACCTTCCAGGCCGTGGGCCCTGGCGACCTCGAGCAGCTGCGCGCCGCTCACCCCGACGGCCGCCGGGGGTACCTGCACCCGCGGCCCGCCGATGCCCAGCTCCTCGAGCAGCGCGCGCCGCCGGTCGTAGGGCTCGCCGAGCAGCGAGACGCCATCCAGGTACAGCAGGTCGAACACGATGTAGGACACGGGGATGCGCTCGACGAGCTGCGGGTCGGGCGAGCGCACGTGCATCCGGTGCTGCAGCGTCCCGAAGTCCGGCCTGCCGTTCTCGTCGAGGGCGACGACCTCCCCGTCCAGCAGCACCGGCCGGCCGTCCAGCAGCCCGCCGAGATCGGCGAGCTCCGGGTACGCCGCGGTGACCTCGTTGCCCCGGCGGCTCTGGGCCCGGACGCGTTCGCCCGCCACCGCGGTGACCGCGCGCACGCCGTCCCACTTGAACTCGAACGACCATCCTGCGCCCGCGGGCGGCTCCCCGGCTGTGGCCAGCATCGGCGACACGGGTGGCGGGAACGGATCGGTCGGAGCCATCCCCGGCAGCCTGCCCGGATCTTCGCACGTGCGCACGCCCGGCACCGCACGATCGAGTGGGCCGGCGGCCGCCTCCCGAGGGGTGGGGAGGCGGCCGCCGGGGAGCACGGGGGCGGCCGGGGGTTCCGCCGAGCCGTGCTACCCCACGGTAACTGTTGCACGCGCAATCGGGCGGATCTTCGGGCCCGAAAATCACACTAGGCTCGCTGTGTGCCGGACCACTCCGAACCCGACACCGCGTTGGACGCCGCGGCGGACGAGCTGTACTCCGTGCCGCCGGACGAGTTCATCGGTGCCCGCGACGCCGCCGTCGCGGCCGCCCGCGAGCGGGGCGACCGCGAGCTCGCGAAGGCCATCGGCAGGCTGCGCAGGCCCACCAAGGCCGCGTGGCTCGCCAATCTCCTCGCCCGGCACCGGGCCGCGCAGCTCGACGGGCTGCTCTCGCTCGCGGCCGGGCTCGCCGACGCCCAGCGCACCCTCGACGGCACGGCGCTGCGCCAGCTGTCCAGCAAGCGCCACCAGCTGGTGGCGGCCATGGCGCGCGAGGCCGGCCGCCTGGCGCAGGAGGCGGGCGACCCGGCGGCCGAGGGCGTGCTCCGCGAGCTGCAGGGGATCCTGGACGCCGCCCTGGCTCGCCCGGAGATCGCCGAGCAGGTCCGGTCCGGCCGGCTCACCCGCACGCTCAGCTACACCGGCTTCGGACCCGAGGCCGACCCGGACGCCGTGCCGGCGCCTGCGCCCCGCCCGGCTCCCCCCGAACCGGAGCGCGAGACCGAACGGGACGCCGCGCCCGCGGACGACGGCGCGGCGGATCGGGCCCGGCGCGCGCGGTTGCAGGCCGAACGCGACCGGCGCGCGGAGGCGCTGACCGCCGCGGAGGACGAGGAGGCGGCGGCGCGGGCCAAGCAGGACACCGACGAGGCCGCACGCGAGGAGGCCGTCACGGCCCGCGAGGACGCCCGCAGGCGGGTGGCCGAACTCACCGCCGAGCTCGAGGCCGCCCGTGAGCAGGAGCGCACGGCGGCCACGGCCGCCCGCGACGCGGAGACGGCGGCGAAGGCCTCCGCCCGCGCGGTGGGCGTGGCGGCGTCCCGCACGGCGCGGGCCCAGGCCCGTCTGGAGGAGCTCGACGCCCAGTTGAGCGCAGCGTCACCCGCCGAGTAGGTCCCCCGACCGGCCGTGCCGCGATTCACTCTCGTGGTCGCGCGTGCCGATCCCGGGCCCGGGGCACCCGAGCGGCATGGCGAACCCCACCTCCGCCCTCCCGACAGCCCCCGAGACCGCCGCGACCGACACGGTCGTCGGCCAGCTGAGGACGCTCGAGCAGCTCACCCGGACCGAGGCGCAGATCGCGCGCATCCGCCTCGGCCAGGCCAGCACCGACGCCGTACGCCGCGAGCTGGAGCAGAACGGCACCAACGCAGATCGCCGCGCGCAACGCATCGAGCGGGCGCTGCGCAACCTGGACGCCGTGCCCGACGTGGTGACGCCCGCGATCGGACGAGTCCTCGCGCTGGTCAAGACCACCCTCGAGCAGATGCAGGCGATCGACGAGGCGCTCATCGGCGACCTCGCCCTCGAGCACCAGCTCCTCGACCGTGCCCGCTACCTGCGTGTTCTCGCCCAGCGGGCGGGGCTGGACTCGGTCGTCCGCCTCGCCGACGACCTGGTCGACGCCCACACCGCCACCGTCGAATGGCTCACGACCGTCCTCGCCGAAGAGGCCCTCGGCGGCCCCACCGCCCTCACCCCGACGCCGCTGCAGCGGTTGGCCGGCGGCGTGGCGCACGCGGTCGCGCTGCCCACGCGGTTCGCCGTGGAGCAGGTCAACCGGGCCGTCCACACCGTCTACCGCACCGGTGAGGAGGCGAAGGAGACCGTCGAGGAGGTCGCGGGCGCGGCCGCCCGGCTCGGCAGCGACACCCGGGAGGTCGCCGCGGCCGGCCGGGACGCGACCCTGCAGCAGGCCGAGCGGGTGGCGCGGCGCGAAGGAGCGGACACCGTGGCGGGCGCGGTGCACGAGACCCGCGCGGAGCTGGGCGGCCTCGCCGCCTCCGAGCTGCCGATCAAGCACTTCGAGGAGATGACGGCGCCCAACGCGATCGCTGCCGTCCGCGAGCTGGCCGACCCCGACGACCTGCGGGCGATGATCGCGTTCGAGCGGTCCCACAAGAACCGCTCCGGCGTCGTCGAGGCGGCACAGGCGCGGTACGCGGCCGTCGCGGGAGAACGGACCGAGCGCTGATCCAAGTTTGACGCCCTCCGCCCGGGGCACCATCCGCTCGTGCTGCTGTTGTGCCCGCCCGGGGTGTACCGGGCAGAGAGCGATACCGAGTTGCTGATCGACGTGACCCGTGGCGGCGGGTTCGCCCGCGGCAGGAACGTGCTCGACGTCGGAACGGGCTGCGGAGCGCTCGCGCTCGCGGCGGCCCGTTCCGGCGCGGCCACGGTCACCGCGGTGGACCTGTCGCTGCGTTCCGTGGTCACCACCTGGCTCAACAGCCGGGTGCACGGGGCGCGGGTGGCGGTGCACCGCGGCGACCTCTTCGACCCCGTCGCGGGCCGCCGCTTCGGGCTCGTCATGGCGAACCCGCCGTACGTGCCGGCGGCCTCGTCCCGGTTGCCGCGCCACGCCATGGGGCGGTGCTGGGACGCGGGCCCCGACGGGCGCGCGCTGATCGACCGGATCTGCGCGGGCGTGCAGCACGTCCTCGCCCCCGACGGGGACGTGCTGCTCGTGCACTCCGCGGTGTGCGACGTCGACCTGACGCTCGCCGCCCTCGACCGCGCCGGACTCGTCGCGCGCGTCGCCGCGACGGCGACCGTGCCGTTCGGGCCGGTGATGCGGGCGCGCGCCGCGATGCTGGAGTCCCGGGGCCTCATCCGTCCCGGGCAGCGCGAGGAGGAACTCGTGGTCGTGCGGGCCCGCCATGCCTGACCGGGTTCAGCAGGTCCTGCTCACCGACGAGGGGCCGATGCTCGTGGCGGGCCCGGTGGACGTCGTGCTCCCGGACGGACGTCGCGTGCGGTCGGACCGGCCGGTCACGGCGCTGTGCACGTGCCGGCGCAGCCGTCGTCAGCCCTTCTGCGACACCAGCCACCGGCGCAAGGTCCGCACCGGCGGGGAGGAGGGCGAACGTGTTCGGCAGTAGCGCCATCCGCCCGGTCGAGGCGCCGCCGCTGCCGCAGCCGCGCGGCCCGCTCTCGGCCGCCGTGGTCAGCGCGCTGCGGCGGGGCCCGGAGATCCTCCCGCCGGTGGACGGCGCGGACCCGTACGGCGCCGACCTGCAGCTCGCCCTGTACTGCCTCTACGAGATGCACTACCGCGGGTTCGCCGGGGTGCCCGACGAGCGAGAGTGGGACCCCGCGCTGGTCACGATGCGCGTCGCGGCGGAGCGGCTGTTCCTCGACGCCCTGCGTGCCGACGTCGAGCCGTCCGACGACGTGGACGCCGAACTCGGCGCCCTGCTCGTCGAGCCGGTCGAGGGCACGGGCCCGTCCTGGCACCTGGCGAGGGAGGGCGAGCGCTGGCAGGTGCGCGAGTACGTGGCGCACCGCTCGCTCTACCACCTCAAGGAGGCCGACCCCCAGGCCTGGGTGATCGCCCGCCTCGACGGGCCGGCGAAGGCCGCCCTCGTCACCGTCGAGCACGACGAGTACGGGGCGGGCGACCCCGACCGGATGCACGCACGGCTCTTCGCCGACATGATGCAGGCGCTCGACCTGGACGACGCCTACGGCACCTACCTGGACGCCGCCCCCGCCGAGACGCTCGCCGAGGTCAACTTCATGTCCCTGTGCGGGCTGCGCCGGGCCCTGCGAGGGGCGCTGGTCGGGCAGTTCGCCACGGTCGAGCTCACCTCGTCCCCCGGATCGGACCGCCTGGTCAGGGCGATGCGGCGGCTCGAGCTGCCGGCTGCGGCGGTCGCGTTCTACGCCGAGCACGTCGAGGCGGACGCGGTGCACGAGCAGCTGATCCGCCGCGGCGTCATCGCGCCGCTGCTCGCGGGCGAGCCCGCGCTCGCCGCGGACGTCGTGTTCGGGATCAGGGCGAGCGGACTGCTCGCCGACCGGTTCGGCGAGCACCTCCTGGACTGCTGGGCCCACGACCGGCCGTCGCTGCTGCAGCCGCTGCCCGACGCCCCGCGGCGGGTGCCCGCCTGACGGGCAGACTGGGGGGTGATGCTTCCCGCGCTCCCCGACCTCCCGGTCCGCGCCGCGCTCCCCGAGATCACCGCCACGCTCGCCGGGGCCGGCTCGGCGGTGCTGGTCGCGCCACCCGGTACCGGCAAGACCACGCTCGTGCCGCTGGCGCTCGCGCCCGAGCTGCCGGGGAAGGTGATCGTCGCCGAACCGCGCAGGCTGGCCGCGCGCGCCGCGGCCGCGCGGATGGCCGCCCTGCTCGGCGAGGACCTCGGGCGCACGGTCGGCTACGCCGTGCGCGGCGACGCCCGCACGTCCGCGGCGACCCGCATCGAGGTCGTGACGTCGGGCCTGCTGCTGCGCAGGTTCGTCGCCGACCCGGAGCTCCCCGGCACCGCAGCGGTGGTGCTCGACGAGTGCCACGAGCGGCACCTCGACGCCGACCTGCTGCTCGCGCTGCTGCTGGACGCCCGCGACGGGCTGCGCCCGGACCTGCGGCTACTGGCGACGTCGGCGACGGTCCGGACCCGCAGGCTCGCCGAGCTGCTCGGCGGCCAGGATCCGGCGCCGGTGCTGGACGTTCCGGCACGCACGTTCCCGGTGACCGTGCGGCACCTCCCGCCGCTCCGTGGCGAGCGGATCGAGGTGTGCGTGGCGCGCGCCGTACGGACGGCGCTCGACGAGGGTGACGGCGACGTGCTCACGTTCCTCCCCGGCGTCGCGGAGATCCGGCGCACCACGATCGCGCTGTCCGGGCTGGACGCGGACGTCGTCCCGCTGCACGGGCGCCTGCCGGCGGCGGAGCAGGACCGGGCGCTGCGGCCGGGCCCCCGCCGCCGGGTGGTGCTCGCCACGGCGGTCGCGGAGTCGAGCCTCACGGTGCCGGGTGTGCGCGCCGTCGTCGACGCGGGGCTCGCGCGGGTGCCGCGGACCGACCACCGCCGCGGGCTCGCCGGGCTGGTCACCGTCCGGGTGTCGGCCGCGGTGGCCGAGCAACGGGCCGGGCGGGCCGGCCGGGAGGCCCCGGGGCGGGTGCTGCGCTGCTGGCCGAAAGGCGAGCTGCTGGCGCCGGAGCCCGATCCCGAGATCCGCACCGCCGACCTCACCCGGCTCGCGCTCGACCTCGCCTGCTGGGGCACCCCCGACGGCGCGGGCCTGCGCTGGTGGGACGCCCCACCGGAGGCCCCGCTCCAGGCCGGGCGCGCGGTGCTGCACGCGCTCGGGGCGCTCTCCGGCGACGGCGCCGCTGCCGGTGTCACCGACCGGGGACGCCGCATGGCCGAGCTCGGTCTGCACCCGCGGCTGGCCCGGGCGCTGCTCGACGGGGCGGCCGAGGTCGGGGGGCGGGCGGCCGCGGAGGTGGTGGCCCTGCTCGACGACGACACCCTCGCCGCAGGCGTCGAGGTGGAGTCCGAGCTGCGCAGGCTGCGTTCCGGGTCGGCTCCCGGCGCGGGCCGGTGGCGGGCCGAGGCGCGCCGGCTGCAGCGGCTCGTCGACGTTCGCGGCGACGGTGACGACCCCGCGTTCGTCACCGCGCTCGCCCACCCCGAACGCCTGGCCCGCCGCCGCTCCGCCGGCTCCCGGCGCTACCTCATGGCCGGCGGCACCGCCGTGGAGCTGCCGCCCGGCACGGCGCTGGACGGCCAGGAATGGCTCGCCGTGGCGGTGGCCGACCGGACGCCCGGCGCCGACCACGGCCGGGTGCGCCTCGCCGCCGCGGCCGACCGGGAGCTGGCGGTGCGCGCCGCGCCCGCGCTCGTCACGGAGGCCGACGAGGTGGCGTGGGTGCGCGGCGACCAGGCAGGCGTGGTGGCCCGGCACGTCCGGCGCCTCGGCGCGATCGTCCTCGACGAGCACCGCATCGCCGATCCGCCACCCGACGCCCTGCGCGCCGCCCTGCTCGACGGCCTGCGGACCGAGGGCCTCGGCCTGCTGCGCTGGTCGGACGGTGCCGGCCGGCTGCGGGACCGGCTCGCCACGCTGCACCGCGTCCTCGGTCCGCCGTGGCCGGACGTCTCGGACGAGGCGCTGCTGGCCGATCCCGACCGGTGGTTCGGCGCGATCACGTCGGCCCGCGGCCGCGCCGATCTGTCCCGGGTCGACGCGGGAGCGATCCTGCGCGGCCTCCTCGGGTGGCGTGAGGCCGCCGCCCTCGACGAGCTGGCGCCCGAGCGGCTCACGGTGCCGTCCGGCTCGCGGGTCGCCCTCGACTACTCGGGAGAGCGGCCCGTCCTGGCGGTGAAGGTCCAGGAGGTGTTCGGCTGGGCCGGCGCGCCTGCCGTGGCGGGCGGGAGGCTCCCGGTGCTGCTGCACCTGCTCTCACCGGCAGGCCGACCGGCCGCGGTCACCGCCGACCTGGCGAGCTTCTGGACGACGGGCTATCCCCAGGTCCGGGCGGAGCTGCGGGGCCGCTACCCCAAGCACGCATGGCCTGAGGACCCGCGCACCGCGCCGCCCACGGTCAGCGCTCGCGGGCGAGGGCGTCCCGGGCGATGACCGCCTCCTCCGCCAGCGCCGGAACCTCCCCGGCCGCCTCCCGTGCCTCGTCGGCGGTCTCGCCGGCACCGTCGAGGTCGCCCCGGACCGTCTGGAGCAGCACGGCGCCCGCGAGCACGACCACCGCGCCCAGCAGGAACGGCACGTGCACGCTCAGGTGCTCGGCGAGCAGGCCCGCCGCGAACGGGGCGAGCCCGCCGCCGATGAACCGCACGAACCCGTACGTCGCCGACGCCACCGGCCGCGGCACCGGCGAGATGCTCATGACCGCCGTGGTGACGAGGGTGTTGTTGAGCCCGACGAACGCCCCGGAGGCGATCACCGCCCCGATCACGACCCACCGCACGCCGGGGAACGCGCCGATCAGGGCGAGGACCACGGCCACGAGGACGAGGCACGCGGTGAGGGTGCGCGCGGTGCCGAAGTGCCGCTCCAGCCAGGGCGCGCCGAACACCGCGAAGATCGCCACGAGCACGCCCCACGCGAAGAAGACCCCGCCGAGCTGCAGGGCCGAGAGGCCCATCAGGAACGGCGCGTAGCCCAGCAGCGTGAAGAAGCCCCAGTTGTAGAGCAGCCCGACGACGCTGGTGGTGCGCAGGCTGCGGTGCTTCAGTGCGGCGAGGGGCTCGCGCAGCGACGAGCGCCGCTCCGGGGCGGGCGTCGGCGGCAGGAACGCCACGGTCGCCACGAGCGCGATCAGCATGAGGACGGAGACGCCGAGGAACGGCCCGCGCCAGCTGATGTCGCCGAGCAGCCCACCGAGCAGGGGGCCGGTGGCGATGCCGACGCCGAGCGCGGTCTCGTAGAGCACGATCGCGCCGGCGAAGCCACCGCTCGCGGATCCGACGATCACGGCGAGCGAGGTCGCGATGAACAGGGCGTTGCCCAGTCCCCACCCGGCGCGGAAGCCGACGATCCCGGCGATGCTGTCCGCGGCACCGGCGGCCGCCGCGAACACCACGATGAGCGCGAGGCCCGCGATCAGCGTGCGCTTCGCGCCGATCCGGCTGGACACCGCGCCCGTCACGAGCATCGCGACGGCCGTGACGACGAGGTAGCTCGTGAACAGCAGCTCCACCTGCGTGTGACTCGCGTCCAGCTGCGTGGCGAGCGCCGGCAGGATCGGGTCGACGAGGCCGATCCCCATGAACGAGATGACGCACGCGAAGGCGACGGCCCAGACGGCCTTCGGCTGGCGGAACGGGCTGATCTCAGCGGTCACGGTCACGGCACCCGATTATAGATAGCGTTGCTAAGTATCTGCTGCGGCAGGATGGCCGGTGTGACGCACCCCTCCCCTACCTGCACGCTCGTCCAGCTCACCGACCTGCACATCGTCGAGGACGGCGAGGAGCTCCCCGGCGGCGTCGACACCGCCGCCGTGCTCGCGGAGGCGCTCGACGCCGTCGAGGCCTCCGCGCTCCGGCCCGCCGCGCTCGTCCTCACCGGAGACCTCGCCGAGCACGGGCGGCCCGCGCAGTACCGCCGACTGCGCGCGATCGTCGAACCCGTCGCGGCCCGCACCGGCGCCCAGCTCGTCTACGTAGCGGGCAACCACGACGACCGCGCCGCCCTGCGCGAGCACCTGATGGACGAGCCGCCGTCGGCGGACCCGCTCGACCACACCGTCCGGGTGGGCGACCTGCGGATCATCGCGCTGGACAGCACCGTCCCCGGCCAGGGACACGGAGAGCTGACGCCCCAGCAACTGGAGCGCCTGCGCGGCGAGCTCGCCGAGCCCGCGCCGTCCGGCACGGTACTGGCCGTGCACCACCCGCCGCTGCCGAGCGCCGCACCGCTCGCCGCCTCCATCCCCCTGCTCCGCCGCGGCGACCTCGCGGCCGCCGTCGCGGGCACGGACGTGCGGCTGGTGCTGGCGGGGCACACCCACGTCGTCAGCTCCGGCACGCTCGCCGGGGTGCCGGTCTGGACCGGCGGCCCGCTCGCCACCACCCTCGACCCGTTCGCCCCCGGCGCCGCACTGCGCGGGCTGGCCACTCCGTCGGTGAGCCGGATCGACCTGTTCCCGGACGCACTGATCACCACGAGCGTGCCGATCGGCGCGCGGCGCATGTCGGACGTCCCGGCCGCGACGATGGAGCCGGCCATCACGGCCTTCCGCGCGGTCTGGAGCAACTGACCCGTTCGGGTAGCGTGGCGGTCACCCAGCGGAGCGAGGCGACAACGGGGAGAGCAGTGTGAGGATCGCGCACCTCGTCCCGACCCTGAACCCGAACGGCCCGGAAATCGGCCTGGTCGACCTGGCGAGCGCGGCGGGCGACGCCGGCATCGAGCTCGTGGTGATCGCCCTCGCCACCACATCGGACACCACGCTCGTCAGCCCGCTGCGCCGGCTCGGCGTGCCGGTCGTCGAGCTGGGCCTGGCCCGCTGGGACCCGCGCTCCGTGGCGCGCACGGCCGCGCAGCTGCGCGCACACGGGGTGCAGCTCGTGCACACCCACCTGCCCTCCGCGGACGTGGTCGGGGTCGCGGCGGCGGTCCGCAACCGGATCCCCGCGGTGTCCACGCTCCACCGGATCGAGAACATGCCGGCCGACCGGGCCGACCGGCTGAAGCGGACCACCCGCATCCTCGCCCGGCGGCAGTTCATGGCCCGCACGATCGCGATCTCGCAGGTCCAGCTCGAGTGGTACCGGGGGCTCGCCGGGTCGGGTCGCAACCTCGTGCTCGTGCCCAACGGCGTGGCCGACCCGGGAGTACCCGACCGCGCCGCCCGACGGGCCCGCCGGGCCGCCCTCGACGTCGCCGACCACGATGTGCTGCTGGTCAGCAGCGCGCCGATGCGCCGCGGCGAGGGCCACGAGCTCCTCCTCGACGCCGTCGAGGCGCTGCCCGACAAGCTGCCGCTCGCGGTCGCGCTGGCCGGCGACGGCCCGCTGCGGCCGTGGCTGGAGTCGCGCGTCGACCGCAACGACGACCTGTCCGGCCGGGTCCGCTTCGTCCACCGCCACCAGGACCCCGCGGGGCTGCTCGCCGCCGCCGACCTCGTCGTGCACACCCCGCGCACCGGTGCCGCGCCCACCACGCTGCTGCGGGCGATGGCCGCGGGCGTACCGGTGATCGCCACGCGCGTCGGCGGCATCCCCGAGATCGTGACGCCCGCGGCAGGCGTCCTCGTCCCGATGAGCGCGCCCGCGCTCGTGGACGCGCTCGTCGGCCTCACCGAGGACGACGAGCGGCGCGCGCGGATGGCCGCGGCGGCGCGGGCGCGATTCCTCGCCCAGTACGACGCGGCCGGCTGGGCGCGGCGCCTGCGCGGCGTCTACGACGACGTGCTGGCGCGGACGGCCGTTCACCCCTGAATCCGCCGACCAATCCGGTCGACTCCGGCAGCGGACCGCAGCAGACTGCGGTCTCGTGCCGAACCACGACGCGCCGTCCCCCATCCCCCCGTCGGTCGCCCTGCGGCGGGCCACCGCCGCCGACCTCCCGGCCATCGCCGTTGTCGACGGGCGGTCGTTCGGCGAGCACTACAGCGATGGTCAGCTGGAGGACATCGGGGTGCTGTTCGACCCGGACCGCTTCCTCGTCGCCGAGGACCGGGGCGAGATCGTCGGGGTCACCGGGTCGTACCCGTTCGACGTGACGCTGCCCGGGGGCGCATCGCTCCCCGCCGAAGGCGTGACGTGGGTGTCGGTGGCGGTCACCCACCGCCGGCGCGGCATCCTCCGGGCGCTCCTGGCCGAGCAGCACCGCGGGTTCGCCGCGGACGGCATCGCCGTCTCCCTCCTCACCGCCAGCGAGGGCTCCATCTACGGCCGCTTCGGCTACGGGATCGCCACCGAGCACCGCGAGGTCGAGATCACGCGCAGGCGCGCCGCGTTCCGGTCCGACGTGCCCGACCCGCGAGGCGTGCGCCAGGTCGATACGGCCGAGCTGCGCAGGCTCGCCCCGGAGATCCACGCGAGGTGGGCGGCACAGACCCCGGGCGCCCTCTCGCGTGCCGATCGGTGGTGGGACGTCCACCTGGCCGACCGTGAGTGGAACCGGGGCGGCGCCACGGCGCTGTTCCACCTGGTCCACCCCGACGGCTACCTCTCCTACCGCATCGACCGCGCGACGCGGACCTGCCGCATCTGGGAGATGGCCACGGCCACCGACGATGCCTACATCGCGCTGTGGCGCACCGTGCTCGCCCTCGACCTCGTCGAGACCGTCTCCGCGAAGTCGCTCGCCGCCGCGGAGCCGCTGCAGTTCCTGCTCGCCGATCCCCGACAGCTGCGCACCGTCGGCCAGTGGGACGGCGTGTGGGCCCGGGTGCTCGACGTACCGGCCGCGCTGTCGGCCCGCCGCTACGCCACCGAGGTCGACGTCGTCCTCGACGTACGCGATCCGTTCCTCGACCGGGGCGGGCGCTTCCGGCTGCGGGGCGGGCCGGAGGGGGCCGAGTGCGCCCCGGCCGAGGCGGGCGCGCCGGTCGTCGGGATCGAGATGGTCGCGCTGGGGTCGCTGCTGTTCGGCGGCGCACACGCCGGTTCCCTCGCCAGGGCCGGGCTGCTCCGGGTCGACGACCCGGCCGTGCTGCGCCGCCTCACCGCCGCGTTCCGGGGTGAGCGCACGCCTGAGCACGGCACCGAGTTCTGAGCCGAATAGGGACGGCCGGGCCGGGTAGACCCGGGCCATGGCGTTCCAGGTGACCGAAGTGCAGCGCGTCCTCAAGGGCGCCGACTACCCGATGGACGGCAAGCAGCTCGCCGCACTCGCGAAGAAGAACGGGGCGGGCGACGACCTCGTCGGCGCCCTGGAGGGCGTGGGCAAGGCCAACGGGCCCAACGAGGTGATGAAGCAGCTCAAGGGCGACCTGGGCGGGTCCACGCCGGGCGGGAACAAGTCCGAGCAGCGGGAGTACAAGGACACCGAAGAGCCCGCCTTCCAGGTCAACGAGGTGCAGAAGTACCTCAAGGGCGCCGACTACCCGATGGACGGCACGGAGCTCGCCGCGCTCGCCGAGAAGAACGGGGCGGGCGACGACCTCGTCGGCGTCCTGAAGGGCGTGGGCAGGGCCAACGGGCCCAACGAGGTGATGAAGCAGCTCAAGGAGCACCTCGGCGGACGGCCCGGTGGCTGACGGGGCCGCCGAGCCTCAGAGCAGCAGGAACAGCACGATGAGGCACGCCGTCAGCAGCAGCGACAGCGCCAGCGAGCCGAGGCATCCGAGCCTGCGGCTGTAGAACGCGATCACGAGCCATGTGTACCCGCCCGCGGCCGCCGCCCACCGCGGGGCTCCGGCCTCCGGGCGGGACAGGGGTTTCCATGGCGCTCTTCGGCTTCCACGCCTCCCACGAGCAGGTCCATCCCGGTGCGCTGCTGGCCGCGGTCCGCCGCGCCGAGGATGCCGGGTTCGACGCCGCGATGTCGTCGGACCACCTCTCCCCGTGGAGCGCCCGCCAGGGCCAGTCGGCGTTCGCGTGGTCGTGGCTCGGCGCGGCGATGCAGGCGACGTCGCTCCCGTTCGGGGTGGTGACGGCTCCGGGCCAGCGCTACCACCCGGCGATCATCGCGCAGGCCATCGGCACCCTCGCGGCGATGTACCCGGGCCGGTTCTGGGCGGCGCTGGGCACCGGCGAGGCGAGCAACGAGCACGTCACCGGCGACCCGTGGCCGCGCAAGGAGATCCGCAACGCGCGGCTGCGCGAGTGCGTGGACGTGATCCGCGCGCTCCTGCGGGGCGAGGAGGTCAGCCACGACGGCCTCGTCCGCGTGGACCGGGCGCGGGTGTGGACGCTGCCCCCGCAACCACCACCGCTGGTCGGCGCGGCCGTGAGCGCCGCGACCGCGCGCTGGTGCGCCGAGTGGGCCGACGGCCTCATCACGATCAACCAGCCCGTGCAGACGCTGCGCGAGATCGTGTCCGCCTACCGCGACGCCGGCGGGCGCGGCCGGCTGCACCTGCAGGTGCACCTGTGCTGGGACCCCGACCCGGACCGCGCCGAGGCGATCGCCCACGACCAGTGGCGCAGCAACGTCTTCCCGCCCCCGGCCTGCTGGGACATCGACTCGGCCGCGGTCTTCGACGCCGTCTCCGAGCACGTCCCGCGCAGCGCGCTGCACGGACCCGTCGTGATCTCCCACGACCTGGGCCGGCACACCGCCCAGCTCGCCGAGTACGCGGAGCTCGGGTTCGACGAGATCACGCTGCACCACGTCGCGAAGGAGCTCGCCGACCAGGAGGCGTTCGTCGACGCGTTCGGCGCCAAGGTCCTCCCCCAGCTGCGGGAGGAGACGGCGTGAGGCTCACGCGGACCTCGGACCTCTGGTGGAAGAACGCGGTGATCTACTGCCTCGACATCGAGACGTTCGCCGACTCCGACGGCGACGGCCGCGGTGACGTCCAGGGCCTGATCCAGCGCATCGACCACCTCGACCGGCTCGGCGTCACCTGCCTGTGGTTGATGCCGTTCTTCCCCACCCCGGACCGCGACGACGGCTACGACATCGTCGACTTCTACGGCGTCGACCCGCGGCTCGGCTCGCTCGGCGACATGGTCGAGCTGATCCGCACCGCGCGGGACCGCGGCATGCGGGTGATCGCCGACCTCGTCGTGAACCACACCTCCGCCCAGCACCCGTGGTTCCAGGACGCGCGCCGCAGCCGGCACTCGCGCTTCCGGGACTGGTACGTCTGGCAGGACGAGCCGCCCGCGGACGGCCCGCAGGGCGTGGTGTTCCCCGACCAGGAGACCGGCGTCTGGGAGTACGACGAGGAGGCAGGCCAGTACTACCTGCACCGGTTCTACAAGCACCAGCCCGACCTCAACGTCGCCAACCCGGCCGTTCGCGACGAGATCGCCAGGATCATGGGTTTCTGGATGGAGCTGGGCCTGTCCGGCTTCCGGGTGGACGCGGTGCCGTTCCTCATCGAGACGGCCGGGCAGGACGACGCGTTGGAGCTCCCCGACCCGCACGACTACCTCGCCGACCTCAGCGCGTTCCTGCGCAGGCGCAACGGGGAGGCCGTGCTGCTCGGTGAGGTCAACCTGCCCTACCCGGACACGATGCCGTTCTTCGGCGCTGCCGACGGCGGCGGCTCCACCGACGAGCTGACGATGTGCTTCGACTTCATCGGCATGCAGCACATGTACCTCGCCCTCGCCCGCGGCGACGCCGAGCCGCTGGCCGAGAAGCTGCGGGGGCGCCCCGAGCCGCCCGAGGACGGCCACTGGGCGACGTTCGTGCGCAACCACGACGAGCTGACGCTCGACAAGCTCAGCGACTCCCAGCGCCAGGAGGTGTTCGCCGCCTTCGGCCCTGACGAGGACATGCAGCTCTACGGCCGCGGCCTGCGCCGCAGGCTCCCGCCGATGCTCGGCGGCGACCAGCGCCGCATCCGCATGGTCTACAGCCTGCTGTTCAGCCTCCCCGGCACGCCGGTGCTGTTCTACGGCGAGGAGGTCGGGATGGCGGAGGACCTCAGCCTGCCCGGCCGGTTCGCGGTGCGCTCGGACATGGACTGGGACGCGGCGAGCGACCAGCAGGCCGACCCGGACTCGCTGCTGAACTGGATGCGCCTGCTCGTCGACAGCTACCGCGCCTGTCCCGAACTGCCGTGGGGGCGCTACACCTGCCTCGACCCGGGCCCCGACGCCCGCCCGGTGCTGGCCCACCGCTGCGACGCCGACGGCGCGTCGGTGGTGGCGCTGCACAACTTCGCGGACGCCGACGTCGAGGCCGCACCCGTGCTCGCCGACCTCGCCGGCGCGCAGCTCACCGACGTGCTCGACCCGCGCGCGAAACCGGTCCCCGTGGCCGACGACGGGCGGTTGGCGGTCACGCTGCCGCCGTACGGCTGCCGCTGGCTCCGCTCGGCCGACGGGGCGACCGCGCGCGGCTGAGGCGCCGATCCCCATAGGGTGGCCGGTTGTGCCCGACGCTCCCGACACCGCCACCCCGGCCCCCCTCCCACCCGTCCCCCGGCTCGACGCCCCGGACCTCCTCGAGCAGCTGCGCGCGGCCACGGGCACCGAGCTCGAGCTGCTCTCGCCGCTGCCCGGCGGCCAGGTCGGAGCGGCGCTGGTGCGCTGGCCGGACGGCCACGAAGGCGTGCTCACGCACTGGGGCGACGCCACCGACGCGGCGTGGGCCCGCATCGAGCGGACCGGCGAGCTGCTCGACATCGCCCGAGACGCCGGGATCCCCGCACCCCGCTACGAGCTCGTCACGCGGCTGCCCGACCGGATCGCCGTGGTGCAGGAGCGGCTCCCCGGCGAGCCGCCCTCCCGCGTCGACCTCGCGCTGATCGAGCACCTGGTCGCCATCGCCCGGCGGGGTGCGGGCCTCCTGCGCGGGCGCATCGACGTCCCGGCCGCCGAGCTGCACCTGCTGCGCAGCGGGCCGGGCTTCTGCCTGCACGAGACGCTCGCGCAGTACGACGACCGCACCCGGCGGTTGCTCGACCTCGTGCGCCGCATCGGTGCCGCGTCACCCCACCGCATGGCGGGCGACGACCTCGTGCACATGGACCTCCACCCCGGCAACGTGCTGGTCGACCGCACCGGCGCCGTCACCGGCGTCGTCGACTGGGACGGCGTGGCCCGCGGCGACCTCCGCTTCGCGCTGGTCACCCTGCGGTTCGACCTCGCCGTGCCCGGCGTCGACGGCCAGGACCGGTCCGCCCGCTCGGCCGCGGCCCGCTGGCTCGACAACCGCATCGACGACCTGATCGACCCCGCCACCCTGCGCGCCTACTGGGCGCACATGGGCCTGCGGCAGGTCGACTGGGCGATCCGCCACCACGGCCCGGACGACGTGGACCGCTGGCTCACGGTCGCAGCGTCGCGGCTCGCCCAGGAGGGTCCTGAACGACACCGGCGGTGGTGAGCGACCTGACCTTCCGAAGCCAGTGGCTGACCCGGCTGGGCGCATAGGCGCTGAGCTGACCGCCCGAACGCTCAGGCCGATCTCGCGGTGGCGCGCCAGCGGCCCGGGGCCACCCCGTGGTGGCGCTTGAAAGCGGCCGCGAACGAGAACTCCGACGCGTAGCCGAGCGAGCGGGCGATGGCGGCCAGGCTCGCCTCGCCTGCGCGCAGCTGCTCGCGCGCCAGCGCCATCCGCCAGTCCGTGACGTACCCCAGCGGGCCGAGCCCGAGCAGCCTGGTGAAGCGGCGCGCGAAGGTCGCCCGGGACAGCGACGCCTCGGCCGCCAGGCCGGCGACCGTCCACTCCCGCTGCGGGTCGGCGTGGATGGCGCGCAGCGCCGCTCCGACCCCCGGGTCGGCCATGGCGCGGAACCAGGCGGGGGCGGCGTCCAGGTCGGCCGCGAGCTGCTCCCGCAACGCCTGGACGAGGATCACGTCCAGGAGGCTGTCCAGCAGCGCCTGCTGGCCGGGCCCCTCCTGGAGGACCTCGCCCGCGAACACGTCGAGCGTGGCGCGCAGGCCGGAGCCGGCGCGCGGGCGCACGACGGTGAGTCCCGGCAGCCCGGCGAGCAGGCCGGCGCAGAGGTCGCCCTCGAAGCGGTAGGCGCCGCAGAAGAACGTGGTCGGGTCGCCCGCCCCCGAGCCGAACTCCATCCGGAGCGCACCCCCGGACGGTGGCGCGGACGCCGGGTGCCCCTCGAACGGGACGAGGTCGGCCACCGGCACGTGGCCCATGTGGTGCTGCGACGGGCCCCGGATCAGGACGACGTCGCCGGGAAGGACGCGGCGGGCTCCGTGCGGCGCGTCGGTCCACGCGAACGCCTCGCCGCCGAGGATCCCGTGGATGGCGAGCTGGGTGGCCGGCGGGAACCGCACACCCCACGCACCCCGCGCCGTCGAGTGCGAGAACGCGGCCCCGCGCGCACGGGAGCGCCGCAGCATGTCCGTGAGCACGTCCACGAGATGAGACGGTCGCATATCTTTTCGCGCCGATCCAGCATGGATAGCCGCACCGGCCGCGGGTTGCATGGGTGATGTCAACATCACGAACAGGAGCGGTGACATGGCACTGGCAGTGCAGTTCGACGAGTACGGCGACATCGACGTGCTCGAGGTCCGGGACGTACCGGCCCCGCGGCCGGGTAGGGGCGAGGTGCTGGTCCGCGTCGAGGCGGCCGGGATCAACCCCGGCGAGAACGCGATCCGCCTCGGGGCGTTGCACGAGCTCTTCCCCGCGAGTTTCCCCTCCGGCCAGGGCAGCGATCTCGCCGGGCGGATCGAGGAGGTCGGGCCGGAGGTGCCCACCTGGTCGGTGGGTGACGAGGTGATCGGCTGGGTCGACACCCGCGCCAGCCACGCCGAGCTGGTCGTGGTGCCCGCCGAGCACCTGGTCCGCCGGGACCCCGTCGTGCCGTGGGAGGTGGGCGGGGCGCTGTTCGTCGCCGGAACCACCGCGCACGCCGCGGTCGAGGCGGTCGGCGCCGGCCCGGGCGACACGGTCGTCGTCGCCGGCGCGGCCGGCGGGGTCGGATCGCTGGCCGTGCAGCTCGCGCGCCGGGCCGGGGCCACGGTGATCGGGCTGGCCAGCGAGTCCAACCACGACTGGCTGGCCGACCACGGCGTCATCGGCGTCGCGTACGGCGACGGCGTCGCCGAGCGCATCCGGGCGGCAGCGCCCGGTGGGGTCGACGCGTTCATCGACACCTTCGGCGACGGCTACGTCGACCTCGCGCTGGGGCTCGGGGTCGCGACCGACCGGGTCGACACCGTCATCGACTTCGCGGCAGCGGCGCGCACCGGGGTCAGGACGGCCGGCAACGCCGAGTCGGCGCGCGCCGAGGTCCTGGACGATCTCGCCAAGCTCGTCGCGGCGGGCGAGCTCGACGTCCCGGTCGCGGCGACGTTCCCGCTGACCGAGGTCCGTGCCGCGTACCGGCAGCTCATGCTGCGGCGGACCCGCGGCAAGATCGTCCTGCTGCCCTGACCCGGGAGGAGCAGGCTCCTCGGCGCGGCCGGGGGCGGGGTGGCAGGGTGTCGCCGTGACCACCGCACACGACACCGTCGCCGTCGTCACCGGCGCCGCCCGCGGCTTCGGCCGCGAGATCGCCCGCCGCCTCGTCGCCCGGGGTCACCGGGTGCTGATCACCGACCTGGACGCCGCCGCGGTCACCGCCACCGCGGGCGAGCTCGGCGTCACCGCCGTGCCTGCGGACGCGCGGCGCCCTGCCGACCACGCCCAGGTCGCGGCGGCCGCCGCCGAGCTCGGGCCGGTCGGGGTCTGGGTCAACAACGCCGGTGTGCTCCGGGCGGGGCGGGTGTGGGAGCAGCCGGAGCAGGACGTCACGCTGCAGGTCGAGGTCAACCTGCTCGGTGTCGTGCACGGCTCGCGCGCGGCCGTCGACGCGATGCGGGAACGCGGCGGCCACCTGCTCAACATCGCGTCGATGTCCTCGCACGGGCCGGTGCCCGGGCTCGCGGTGTACGCGGCCACGAAGGCGGCCGTGCTCAGCTTCACCACCAGCCTGCAGGGCGAGCTGGACCTGGCGCGGGTGCCGGTCCGCGCGCACGCGCTCTGCCCGGACGCCGCCGACACCGCGCTCGTCCGCGACAAGCAGGCGAACCCCGACACCGCGATGCTGTTCTCCCAGAAGAACCTCCTCTCCCCCACCGCGGTCGCGGACGCGGCCGTCGCGCTGCTCGACGGGCGCCGCATCGTGCGCTCGATCCCGAACTACCGCGCAGGCGCGATGCGGATCGCGGGCGCGGCGCCCCGGCTGGGCCTGCCGGTGCTCGCCCGGCTGCGCGCCCAGGGCGACCGCCGACGGATCGAGGGCTCGTGAGTCCCCGCCCGTCCCGCCGCCACGACCACGACGCGGGCGGCGACCCGGAGCTGCTCCGGGCCAAGGCGGCGCTGCGCGACGAGGTGTGGACGGCGCTGTCCGAGGCGCGGGTGGCGCGGTTCCCCGGCGCCCGCAACCGCATCTCCAACTTCACCGGGGCCGAGGCCGCGGCCCGGCGCCTGGCGGAGACCGAGCACTGGCGGGCGGCCACCACCGTCAAGGCCAACCCGGACTCCGCGCAGTTGCCCGTGCGCCAGCGGGCCCTCGAGGACGGCAAGACCGTCTACATGGCGGTGCCGCGCCTCGCCGAGCCCGAGCCGTTCTTCCTGCTGGACCCCGACCACCTGGCCGACCCGCCTCGGCGCGCGGCGTCCATCGCCGGGGCGACGCGCTCGGCGCGGCGGGTGGCCGTGGCCGACCTGTCGCCGGTCGACCTCGTGGTGAGCGGCTGTGTCGCCGTGGGCGAGGACGGCGCGCGGCTGGGCAAGGGCGGCGGGTTCGCCGACCTGGAGTTCGCGCTCGCCACGGCCGCGGGCCTGGTCGGCGCGGGGACGCTCGTGGTCACCACCGTGCACGAGCTGCAGGTCCGCCCCGCCGGGGCCATCCCGACCGCGCCGCACGACGCCCCGGTCGACCTCGTCGTCACGCCCGAGCGCGTGATCGACTGCCGGGAACGGCGCGGTCGGCGGCCGGCTGACGGCATCCGCTGGTCCGAGCTCACACAGGAGAAGATCGAGGCGATCCCGCTGCTGCGGGCGCTCGCGAAGGAGGCGGTCCGATGACGGGAACGACACGGGTGCGGCTCGCCTACGGCGACGCCGGCCTGTCGGTCGACCTTCCCGCCGAGCGCACCACGGTGGTCGAGCCGGTCTACGTACCGGGCGCACCCGACCAGCGGGACGTGCTGCGCACGGCCCTGCGGCAGCCCGTCGCCGGTCCCCCGCTGCGCGAGCTCGCGCGGCCGGGCCAGAAGGTCGCGATCTCGATGTGCGACGGCACCCGCGCCCAGCCCAGACACCTCATGATCCCCGCGGTCCTCGAGGAGCTCGACGGCGTCGTCGACCTCGACGACGTGGTGATCCTCGTGGCGACCGGCACCCACCGCGGCAACACCGAGGCCGAGATCCGGGCGATGGTCGGCGATGCCGTCGTCGACGCCGTGCACGTGCTCAACCACGACGCCCGGGAGCCCTCGTCCCTGGTGCACCTCGGCACGCACGGCAACGGCGTCCCCGTATGGCTCAACCGCCACTGGGTCGAGGCGGACCTGCGGATCACCACCGGGTTCGTCGAACCGCACTTCTTCGCAGGCTTCAGCGGCGGGCCGAAGCTGGTCGCGCCGGGCCTCGCCGGGCTGGACACCGTGCTCACCCTGCACGACGCCCGGCGCATCGGGCACCCGCAGGCCACCTGGGCAGTCTGCGAGGGCAACCCGGTGCACGACGACATCCGGGCCGTCGTCGGCGCCGTGGGAGGGGTCGACTTCGCGCTGGACGTCGTGCTCAACCGCGAACAGCAGATCGTCGAGGCGTTCGGCGGAGAGCTCTTCGCGATGCACGCCGCCGCTCGGGAGGCGGCGAAGCGGCTCGCGATGCGCCCGGTGCCGGACCTGTTCGACGTGGTCCTGACGACGAACGCGGGCTTCCCGCTGGACCAGAACCTCTACCAGTCGGTGAAGGGCATGTCGGCGGGCGCCACCGTCGTCCGGGACGGCGGGACGATCGTGTGTGCGGCCGAGTGCCGCGACGGGTTCCCCAACCACGGCTCGTACCGGGATGTCCTGGAGTCGGCACCGTCGCCGCGCGCCCTTCTCGACGCGATCGAGGCCCGGCCCCAGACGCTGCCCGACCAGTGGCAGGTGCAGGTGCAGGCCAAGGTGCAGAGCCGGGCGCGGGTGGTGATGCACACGTCGTACCTGTCCGACCACGCACTGGCCGCCGCCCACCTCGAACAGACCACCGACATCGCCGCCACCGTCGCGGAGGCACTGGGCGCCGTCGGGCCGGACGCCCGGGTCTGCGTGCTGCCGGAAGGACCCCAGACGATCCCCTACCTGGCCTGACCCCCGCCTGGGATCCTCGGTGCATGGGTTACCAGCTGCTGGCCGAGCTGGTGATGCTGCTGCACTTCGGGTTCCTCACCTACGTCGCGCTCGGCGGGTTCCTCGCCTGGCGGAGGCCGTGGGCGATCGTCCCGCACGCCGCGGCGGTGGGGTGGGGTGCGCTCAACGCAACCGTCGGGATCCCGTGCCCGCTCACGGCGTGGGAGGACGCCGCCCGCCGCCGGGCGGGCGAGCTGGGACTGCCCCGCGGGTTCATCGACACCTACCTCACCGGCGTCGTCTACCCGGAGGAGCACCTGCTCACGGCGCAGCTGCTCGTGGCCGCGCTCGTCCTGGTGTCGTGGACCGGGTTCGTGCTGAGGATGCGCCGGGGTGCGCCTGTCTAGTCGGGTGCGCTAGTGCTTCCCGCCGGAGGTTCGTCGGGGGTGTCGGTGGATCCAGCTTCTCGCTGGGCGTGGCGGCGGGCAGCCCTCGTACCGGGCGTACTCGGGCTGTTCGCCGCTACGTCCAGCGGGGAGCTGGGCCGCCGAGACCCTTGGCGAACTTCCGGCGGGGAGCACTAGCGATCGGGATCGCGGTCCGAGCCCTTCTCCGCCCACTCCCGGTCGGCCTGGTCGGCCGCCTCGGTGCGCTCACGGGCGATCTCCAGCGCCCGCGCCGCGGTCTCCTGGTCCGGGTAGGGCCCGAGCCGGTCGGCCGCGCGGCAGCCGTCCCACGGCTCCACCCTGTTGTGTTTGAGGCAGTAGAACCATTGCTCGTCAGCCATACCGCGAAGAGTGTCACCTCGAGCCGGCTCCTGCACGAGCCCCACATGCGAGCATGTGCGCCATGGTGGAACCACTTGCTCCTGCTCCCGTGATGACCGACGTCGCGCGGTTGGCGGGCGTGTCCCACCAGACCGTCTCCCGGGTCGTCAACGGTTCGCCGCACGTCAGCGAGCAGACCCGGGCCCGCGTGCTGGCCGCGATGGAGGAGCTCGGCTACCGGCGCAACGCCGTGGCACGGGCACTGGCCACCCGCCGCTCCGGTGCACTCGGGGTGATCACCTTCGACACGGTGCTGTACGGGCCGGTGAGCACGCTGTACAGCATCGAGCAGGCGGCCAGCACGGTCGGCATGGGCGTGAGCATCGCGGTGGTCGAGCGGATCAGCTCCGAGGCCGTGGAGCGGGCGCTCGTCCGGCTGCAGGACCAGTCCGTCGAGGGGGTCGTGGCGCTCGCCGCCCAGCTCGACGCGGTGGACGTCCTCACCGCGAAGCTGCGGCCGGTCCCCACCGTCTTCGTCGGTGGCCTGCTCGGGGGCGGGACCGGCGGCGAGACCTCACCGGTGCCCGCGATCGGCATCGACCAGCGCGGTGGCGCGGCACGGGCCACCCGGCACCTCCTCGAGCTCGGCCACCACACCGTCCACCACGTGGCCGGCCCCGCCGACTGGCTCGACGCGCGCTGGCGCGTCGAGGGCTGGCACTCGGCGCTCACCGCCGCAGGCGCACCCGTCACCACGCCCGAGGCAGGCGACTGGAGCGCCCGCTCCGGCTTCGCGGCGATGCAGCGCCTGCTCGCCGGCGACCCCGGGCTCACGGCCGTCTTCGCGGCCAACGACCACATGGCGCTCGGCGTCCTGCGCGCCCTCGACGAGGCCGGTCGCCGGGTGCCGGAGGACGTCAGCGTCGTCGGCTTCGACGACGTCCCGGAGGCGGAGTTCTTCCGCCCTCCGCTCACCACCGTGCGCCAGCACTTCCCCGAGGCGGGCCGGCGCGCGGTGCGCCTGCTGCTCGACATCATCCGGCCGGACGAGGCCCCGAGCTTCGGCCGTGAAGCCGGAACCGACCTGGTGCCCACCGACCTGGTGCTCCGCCGCAGCACGGGCCCCGCCTGACGCCCTGCCACGCGCCTGGTCCCCGACGCGCCCCGTCGACGGGTAGCGCCGGCCGAAGCAGGGTGTGCCAGAGGGTCACGTCCGGCCCGGCCCTGCGGGTGCGCACGAACCCTGGTCGGCTGACGCACCCCTACTCAGCGCACGCGACCCGTCGACGCGGGGCCCGAGTCGACACGGAACGCGTCAGCCGACCGGGGGTGCGTGAGGCCCGCCGGAGATCATCGGCGGGGCCTCACGCACATGTTGATACCGCTCACGCTCCCGGTTCCCGCCGAGGTGCCCCTTCTCCGCCGAGGCGCCCCGTCGACAGGTCGCGCAAGCCGAAACGGGGAGCGTCGACGCGGAAGGGGCGCGGCGGCCGAGGCAGTTGTCCACAGGCCAGCTGCTCGGTCTACCGCCGTGGTGCTGCTGCCCACACGCTGGAACCATGGCGACCCCGACACAGCGTCCTCTCCACCTCCGGCCGCACCTGCTCGCGCGCGGCTACTCCAGCGACGAAGTGCAACGGGCTCGAAGAACGGGCGACCTCGTCACCGTTCGCCGCGGTGCCTACCTCGGCCGCGGCGACGAGCGGCTCCACATCCCCATCGCCCGTCACGCGGTGCTCGTGCATGCAACCCTGCCGACGCTCGCCCCGGGCGCCGTGATCAGCCACGTGTCCGCCGCGGTACTGCATGGCCTGGACGTCTGGGCGATCCCGCTCGACCACGTACACGTCACCCGGCCCGATGCCTCCGGCGGACGCGTCGGGTCGACGGTGCACCGGCACGTCGCGCCGCTCGACGCCACCGAGATCATCACCTCGCCCGACGGCATCCTCGTGACCAGCCTCCTCCGCACGGTCGTCGACATCGCCCGCACCGTCCCGTTCGAGCAGGCAGTGGTCGTCGCCGACTCCGCCCTGGAAACGGACCCGACCCTCACGCCAGCCGCACTCGCCGCAGCTCTGCGCAGGGCTACGGGCTGGCCCGGTGTCCCTGCGGCGCGGCGGGCGATCGCCTTCGCCCGGCACGGGGCGAAGTCGCCCGGTGAGTCCCGCAGCCGGATCGCCATCGCCCGTGCCGGCCTGCCGGTCCCGCAACTGCAGTTCCCCGTGCAGCTCGCGGGCGGTGTCGCCGTCACCGACTTCGGTTGGGCCGACCACCGTGCCGTCGGGGAGTTCGACGGCGTGGTGAAGTACGGCCGGCTCGTCCCGCCCGGGCAGACGCCAGGCGATGTCGTCTTCGCAGAGAAGATCCGGGAGGACGCGGTGCGCGCCCAGGACTACGGCTTCGCCCGCTGGATCTGGGACGAGCTGGACGATTTCGCCCCGGTCGCCGAGCGCATCGCGAAGGCGTTCCGCTCACCGTCACACATCCCGCCTCCGCGCGCGCACCCCATCGACAGGTAGCGCCGGCCGCTCGTCCGGCGCGCGACTGGACGCCCACGCACCCCTTCTGCGCTCACGCACCGCGTCTCCGCCGACGCACTCGCTCGACGCGTAGCGCGTACCGGGACGGGTGGCGCGGACCGACACGGGGCGCGCCAGCCCTCCATCCGGCGCGTCGCCAGGTCGCCCACGCACCACTTCTGCGCTCACGCACCCCGCCCCCGCTGACGCACTCGCTCGACGGGTAGCGCGCAGCGAGATCGGGCGCGCCGGCGGACACGGCGCGCGTGAGGAGCGCCGGCCACGCACCCCGCTTCCGCCCAGGCACCCACTCCCCGCCCGCGCCCCGTCGACCGGTCGCGCCGGCGGACGAAGCGGTGCATCCGGCCGCCGCGCCCGAGCCCGCGACCTGGGATGTCAGAGGAGTTCGCGTGGCGTCTTGACAAGCCCCCCACCCGCCCCCGATTGTGAGCGCTAACAACGCCGTTCGACGGGAGTGAACACCGTGCCGAGTCCGCACAGCCCCCAGGGCGCCGTCACCGTCGGCATCGACTTCGGCACGCTGTCCGGGCGCGCCGTCGTCGTGCGTGTGTCCGACGGCGCCGAACTGGCGAGTGCCGTGCACCCCTACCCCCACGGGGTCGTCGACCACACGCTGCCGGCCACCGGTGCCCAGCTCCCCCCGGACTGGGCGCTGCAGATGCCGGGCGACTGGATCGAGGTGCTGAAGGTCGCCGTGCCGAAGGCCGTCGCCGCCGCGGGCGTCGACCCGCGCGACGTGATCGGCATCGCCACCGACTTCACCGCGTCGACGGTGTTGCCGACGCTCACCGACGGCACCCCGCTGTGCGAGCTGCCCGAGTTCGCCGAACGCCCGCACGCCTACCCGAAGCTCTGGAAGCACCACGCCGCGCAGGGCCAGGCCGACCGGATCAACGAGGTCGCCGAGGAGCGGGGCGAGGCGTGGCTGGCCCGCTACGGCGGCCGCATCTCCAGCGAGTGGGAGTTCGCCAAGGCGCTGCAGCTCCTCGAGGAGGACCCGGAGATCTACGCGCGCACCGAGCGCTGGGTCGAGGCGGCCGACTGGATCATCTGGAAGCTGTCCGGCACCTACGTCCGCAACGCCTGCGTCGTCGGCTACAAGGGCATCTACCAGGACGGGCACCACCCCGACCGCGAGTACCTCGCCGCGCTGAACCCGGACTTCGCCGACTTCGTCACCGACAAGCTCGAACACCCCATCGCCCAGCTCGGCGACCGCGCAGGCGTACTCACGGCCGAGGCCGCCGCCTGGACCGGTCTGCCGGAGGGCATCGCGGTCGCGGTCGGCAACCTCGACGCCCACGCCACGGTGCCGGCCGCGCAGGCCCTCGACCCCGGCCAGATGGTCGCGATCATGGGCACGTCCACCTGCCACGTGATGGTCTCCGACCGCCTCGGCGAGGTGCCGGGCATGTGCGGGGTGGTCGACGGCGGCGTGATCACGGGCATGTGGGGCTACGAGGCAGGCCAGAGCGGCGTCGGCGACATCTTCGGCTGGTTCGTCGAGACGTCGGTGCCGCCGGAGTACCACCAGCGCGCGGCGGAGCGCGGGATCGACATCCACACGCTGCTCACCGAGCTGGCGGCCGAGCAGGAGGTCGGCGAGCACGGGCTCGTCGCGCTCGACTGGCACTCGGGCAACCGCTCGGTGCTCGTCGACCACGAGCTCTCCGGCGTGATCGTCGGACAGACGCTCGCCACGCGGCCCGAGCACACCTACCGGGCCCTCCTGGAAGCCACTGCGTTCGGCACCCGCACGATCATCGAGTCCTTCGAGGCTGCGGGCGTGCCGGTGCGGGAGCTGGTGGTGGCAGGCGGTCTGCTGAAGAACAAGTTCCTCATGCAGCTCTACGCCGACGTCTGCAACATGCCGCTGTCGACGATCGTCTCCGAGCAGGGCCCCGCCCTCGGCGCCGCCATCCACGCCGCGGTCGCCGCAGGCGCCTACCCCGACGTGCGTTCCGCCGCTGCCGCGATGGGCGGAGTCAACCGGGGCGCCTACACCCCCGACCCGGAGCGCGCCGGCGCCTACGACGCGCTCTACGCCGAGTACCAGCGCCTGCACGACTACTTCGGACGAGGAGAGAACGATGTACTGCACCGGTTGCGCGCGATCCGCCGGGCGGCGGTGAACGGCAAGTGACCGCGATTCCCGAGTCCGCCAAGGCAGCGGTCGACGACCTGCGCGAGCGCGTCGCCGCCCTGCACGCCGAGCTGGTGCGCTACGGCCTCGTCGTCTGGACGGCCGGCAACGTCTCGGGCCGGGTGCCCGGGCACGACCTGATGGTGATCAAGCCCAGCGGGGTGTCCTACGACGACCTGTCCGCCGACCGGATGGTGGTCTGCGACCTGGACGGCAAGCTCGTCGAGGGCGACTACTCCCCCTCCAGCGACACCGAGGCGCACGCGCACGTCTACCGCCACATGCCCGAGGTGGGCGGCGTCGTGCACACCCACTCCGGCTACGCGAGCGCGTGGGCCGCGCTGGGCGAGCCGATCCCGTGCGTCCTGACGGCGATGGCCGACGAGTTCGGCGGCCCGATCCCGCTCGGCCCGTTCGCCCGCATCGGCGACGACGCCATCGGCCGCGGCATCGTGGACACCCTCACCGGCCACCGCTCTCGCGCGGTGATCATGAAGAACCACGGCGTGTTCTCGATCGGCCCGGACCCGAAGGCCGCGGTCAAGGCGGCCGTGATGTGCGAGGACGTCGCCCGCTCGACGTTCATCGCCCGCCAGATGGGGCCGCTCGTCCCGATCCCGCAGGACGACGTCGACGCGCTCTACGACCGCTACCAGAACGTCTACGGCCAGCAGGGGGACTCCAAGTGACCGGATCGGTGTGGTTCCTCACCGGCAGCCAGGGGCTCTACGGCGAGGAGACGCTGCAGCAGGTCGCGCAGCAGTCCCAGGAGATCGCGAAGGAGCTCGGCGAGGCGCTGCCCGTCGACCTCGCCTGGAAGCCGGTGCTCACCGACTCGGAGGGCATCCACCGCACGATGCTGGCGGCGAACGCCGACCCGTCCTGCATCGGCGTGATCGCGTGGATGCACACGTTCTCGCCCGCCCGGATGTGGATCCACGGCCTCGACGCGCTGCAGAAGCCGCTGCTGCACCTGCACACGCAGGCCAACCAGGCGCTGCCGTGGTCGACGATCGACATGGACTTCATGAACCTGAACCAGGCCGCCCACGGCGACCGGGAGTTCGGGTACATCCAGGCGCGGCTCGGGGTGATCCGCAAGATCGTCGCCGGGCACGTCTCGGACCCGGGCGTGCAGGGCAAGATCGCGGCCTGGACGCGTGCGGCGCGGGGATGGGCCGAGGTCCGCACGCTGAAGCTCGCCCGCTTCGGCGACACCATGCGCGACGTCGCCGTCACCGAAGGCGACCGCACCGAGGCGCAGTGGCGCTGGGGCGTCACCGTCAACGGCTACGCGGTCACCGACCTCGCCGACGCCGTGCACGCGAGCCTCGACGCCGAGGTCGACCGCCTCGTCGGGGAGTACGAAGAGCGCTACGACGTGGTGCCGGAGCTGCGCCGGGGCGGCGAGCGGCACGAGTCCCTGCGCTACGGCGCCCGGATCGAGCTGGGCCTGCGCGCCCTGCTGGACAAGGCCGGCGCGAGAGCCTTCACCACCAACTTCGAGGACCTCGGCGCCCTGCGCCAGCTGCCAGGGCTCGCCGTGCAGCGCCTGATGGCCGAGGGCTACGGCTTCGCGGGCGAGGGCGACTGGAAGACCGCCACGCTGCTGCGCACGCTGAAGGTCGCCGCCGAGGGACTGCCCGGCGGCACCTCGTTCATGGAGGACTACACCTACCACCTGGGCCCGGGCACGCCGAAGGTGCTCGGCGCGCACATGCTCGAGGTGTGCCCGACGATCGCGGCCGCCACCCCGCGGGTGGAGATCCACCCGCTCGGCATCGGAAACCGCGAGGACCCGGTCCGCATGGTGTTCGACGCCGCGCCCGGCGAGGCGATCGTCGTCGGCATGTCCGACATGGGCGACCGGTTCCGGCTCGTGCTCAACGAGATCGACGTCGTCGAGGCCGACGAGCCGCTGCCGAAGCTGCCCGTCGCCCGCGCGGTCTGGGAGCCCCGACCCGACCTCGCCACCTCCGCGGAGACGTGGATCATGGCGGGCGGCCCGCACCACACGGTGCTGTCCACGGCCCTGTCCACCGAGGAGGTTGCCGACCTCGCCGAGTTCGCCCGCACCGAGCTCGTCGTGATCGACGCCGACACGCAGGTGCGCCGGTTCCAGCAGGAGCTGCGGTGGAACCAGGCGTACTACCGGCTCGCCGGCGCCCTGTAGACAAGGCACCCATGGACGTCATCTGGCTGCGGAGCAGCGCGCTCGAGGTCGGCGTGATCACGTACGGGGCGCGGATCGTGTCGGTCCGCACCCCCGACCGCGACGGGACGTGGGCCGACATCACCCTCGGCCTCGCCGACCTCGACGCGTACCGGCGCGACCCCGGCTACCTCGGCGCCTGCGTGGGCCGCTACGCCAACCGGATCGCAGGCGCCCGGTTCACGCTCGACGGGGCCGAGTACCGGATCCCGCCGAACGAGGGGGAGAACGCCCTGCACGGCGGGCCGGGCGGCTTCGAGTCGAAGGAGTGGTCGACCGACGGGCCGGACGGCTCGTCGGTGACCCTGCGGCACACCAGCCCGGACGGCGACAACGGCTTCCCCGGCACGCTCGCCGCCACCGTCACCTACACCGTGGACGGCCCGGAGCTCTCCATCGAACACACGGCTACCACGGACAAGCCGACCGTGGTGAACCTGACCAACCACGCCTACTGGAACCTGGCGGGCGGCGGCAGCGCCGAGGACCACGAGGTGCAGCTGCACGCAGGCCACGTCCTGCCCGTCGACGGCGACTCGCTGCCGACGGGCCCGCCGATCCCGGTGGACGGCACACCCCTGGACTTCCGCTCCCCAGCGCGTCTCGGTGCCCGGATCCGGGACGGCCACCCGCAGCTCGCCGCCGTGCACGGGCACGATCACGCCTACGTGATCGACGACAGCCCGGGCGAGCTGCGCGCCGCCGCCCGCGTGGTGGAGCCGCGCACGGGCCGGACCCTGCAGCTGCGCACCGACCAGCCGAGCGTGCAGTTCTACACGGGCAACATGCTGAACGGGTCGCTCGTGCTGCGCGACGGCAGCACGGCCCGGCAGACCGACGCCTTCTGCCTGGAGGCCCAGGGCTTCCCGGACGCGCCGAACCACCCGGACTACCCGTCCACCGTCCTGCGGCCGGGCGAGGAGTACCGGTCCCGGATGGTCTTCACGTTCGGGACCGCGTAGCCGGGCGTACTGGCCAGCGCCGGTGGTCGAACGGCGCAACGGACGCCGCCGGATGCAGCCGTTTGGCGATGTTCCCGACGGGGCATGCGCGGTGGTTCCGTTCGTGCGAGTCGAGGAGCTGGCGATGGGGCTGGTCGGGAGCCTGACGGGTCTCGTGTCGGGTGTTCTGGGGGCGGTTGTCGGCGTCGTTTCCGGCATCCTGCGAGGGGTGCTGGCGCTGGTCCTGTCCGTGGTGGCGACGGTCTTGTTGATCGTGGCGGCGTTGCTGTGCGTCACCGTCCTGCTGCTGCCACTGGGGATTCCGCTCGGGGCGATCGCCCTGGGCCTCTACGGCCAGGCGGCGAAGCTCATCGCCGGCAACACCGGGCTGGAGAGGGCCGTGCGCAGGGGCCAGGACGCCCTGAGCGTGCGGAGCAGCCGGCTGCGCAAGCGGCTTCCGCTCTGACCTCCCCGCGCCTCCGGCGGCGCAGTGATAGCCGCATTGGTACCGCTGAGCACGTCCGGAATGGACCTCACAGCAGGACCATTGGGGGTCAGGCTGTGGGGCATGACGATCCGAACCGAGACCCGCACCGGCGCACTCGCCATGGGCGCCGTGGCGATGGCGAGCGTCGGCGGCAGCGTCGCCGTGTCCGGCGTGCTCGCCGACGCCCCGCTGTTCACCGTCCAGGCGATCCGCTACGCCGCGGCCTCGCTCCTGCTCCTCGCGCTGGCCCGGGCCGCCCGCGTGCCGATCCGTCTGCCGCGCGGGGCGGAGTGGATGTGGCTCTCCGGGGTCGCCGCCCTCGGACTCGTGCTGTTCAACGTCGCGCTGGTCCGCGGCTCGGAGCACGCGGAGCCCGCGGCGCTGGGGGTCGCCGTGGCGTGCGTGCCGGTGGTGCTCGCGCTCGTCGGCCCGCTCCTGGAGGGCGGCCGACCCGCGCCGGGCGCGGTGATCGCCGCGGTGGTCGTGACGGCGGGCGCGGCGCTCGTGCAGAGCGGCGGCCGCACCGACCTCGCCGGGCTCGGCTGGGCGGCCACGGTGCTGGCGTGCGAGGTCGGGTTCACCCTCCTCGCCGTGCCGGTGCTGCGCCGGCACGGACCCTGGGGTGTGTCGGTGCACACATGCTGGATCGCCACGGCCCAGCTGACCGTGCTCGCGGCCCTCACCGAGGGCCCCGGCGCGGCGACGACCCTGCGCGGCCCCCACATCGCCGCGATCGCGTACCTGGCGGTCGTCCTCACCGCGGTCGCGTTCGTCCTCTGGTACTCGGCGGTCGGACGGCTGGGAACCGCACTGGCGGGCCTGTTGACCGGCGTCGCACCCGTCGCCGCGGCCGCGGTCGGCGTGCTGCTCGGTGGCCCCGTGCCCGGTCCCACGGTGTGCGCCGGGACGGCACTGGTCGTCGGCGGGCTACTGCTCGGGGTGCGGACACGACCGGACGGGAAGCAGCAAGCCGAGCCGAAGATCCCGTCTGCGGGCACTATGGGGTGATCGAGGGGGCCTCAGGGGAAGGCCCCATCACGACGACGACGGGTGTTGTGGGGTTCAACGGATGAAGGTCGTGCTGTTCTGCGGTGGGTTCGGGATGCGGATGCGGGACGGGGTGTCCGATCTGCCCAAGCCGATGCACCCGGTGGGACCACGGCCGCTGATCTGGCACGTGATGCGCTACTACGCGCATTTCGGGCACACCGACTTCGTGCTGTGCCTCGGGTACGGGGCGCACCACATCAAGGATTTCTTCCTGACCTACTCCGAGACGGCGTCCAACGACTTCGTGCTGCGCGACGGGGACGTGCACCTGCTGGGCAGCGACATCTCGGACTGGACGATCACCTTCGTCCACACCGGGCTGGACTCGCCGATCGGGGAGCGGCTGCGCCGGGTGCGTCGCCACGTCCAGGACGAGGAGATGTTCCTGGCCAACTACGCCGACGTGCTCACCGATCTGCCGTTGAACGCGATGGTGGACAGGTTCCGGCGCTCGGACGCGGTGGGTGCGCTGCTGGCGGTGCCGCCGCAGTCGGCGTTCCACTGCGTGGACATCGGTGAGGACGACCGGGTGGCCGGCATCACCACGTTGCAGGAGATGCCGCTGTGGGAGAACGGCGGCTACTTCGTGCTGCGGCCGGAGGTCTTCGACTACCTGCCCCCGAACGGGGACCTGATCATGGATGCGTGCCGTCCGCTGGCGAAGGAGGGCCGGCTGATGGCCTACCGGCACCGGGGGTTCTGGCAGCCCGCCGACACGGTGAAGGAACGGCACGCCCTCGAGGCGGCCTACACGGCGGGGGACCGGCCCTGGATGCTCTGGGAGCAGAACGCCGACAACGGGGTCGCGCCGGCCGGACTGCTGCCGCATCGGATCCGGGGCGAGGTCGCCGGGCTCACCACCGCGGCCGGCTGATCACCTCTCACTCCGCCAGCCAGGCCGCCGTGTCCGCGGGGAGCAGCCCGTCGCCGTCGAGCGGGACGCTCGCGAGCAGCACACCGGCGTTGTCGGGCAGTGGCACTGCCGCGTGCGAGAAGTTCACGACGCAGGTGAGGCCGCCCCGGGAGAACGCCAGCACGCCCGGCTCGGCGGGGAGCCAGGTGAGCTCGCCGTCGCCGAGGGCGGGGTGCTCGCGGCGCAGCCGCAGCGCGTCCCGGTAGAGCGTGAGCACCGAGGCCGGGTCGCCGTCCTGTGCCTCTGCTGTGACAGTGGCGAAGTCGGCGGGCTGTGGCAGCCACGGCGCGGCGCTCGCGCCGTCCGGGCTGAAGCCGAACGGCGCCTTCGTGCCGGACCACGGCAGCGGCACGCGGCACCCGTCCCGGCCCACCTCCGTGCGGCCCGACCGCTCCCAGGTGGGGTCCTGGCGCGCCTCGTCGGGCAGATCCTCGACCTCCCACAGGCCGAGCTCGTCGCCCTGGTAGACGTACGCGCTCCCGGGCAGGGCGAGCATCAGCAGTGCGGCCGCGCGGGCCCGCCGCGTGCCCAGCTCCCGGTCGAGCGTGTCCACTGGCGGCAGGTGGGCGAGCGAGTAGGCGCCCGGGGTGAGCGGGCGACCGAGCCGGGACACGTGCCGCACCACGTCGTGGTTGGACAGCACCCAGGTGGCCGGCGCGCCCACCGTGGCCACGGTGGCGAGCGACTCGTCGATGACCTTCCGCAGCGCGTCGGCGTCCCACGGCGCCCGCAGGTAGTCGAAGTTGAACGCCGTGTGCAGCTCGTCGGGACGCAGGTAGCGGGCGAGCCGCTCGGGCGAGCGCACCCACGCCTCCGCGACGAACACCGGCGGCTCGGGGTAGGACTCGGCGACGCGCCGCCACGCCCGGTAGATCTCGTGCACGCCGTCGCGGTCCCAGTGCGGGTGGTCCGGGCGATCGGCGGGCAGCAGCACCGCCTCCTCGTCGTGCGGACCGAGGTCGGGCAGGTCGGGCCGTTTGACCAGGCCGTTCGCCACGTCGATGCGGAAGCCGTCCACCCCGCGGTCGAACCAGAACCGCAGAACCTGCTCGAACTCCGCCCGCACCTCCTCGTGGTCCCAGTTCAGGTCCGGCTGCGAGGAGTCGAACAGGTGCAGGTACCACTCGCCGTCCGGCACGCGGGTCCACGCGGGGCCGCCGAAGACGCTGCGCCAGTCGTTCGGCGGCTCGGATCCGTCGACCCCGCGCCCGGGACGGAACCAGTACCGCGCCCGCTCCGGTGAGCCCGGCGCGGCGGCGAGGGCGGCCCGGAACCAGGCGTGCCGATCGGAGGTGTGGTTGGGGACGATGTCGAGGATCACCCGCAGCCCGTGGGCGTGTGCCTCCTCGATCATGGCCGAGGCCTCTTCGGCGGTGCCGAACACCGGCTCGACGGCGCGGTAGTCGGCCACGTCGTACCCGCCGTCGGCCATGGGCGACGGGTACCACGGGTTGATCCACAGCGCGTCGATCCCGAGATCGCGCAGGTGGTCGAGGCGGGAACGGATGCCGGCGATGTCGCCCACGCCGTCGCCGTTCCCGTCGGCGAAGCTGCGGATGTAGACCTGGTAGACCACCGCGTCACGCCACCAGCCGGCCATGTAGCTCCCCTCGGATCGCCCGGTGCCGAGCCTATCCGCCGGACCCGGGCCGTCCGTGCCGCGGGTAGATAATTTAATGAGTGCCCGCTAAATTCCAGGCGTGCCCGAAGCAACGAGGCGTCGCGGGCGGCCGCCCGGTCGCGACGGAGGCGAGACGCGTAAACGGCTGCTGGACGCCGCGCTGCAGCTCTTCGCCGCGCAGGGGTTCGACGCCACCACGGTGCGGCAGATCGCCGCCGCCGTCGGCGTGCGCGATCCCGCCATCTATGCCCACTTCTCCGGCAAGCAGGCGCTCTACGACGCCCTGCTCGCCGAGATGGGTCCGGTCTCCCTGCAGGTCCACGACATCGATGCCGACGAGATCACGGCGGGTACGCCCCACGAGGCCGTGCCCCGGATCGTGGACCGCCTGCTCGACGCGTGGACGCAGCCGCGCGCACAGCTCTTCGCCAGCGTCCTGCTCCGCGAGGGCGCGGGCGAGCGGGGCCTGCGCGGGCTGGCGGAGCTGATCGACCTCGCCCGGACCCGGCTCGCCGTGCCGTTCGTCCGGTGGCAGGACGCCGGGCTGGTACGCGGCGACCTCTCGGTCGACCAGATGACGTGGGAGCTGTTCTCCCCGCTGCACATCGCCCGGTTCCTGTACCTGCGTTCCCACGACACCGACGAGGCCGCGGCGCGCCGCGTCGCTGCCGAGCACGTCGCCTTCTTCCTGACCTGCGTGACCACATCGGAACGGAGCCCGTCATGATCCTGCCGGCCTGTCTGCCCCGTGAGCTGGAGGAGCGGCTGGTCGGCATTGAGGGCCCGTGCGCGCCGCCCTCGACGTCGCCACCCTCGTGCCGGGCCACGGCTTCCTCGGCCCCGCCGAACCGCGCACCAGCGGGTTCGCCGCCTACCTCGAGCACCTCGCGGAGTCCGTCACCTCGGCCCTGTGCGCGGGGACCCCGGTCGACGAGCTCTGCGCGACGATCCCCGCGCGCGGGATCGAGCCGCCGCCCGGCGCCCCCGCGCAGTTCCTCGACCTCGTGCAGTCCCTGCACCACCTCAACGTGCTGCTCACCTACCGATGGGTGCAGGCGACCTCCGGATAGACGCCGAGCTCCCGCGGGCCGACGATGGAGGCCGGCATCCGCACGTCCGACGGGGGGCATCCAGTGGGTCGCGACGTCGAGCACATGGTGTTCAGCCGGGAGGACCGGCACAGGTTCCGGGACAAGACGCGCCGGTGCCTCGACGCGTTGGCCCAGATGCTTCGGGAGTCGCAGTTCGACTTCGACCGGCCGCTCACCGGGATGGAGATCGAGCTCAACCTGGTCGACGGGCGCGGCGAGCCGGCGAACGTCAACGAGCAGGTGCTCGATCTGGTGGCCGATCGGGCCTTCCAGACCGAGATGGGCCAGTTCAACATCGAGATCAACGTCCCACCGCGCGAGATCGGCGGCACCGGCCTCGTCTCGTTCGAGGAGACCGTGCGGGCCAGCCTGAACGCCGCCGACGAGCGCGCCCGCTCCGGCGACGCGCAGCTGGTGATGATCGGGATCCTCCCGACGCTCATGCCGCGCCACGTCAGCATCGAGTCGATGAGCCGCAACCCGCGCTACGCCTTGCTCAACGATCAGATCTTCGCCGCGCGGGGCGAGGACATGGCCCTGTCGATCCAGGGCGTGGAACGCTTGAGCACCTACACCGACTCGATCACCCCGGAGGCCGCCTGCACGAGCTTCCAGCTGCACCTGCAGGTCAGCCCCGCGGAGTTCGCGCAGTACTGGAACGCCGCGCAGGCGATCGCGGGTGTGCAGCTCGCGCTCGCCGCGAACTCGCCATACCTGTTCGGCACCGAGCTGTGGCGCGAGACCCGCATCCCGCTGTTCGAGCAGGCCACCGACACCCGGCCCGAGGAGCTGAAGGAGCAGGGGGTCCGCCCCCGGGTGTGGTTCGGCGAGCGCTGGATCACGTCGGTGTTCGACCTGTTCGAGGAGAACACGCGGTACTTCCCCGCGCTGCTGCCGATCTGCGAGGACGCCGACCCGATCGAGCAGCTCGGGCGCGGCGAGGTGCCGAAGCTCGACGAGCTCTCCCTGCACAACGGCACGATCTACCGCTGGAACCGGCCGATCTACGCCGTCGTCGAGGGGAGGCCGCACCTGCGCGTGGAGAACCGGGTGCTGCCGGCCGGGCCGACCGTCGTGGACGCCATGGCCAACGCGGCGTTCTACTACGGCGTCGTGCGCACCCTCGCCGAGCACGAACGGCCGGTGTGGTCGCAGATGTCGTTCTCCGCCGCCGAGGAGAACTTCCACAGCGGCGCCCGCGACGGCCTCGACGCCTCGATCTACTGGCCCGGCCTCGGACCGGTGCCCGCCGCCGAGCTCGTGCTGCGCAGGCTGCTGCCGCTGGCCCACGAGGGCCTGAACACGTGGGGCGTCGACCCGGACCTGCGCGACCGGCTCCTCGGGATCATCGAGGCCCGCTGCGTCACCGGCACGACCGGCGCCTCGTGGCAGGTCGACACCGTCCGCTCACTGGGCGGGGACCGGATCGGAGCGCTGCACGAGATGCTGCGCCGCTACGTCGAGAACATGCACGCGAACGAGCCGGTGCACACGTGGGAGCGTCACTCGTAGACGAGCTTCTGCGGGCCCGGGTAGACCCAGGACAGCGCGTCGCGGAGGGTGTCGCGCCAGTTCTCCCAGTTGTGGCCGTCGCGCGTCTCCACGAAGCGCACGGTCATGCCCGTCGACTCGAAGGTGTGCACGACGCTGCGGTTGTAGGTGATCAGCGGCTCGTAGACCCCGCAGCTGACGAACAGCCGGTCGGCCACCCGGCGCGGGCGTTGCCGGTAGCGGTTCACGAACCGCACCACCGGGTCGAAGACGGGGCCGCCGCCGTGGTCGGCGCCGCCGATGTCGGTGAAGACGAACGAGCCGGACATCAGCGCGAGCGATCCGTAGACGTCCGGCGCCCGGTACGCCGTCGCCAGCGAGGCCACCGCGCCGAAGCTGGACCCGAGCAGGCACCGGCCGGAGCGCTGCCCCACGAGCGGCAGCTCCGCCTCCAGCCGCGGCACCAGCTCGCGGGTGAGGAACCGCGCGTGCGCCGCCGAGTTCGCGTACTCGCTCAACCGGTCCTGCGGGTGGACGAACGCAACGACGGTCTCGGCGACGTCGAGGCGGTGGATCAGGTTGTCCAGCACGGTCTTCGCCGCGGCGTACTGCAGGAAGTCGTCGCCGTCGTGCACCACCAGCAGCGGGTACGCCGCCGTGGGCCGGAACCGCGCAGGCAGGTACAGCGTGACCCGGCAGTCGCGGCGCAGCGCGCGGCTCTGGACCACCAGCTCGGTCAGCTCGCCGGGCCGGGCGTCGGGGTCGGGCTCGGTCCAGTCGGGCGTGACGTAACCGTGCGCGAAGCACACCGAGGACGTGCCGACCGGGCTGTAGGACAGCTTCGGGTTGAGCGGGTCGTTGCCGCGCTCGAGGTGCTCACCGCGGCGGACCTCGATCTGGTAGTTGATCCGCGACCCCGTCGGCAGCTCGAGCACCAGGTACCACAGGTCGGTGCCCCACAGCCTGCGCAGCGGCAGCCGTTCGGGCAGTCCCACGATCCGCTGCACGACGAACACCTCGTCGGCCTCGCCGCGCCAGAGGAAGGTGCACCGGTCCCCCTCGACGATCGGCACCTCGTGCCGGGTGAGGAACCGGTCGACGGCGGCGGCGTCGGGCTTGCGCTCCTTGAGCCGGTTGACGGCGAGGCGGGTCACGCGACATCGCCGATCCGGCCGTCCGGACCGATCGTCCGCGCGCCCGGCGGGAGCGCGCCGTGCTCACCGAGGTCGAGCCGCACGCCGTCGTCGAGCACGACGCAGCGGGCCGGGGCCGCCCGGCCCGCCAGCTCGGCCATCCGCGCGGCGTCGTCGGTGCGCAGCCGCCTGCGCGCGTGCGGGAGCAGCACGCACCCGGGAATCCAGCCGAGGCCTGCGTCGAGGAACTCGGCGTGCGCCGGCCCGTGCGGGGCGCGGTCGTGGAAGAGCAGCACCCGCTCGGTCAGCGCCATCGCCCCCGCCGACCAGGCGATCACGACGGGCGCGGCGCCCACCGCGAACAGCCGCAGCACGTGCAGCAGCACGCCCACGTGCCCGCCGGCGACCACGAGCGCGGCCGCCGCGTCCATGATCTGCCGTATCTCGGCGCGGTGCTCCGCGGCCGCGAGCCGCTCGCCCGGCCGCCACCGGGCCTCGAACGCGTCCCGCGCCTCGCGCACGCGGACCAGGTGCCGCTCGTCGACGAGCCGGACGGCGGCCTCCGTGTCGGCCCGCGCCGCCTCCCGGACCTCGGCCCGGCTGCCGCCGTAGCGCCCCACCTCGCGCAGTGCCCGCAGCGTGCCGTCGATCTGCACGAGGTACAGCTCCTGCAGCTCGCGCAGCGCCGCCCGGTGCTCCAGCTCGGCGGCCGCGTACTCCGGGTCCTTCACCAGCACGTCCTGCCAGCGCCCGTGCAGGCGGAGGTTCGCGCTCCGGCCGCCCAGCAGCGCGTCCAGCTCCGCATCGTCGGGCTCGCGCTCCTGCCAGCCCGCCGTCACGGTGGCGACCGGCCCGGGCAGGTCCATGCCGCGGGCCACCGAGTCCAGCGTGGGCCGCCGCTGCGGCCCGAGGACGACGACCCTCACCGCACCGATGACGACCTCGCAGGCTCGCTCATTGCGCGTGCACGTGGACGGTGCGGCCCACGTCGTCGAGCATCTCGCGCAGGACGTCGTAGTCGGGGTGGCGCATCCGCACGTAGGCGTTGGCCCAGTACCCCGCCTCGACCGGCTGCGTCGGCGTACCGGGGGGCGGCAGGTGCGCGTCGATCACCCACTCCCCCACGCGCGCCTGCGCCTCGTCGACGCCCGAGTAGCCGCTGATGCGCCCGTCGCGGTCGGGGCGCAGTGCGACGATGCCGGTGGCGAACCTCCGGGACGGCCGGGTGGCGACGTGCCCGTGGACCACCGCGTTCGCCCACTCCCGGTAGATGTCGATGTCGTTCCCGGCGGAGTAGAGGTCCCACGCGCCCACGCCGGGCGGCCGGCACCCGATCTCGGAGAACCGCAGGCCCTTGGGCCCGAAGAACCACTCCATGTGCGTGGGGCTCGTGCCGATCCCGAGTGCGGTGTTCACGCGGGCGCCCAGTTCGCGCAGCTCCTCGTAGTCCGGCACGGTGTCGACCCGGTTGGTCGAGACGAACTGCGGGGAGATCCACCGCGTGCGCATCGCCTCGAGGACGTTCGGGTAGTAGTGCGAGACGAAGTCCAGCGAGGCCTGTCCGTCGATCGACAACGTGTCGTAGAAGCCCTCGTGGCCCTCCACGAACTCCTCGACCGCGATCGACTCGACGCCCTGGCCGCCGAACCGGCCGAGTGCGGCGTCCAGTCCCGCGCGGTCGTCGACCCGGGTGGTGTCGAGCGCACCCGCCCCCGTGCGCGGCTTGAGGATGATCGGATAGCCGACGGCGTCGACGAATGCGTGCACCTCGTCGGCGCTGGTGACGGCGGCCGAGGCGGCCGTGGGGACACCGGCGGCGCGCAACGCCTCCTTCATCGACGGCTTGTCCCGGCACAGCCACGCCGTGCGCACCGAGGTGCCGGGGATCGTGCAGTTCTCCCTGGCCTGCGCGGCGGCGAGCGTGTGCGCCTCGATCGTCGCCTCGAGCCGGTCGACCCACACCTTGTCCTGGATCCAGCGGACGGCGTCGGTCAGGACGCCTGCGTCCACCACGGTCGGCACCTGGTGGTAGTGGGCCATCCAGCCCTTGAGCTCGTCGTCCAGCTCGTCGACGTGGCGCTCCCCCACGCCGATCACCGTGGCTCCGACGACGGCCAACGCGCGCACGAAGTGCCGCTGGGTGGGCGGGAACGCCGGCTCGACGTAGACCACGTTCACCCCGATGAGGGTAACTTCCCAGGATGGCCGTCGCTGCTTTCGTCGCGCCGTACCTGATGCCGGCCACCGTGCGGTTCGTCGCCGCCGCGGCGCAGATCCCCGACGTCCGGCTCGGGGTGATCACCACCGTGCCGGCCGAGCACGTACCGCCGGAGCTCGCCCGCCACCTGGCGGCGCACTGGCGCGTGGACGACCCGCTCGACCCGCGCCAGATCGTCGAAGCCACCCAGGGGCTGTCCGGCCAGATCGGGCGGGTGGAGCGGCTGGTCGGGGCCCTCGAACAGCTGCAGGTTCCGCTCGCGTACGCCCGCGAGGCCCTCGGCATCCCCGGGATGGACGTCGAGACCGCGTTCAACGTGCGCGACAAGTCCCGGATGAAGCAGGTGCTGCGCGCCGCCGGCGTCCCCTGCGCCCGCCACCAGCTCGTCACCGACCCCGCCGATGCGCTCGCGTTCGCCGACGCCGTGGGCTTCCCGCTGGTCGCCAAGCCGCCTGCCGGTGCGGGCGCGCAGGCCACCTACCGGCTCGACGACGCCGCGGCGCTGCGCAGCTGGCTCGCGACAGCCCCGCCGCGCGCGGACGCACCGGGCCTGCTCGAGGAGTTCCTGGTCGGCGACGAGCACACGTTCGACAGCGTCACGATCGGCGGCCGCACCGTGTGGGCGTCGATCTCGGACTACGTGCCACCCCCGCTGGACGTGCTGCGCAACCCCTGGATCCAGTGGACGGTGCTGCTGCCCCGCGAGCTGGACGACCCGCGCTACGACGGGATCGCCGGCATCGGGCCCGCCGCGCTGCGCGCGCTCGGCGTGCGCGACGGCCTGACCCACATGGAGTGGTTCCGCCGCCCCGACGGTTCGGTCGCGGTGTCCGAGGTGGGTGCCCGGCCGCCGGGGGCGCAGATCTCATCGATGCTCGGGTACGTCCACGACGTGGACTTCTACCGCCTCTGGACCGAGCTCGTGATCCTCGACCGCTTCGACCCGCCCGAGCGCAGGTACGCCGCGGGCACCGCCTACCTGAGAGGCCAGGGACGCGGGCGCGTGCGCGCGGTGCACGGGGTCGACGAGCTGCAGCGCCGCATCGGGCACCTCGTCGTGGAGGCGCGGCTGCCCGAACCGGGCCAGCCTGCGGCGTCGGGCTACGAGGGCGAGGGGTACGTGACCGTCCGGCATCCCGAGACGGACGTGGTGCGCGACGCCCTGCGGCAGATCGTCGAGGGCATCCGGATCGAGATGGTGGAGGTGCAATGACCACCGTCGTGATGCTCTCGCCGGGCTTCCCCGCGGAGATGGCCTACTTCACCCGGGCGCTGGCGTCGTCGGGGGCACGGGTGATCGGGGTCGGCGACCAGCCACCGTCCGCGCTGCCCGCGGCGGCCCGCGACGCGTTGGCGCACTACGAGCACGTCTCGCTCGCCGACGAGGGCGCCGTGTTCGCCGCCCTCCACGGCCTCGCCCGGCATGCGCGGTTCGACCAGGTCGAGTGCCTGTGGGAGCCGTACATGATCCTGGCCGCGCGGATCCGGGAGACGTTCGGGCTGCCCGGCATGAGCGTCCTGGAGACGGTCCCGTTCCGCGACAAGGAGCGGATGAAGCAGGTGCTCGACGCCGCCGGGGTCCGCACGCCGCGGCACGTCAGCACGCGGACGGTCAAGGGGGTGTGGGACGCGGCGGAGCGGATCGGCTACCCGATCATCGTCAAGCCGATCGCGGGCGCCGGTTCTGCCGACACCTACCGCGTCGACTCCTCGGCAGAGCTGTCCGAGACGCTGCCGCTGCTGCGGCACGTGCCGGAGGTGAGCGTCGAGGAGTTCGTCGACGGCGAGGAGTTCACCTTCGACACCGTCTGCGCCGACGGGAAGATCCTCTTCGAGAACGTCATGTGGTACCGCCCGCGGCCACTGCAGATGAAGATGCACGAGTGGATCAGCCCGGTCTCGATCGCGCTGCGCGACCTCTCGGTGCCCGATCTGCAGCCCGGGCGCGAGATGGGGGCGCAGGTGCTCGCCGCCCTCGGCTTCCGGACGGGGTTCACGCACATGGAGTGGTACCGCACGGCGTCCGGCGAGGCGGTGTTCGGTGAGATCGCCGCGCGGCCGCCCGGCGCCCGGGTCGTCGACCTGATGAACTACTCCACCGACGGCGACCTCTACGTCGCCTGGGCGGAGGCCGTGCTCCACGGACAACTGCGCACCCCACTGCGCCAGCACTACAACGCGGGCACCATCTTCAAGCGGGCGCAGGGCGCGGGCCGGATCACCCGCATCGAGGGGCTCGACGCGCTGCGCGCCGCCTACGGCGACGACATCGTCCTCGTCGACCTGCTCCCGATCGGCGCCCCGCGCCGCGACTGGCGCGCCCTGCTGATCAGCGACGGCTGGGTCGTCGTCCGGCACCACGAGCTGCAACGGGTGATCGAGATGACCGAACGCTTCGCCTCGGACCTGCGCCTGTACGCCGCGTGAGACCGTCCGCGCAGCCTCGATCGGTCATCGGCGCGAAACCTGCCGGACCGAGTCAATCGCCGAATGCGTCGCAGGCACCGCCCGGCCGTCGCCGACCAAGGGCGAACGGTCGTCGGTCGATCTCCGAATGCGCCCATCCGCCCTTGATCGTGACCGGAGCGCGTCGACCTACTCGGGCGAGATGTTCTGGTTGAGCCGGAAGAGGTTGTGCGGGTCGTACCTGCGTTTGAGCGCCTTGAGCCGGTCGTACTTCGCCGCGCCGTACGCCTGTCGAACGCGCTCCTCGCCCTCGTCCATCAGGAAGTTCACGTAGACACCCGAGTGGTGCGGCGCGAGCGCCGACCAGTACGCGCGCGCCCATTCCCGTTCCGCGTCGAAGCCGTCGGACGTCGTGCTGTTGCCGTTGATGTTGAACGTGAAGCCGGCGGTGCGTCCGTTGAAGGCGGTCCGGTTCTCGTCCGCGCGGGCGACGGCCCCACCCATCTGCCACAGCGCGACGGAGGTGATCGGCGAGACGATCCGGCTGCCGTACTCGGCCATGGTGTCGATCAGGTCGTCGCCGAGCTCTGCGACGTCACATGCCCGGAAGTAGTACCACCAGCCGTGGCGGAAGCTCGGATCGAACATCGACTGGTGCACCAGGTACGGCTTGGGCGCACACAGGTCCAGCACCGGGCGCCCGAACTCCTTCAACGGGCGCAGCACGCGTTCCGCCTCGTCGAGGGGGCCGGTGCAGCAGGCGACGACGGCGATGACGTGCCGGCCGACGACCTCGGCGGGGACGACCGGCAGCGCGGGCGCCCTCCGCTGCACCACGATCGTCATCAGCTCGTCGGGGCAGCCGGCGACCCAGTCGCGGTAGAAGCGCAGGACCTCGGGAGCGTGCTCCATCGCCCAGAAGACCGGGCCTGCGTAGACCTGCGGCCCCACCGGGTGCAGGCGGAACTCGAACTCGGTGACGATCCCGAAGTTCCCGCCACCACCCCGCACCCCCCAGAACAGGTCGGCGTTGCGGGTCTCGCTCGCCGTCACGGACTCGCCGTCGGCGGTGACCATCTCCACCGAGAGCAGGTTGTCGATCGTCAGGCCGTACTTGCGCATGATCCAGCCGATCCCACCGCCCAGGGTGAGCCCGGCGATCCCGGTGTGCGTGACGATCCCGGCCGGTACCGCGAGCCCGTGCGCCTGCGTCTCCCGGTCCAGCTCGCCGAGAAGGACGCCGGCACCGACGCGGGCGGTCCGGGTCGCGGGGTCGACCCGGATCCGCTTCATCGGCGACAGGTCGATGACCATGCCTGCATCGCAGGCGGAGTAGCCCGGGAAGCTGTGCCCGCCGCCCCGGACCGCGACGAGCAGGCCGTGGGTCCTGGCGAAGCCGACCGCCGCCACGACGTCCTCCACGCCGGTGCACCGGGCGATGAGCGCCGGATGCCGGTCGATCGACCCGTTCCAGACCCGTCGGTGCTCGTCGTACGCGGGGTCGTCGGGACCGATCAGCTCGCCGCGGAGGCCGGTTGCGAGCTCCTCGACAGCAGGCCGGTCGAGCCGGACCGACTCGTGGGCCGTTCTCGCCGGGGTCGCCATCCCGGAAGTGTCGACGTCGGCGCCCGCCCTGTCAGGAACATCGGTTCCACCCCAGCTCCTGGGTCAGGTGCTCCGGGTCGACGAGGACGATCCGATCCCGCTCGGTCCGCACCAGTCCGTCGCCGCGCAGCTCCCGCAGCACCCGCACGACGACCTCCCGCACCGTGCCGACCGCGTCCGCCAGCTCCCGCTGGGTGACCGGCGCAGCGAGCTCATGACCCCCCGCGCACTCGCTCGCCCGCTCCGAGGCGAGGTCGAGCAGGTGCCGTGCCACCCGCTGCCGCATCGTCGCGAACGCGCCGCCCGCGATCTCGTGGACGAAGTTCAGGGCTCGTTCACTCTGCTCGGCGAGCAGCGCCCTGGCCACCCGCACGTCTCGTTCGACGGCGGTGCGCGCCACCCTCGGAGAGAGCCGCAGCACATCCGCGTCGACGAGCGCCTGGATCGTCGCGGGCAGCGTGAACCCCGCCGAGAACAGCGACATCACGCCGATCAACGCGCCGGACCGGCAGTACCGGATGGTCATCGTCCGGCCGTCGGGCGCGGTCACGAACACCCGCACGACGCCGGACACGACCAGCTCGATGTGCGGGGCGCCCTCGCCCTCCCGGTGCGTGACCGCTCCTGCCGGGACCTTCGACCTGACCGCTCCCGCCACCAGGTCGGCGAGGACCGGCGGCGGCAGCCCACGCAAGTGGGACATCGCGATGGCGCGGCGTACGTCAGCGTCCACGACTCCACCCGACGATCGGCCCGGGAGCCCGGTCAGTGTGCGTAGCTCGGCGAGACGAGCTACGAGGGTAGCGCCGACGAGGCCCCCTTCTCGTCCCGCACCCACAGCCCGACGAGGCCGCGGAAGTGCGCGATGAACCGGTCGTGCTCCTCCGGCGGGTAGGTGCTCCGGACGGTCTCGACGAGCAGGTCGTCGAAGTCCTGGCTGTCGACCCACGCCAGCACGACCTCGCCGACGTGGGCCATCCGGCTCTCGCAGAAGTCGAGGTAGCGGTCGGTCTCGAAGTACTCGTCCGCAAGCTTGCGGTACCCCGCGAGCTTCTCCTGGTACGACAGGTCCTGCCGGTCCGCGATCGCGAAGTAGTTCGCCATGCTCAGGTCGAGGCGCGGCTTGCGCCCCGTGACGAGCGAGAACACCGACCAGCGCACCAGCGCCGTCATGGCCCAGGGGAAGTAGTAGTGCAGTGACGTCAGCGCCACGTCCGGGCAGGCGTTGGCGTAGTCGATCGGGTACACCTCGGTCCCGGAGATCAGGTTCTCGCAGGAGTTGAACTCCCACCGGAAGAACGCGTTGATCAGCCGCGAGATCGTCACGACCTCGTCACCGACCTCGGGGTCGAGGAACTCGTAGGTCACCTCGTAGCGGTCGTGCATCGGCAGCTCGGGCCGGAACTTCATCACCATCGTCTCCGCGCCGATGGTGAGGGACCGGGCGAACACGTCGTAGCCCTCCACCGCCTTCTGCAGGTGCATGAGCCGCTGGCCGGACGAGTCGTAGGCGGCGCGCAGGTCGGCCGGGTCGGTGATGCGGGTGACGCCGACCCAGGCCCCGCCGTCGTAGGGCTTCATGAACAGCGGATAGCCCATGCGCTCGGCGATGGCCTCGAGGTCGAACGGCTTGTTGTAGCGGTTCGCGGTGTAGGCGAACTTGGCGTGGTCGGGCGGGTCCTTGAACGGCACGAGGACGGTGTCGGGCACCTTGAGCCCGAGCCGCATCATCGCGCAGTACGCGGCGTGCTTCTCCATGGACTGGAACGTGAACGGGCTGTTGAGCAGGTACACGTCGTCCATGAGCGCGATCTTCTTCAGCCACTCGCGCGGGACGTAGTACCAGTAGGCCAGCCGGTCGATCACCAGGTCGTAGCGGGGCTTGGCGCGCAGGTCGAACGGCTCGATGGTGATCCGCTCGACGTCGAAGCCGTGCTCCTCGCCCGCCCCCGCGCGCACCGGGCCCATCCGGCGCACGATCGTCTCGAAGGCGGTGGGCCAGTCCTCCTCGGTTCCGAGCAGCAGCCCGATCAGGTGTCGGTTCAACGGCCCCTCCTCCTCGCTAGCCACTAGGTCGAGCGGTGCAGGTGGTGCGCGAGCTGGCGGCGCCACCACGGCCAGTCGTGCGACACGTCGTGTCCCCACACGTCCAGCTCGTGCGGGATGCCCTTCTCCGCGAGCAGGCCGGCGAGCCGCCGCGTGCTCGCCTCGGCGCCGGTGGTGTCCTCCCACATGCCCTGCCCGACGACGAGCACGAGGTGCACCTGCCCGCGCAGCCACTGCAGGGGGTCGCCGTGCAGGTTGGCGACGTACGCGATCGGGTTCTGGAAGTAGAACGCGTCGCCCTGCTCGCCCCACCCGTACAGGGCGCTCATGTCGTAGTTGCCCGAGAGGCACAGTGCCCGGGGGAACAGGTCGCCGCGGCGGAGCGTGAAGTTCGCGGCGTGGTAGGCACCCATGCTCGGGCCGGTCGTGAGGATCGGGAGCGGCCCGCCGCAGTCCTCGTGGATCCACGGCACGACCTGGTTGACGATCCAGGACTCGTACGCGCCGTGGCGCCGCGCGCGCTCCTCGAGGGGGATCGCCCGGTTCGACCACGACTGCGAGTCGTAGCTGTCGACGCAGTAGAGCTTGATCCGGCCGGCGTCGAGCAGGTCGGCGACGGCATCGACCATGCCGTGCGACTCGAAGTCGCCCGCGCGGCCGGCCTCGGCGGGGAACACGATGACCGGACGCCCCCAGTGGCCGTAGGCCACGACGGAGCCGGAGGAGCCGATCGCAGGCGACCACAGGTCGATGCTGCGCCGCCTCATCCTTCGGGATGGTAGCCGGAGCCCATCTCCGCTGCCCGGTCGACGAGCAGCGGCCCGTGGCTGACCGGGCGCCCGTTGGACGACGCCGGGTCGGCGAGGTGGGCCGGTGGGATGTTCAACAGCTCCACCGCACGCCTGCCTGCGGCGTGCCCCAGGCTCCGGTAGGCCTCGAACTGCTCGTCGGTGAAGATCTGCTGGCTCGTCGAGTGGTTCGGGAACCGGCCGTCGCGCGCCTTGAACGCATGCAGGTCCCAGCTCGCACCGGCCGCGAGCGTCGCCTTGGCGTAGACGAGCCTGCCCTCGCGCCGGTCCGGGTAGTGGATCGTGCCGCGCACGGCCACGTCCGCGCTGCAACCGTCGGCGCCGGGCAGCACGCGGCGGGGGTCCAGGTCGACGTCGGCCGCGAGGTCGCTGCGGGCCAGCGCGATCGCGCGCCCGAGGTCCTGCCCGGCGCCGGTCTGGTCGGCGCTGGCGTCGAAGCACAGCACGTCCGTGCAGCGCCTGCGCAGCAGCTCGACGAGACCGAGGTTCTCCCAGTGGCCGCCGTCGGTCAGGTAGATGAAGCGGCGCTTCAGCGTGAGGGTGCCGAGCGCCTCCCGCAGGACGTACAGCGCGCCGGGCTCCCGCCAGCCGTCGACGATCGACCTGCGGATCCGCTCGAGTCTGCCGCGCGCCGGCGCCCGATCGACGTTCCAGCACGGGTGCGTCGGGTTCGGGATCCACACCCCGAGCCGGATGTTCGTGAGCGCCATCAGGAAGCGCAGCGGCGGGTAGGTGAACCGCCCCATCAGCGGGGACAGTGCCGCCCCGGACACCGCCATGATCGACGGGAGGGTCAGTTCGGTCCCGAGGGGGCCGTTGCCCTTCTCGAACCGGGAGGTCTCCGGGTAGCCGAACCGCGGCCCGCCGCAGGTGTCGTGCTCGAACGTGAACGACTCCGCGAACCGCCCCACCGGCACCTCGTCGCTCGTCGCGTTGACCGCGCAGCACACGACGAGCCGGGGCAGCCGTTCGCCGCGGTCCGCCAGCTTCTCGCCGATCTTGGAGAAGTCGAGGCGCTCCTGGTAGGGCAGCGGGTCGGCGATCACCTCACCGAACTCGTCGCGGCTGCGTCGCAGGGCGAACGCGTTGTTGAGCCGCTCGCGGTAGAACAGGTGCAGCGAGTAGCGCCGGTTGTGGACGGTGATCCCCATGACGACCACCACGGCCAGCGCCACGCCGACCGCGACGCCGTCGGACGCCGACTGGACGCCCCGTCGCGCGGTGTACTCGAGCGCCGAGAGCAGGGGCACCAGCAGCAGGCCTGCGCCACCGAGCGCCGACAGGACCAGCATCAGCCTCCGGGCCCGGAGCCTGCGGCTGAGCACGAGCGCCGCGACGGCCACCGCGAGCGTCAGCAACAGCCATCCCACCGCGATGACGATCCTCCCGCGCGTCGTGTCGAAAGCCGTGGGCGCTTCACCGAGGCCCCGTTCGAGCACGAACCGGGACACCGTCCCGTACGCCTGCGCCATGGCGGGCAGCACCAGGAGGACGGCGGCGAGACCGGCGACGGCGAGCGCGCGGGCCGCGATCGGCTCGGTCTTGGACTTGCCGTAGCCGCTGACGCCGTACCGCCCGTCGCGCAGCCTGCGCACGACCACCAGCACCACCGCCGTCGCGACGCACCCGGCGATCACCAGGAGCAGGCCGCGCAGCAGTCCGGACGGCGGTAGCGCGAGCCCGTCGAGTCGCAGGTCGGCGAGCTCGATGCCCTGCACGTTCACCAGCCAGCCCACGCACCGGCCGATGATGAACGCGCTGAGCAGGAACGGGAGGTAGTTCAGCACGAACCCGCTGAGCACGCTCGCCCCGAGCCAGACCCGCCCGACGTAGCCGGGGGCGAGGTAGTTGGTGGATCTGCGCAGGTAGCTCTCCTCCGGCGAGCCGTGCGCCCACATCGGCTTCCGTTCTCGCAGCCGGGATCGGCGTACGCGTGCGAGATGGTGAGGGCGCTCGCGATGTAGTTGCCGCCGGAGACCGCGGCCAGGTACTCCGCGTTGGCGAGCACCCGCTGCTCCCGGAGCGCCTGCAGAGCGCCGAGGTTGAAGGCGGCGGACCGGATCCCGCCACCGGAGAGCGCGATACCGATGCGCCGGCCGACCGGTGCCGGTGCGCGGTACTCGTCCTCGGTGCTGCGCGCCGGTGTGCTGGAACGGGGTGCGAGTGCCATGTCAGCTCCGTCCCGACGCGGCCGCGTAGCCGAGCCGGGCCCGGTAGTCCCCGTCGCGGGGGTCGGATCCGTACGGATAGGTCGGCTTCACGACGGTGGACCGGTTCCGGAGTGCCGAGCGCTCGAACAGGTACCGCGTGAACAGCGGGTGGAAGCACAGCTCGTCGGCGTCTTCCTGGGCGTTCAGCGGCGCGTCGAACGTGTACTGGAAGTGCGCCTTGTGGTAGCGCGTCGTCTCGTCGACCTTGACGCCGATGACGCCGAGGGTGAAGAGCATCTCGACGAAGTCGTCGAAGTCGCTCCCGGTGACCGCCCTGATGCCTTCCTGGTTGAACACCCGGCGCAGGTTCCTCGCCGCGAAGCAGACGTCGAGGCGGTGGGCGAGGCGCTTGATCGCCTCCGGGGCGGACGGGTGGGTCGCCCGGTGCGCGGCGAAGATCCCTTTGAGGACGATGCCCTCGGCGGCGCGGGTCCCCACCCGCACCGCCTCCTGCGTCACCGCCCACGGGGCAGAGTCCGGTACCGGCGCGGTGAACACGCTGTTCAGGACCTCGATCAGGTGCCGGGGCAGGAGCTGGGTGTGGCGGAGGAGGTAGGCGAGCGGATCCTCCTCGGCTCCGCCGTCACCAACGAGATCGGGTAGCGCGGCGCGCAGGAGCCCCACATCGGGCTCGTCGGCGCCCGACGCGCACGCGGCGAGCGTCTCGAACTCACGCGGGTGGTGGGTCTGCAGGAACAGCCGGTAGCGGGTGCCGGCGAGGTGCAGCAGCTCCGGGCGGTCCAGTAGATGGTCAGGTAGTTGCCCGCGAAGTCCTTCTCGGGGTTGGCCGAGACCCGGTGGATCTGGTCCCACAGCTCCGACGGGAGGCAGAGCTGCAGGCCGAACGGCCGGCCGCTGCCGTGGTGGGTGACGGCCAGCCCGACCGCGTGGAACAGACCGGCGAGCACCTCCTCGAGCTCGAAGATCCGCGCGTGCAGGTCCTCGAGGTTGTCCATCACGATCGTCAGCCGCTCGGGCCTGCGGGCCATGAGCGCGCGCAGCGCCGGACGGACGCGGCCGAAGGCGATCCCGCCGCGTTCCATCCCGTCGACGAGCTCACGCACCCCCCGCACCGACGGGTCCTCGATCCGGCGTTGGAGCTCGGCGAGGAACCGCTCGACCACCGACGTGGCATCCGAACGGCAGTACGGCGGGGCCGCGAGGTAGTCCCACATCACCTGCAGCTCGTCCGGCGGATCGTCCGACACCGCGGTGTCGCACGCGTGGAACAGCGCGACGTGGTCGAAGAGCGCCAACCAGATCTCGGCCGCCTGCGGGACGAACAGCGGGCTGCGGCGCACCTGGCGGTAGTGGTTCAGTACCGCCACCATCTCGGCGTAGACCGTGGCGGTGCGCAGCATCACCTGCTTATGACCACGGTCACTGGCAGCGCCCCGCAGGAACGTCGTCTTCCCGGCGCCCTTGCGCCCGATGATGTACGTCGGGCGAGACCCCGCGGACACCTGCGCGTAGATGAGGTTGCTGCGGTCGAACAGCTTGGCGAGCGCCGCCTCTCCCGAGTCGACCGCTTCCGGGTCGAGAGCTCCCCCGTCGACGACGGTCTCCGTGGCGCGCGGTCCGAACGGCTCGCGCGGGGTCAGGATGTGGCCGAGCAGCCGGTTGGTCTGGTCCTCGTCTACCCGCCGCGCCATGGCGCCTCCTCGACGACCCACCCGGACCACGCCGTCCGGCCCCACATCGGAGAGGGCGGCGCCCGAGCCGCAGATACGCGCATCCGGGCGGAGGCGGGCACGGGCGCGCGACCGGCACGGCGGCCGCTCCCGTGCTCGCGGTCACCGGCGTGCGGTGGCGGGGCCCCCGGGCTCAGGCGGCCCAATAGTCGGGACGCCAGCGCTGCCACAGCCGCTCGACCAGAGGTGCCAGGAACAACAGCAGCAGCGCCAGGTACCGGACACCGGGGACGAACGCGGCCACCAGGAGCGCCAGCGCGAGCAGGGCGGTCATGCTCCCCGCACCGCCGACGAGCCGGCCGCGGATCGCAACGCTGAGCGCCGTGAGGCAGGCGCTGCTGGCCAGGATCGAGCCGATGTAGAGCACGGCCGTGAACCAGTCCTCGCCGTAGCCACCGATCATCTCCGTGGGGAACGGCAGCACGACGATCGTCAGCAGCCACAGCATGTTCAGCCCGACGACGCGGCGGGACGCGGTGGTCACCCCGTCGAAGAGCCGGTGGTGCGCCGACCACAGCCGGGCGATCACCGCGAAGCTGAGCAGGAAGCTGAAGAACTGGCCGAGGTTGCCCGTGATCACCTCGGTGGCGCTCCGCCCGGCGTCCACCGCCTCGCCGACCGCGTCCACCAGCGGCAGCACCAGCAGCGTGATCGCGATCGCGACCACGGCGTCGGTGAAGAACACGAGCCGCTCGGCCCCACCGGGCTCGGTCACGGGACCAACGTAGCCGCATCGCGGGTGGCAGGCGCCTGGTTCACGTGCTCGAATGGGTCGATCGACCGCCCGAGGCACGGCAGGTGGGCCATGACCGCATCGGCAACCCAGGACGACCGCACGTTCGTCATCGTCGGCGCGAGCCTGGCCGGCGCGAAGGCGGCGGAGACGCTGCGGGAGGAGGGCTTCGCGGGGCGGGTGGTGCTCGTCGGCGAGGAGCCCGAGCCCCCGTACGAGCGGCCCCCGCTGTCGAAGGGCTACCTGCTGGGCAGCGACGAGCGGTCCACGGCGTTCGTGCACGACCGCCCCTGGTACGACAAGCAGGGCATCGAGCTGCGCACCGGGGTGCGGGCCGAGTCGCTCGATCCCGGGGCCCACTCCGTCACGCTCGACACCGGGGAGCGGCTGGCCTACGACAAGCTGCTGCTCACCACGGGATCGGTGATACGCAGGCTGCAGGTGCCAGGGGCCGACCTGGAGGGCGTCCACTACCTGCGCCGCATCGAGCACTCCGACGCGCTGCGCGGCGTGCTCGTCGAGGGCGCGCGGGTGGTCGTCGTCGGCGCCGGCTGGATCGGCCTGGAGGTCGCGGCCGCGGCCCGGACGCACGGCGCCGCGGTCACCCTCGTCGAGATCGACGCGCTGCCGTTGCGACGGGTGCTCGGCGACGAGGTCGCCCAGGTGTTCGCCGACCTGCACACCGAGCGCGGGGTGGACCTGCGGCTCGGCACCGGCGTGCGCGAGATCGTCGGTGAGGGTGGTCGCGTCGCGTCGGTGACGCTCGACGACGGCTCGTCCGTGCCCGCCGACGCGGTGGTCGTCGGCGTCGGCATCACCCCGGCGGTCGAGCTGGCGCAGGCCGCCGGACTCGCGGTCGACGACGGCGTGCTCGTCGACGCGGCGCTCCGGACGTCGGACCCGGACGTCTACGCCGCAGGCGACGTGGCCAACGCCGACAACCCGCTGCTCCACCGCCGCGTCCGGGTCGAGCACTGGTCCAACGCGCTCAACGGCGGTCCTGCGGCGGCGCGCTCGATGCTCGGCCAGGATGTCGGGTACGACCGCGTGCCGTACTTCTTCACCGACCAGTACGACCTCGGCATGGAGTACACGGGCCACGCCGAGCCGGGCGGCTACGACCAGGTGGTGTTCCGCGGCGACGTCCCGGGCCGGGAGTTCATCGCCTTCTGGCTCGCCGACGGGCGCGTGCTGGCCGGGATGAACGTCAACATCTGGGACGTCGCCGAGGACATCGAGCGGATCGTCCGCTCCGGCGCTCGGATCGACCCCGCCCGGCTGGCCGACCCGGCCGTCCCCCTCAGCGACCTGTAGTTCACCGGGTGCTCCTGCGCACCGTCGCGGCCCATTCGGCCGGGCCGCCCGGTGCCCGCTCGCCGAGTGCGATCAGGGCACAGCTGCGGCCCTGGTCGAAGAGCGACTGGGCGATCGTGGTGAGGCCCTCGCGCTCGGCGTCCGGGTCGTCGTCCCATCCGGCGACCGCGACGTCGTCGGGCACGTGGAGCCCCCGGCGGCGGGCGGCGTCGAGGACGGCGAAGGCGAGCTGGTCACCCATCGCCACCACCGCGTCGGGGTCGCAGGAGTCGAACAGCTCGTCGGCCATGGCCGCGGCCTCGCTGCGGTCGTTGCGGGCGACGATGGCGACGGGGAGGAGCTCCGGGTCGAGGCCCGCGTCCCGGCAGTGGTCGTAGACGCCGACGAGGCGGTCGCGGGTGACCGGGAAGTCGACGCGTTGCGGGTCCGGTCCGATCTCCAGCCGCGGCCTGCGGTCGCGGCCGAAGGGCTGGCTGAACACGGCCGGACGGCGGGCCCCGGCGAACGTGCGCGCGGCCAGCTCACGGGCGGAGGCGCGGTTGTCGATGCTGACGACCCGGGCGCCGGGAACGGCGGGCCCGCCGTGGACGGCGACGGGCTTGCCGAGCCCGGTGACGACGGCGAGGACGGGGTCGGAGTCCACCGTGGTCCAGACGATGTAGCCGTCGACGGAAGCCGCCCGCACGCGATCGACGTCGTCGTCGGCACCGGTGGTGGGTATGAGGTTCAGCCCGATCCCGCGCTCCCGGCAGACCTCGGCGACCCCGGCCAGGAAGCGGCGCGCCCCCGGGTCCTCGAAGGCGTACGTGAGGTGCTCACCGAGCACGACACCGATCGCACCGCTGCGGCGGCGGCGCAGCGACCGGGCGGTCGGGTCGGGGCCCTGGTACCCCAGCTCGGCGGCGACCTCCCGGACCCGGCGCAGGGTGGCCGGGGCGACGCGATCCGGCTGGTTGTAGCAGTACGAGACCGTCATCGGCGAGACGCCGGCGTGGCGCGCCACCTCGGCCATGGTCACCCGCGTCGGGTCGGGTATGGACATGGGTGGAGCGTATCTGTGTATCGTTACACAGTGCGTGTTTCCACACCGTCCCGGAGGGGCGTGGCGCTGGGGGCGCTCAGCGCCGCCTGCTTCGTCTCTGTGACCTCGGAGAACCTGCCCGTCGCGCTGCTGCCGGACCTGGCGTCCGGATTCGACGTGTCCGAGCCCGCCGTCGGCCTGCTGGTCACCGGGTACGCGTTCGTCGTCGCGGTCTCGGTGGTGCCGCTGGTCGCCGTGACGGCCCACTGGGACCGGCGGACGGCCGCGGTGGCCACGGTCGCGACGATCACCGCGTCCAACCTGCTGCTCGCCGTCGCGCCGACCTACGGCGTCGCCGTCGCCGCCCGGGTGGTCTCCGCCGTCGGCCACGGGGTGTTCTGGTCGGTCGTCGCACCGATGGCCGCCCGGCTGCTCGGGCCGCAGCAGGCCGGCCGAGCCACCGCCGTGGTCTTCGCGGGGAACTCGCTCGCCTTCCTCTTCGGCCTCCCCCTGACCTCCTGGCTCGGCGCGACGATCGGCTGGCGGCCGGCCGTCCTCACCGTGGCGGGCGCCGCGGCGCTGTCGGCACTGCTGATCCGCGCCACGATCGACCCGCAGCCCGCGGAGGGCTCGACGCCGCAGCGGGGACCAGCGGCCGTGCGGCGCGTCGTGACCGACGGGACCCTCGCCCCCGTCAACGTCGCCACGCTGATCACGGTCTTGGGCCACTGCACGGCGTTCACCTACATCACCGTGATCATCGCCGAGTACGTCCACCTCACCGGCCCCGCCACGTCGGGCCTCCTGCTCGCGCACGGGACGGCAGGCCTGGTCGGCCTCGTCCTGATCGGCCGGCAGGTCGACCGCCGCCCGCAGGCCACCGCGCTGGTCGTCACCGTCGGCCTGACCGCCTGCATGCTCGTGCTTCTCGTCGCCGGGCCGAGCTCCGCAGCCGTCGCGGGGGTCGCCGTCGTGCTGTGGGCCGTGCCGGCAGGCGGACTGTCGGTCGTACTGCAGGCCGCGGTGCTACGCGTCGCCCCGGACCGACCGGATCTCGCGTCCGCCGTCTACATCGTCGCCTACCAGGTCGGCATCGGACTCGGCGCGCTGATCGGCGGCCTCTTCATCGGCCACGGCGCCCTACCCGTCGCGGTGGCCGCGGCGGCGGCGTGCGGACTCGCCGCCACCGCCGTCGTCCGCCGGTCCGCCGCGTTCGGTCCGGTCCGGGCGTCGGGGTGCGGTGGCGCGCGGTGAGCCGGCCGTGGTGGCAGGACGCCGTCGTCTACCAGGTCTATCCGCGTAGCTTCGCCGACACCGATGGCGACGGGATCGGCGACCTGCCCGGCATCGTCCAGCGCCTCCCCCACCTGCGCGCGCTCGGCGTCGACGCGCTGTGGGTCTCGCCGTTCTTCCGTTCGCCGATGGTCGACTTCGGCTACGACATCAGCGATCACACGGCCGTCGACCCGATCTTCGGCACGGACGGCGACGCCGACGCCCTCATCGCCGCGGCCCATGCGCACGGCCTGCGGATCCTGGTGGACATCGTGCTCCCGCACACGAGTGACCAGCACCCGTGGTTCCGGGACGCGGCGTCCTCCCGCACCGCCCCGATGCGCGACTTCTACGTCTGGCGCGACGGGCCGACCCCCGGCCGCCCGCACGGCGGCCCACCGAACAACTGGGCCGCCGGTTTCCCCGCCGGCACCTCCGCCTGGACCTGGCATCCGGGTACGGCGCAGTGGTACCTGCACTCCCACCTGCCCCAGGAACCCGACCTCGACTGGTCCAACCCCGCGGTCCGGGCCGCGCAGCTCGACGTCCTGCACTTCTGGCTGGACCGTGGAGTGGACGGTGTGCGGCTCGACTCGATCAACCGGCTCGGCAAGGACCCCGCCTGCCGGGACAACGTCGACGGCGAACGGCTGCGTCAGCAGGACTGGCCGACGCTGCACGAGTACCTGCGCGAGGTGCGCACCCTCGTCGACTCCTACCCCGGTGTCGCCGCGGTCGGGGAGGTCTGGGAGTTCGACCAGCGCCGGATCCTGCCCTACCTCGCCCCCGACGAGCTGCATCTGGCCCACAACTTCGTGTTCGCCCGGTCGCGGTTCGAGGCCGCGGGGATCAGGCGAACGGTTGAGGAGTTCGCCGACCTCGCCGGCCCGGACACCTGGCCCGCATGGTTCTTCAACAACCACGACGAGCCGCGGGTCGTGAGCCGGTGGTCGACGCCCGGCGACGACGAGGAGACGTGTGCGGCCAGGGCGCGCCTGGCCGCCGTGCTGCTGCTCTCCCTGCGCGGCACGCCCTTCCTCTACCAGGGCGAGGAGCTCGGCCTGCCCGACACCGAACTCCCGCCCGGCATCGGCGGGGACGGCAACGGCCGCGACCCGCAGCGCACGCCGATGCCCTGGGCGCCACCGTCCACGGCCGGTCCGGGCGCCGGATTCACCACCGGGGAACCGTGGCTGCCCGTCGGTGCCGCCGCCGAACGGCTCAACGTCGCATCGGAACTCCGGGACCCGAACTCGATGCTCGCCCTCTACCGCACGCTGCTCACCCTGCGCCGGGAGCGGCCGTCCCTGCACGCCGGGAGCCAGGCGTTCCTCGACGCCCCGCAGGACGTGCTCGCGTACCTCCGCGCGGAAGGCCGGGAACGCTCGCTCGTGATCCTCAACTTCGCCGCGACGACCCGCCGTCTCGACGTCGCACCGCTGCTCGGAGACGGCTCGTCGGCCACTCCCCTGTTGCTGGCCTCGACCAGCGACGCCGCCGGACGTGGACGGCCGTGTCCCACCATCGCACTGGGCGCCTTCAGCGGCGTCGTCCTCGATCCCGGACCGGCTCCGCCCATAGCGAAGTCTTGACTCTCGTCAGCAAAGCGCGATACTTCGTCGCGGGAGGTTCGCCATGGCCAGCGCCCACACGGACCCGTTCTGCCGCGATCATCTGCCGCCCCGCGACCAGTGGCCCGAGCTCACGTTCGAGCTGCCGGAGCTGCGCTACCCGGATCAGCTCAACGCCGCCCGCGAGCTGCTCGCCGGCCCGCCCGGCGAGCGCCCGTGCGTGCGGGGGTCCGGCATCTCGTGGACCTACGCCGAGCTGCGCCACCACGCCGCCCAGGTGGCCGCCGTGCTCACCGAGGACCTCGGCCTCGTGCCGGGCAACCGGGTGCTCCTGCGCGGGCCGAACGAGCCGTGGCAGGTGGCCTGCTGGCTCGGGGTGCTGCTCGCGGGCGGAGTGGCCGTGGCCACCATGCCGATGCTGCGCCGCACCGAGCTGGACACGATCTCCGAGCTCGCCCGGCCGTCGCTCGCCCTCGTCCACCACGACTTCCTCCACGACGTGCCGCCGGACCTGCGCACCGTCGCCTACGGGGGCGACAGCGAGCTCACCGGCATGATTGCCACCCACGACGGCGGCTTCGCGCCGGTGGACACCGCCGCCGACGACGTGGCGCTCCTGGCGTTCACCTCGGGCACCACCGGCCGCCCGAAGGCCACGATGCACTTCCACCGCGACGTCCTCGCGATCGCGGACACGTTCTCCCGGCACGTGGTGCAGATCCGGCCCGCCGACGTGGTGACCGGCACACCGCCGATCGCGTTCACGTTCGGGCTCGGCGGGCTGGTGGTCTTCCCGCTCCGCGCCGGGGCGAGCACGGTGCTGCTGGACCGCGTGACGCCGCCGCAGCTCGCCGACACCGTGGCCGAGGAGGGCGTCACCGTGCTCTTCACGGCGCCCACGGCGTACCGGGCGATCCTCGCGGCCGACAAGGCCGACCGGCTGGCCGGCGTGCGCCGGCTGGTCTCGGCGGGCGAGACGCTGCCCGCGAGCGTGTGGCACGCGATGCACGACGCCACCGGCCTGCGGATCATCGACGGCATCGGGTCCACCGAGATGCTGCACGTGTTCATCTCCGCGGCCGACGACGACATCCGCCCCGGCACCACCGGCCGGGCCGTACCCGGCTACCAGGCCGCCGTGCTCGACGACGACGGCAGGCCGGTGCCCGACGGCACGCCGGGCAACCTCGCCGTGAAGGGCCCCACCGGATGCCGCTACCTGGACGGCGACCGGCAGACCACGTACGTGCGGCACGGCTGGAACTTCACGGGCGACACGTACGTGCGCGACGCCGACGGCTACTTCACCTACCTCGCCCGCAGCGACGACATGATCGTCTCGTCGGGCTACAACATCTCCGGTCCCGAGGTGGAGCAGGCGCTGATCGGGCATCCGGACGTCGTGGACTGCGCGGTGGTGGCCACGCCCGACGAGGAGCGGGGCGCACTCGTCACCGCGTTCGTCGTGCTGCGGGAGGGCGCCGCACCCGACGCGGCGGCACTGCAGGACCACGTGAAGCAGACGATCGCGCCCTACAAGTACCCGCGGCTGGTCGAGTTCGTCACCGAGCTCCCCCGCACGAGCACGGGGAAGCTGCAGCGTTTCGTGCTGCGGGAGAAGGCCGCCGAGCGCACATGACCCGCGGGAACCGGGGGCCCGCCCCCGGCTGGGGGTCTGAGGGCTTGCCCCCGGAAGCACCCGACACCCCGCGAGCACACCTTCCCGGATGGGGTTGGTCGGCGACCGCGGACCGGCTGCACTGACGATCCGCGGCCGCAGGCTCTGGGGCAGGTCGCCCGCCCGGAGGCGCCCGGCACCCGGCACTCGTGGTGGCCGCCGGGGCGGGGTCCGGGCGCGGGCGGGCACAGCTGCGCCTGCGCGGCCCCTACGAGGCCGCGCGACCGCGCTGGGCGTCGTGGGTGCGGCGGGCCATGTCGGCGATCCCGTGGATCACGCACGGCCAGGGGGTGGTGGGCAGGCCCGTGCCGCCCTTCGTGCATGTCCGGCAGCGGCCGGCGCGGTCGGGCACGTGCTGTGCGAGCAGCCGCTGCCACACCTCCACCATCGGCGCCAGCTCGTCGGCGACCCGCTGCTGCTCGGGCATCCCGTCGTCGACGTCGGCGGGGCGCGCGCCCTGGAGCGGCGCCGCGACCTCGACCGTCCGGGACGGCACGCCTGCGCCCTGGACGGCGGCCCGCGCCCGATCGAATGCGACTCCGCCCACGCGCCCCGAACCGTGGCTCGCCCCCCAGGAGTAACTCATGCCGCTCCCCCGTTCGCTGCCGGCGCGCACCCGGGTGGGTGGCGCTTGTCGCACCTGATCGTGGCCTGCCTAACTTGCATCCGCAAGTGCCAGTGCATGAGCATCTGCACGTGCAACTCGCTTTCACAGAGAACTACGAGACCGTGCAGTGGCGCAAGAGCACGGCGAGCAACCCCAGCGGAAACTGCGTCGAACTGGCAGAACTCGCCGGTGGGGACGTCGCGCTCCGCAACTCACGCTTCCCGGCTGGCCCGGTGCTCGTCGGCTCCCGGGCCGCCGTAGCCGCCTTCGTCCGCGCCGCGAGGAGCGGGGAACTCGACGACCTGGCCTGCTGAACGAGCATTTTGCGCACGCTTGCCGTACGTGCCGATGCACGGCAGAGTGAGTGTGCTCACTACAGTGCGCATGCACGTGAACGCGACCAAGACACACTCCCGGGGGAACCTGATGATCGTCGTGCCCGACGACGCGGAGGCCGGGTCGTTCGACCAGTCCGCTCTCGACCGTGCCGGCGGTCGCGCTCCGAAGGGAGCGCCGACAGGCCCCACCGTGCTGCGCATCGGGCTCGGTGGGGCGCTGCGACGCAAGCGTGAGGCCGCGGGGGTCACCCGCGACCGCGCGGGCGAGGCGATCCGAGCCTCGCCCGCGAAGATCAGCCGACTCGAGCTGGGACGCGTCGGGTTCAAGGAACGCGACGTCGCGGACCTGCTCACCTGCTACGGCGTGCGTGACCCCGCCGAGCGGCAGCAGTTCCTCGACCTCGCCCGGCAGGCCAACACGCCGGGCTGGTGGCATCGCTACTCCGACCTGCTGCCGAGCTGGTTCGAGACCTACCTCGGGCTCGAGCAGGCCGCGTCGGTCATCCGCAACTACGAGCTCCAGTTCGTCCCCGGGCTGCTGCAGACGCGCGACTACGCGCGTGCCGTCACGATGCTCGGCCACACCGACCCGGTGGAGGTCGAGCGCCGCGTCGAGCTGAGGATGCAGCGTCAGGCGCTGCTCACGGGCCCCAACGCGCCCACGCTGTGGGCGGTGGTCGACGAGGCCGCCCTGCGGCGCTCCCTGATGGGCCCCCAGCAGAGCCGGGACCAGCTCACGCACCTGATCGAGATGAACGAGCTGCCCAACATCTCGCTGCAGGTGGCGCCGTTCTCCTACGGCGGCCACGCCGCGGCGGGCGGGCCGTTCGCGATCCTGCGCTTCGCCGAGCCGGACCTGCCCGACATCGTCTACCTGGAGCAGCTCACGAGCGCCCTCTACCTGGACAAGCGCTCCGACGTGGAGCACTACGCCGCGGTGATGGACCGGCTGTGCGCACAGGTGGAGCAGCCGGAGCGCACCGAGGAGATCCTCACCCGGATCCGTGCGGAAATTTGACACCGCGATCTGAGCGGAGCTCTCGCTGAGGCGCAAGTTGAAGTCGCCGCTTCCGCAGCGGCACGGGCTCGACCCGGTGCGGCTGCGGACGCCGGCGGAAACGTCATGGGCCACGATGCGCGACCACCTGGTCGAGCGGCTACCGCGCGTCGACCCGGCGCGGATCGACGCCATGCTCCGGGAGCAGCGCATCGTCGACCGGAGCGGGCCGATCGCGCCGGACGCGCCGTTCGTGCCGGAGGAGTTCCTGTGGTTCCACCGGGACCTCCCCGACGAGGCGTCCGTGCCGTTCGAGATCGGCATCGTGCACCGCGACGACGACCTGCTCGTCGTCGACAAGCCGCACTTCCTCGCCACGATCCCGCGCGGACGCCACATCCTCGAGACCGCGCTCGTGCGGCTGCGCCGGGACCTGGACCTGCCGACGCTCTCGCCCGCCCACCGGCTGGACCGGCCCACCGCCGGCCTGCTCATGTTCGTCGTCCGCCGGGAACGGCGCGGTGCCTACCAGACGCTGTTCCGCGACCGGCGGGTCCGCAAGACCTACGAGGCCGTCGCGCCCCACGACCCGGCCCTCACCCTGCCCCGCACGGTGGAGAGCCGGATCGTCAAGGAACGCGGGGTGATCCGCGCGTACGAGGAGCCCGGCCCGGTCAACGCGGTCACGCACGTCGAGCTGCTGGCCCACCGCAACGGCCTCGCCCGTTACCGGCTCGTGCCCGAGACGGGGCGCACCCACCAGCTGCGGGTGCACATGAACGGACTCGGCGTCCCGATCCTCGGCGACGACTTCTACCCCGAGCTCACCGAGAAGCCGCTCAACGATTTCCGCCGCCCCCTGCAGCTGCTCGCGGCCGCACTGGAGTTCCGCGACCCCTTCACCGGGGCGACGCGCCGGTTCACCACCCGGCTCGACCTGCAAGCATGGACCTCCTTCGACAAGTGGGCATCACCGACGAGGGAAGGACGGCCGTGACCGCCACCCAACCCAGCACCGCGACCGGCGCGATCCGGTTCCCCCAGGGTTTCCTGTGGGGTTCCGCCACCGCCGCCTACCAGATCGAGGGGGCCGTCGCGGAGGGTGGGCGCACGCCGTCGATCTGGGACACCTTCTCCCACACGCCGGGCCGCGTCGCACGCGGTGACACCGGGGACGTCGCCGTCGACCACTACCACCGGTTCCGCGACGACGTCGCGCTGATGGCACGGCTGGGGCTCACCTCGTACCGGTTCTCCGTCTCGTGGCCCCGGATCAGCCCCCAGGTCACGCCCGACGAGCTCGGCCCCGTCAACGCCGAGGGCATCGCCTTCTACTCCGACCTGGTCGACGAGCTGCTCGCGCACGGGATCAGCCCGTCGATCACGCTGTACCACTGGGACCTCCCGCAGTCGCTCGAGGACGCAGGCGGCTGGACGGCGCGGCGCACCGCGGAGCGGTTCGCCGAGTACGCGGAGGTGGTGGCCGCGGCGCTGGGAGACCGGGTGCCGCTCTTCATCACGCTGAACGAGCCGTGGTGCAGCGCCTACCTCGGCTACGCGAGCGGCGTGCACGCCCCGGGCCGCACCGACGACGCGGCCGCGCTCTCGGCCGTCCACCACCTCAACCTGGCACACGGCCTCGCGACGGCCGCCATCCGCCGGGCCGCACCGACGAGCCGGGTGGCGATCACGCTGAACCTCGCGTGGGTCCGTCCGGAGAACCCGGCATCGGACCTCGACGCCGACGCGGCACGCAGGGTCGACGGGCTGCAGAACCGGGTGTTCCTCGACCCGGTGCTCCACGGGCGTTACCCCGCGGACGTGCAGGCCGACACGGCGGGCGTGACCGACTGGTCGTTCGTGCGGGACGGCGACCTCGACGTCATCTCGGCCCGGATCGACGCGCTGGGCATCAACTACTACTCCCCCACCATCGCGCGGCACTGGACGCGGGAGCACCCCAAGGAGAACGCCGACGGTCACGGCGACGGCGCCGCCAGCCCGTGGATCGCCTGCGACGACGTCGAGTTCCCGATCCAACACGGGCCGAAGACCGACATGGGGTGGAGCATCGACCCGCGCGGGCTCACCGAGCTGCTGCTGCGGGTGGCGCGGGAGGCCCCGGGCCTGGAGCTCCTGGTCACCGAGAACGGCGCCGCATACCCGGACGTCGTCGGCCCCGACGGACGGATCGCCGACACAGACCGCGTCGAGTACCTGCGCGGACACCTCACGGCCCTGCACGCGGCGATCGAGGCCGGTGCGCCCGTCACCGGGTACTACGTGTGGTCCCTCCTGGACAACTTCGAGTGGGCGTGGGGTTACGCCAAGCGATTCGGGATCGTCCACGTCGACTACGCCACTCAGGTCCGCACCCCGAAGGACAGCGCCCACTTCTTCGCCGAGGTGATCCGCCGCAACGCCCTGCCCGAGTGACGCCTGCGGGCCCGAAAGTGGGTCGAAACATCGCGGACGCGAAACATCGGGCGGCTCGAGAGCGACTACTCACGAGACACACCCCGGGACGCTACTGCGACCGGGGTAGTCTTGTCGCCGGTTGCCCGGCCGGCACCACCTACGAGAAACGGAGGTCGGGGTGCGGCTCGGAGACGAGAACGATCTCCCCGACGGGGGTGGTCCTGCGAACCGCGGGTCTCAGCCTCAGGACACCGAGCATCCCCTCGACGTCGCGGCCCTGCGCGCGGACGACGAGTTCGTCGAGCGGATCGCCGCGGGACTCGTCGCCCCGCGCGACGTGCCCGCGTCGGCCCGCGGCACCGAGGACGAGCTCATCGCGATGCTCGCGGCCTGGGTGGCCGAGGTCCGTCCCGAGGCCATCGAGTCCGGTTCCGCGTCCACTACAGGCGTTATCGCCGACACCACGACCAGCGTTTCGGCTCCCGGGGATTCCGACGAGCCGACCGGTGCACCCGCCACCGTCACCCCGCTGCGCTCCGGTCGCCACCGGGCCCTCACTCCGTACGCCCGGCGGCTAGGGGTCGCGGCCGCCCTCATCGCCCTCGCGACCTCGGGGGTCGCGGTCGGCGCTTCCGACGCCGAACCGGGCAGCGTCCTGTGGCCCGTCTCGGAGGTGTTCTACGCCGAGCGGGCGCGATCGGTCGAGGCCGCGATCGTGGTGAACGACCACCTCGAGCAGGCGCGTGCGGCGCTGCGCGCGGGCCGGCCCGACGAGGCCGCCCGCCAGATCGACGCCGCCGCCGCGAGCCTGCCCGCCGTCCGGCCCGACGAGGGCCTGGAGGACCTCGCCCGCGTGCAGTCGCAGCTCTCCGATGAAATCGGCACGGGGGCGATCGACACGGGCCGTCCCACCGACGCGGACGAGCCCGACACATCGGGCGGACGCACGGAGGGCCCGGCTGAGGAGAGCATTCTCGCTTCGCCGCCGTTCCCCGGGCTGAACGAGGGCAACGCGCCCGAGGCCCCGGGCGGTCAGGGACCGTCGGCCGCGACCGAGCCCGGTGTGGACGCCGGTGCCCCGTCCGGCCCGGGTACGACACCGCAGACCGCTGAGCCCCAGACCGGCGGGCCCCAGACCGGCGAGCCCCAGACCGGCGAGCCCCAGCCTGGCCAGCCCCAGACCGGCGGACCGCAGACCGGCGAGCCGCAGAATCCGCCAGGGAGCGGCCAGAACCCGGCCCCGACCACCGGCAATGGGTCGGGCAGCGAACCCGGCGGTCAGTCCCAGCCCTCCACCGACCCGGGCCCGGGCTCGCAGAACCCCGAACCGCAGGCACCGGCCGAACCCCCTGCGGACTCCGATGACGACGGGGATCCCGATGCGGGATCCGGCTCCGAGGGGCAGCCGAGCACCCAGTCCGACGACGAGTCCGGCACCGGCTCGGACGAGCCCGACAGCGCTTCCGAACCCGACAGCGCTTCCGAACCCGACGACGCTTCCGAACCCGACAGCGCTGCCGAGTCCGACACCGACGAGGAACCCGGCTCCGCCGGCGAGCCCGACACCGCGGAGGAGCCCGACACCGCGGAGGAGCCCGACCCGGCCGAGGAGCCCGACACCGCCGGCGAGGCCGACACCGCACCGGCAGGCGAGGACGCAGCCGAGGACGAGGCGGCGTCACCTGCCGAAGGCGACGATGCCCCCTCCGACGGAGCCCCGGCCGACGCAGCCCCGGCCGACGACGCCGCCCTCGCCCCCGCTCCCGCTCCCGCTCCCGCAGGAGGAGAAGCAGCGGACGACGCCGCCCCCGCCGAGCCCGGCCCGGCCGACGATGGTGGCGGGCCCGCCGCCGAAGGACCGGCCCCCGAAGAGCCCGCCACGGACGACTCCGCGGAGGAAGCAGCCGAGGACACCGCAGCCGATTCGGCCGAGGACGCCGAGGACGCCGGTGACAGCACCGACACCGATGAGGGCTCGAGCGGCAGCAGCTCGTCGGACGCCGACAACTCCGACAGCAACGGCGACGACTCGAGCAGCGACGACTCGAGCAGCGACGAGGCCAGAAGCGACGAGGCCAGAAACGACGAGGCCGACGAATCAGGCGACTCGTCCGACAGCGACTCATCCGACAGCGGATCGGACCGCGACTCCAGCGACCGCGACTCCAACGACCGCGACTCCAACGACCGCGACTCCAACGACCGCGACTCCAACGACTCGAGCGACAGCGACTCCAGCGACAGCGACTCCAGCGACAGCGACTCCAGCGACAGCGACTCCAGCGACAGCGACTCCAGCGACAGCGACTCCAGCGACAGCGACTCCAGCGACAGCGACTCCAGCGACAGCGACTCCAGCGACAGCGACTCCAGCGACAGCGACTCCAGCGAGGGCGACGAGGACTCCGGCGACGACTCCGCGCTGTCCGGCGTCACCGACGCCGTGGAGTCCGTGGCCGGGGCGCTCACCGGCGACTGAACGGCCGCACTCGCGCCCCGGCCGTTCGTCACGGGCCGCCCGACCCGCGGCGCGAGACCGCGACGAGCACCGCGCTCTCCTGCCCCTCGTTGTGCAGGGCCCGCACCCCCATCCCGGTGAGCCAGAGGACGTCCCCCGTCCCGAAGCTCCTGCGTCCGCCCGCGTGGCCCTCCACCACCACCGCTCCGCACTCGACGACGACCAGGGCACCCTGCCACTCCCGCGCGTCGTAGGGCCGGGTGTCACCGGGACGGATGGTCACCGTGTGGGTCCGGAACGACGGGCCGAGCGGCCGGCCGAGGAACGTGATCGGCTCGGCGTCCACGTCCCGCTCCCTACCGGGTCGCCGGGAGGCCGAGCAGGTCGAAGACGGGGAAGGTCTCCGTGTGCTCGAACGACAGGACGTCGCTGATCGACCCGCCCTCGACCCGCAGCACGTCCACGGCCAGGGCGCGGAACTCCGCGTCGCCTGGCCGGCGCGCGTAGTTCGCGGCGGCGGGTTGGCGGTTCAGCCACACCGGCACCAGGAGGAGCTCGCCGAGCCCTGTCGGGCCGGTCAGCGCGGGGGCCCACAGCTCGATGATCGCGTCCCGGCCACGCGTGACTTCGGGCTGAGGCGGCATCGAGAAGACCGCGTCCTCGCGCAGCAGCGACGCGAGCGCGCTCGTGTCGGCGCGCTCGCAGGCGTCCATGAAGCGCTGCAGGACGGAGCGCTCCTCGTCGGTGGGCCCGGCGACCGACCACTCCGAGCGCTGCCTCGGCAGGTGCTGGCGCATCGTGGCCCTCGCTCGTTGCAGCGCGCTGTTCACCGAGGCGACGCTCGTCTCGAGCACCGCGGCGCTCTCCGCGGCCGACCAGCCGAGCACGTCGCGCAGCATCAGTACCGCGCGCTGGCGCGGCGGCAGGTGCTGCACGGCGACGAGGAACGCCAGCTCGATCGTCTCCCGCGCCACGACGGTCGCGTCCGGTTCGGCGTCCGGCGGCGCGGCCTGCTCGAGCATCCGGTCCGGGAACGGCTGCAGCCAGGTGACCTCGCCGTTCTCTCCGGGGCGGCGGCGGTGGCGCTCCATGTGGTCGAGGCAGGCGTTGGTGGCGATGCGGTAGAGCCACGCGCGGAACGTCGACCGGCCCGCGAAGGTCTCGCGGCGGCGCCACGCCCGCAACAGGGTCTCCTGCACCAGGTCCTCGGCGTCGGTGAACGAGCCCAGCATCCGGTAGCAGTGCACCTGCAGCTCCCGGCGGTGCGGCTCGACGAGCGTCGAGAATGCCGTCTGGTCGCCCGCCAGGGCCGCAGCCAGCGCGTCGGAGGTTCTGGGATCAGTCACCGCGGTCATGACGATGAGACCGGCGCGGGCGCCGAAACTCATCGGCGGCCGGTCTCCGTCTCGTCCAGGTGCAGCCGCAGCATCGCCGCCGACGCCCACGCCGGTGGGCGGCCCCGCAGCGAGACCAGCACCATCGTCGCGAACGCGAGCGGTACGGACCACAGCGCGGGCTGGCCGAGGAGGATCCCGGCGAGCCCCGGCGGCACACCGAGGAACAGGTCGATCCCGATCACACCCGCCGACGCGAGAAGCCCGGTCGACATCCCGACGATCGCGCCGCGGGCCGTGAGCCGCGGCCACCAGATGCCGAGCACGAGCAGCGGGCAGAACGTGGACGCGGCCACAGCGAACGCCGAGGTCACGAGCACCCCGACGTCGAGCCGGGCCGCGGGGAGGGCGAGCAGGACGACGGCGAGCGCCGCCACGATCGGGGTGAACCGCAGCCGGCGCAGCGTGCTCGGCACCAGGTCGTGGGACAGGGCGCCGGACACCGCGAGCAGCAGGCCGAGCGACGTCGCCAGGAAGGCCGCGAACGCGCCGGCGGTCAGCAGCGCGGTGAACAGCGTGCCCGCGAAGCCGCCGTCCACCCGGGCCGGGAGCGCGACGACCACCGTGTCCGTGCCCCCGGAGAGGTACAGCTCCGGCAGCAGCACCGCGCCGAGCAGCCCGTAGACCGCCGGGAACAGGTAGAACACACCCAGCAGGGCCACGGTGATCGCGGCCGTGCGGCGGGCGCCGCGACCGTCCGGGCTGGTGTGGAACCGGATGAGGATGTGCGGCAGTCCCATCGTGCCGAGCACCGTGGCCACCAGCACCGACCAGGTGGCGAGCAGCGGGTGGCCGCCCGGGTCGAGCAGCGGGCGGGCCCAGTCCGGGCCGCCCGGCGGCCCGGCGCCGACGTGCGGCACCGCGGCGCCTGCGGCGAACTCCCACGTCTGCCCCGCCTCCGCGTGGTACTCGCCCGGCGCCAGCTCCTCGGGCGCGCCCCCGGCCACCCGCACCGGTGTCGGCTCGGTGATCGTGAGGGTGGTGTCGAGCCGGAACTGCACCGGCGTGGCCGACTCGAACCGGCTGAACTCCACCGGGGTCAGCGCGTCGCGGCGGGTGTCCGGGGAGACCTGCAGCACCAGCCAGATCGCCGGCACGATGAACAGGACGAGCTTCAGCACGAACTGGAACGCCTGCACGTACGTGGCCGCCCGCATGCCGCCGAGCGCGAGCGTCACGCTCACGGCGGCACCGGCGATCACCACGCCCACCCAGTACGGGCTGCCGCTCACCACGCCCAGCACCTGCCCGGCCGCGGTGAACTGCGGCACCAGGTAGAGGCAGCCGATCACCAGCACGACCACCGCCGACAGCTTGCGCAGGGCGGGCGACCCGAGCCGGGCCTCGGCGAAGTCGGGCACGGTGAGCGCGCCGGTGCGGCGCATCGGAGCGGCGACGAGCGCGAGCATCGCGACGTAGCCCGCCGCGAAGCCGACGGCGTACCAGAGCGAGCCGACGCCGTCCTTGACGACGAGTCCGGCGATCCCGAGGAACGACGCGGCCGACAGGTACTCGCCGGACACGGCGGCCGCGTTGACCGTCGGGGAGATCCGGCGCGACGCCACCAGGAAGTCCGACGTGGTGCGCATGGCCGCGACCCCGCGGGCGCCGATCAGCAACGTGACCAGCAGCACCGGGACGATCGCGAGGATCACCGGACCACCCGCCGCCGGACCGGCCAGGAGCGCTCCACCCGCTCGGCCTTCCGCAGCTGCCACCCCGCGAGCAACGCCATCAGCGGGAACGGCAGCACCGCGACCGCCAGCCAGGACACCGGGATCCCGGCCAGCCGCACCGTGTCGAGGGCGGGGATGCTCGCGAGCACCAGCGGCAGCCCCAGCAGGAGCGCCCCGAGCAGCCCGAGCACCGCGAGGGCGTAGCGCAGCTGCCGGTCGTGGATGCGGCGGGCGCGCTCGGCGTCGGCCGGGGCGAGGTGCGGCGGCGAAGCGGGCGCGCCGCTGCGCCGCCCGGCCAGCGCCACCCGGGTCTGCGGGCTCGTCACCGCGACGCGGCGCTGCTGTTTCATCGGCGCTGCTGTTTCATCGGCGCTGCTGCTTCATCGGGTCCGCTGGTCGGGCGGTTCGAACGCGCCCCTCGTGGCGGCTTCGAGGAGCTGCTCGCGCAGCTCGCGGGCGTGCCTGCGGCTCACGGGTACGTCGCCGACGTCGGTGTGGGCCAGCAGCCCGCCGGACAGGTCGCTGCGCAGCTCCCGGACGGCCGGTACGGCGAGCAGGTAGCTGCGGTGCACCCGGCTGAAGCCCGCGTGCTGCCAGTGCTCCTCGAGCCGGGAGATGGGGATGCGCACGAGGTGTGCGCCGGAAGGGGTGTGCAGCCGCACGTAGTCGCCGTGCGCCTCGACGAAGCGGACGTCGTCGCGGCGCACGAAGCGGGTGCGCCCGGCGAGCTCGACCGGCACGGCGGGGAGCGCGTCGACGGGGGTGGGCGCAGGCGCGGTCTCCGCGGCGCCGAACCGCCGCACCCGTGCGAGCGCGGCGGCGAGCCGTTCCGCGCTCACCGGCTTGAGCAGGTAGTCCACCGCGCCGATCCCGTACGCCGAGGCCGCGTGCTCCTCGTACGCGGTGACGAACACGACCACAGGTGGGTCCGTCATCCGGGCGAGCAGCGATGCGAGCTCGAGGCCGTTCATCCCGGGCATCGAGATGTCCAGGAACACGGCGTCGAGCGGGCCGGCCTGGATCAGCCGGAGCGCCGTGATCGGGTCGCCCGCCTCCGCCACCTCCCCGACGTCGGGCGACTCGCGCAGCAGCCGGCTGAGCTCGGCGAGCGCCGGCGCGACGTCGTCGACCGCGAGCACCCGCATGCGGCGGGTCATGAAGCCACCACCCCTGGTTGGAACCGCGGCAGCCGGAGCAGCACCCGGGTGCCAGCACCCTTCTCCGTCTCGATCACGAGACCGTAGCCGGGTCCGAACACGGTGCGCAGCCGCCGATCGACGTTCACCAGGCCCATGCTGCCCGGGGAGCCCTGACCGGCGAGCACCGCGGCCGCGTACTCCGGTTCCATGCCCGGACCGTCATCCTCCACGGCGATCACGCACTCGGTGCCGTCGGCCTCGCCGCTGACCTGCACGAGGCCGCTGCCACCCGGCAGCTCGACGCCGTGGCGGACGGCGTTCTCCACCAGCGGCTGGAGCGCGAGGTAGGGCAGCGCGACGGGCAGGATCTCCGGGGCGATGCGCACCTGCACCTTCAGCCGCTCCCCCAGCACCGCCCTGGCCAGGGCCAGGTAGGCCTCGATCGCCTGGAACTCGCCCGACACGGTGGTGTAGTCGCCGTGCCGGGCCAGGCTGTGGCGGGTGTACTCGGCGAAGTCGAGCATGAGGTCGCGGGCCCGCTCCGGGTCGGACTTCACGAACGAGGCGATCGCGGTGAGGCTGTTGTAGACGAAGTGCGGTGAGATCTCCGCACGCAACGCTCGCAGCTCGGCCTGCTCGGCCACGACCGCGGTCTCCTCCAGCCGGGCCCGTTCGAGGGCCTCGCCGAGCCAGAGCGCCGCCTCGCGTGCGGCGGCGAGCGCCACCTGCCCCGCCACGACCAGCACGCCGGCCAGCTCGTCGCGGGCGTGCACGGGCAGCGCGACGATCCCGCGGGCGCCCGTGCGGGAGTCGCTGCTCAACACGGCATCGGCGAGGGCGTCGGCGTCGTCCGGCGCTCGTCCGGACCACACCAGCGCCCCGTGCAGGCCGCCGATCCCCACGGCGTCGGCGTCGAGGAGCCTGCGCAGTGCGCGCGCCGCCCCGAACGCGTCGGGTCCACCGAGCCCGCCACGCACCGCAGCCGCGACCCGCCTGGCCTCCGCCAGGGTGGCCATCGTCTCCGTCCCGCCCCGTCCCCGGCGCCACCGGCGGCGGGAATTCTCTGGCGCGGCACCCTCGTCCACTGCAACCATCGCCGCCTTCGTCGCCGAACAGGATGACGTTAGGTCAACGCGGCGCCGGAGCCAAGAACATCCACATCGGACATCGGGAGGTCCGCTGCAACGGCTCACCGATCGGCTCCGGCTCACGCCCATCGGGCCCGCCCATGCCGAGGAGCTCTACCAGCTCTACCAGGACCCGGGAATCGCGGAGTGGTCCGGCCCCGCCCTCTCGCGGGACGCGGCGCGGGAGCTCGCCGCCCACGTGGGAGAGCGGTGGCGGATCGACGGCGTGCACAAGTGGATCGCCCACGACCGCGTCACCGGCGAGCTGGTCGGCCGGGGCGGGATGTCCCGAACCGAGCTCGACGGCGAGCCCCGCCTCGAAGTGGGCTGGGCCGTGCGCACGCCGCTCTGGGGGCGCGGCTACGCCACGGAGATCGGGGCCGAGGCCCTGCGCTTCGCCGCGGACGTGCTGGGGGCCACCGAGGTCGTGGCGTTCACCGAGGTGCACAACCGCCGCTCCCGGGCGGTGATGGAACGCCTCGGCATGCGCTACGACCGCGAGATCCGCCTGCCGGGACTGGTCGCCGGGTGGCCGGGCGTGCACCCGGACGCCCCGTTCGCGCTCTACGTGGCCGACCTCTCGCGCGACAGCGTGTGAGCGACCCGGGCCGTGCACATCGTGGGGGGTCCGTGCACACGGCCGGACCTGTGCAGGATCTGGGCCGACATCGACCACGTCGACCCGGTGGCCGAACGCCTGCGCCGGGCGATCGCCGCCTCCGTGGCCGGCGCCCACTGGCGCCGCTGAACACCCCACACACCGATTTCGGGTGGACGCCCGGAGACCCCGGCGTTGCGGCAAAGCCACCCTCACGCCACGTGATGGCATGAAAGTGGCCCTGCCGCAATCGGGAGAGCGGTTACGAGCCGCTGCTGAACGCCGAGTCGAACGCCGCCGAGGGCGGGTCGAACGCCGTGCGCTTCACGAAGGCCAGCGCGTCCGGGGCGCCGACGAGGCGGTCCATGCCGGCGTCCTCCCACTCGACCGAGATGGGGCCGTCGTAGCCGATCGTGTTGAGCATCCGGAAGCACGCCTCCCACGGCACGTCGCCGTGGCCGGTGGAGACGAAGTCCCAGCCGCGCCGCGGGTCGGCCCACGGGAGGTGGCTGCCCATCCGGCCGTTGCGGCCGTTGCCGACCTGGCGCTTCGCGTCCTTGCAGTCGACGTGGTAGATCCGGTCCTTGAAGTCCCAGAGGAACCCGACCGGGTCGAGGTCCTGCCAGACGAAGTGGCTCGGGTCCCAGTTCAGCCCGAACGCCTCCCGGTGCCCGACCGCCTCCAGTGCGCGCACCGTCGTCCAGTAGTCGTAGGCGATCTCCGAGGGGTGGACCTCGTGCGCGAACCGGACGCCCACCTCGTCGAACACGTCGAGGATCGGGTTCCAGCGCTCGGCGAAGTCGCGGTAGCCGTCCTCGATCATCGACTCGGGCACCGGCGGGAACATCGCCACGGTCTTCCAGATCTTCGACCCGGTGAACCCGATGACCGTGTTCACGCCGAGCTTCGCGGCGGCGCGGGCGGTGTACTTCATCTCCTCCGCTGCCCGCTGGCGCACGCCCTCGGGGTCGCCGTCGCCCCAGACGCGCGGGTGCACGATGGCGCGGTGCCGCTCGTCGATCGGGTCGTCGCAGACGGCCTGGCCGTTCAGGTGGTTGGAGATCGCGAAGACCTGCAGGCCGTGCTTCTCGAGGATCTCCCGGCGGCCCGCGATGTAGGAGTCGTCCTCGACCGCGGCCCGGACGTCGAAGTGGTCGCCCCAGCAGGCGATCTCCAGCCCGTCGTAGCCCCACTCCCCCGCGAGCCGGGCGACCTCCTCGAACGGCAGGTCGGCCCACTGGCCGGTGAACAGCGTGATCGGTCGCGTCATCAGTCCTCTCCTGCGATCTGTTCCCAGCGGCTGCCGGACTCGGCCGAGCGGGCCACTGCGTCCAGCACCTGCTGGACCTGCAGCCCGTCGGCGAACGACGGGGTCGGGTCGGTGCCCGCGGCGAGGTCGCGGACCAGGTCCACGATCTCGTGGGTGAACGAGTGCTCGTAGCCGAGCCCGTGGCCCGGCGGCCACCACGCGCCCGCGTACGGGTGGGTCGGCTCGGTCACGTAGATCCGGCGGAAGCCCGCGGTGTCGGCGTCCTCTCCTGCGTCGTAGAACGACAGCTCGTTCATCGACTCGAAGTCGAACGCGAGCGAACCGGCGCTCCCGTTGATCTCCAGCCGCAGCGCGTTCTTGCGGCCCGTGGCGAACCGCGTGGCCTCGAAGGACGCCACGGCCCCTCCGCCGAAGCGGCCGATGAACAACGCCGTGTCGTCGACGGTGACCTCGCCCCGCTCACTGGACCCGGACGCCGACAGCCCGCTGGACGCCTCCGGCAGCGGCCGCTCCTTGATGAAGGTCTCGGTGAGCGCGGAGACCCCGGTGAGGCGGTCGCCGGTGACGAACTGCGCCATGTCGACGATGTGCGCCCCGATGTCGCCCAGTGCGCCCGAGCCGGCCTTGTCCTTCTGCAGCCGCCAGACCAGGGGGAACTCCGGGTCGACGATCCAGTCCTGCAGGTACACCGCGCGGACGTGGCGGATCTCGCCGATCCGGCCCTGCTCCACCAACCGCCGCGCGAGCGCCACCGCGGGCACCCGACGGTAGTTGAAAGCCACCATGCTGCGCACGCCCTTGGCCTTGGCCGCCTCGGCGGCCGCGACCATGGCCTTGGCCTCGTCGACGGTGTTGGCGAGCGGCTTCTCGCACAGCACGTGCTTGCCGGCCTCCAGCGCGGCGATCGCGATCTCGGCGTGCGTGTCGCCCGGCGTGCAGACGTCGATCAGCTGCACGTCGTCGCGGCCGAGCAGCGCCTTCCAGTCGGTCTCCGTGTGCCGCCAGCCCATGCGCTGGGCCGCCGCGGCGGTGGCGTCGGCGGTGCGGCCGCAGAGCACCGCCATGTCGGGCTGCAGCGGGAGATCGAAGAACCGCCCCGCCGTGCGCCAGGCCTGCGAGTGGGCCGCGCCCATGAAGGCGTAGCCGATCATCCCGACGCCGAGCATCGCCTTGCCATCGCTCATGACTCGAACCCGAGGGGCAGGTAGTTCGCCACGTTCTCCTTCGTGATGGTCGCCGACGCCAGCGTGATCGACGCCGGCACCTCCTGTTCGGCCAGATCGCTCATGCCCCGACCCTGCGCCACGAGCCTGGCGAGCGCAACGGCCGACGACGCCATCGACGGGCTGTAGGTCACCGTGGCCTTGAGCACGCCGGTGTCGGCCTGGATCTCGCGCATCGCGTTGGCCGATCCGGCGCCGCCGACCATGAAGAACTCGTTGCGGCCCGCCTGGTTGATCGCGGCGAGCACGCCGATGCCCTGGTCGTCGTCGTGGTTCCACACGGCGTCCAGCCGGGGGGATGCCTGCAGCAGGTTCGCGGTGACCTCCTGGCCGCCCTGGGCGGTGAAGTCGGCGGCCTGGCGCGGGCCCACGGCGAAGCCGTAGGTGGCCAGCGCTTCGGCGAACCCGCGGCTGCGCTCCTGGGTGAGCGGCAGGCTGTCGATGCCTGCGATCTCGGCGATGATCGGGTTGGCCACACCGGCCTCGCGCAGCCGGGTGCCGATGTAGTGGCCCGCGCTCACGCCCATGCCGTAGTTGTCGCCGCCGATCCAGGTGCGGTACGCGAGCGGCGAGTCGAAGATCCGGTCCAGGTTGATCACGGCGACGCCGGCGTCCATCGCCTGCCGCCCCACGCGGGTGAGCTGGCTGCCGTCGTTGGGCAGGATCACGAGCGCGTCCACACCGCGGTTGATCAGCGTCTCGACGGCCGCGATCTGCTGGGCGATGTCGTTGGTCGGGTTGACCGCCTCGAACGTGACGTCCGGGAACTGCTCCGCCTGTGCCTGCGCGTTCTGCGCGATCGCCGCGATCCAGCCGTGGTCGGCCGCCGGAGCGGAGAACCCGATGGTGACCGGCGTGCCGGGCTCGGAGCCCCCCGCGGCGGGTGCGGGTGCGACCGCGGGGCCGCCACCCCCGCCGGCGGGCTCGTTGCTCGTGCACGCGGTGAGCGCCGCGCCGGCGCCGACGCCGAGCGCGCCGGTGAGGAACCTGCGACGGTGCAGGCCCCGGGTGGGGTCGGACATGTTCATCCCTCCAGTGGAAACAACCAGCCGGAACTCAGCCAGCCGAAGTCAGGCGGTGGACGACGAGCGCTGCGCGCGGGCCTGGATCAGCACGGCGACGACGATGATCGCGCCCTTCGCGATGTTCTGGACCTCGGTGGCGAGGTTGTTGAGCACGAACAGGTTCGTGATCGTCGTGAACACGAGCACGCCGAGGATCGAGCCGATCAGCGTGCCGCGGCCGCCGGAGAGCAGCGTGCCGCCGATGATCACCGCGGCGATCGCGTCCAGCTCGTAGAGCGTGCCGTGGGTGCTCGACCCGGTCGTGGTGAGCGATGCGATCATGATCGCGGCGATCCCGCAGCACAGGCCGGACACCATGTAGAGGCCGATCGTGTGCCGCTTCACGTCGAGGCCGGCCAGGCGCGCCGCCTCGGGGTTGCCGCCGATGGCGAAGGTGCGGCGGCCGAACGTGGTGCGGTTGAGCACCACCCACCCGACGCCCACCACCGCGGCGAAGATGTAGACCAGCAGCGGGATGCCGAGCAGCCGGGTGTTGGCGATGCCGGCGATCACCGGATCGGTGACGATCTGGCTGCGCCGCCCCGAGATCCGCTCGGCCAGGCCCTGCGCGGAGATCAGCATGGCCAGGGTGACGATGAACGGCACGATCCGGCCGTACGCGATGAGCAGGCCGTTGACCAGCCCGGCGCCCAGGCCGACCGCGAGGGCGCAGAGCACCATCACCACGGGCCCGTAGGACTGGGTCGCGACGGTGGTGGCCCACACCGAGGCCAGCGCCATCACCTTGCCGACCGACAGGTCGATGCCACCACCGATGATCACGAACGTCACGCCGACGGTGAGCACGCCGATGATCGACGCCTGGGTCAGGACGGTCAGCAGGTTCGCCGTGGTCAGGAACGTGTCGGTGGTGACGACACCGACGATGGCCAGCAGCACAAGCACGGCGACGAGGCCGAGGTTGCGCCCCGCCCCGCTGTCGAGCACCCGGCTCCACGACGACGCGGCAGGCTCCGCCTCGCGGGCGGCCTTCTCGACGCGCGCGTGCTCGTCGGCGGCCGGCACGGCGGTCTGTCCCGTGGTCCGCTCGCTCACGGCGCCTCCTCGCTGACCCTCGTCGGCGCCGTGCGCGCCGCTGCTGTGCCGATCGGTGACCTCGCAAGCTCGGTCACGGAGCCTCCTCGCTGACGCTCGTCGGCACCGTGCCCGGCGGTGCTGTGTCTGATGGTGACCTCGCAAGCTCGGTCACGTCCTGCTCCCTTCCATCACGAGGTCGAGCACCCTCGCCTCGTCGAGCTCGTCGCCCGGCGCCTCGTGGACCACCCTGCCCTCCCGGACGACGAGCACGCGGTGTGCGAGCCCGAGCACCTCCGGCACCTCGCTGGACACCAGCACGATCGCCGCCCCCTCCGCGGCGAGCCGGTGGACCAGCGCGTAGATCTCGCTGCGGGCCCCGACGTCCACGCCGCGCGTGGGCTCGTCCAGCAGCAGCACCGTGCAGCCCTGCAGCAGCCAGCGCGCGAGCACGACCTTCTGCTGGTTGCCGCCCGACAGCGTGCGGACCGGCCGGGTGGCGTCCGCCGGCCGCACGTCGAGCTGACCGGTGACGTCCGCCGCCGCGTCCAGGTCGGCCTGAGGGCCGAGGAACCCGCCGCGGGCGTAGCGGGCCATCCCGGGCAGCGAGACGTTGCGGAACACCGGCTCGGCGAGCAGCAGACCCTGGCTCTTGCGCTCCTCCGGAGCGAGGCCCATCCCGGCGCGGACCGCACCCGGCACCGACCCGGGCCGGAGGACGCGCCCACGCACGCGCACGGTGCCGGCGGTGGCCTTGCGCGCCCCGTAGACGGTCTCCAGGATCTCCGAGCGCCCCGATCCGACGAGCCCGGCGAGCCCCACGACCTCGCCGGCCCGCACCGTGAACGAGACGTCCGCGAACTCACCGGTGCGCGAGAGCCCCTCGACCTCCAGCACGACCTCGTCGGAGGGCAGGTTGCGCTCCGGGAAGACGTACTCGATGGTGCGGCCGGTCATCAGCCGGATGACGTCGGCGGTCGGGGTGTCGCGCGCCGGCAGGTTGCGGGCGACGGTGCGGCCGTCCTTGAGCACGGTGACCCGGTCGCCGATCTCGCGGATCTCCTCGAGCCGGTGGGAGATGTAGACGACCGCGACGCCGTCGGCGGTGAGCTCGCGGATCACCCGGAACAGGTTCTGGACCTCCTCGGGGTCCAGAACCGCCGACGGCTCGTCCATCACGATCAGCCGGGCGTCGCGGGCAAGGGCCCTCGCCATGCTCACCACCTGCTGGCCCGCCGCCGAGAGCCGGCCCAGCTCGCGCCGCGGCGGGATCTCGGGGTGCCCCAGCCGGGAGAGGAGCTTCCGGGCGATGTCCTCGGCGGCGCGCAGCCGGCTGAACCCCATCCGCGACGGCTCGTGCCCGAGGACGATGTTCTCCGCGACCGACAGGCCCGGCACCAGGTCCAACTCCTGGTAGATGGTTGCGATACCGGCGGCGTCGGCGGCCTGCGGCGCCGCGAACGCCACCTGCCGGCCTTCCCAGACGATCTCGCCCGCGTCCGGCGTGTGCGCCCCGGCCAGCACCTTGATCAGCGTGGACTTGCCCGCGCCGTTCTGGCCCAGCAGGCAGTGCACCTCGCCCGCGGCGACGTCCAGGTCGACGCCGTCGAGCGCGCGCACCCCCGGGAACTGCTTCACGATGCCGCGCATCGCGAGCAGCGGCTCTCCAGTCATCTCGACACCACTGTCGTCCTCACTGCTTCGGGTGAGCTCCCCCCGCCCGAGGAACCTAGGAGCATTGACCAGTGCCGTACAACGACGGAATAATGTGACTTTCCGTCAGATTTCCGTCGATATCGGACCGTGATGCTGCATAGATCCCCACCGGCACCGTCTCCCCAGGCGCCGCTTCCGCCGCTGCGGCTCGCCACGCCGCCGCTCTCCGGCCGGACCGACACCGCCCTCACGCTGAGCACGGTGGCCCGGCTGGTCGCCTCCGGCGCCGCGCTGAGCAAGGCCGACCTCGTGCCGGCGGCCCGGTTGGCGCGCACCACCGTCAGCACGGCCGTCGACGAGCTGCTCGCCCGTGGGCTGTTGCAGATCGACGGGACCCGTCCGACCGTCGGCCGCGGACGGCCGGCCGACCGGCTCGCGCTCTCCCCGCGCGGCGGCCACGTGCTGCTCGCCGACGTCGGCGCGAGCAGCGCGCACCTCGCGGTCGTCGACCTGAGCCAGCGGATGCTCGCGCGCACCGAGGTGGACGTCCACATGGACGACGGCCCCGACGTGGTACTCCGAACGGTGGAGACGCAGCTCACCCACCTGCGGGAGACCGTGCCGGCGGGAGTCCCGGTACGCGCGGTCGTGATCGGCCTGCCCGGTCCGGTGGACGGCACCCGGGGCGTCCCCGTCCGCCCGCCGATCATGCCCGGATGGCACGCCTACCCCGTGGCCGCGCGGCTCTCGCAGACCTTCGGCTGCCCCGCCGTGCTGGAGAACGACGTCAACCTCCGCGCGCTCGGCGAGGCACGGGCCCTGCCCGCCGACCAGGTCCCGCTCCTCTTCGTCAAGGTCGGCACCGGCATCGGCGGAGGCCTGGTGAGCCGGGAAGGGACGCTTCACCACGGCGCCGACGGCGCGGCGGGCGACATCGGGCACGTCCGCGTGCGCGGCGCCCCGGACGAACCGTGCGTCTGCGGGAACGTGGGCTGCATCGAGGCGGTGGCGTCGGCAGGCGCCATCGCGCGCCGGCTCGGCACGCAGGGCCGGCCGATCCCCACCGCGGAGGTGCGCGCCCTGCTCGCTCACGGCGACGCAGGCGCGGTGGCGGCCGTGCGCGAGGCCGCCGCGCTGATCGGCGAGCTCGTCGCCACGCTGGTGCACTTCTACAACCCGGCGCGCGTGACGATCGGTGGCGGCCTGTCGGCCGCGAGCGACGAGCTGCTCGCCGGCGTGCGCAGCGTCGCCTACCAGCGGGCCCTGCCGCTCGCCACCCGCAACCTGGTGCTCACCAACAGCGTCCTCGGCGAGTACGCCGGGCTCGCGGGCGCCGCCGTGCTGGGCATCGAACGCGCACTGTCGACGGAGTCCATCGGCCTGCTCCTCGCCCAGCGCGCGTGACCCCCGCCACCCGTCGGACATCACGGGATCGGGTGAATAAGGGGACCCCGGTGACGCGCGTCGCAGCGGGCCGGATTCACTGGGCATCTTCACTGGTCAGGAGATCCGGACGGAACGGACGTCGATGAGCCTCACGACGAGCCTGCTGCGCGCTGCGGACCGCCCTCGCGGCACGGCCGCCGCCGCGGCCGCCGCGGTGGCGCTGCTGGCGCTCGGTGGGCTCGGCGCCGTGCTCGACGGGACCGCGCGGCAGACGGTGGCCAACCTCGGCGTGCTCCTCCTCGCCATCGGGGGTGGGTTGGGCTGCATGGGCGCGGCCCGCCGGACCGGAGGGCGGATCAGCCGCGGGTGGGCAGCGCTCGCCGTCGCGTGCTGGTTCTGGGCGGCGGGCCAGGCGGCGTGGACCCTGTACGAGAACGTGCTGGACATCGCCGCGCCCTACCCGTCCCTCGCCGACATCGGCTACCTGGGCTTTCCCGCGGCGGCGCTGGTGGGGCTGGCCTTCCTCGCCCCGCCCGGCTCCGGCCTCGCCACGCCGCGCCGCGTCCTCGACGCGCTCCTCGTCGGCTGTGCCGTGGGACTGGTCGCGTGGGTGACGGTGCTGGACCGCGTGATCGGCAGCTCCGGCGACTCGCTGCTGCACGCCGCCGTGGCGGTCGCCTACCCCGTGGCGGACGCCGTGCTGCTGACCGTCACCGTCCTGACCCTCGCCCAGACCCGGGACGCGCCCCTGCGCTGGGGGCTGCTCGGCGCAGGCGTACTCGCGATGGCCGCGTCCGACGCGACGTTCGCCTACCAGATCACGGTGGGCAGCTACGTCACCGGCTCGGCCGTCGAGTGGGGATGGCGGATCGCGTTCTGCCTGCTCGGCATCGCCGGCACGCTCGTGCGCGGCGGACCCCACGCGGAGCTGCACACCGCCCCGGCGCCGCGTGAGTCGGTCCGCGCCGGGCTCCTCCCCTACCTCCCGCTCGCGGCCGCCGCCGTGCTCGTCGCCCTGGAAGCCACGGGCGGTGCGGGCCTCGACGGCGTGGAGGTCATCTGCATCGCGGCGCTGGTGCTGCTCGTGCTCGCGCGCCAGTACGTCACCATGCGGGAGAACCAGGAGCTCACCCGCGCCATCCAGCAACGCGAGGTGCAGCTGCACCACCTCGCGTTCCACGACCCGCTCACCGGCCTCGCCAACCGGGCGCTGTTCCTCGACCGGCTCGAACACGCCCTCGACCGGGCCGAGCGCACCCGCCAGCCGGTCTCCGTGGCCTTCGTCGACCTGGACGGCTTCAAGGCCGTCAACGACACCCTCGGGCACGCGGCGGGCGATGCCCTCCTCGTCGGCGTGGCCGGCCGCCTGCGCGGAGCGCTGCGCAGCGCCGACACCCTCGCCCGCCTCGGCGGCGACGAGTTCGCGGTGCTCGTCGAGCAGGGCGACGACGCGACGACCGCCGCCCGGCGCCTGCTCGGCACCCTGCGCGACCCGTTCCACGTGCACGGCCGCTCGGTGGCGGTGTCGGCGAGCATCGGCGTGGCCACCGTCGAGGCCGGGCAGGACACCGGCACCGACGCCGCCACCCGCGCAGCCACCCTGCTGCACCGCGCCGACGTCGCGATGTACGCGGTGAAGGCGTCCGGCAAGGGGGACGTGGCCGCCCACACCGCCGCGCTCGACGGGGAGCCGACCGACCGGAACGGACGGCACGCCGTGCGCCGGGTGCGCCCGCCGCTGCCCGAGGCGTTCGCCGACGCCCTGCACCGCGGAGACGTGCAGGCGATCTACCAGCCGGTCGTGGACCCGGTGTCCGGGCGGATCGCCGCCATGGAGGTGCTCGCCCGCTGGACGCACGAGGGCGAGCCGATCCCGCCGGCCACGTTCATCCCGGCGTGCACCGCCGCGGGCCTGTCCGGCCAGCTGACCGCGCTCATGCTGGAGCAGGGCTGCGCCCAGCTCGGCCTGTGGAACGCCGGGCTCGCACACCGGCGCCTGCGGATCGCGGTGAACGTCGACCCCACCGAGTTCGGCGACAGCGGGCTGCCGGACCGCGTGGCGGGGGTCCTGCGGCGCTACGGCATCTCCCCCGGCCAGCTCGCGCTGGAGATGACCGAGACGGCCGTGAACAACCGGCCGGCCAACGCCGTCGACGTGATGCACCGGCTGCGCGGGCTCGGCGTCCGGATCGCGCTCGACGACTTCGGCACCGGCTACTCCACGCTGTCCCGGCTCGCCCGCACGCCCGTGGACACCGTGAAGATCGACCAGTCCTTCGTGGCGCACATCGACCACGACGAGCAGCAGCGGTGGTTCCTGCGCGGTCTGCTCGACCTCGCCCGCCACCTGGGCCTGCGGACGGTCGCGGAGGGCGTCGAGCGGGCGGGGCAGCTGCACGAGCTGCGCCGCCAGGGCTGCGACCTGGTGCAGGGCCACTTCGTCGCCCGCCCCGCCACGGGCGCGCAACTCACCCCCGCCGTGCTCGCCGACCTCCCGATCCTCGCTCCCCACCTGCGCGGCATGCGCACGAGCGACACCCGGCTGGCCGCCGGCCGCTGGTTCCGCCCCGCCTCCGAACCAGGCTGATCACGAACGCATGACTCACCGCGTCCGAACGCAAGACTCACCGCGCCCGAACGCAAGACTCACCGCGCCCGAACGCAAGACTCGCGCGAGTCCGACGTCCTGACACGGCGAGTCCGACGTTCCAGCACGGCGAGTCCGACGTTCCAGCACGGCGAGTCCGACGCCCGCGCGCGGCGAGTCGGTCGCTCAGGCCGGCAGCGGGATGGTTGCCGTCGGGGCGTGGGCGCGGGTGGTCGCCAGCTCCTCGAACTCCTGCACCGCGTCGATCTCGGTGCCCATGGCGATGTTCGTGACCCGTTCGCAGATCACCTCGACCACCACCGGCACCCGGTGCACCGCCATCAGCTGCCGGGCCGTGGCGAAGGCGCCTGCGAGCTCGCGGGGATCGGTCACGCGCAGGGCCTTGCAGCCCAGGCCCTCGGCCACCGCGACGTGGTCGACGCCGTACTTGCCCAGCCCGGGCGCGTTGACGTTGTCGAAGCCCAGCTGCACGCAGTAGTCCATGTCGAATGCGCGCTGGGACTGGCGGATCAGCCCGAGGTAGGAGTTGTTCAGCACGAGGTGCAGGTAGGGCAGGTTGAACTGCGCCCCGACCGCGAGCTCCTCGATCATGAACTGGAAGTCGTAGTCGCCGGAGACGGCCACGACGAACGCGTCCGGGTCGGCGGCGCGGACGCCGAGCGCGGCAGGGGCGGTCCAGCCCAGCGGGCCGGCCTGCCCGGCGTTGATCCAGTGCCGGGGTCGCTGGACGTGCAGGAACTGCGCGGCCGCGATCTGGGAGAGCCCGATGGTGGTGACGTAGCGGGTGTCGGGCCCGAACGCCCGGTTGCACTCCTCGTACACGCGCTGCGGCTTGATCGGCATGTCGTCGAAGTGGGTGCGGCGCTGCATCGTGCCCTTGCGGCGGGCGCACTCGCGCACCCACGCGGTGCGGTCCGGCTGCGTCCGCCCGCGGGCGGCGGCGAGCATCTCCCGCAGGAAGGCGCCCGCGTCGGACACCACGCCGTAGTCGGGCGCGAACACCCGCCCGACCTGCGTCGGCTCGATGTCGACGTGCACGAACGTGCGGCCTGCGCGGTAGACGTCGAGGCCGCCGGTGTGCCGGTTGGCCCACCGGTTGCCGATGCCGAGCACGACGTCGGACGCGAGCAGGGTGGCGTTGCCGTACCGGTGGGACGTCTGCAGCCCGGCCATGCCGGCCATCAGCGGATGGTCGTCCGGGATGGCGCCCCAGCACATGAGCGTGGGCACGACCGGCACGTCGAGCAGCTCGGCCAGCTCGACGAGCTCCGCGCAGGCATCCGCGCCGACGATCCCGCCGCCCGCGACGATGATCGGCCGCTCCGCGCCCGCCAGCAGTTCCAGGACCTTCTCGGCCTGCGCCCTGGTGGCGGCGGGCCGGTGCACCGGCAGCGGGGCGTAGGTGTCGATGTCGAAGGCGATCTCGGCCTGCTGGACGTCGAGCGGCAGGTCGATCAGCACCGGGCCGGGACGGCCGGAGCGCATCAGGTGGAAGGCCTGGGAGAACGCGCCCGGCACCTGACCGGGCTCGCGCACCGTCACCGCCCACCTGGTGACGGGCGCGGCGATGGCGGCGATGTCGACGGCCTGGAAGTCCTCCTTGTGCAACCGCGCCACCGGCGCCTGGCCGGTGATCGCGAGCAGGGGCACCGAGTCGGCCGCCGCGGCGTAGAGCCCGGTGACCATGTCGGTGCCGGCCGGGCCGGACGTGCCGACGCAGACGCCGATGTTCCCGGCCGCCGTGCGGCTGTAGCCGTCGGCCATGTGCGCGGCGCCCTCGACGTGACGGGCGAGCACGTGCTGGAGGGAGCCGTCACGGCGGACGGCGTCGTAGAACGGGTTGATCGCCGCACCCGGCACTCCGAACAGGTGCGACACGCCCTCACGGCGCAGGATCGCGACGGCGGCGTCGACGGCGCGCATCCGTTCCATCAGGTGCCACCCCTCCCGGACAGCCTCTCGACGAGCAGGAGCAGCGCGCTGTGGTCGAGGTCGCCGTGCCCCATGGCCCGCAGCGCCCCCACGAGCTGGGCGACGTGCGCCCCGAGCGGGATCGTCACGCCGGCCTCGCGGGCGGCGGCGGTGACGATGCCCAGGTCCTTGTGGTGCAGGTCGATCCGGAAGCCGGGCGCGAACTCGCGCGCGCGCATGCCGGCGGCCTTGCGCTGCAGCACCGTGCTGCCGGCCAGGCCGCCGCCGAGCACCGTGGTGGCGGCCTCGGTGTCGACGCCGTGCGCCTCGAGGAACACGAGCGCCTCGGCGAGCAGCTGGATGTTGCCGGCGACGATCAGCTGGTTGGCCGCCTTCACCGTCTGGCCCGCGCCTGCGGGGCCGACGTGCACGACGGTGCCGCCCACCACGTCGAGGTACGGCCGCGCCGCCTCCACGTCCTCGGCCGCGCCGCCGACCATGATCGACAGCGAGCCTTCCTTCGCGCCCGCCTCCCCGCCGCTCACGGGCGCGTCGACGACGCGGATGCCGCGCTCGTTCCCCGCCGATGCGATCGCGCGGGCGACGTCGGGGCGGATCGTGGAACAGTCGATGTGCAGGGTGCCGGGCTTCGCGGTGGCGTAGATCCCGTCGGCGCCGAGCGACACGTCCTCGACGTCCGGGCTGTCCGGCACCATCGTGATCACGACCTCGGCGTCGCGCACCGCGTCGGCCACACTGCTCGCGGCCCGGCCGCCGCGCTCGACGAGGCGGTCCACGGCGGGGCGGGATCGGTTGTAGCCCACCACGTCGTGGCCGGCGTCGATCAGGTGGCCGGCCATGGGGGCGCCCATGATGCCGAGCCCGATGAACGCGATGGTCGTCGCGTCGTTGGTGGTCACTGCTGTTCCTCCTGGAGCCAGTCGAAGGCGTGGTCGCTGCCGCTGGACGGTACGTACTCCAGCCCGATCCAGCCGGTGTAGCCGGCCGCGGTGAGGGCGGAGAGGTGCGCGTCGAAGGGGATCTCGCCGGTGCCGGGCTCGTGGCGGCCGGGCGCGTCGGCGATCTGGACGTGCCCGATCCGGGCGGCGTGGTCGCGGATCACCGCGGCGACGTCGTCGCCGTTGACGGTGAGGTGGTACAGATCGGCCAGCAGCGCGACGTTCGGGACGTTGAGGCGGTCGGCCACGGCCAGTGCGTCCGCCGCGGTGCGCAGCGGGTAGCGGTCGGCGCCGGAGAGCGGCTCGAGCACCACGGTCCCGTCGAGCAGGGCGGCGGCGCGGGCGAGGTTCTGCACGGCGAGGTCGTCCTGGTCGCGCGGGTCGGCGCCCTCGACGCGGTTGCCGTAGAGCGCGTTGAACACCCGCGTACCGAGCCGCTTCCCGATCGCGGCGGCGATGTCGATGCTGTCGCGGAACTCGCTCTCCCGCCCCGGCCACGACGCCAGCCCGCGGTCCCCGTTCGGCATGTCACCAGCGGCGAGGTTGAGCCCGGTGAGCTGCACGCCGGCGTCCTCGATCGCGCCCACGAAGCGCTCGACCTCGGCATCGGGCGGCGCAGCGATGGGGAACGGCCACCAGAACTCGACGGCGTCGAACCCCGCGGCCTTCGCCGCGGCCGGCCGGTCGAGCAGGGGCAGCTCGGTGAAGAGGATCGAGCAGTTGACGGTGTAGCGCACCAGTGCGTACCTCCGGGTGGGTTGCAGCATGGCCACCTTCATGCCATCTCGTTGCATGAAGGTGGCCATGCTGCAATCAGGGCTGGGACCAGCGGGCAGCCAGCTCCGCGCGGCCGGCCTCGGTGAGGCGGCCGTGCAGACGCAGGCGGGCCATGCCGCCGTCGGGGAACACGTCCATGCGGACGTGCGTGACCGGGGCGGCAGGGACTCTGAAGCGGTGGCGGGTGTCGGGCTGCAGCGGGGTGCGGGGCAGCAGCTCGACGGTGTCGCCGTCGGCGGTGCGACCGGTGAGCGCGGCCCAACCGGGCGCGTTGTGCAGGAACCAGCTCGTGTCGAGCTCGGCCAGCACCAGCTCCGCCTCGGCGACGAGCGCCACCTCGACCCAGTCGTTGCCGTCGTCGCGGCGGCGGGCGTTCTCCCAGCCCTCGCCCATCGTGCGGGCGGGGCCGGGCAGCAGCAGGTTGTTGGGCGATCCGTAGAACGCATTCGAGCAGGCCACCACGCGGCCGCCGTTCTCGAGGGCGGCGAGGTCGGCTGTGCCGAGCGCGTCCAGCTGGTCGGGGTCGGGAAGCGCCTCGCCGTGCACCCGCAGCCGGGCGACGCCGCCGTCGGGGAAGATCCGCAGCCGGACGTGGGTGACCCGGCGCGGGTTCTCCACCGCGAAGGCGTTCTCGGAGTCGCCCGACACCGGCGAGCGGGGCACGAGCGGCTCCCACTCCAGCGCGGCCATGTCGACGAGACCGTCGGCGCGAGCGCCGTCCACCGCGATCTCGGGCGGGTAGTTGCCCGTGAACCAGGCCGTGTCGACCACGACCCCGTGCACCACCCCGGACGCCCCGAGCCGCACGACCGCCTCGTCGTGCCCCGGGGAGCGTCGCCTGCGCGTCTCCCAGCCGTCGTAGACCTTGCCCTGGGAGCCGAACGTGGTGGGGTCGAACGCCGGCCGGCCCGGCGTGATCAGGTTCTCCTTCGCGGCGAACGCGTCGTCGTTGGCGTACACGACCGCGCCGCCGAGTGAACGCAGCGCGAGATCGGGCAGCTCCCGGAAATCGCTCAACGCACGGCCTCGCTGACGCTCGGCCGACGCTTCGCGTCGGCGCTGTGACATCGGCTCGCTCGCAAGCTCGCTCACCAGCTCTCTCCTCGTCGCAGCAGCCGCCCGCGCGGCGTCCCGTCGGCCGGGGCGCCGCGCAGCCACGTCTGGCGCACCACGCCCGTGAGCTCCCGCCCCGCGTACGGGGTGACCGCGTGCCGGTGGTGCAGCTCCCCCACCGTGTACGGCTCGTCCGGCGCGAAGACGACGAGGTCGGCGTCGGCGCCCGCGGTGATGCGGCCCTTGCGTCCGAGCCCGACGCGCGCGGCGGGCGCGTGGGCCATCCACTCGACGACCCGCGCGAGCCCGTGGCCGCGCCGGCGCGCCTCGGTCCACACGACCGGCAGCCCGACCTGCAGCGACGCGATGCCGCCCCACGCGGTGCCGAAGTCGCCGGTGTCGAGGTGCTTGAGGTCGGGTGGGGACGGCGAGTGGTCGGAGACGATCATGTCGATCACGCCGTCGGCGAGGCCCTGCCACAGCGCGTCCCGGTTGGCCGCCTCCCGCACCGGCGGGCAGCACTTGAACCGGGTGTCGCCGTCGGGCACCTCCTCGGCGGTGAGCGCGAGGTAGTGCGGGCAGGTCTCGACGCTCACCGGCAGCCCCTCGGCCCGGGCGGCGGCGAGCTGCGGCAGCGCGGACGCCGCCGACAGGTGCACCACGTGCACCCGCGCGCCGGTCTCGCGGGCCAGCCGCAGGAGGGTCGCGATCGCCCCGTCCTCCGCCTCGGGTGGCCGGGACGCGACGAAGTCGGCGTAACGGCGCCCGGATGCGGGGCGGACCGCGTCGCCGTCCTCGGCGTGGGCGATGAGCAGCCCGTCGTACTCGGCGACGGCCGCGAGCGCGGCTCGCAGGCCGTCGGCGTCGAGCGGCGGGAACTCCGGCACCCCGCTGTCGAGGAGGAAGCACTTCACGCCGAAGACGCCCTCGGCGTGCAGCTTCGCCAGCTCGCCCGCGTTGCCGGGGATCGCCCCGCCCCAGAAACCGACGTCCACGGCGCACTGCCCGTCGGCCGCCTCCCGCTTGGTCTGCAGCGCGGCCACGTCGACGGTGGGCGGCAGCGAGTTGAGCGGCATGTCCACGATCGTCGTGACGCCGCCCGCCGCCGCGGCCCGGGTGGCGGTGGCGAAGCCCTCCCACTCGGTGCGGCCCGGCTCGTTGACGTGCACGTGGGTGTCGACCAGGCCCGGCAGCAACACCTCGTCGTCCGCGAGGACGACCTCCTGAGCATCCACCGGGAGGTCGTACGGCAGCACGGCCTCGATCCGGTCGCCCGAGACCAGCACGGCGGACGGCCGCTCGGCACCGTCGACGACGGCCCGCCGCGCCCGGAAGACGATCACTGCTTCTCCTGGAACGCCCGCCAGCTGGCGAGCTCGGAGATGTCCTCCAGCGGTGGGAGCTGCGGGTACTCGCGGCGCAGGATCATCGCGAGCGACCCGCTGCCGTCGGCCAGCTCGACGACCCCGAGCTCCAGCCCGTCGGGCTCGCCGGGGAGCAGCACCTCGCGCAGCTGCTCGTAGGACAGCTCGTAGACCTCGCCCTCGACGGCCGCGCCGCCCTCCCCGACGTCCTCGAGGGCCGGGTACTTCCCCCCGACGGCGTGGAACCGGTAGCGCGGCGCCGTGGTGGTGCGGGCCACCAGCGGGGCGTCACCCACGAGGTGGTGATCGGCTCCGCCGGACATGGCGGTGCCGTTCAGGAACATCCGTGGCACTGTTCAGACCCCCGCTGCGGATTCGACGATGTGTTCCGGCCGGATCGGGACGCGGCGCAGCGCGCGCCCCGTCGCCTCCCGGATCGCGGCCGCGACGGCGGGGCCGCTGGAGATCGTCGGCGGTTCGCCGACCCCACGCACACCGTAAGGGGCGTGCGGGTCGGCGTACTCGAGAACCTCGATCTTCATCGGCGGCATGTCGAGGATCGTCGGGATCAGGTAGTCGGTGAACGAGGGGTTCTTGACGATCCCGTCCGCGACCACGACCTCCTCCATCAGCGCGAGGCCCATGCCCTGTGCGCTTCCGCCCTGGATCTGCCCGATCACGGCGTCCGGGTTGATCGCCTTGCCGACGTCCTGCGCGGTGTCCAGCGCGACGACCTTGACCAGGCCGAGCTCCACGTCGACGTCCACGACCGCCCGGTGTGCGGAGAACGCGTACTGGACGTGCGCGGTGCCCTGCCCGGTCTCCGGGTCGATCGCCTCCGTGGGCCGGTGGCGCCACTCGACGGTCTCCTCCACGGCGTCGTCACCGAGGACCGCTGCGAGGTCGGTGAGCACCTCACCCTCCTCCGACACGATCTTGTCCCCGTCGAGCCGGAGCCGGGACCGGCCGAAGCTGGGCCGGTCGAGCTGCTCGCCCGCCCGTTCCAGCACGGAGGCCCGCACCTTCTCGCAGGCGGCCTTGACCGCACCGCCGGTGACGTAGGTCTGGCGGGACGCCGAGGTGGAGCCGCCGGATCCGACGGTGGTGTCCTTGGGCGCCACGACGACCCGGTCAATGCCCAGCTCGGTGCGCACGATCTGCTGCTCGACGGTGATCAGCCCCTGGCCGACCTCGGCCGCCGCCGTCTGCACGGTGGCCACCGGCTCGCCGCCGATCATCTGCAGCCGCACCCTGGCCGTCGAGTAGTCGTCGAAGCCTTCGGAGAACCCGACGTTCTTGTAGGTCACGGCGTAGCCGACACCCCGCACGACGCCCTCGCCGTGCGTCGTGTTGGAGACCCCGCCCGGCAGGTCCCGCAGGTCGCGCTCGGATCCCGGTTCGGGCGGCAGGGGCAGGTCGCGGACCTTGCGGATCAGCTCGGCCACGGGCGCGGCGGAGTCGATGAGCTGGCCGGTGATGTTGACATCGCCCTCGCACATGCCGTTGCGGGCGCGGATCTCCACCCGGTCGACGCCGACGGTGTCGGCGAGCTCGTCCATCAGCGCCTCGTGCGCGAACGCGGCCTGCACGCAGCCGAAGCCCCGCATCGCGCCGCACGGCGGGTTGTTGGTGTAGACGCCGCGGGCGTCGACGCGCACGTTCGGGATCCGGTACGGGCCCAGCCCGAGCGTGCCGCCGTTGCCCACGACCGCGGGCGTCGACGAGGCGTACGCGCCACCGTCGAAGAGCAGATCGGCCTTCGCGTAGACGAGCGTGCCGTCGCGCTCGGCACCGAACTCGTAGTGCAGCCACGCGGGGTGGCGGTGCACGTGCCCGAAGAACGACTCCTCACGGGAGTAGCTCATCTTCACCGGCTTGCCGGTGTGCAGGGCGAGCAGGCAGGCGTGGACGTGCATCGACAAGTCCTCGCGCCCGCCGAACGCCCCGCCCACCCCGGCGAGGTGCAGGCGCACCTTCTCGGGCCCCATCCCGAGCGCGCGGCAGACCTGGCGCTGGTCGACGTGCAGCCACTGGGTGGCGACGTAGAGGTCGAGGCCGCCGTCCTCGGCCGGCACGGCGAGCCCGGACTCGGGCCCGAGGAAGGCCTGGTCCTGCATGCCGACCTCGAAGTCGAGCGCGACGACGACCGGCGCGCTCGGGTTCTCCTCCCCGCGCCGGAGCTTGAGGTGCCGCACCAGGTTCCCGCCGGGCTGCACCTGCGGAGCGTCCGGGTCGAGGGCCTTGCGCGGGTCGGTGACGGCGGGCAGCTCCTCGTACGTCACCACGATCTTCTTCGCCGCCCGCCGGGCGGTCTCGGGGTGGTCGGCGGCGACGAGCGCCACCGGCTCGCCCTGGTAGCGGACCACGTCCCCGGCGAGCACCGGCGTGTCCTGGTGCTCCAATCCCACGGAGTTCTCGCCGGGCACGTCGCCCGCCGTGAGCACGGCCGACACGCCGGGCACGGCCAGTGCCTCGCCGATGTCGATCGACACGATCCGGGCGTGCGGGTGCGGGCTGCGCAGGGTGACGCCCCAGACCATGTCGTCGTGCCACAGGTCGCTGGCGTACGCGAACTCGCCGGTGACCTTCAGCGTGCCGTCCGGGCGCAGCGGGCTGTCCCCGATGCGGCCCGACGTGCGGATTCCCGTGGCCGATGTCCCCGGAGCAGATGTCTCGGTACTGGTCATGCCTTCTCCAGCAGTTCGCGGTGGACGGCCTCGGCCTCGCGGGCGAGCGCGTCGGCGTCGACGGTGAGTACCCGGTCGCGCTCGACGACCGGGCGCCCGTCCACGAGCAGCAGTTCCAGGGGTGGCGGGGCGCCCAGCACGAGCGCGGCAACCGGGTCGGCGACGTCGGCGTGCGCGGGCCCGTCGATCCGCCAGAGCGCGAGGTCGGCGAGCTTGCCCACCTCGATGGAGCCCAGCTCGTCGGTGCGCCCGAGCACCGCGGCGCCGCCGAGCGTGGCCAGTTCGAGGCCGTCCCGCACGGACAGCGCGGTGGGGCCGCCGACGGCACGGGCGAAGAGCACGGCGTGCCGGACCTCCTCCAGGAGGCTCCCGGCCTCGTTGCTCGCCGCCCCGTCCACGCCGAGGCCGATGCGGGCGCCTGCGTCGCGCAGGTCCCTGGTGCGGGCGATGCCTGCGCCGAGCCGGGCGTTGGAGGACGGGCAGTGCGCGACGCCGGTGCCGGTGTCGCCGATCTTCTTGACGGCCGCGTCGTCCAGGTGGATCGCGTGGGCGAACCAGACGTCCTCGCCGGTCCAGCCCAGGCTCTCCACGTACTCGAGCGGGGTGCAGCCGAACCGCTCGCGGCAGAACTCCTCCTCGTCGAGGGTCTCGGCGAGGTGGGTGTGCAGCCGCACACCACGGCGCCGGGCGAGCTCTGCGGCCTCGCGCATGAGCTCGCCGGTCACGGAGAACGGCGAGCAGGGCGCGAGGCCGATCCGCAGCATCGAGCCGGGCGACGGGTCGTGCCAGCGGTCGATCGCCGCCTCGGAGGCGGCGAGGATCGCATCGCGGTCCTCGACGACGTGGTCGGGCGGGAGTCCGCCGTCGCGCTGCCCGAGGTCCATCGAGCCGCGGGTCGGGTGGAAGCGCAGGCCCACCTCCCTGGCCGCGGTGATCTCGGCGCCGAGCAGGTCGCCGCCCTCGCGCGGGAAGACGTAATGGTGGTCGGTGCTGGTCGTGCAGCCGGTGCGCGCGAGCTGGGCGAGCGCCCCGCTCGCTCCGACGTGCACCGCGCGCTCGTCGATGCCGGCCCACACCGGGTAGAGCGTGGTGAGCCACTCGAAGAGCGTGGCGTCGACGGCGAGGCCGCGCGTCACCCACTGGTAGAGGTGGTTGTGGGTGTTCACGAACCCCGGCGTGAGCAGGCAACCGCGACCGTCGACGACCCGGCCCGAGCGCTCCGGCGCCGGTCCCGCGCCCACCGCGGTGATCCGGTTGTCCTCGACGACCACGTACCCGTCCGGGAACTCCTCACCGGAGACGGTGACGACGTGCGCCCCTTCGATGATCACTGCGCCGCCTCCGCCGCGGTCCGGACGGCATCCATGATCTTCTCGTAGCCCGTGCACCGACACAGGTTCCCGGCCAGGGCCTCCCGGATCTCCGGGTCGGACGGGCGCGGGTTGCGCTGCAGCAGGTCGTGCGTGGAGACGATCAGGCCCGGGGTGCAGAAGCCGCACTGCACGGCCCCGCGCTCCAGGAACGCCTGCTGCACCGGATGCAGGTCCTCACCGGACCCGAGCCCTTCGACGGTGGTGACCTCACGACCGTTGGCCTGCCCCGCCGCCACGAGGCACGAGCAGACCGGCGTGCCGTCGAGGTAGACCGTGCAGGAGCCGCACTCGCCCTGCTCGCACGCGTTCTTCGAGCCGGGCAGGCCGAGCCGCTCGCGCAGTGCGTAGAGCAGGCTCTCGCCCTCCCACACGTCGTCGGCCTCGCGCCGCTCACCGTTGATCGTCAGTTCGATCTTCATGTCAGGCGGCCCTCCGGTAGTCGTCCCATGCCCAGGTGGCGGCGCGGCGCGCCATGACCGACAAGGAATGGAGCCGGTACGCGGCGGTGCCGCGCACGTCGTCGATGGGGGCGGCGGCGTCGCGGACCTTCCGCCCGAACTCCACGGCGAGTCCCTCGGGCAGCGCGCCGCGGGACTCCCACAGGCCGGCGGCGGCCAGCTCGCCGGCCAGGAAATCCTCCGCGGCGAGGGCCCGGCGTGGAGTGGGTGCCGCCGACCCGATGCCCGTGCCGACGGCCTGCCGCTGCGGGTGCAGGGCCAGCCCGAACGCCGACACCGCGATCACCATCGCGTTCCGGGTGCCGATCTTGCAGAACTGCTGCGGTCCGGCGGCCGGCGGGATGAGCACGGCGGCGATCAGCTCGTCCGGGGCGAGGGCGTTGCGCTTGACGCCCGTGTAGAACTCCGCGGCCGGTATGCGCCGGACTCCGCGCACGGACGCGACCTCGATCTCGGCGTCGGCCGCGAGCAGCGGCGGGTGGCTGTCCCCGGCCGGGGAGGCCGCACCCAGGTTGCCGCCCACCGTGCCGCGGTTGCGGATCTGCGGCGAACCGACGGTCCGCGCGGCGATCGCGAGCCCGGGCAGCCGGTCGCCCAGCTCGTCGATGACGCGGGTGTAGGTGACGCCGGAGCCCAGGCGCACCCGCCCGTCCTCCTCGACGCCCCATTCCTGCAGCTCGGGCACGCGGGTCAGGTCGAGCAGGGCAGGCGGGCGGCGGTGGTCGAAGTTGATCTCGACCATCACGTCGGTGCCGCCGGCCACCGGCACGGCGTCCGGCTGCTCGGCCTTCGCCGCGAGGGCGTCGGCCCACGTCGTCGGCGCGAGGAAGTCCATGCCGTGAAGTACAGCGCTCCGCTGCGACGCGCAGAAGTCGCCGCGGTGACGAATCGCCCGAGCCGGGACCCCGAACGGGTTGTAGGTTCCTCCAATGCAGCTGCGCGACCTGCTGGCCCACCCCGCACTGGGGTTGCGGCTGCTGCACGCCGGCAGCGCCCCGGACGCCCTCGACCGGCCGGTCCGGTGGGTCTACACCACCGACCTGATCAACCCGGCCCGCTACCTGTCCGGCGGCGAGCTGGTGATCAGCGGGCTGGTGTGGCGGGGTGGACCCGCCGACAGCGAGCGGTTCGTCGCCGCCGTCGCCGGCGCCGGAGCGGTGGCGCTCGCCGCGGGCGAGGCGGTGTTCCACGGCATCCCCGACGACCTGGTCGAGGCCTGCCGCCGCCACGGCCTCCCGCTGATCGCCGTGCCGGAGGAGGTGTCGTTCGCGGCGGTCACCGAGCTGGTGGTCGGCGCGCTGACGGCCGCGCGCGGCGACCGGCTCGCGCTCACCCTCGGCCGCCAGCGCCGACTGCTCTCCGCGGTCGCGGGCGGGCTCGGGCTCGACGAGCTGGCCGCCGAGGTCTCGGCGTCCACCGGGGTGGCGATCCGGGTGCTGTCCGCCACGGGTCGCGCCGTCGTGGCGGGTCCGGCGCCGCTCACCGGCGACGACCTGGACGCCGCCGTCACGGCGTTCCTCACCGCGGACCGGCTCCCGGCGGTCGTCCCCGGCACCGTGCCGGGCCCCGGGCGATCGGTGTTCCCGGTGGGGCCCGCGTCGGAGGAGCGGATCACGTCGTGGTTCGTGGCCGCCGACGGCGACTGCACCGGCTGGGAGGCGGAGGTCGGCGACATCGTCGGCGAGCTGGTGGCGATCACCGCGCTCGACCGGGCCCGTCGCGGCGAGGGCCTGCGGCTCGCCCGCGAGATCGCCGAGGACGCGATCGGGCTCATCGCGGCCGGTTCGGCCCACCGGCCGGAGGCGGCCGTGCGGCTGCGGCAGGCGGGCCTCGACCCGGACGCGCCACTGGTCGTCGCGGTGGCCGGCTTCGGGACACCCGACCGCGTGCAGACCGCCCGTTCGGTGCTCGTCGACGCCGCCACGCACGTCGGAGCCCCTGCGGTCGGCGTGCACGACGAGATGGCGGTGGCGCTGTTGCCCGCTGGCCCGCCCGACGCACCCACCGACGCCGTGCTCGGCACCGCCCTGCGCCGGCTCGCGCCCGGGCTCGGCTCCGACCGGCTCACGGTGGGCGTGAGCCGTCCCGCGCCGATCGAGGCCCTCTCCGGCGCGCTGCAGGAGGCCCGGCACGCCCGCGAGCTCGCCGCTCGTCGCCCCGGCCCGGTGCACGTCGTGACCGGCTCCGAGGTCACCTCGCACGTGGCGTTGCTCGCCGCCGTGCCCGACGAGCTGCGCCGCGCGTTCGCGGTCCGCGTGCTGGAGCCCGTGCTGGACTACGACGCGCGCAACGGCGCGGGCCTGCGCGAGACCCTCGAGGCGTTCCTCGAGTGCTCCGGTTCGTGGAGCCGGGCCGCCCAGCGCCTGCACCTGCACGTCAACACCGTCCGCTACCGCATCGGCCGAGTGGAGGAGCTCACGGGCCGCAACCTCGCGGAGCTCCCCGACCGGGTGGACGTGTACCTCGCGCTCCGTTCGCTCTGATCTCCCGCCGGGCGCGCAGGAACGTCCCTTGGACGGCGCGCTCCCCCGCTCCGTGAACGCATGAAAGCTCCCTTCCGTACCCACCGGAGAGATCCGCTCCCCGACACTTGGAGATCTCCATGTACACATGGTGGAAAACCGCCCTGATCGCCGGCGCGGCCCTTGTCGCGACCGCCTCGTGTGCCGGCAACACCCCGACCACGCCCGCCGCGGCCGCCGCGCCCGTCGGCGACCCATCCAGACCCGCCGCCGGCGCCGCCGCCGCCGTGGACGTCGTCGGCCTGGTCGACGGGAAATCGTTGGTGCGCTTCACCACCGCCGACCCCACGGCCACCGGAGAACCGGCCACGGTCTCCGGCCTGGACGGGGACACCCGGCTGATCGGTATCGACCACCGCGTCCAGGACGGCAAGCTCTACGGCGTCGGGGACGAGGGCGGGCTGTACTCGCTCACCGAGACCGGCACCGCCACCAGAGTCGGCGAGCTGTCGGTGCCGCTGGACGGCGAGGTGTTCGGCGTCGACTTCAACCCCGCCGCGAACGCGCTGCGGATCATCAGCGACACCGGGCAGAACCTGCGCCAGCCGTTCGCGACGACGCCGCTGCCCGATACGGTCGCGGACACCGAACTCACCAACCCGGCCCAGGCACCCGCCACCGGCACCGTGCCGGCCACCGGAGTGGTGTCCGCTGCCTACACCAACAACGACACCGAGGACACGACCGCGACGTCGCTGTTCGTGCTCGACGCCAAGGTCGGCCGGATCTCGCTGCAGTCCCCGGCCAACGGCGGCACGCTCGCCCCGACCGGCAGCCTCGGCGTCGATCCCGACGCCGGGTGGGGCTTCGACATCCACACCGACCCGGACGGCGTCAACACCGGCTACGCCACGCTGAAGGTCGGCAGCGGGTACGAGCTGCACTCGGTCGACCTGCTCACCGGCGCGGCCACCCGGATCGGCACCCTCGACGGCACCGTCACCGACATCGCGGTGGCACTGCGGTAGCACGGACCACCGGGTCGGCGAGGCTCAGCTGAGCCTCGCCGACCCCTGGACCAGAACGAACGATCGTGCTAGAACTGCGTGCATGAGCAAGGGCGAGGCGACCCGCTGGGTCATCCTCGACGAGGCGAGCCGGCTGGCGCGCCGCGTCGGCCTGACCGGGCTCACGATCGGCTCGCTCGCCACCCAGACCGGCATGAGCAAGAGCGGCCTCTTCGCCCACTTCGGCTCCAAGGAGTCGCTGCAGCTGCAGGTCCTCGAGCACAGCAGGGACCGGTTCGTCGACGACGTCATCCGGCCCGCGCTCAAGGCGCCGCGGGGCGAGCCCCGGGTGCGGGACCTGTTCGAACGCTGGCTCGAATGGGACTCCGTCGAGGGCGGCTGCCCGCTGGTCGCCGCCTCGTTCGAGCTCGACGACCAGCCCGGACCGGTGCGCGAGAGCCTCGTGCGCGTGCAGCGGGACTGGTCCGACACCCTCGCCACGGTCTTCACCAGCGGCATCGGTGAGGGCCACTTCCGCCCGGACGCCGACCCGCGCCAGTTCGCCCAGGACGTGATGGGCGTGATGCTCTCCTTCCACATGGCGAGCCGCCTGCTCGGCGACTCGAACGCCGCCGACCGCGCCAAGCGCGCGCTCGACCTCCTCCTCGCCACCGCCGCCGCCTGACCACCACCGATCCGGAGGGACCATCCCCGTGTCGCCAAAAAATAGCACGATCGTTCGTCTTTTTTCGTGGGGTGAGCGATGGGCCCCGGCCGTCGCGGCGAGGTTCGCGGCCCGGACCTGGTTCACGATCCCGCCGCCGATTCCGCGGGACCGGTTGCCCGCACTCCCGCCGGGCACGGCCGCCGGGGTGCAGCTGCAGGGACGCGCCCTGCACGCCGTCACCTGGGGCGCGGGCGAGCCCGTCTACCTCGTGCACGGCTGGGGTGGGCGGTCCGAGCAGCTGGGTGCGTTCGTCGGGCCGCTCGTCGCCGCCGGGCACCGGGTGATCGCCTTCGACGGCCCCGGCCACGGCGCCTCGCCCGCAGGCGCCCACGGTCCGCGCTCGACCACGATCCCGGAACTCGCCGACGCCCTGCGCGCCGTGGTCGCCGAGCACGGCAGGCCACATGCGGTGATCGCCCACTCGATGGGCGGCGCCGTCGCGGCCCACGCCATCCGCACGGGGCTGCGGCCGGGTGCACTCGTGCTGCTCGCGCCGACGGCCGACCCGCGCCGGGTGCTCGACCGGTTCGTGCAGCAGATCGGCGCCGGCCCGCGGGTACGGGCCGGACTGGAGCGGGCCGTCGTGCGGCGCGTCGGACTGCCGTGGCAGACCTTCCACGTCCCCTCGCTGCACCGCTCGACGCCCGTGCCGCCCACGCTCGTGGTGCACGACGCGCAGGACCGGGAGGTCGGGCCCGAGCACGGCCGCGCGATCGCCGAGGCCTGGCCCGGCGCCCGGCTGATGCTCACCGAGGGCCTCGGTCACCGCAGGCTGCTCCGCGACGCGGGCGTGATCGACGACGCCGTCCGGTTCGTGACCGACGCGCGCACCGCCCGGCGGCCGGCATGACCCCGTCTCCCCACCCCGCAGGCGTTCCGTCCCCCGAACCGCTCGTCCACCCGCTGGACCGCGCATGCGCAGAGGCCGCGGTCGAGGCGGTCTTCGCGGGCCTGTCCCCGCGCAGCCGCTACCTGCGCTTCCACTCCCCCGTGCCGCGCCTGCCGGACTCCGTGCGCGCCCGGCTGGTGGACATCGACGGCGCCCGCCACGCGGCCGTCGTCGCCGAGGTGCGCGACCTCGGGCCGATCGGGCTCGCCCAGGTCTTCGGGCCGGGGCACGGCACGGCCGACGTCGCCGTCGCCGTGGTGGACGCCTGGCAGCGGCGCGGGATCGGCAAGCGCCTGCTCACCGCATTGGCAGCGGTGGCAGAGGAGATCGGCTACACGGAGCTGCGCGGCTCGATCCTGCCGGAGAACGTGGCGATGCAACGACTCGCCCGCAGCGTCCTGCCCTGGGCACGGCCGTGGTTCGACGGGGAGACCGTGCAGTTCGTGGCCCCGATCGGCCCGGCGGCCTGGACCGTGACGCACGAGGACCTCCTCGCCGACCTGGTGCGCTAGCGGCCCCCAGCGCTCCCCCGGAGCACTGACGTGCGGCTGACGACCCGAATCCGCGGATCCAGCAGGCGACGGACCCTGGGGACCGCGGCAAGGCGCACGCCACCGCTGCCCCAACGGCGCTGCTGTGCTGCTGACGGCGATCACCGACTGCGAGCAGTGCGTCAGCGTTGTCCTCCGAGCGCTGACGTGTGGCTCGCGACGATCAACGGGCGGAGAACTCGCCCGCCCGGACGGCGGCCAGGAACTCCACCCACGACGTGGCCGGGTAGCGGTGCGGAAGAAGCGCGCGGTCCTTCGTGTCGCGCACCGCCACCGCTCCGGGCAGGAACGCCACCTCGACGCACCCTTCACCGTTGCCGCCGCTGAAGCTGCTCGTGAACCAGCGGAGCTCGTCGTCACGCACGGCCTTCTCCTTCGGACGGGCTCACCTCCCGGCCAGCCGACGGATCAGCACGAGCGACTCGGCCGGGTCGAGCGCGTCGGACGACAAGCGCTCGAACGTCAGCCTAGCCCGCGCGACGTCTCCGGCCTTGTCGAGACTCAAGGCCCCGAGGGAGTGCTCGACGTAAGCCATGTCCGGCTCGCCCAGGTCCCCGAAGTGGAGAATCGTGAACCCCGACGCGAGCCCGGCGTGTGCGCCCGCGGACGCCGGCAGCACGTGAAGCGTCACCGTGTCGAGCCCGGCGAGCGTGATGAGGTGATCGAGCTGCGCTTGCCGGACCTCAGCGCCGCCCACAGTTCTGTGGAGCGCAGACTCGTCGATCACCGTGACTAGCTGCAGCGGGTTGTCCGCCGAGGTCAATCGCTGCTGGCGGTAGACCCGCGCGGCGACCTCGTTGTCGAGCTGCTCCTGGGTGCGCCGCACCGGGACCGCGACCATCAGTGCCCGGGCGTAGTCGGCGGTCTGGAGCAGTCCCGTGACGTAACCGAGGCTGAAGATGTGGACACGCCTGGCCTCCGTCTCGAAGGCGATGTAGCTGTTGTTGCCCAGCCCGTAGGCCTTCCACCACCCCGGCTGGTTGGCCTCCCGAGCCAGCTCCACCAGCTCGGTCCACCGATCCCCACCCACGTCGTACAGGTCGAGCATGCCCCGCACCCAGTGGACGTCGATGAGGATCTGGGCGTTCTCGATCCGGGACAGCTTGCTCACCGAGAAGTCCAGCTTGGGCGCCGCCTCCTCCAGGGTGAAGCCGGCCTCCTCGCGCAGCAGCCGCAGCTGCCGGGCCAGCACCCGCCGCCGGACCATCGACCCCTCGTGCCGCGTCACGTGACCCCCCGCTCCGACTCGATCACGGATCGTGGCACGCGAGAACCCGGGAGCGGGAATCCCGCCGCGGCGATTCCCGCGGCGGACTCCGGCCACGGCGCGATCGAGGGCAGGCCGGGGGCCCACGTCGCCCGCGGGACGGCCTGACGGGACCCGTCCACCGCGCTACCGTCGCATACGGTCATGAGACCGAGATCACACTGGTGTGGCCCGCGGCGGGACCGGGAGGTCGTGATGGGACGACGTGACATCGAGTTCGACGCCGAGGGCGTCATCCTGCGCGGGTGGTTCTACCGCGCCGACGGGGTGTCGGGTCGCGCCCCGACCGTCGTGCTCGCGCACGGGTTCTCCGCGGTGAAGGAGATGTACCTCGACTCCTTCGCCGAGGTCTTCGCCGCCGCCGGGCTGAACGCGCTCGTGTTCGACAACCGGAACTTCGGGGACAGCGACGGTGAGCCGCGCCAGGAGATCGACCCGTGGCAACAGGTGCGGGACTACCGCCACGCCATCACCTACGCGGGCACGCTCGACGAGGTCGACCCGGAGCGAATCGGGGTGTGGGGATCGAGCTACTCCGGCGGGCACGCGCTCGTCCTCGGCGCGATCGACCGGCGGGTCAAGGCCGTGGTCACCCAGGTCCCGCTGGTCAGCGGGTCGGCCAATATCGGCGAGCTGGTGCGCGCCGACTTCCGCGCCGGGTTCCGCGCCCAGTTCGACGCCGACCGGGCGGCGCGGTTCGCCGGGGACCCACCGGCCATGGTGCCGGTGGTGGCGGAGAACCCCCTGGCGCCGTCGGCACTGCCCACGGCGGACTCCTGGACGTGGTTCACCGAGACCGGCAAGACCCGCGCCCCGGCCTGGCGCAACGAAGTCACCCTCCGCACCGTGGAGATGCTCGGCGAATACGAGCCCGAGAGCTACATCGGCCGGATCAGCCCGACCCCGCTGCTCATGCTCGTCGCCCGCGATGACCACCTCACGCCGGCGCGCCTGGCCATCGACGCCTACGAGCGCGCCCGCGAGCCGAAGAAGTTGGTGATCCTGCCCGGCGGGCACTTCGACGCGTACGTCGCCGGGTTCGACCGGGCCAGCGGTCCGGCCCGCGACTGGTTCGTCGAGCACCTCGGAGCGGGTGCCTGAGAATCGGCCGTCACCCTCGCGTGACCGTCGCCTCGATCAGCCCGTACGGGCGGTCGGCCGCGTAGAACACCTCGTTGGGGTTCTCCAGGCCGAACGGCGACAGGTCCACGGTGAAGTGGTGCTTGTTGGGCGCCTGCAGGGTGATCTCGGCGATCTCCGGGTGCGCCTCGAGCACTCCGCGGCCCATCTCCCACAGCGTCTGCTGCAGCGCGAGCGAGTGCACGGTGGCGAACTTCTCCAGGAGGATCCGCCTGGCGTCGGCCCACGTCTTGTCCCAGTCCACCTCAACGCCCGAGTAGCGCCACTGCGCGACGAGTGCCGTCGCCATGATCCGGTCGTCGGTCTCGGGCAGCGTCGTGTACCGGTCCTTCAGGAAGCCGTGGAACTCCGAGCCGGTCGACTTGAGCAGCACCAGGTCGCGCAGGCCCGAGACGACCTCGGTGCCCCCGTCCGAGACGTCGACGACGGTGCTGCGCACCTCGGGGCCGCGGCGCACCCACGTGTGGTCGTGGCCCTCGCCGCCGACGGGCACGCGCTCCCACGCGAACTCGTCGACCGCGATCCGGGCGCCGCGCACCGGCTCGACGTCGTCGACGAAGTGCCGGGCCAGGGTGAGCGCGAACTCCTCGATGGCGCGCAGCCCGTGCTCCTTCGCGAACGCGTAGGCGGTGTTCTTCTGCGTGTCGGTGGGCAGCACCTTGGACTGGTCGCCGTGCAGGTGCGCGTCGGCGAAGTCGCCGCGCAGCGCGGTGGACACGGTGACGTCGCGGATCTCGTGCCGCGCGTTCTCCCGGTAGATCCGGACGAGGCGGTTCTCCGCCTTCCCGTACTGGTTGGCGCCCAGGACGATTGCCCTGTTGTTCGACATTGCAGTCAGCTCCCGCGATAGGTCGAGTAGGCGTAGGGGGACAGCAGCAGCGGCACGTGGTGGTGCTGCCCCGCATCGGTGACGGTGAAGGTGACGACCACCTCGGGGTAGAACCCCTTCTGTCCGTTCGCCGCGAAGTACTCCCCGGTGGCGAACGTGAGGCGGTAGTCGCCCGCCGGGAGCTCGGCGGCGAGCTCCCGGACGCGCCCGTCGGCGTCGGTGACGGCGGAGGCGAGCTCGTGGCCGTCCGTCGTCGCGAGCCGGACGGTGACGCCGGTGGCCGGTGTTCCGCGGGACGCGTCGAGGACGTGCGTGGACAGACTCACCGGGCGCCCTCGCTGACGCTCAGGCGACGCTTCGCGTGGACGCTGTGCTGATGATTCGCTCGCTGACGCTCACTCATGCAGGCTCCTCCCCGACCAGCCGCGCGATGCGCAGCCGGTTGATCGCCGCCAGCTCGGCGAGCGCGACGGCGCGCTCGGTGGCGGGGTCGTTGCCGAGCCGGGCGCGCAGGACGTCGAGCAGCTCCTGCGCGCTGCGGCCGGTGGCGCAGACCAGGTAGACGTGTCCGAAGCGCTCCTCGTAGGCCCGGTTGCCTTCGGCGAGCGCGGCCAGCACCTCGGGGTCCGCGCCCGCGACGCCGCTCTGCTCGCGCCGGGACGCGCCGTCTGCCGTCCGGTCGCCGATCCGGGGGTGGCCGGCCATCGCCTCGTCCAGGTCGGCGTCGCTCAGCGCGACCTCGGCGGTGGCCTGCAGCGATGCCAGGTCCGGGTGCGGCCTGCTCGCCACCACCTGCCGTGCCCAGCGGGGCGCCGCGCACACCCGGCGCAGCTCGCGCTCGGCGGCGGCCGCGTCGAGGGCGTTCCACTCGTCGAGTGTCATCGGCCGAACACCTTCGCGCGGGTGCCGACGCCGGGAGCGCCCGCGACGAGGTCGGCGAAGCGGTGGCCCGCCACCTTCGCGATCTCGATCAGCGCGGCGGCGTGTTCCTGGGCGGGCGAGTTCGCCAGCCGCTGCCGGCCCTCGGCGAGCACCCGCTCGCGGGACCCGGAGTCACGCACGCAGACGATCAGCGGGAACCCGAACCGCTCCCGGTAGGCCGCGGCCAGCGCGGCGAACTCCTCCCGGTCCTCGTCGGCGAGCCGGGTGAGGCCGGCGCTGCCCTGGTCGCGGGCGGACTCCTCGCCCTCCTCGCCGTCGGCCACGCGGTCGGCGCCGAGGTCGGGGTAGGTGGCCATGAGCGCGCGCTGCTCCGCGTGCGGCGCCGAGAAGAGGGCCTCCTGGAACGCCGAGCGCAGGTTGGTGGGGTCGGCGAACGGTCGCCGGTCGTACGCGCGACCCACCAGCTCCGGGCTGCCCTGGAACAGCCGCCCGAACGTGGCCACGAACTCCTCCCGGCTCATCCGGTTGACCTCCTCCAGCCGCACGGTTCCCGCCGCCTCGGGCTCGCGGCGCCGGGTGTGGTGGAAGGCCAGGTTGAGCCCGATCGCGGTGAGGCTGCCGAGCGTGATGCCGGAGCCGAACACGATCTGCGCCCACGCCGGCACCGCGCCCGCCACATCCGGCTGCGCGGTGACGAGCATCGCGAGGCCGACGCTGGAGCCGACGATCACGACGTTGCGGTGGTCGTGGAAGTCGACGCGGGAGAGCGTCTGGATGCCCACCACCGCCACGGTCGCGAACATCGCCAGCGCCGCGCCGCCCAGCACCGGGTGCGGGACGGCGGCGACGACGGCACCGGCCTTCGGCAGCAACCCGAGCACGATCATGAACGCGCCGGCGGCGACCACCACCCAGCGGCTCTTGACCTGGGTGAGCCGCACGAGGCCGACGTTCTCGGCGAAGCAGGTGTAGGGGAAGGAGTTGAGGACGCCGCCGATCGTCGTGGCGAGGCCGTCGGCGCGCAGCGCGCGGGTGACGTCCTCCCGCCCGACCCGCTTGTCGACGATCTCGCCGGTGGCGAAGACGTCCCCGGTGGTCTCCACCGCGGTGATGAGCATGACCACGATCATGGACACGATCGCCGCGAAGCTGAACTGCGGCCACCCGAAATGGAACGGGGTGGTAACACCGACCCAGGCCGACTCGCCCACGGCGTCGAAGCGCGCATCACCCAGGAGCCAGGCCACGAACGTGCCGAGCACGAGCCCGATCAGCACGGCGACCGTGGCCATGAACCCGCGGAAGAGCCGTTGGATCGCCACGATCACGGCGAGCGTGCCGAGCGCGTAGGCGAGGTGGCGGGGATTGCCGGGCTGCGGGTCGGAGCCGCCGCCGACGGCGTCCAGCGCGGCCACCGGCAGCAGCGCGAGCCCGATGATCAGGATGACCGACCCGGTGACGACCGGCGGGAAGAACCGGATCATCCGGCCGAAGAACGGCGCGATCAGGAACGTGGCGAGCCCGGCGACGATCACCGAGCCGTAGATCACGAGCAGCCCGTCGGTTCCGCCGCCTGCCGCGAGCCCGATCGCGATCATGGGCGACACGGCGGTGAACGTGACGCCCTGCAGCAGCGGCAGCCGCACACCGATCTTCCAGAACCCGGCGGCCTGGATGATCGAGGCGATCCCGCACGTGAACAGGTCGGCGTTGATCAGGTGGATGAGGTCGCGGTCGGACAGGCCGATCGCGCCGGCGAGCAGGATCGGCACGATCACCGCGCCCGCGTAGAACGCGAGCACGTGCTGGAACCCGTACACGGCGAGCTTGCCGGCGGGCAGCACCTCGTCGACGGGATGGGGACGGCGTGGCAGGCGTCGCGGCATGGTGCACCTCGCTGTGCGCGGCGGCGGAGGGACGCCGAAACCATGACCGCCGCAGGGTGCCCGGTGACACCCGCTGAAGCCACGAAGCCCGGGCCGGGGAGCCTGCCGCCGTTGGAGGATCCGCCAAGCCGCACGCGTCCCGGCTGTGGACGCGCTCGCGGCGTCAGCCGACCAGGTGCCCCTCCCGGTGCCGGACGGTGCAGCCCGGGACCCCGCAGTCGACGCCGTCACCGGAGGGCTCCAGGGCGAACTGCGTGCGGTGCAGCCGGGCGTAGCGCCCGTCGAGTGCCAGCAGCTCGTCGTGGGTGCCGCGCTCGACGATCCGGCCCTGCTCCAGCACGGCGATCTGGTCGGCGGCGCGGACGGTGGACAGCCGGTGCGCGATGACGATCGCGGTGCGCCCGTCGAGGGCCTCGGCCAGTGCCTCCTGGACCGCCGCCTCGGACTCGGAGTCGAGGTGGGCGGTGGCCTCGTCGAGGATCACCACGCGGGGCCGGGCGAGCAGCAGGCGGGCGATGGTCAGGCGCTGGCGCTCGCCGCCGGAGAGCCGGTAGCCGCGCTCCCCCACCACAGTGTCGAGCCCGTCGGGCAGCGAGTCGAGGAGGTCACCGAGCCGGGCGCGGCGCAGCGCGTCGACGATCTCGGCGTCGGTCGCGCCGGGCGCGGCGTAGCTCAGGTTGGCGCGGATCGTGTCGTGGAACAGGTGCCCGTCCTGCGTGACGACGCCGACCGCGCCGCGCAGCGACGCGAACGTCAGGTCCCGCACGTCGATGCCGGAGAGCTGCACGGAGCCCGCATCCACGTCGTAGAGCCGCGGGACGAGCGACGCGAGCGTCGACTTCCCGGCGCCCGACGAGCCGACGAGCGCCACCAGCTGCCCTGCGCCCACCTCGAGGTCGACGTCGTGCAGCACCTCCTCGCCGCCGCGGGTGTCGAGCACGGCGACCTCCTCCAGGGAAGCGAGCGAGACCTGGTCGGCGCTGGGGTAGGCGAAGCGCACCCCGGACAGCCGCACGTCGACGGGGCCGTCCGGCAGCGCGACCGCGCCCGGCCGCTCGCTGATCATGGGCTTCAGGTCGAGGACCTCGAAGACGCGCTCGAACGACACCAGCGCGGTCATCACGTCCACGCGGGCGTTCGCGAGCGCGGTCATCGGCGTGTAGAGGCGGGTGAGCAGCAGCGCGAGCGTGACGACGGTGCCCGGTTCGAGCCGGCCGGTGACGGCGAGCCAGCCGCCGAGCCCGTAGACCAGCGCCTGCGCCAGCGCGGACACCAGCGACAGCGCCGTGACGAAGACGCGCGAGACCATCGCGGTGCGCACGCCGATGTCGCGGACGCGCTCGGCGCGCTCGCCGAACTCGGTTTCCTCCTCCTCGGGCCGCCCGAACAGCTTCACCAGCGTGGCGCCGGGCGCGGAGAACCGCTCGGTCATCTGGTTGCCCATGCCGGCGTTGAGGTCGGCCGCCTCGCGGCGCAGGTCGGCGAGGCGGCGCCCGAAGCGGCGTGCGGGGATCACGAAGATCGGCAGCAGCACCAGCGCGAGCAGCGTGACCTGCCACGCGAGCGAGATCATCACGCCGAGCGCGAGCGCGAGCTGGACGCTGTTGCTCAGCACGGTCGCGAGCGTCGAGGTGACCGCGGACTGGGCGCCGACCACGTCGTTGTTGAGCCTGCTGACGAGCGCCCCGGTGCGGGTGCGGGTGAAGAACGCCACCGGCATCCGCTGCACGTGCGCGAAGACCGCCCGCCGCAGCTCCACGATCAGACCCTCACCGATGCGGGAGGAGAACCAGCGTGAGACCAGCCCGACGACGGCCTCGACGATCGCGAGCGTCGCGATGCCCGCCGCGAGCCCGACGACGGTGGCGGCGGCCGCCGACGCCTCACCGCCGGCGACGATCGCGTTGACCACCCGGCCCGCGAGAACGGGCGTGAGCACGCCCACCGTCGCCGAGACGACCGTGAGCACCAGGTACGCGAGCAGCCAGCGGCGGTAGGGCCGCGCGAACGCCCAGATCCGCGGGATCGTGCCCTTCTTGATCGATTTCGGCGCGTCCGCGCCGCGTACGACCCCGCGCAGCATCCCCATCGGCCGATCCATCCACGGCCCCCTTCACTTACACCGTTGCATCCGGAGGTTCCAACACGCTGATGCCCCGCTCTACTCCCGGGCACGTACTACGGTCGGTTCACCCGCTCAGCAGGAGGTCGCCATGCCCCTCGACCCGCCCGACCGCGCCGCCCTCGACGCCGCCGCCCAGCGCCGCGGCCTTGGCCTCTCCGAGTCCGACATCGAATCGTTCGGCCCGTTCGTCCACGGGCTGCTCTCCTCCTGGAACGTCGTGGAGGAGCTCTACGGCGAAACCGCCCCCTCGGCCCCCGAGCGCGCGTGGCAGCGGCCGCAGGACGCGGACAACCCGTACGGCGCCTGGTACGTCACCACCGACATCACCGAGGGCGGGCAGGGCCCGCTCGCCGGGCGCACCGTCGCCGTCAAGGACAACACCGCCGTCGCCGGCGTGCCGATGATGAACGGCTCGCCCTACCTGGAGGGCTACGTCCCGCTGCGCGACGCCGCCGTCGTCAGCCGCCTGCTCGCCGCGGGCGCGACGATCGCCGGCAAGGCCGTCTGCGAGGACCTCTGCTTCTCCGGCGGCTCGCACACCTCCCGCCCGGCGCCCGTGCGCAACCCGTGGGACGAGCGCCGCTCCGCGGGCGGGTCGTCCTCCGGGAGCGCCGCGCTGGTCGCAGGGGGCGTCGTGGACCTCGCCACGGGCGGCGACCAGGGCGGCTCGGTACGCATCCCGGCGGCGTACAGCGGCATCGTCGGCCACAAGCCCACCTACGGCCTCGTCCCCTACACCGGGGCGTTCCCGATCGAGCAGACCATCGACCACGTCGGCCCCATGACCCGCACGGTGGCCGATGCAGCGCTCATGCTGTCGGTCATGGCCGGCCCGGACGGGCTCGACCCGCGCCAGCCGCGCGACCTCGTGCCCGACGACTACGTCGGTGCGCTCGACCGGGGCGCGGAGGGCATGCGGATCGGCGTGGTCACCGAGGGCTTCGGCCACCCCAACTCCGAACCGGAGGTGGACGACGCGGTGCGTGCGGGCGTCGACGTCCTGCGCGGCGCCGGCCTCACCGCGGAGGAGGTCTCGATCCCCTGGCACGCCCACGGGGCGCGCATCTGGGACGTCATCGCCACCGAGGGCGCGATGAACCAGATGGTCGACGGCAACGGCTACGGCATGAACCGGGACGGCCTCTACGACCCGGAGGTGATCGAGCACTACGGCCGCGGCTGGCGGGCCGACGGCAGCCGGTTCTCCGAGACCGTCAAGCTCGTGCTGCTGGCAGGCGGGTACACCGTCGACCGCCACCACGGCCGGTACTACGCCATGGCCCGCAACCTCGTGCCGCGGCTGCGCGCCGCCTACGACGCGGCCCTCGCCCGCTACGACGTGCTCGTCATGCCGACGCTTCCGCTGCGCGCCACCGCACTGCCCGCGCCCGACGCCCCGCGCGAGGAGGTCATCCCGCGGGCCCTCGAAATGATCGCCAACACCTGCGTCACCGACGTGACGGGCCACCCGGCGTGCTCCGTGCCCGCCGGTCTCGCAGGCGGCCTCCCGGCCGGGATGATGATCATCGGAAGGCACTTCGCGGACGCCGATGTACTCCGCGTGGCACAGGCGTTCGAGCAGGCGGTCGGCGGCTTCCCGGCGCCGCACGCCGCAACGGCCCGCACCTGATCCGACGAGCGCTCAGCCCTCGCCCGCCGCCAGCGAGCGGAGTCGCCGCAGCTGGGCCGCGCGCTCGGCGGCGAGGGCCTGCGCCGGGTCGGCGCCCTCGGCGACGCCTGCGAGCAGGCCGAGGGTCTCGGCAGCGGCCTTCGGCGGTGCGGCGAGCAGGGCCGCGACGTCCGCGTCGACGGCGGCGTCGAGCTCCGCCACGGGCACGGCGCGCAGCGCGAGGCCGATGGCGACCGCCTCGTCGGCGCCGACCCGCCGTCCGGAGAGGCAGATCTCGACGGCGCGGGAGTAGCCCACGGCGTGGACGAGCGGGTAGGTGCCGCCGAGGTCGGGGACGATGCCCCGGCTGGTCTCGGCCATGCAGAACTGCACGTCGTCGGCGACGACACGCAGGTCACAGGCGAGCGCGAGCTGGAAACCCGCTCCGATGGCGTGGCCCTGCACAGCGGCAATGGTGAGGCGCGTGGGGTCGCGCAGCCACGAGAAGCCGGCCTGGGCGGCGGCGATCGTGGTGTCGGCCTCCTCGTCGGGCAACGCGGCGATGCCGGTGAGGCCCGGGGCGCCGTCCACCTCGTCGGCGGCGAAGTACCGCTTGTCGAGACCGGCGGAGAACGCGCGGCCGGTGCCGCGCACCACCACGACGCGGACCTCGGCGGGCACCGACTCCCCGATCGCCCGGAGCGCCTCCCACGTGTGCGGGGTCTGCGCGTTGAGCACCTCCGGACGCGCGAGCGTGATCGTCGCCCGCGGACCGTCGACGTCGAACGTCAGCCCACCGCGTCGAAGAAGCTCCGGGTCGATCGCCGCCGTTGTCATGGCGGCAGGTTACCCCGGGGTAGGAAGCGGTCCGGCAACCGCTTCCGACTGCTTCTCGACCTACTTCTTCTTGGTACGAGTGGCCCCGCCGCGGCCGCGCAGCGTGACGCCGGTCTCGGACAGGACGCGGTGCACGAATCCGTACGACCGACCGGTCTGCTCGGCGAGCGCGCGGATGCTGGCGCCCTTCTCGTACTTCTTCTTCAGGTCGGTGGCGAGCTTGTCGCGCTGGGTGCCGGTGATACGAGCACCCTTCTTCAGGTCGGCCATGACACCTGATCTCCTTCGCCCACCTGCGCGGACCGCAGGCAGATCGTTTCCGGCTCCCCCCGGTGCGGCAATGATCGTCCACGGAACTACCCGGTGCCAGGAGATCCACTCGGTGATCGGCGAACGGTTCGCCCGAATGGATCACGCGTATGGGTGATCATTGCCGCAACCTGCACACCCGGATGTCACCCCGTCGCCACCCGCAAGTCACCCCGGCAGGGGAGCGCGGACCCGCCGGATGCCGCCACGGCCGTCGACGGCGGCGGCCACGAACCTGCCTGCACCCCGATCGGGTGGCCGGGCAGGCATGGGACATGCCGGCGGAAATCGCCCGATCAGGCCAACTGCACGAGCTCGAGATAGTCGGCGGACCAGTGGTCCTCGGTGCCGTCGGGCAGCACGATCACCTTGTCCGGATCCAGCGCCTCGACCGCGCCCGGGTCGTGCGTGACGAGCACGACGGCCCCGGCGAAGTGGCGCAGCGCGTCGAGCACCTGCTCGCGGCTGGCCGGATCGAGGTTGTTGGTGGGCTCGTCGAGCAGCAGGACGTTGGCCGCGCTGGAGACCAGGCCGGCGAGTGCGAGCCGGGTGCGCTCGCCGCCCGACAGCGTGCCGGCGGGCTGGTCGAGCTGCTCGCCCGAGAACATGAACGCCCCGAGCAGCGTGCGCAGCTGCTGCTCCGGGGTGTCCGGCGAGGCGTGCCGGATGTTCTCCCAGACCGTGGCCTGCATGTCGAGCGTGTCGTGCTCCTGGGCGAAGTAGCCGGTGCGCAGCCCGTGCCCGGGCACGACGCGGCCCGAGTCCGGGTTCTCGGTGCCGGCGAGCAGCCGCAGCAGCGTGGTCTTGCCCGCGCCGTTGAGCCCGAGCACCACGACCTTGGTGCCGCGGTCGACGGCGAGGTCGACACCGGTGAACACCTCGAGCGAGCCGAACGACTTCGACAGCCCCTCCGCGGTGAGCGGGGTGCGCCCGCAGGGCGCCGGGTCCGGGAAACGGATCCGCGCGACCCGGTCGGCCTGCCGCTCCGGCTCCAGCGACGCGAGCATCTGGTCGGCGCGGCGGGCCATGTTCTTGGCCGCCACCGCCTTCGTGGCCTTGGCGCCCATCTTCGCGGCCTGGGCGTGCAGCGCGGCGGCCTTCTTCTCGGCGTTGGCGCGCTCGCGGCGGCGGCGCTTCTCGTCGGTGGCCCGCGCCTCCTGGTAGCGGCGCCAGTCCATGTTGTAGATGTCGACCTCGCCGCGGGTGGCGTCGAGGAACCACACCTTGTTGACGACCGCGGCGAGCAGATCGGTGTCGTGGCTGATCACGACGAGCCCGCCCTCGTGGTTGGACAGGAACCCGCGCAGCCAGGTGATCGAGTCGGCGTCGAGGTGGTTGGTGGGCTCGTCGAGCAGCAACGTCGTGGCGCTCTGGCTGCCGCCGTCGGAGGCGGCGAAGAGGATGCGGGCGAGCTCGACGCGGCGGCGCTGGCCACCGGACAGCGTGGCCATCGGCTGCCCGAGGACGCGCTCGGGCAGCCCGAGGTGGGTGCAGATCCGGGCGGCGTCGCTCTCGGCCGCGTAGCCGCCGAGCGCGGAGAACCGCTCCTCGAGCCGGCCGTACTCGCGCACCGCCTTGGCGTTCTCGGCGCCGTCGACCAGCTCGGCCATCGCCGTCTGCGCCTTCTCCATCTTGCGCAGCAGCGTGTCCAGCCCGCGCGCCGACAGCACGCGGTCGCGCGCAGGCACCGACAGGTCGCCCTCGCGGGGGTCCTGCGGGAGGTAGCCGACCGGGCCGGTGGCGCGGACCGCACCGCCGTAGGGCTCGCCCTCACCGGCGAGCACCCGCATCGAGGTGGTCTTGCCGGCACCGTTGCGGCCGACGAGGCCGATGCGGTCGCCGGGCTGCACGCGCAGGGCGGCGCCGGACAGGAGGATCCGGGACCCGGCACGCAGTTCCAGGTCGGAGGCGGTGATCACGAGAAGGACTCCAGAACGAGTGGAAGGGACGGCACGCGAGAGATGACGCGCGCCGCCGCTACTCGATCCGGACCATGATCACGCAGTCCAGAGTACCGGCCGGGTCGAGCGGTTTCGGGAAGTAGGGTCGCGGACATGACCGACGTCACCGCCGACATCTCCGCAGGCGTCCCCCAGGATCTTGCTGGTCGCGCAGCCCTCGTCACCGGCGCGAGCCGCGGAATCGGCTTCGCCATCGCCCGCGAGCTGCTCGGCAGGGGCGCGTCGGTCACGATCACCGCACGCAAGCCGGACGAGCTGGCCGCGGCGGCCGAGCAGCTGGCGGCGGGCACCGACCCCGGGCGGGTGCTCGCCCTCCCGGGCAACGCCGGATCCGACGAGGCCCGCGAGGAGGCCGTCGCCCGCACCGTGGAGCGGTTCGGCAACCTCGCGATCCTGGTCAACAACACGGGGATCAACCCGACCTACGGCTCCCTCATGGACGCCGACCTCGACGCCGTCCGCAAGACCTTCGACACCAATGTCGTCGCCGCGCTCGGGTTCGTGCAGCTCGCCTACAAGGCGTGGATGGGCGAGCACGGCGGCGCGATCGTCAACCTCGCCTCGGTGGCCGGCATCCGCTCCTCGGGCGTGATCGCGGCGTACGGGGCGTCGAAGGCCGCGCTCATCCGGCTCACCGAGGAGCTCGCCTGGCAGCTCGGCCCGTCGATCCGGGTCAACGCCGTGGCGCCTGCCGTGGTGAAGACGAAGTTCGCCACCGCCCTCTACGCCCACGACGAGGACAAAGTGGCAGCCGCCTACCCGATGAAGCGCCTCGGCACGCCCGAGGACGTCGCCCGGCTGGTCGGGTTCCTCGTCTCCGACGCGGCCTCCTGGATCACCGGCGAGACGGTCCGCGTCGACGGCGGCATCCTCTCGACGGGCTCCCTCGGCTCCGCCTAGCCGCGCCGCCCGGCCGTGCACCGTGTCGCCGCGGTGTGCACGACGTGCTGGTCAGAGGGCCACCGCGTCCGCCCACAGCCGCGCGGAGCGGCCCGTCAGGACGTCGAGCAGCGCGCCGGCCTGGCCGTCGGTCAGTGAGGCGACGTAGTCGACCACCGCGCGGCCGCGGGCCAGCGCGTCGACGTCCGGTTCGGGGCCGAGCCGTCCCTCGGCGGAGAGCCCGCGGTACTCGTCGTGGGCGAGCGCCACCAGGTCGTGCAGGCGGGGCGGGATGCGGACCTCGTCGTCACCGGTGAGCCAGTCGGCGAGCGCACCGACCAGCCCGGTCAGCACCGTCGCCTGGCCGCGCTGGTGGGAGGCGAGGTCGGCGCGCTGCAGGACGAACCGGTGGTGCACGAACTTCAGCACCGCCACCTCGTGCCACTGCGCCGTGGCGAGGGTGACCGGCGCGGCCCGCACCGGCGGGTCGGGCTGCACCCGGACGCCCGCGACGAGGCGGGCCGTCCACCGCGCCGAGAACTCGGCGACCGCCCGCTCGGCGGCCATCGACCCGTCGAACGGGACGGCCAGCAGCCCGTCCACCAGCTCCTCGCGCACCAGGGCGACGGCGGAGGCGAACGCCTCGTCGTCGAACGCCCAGCCGTCCTTGGTGTGCAGCCGCCTGCGCAGCCGCTCGAGGTCGGCGCCCGGGCGCAGCGACCCGAGCGCGGACGGGTCGGCCGCGGCGAGCCCACCCCGGTCGCGCAGCCAGCCGCCCAGCTCGGTCGCGACACCCGGCTGGGCGAGCACGCCGACCCGGTGGAAGTCCTCCAGGTCGTGGATGGCGTACGCGACGTCGTCGGCGGTGTCCATCACCGCGGCCTCCACCGTCTGCTGCCACGGCCCCACCGCCACGGCGGCCCGGCTGTCGACCAGGTCGTCGAGCTCGGTGAGGTAGCAGGAGAACTTGGCCGACCCCGCGTCCGGGGCGCCCGGCAGCGGGCCCGCGCCGCGCGGCGGAACGGGCGCCGTGCTCGGGTGCGGGTCGGGATGGCCGCGGCGGGCCCACGGGTACTTGAGCACGGCCGCGCGGACGGCCGCGGTCAGGTCGAGCCCGGCGCCGCCCGGCCCGTGCAGGTCGATCGTCGTGATCACGCGGAAGCTCTGCGCGTTGCCCTCGAACCCGTCCGGCAGGCCCAGCCGCTCGCGGCCGAGCCGGTCCAGGACCTGCTCGCCGAGGTGCCCGAACGGCGGGTGGCCCAGATCGTGGGCGATCGCGGCGGCCTCGACGACATCGGGGTCGCAGCCGCCGAGCCGGTCCAGGACCGCGCCCGTCACGGCGTCGGCCGTCAGCCGCTCGGCGATGGCCCTCGCCACCTGAGCCACCTGCAGGCTGTGCGTCAGTCGGTTGTGCAGCAGCAGACCGTTGCCGGTCGGGCTCACCACCTGCGTGACGCCGGCGAGGCGGGCGAAGTACGGCGACGCCGCGATCCGGTCCCGGTCGACCCGGAACGGGCTCGCGGCCAGGCCCACCCCGCTCTCCCCCACGCCCGACCGCCGGGCCGCCCGCGCGGACGGGCGGACGGGTTGGTCGAGCACGGAGCGATCCGCCACGCACGCAGGCTAATGCGCGCGGCGACGCGTGCTGCGGAGCGACCCGGGAAGTTCAGGAAGGCCACATTCCGGAACGTGCAGGACAGCAATGTGGCTTTCCTGAACGTCGCCGGACGGCCTCGGCGGGCAGGATGCTGGGCGTGTTCCGCGACCCCGACGTGCTCGTCGTCGGCGGCGGGCCCGCCGGGAGGGCACTCGCCGCCGCCACCGCCGAGCGCGGGTTGCGCACCACGCTGGTCGATCCGGCACCGGAGGCGCCGTGGCGGGCCACCTACGGCTGCTGGGCCGACGAACTGCCGGACGACCTGCCACCGTCGGTGATCGCGGCCCGGGCCACGGGACGGGCGATCGCGCTCTCCGAGCACCGGCTCGGCTGGGAGTACGCCGTCCTGGACGTCCCCGCCCTGCGCGCCCACCTCGACGGCGAGCTCGCCCGCCGCGGGGTGCAGGTCCGCGCGGGCCGCGCGGCCGCCTGGGCATCCGGCGCCGTCCACCTCAGCGGTGCCGAGGAGCTGCGGGCCGCGGTCGTCGTGGACGCGGGCGGCCACCGCCAGCCGCTGCGCGCCGCGCCCCGGCGCCGGCCGTCCGCCGAGCAGACGGCGGCGGGCGTGGTCGTCGACGAGGCGATCGCCGCGCCGCTCGTCGCGCCCGGTGAGGCGCTGTTCATGGACTGGCGGCCCGACCACGGCGAGCCGGGCTGGCCCACCTTCCTCTACGGCGTCCCGCTCGGCGGCGGCGCCGTGCTGCTGGAGGAGACCTCGCTCGCCCGCCGCCCCGGCCTGCCGCTGCCGGTGCTGCGCAGGCGGCTGCGCGCACGGCTCGCCCGGCACGGCATCACCCCTCCCCCGGACGCCGCCACCGAGGCCGTCCGCTTCCCGGTCGACTCCCCGCGCCACCGCACCCCCGGTGTCCTCGCCTTCGGCGCCGCGGCCCCGCTCGTGCACCCGGCGAGCGGGTTCTCGGTGGCCACGTCGCTGCGGCTCGCGCCGGCGGTCGCCGACGCGATCGCCGCCGGGCCCGACCGGGCCCTCGCCGCAGCGCACGCGGTGGTCTGGCCGCGCGGAGCGGGTGCCGTGCACCGGTTCCGCCGGATCGGGCTCGAGGCGCTGCTGCGGATGCCGCCCGCCGAGGTCCCGGCGTTCTTCGAGACGTTCTTCGCGCTGCCGCCGCGGCACCGCTGGTGCTACCTGGTGGGGCGCGCCGACGTGCGCGGCACCGCGGCCACCATGCGCGCCCTGTGGGCAGGCGCAGGCTGGCGCATGCGCGCCCGGCTGATCGCACCCGCGGTGCTCCCACCCGCTGTGCTCCCACCGACCGTCCTTCCGCCCACGGGGGTGTGACGGCGTGCGCGGCTCGATTCCTACCAGCGGTAACCTGCCCCTCACGTTCCCCGATGCCGGAGGCTTCCGATGTCCGCCTACCGCACGATCGTCGTCGGCACCGACGGCTCCGCCACGTCGTTCAACGCCGTCGACCGCGCCGCAGCCGTCGCCGCCGACAGCGACGCCGAGCTCGTCATCGTCTGCGCCTTCACGCCCCCGTCCCGGGAGGACACCGCCGAGGCAGAGGACGCGCTCAAGGACGAGGCCTACCTCGTGGTCGGCTGGACGCCTGCCGAGGAGACCCTGCGCAGCGCCGAGGAGCGCGCCGCGGCCGCGGGGGCGCGCACGATCCGGACGCTCGCCGTCGACGGCCCGCCCGTCGACGTGCTGCGCAAGGCGGTGCGGGACACCGGCGCCGACCTGCTCGTCGTCGGCAACCGGGGCCTCAACACGCTCAGCGGGCGGCTGCTCGGCTCGGTGCCGTCCGACGTGGCGCGCCGCGCCGGGATCGACGTCCTGATCGTCCACACGACCTGACGTGACCACACCGGAGGACGCCCTCGAAGAGCTCATCCTCGGTGCCCCGCGGCGCTACACGCGTCAGCAGATCGCCGAGACAGCCGGGCTCGACCTCGAGACCGGTCGCCGGCTGTGGCGCGCCCTCGGGTTCGCCGAGACGGCCGACGACGAGGTCCTCTTCACCGAGCGCGACCTCGACGCCGTGCGCCTGATGACCCGCCTCACCGACGCCGGGGTGCTCGCCCCCGACGTGCGCGAGGCCGTGGCGCGGGCGATGGCCCAGTCGCTGTCGCGGCTCGCGGAGTGGCAGGTCGGGATGCTCATCCGCGTGATCGAGGACCAGGGCGGCGAGGTCACACCGCAAGGTTCGCGCGAGATCGCCGCCGCCGTCCTGCCCGCGCTGGAGGACCTGCAGAGCTACGTCTGGCGCCGGCATGTGGCCGCGGCCGTCCGCCGGATGGTCGTGACGGCGGGCCCCGGCGACGAGCCCGGAACCTGGCCGCTCGTCGTCGGCTTCGCCGACATGGTCGGCTTCACGCGCACCACGAGGCGCCGCTCCACCGCCGAGCTGAGCGAGATGATCGAGCGCTTCGGCTCGACGACCACCGAGGTGATCGCGGACGGGCACGGGCGGATCGTCAAGACGGTCGGGGACGAGGTGCTCTTCGTCGCCGACGACGTCGCCGATGGCGCGGGCATCGCGCTCGCGCTGCAGGACCGCGTGCGGGCCGAGCCCGCGCTGCCCGAGCTGCGCATCGGCCTGGCCGCGGGCCCGGTGCTGGTGCGCTACGGCGACGTCTACGGCGAGGTCGTCAACATCGCCGCGCGGCTCACGGCGCACGCCCGGCCGGGCAGCGTGCTGGCCGACCGCGGGGTGGCCGACGCGCTGGCGGGCGACCCGCGCTTCGCCCTGCGTCCGCTTCGCTCGGTGGCCGTGCGCGGCTACCGCCACCTGCACCCGTGGCTGCTGGAACGAGCCCGAGTCAGGGCCGACCGGTGACGTGCGAGACCACCAGCTCCGGCACCGGCTCGTCGGCGCCGGTCGCCTTCGCGGGGAAGTCGAAGACACCGATCATCAGCTGCATCGGGTAGGACGGGCTCTGCCGCACCCGCCGCACCACGGTGCCATCGATCGAGAACGTGAGCCCGTCCGGGCGCCAGTCGACCCCGTACCGGTGGAACTCGCTGACGTCGAGGTCGAACCGCTCGGCCGAGAACTCCTCGACCAGCTCCGGGTCGCGGAAGCGGTGCAGCCCGATGCCCACCGCCGCCCCTTCGCCGTCGACGGTGTCGCCGAACACCTCGGCCACGCAGATCTCCCCGCTGCGCCGCGGCTCGTCCTCGATGCCCGACATCCAGAACGCGAACATCGACCGCGGCGAGACGGTGGCCCGCATCCGCACCTCCACCGCCCCGTAGCAGGGGGTGTAGCCCCAGAACGTGGGCTGCTCCTCGCGCACCACCAGGCCGTCGGCGAACGGCTGCTGCCCGGTGAGGCTCCCCGTCTGCACGCAGGACACGCGCAGCGGCTCCGGGTGCAGGTCGGGGCACCACAGCGGCTGATCCGGCGGGATGGTCAGGTGCAGCGCACTGTCGCGCACCTCCCACGTGGCCGCGGACTCCGCGCGCGAGCTCCAGTGCGGCAGGTAGTAGGGGAACCAGACCGACCGGTCCAGGTCGTGGCCCGGGAACCGCTCGTCGAGGTGGGTCCGCGTCACGCCGGGATCGTATGCGCGCCGACGACCAGCTCCCCGCTCTGCATGTACTCCATCGCCGCCACGAACTCCGGCGCCACCATCCGGCGCGCGATCTCGTCCGGCTCCAGCTCGGCCACCCGGGTCTGGATCCAGTAGACGTTGCCGAACGGGTCACGGACGCGGCCCACGCGGTCGCCCCAGAACATCTCCGTCATCCGGTGCAGAGGTGTAGCACCCGCGTCCACGGCCCGCTGGTGGGCCGCGTCGCCGTCGGGCAGGTAGAGCCGCAGGAAGCACGGGGTGTACGGCCAGTCGGGGTTGAGCACGTCGAACATCATCACGACGGCGTCCCCGATCCGGACCTCCGCGTGGCCGATGCCGGGACCGTCGGGGTTCTCCACCCGCGCCAGCTCCTCTGCGCCGAACGCCCGCGTCAGGAAGTCGATGAGGCCCGCGGTGTCCTTCGAGATCATCCAGGGCGTCACCGTGGTGTAGCCGTCGGGCACAGGCTTGATCGTCTGCGTCATGACGGAAACGCTACGGCGGATGTAGGTCGGCTCCTGGCACACATCGCTGGCATTCTTCCGTCGTGACCGACACGCCTGCCCGCCTGCTCACGCTGCTCTCCCTGCTGCAGACGCCCCGCGAGTGGCCGGGGAGCGAGCTCGCCCGGCGGCTCGGCGTGAGCCTGCGGACGGTGCGGCGCGACGTCGACCGGCTGCGCGATCTCGGTTACCCCGTCGAGGCCACCATGGGCGCCCTCGGCGGGTACCGCCTCGTCGCGGGCACGGCGATGCCACCGCTCCTGCTCGACGACGAGGAGGCGGTCGCCATCGCCGTCGGGCTCCGGACGGCGGCCGGGCAGGCCGTCACCGGCATCGACGAGGCCGCCGTCCGCGCGCTGGCGAAGCTGGAGCAGGTGCTGCCGTCCCGGCTGCGCTACCGGGTGAGCGCGCTCGGCGCCGCCACCGTGCCCGCACCGGACGCCTACGCCACCCCCGTCGACCCCGCGCACCTCACCGCGCTCGCCGCCGCGATCGCGAACCGCGAGCGGGTGCGGCTGCGCTACACCGCGGCCGACGGCAGCGGGTCGCGGCGGCACGTGGAGCCGCATCGGCTCGTCCCCGCCGGGCGGCGCTGGTACCTGGTGGCCTACGACCTCGACCGCGACGGCTGGCGGATCTTCCGCGTCGACCGCATCGACGCGCCGCAGCCGACCGGTGCACGAGTGGCACCCCGCGAGCTGCCCGCCCCCGACGCCGCCGCGTACGTCACCGACAAGCTGTACTCGGGTGTGCCCGTCCACACGGCGGTGGCCTACGCTGCGCGCCCCCGTCGAGCGGGTGCGCGGCCGGATCGGGGACGGGCCCGCCGATCTGGAGCCGATCGACGACGAGACCTGCCGCCTGCGCAGCCACACCGACACCCTCGAGTGGCTGGCCTTCGCGCTGCTGCGGCTGGGGTGCGAGTTCGAGGTGCACGAGCCGCCGGAGCTGCGCGAGCACCTACGCACGCTGGCCGGACGCCTCGGTCGGGCTGTCGGCGCTGTCGGCGTTGTCGGCGCTGTCGGCACCGAGTGACGTGCGCACGCGGTGCATGGCGTCGTCCGCGCCGCTGACCACGAGGGTGTTCCGCCCCGGCGCCGCCACCTGCACCTCGGCCGGCAGCACCACGTGGCGGGCCGGCTCCGCCGAGCCCTGCAGGCGCTCGTGCACGAGCCGCGCCGCCCGCCTGCCCATCTCCCGGGTCGGCAGCCGGGCCGAGACGACGGACAGCGGCCCGTTGCCGTCCGGACTGGACTGGTCCATGCTCGCCAGCTCCACCGAGCCCGGGAAGCCGACGTCCATGGCCAGCAGGTCCGACACGGCCTGCCCGAGCGTGGGGGCGTTGCCGAAGAGGAGCGCGGTGAGCGGGTCGTCGGACGTCAGCAGGGCACGCAGCCTGCGCTGGCGCGCGGCGGGGTCGAGACCGGTGAAGGGCCGCAGCGCCGACCGCTCGGGGAGCTCGGGCAGCCCGCGGTCGCGCAGCGCCCGGCGATGGCCGGCGAGCCGGTCCCGCACGCTCGTCACGTCGGTCTCGCTCCAGAGCACGGCCATGGAGCGGTGCCCGCGGTCGATCATCGCGGTGGTGACGTCGTACCCGACGGCGAAGTCGTCGAAGAGCACCGCGTCGGTGGGGAGGCCGGGGAGGTACCGGTCGACCAGCACCGTCACGACGCCGGCGAGCCGCAGTTCCTCCACCACGCCCGCGGCGGTGGACCGGTCGTGCGCGAAGAGCACCACGGCCTGCGCCCAGCCGGCCGCGACGGTGCGCAGCACCTGCTCCTCGTGCGCCGTGCTCCGGGTGTGCGCGACGGTGAGCTGGTACCCGAGCGCCTCCGTCTCGACGGAGAGCCCGGCGAGCAGATCGGAGTCGTGCATGCCCGCCCGCCGGTCCGGGCTGACGTAGGCGATGACGGGGGGACCGGACGGTGTCACCGGGCGGGCGGTGGCGCGTTCGGCGACGAAGGTGCCCCGGCCGCGTCGCCGCACGACCACTCCGTCGGCGACCAGCTCGTTCAACGCCCGAACGGCGGTGGTCGTGGAGACCCCGAAGCGTTCGACTATCTCGCGCTGCGTGACGAACGGCTCGTCGGGGGAGAACTCGCCGCGGGCGATGGAGTCGAGCAGCTCCTGCTTGACCCACGCGAACAACGCGACGCCGGAAGGCGGTCCGTCCGTCCCAGATGCCATCCCTTGCACGTCCTCCTCGTCGCCCGCCGCTCCAGTATTGACGCATTAAAGCGTTGAATCTAGGTTCCTCATCCAAACGATGGACTAAAGGCTCGCCGAGGAGTCCCTGCATGCACGACGACCGCGTCCTGATCGAGCAGCGCATCGAGCGCATCCTGCGCGAGCGGCTACGACCGGCGGTCCACGGCGCGAACGTCCCCCTCGCCGTCGAGGTCTGGCACACCCCGGGCGAGCCGGTCGCCGTCGCCGACGCGCTGCAGGCGCCCTACCGGCCGGCGCGGGCGGGCGAGGCGTGGGGCCCGGCCTGGGGCACGAGCTGGTTCCACCTCACCGGGTCGGTCCCGGCGGCGTGGGCCGGCCACCCGGTGGAGGCCGTGATCGACCTCGGCTTCGCCACCGACCGCCCCGGGTTCTCCGCCGAGGCGCTCGTCCACCGGCCCGACGGCACGGCCGTCAAAGGGCTCAACCCGATGAACACGTGGTTGCGCATCGCCGACAGCGCCGCGGGCGGCGAGCCCGTCGACCTCTACGTCGAGGCGGCGGCCAACCCGCTCGTCCACGGGGTGGGCACGCCGCTGGGCGAGGTGCACACGGCCGGGAGGGACCCGCTCTACCACGTGCGCCGGGTCGTCCTCGCGGTGTTCGACGAGCCGGTGTGGGAGCTCGTGCAGGACGTCGAGGTGCTCACCGAGCTCATGCACGAGCTGTCCGTCGGCGACCCCCGGCGCTGGAACATCCTGCGCACCCTCCAGCGCGCCTTCGACGTGCTCGACCTCCAGGACGTCGCCGGCAGCGCGGCCGCGGTCCGCGCGGCGCTGGCGCCCGCCCTCGCCGTCCCGGCGACCGCGAGCGCACACCGGGTGAGCGCGATCGGGCACGCCCACATCGACTCCGCGTGGCTGTGGCCGCTGCGCGAGACGGTCCGCAAGGTGGCGCGCACGGCGTCGAACGTCCTGACGCTGATGGACGACGACCCCGACTTCGTCTTCGCGATGTCTTCGGCCCAGCAGTGGGCCTGGATGGAGGAGCACCGCCCCGACGTGTGGGAGCGGATGCGCAAGAAGGTGGCGGAGGGCCAGCTCGTGCCGGTGGGCGGCATGTGGGTGGAGTCCGACACCAACATGCCCGGCGGGGAGGCGCTCGCCCGCCAGTTCGTGCACGGCAAGCGGTTCTTCCTCGACAAGCTCGGTGTGGAGACCGAGGAGGTGTGGCTGCCCGACTCCTTCGGCTACACCGCGGCACTCCCCCAGCTCGTGCGCCTCTCGGGCTCCCGCTGGTTCCTCACCCAGAAGATCTCGTGGAGCCAGTTCAACCGGTTCCCCCACCACACCTTCCGGTGGGAGGGCCTCGACGGGACCCAGGTCTTCACCCACTTCCCGCCGGTCGACACCTACAACGCGACGCTCTCCGGCGCCGAGATGGCCCACCTCGTGCGCAACTTCTCCGACAAGGGCGTGGCCAACCGCTCCCTCGTGCCGTTCGGGCACGGCGACGGGGGCGGCGGACCCACCCGCGAGATGCTGGCCAGGGCCGCGCGGCTGCGCGACCTGGAGGGCTCGCCGCGGGTCGAGGTCGAGCCACCCGCCCGGTTCTTCGCGAAGGCGTTCGCGGACTACCCGCAACCGCCGGTGTGGGTCGGCGAGCTGTACCTGGAGACCCACCGCGGCACCTACACCAGCCAGGCGGGGAACAAGCAGGGCAACCGGCGCAGCGAGCACCTGCTGTACGAGGCCGAGCTGTGGGCGGCCACCGCGGCCGTGCGCGCCGGGCACCCGTACCCGTACGAGGACCTGGACCGCATCTGGAAGTCGGTGCTCCTGCACCAGTTCCACGACATCCTGCCCGGGTCCTCGATCGCCTGGGTGCACCGCGAGAGCCGCGAGACCTACGCGCGGCTGACCGCCGAGCTCGAGGTGATCATCGCGGCGGCGCAGCGGGCGCTCGCCGGCGACGCCGGGTCCGGCGGTGAGGTCGTGTTCAACGCGGCCCCGCACGCGCGCGACGGCGTCCCCGCCCGCGGGGCGACACGTGCGCCCGCACCGCCCGCTCCCGCCACCCGCACCGCGGCGGACGGCGGCGGGTACGTGCTGGACAACGGCCTGGTCCGGGCCACCGTCGACCCGCTGGGCCTGCTCGTGTCGGTCGTCGACCTGGCCACCGGGCGCGAGGCCATCGCCCCCGGCAGCCCCGCCAACCTGCTGCAGCTGCACCCGGACCTGCCCGCGCACTACGACGCGTGGGACGTCGACCACGCGTACCGCCGCACCGTGACCGACGTGACCGACGTCGAGACGCTGGAGCCGGCAGCGGACTCGGCCGTGCGGGTGGTGCGACGGTTCGGCCGTTCCCGGGTGACCCAGGTGATCTCCCTTCCGCCCGGAGCGGGACGCGTGGACATCGCCACCGAGGTCGACTGGCACGAGACCGAGACGTTCCTCAAGGCGGCCTTCCCCCTCGACGTGCGGGCGGAACGCTCCGCGGCGGAGACCCAGTTCGGCTACGTCCACCGGGCGACCGACACCAACACGAGCTGGGAGGCCGCCAAGTACGAGATCTGCGCCCACCGCTACCTGCACGTCACCGAGCCCGGCTTCGGCGTCGCGCTCGTCAACGACTCGACCTACGGCCACGACGTCACCCGCGCCGTGCGTCCCGCCACGAACGGCTGCGCAGGCGGCACGACCACCACGGTGCGCCTGTCGCTGTTGCGCGCGCCGCGGTTCCCGGACCCGGAGACCGACCAGGGCGTGCACCGGATGCGCTTCGCGCTCGTGCCGGGGGCCGACCTCGCCGACGCCACGCGCGAGGGCTACCGGCTCAACGTGCCCGAGCGGCGGGTGCCGGGTGACGCCGAGGTGGAGCCGCTCGTGCGGACCGATCACGACGGGGTCGTGATCTCGGCGGTGAAGCTCGCCGACGACGGTTCGGGCGACGTGGTCGTGCGCCTGTACGAGGCCATCGGGGCGCGGGCGGCAGTACGGCTGGAGCTCGGCTTCCCCGCCACCTCCTGCAGCGAGACGGACCTGCTCGAGCGGCCGCTCGCCGGGGATCACCCGCTCGACGAGGGCGAGCTCGCACTCACCCTGCGACCGTTCCAGGTCGTGACCCTGAGGTTCTCCCACCCGGGCGGGGATCAGCAGTGACGCCCGGACACGCAGTAGGCGAAACCACGTCACCAACGGCGGGAAGACGGAGGTAGCTCCAGTGGCAACGAGTGCAGGGCAGCGATGGCGGAGGGCGGGCGCGGTCGCCGCGGCGGGACTGATGGCGGTCAGCCTCGCGGCGTGCGGCGGCGGTGACGAGGGCGACGGGTCGACCGTGACGGTCACCTTCCGGCAGTTCGGCAACGACCGCGTGATGGAGAACTTCCTCAAGGACGCCAAGGGCGAGTTCGAGCAGGCGCACCCGGGCACCACGATCGACCTCCAGCCCATCGTGGCGGCCAACGACGACTACACGACGAAGCTGCAACTGCAGATGCGCAGCCCGCGCACGTCCCCGGACCTCGTCTACGAGGACACCTTCCTCATCAACTCCGACATCGAGGCCGGCTACCTGCGTCCGCTGGACGAGTACATCGCCGGGTGGCCCGATTGGAACCAGTTCGCGGAAACCGCCAAGGGTGCCGGGCGGGCCCTCGACGGGAAGACCTACGGCATCCCGACCGGCACCGACACCCGCGGCATCTGGTTCAACAAGGAGATCCTCGCCCAGGCGGGACTGCCCGCCGAGTGGCAGCCCACCACGTGGAACGACCTGCTCACCGCCGCCCGGGCGATCAAGGCGGCCGTGCCCGGGGTCATCCCGTTCAGCATCTACGCCGGCACGCCGCTGGGTGAGGCCGCGTCGATGCAGGGCTTCGAGATGCTGCTCTACGGCACGGGCGACACGCTCTACGACCACGCCACGCAGAAGTGGCAGGTCGGCACCCAGGGCTTCCGCGACGCCCTGCAGTTCCTCCAGACCGTGTACTCGGAGGGCCTGAGCGCGACCCCGCAGCAGGTGTTGAGCCCGAACTGGAACGACACGGTCGCCCAGGAGCTCATCCCGCAGGGCAAGGTCGCGATCGCCGTCGAGGGCTCGTGGCTGTCGAACAACTGGCTGGACAGCGGCGCGAACCCGTGGCCGCAGTGGAGCAGCGTCATGGGCTGGACCGGCATGCCGACGCAATCGGGCCAGGCGCCCGGGAAGGTGAGCATGTCCGGCGGCTGGACGTGGGCGATCCCGCAGAACGCCGACAACCCCGACATGGCGTGGGAGTTCAGCAAGCTGCTGAACGACAAGGAGCACCAGCTGAAGTTCGCGATCGACGAGGTGCAGATCCCCGTGCGCACGGACGTCGCCGACGACCCCAGCTACGCCCAGGCCAACCCGTCGAACGAGTTCTTCGCCTCGCTCGTGCCGATCACGAACTACCGGCCCGCGTACTCGGTGTACCCGCGCATCTCCAACGAGATCCAGGTCGCCACGGAGTCGGTGATCACGGGCTCGGCCGACGTCGCGGCGGCGGCGACGAACTTCGACAACCAGGTCCGGACCATCGCGGGCGACGCGGACGTCGCCGCAGCGGGGTCATGAGCACGCTCGCAGTGGGCCCGGGGCGCGGCGGTTCCCGCCGTGCCCCGGGCCCGCCCGGCTCGATCAGCAGGGGCCTGCTGCGCGGTCTGCCGCTGGCGCCCGCCGTCGTCCTGCTCGGGGTGTTCCTCGCATGGCCGGTCGTCTACTGCGTGTGGGCTGCGTTCACGGACATGGCCCTGACCGGGGCGTCCGGGGCGGACTTCGTCGGGTTCGAGAACTTCACACGCGCGTTCACGAGCGCCGAGTTCCACCGGTCGGTGTTCCTGACCGTGGTCTTCACGGTGCTGTCGGCGATCATCGGCCAGAACGTGCTCGGGATGGTGCTCGCCCTGCTCATGCGGTCGGGGCACCAGGTGGTGCGCGCCGTCGTCAGCGCGATCGTGATCGGCGCGTGGGTGCTGCCCGAGGTGGTGGCCGGCTACCTCTGGTCGGCGTACCTCGGCGACGGCGGATCGCTCAACGTGGCGCTCGCCGCGGTGGGCCTGCCGGCGCAGAACTGGCTCTACACCGCACCGATCCTCGCGGTGGCGATCGCGAACGTCTGGCGGGGCACGGCGTTCTCGATGCTCGTGTACTCGGCCGCACTGTCGGAGGTACCGAAGGAGATCGAGGAGGCCGCCACCGTCGACGGGGCCGGCACCTGGCGCAGGCTGTTCTCGGTGACCCTGCCGATGGTGCGCCGGTCGATCGCGACGAACCTCATGCTCATCACGCTGCAGACGCTCTCGGTGTTCGGCCTGATCTGGACGATGACCCGAGGCGGCCCGAGCGGCCAGAGCGCCACGCTGCCCGTCTACGCCTACCAGCAGGCCTTCCAGTTCTCCGACCTCGGCTACGGCACCGCGCTGGCGCTGGTCCTGCTGCTCATCGGTGGGATCTTCTCGTTGATCTACCTTCGTGCCCTGCGACTCGGGGAGACCATGTCATGAGCGCGGAAGCCCCCACCCTGTCCGCGCCGCCCGAGCCGGCGGCACGCGGCAGGGCCCATCGGTCCGGAGGTGCCCGGCGTTCGTCGCACGTGGTGAGCAAGCTGACGGTCAACCTCGTCCTGCTGCTGATCGCGGCCTGCTTCGTGGTGCCCCTGCTGTGGGTGGTGCTGGCCGCGTTCGACGAGTCGGCGGGGTTGTCGGTCTCGTTGCCGCAGCAGTGGTCGCTGGGCAACTTCGAGGCGGTCCTCAACACCGACACGACCTACCGGCCGATGCTCAACGGGTTCATCCTGTGCGGCGGGGCCACGATCATCACCCTCGCGGCGTCGGTGTTCGCGGCCTACCCGCTCTCGCGGTACCAGTCCCGGTACAAGCGGCCGTTCATGCTCACGATCCTGTTCACGACCGGGCTCCCGATCACCGCGATCATGGTGCCGGTCTACGGCTTCTTCGTGCAGATCGACCTGATCGACACGTTCGTCGGCACGATCCTGTTCATGGCGACCACCTCGTTGCCGATCGCGATCTGGCTCACGAAGAACTTTATGGACGCCGTGCCGATCGAGCTTGAGGAGGCGGCCTGGACCGACGGCGCCTCCCCCATGCAGGCGCTGCGCACGATCGTGATGCCGCTGATGTGGCCGGGGATGTCGGTGGTGGCGATCTACACGTTCATCCACCTGTGGGGGAACTTCTTCGTCCCCTTCATCCTGCTGCTGTCCAACGACCAGCTGCCCGCCTCGGTCAGCATCTTCACGTTCTTCAGCCAGTACGGCAACGTGGTGTACGGCCAGCTCGCGGCGTACTCGGTGATCTACTCACTGCCCGCCCTGCTGCTGTACCTGGTGCTGTCGCGCCGCCTCGGCGGGGCCTTCGCGTTCGGCGGCGCAGTGAAGGGCTGAGCCGGCAGGCGGACGTTCAGGAAAGCCACGTTCAGGGCTTTGCAGGCCCTGAATGTGGCTTTCCTGAACCGGCCGGGCCTTCGGCCAGTGCGGCCAGCACCGCCGCGACCGCAGGCACGCGTTCCACCCCGGCGCGGTGGAGCACGCCCACCGTCCGCGGGACGAGCGCGGGATCGTGGTGGACGCGGACGCCGTCCACGGCGGCGGCGTGCAGGGCCATCTCGGGGAGGAGCGACACCGCGAGCCCGCGGGCGACGAGCGCCTGCACGGCGACGTAGTCGTCGGTGACGTGCCGGATGTCGGGCGCGAAGCCGGCGTCCACGCAGGCGGCCACGAGGTTGGCGCGGCAGCGTTCACACCCGGCGACCCAGGCCTCGTCGCGCAAGTCGGCGAGCTTCGCGACGCCCGGGTGCGCCGCAGGGAGCACGATCCGCACCGGGTCCGTGCCGAGGGGAAGCCAGCCGAGGTCCGGCTCCGCGGCCTGCCCCGGGTAGCGGAATGCCAGCGCGAGGTGCACGGCGTTGGACCGCACGAGCGCGGCGGCCTCGGGCGGCTCGGCCTCCTCCACGCGCAGCTGCATGCTGGGAGCGCGTTCGCGCAGCTCCGCGGCGAGCGCCGGCACGACGACGGCCCCGGCCGACGGGAACGCGGCCATCCGGACCGTCCCCGCGCCGAGTCCGACCAGGTCGTCGAGCTCCTCGCGGGCCGAGCGCAGGGCGGCGTCGACGGCGTCCGCGTGGCGCAGCACCGCGGCCCCGGCCTCGGTCGGGACCACGCCCGTCGGCCCGCGCACCAGGAGCGGCGTGCCCGCCTCGCGCTCCAGCGCGGCGAGCTGCTGGCTCACCGCAGGCTGCGTCCAGCCGAGGCCGCGGGCACCCGCGCTGATCGAGCCCGCGCGCACGACCGCGCGGAAGGTGAGAAGCCGCCGAGGATCCACGCCATAAGCATGACTGATGGATTACCCAAGCAGAACACGGCTTCCTATGGCTTCGCCCCGCGCCACACGATGTCCCCATGCGACGAATCGGCGTGATCGGTGGGATGAGCTGGTACTCGACCGCGGAGTACTACCGGGTGATCAACGAGCGGGTGCAGGAGCGGCTGGGCGGCCACCACAGCGCCGACCTGCTGGTGCACTCGCTCGACTTCGACGAGATCCGGCAGTGCCAGATCGACGGCGACTGGGAGCGGGCCGGGAAGATCATGGCGACGAGCGCCGCCGGGCTCGTCGGTGCGGGCGCGCAGCTGGTCGTGCTCGCCACGAACCTCATGCACAAGTCGGCTGGGGCGATCGAGGACGCGATTCCGGTTCCGTTCCTGCACATCGCGGATGCGGTGGCGCAGGAGGCGGCGCGGCTGGGCGCGCGCCGGATCGGCCTGCTCGGGGCCCGCCCAGTGCTGGAGGACGACTTCTACGCCGAGCGGCTGGCCCGCCACGGCATCGAGACGGTCGTGCCCGACGCGCCCACCCGCGCCCGGCTCGACGAGATCATCTTCGGCGAGCTCACGGTCGGCAACGTCAGGCCCGAGTCACGCGCAGAGTTGCTGGCAGCGATCGAGGGCCTCGCCGGCGGGGGCGCCGAGGCCGTGGCGCTCGCATGCACCGAGCTCGAGCTGGCAGTCACGGCCGAGGACTCCCCCATGCCGCTGATCGCCACCGCTCGCACCCACGCCCGCCACGCGGCCGACCTCGCCCTCGCGCCAACAAGCGGCGCGACGAACGGCACCCTCGTCGGTACCCGTCGAACCGGACCCGCACGATGACCGCGCCGTCCAGTACCGACCCGATCCGGTTCCTGCACGAGCAGCTGGGGTCCAAGTGTGTCGTCGGCCTCCATCACGCAGACGGCGGATCGCCGCGGTCACGCCGGAGGGCCGCCCGCCAGTGGCTGGGCGACATGCCTCGTTCGCGCTTGAACGCCCGGCTGAACGCCTCCTCGGAGAGGTACCCGACCCGCCGGGCGATCGTGAACACCGCCAGCTCGGTCGTTGCCAGCAGCTCCACGGCCAGGTGCATGCGCCACCCGGTGAGGTAGCGGATCGGCGACTGCCCGAGGACCTGGCGGAAGCGCTCGTCCAGCGCGGACCGCGACGTGGCCACCGCGGCTGCCAGGCCGGCGACGGTCCACCTGCGCTCGGGCTCCTGATGCAGCACGGCGAGGGCCGGCGCGAGCACCGGATCACGCAGGGCGGCGATCCACCCGTGGTCGATCGCAGGCGCTGTCGCCAGGTGGGTGCGCAGCACCTCGATCAGGACGAGCTCAGGAAGGCGCGTCGCGATCACGCTCGGCGACCGGTTCGACGGGGGTACGGCATCAGCCATGGCGTAGTCGATGCTCGCCCTGACCCAGCCGGCCGCGGGTGCGCTCATCAGGCGCACCACGAACACCGCGGGCAGGGCCCGCATCGCGGGATCGAACAGCGGATCGGTGCTGTGCAGGAAGCCGCAGACGATCTCGGTACGCCGGCCACCGCCGCCGAGGTGGAGCATCGGCATCACCTCCCACGGCAGTGGGTCGAGCAGGGAGAGGATCGATACGCACTCGGCGGCACCCTCTCCGCCCATCACGTAGTGGTCGCCGTACGGCATGACGATCACGTCGCCGGCCTCGGCGCGGTAGCGCACTCCGTCATCGACGGCGACCCAACACGATCCGGAAGCGACGATGTGGAACAGGGTCAGCCGATCGGCGCCCGGAACCAGCGCGTCGGCCAGGGCGAGCGGGCTCGACTCCAACTCGAACGGCTCGGTGAGCTCGGTACGGAAGAACAACGCGCCTTCCAGGCGCAGATGCTCGAGCGCCGAGGACAACGCGTCGTTCATCGCAACGATCTCGGGGTGCCGGCTAGCACGGGCGGTGTCCTGGTCATGGGTTTTCCCTCCTCCTCCACCCACGATCAGAGTCGACCCTAGACACCGACGAAGGAGAACCCAGGTGACCGAGTTCCCCCCACTGACGCACATCGCCGTGACCGTGCGCGAGCTGAACGTGAGCGTCCCGTGGTACGAAGCCCTCTTCGACGCCCGACCGGTGATCGACGAGGACACCGACCCGGACATGCACCACACCGTGTTCGTGCTCGGCAACGGCACCCTGCTCGGCCTGCACCAGCACCAGGGCCGCGGAGCGGCGGCGCGCTTCAGCGAGTTCCAGGTCGGCCTCGACCACGTCGCCTTCGGCTGCGCCACCCGCGGTGAGCTGGAGAAGTGGTCTCGCAAGCTTGACGAGCTGGGCATCGAGCACGGCGTGATCAAGGACGCGCCCTACGGATCCGGTCTTGCCTTCCGCGACCCGGACGGCATCGCCCTGGAGTTCTTCGCTCCACCCGCGGAGGCCTGAGCCGCCGCACCGCGCCCGCGCGTGGTCGCGGGCGCGGTGCGGCTCCGGATCGATCCTCGAGAGGATCCACGCCGGTGAACCCCGGTCGGCGCATCACGCCACGCGTAGGTCGATCTCCACCGGCCGGTGGACGCAGCGTTCAGCGCCCGAGAACAGCGCTCACCGCGCGGGTGCCGGTCAGCCGGTGAACACCGCGCGGTGGTCGCCGGCGAACTCCGCGAGAAGCACGGAGATGCGACATGGCTGGCCGTCCGACGAGAAACGCGACCGGCTCGCGTGGATCACGCTGAAACCGACCCGAGACCAAGACCACGGCCGATCCCGCCGGCACACCTCGACCACAACCAGGCGGGCAGTCGTCGGGTGCTACACGCGGAAGCCCAGGGCTCGGAGTTGTTCCCGGCCCTCGTCGGTGATCTTGTCGGGGCCCCAGGGGGGCATCCAGACCCAGTTGATCTTGATGTCGTCCACCAGGCCGGGCCCGATGAGGGCGCCTCGCGCCTGCTCCTCGATGACGTCGGTCAGCGGGCAGGCTGCCGACGTGAGCGTCATGTCGATCGTGGCGACGCCGTTCTCGGCCTGGATGCCGTAGACGAGCCCGAGGTCGACGACGTTGATGCCGAGCTCCGGGTCGACCACGTCCTTCATGGCCTCCTCGAGGTCGTCGATCGACACCGCGTCCGCGTCCGACGGCGGGGGCGGCTCGGGCATCCCGGCCGCGCCACGCACGACCTCTTCCGTCTCACTCATGTGGTTGCCTCCTCCGCCACGACGGTACCCGCCGTGCCGTTCGCGGGACCGGTCTCGGCACGGGCAACGGCATCCTTGAACGCCATCCACCCGAGCAGTGCGCACTTCACCCGCGCCGGGTAGCGGGCGACGCCCGCGAACGCCACGCCGTCGCCGAGCACGTCCTCGTCCGGCTCGACCTGGCCGCGGCCCTGTGCCATCTCCTGGAACGCGGCGAGGACCTCGCGGGACTCCCCGACCGACCGCCCGACGACGAGGTCGGTGAGCACCGACGCCGACGCCTGGCTGATCGAGCACCCGAGGGTCTCGTAGGAGACGTCGGCGATCTTCTCGCCGTCCAGCTTGACGCGCAGGGTGATCTCGTCGCCGCAGGTCGGGTTGATCTGGAAGGACTCGGCGTCGAACGGTTCGCGCAGGCCAGCACCGTGCGGCGACCTGTAGTGGTCCAGGATGATCTCCTGGTACATCTGCTCCAACTGCACTAGCTCACCCCGAAGAACTCGCGGGCCGCGCCCACACCGTCGATCAGCGCGCCGACCTCGTCCGGGGTGTTGTACACCGCGAAGGACGCCCGCACGGTGGCCGCCACGCCGAACCGGCGGTGCAACGGCCATGCGCAGTGGTGTCCCACCCGAACGGCGACGCCGCGGTCGTCGAGCACCTGGCCGACGTCGTGGGCGTGCACCCCGTCCACGACGAACGCCACCGCGCCGCCACGCTGCTCCAGCGACCGCGGGCCGATGACCCGCACGCCGGGCACCCCGGCCAGGCCGTCGAGCGCCAGCCGGGTGAGCGCGAGTTCGTGGGCGTGCACGCGGTCCATGCCGATGTCCGACAGGTAGTCCACCGCGGCGCCCAGGCCCACGGCCTGCGACGTCATCGGCACGCCCGCCTCGAACCGCTGCGGAGGTGGGGCGTAGGTGGAGCCCTCCATCCGCACCAGCTCGATCATCGACCCGCCGGTGAGGAACGGCGGCATCGCGGCCAGGAGCTCCGCGCGCCCGTAGAGCACGCCGATGCCGGACGGGCCGAGCATCTTGTGCCCGGAGAACGCGGCGAAGTCGATGCCCAGGTTCGTCAGGTGCACCGGCATGTGCGGCACGGACTGGCACGCGTCGAGCAGCGTGAGCGCACCGACCGCCTGCGCCCGCCGCACCAGCTCCGCGATCGGCAGGATCGTGCCGAGCACGTTGGACTGGTGGGCGAACGCCACCAGCTTCGTGCGCTCGGACAGCTCGATCGAGTCGAGGTCGAGCCGACCCTCGTCGTCGACGGAGTACCAGCGCAGCGTGGCACCGGTACGGCGGCAGAGCTCCTGCCACGGCACCAGGTTGGCGTGGTGCTCCAGCTCGGTGATCACGATCTCGTCGCCGGGGCCGATGGCGAACCGCTCGGTCTCGGGGCCGAGGCCGGCGCGCACCGCGGAGTTGCTCATCGCGTAGGCGACGAGGTTGATCGCCTCGGTGGCGTTCTTCGTGAACACCACCTCACCGGCACCGGCGCCGACGAACGCGGCGATCCGCGCCCGGGCCGACTCGTAGGCGTCGGTGGCCTCCTCCGCGAGCTGGTGGGCACCGCGGTGCACGGCCGCGTTGTGCTGCTCGAGGAACGCGCGCTCGGCGTCGAGCACCTGCCGCGGCCGCTGCGACGTGGCCCCCGAGTCGAGGTAGACCAGGGGCCGCCCGTCGCGGACGGTGCGGGTGAGGATCGGGAAGTCCGACCGGAGCGTCCCGACGTCCAGCCCTGCGAGCTGGGGAGCCTCGAGCGCGGTCATCAGACCGCCGCCTCGGCCTTCCCGCCCGTGAACCGCACGTACCCGCTGCGCTCCAGCTCGTCGGCGAGCTCGGGGCCGCCGGACTCGACGACCCGCCCCCCGGCGAACACGTGCACGCGGTCGGGGCGGATGTGCTGCAGGATCCGGGTGTAGTGCGTGATCAGCAGCACGCCGGTGTCGTGGCCCTCGCGGTAGCGGTTGACGCCCTCCGACACGACGCGCAGCGCGTCGACGTCGAGGCCGGAGTCGGTCTCGTCGAGGATGGCGAACTTGGGCTTGAGCAGCGCGAGCTGCAGCACCTCGTGGCGCTTCTTCTCGCCGCCGGAAAAGCCCTCGTTGACCGAGCGCTCCGCGAAGTCGGGGTCGATGTCGAGGTCGGCCATCGCGCCCTTGACCTCCTTGACCCACGTGCGCAGCTTCGGCGCCTCGCCGCGGATCGCGGTGGCCGCGGACCGCAGGAAGTTGGCCATCGACACGCCGGGCACCTCGACCGGGTACTGCATGGCGAGGAAGAGGCCCGCGCGGGCGCGCTCGTCGACCGCGAGGTCCAGGAGGTCCTGGCCGTCGAGGGTGACGCTGCCCGAGGTGATCTCGTACTTCGGGTGGCCCGCGATCGCGTAGGCGAGGGTGGACTTGCCGGACCCGTTGGGACCCATGATCGCGTGCGTCTCGCCGGTGCGGACCGTGAGGTCGACGCCCTTCAGGATCTCCTTGGCGCCGTCGTCGGTCGCGATCGAGACGCGCAGGTCCTTGATCTCCAAGGTGGACATGTTCTGTGACTGCTCCGTGGTGGTGGGGTTCAGGCGCCTGCGACTGCCAGCTCGGCTTCGATCGCCGCTTCCAGGCGTTCGCGCAGCTCGGGCAGTGTGAGCTTGGACAGGATCTCGCCGAAGAAGCCGCGGACGACGAGCCTGCGCGCGACGTCCTCGGGGATGCCGCGGCTCTGCAGGTAGAACAGCTGCTCGTCGTCGAACCGGCCGGTGGCGCTGGCGTGGCCGGCACCGGTGATCTCGCCGGTCTCGATCTCCAGGTTGGGAACGGAGTCGGCGCGGGCGCGCTGGGTGAGCACCAGGTTGCGGTTGAACTCGAACGTCTCGGTGGCCTCTGCGGCGGCCCGGATCACGACGTCACCGATCCAGACGGTGTGCGCCCCGTCGCCCTGCAGCGCGTTCTTGTACAGGACATCGGAGCGGCAGTGCGGCACCGAGTGGTCGACGAGCAGCCGCTGCTCCAGGTGCTGGCCGGCGTCGGCGTAGCCCAGCCCGCGCAGCTCGGCGTCACCGCCGGGGCCTGCGTAGCTGACGGTCTCGCTGACCCGCACCAGGTCGCCGCCGAGCGACACCGACGTGGAGCGCAATGTGGCGTCGCGGCCCACCGAGTAGTGGCGGGCGCCCACGTGCACGGCGTCGTCGGCCCACTCCTCGGTGACGACGAGCTCCAGGCGCGAGCCATCGGCGAGCACGACCTCGAGGTTGTCGGCGACGGTGCCCGAGCCGCGGTGCTCGATCACCACGGTGGCCTCGGCGTGCCGGGCGGTGCGCAGCTGCAGGTGACCCGTGGCGGTGCGCCCCTCCCCCGGCCCGGTGACCGTGATCGTGACCGGGCCCGGGGTGCCGTCGAGCGTGACGACGACGGCCTCACGGAACGCCGACCACGCCGCTGCGGCGACCCGGTCGGCGGGAACGCCGCCCTCGCCGATGCGCGGGTCGTCGCGACCGACGGTCTCGACGGTGACGCCGTCTGCGCCCGATACGTCGACCTTGGTGGCGGTGTCCAGGGACGCCGTGCCGTCGTGCAGACCGCGCAGCCGCCGCAGCGGGGTGAACCGCCAGTTCTCCTCGCGGCCGCCGGGCACCTCGAAGGCCTCGACGTCGTAGGAGGTGAAGCGCTCGCTCGCCGATGCGATCGGCGCCTCACCCTGGCCCTTCTTCGCGCCCTTCAGCTCGGGTGCGAGGCCGGCAACTTCTGGAGCCGTCATCCGACAGCGCCCTCCATCTGCAGCTCGATCAGTCGGTTCAGCTCCAGCGCGTACTCCATGGGGAGCTCGCGCGCGATGGGCTCGACGAACCCGCGCACGACCATGGCCATCGCCTCGTCCTCGGTGAGACCACGGCTCATCAGGTAGAAGAGCTGGTCGTCGCTCACCTTGGACACGGTGGCCTCGTGGCCCATCGTGACGTCGTCGGTGCGCACGTCGACGTACGGGTAGGTGTCGGAGCGGCTGATCGTGTCGACCAGCAGCGCGTCGCACTTCACCGTGGAGCGGCTGTGGTGGGCCCGCGGGTTGACCTGCACGAGGCCGCGGTAGGACGTGCGGCCACCGCCACGCGCCACCGACTTCGAGATGATCGTCGAGGACGTGTGCGGCGCCAGGTGCACCATCTTCGCGCCCGCGTCCTGGTGCTGGCCCTCGCCCGCGAACGCGATCGAGAGCACCTCGCCCTTGGCGTGCTCGCCCATGAGCCAGACGGCCGGGTACTTCATGGTGACCTTGGAGCCGAGGTTGCCGTCGACCCACTCCATGGTGGCGCCCTCTTCGGCCTTGGCCCGCTTCGTCACCAGGTTGTAGACGTTGTTCGACCAGTTCTGGATGGTCGTGTAGCGGCAGCGGCCGCCCTTCTTCACGATGATCTCGACGACCGCGGAGTGCAGCGAGTCGGTCTTGTAGATCGGCGCGGTGCAGCCCTCGACGTAGTGCACGTAGGCACCCTCGTCGACGATGATCAGCGTGCGCTCGAACTGGCCCATGTTCTCGGTGTTGATCCGGAAGTAGGCCTGCAGCGGGATGTCGACGTGCACGCCCGGCGGCACGTAGATGAACGACCCGCCCGACCACACGGCCGAGTTGAGCGCGGAGAACTTGTTGTCGCCGGCCGGGATGACCGAACCGAAGTACTCCTTGAACAGCTCCGGGTGCTCGCGCAGGCCGGTGTCGGTGTCCAGGAAGATGACGCCCTGGGCCTCGAGGTCCTCACGGATCTGGTGGTACACGACCTCGGACTCGTACTGCGCCGCGACGCCCGCGACCAGCCGGGCCTTCTCCGCCTCGGGGATGCCCAGCTTGTCGTAGGTGTTCTTGATGTCCTCCGGCAGCTCCTCCCACGAGGTGGCCTGCTTCTCGGTGGACCGCACGAAGTACTTGATGTTGTCGAAGTCGATGCCCGACAGGTCGGCACCCCACCGCGGCATCGGCTTGCGCTCGAACAGGTCGAGCGCCTTGAGCCGGAAGTCGAGCATCCACTTCGGCTCGTTCTTCATGCCGGAGATGTCTGCGACGACGTCCGCCGACAGCCCACGGCGGGCGGAGGCGCCTGCGACGTCGGGATCTGCCCAGCCGAAGTCGTAGCGGCCGAGTGTCGCGAGCGTCTCCTCCTGGGTGAGTGCCTCAGGAGTGGTGGTCATGCGTCCTCCCTGCGGACGGTTGTGGTGGGCTCGTGCAACCGCTGGAAGTCGGGAGCGTCCAACGGAACGTGCGTGGTGCACGCGGAGTCGCCGCGCGCGATGGTGGCAAGCCGCTGCACGTGGGTGCCGAGCAGGGCGGCGAAGGCCTGGGTCTCGGCCTCGCACAGCTCGGGGAACGCCGCGGCGACGTGGGCTACCGGGCAGTGGTGCTGGCACAGCTGCACGCCGGTGCGCGACTCGCGGGCCTGCGCCGCGTAGCCGCGCGCCGTGAGCAGCGCGGCGAGGGCTTCCGCCTTCGCGTCGGGCCGGGGCGCCGCCGCGACCTGCTGGGCCCCGGACGCGAGCAGCGCGTCGACCCGGGTGCGGGCGAAGCCGCGCACCGCGGCCTCGCCGCCGTGCTCCGCGAGGTACTGCAGCGCGGCGACCGCCAGCTCGTCGTAGCCGTGGCCGAACCGGGCCCGGCCCGCGTCGGTGAGCAGGTACTGCCGAGCCGGGCGGCCCCGCCCGCGCGGGCCCCGCCGGGGCGCCTCGCGGGCCTCGGCCTCGCCGTCGACGATCAGCGCGTCGAGGTGGCGCCGGACGGCAGCGGCCGACAGCTCCAGCTCCGCGGCGACCGCCGCCGCCGTGATCGGGCCCTGCTCCATCAGCAGCCGGGCCACGGCTTCGCGCGTGCGGCCCTCACCGGTCGACGCGCCCTCCGGGAGGCGGACGTCGACCGGCACGGCAGGCCGGGCGCTTTTCACAACACCAGTCTTGCGTATATCGCCCCCGGGGGCAAAGGCGCCCCCACCCGAGGTGAGGACGCTCACTCTCGGGCCCGCCGACGGGCTGCCCAGCGCCTTCGGCGGAAGCACCCGACAGCGGCGGATCAGCACGGCGATCAAGGGCTCACGGTCGCTGTTGAAGATCAACCAGCGACCGTCTCGCCTTGATCAGCGAGGCTCCGGGGGGACGGAGGTCGGGGCGTCCCCCGCCCGGCCTTCCGCCGCTCATCAGACACCTTCGGACACGGGGTGGCCGGCCCGCGTGCGGCACTGGATACGCTTCCCCCCATGGTCGCCCGGGAGCTCGACACCTCCGCGGCGGACGCGCAGCCCGGCCCGTCCGCCGTCCGCGACCCGAGCCGGATGGCCCGGCTCGTCGGGCTCACCGGCACGCTCCTCATGGCGATCGGCGGCCTCGGAGCCGGGGCGCTGCCGGTGCCCAACCCGGTGTTCGGGCTGCGGTTGCTCGGCCTGCCCAGCCGCAACACCACGATCGCGATCGCCGTCACCTACACCGGCATCTGCCTGCTCGTGCTCGCGTGGCTGTGGGTCGGCAAGATGCTGCGCGCCCGCGGCGCCGTGCCGCCCGCGCCCACCCCGGCGCAGCTCGCGCGCACCGCCGTGATGTGGGCCGTGCCGCTGGCCCTCGCCCCGCCGCTCTTCTCCCGCGACGTCTACAGCTACCTCGCCCAGAGCGCCACCCTCGCGCGCGGGCTCGACCCGTACGTGCTCGGACCTGCCGAGGCTCTCGGCGTCGACGACCCGCTCACCCGCAGCATCCCCAACATCTGGCGCGACACCCCCGCGCCCTACGGCCCGCTCTTCCTGATCATGGGCCGCGGGATCACGGCGCTGTCGGGCAACGACATCGTGCTCGGCATCTTCGAGTACCGGCTGCTCGCGTTCGCCGGCCTCGGCCTGATCATCTGGGCTCTGCCGAAGCTGGCCCGGCGCTGCGGGCTCGACACCGGCCTCGCGATGTGGCTGGGCCTGGCCAACCCGCTCGTCCTGTTCCACCTCGTGAGCGGCATCCACAACGAGGCGCTCATGGTGGGCCTGATGCTCGCGGGCTTCGAGATCGGCCTGCGCGCGGGCGACAAGTTGCTCGACCGCGACCTCCTGGCCGGCGCGCTGCTCATCGTGGCGGCATCGGCGATCAAGCTCCCCGCCATCCTCGCGCTGGGTTTCCTCGGCATGGAGTGGGCCCGCCGCCGGGGCGGGCGGATCACCGACGTCCTCCCGGTCGCCGGCCTGTTCAGCCTGCTCGCGGTGGTGTGCTACCTCCCGCTGTCGCTGGGCACGGGCGTCGGGATCGGCTGGTTGAAGACACTCGACATCCCCCAGCTCATCCGCAGCTGGATGTCGGTCACCACCGATCTCGGCATGATCGGCGGGCAGGTCGGTGTCCTCGCCCGGCTGGGCGACCACACCGACGCCGTGCTCGCCGTGTCCCGCAACATCGGCCTCGCGGCGTCGGCCGTGCTCGTCGTGCTGCTGCTCTTCGCCGTGCTGCGTGGCCGCGTCGAGCCCATCACCGGCATGGGCACCGCGCTCGGCGCCGTGGTGCTCCTCGGACCCGTCGTGCACCCCTGGTACCTGCTGTGGGCCGCCATCCCGCTCGCCGCCACCCGCGGCCTGCCGCGCTACCGGCGCGCCGCGCTCGCCGCATCGGCCGTGCTCGCGCTCCTCGTGCCGCCCACCGGAGCCGACTTCCAGTTCCGCGCGTTCCAGCTCCCCCTGTCCATCATCGCGGGGATCGGGATCCTGCTGGTCTTCCTGCTCGTGCTGCGCCGCCACCTCGCCGGTCAGAGCGGCCCCGACATCGACGTGCTGCCCGGCCGCGCCCCCGTCCCCGTGCCCGAGACCAGCGCCTAGGCGCGTCGCCTTAAGCTCGACCATCGTGAGTACCGTGCGGTCGACGGACGGGCCGCCAGCCGTCATGGTTCGGGGCCTGGTGAAACGCTACGGCCGCACCACCGCGGTCGACGGGCTCGACCTCGAGCTGCCCACCGGTTCCGTCCTCGCGCTGCTCGGGCCCAACGGCGCAGGCAAGACCACCACCGTCGAGGTCTGCGAGGGCTTCCTGCGCGCCGACGCGGGCGAGGTGCGGGTGCTCGGCGTCGATCCCACGGGCGCACCCGACGCCCTCCGGGCCCGCATCGGCGTGATGCCGCAGGGCGGCGGCGCCTACCCCGGCGTGCACGCCGCCGAGATGCTCCGGCTGGTCGCCGCCTGCTCCGCACACCCGCTCGACGTCGGGTGGCTCGCCTCCGTGCTCGGGCTCGACGGCTGCGGACGCACCCCGTACAAGCGGCTGTCGGGCGGCCAGCAGCAGCGGCTCGCGCTCGCCTGCGCCATCGTCGGCCGCCCCGAACTGGTGTTCCTCGACGAACCCACGGCCGGGATGGACCCGCAGGGCCGTCGGCTGGTCTGGGAGCTCATCCGCGCGCTGCGCCGCGACGGCGTGTCCGTGCTGCTCACCACGCACCTGATGGAGGAGGCGGAGGCGCTGGCCGACCACGTCGTGATCGTCGACGGCGGACGGGTCGTCGCGCAGGGCTCACCCGCCGCGCTCACCGCCACCGGCGGCCAGCAGGAGCTGCGCTTCCGCGCCCGGCCCGGCATGGACGTGGCCGAGCTCACCGCGGCGCTCCCGGCCGGCTACGGCGCGGACGAGCCCGTGGCCGGCCGCTACGTGGTGCAGGGCCGCATCGATCCCCAGGTGCTGTCCACGATCACCTCCTGGTGCGCGGCCAACGGCGCGCTCGCCGACGACGTGCAGGTCGCGCGCCGCAGCCTGGAGGACGTGTTCCTCGAGCTCACGGGCCGGGAGTTGCGCTCATGACCCCACCCCTGTTCCCGGCCGGCACCTTCACCCCCCGCCCGGGCGCCGGATCGCCGCTTTCGATGCTCGCCACCCAGTCGGTCACCGAGTTGCGGCTCGCGCTGCGCCACGGCGAGCAGGTGCTGCTCACCGTGCTGATCCCGATCGTCCTGCTGGTGGGGCTCACCCTGCTCTCGGTGGTGCCGCTGCCCGAGCCGCGGATCGCCACCGTGACGCCCGGGGTGCTCGCGCTCGCCGTGATGTCCACCGCGTTCACCGGGCAGGCGATCGCCCTCGGCTTCGACCGCCGCTACGGGGTGGTGCGCAGGCTCGCCGCCACCGCGCTCCCCCGCTGGCTGCTCGTGGCCGGACGCCTCGTCGCCGTGCTGGGCGTCGTCGTCGTCCAGATCGTGCTGCTCGGCGCGATCGCAGCCGGGCTGGGCTGGCGGCCCGAGCCCGCGGGCGTCGGCTGGGGGTTGCTGCTGGTGCTGCTGGGCTGCGCCGCCTTCGCCGCGCTCGGGATCCTGCTCGGCGGGTCGCTGCGCGCCGAGATCACCCTCGCCGTGGCCAACCTCGTGTGGTTCGTGCTGCTCCTCGCGGGCGGCATCGTGATCCCGCCGGAGCAGCTGCCCGGCCCGCTCGCCACGGTGACCGCCGCCCTGCCGTCGGGCGCGCTGGCGGAGGGTCTGCGCGACACCCTCGCCACCGGCGCGCCCCCGGCTGCCGCCCCGGTGCTGGTGTTGCTCGCGTGGACGGCGGCCGCGAGCGCCCTGGCCATCCGCACCGTCCGCCTCCGGTAGCCCGCGCCGGGTCCTCGCCCCCTGCGACCGCCACAAGCGCGCTGTGGCTCAGGCCCGCACCGGGCGCCCCGGGAGCGCGGTCTCGTCGAGCTCCCCGTCCCGGACGACCGCGCGCCCGTTGACCAGGACGTGGCGGAAGCCGGTGCTCGGGCGGGTGGTGTCGGTGTAGGTGGCGCGGTCGGTGACCGTCTCCGGGTCGAACACGACGACGTCGGCGTCCGCGCCGGGGTGCAGTCGCCCCTTGCGCGCCATCGCAGGCGCCACGGAGGCCACGATCTGCGCCGGCACCAGGCTGGCGCGCCGCACCGCCTCCGCGATGTTCAGCGCGCCGGTCTCCCGCACGAGCACCCGCAGCGTGCGCGCGAACGTCCCCGCCGTGCGCGGGTGCGTCACCGCGTCCGGGGGCAACGGCCAGCGCATCGGGTCGTACGCCGTCGTGCGCCAGATCGGCGACGCCGCGTCGCTCGCGACCGCGGTGTCGGGGAAGACCAGCGCGCGCTGCAGCACCGCGCGGGCCGAGGGATCGGACTCGTCGAGCAGGTGCACCAGCACCCAGTCCCCCTCGTTCGAGCTGCGCATGCGCCGCAGCTCGGCCTCGTCGGCCATGCGCCGACCGGTGGCGAGGTGCTGGATGGCCGACGGGCCGATGTCGCGCCGGTGCAGCACCTCGGGCGCCAGGAACGCGGCCCCGATGCCCGTCATGCCCGTCCCGTACGGGTAGGCCTCGGTGGTCACGGTCGCCCCGTTCGCCCTGGCCCGCTCCACCAGCGCGTGCACCCGGTCGACGTGACGCAGCGACGTGCTGTTCACGTGGCAGTAGTGCATGTGGGCGCCTGTCTCGCCGGCCGCCCGCACGATCTCCTCGGCGCCGTCGATCGGGGTGTCCGGGTCCTGTTCCACCAGCTCGCGCGCGTGGGTGTAGGTCGGCACCCCGTGCCGCGCGGCGAGGCCGGCGACGGCGACGTACTCGTCGGGGCCCACGCGCGGCGCGTACCCGACGAGGATGCCGATGCCGAGCGCGCCGGCGGCGAGGTCGTCCTCCAGCAGCGCGAGGATCCGGTCGACCTGGCCCTGGCCCGCCTCCCGCTGCCACTCCGGGACGCCCATGTTGCCGATCACGTCGTGCGCAGAGCCGGTGGTGGGCACCCCGGCGAGCACGTTCAGGCGGGCCGCGGCCCAGCAGGTAGAGAACCCGTAGTTGACCGGGCGGCCCTCGGCCGCCGCCCGGTCGTACGCGGCCGCGACCGGGTGGACACCCGCCTCCAGCTCGAGCGTGGTGGTGACGCCGTCGAGCACCTGCAGGCGCTGCCCGGGGATGTCGTCGCAGTGGCTGTGCAGGTCGATGAAGCCCGGCGCGACGACGAGCCCGCGCACGTCGAGGACCTCCCGCCCGTTGAGCTCGTCGGTGCTCACCGCGACCACCGTGTCGCCGTCGATCGCGACGTCGCGCACGGCGTCCGTGCCGGACTCCGGGTCGATCACCCGGCCGCCGCGCAGCACCAGGTCGTGGGGCATTAGGGAGCCACCTCCGCTGTGGGGGCGCCCAGCCGCAGGTCGGCCGGGCGCGAGGACGTGAACAGGGCGAGCAGGGCCGCCGCGACGGTCGAGGCGACGAGGAACGCGAACGCAGCGCCGAAGTCGAACTCCTCGGCGAGCCAGCCCATCACCAGCGGGGCGAGCACGCCCGCGAGCTGCCCACCGGTGTTCACCAGCCCCATGCCGGACCCGATCATCTCCCGCGGGAGCGCCCGGATCGGCATGCCGAGGATGCCCATCGTCGCGAGGCCGCTGAACGCCATGGCGAGCGACTGGTACACGGTGAACGCCGTGACGCTCTCCGCCATCAGCATGAGGACGAGCAGCACCGCCGAGACGGCGAGGACCGGGACGACGAGCAGGCGGGCCCGGTCGTCGAACCAGCGGCTCATCAGCCATCCGCCGACCACCGCGCTCACCGCCGTGATCAGCAGGGGCACCGCGGAGGACAGCCCGGCCGCGACGAGCGAGAGACCCCTCGCCTCGTACAGGTAGCTGGGGACCCAGGTGATCATCCCGTAGTTCAGCATGTTGAAGCACGCGAAGAGCGCCGCGTACCGCCACACGATGCCGCTGCGCAGCACCTGCCCCGGCCCCGCCTGTGCGGCGGCCGCTGCCGTCGCCCGGTCCGGCCCGGCCCCGTCCAGCTCCGTCACCTCGCGCGGCAGCGGCCGCGGGAGGCAGAGCCACATCAGCAGGCCGACCACCACCCCGCCGAGTGCGACGACCCAGAACGCGTGCCGCCATCCGATCGCGACGATGATCGGTGCCACCAGCAGCGGGGCGATGCCCGCGCCCAGGAAGTTCGAGGCGAGCATCAACCCGGCGCTGCGGTTGCGGGTCTGCGGGGTCGTGCGTTCCGCCAGCGCCTTGAACGACGCGCCCGGGAACAGCGCCTGCGCCACCCCGAACAGGGCGCGGACGGCCAGCAGCGCCACGAGCCCACCGACGAACCCGGTGGCGGCCGTGAACACCGACCAGGCCACGAGCGAGACCACCAGGAGCGGGCGCGCGCCGAACCGGTCGGCCAGCAGCCCGCCCGGCACCTGGAAGACCATGTAGGCGATCGCGAACGCGGAGACGACAAGTCCCTGCTGCGTCTTGTCGATGCCCAGGTCGCCACCCAGGAACGGCAGCGCCACGCCGATCATGACGCGATCGATGTAGTCGATCACGTACACCCCCATGAGGAGAGCGATCGTGACCGTCGAGGTCCGGCGGACGGCGTCATCGGGACCAGCGGCGGCGGGAACAGCGGCGGCGGGAACAGCGGTGGCGTCGAGCTCTCGGTTCACCGGCGGTCCTCCGTAGCGATCGGTTCCGGCGATTGTGTGGGCTGCGCCACCTGCACCTGCTTTGTCGATCCGTGAGAATCTGAGGCTCTGGATCTGGACGATCCTGCAACCACGACGCTGGCCTGCGCGCACCACGATCGGAATCCGACGGGGCGAGCAGGGAGGGGGAACGGATGACACCGCTTCCCGGCGTGCCGCTCTCCCACGTGCTCGACGAGGTGGGCAGCACGCTGTTGACGCTCGCGAGCGGTCGGGGGCGCGACCCGGTCGTCACCGGCGTCGCGATCCACGATCCCGCCGAGCAGGACGGCGGCACGCCTCCCCGCGGTGCCCTCGTGCTCGGTGTCGGCATCGCGGACGCGGAGCAGGCGAGCGCGCTGCTCGCCGCGCTGGGCCACGCGGGCGCCGCCGGGCTCGTGCTGCGGACCCACCTGCCGGCAGAGCAGGTCGACGCCGTCGCCGACGCAGCCGGGGTACCGGTCCTCGTCGCCGCTGCGGTGCCCTGGTCGCAGCTCGTCCAGCTGCTGCGTGGGGTCATCGACCCGGCGACGGCAGGGGGCGGGCCGGGCGGCCACCCCCTCGGCGATCTCTTCGCACTCTCCAACGGCCTCGCCGCGGCGCTGGGCGGAGCCGTCACCATCGAGGACCGCGCCTCGCGCGTACTGGCGTTCTCCGGTAACCAGGCGGTGGCGGACGCCGCACGCGTCGCGACGGTGCTGGGCCGCCAGGTGCCCGCCGAGTGGCGGGACCGACTCACCGCGGCGGGGGTGTTCGACCGCCTGTACTCCTCGAGCGAGCCCATCGACGTCGTGCTGCCCGTGCCCGGCCTGCACCCCCGCGCCGCGGTCGCCGTGCGGGCGGGCGAGGAGATCCTCGGCTCGATCTGGGCGACCACGGACGGCCCGCTCGACGCCGAACAGCGCCGGACGCTCGTCGCGGCGGCGCGTACGGCCGCGTTGCACATCCTCGAGGAGCGCGCCGTCGAGTCGGCCGGTCGCCGCAGGCGGGCCGAGCTGACCGCCCGCCTGCTCGACAGCGGTTCACCGGCGGCCGACACCGCTCGTCGGCTCGGTATGCCGAGCGGTCCCTTCGCCGTGGTGGCGGCCCGACTCGACGGCGGTCCGGGACTCGCCGCCGACCGGCAGGCGGGCCTGCAGCGCACCGCCGACGCGCTCGGCCTGCACCTCGCGCCGGTGAGCCCCGGCGTCGTGACCACCGTCCTGGACGACACCGCCTACGCGGTGCTGCCGCTGGCACCCCCCAGCACGCTCCGGCTCCCCGCCCCGGTGCGGCAGACGCTCGAACGGCTCGCCGGACGCCGGGACCCGCCGATCGCGATCGGCGTGAGCCGCCCGGTGGACGGTCCCGCCGGGCTGGGCGCGGCCCGGGACGACGCCGACGCCGTGCTCACGGTCCTGCCGGGCCGCGACCCGCGCACCGGCTTGCGCGTCGCGGAGCTCACCGACGTGTGGGCACAGGTGGTACTCGCACATCTCCCGGTCTCCGCCCGGCTACGGGGCTACTTCCGCACCGGCCCGCTCGCCGACGTGGCCCGCTACGACGCCGAGCACCGGACGCCGCTGCTGGAGTCGCTGCGCGTCCACCTGGAGTCCTTCGGCGACGTGGTCGGCGCCGCGGCGCGGCTGCACGTCCACCCGAACACCCTGCGCTACCGCCTCCGCCGCATCCGCGAGCTCACCGGCCTCGATCTCGAGGACGCCGACGCCCGGCTCGCCGTGGGCCTGCAGCTGCGCCTCGTCACGCTCCCGGCGCAGGTGCCACCCCACGATCCCGACGAGGAGTGAGATGCACGTCCCGCCCCACCCACCCCGCCGAGTCGTCGTCGCAGGTGCAGGCATGGTCGGCCTCGCCACGGCGTGGTTCCTGCAGGAGCACGGCGCCGAGGTCACCGTGCTCGACCGCTCGGACGTCGGCGCGGGGGCGTCCTGGGGCAACGCCGGCTACCTCACCCCGGTCATGGCGGTGCCGCTGCCCGAGCCGGGCCTGCTGCGCGAGGGGTTGCGCGGCCTGCTCGACCCGGCCTCGCCGCTACACGTGACGCCGCGGCCGACGCCCGCGACGCTCGCGTTCCTCCTCCGGTTCGCCGCCCGCTCCACCTCGGGGACCTGGCGGGCGGGGCTCGCCGCGCTCACCCCGCTGGACCGCGGCGCGCTCGCCGCCTTCGACGAGCTGGCCGCCGGCGGGGTCGCGGCGCCGACGCACGAGGCGCCCGTCCTCATCGGGTTCCCGGACCCGGGCGACGACGCCGGCCTGCGGCACGAGCTCGCCGCGGTGCGGGCGGCGGGCCAGGACGTCCGCCTGACCGCGATGGCCGACGTCGGCCCGCCGTTCTCCGAGCGGATCCGCTCGGTCCTGCGCCTCGACGGCCAGCGCCACGTCGACCCGGGCCGGTTCCTCTCGGCCCTCGCCGACTCCGTCCGGTCCCGCGGCGGCCGGATCGTCGCGGGCGCCCGGGTGCGGGCGGTGCGGTTCGGCCCCGCCGGGTTGCAGGTGGACACGTGGACCGACCGGCCGGAGCCCGCCGACGCGGTCGTCCTCGCCACCGGCGCGTGGCTGCCCGAGCTCGCGCGCACGGTGGGCGTGCGGCTGCCGGTCCAGGCCGGGCGCGGCTACTCGTTCAGCGCCGCGGCCGACCGGCCGTTGCCCCAGCCGGTCTACCTGCCGGCGGCGCGGGTCGCACTCACGCCGCTCGGGGAGCGGGTCCGCGTGGCCGGCACGATGGAGATCGCGGATCGCGACGCGCCGTTCGACGGCAGGCGCGTCGCCGCGATCGTCCGCTCGGTCGCGCCCTACCTGCGCGGCGTCGACCTCGCCGACGTCCGCGACCCGTGGGTCGGCCCCCGCCCGCTCACGCCCGACGGGCTCCCCCTCATCGGGCCGACCCGGATGCCGGGAGTGCACGTCGCTGGCGGCCACGGGATGTGGGGGGTCACGCTCGGGCCGGTGACCGGCAAGCTCCTCGCCCGCACGGTGATGACCTCGCACCCCGTGCCGGAACTGGGCCCGTTCGACCCCCTGCGGTTCGGTTCGCCGGGGCGCCGGCCGGGCTGACCCGGCCCGTCACCGCGACTTGGGCTCCTCCGATGGCTGCTCCTCGCTACCGACCTGCTGGGCCAGCCGCTCGCCCGGGTCGGCGCGGCCGAGGTGCGCCTCGGCGCGGAAGCGCTCCACCAGGTGCGGGTAGTGCAGCTCGAACGCCGGGCGCTCCGACCGGATCCGGGGCAGCTCGGTGAAGTTGTGCCGCGGCGGCGGGCAGGACGTGGCCCACTCCAGGGAGTTGCCGAAGCCCCACGGGTCGTCCACGGTGACCACCCGCCCGTAGCGGTAGCTGCGGAACACGTTCCAGATGAACGGCAGCACCGACGCCCCCAGCACGAACGCCCCGATCGATGAGAGCGCGTTCAGGACCGTGAATCCGTCGACGGGCAGGTAGTCGGCGTAGCGGCGCGGGAAGCCCTCGTTGCCCAGCCAGTGCTGCACCAGGAACGTCAGGTGGAACCCGACGAACGTGAGCCAGAAGTGGACCTTGCCCCAGGTCTCGTCCAGCATCCGGCCGGTCATCTTCGGGAACCAGAAGTAGAGGCCGGCGTACGTGGCGAACACGATCGTGCCGAACAGCACGTAGTGGAAGTGCGCCACCACGAAGTAGGTGTCGGAGACGTGGAAATCCAGCGGCGGGGACGCCAGCAGGATGCCGGTCAGCCCGCCGAACAGGAACGTGATCAGAAAGCCGACGCTGAACAGCATCGGCGTCTCGAACGTGACCGACCCCCGCCACATCGTGCCGATCCAGTTCACGAACTTGATGCCAGTGGGGATCGCGATCAGGAACGTGGTGAGAGAGAAGAACGCGAGCAGCACCGCGCCGGTGGCGAACATGTGGTGCGCCCACACCGCGGCCGACAGCACACCGATCGCGATCGTGGCGAACACCAGCGTCTTGTACCCGAAGATCGGCTTGCGGCTGAACACCGGGATGACCTCGGTGATGATGCCGAAGAACGGCAGCGCGACGATGTAGACCTCGGGGTGGCCGAAGTACCAGAACAGGTGCTGCCACAGGATCGCCCCACCGTTGGCCGGGTCGAACACGTGGGAGCCGAGGTGCCGGTCGGCCAGTATCCCGAACAGCCCCGCCGTGAGCACCGGGAAGGCGATCAGCACGAGGATCATCGTGACCAGGATGTTCCAGGTGAAGATCGGCACCCGGAACATCGTCATGCCCGGGGCCCGCATGCAGACGATCGTGGTGGTGAAGTTGACGCCGCCGAGGATCGTGCCGAGACCGGACACGATGAGGCCCACCGCCCACAGGTCGCCACCCGCGCCCGGCGAGAACGTGGCGTTGTGCAGGGGCGCATAGGCGAACCAGCCGAAGTCGGCCGCCCCGCCCGGCGTGAGGAAGCCGGACATCACGGTGAGCCCGCCGAACAGGAACAGCCAGTACGAAAACGCGTTCAAGCGCGGGAACGCCACGTCCGGCGAGCCGATCTGCAGCGGCACGATGTAGTTCGCGAAGCCGAACAGGATCGGCGTCGCGTACAGCAGCAGCATGATCGTGCCGTGCACGGTGAACAGCTGGTTGTACTGCTCGTTCGACAGGAACTGCAGGCCCGGCACGGCCAGCTCGCCGCGCATCAGCAGGGCCATCGCGCCACCGACGAGGAAGAACGCGAACGACGTGACCAGGTAGAGGATCGCGATGTCCTTGGGGTCCGTCGTCCGCAGCATCCTGGCGAACGTCGAACCCTTCGGCGTTCTGCGGACCGGATACGGCGGCGTGATCGGCTTCGGCTCGACGGCGGTCATCGGTGCCTCCCTGCGTTGGGCTGCATGAATGACGGTAGGACCCGGCGACCGGCCTGTCAGCCCCCCGATCGACGGGTGCCCCGTCGAGCGCCGCTCCATGCTCGGGGAATGCGGTCTTCTACGATGTGTCGGTGACCCGACCCGCCTTCCTCGATCGCCTGCCGGACACCTCCCCGTCGGTGATGCGGGTGCTCGCGGTCGCCGCGGTGGTGGCGCAGGCCGGTATCGCGGTCACCGGGTCGGTCGTGCGCGTTACCGGTTCGGGGCTGGGCTGCCCGACCTGGCCGGAGTGCTTCCCCGGCAGCCTCGTGCCCACCCCGCACCCCGAGGTGGAACCCCTCACCCAGTGGATCGAGTTCGGCAATCGGCTGCTCACCGGTGTCGTCGTGCTGGTCGCGGGCGCGTGCTTCCTCGCGGCGCTCGGCACGCGCCCGCGGCGGGCCCGGCTCACCCGGCTCGCCCTCGTGCAGCCGCTCGGGGTGATCGCCCAGGCCGTGATCGGCGGGGGCGTGGTGCTGCTGGGGCTGGTGTGGTGGAGCGTCAGCGTCCACCTGCTCGTGTCGATGATCCTCGTCTGGCTCGCGATGCAGCTGGTCGCGGCCGCATCCGACGGTGCAGGCCCGCCGCGCAGGTTCGTCCCCGGGCCCGTCCGCGGGCTGGTGGCCACCAGCACCGCCGTCCTCGCCGCCGTGCTCGTCGCAGGCTCGTTCGTCACCGCGGCGGGACCCCACGCCGGCGACGCGCAGACCCCGCGGTTGCAGGTCGGCGTCGAGACCGTCGCGCAGGTGCACGCCGAGCTACTGGTCGGCTACCTCGGCCTGCTGGTCGGGCTGGGCTTCGCGCTGCGCGCCGTCGCCGCGCCGGCCCGGGTGCTGCGCCGGTACGCCGTACTGGTGGCGGTCGTCCTCGCGCAGGGATTGCTCGGCGGCATCCAGTACGCGCTCGGCGTGCCCGAGGTGCTCGTGTCGCTGCACGTGCTCGGGGCCGCGCTCGTCACGGTCGCGGCCGCGGCGATGTGGGCCGCGCTCACCGAGCGACCGGCGGTCCCCGCGCCCGCTCCGGCCCGCGCGCCCGCCCTCACCGACAGCGGGGCATGATCGGTCCGTGCGCGCGATCCAGATCAGCTCGGCAGGTGGCCCCGACGTCCTGACGCCGGTGGAGCTGCCGGACCCGCAGGCGGGGCCCGGCGAGCTCCTCGTCGAGGTGGCGGCCGCCGGCATCAACTACATCGACACCTACCAGCGCGAAGGCATCTACCCGATGCCCCTGCCCTACGTGCCCGGCCTGGAGGGCGCGGGTCGGGTGCGGGCCGTCGGCGAGGGCGTCGCCGGGTTCGCGGTGGGCGACCGCGTCGCGTGGGCGGAGAACCTGGGCAGCTACGCCGAGCTGGTGGCCATCGCCGCCGACAAGGCGGTCGCCGTGCCCGACGCGGTGTCCGACGACGTGGCCGTCGGCGCGCTGCTGCAGGGCATGACCGCCCACTTCCTCGTCACCGACTGCCACCCGGTGCAGGCCGGCGAGAACCTGCTCGTGCACGCGGCGGCCGGTGGCGTCGGGTTGTTGCTCACCCAGCTCGCCGCGGCGCGCGGAGGTCGGGTGATCGCGACGGTGTCCACCGCGGAGAAGGAGGAGCTGGCGCGTGGCGCAGGCGCTGCCGAGGTGATCCGCTACACCGAGGTGGACGACCTCGCCGCCGCGGTCCGCGAGCTCACCGGCGGCGACGGTGTGCACGTGGCCTACGACAGCGTGGGCGCCACGACGTTCGACGCGAGCCTCGCCTCCCTGCGCCGCCGGGGCATGCTGGTGCTGTTCGGAGCCAGCAGCGGGCCCGTGCCGCCGGTCGACCCGCAGCGGCTCAACGCCGCGGGCTCGGTGTTCCTCACCCGCCCCAAGCTGTTCGACTACAACGCCACCCGCGACGAGCTCACCGCCCGCGCAGCGGCCGTCTACTCGGCCGTGGCCGACGGCACCCTCGACGTGCGGATCGGCCACCGCTACCCGCTCGCCGAGGCCCGCACCGCCCACGAGGACCTGCAGGCCCGGCGGACGACGGGCAAGCTGCTGCTGATCCCGTGACGTGCCGGCCCGCGCCCGCCCACGCAACAGCCGGATCGAGCTGAAGTCCACCACCGAGACCCCGCGGTTGTCGGCGATCGCCCGGCGACGTCGACGGCCCGGGGTGAACGCCACACACCCGCGAGGGGCCTGATGGCCCCCTTGTGGCCTCGCCCGACCCGGAGTAGACCCGGGGTCGGAACCGGAGTGAGGTGGATCACAAATGGGTGGAAACAAGATCGTCGTCTACAAGGAGCCCGGCCGGGTCGTCGTCGAGGACCACGACCCACCGAAGCTCGAGGTGCCCGCCGACGTGTCGAAGAGCAAGGGCCTGACCCAGAAGGCCGTGCACGGGGTCATCCTGCGCAACGTCGCCACGAACATCTGCGGATCCGATCAGCACATGGTGCGCGGCCGCACCACCGCGCCGCCCGGGCAGACGCTCGGCCACGAGATCACCGGGGAGATCGTCGAGAAGGGCGAGGACGTCCAGTTCCTCGACGTCGGCGACATCGTCTCCGTGCCGTTCAACATCGCGTGCGGGCGCTGCCGCAACTGCCACGAGGGGCAGACCGGCGTCTGCCTCAACGTCAACCCGGCCCGCGCCGGATCGGCGTACGGCTACGTCGACATGGGCGGCTGGGCAGGCGGGCAGGCCGAGTACGTCATGGTCCCGTTCGCCGACTTCAACTGCCTGAAGTTCCCCGACCGGAACCAGGCGCTGGAGAAGATCCTCGACCTGACGATGCTGTCGGACATCTTCCCCACCGGCTACCACGGCGCCCACACGGCCGGCGTGACCACCGGCTCGACGGTCTACGTCGCGGGGGCGGGGCCGGTCGGGCTGGCCGCCGCCCACTCGGCGCAGTTGCTCGGCGCCGCCGTCGTCATCGTCGGGGACCTCAACAAACAGCGCCTGGAGCAGGCACGCTCGTTCGGCTGCGAGACCGTGGACATCTCCCTCGACGCCACGCTGGAGGACCAGATCGCGGAGATCCTCGGCACGAACGAGGTCGACTGCGCGGTCGACGCCGTGGGGTTCGAGGCGTCCGGGCACGGCGCGGATGCCGGCGAACAACCGGCCGCCGTGCTGAACTCGGTCATGTCGATCACGCGGGCCGGTGGCCGGCTCGGCATCCCGGGCCTCTACGTCACGGGCGACCCGGGCGCCCCCGACCCCGACGCCAAGGAGGGCACGCTCAAGGTCCGTCTCGGGCTCGGCTGGGCGAAGAGCCACGCGTTCACCACCGGCCAGTGCCCGGTTCTCAGGTACAACCGCGGGCTGATGATGAGCATCCTGCACGGCAAGGCCCAGATCGCGAAGGCGGTCAACGCCACCGTCATCCCGCTCGACGACGCCCCGCGCGGGTACCAGGAGTTCGACAAGGGCGCCGCCCGCAAGTACGTGATCGACCCGCACGGGATGATCCCGAAGGCAGCCTGAGCTGCGGTCGCGCATGACCTGCGGTTTCGGGTGCACATGGTCGTGCGTGAGGGTGTTGCCGGATCGGGCGTGTTGGCGCCCGATCATCAGCCTGTCACCGGGCCTTGATCGGTGTTTCGGTGCATTCGCGGCGGGATTCGGCCGTTTCCGCTCCGAAGCGTTGATCATGTCCGCCACACCGGCCTTCGGTGGCGCCGCACGATGCGCGGCGCCACCGAAGGCCCGACTGCCGTGGGCAACCGAAGCCTCGGATCATGCCCCCACGGCAGCGGAGCCGACGCGCCGGATCAGAAGGAGAGGACCGGCAGGCCGATCGCGGCATCCACGGCGATCGCCGCGAAGAGGCAGCAGAGGTAGATGTTCGAGAGGTGGAACAGGCGCATCGGGCGCGCCTCCACCCCGGCCAGCACGCCCCGGTGCAGGCGGTGGGCCTGCAGGACGAACCAGGTGCCGCCCAGCGCGGCGACGGCGGCGTAGATCCAGGAGGTGGCCGGGAGCAGCAGGAGCGACCAAGCGGCCATCACCCACGAGTACATGACGATGCGCCGCGACACCTGCTCCGGCGGCACCACCACGGGCAGCATCGGGACCTTCGCCGCGGCGTAGTCATCGCGGTAGCGCATGGCGAGCGCCCAGAAGTGCGGCGGCGTCCAGAAGAAGATCACACCGAACATCACCAGCGCCGGCCATTCGACCGATCCGGTGACCGCGGCCCAGCCGATCACCACCGGCATGCAGCCGGCCGCTCCGCCCCACACGATGTTCTGCGAGGTGCGCCGCTTCAGCAGGAGCGTGTAGACGAGCACGTAGAACGCGATGGCGGCCACCGAGAGGCCTGCGGCCAGCCAGTTGGTGGTGAGCCCGAGCCACACCGCGGAGAGCACGCCGAGCACGAGGCCGAACACCAGTGCGTGCCGCGTGGGCACCTGCCCCTTCGCGAGTGGCCTACGGCTGGTGCGCTTCATCACGGCGTCGATGTCGGCGTCGACCACGCAGTTGAGGGCGTGTGCGCTCGCCGCGGCCATCGCGCCGCCGAGCAGCGTGGCGACGATCAGCCACACCGACGGCACCCCGCGCTCGGCGAGGAACATGGCCGGCACGGTGACGACGAGCAGCTGCTCGATGATCCGGGTCTTCGTGAGCCCGAGGTAGGCGCGCACGGTGTCCCGCAACCGCTCCCAGCCGGACCGCGCGGCGCCGGGGACGCCCTGCGTCGGGTGGCCCGAGCGGGACACGGGCAGAGTCACCGGCACAACCTCGATCCGCGTGGTGGGGAACTCGCGGGCGCGAGTTCGCGGTCTATTTCTACGGCTTGTCGATGGTAGCCCGGGGCATGCCGACCCCCTCCGCCGGGTAGACCCCTGCCGAGGCGGGCGGCGCGTGATCACACACCGCACCCGGACGCGACTAGGCTGGTCGCTGAGCGAGTCAGCGCTGAGCGGTCGCGTCGAGGCGTACCGCGTGCACATCCCATCCGAACCGAGGGAAGAGCTGTGGCCGATACCGACATCGAGACTCTCACCCGCGCGAGCGTCCCCGACGACTGGACCGACCTGGACCGCCGGGCCGTCGACACGGTCCGGGTGCTGGCCGCCGACGCCGTGCAGAAGGTGGGCAACGGCCACCCCGGCACCGCCATGAGCCTCGCGCCGCTGGCCTACACGCTCTTCCAGCGCGTCATGCGGCACGACCCCTCCGACGCCGACTGGGTCGGCCGCGACCGGTTCGTGCTGTCCGCCGGGCATTCCAGCCTCACGCTCTACATCCAGCTGTTCCTCTCCGGCTACGGCCTGGAGCTCGACGACCTGAAGGCGCTGCGCACGTGGGGGTCGCGCACCCCTGGTCACCCCGAGCACCGCCACACGCCAGGGGTCGAGACCACCACCGGCCCGCTCGGCCAGGGCCTGGCCAACGCGGTCGGCATGGCGATGGCGGCCCGCCGCGAGCGCGGCCTGTTCGACCCGGACGCCGCCCCCGGCGAGAGCCCGTTCGACCACCACATCTACGTGATCGCCTCCGACGGGGACATCGAGGAGGGCATCTCCTCCGAGGCGTCATCGCTGGCCGGGCACCAGCAGCTCGGCAACCTCACGGTGATCTACGACGACAACAAGATCTCCATCGAGGACGACACCACGATCGCGCTGTCGGAGGACACCGCCAAGCGCTACGAGGCCTACGGCTGGCACGTCCAGGTCGTCGAGGGCGGGGAGAACGTCACCGGCCTGCTGTCCGCGCTCGAGAACGCGCGCGCGGAGACCACGCGCCCCTCCTTCATCGTGCTGCGCACGGTGATCGGCTTCCCCGCGCCGAACAAGATGAACACCGGCAAGGCCCACGGCTCGGCGCTGGGCGCCGACGAGGTCGCCGAGGTCAAGAAGATCCTCGGCTTCGACCCGGAACAGACGTTCCAGGTCGACGACGACGTCCTCGCCCACGCCCGCAGGGTGGTCGACCGCGGCCGCGAGGCGCACGAGGCCTGGACGCAGACCTACGACGCGTGGGTGGCCCGCGAGCCGGAGCGCAAGGAGCTCTTCGAGCGCGTGCTCGGCCGGGACCTGCCCGTCGGCTGGGAGAAGGCGCTGCCGAGCTGGGAGCCCGACGCCAAGGGCATCGCCACCCGCAAGGCCTCGGGCGAGGTGCTCACCGCGCTCAAGGACGTGCTGCCCGAGCTGTGGGGCGGCTCCGCCGACCTCGCGGAGAGCAACAACACCACGATGGAGGGCGCCGACTCGTTCGGGCCCACCTCCACCGCCACGAAGATGTGGAACGCCAACCCGTACGGCCGCACCCTGCACTTCGGGGTCCGCGAGCACGCGATGGGCGCGATCCTCAACGGCATCGCGCTGCACGGCCCCACCCGCCCCTACGGCGGCACGTTCCTCGTGTTCAGCGACTACATGCGCCCCGCGGTGCGCCTCGCCGCGCTGATGCGGTCGAGCGTGGTCTACGTCTGGACGCACGACTCGATCGGCCTCGGCGAGGACGGTCCCACCCACCAGCCCGTCGAGCACCTCGCCGCGCTCCGCGCGATCCCCGGCCTCGACGTCATCCGGCCCGGTGACGCCAACGAGACCGCCCACGCGTGGCGCGCCGCGCTGGAGCGGCCCGAGGGCCCGAAGGGGCTCGCGCTCACCCGGCAGAACCTCCCGGTGCTGGAGGGCACCTCGGCCGAGGGCGTCGCCCGCGGCGGCTACGTGCTGGCGGACGCCTCCTCCGGCGCCCCGCAGGTGATCGTCATCGCCACCGGCTCGGAGCTGCAGATCGCGGCCGAGGCCCGGAAGGTGCTCGAGGCCGACGGCGTTGCCACGAGGGTGGTGTCCATGCCGTGCGTCGAGTGGTTCGAGCAGCAGGACGAGGCCTACCGCGAGTCGGTGCTGCCGGCGGCCGTCCGGGCGCGGGTGAGCGTCGAGGCCGGCATCGCCCAGCCGTGGTACCGCTTCACCGGCGACGCCGGTGAGAACGTCTCGATCGAGCACTTCGGCGCCAGCGCCGACTACCAGACGCTGTTCCGCGAGTACGGCTTCACCACGGAGAACGTGGTCGCCGCCGCGAAGCGCAGCCTGGCCAAGACATCCTGAGCTGTTTCGGAGGAGTGAACAGACCATGAGCAACGATCGACTCGGGCAGCTGGCCGGGGCCGGGGTGTCCATCTGGCTGGACGACCTGTCCCGTGAGCGCCTGAGCAGCGGCAGCCTCCAGGAGCTGATCACCGACAAGCACGTCGTCGGGGTCACCACCAACCCCACGATCTTCGCCTCCGCGCTGTCCAAGGGCGAGGCCTACGACGCGCAGATCCGCGAGCTCGCCGGGCGCGGGGCGTCGGTCGAGGATGCGGTCCGCGAGATCACCGTGTCCGACGTCCAGCAGGCCTGCGACGTCTTCAGCGGCACGTGGGAGACCACGAACGGCGTCGACGGGCGCGTCTCGCTGGAGGTCGACCCCGGCCTCGCCCGCGACACCGAGGCCACCGTGGCCCAGGCCCTCGACCTGTGGAAGGCCGTCGACCGGCCCAACCTGCTCGTCAAGATCCCGGCCACCGAGCAGGGCCTGCCCGCGATCACGCGCGCGATCGCCGAGGGCGTCAGCGTGAACGTCACGCTCATCTTCTCCGTCGAGCGCTACCGCGCCGTGATGGACGCCTACCTCGACGGCCTCGATCAGGCCGCGGCCAACGGGCACCCGCTCGCGGGCATCGCCTCCGTGGCGAGCTTCTTCGTCTCCCGCGTCGACACCGAGATCGACAAGCGGCTGGAGGCGATCGGCTCCGACGAGGCCCTCTCCCTGCGCGGCAAGGCCGCCGTCGCCAACTCCCGGCTGGCCTACGCCGCCTTCCAGGAGGTCTTCACCTCCGAGCGGTGGAAGGCCCTCGAGGCGAAGGGCGCCCGGCCCCAGCGTCCGCTGTGGGCGTCCACCGGCGTGAAGAACCCGGACTACCCCGACACCCTCTACATCACCGAGCTCGTCGTCGCCGACACCGTCAACACCATGCCGGAGAAGTCGCTGCTGGCCTTCGCCGACCACGGCGAGGTGCACGGCGACCGTGTCACCGGCACCGCCGCCGAGGCGCAGCAGGTGTTCGACGCGCTGGAGCGGGTCGGCGTCGACCTGCCCGACGTGTTCCGGGTGCTGGAGGACGAGGGCGTCGACAAGTTCGAGAAGTCCTGGACCGAGCTCGGCGACACCGTCACCGGGCAGCTGCAGCAGGCCCGCTAGCAGCAGCGATCCGGAGGGAGCGCCCGCGGTGACCGCGCGACCGGTGCCATCCGAGGCGGAGATGCTCGCGCGCCTCGTCGAGGACGGAGTCGCCGCCCGCATCGCGGACGGCGACACGGCCCTGTGGCCGCGGGTCACCCGGCCCGGGTGGACGGGCGCGGTCCGCGCTGCGCGGCCGCTGGTCGGCGAGATCGCGGCGCTGGCCGAGCAACGCCGGGTGGCAGGCCAGGTCCGCGTGCTGCTCGCCGCCACAGGCGGCGCCGGAGTCGCCGCCGAGGCGCTGACCGGGTCGGATCCGCGGCTCGTCGTCCTGGACACCACCGATCCCCCGCAGGTCGCGGACGCCCTCGCCGGGGAGCTCGCCGCCACGGTGCTCGTCCTGTCGGTACCGCCCGGGGAGGACCCGGAACCGGTGCGGCTGCTGCGGGACACGGTGCACGCCGCCTTCCGGGCCGAAGGCCTGGACCCCGGCGCGCACACCGTCGTCGTGACGCCGCCGGACGGGCCGCTGCTGCCGGCGGCCGCGAGCCCCGACGGCACCATCACCGACGGCACAGTCGTGGTGCTCGGACCCGACGACGTCGACGGCCCCTGGGCCGCGTTCACCGCGTTCGCGCTCGTGCCCGCCGGACTCGCCGGCGTCGACGCCGGAGCGGTGCTCGCCGAGGCGGGCGAGATCCGGGCCGAACTCGACACCGCCGGCGGCGACGCGCTGGGCCTCGGTGCGTTGCTCGCCTCCGCCACCGCGGTCGCGCTCGCCGCGCCGGACGCGCCCGCACTCGCCGAGTGGGCGGCGCAGCTCGTGGCCGGCGGTCTCGGCAAGGACTGCCAGGGCCCGCTGCCGGTGGTGGTGGAGGGCCCGGATGCCCCGGAATGGGGCACGCTGCCCGCCGTCGGGTTGGGGGACGTGCCCGGAGCGGCGTTCGCCACCCGCGGATCGGTGGCCGAGCAGATGGCCACCTGGCAACACGCCGTCGCGGCGGCGGCGCACGTGCTCGGCGTCGACCCCACCGACCGGCCCGACGCGCTCGCCGAACCCGCTGCCGGCGCCGACGGCGGACCGGTGTTCAGCGAAGCGGGCGTCGACGTCCACGCCGGTGACTGGCTGCCTGCGGGCACCACCACCGTCGCCGACGCGCTGCGCGCCCTGGCGGGCGACGGGGCCCGCCACCTCGCGGTGCACGCCTACCTCGACCGCATCGAGGACGCCTCCGCCGCCGTCCTGCGCGCCGAGCTGACCCGCCGCACCGGCCTCCCCACGACGTTCGGGTGGGCGCCGCGCTGCCTGGCCGGCAGCGGCCAGCACGCCAAGGGCGGCCCGCCCGACACCCGCGTCTGCCAGATCACCGCCGACCCCGACGACCCAGGCCTGCGCCCGGAGGCCGCCGCCGCACTCGACGCCGTTCAGCAGGGGCTCGCGGAGGCCGACGCCGCCGCGCTCACCGCCCGCGGCCGCCCCGTACTGCGGCTGCACTTCACCGACCGGGTGGCCGGCCTGGTCACCCTGGCGCGCGCCGTGCAGCAGCTGTAGGAGACCTGGGATGATCCCCGCAACCCGAGTTCTCGACCACAGTCCACCGAGGAGTGAGATGAGCACCGCCACGTCCGCGGCCGCGGGGTGGACCAACCCGCTGCGCGATCCGCGGGACAAGCGCCTCCCGCGGATCGCGGGACCGTGCAGCCTGGTCATCTTCGGGGTCACCGGCGACCTGTCGCGCAAGAAGCTCATGCCCGCCATCTACGACCTCGCGAACCGCGGCCTGCTCCCGCCGGGCTTCGCCCTCACCGGTTTCGCCCGCCGCGACTGGGCCGACCAGGACTTCGGTCAGGTCGTCTACAACGCGGTGAAGGAACACGCCCGCACCCCGTTCCGCCAGCACGTGTGGGACCGGCTCGCCGAGGGCTTCCGGTTCGTGTCCGGCACCTTCGACGACGACGACGCGTTCGACCGGCTCGAGCAGACCGTCCAGGCGCTCGACCGGGAGCGCGGCACGGCAGGCAACCACGCGTTCTACCTGTCCATCCCGCCCGGCGCGTTCCCGGTGGTGCTCAAGCAGCTCGCCCGGTCCGGCCTGGCGAGGCAGGACGGCGATGGCTGGCGCCGGGTGGTCATCGAGAAGCCGTTCGGGCACGACCTGCGCTCGGCCATCGAGCTCAACGAGATCGTCAACGACGTCTTCCCCGAGGACTCGGTCTTCCGGATCGATCACTACCTCGGCAAGGAGACGGTGCAGAACATCCTGGCGCTGCGGTTCGCCAACCAGCTGTTCGAGCCGATCTGGAACAGCAACTACGTCGACAGCGTGCAGATCACGATGGCCGAGGACATCGGCCTGGGCGGGCGCGCCGGCTACTACGACGGCATCGGCGCCGCCCGCGACGTCATCCAGAACCACCTGCTGCAACTGCTCGCGTTCACCGCGATGGAGGAGCCGGTCTCGTTCTCCTCCGACGAGCTGCGCATCGAGAAGATCAAGATCCTCAATGCGACGAAGCTCGTCGGGCCGCTCGGCGAGACCACCGCGCGCGGGCAGTACACCGGCGGCTGGCAGGGCGGCGAGCTCGTCCGCGGCCTCACCGAGGAGGAGGGGTTCGACCCCAACTCGCGCACCGAGACGTTCGCGGCCATCACCTGCGAGGTCGACACCCGGCGCTGGGCGGGGGTGCCGTTCTACCTGCGCACCGGCAAGCGCCTGGGCCGGCGCGTCACCGAGATCGCGGTGATCTTCAAGCGGGCCCCGCACCTGCCGTTCGACGCCACGATGACCGAGGAGCTCGGTCAGAACGCGCTCGTCATCCGCGTGCAGCCGGACGAGGGCGTGACCCTGCGGTTCGGCTCGAAGGTGCCGGGCAGCCAGATGGAGGTCCGGGACGTGTCCATGGACTTCGGCTACGGCTCTGCGTTCACCGAGGCCTCCCCCGAGGCGTACGAGCGGCTCATCCTCGACGTGCTGCTCGGCGAGCCGTCACTGTTCCCGGTGAACGCCGAGGTCGAGCGCTCCTGGCAGATCCTCGACCCGGTGATCGAGCACTGGGCGCAGCAGGAGAAGGGTCCCGCCCCCTACCCGGCGGGGAGCTGGGGGCCGGACCCGGCCAACGCGATGCTCGACCGAACCGGCCGCAAGTGGCGCCGGCCGTGAGGAGGATGCAGTGAGGAGAACACGGCCATGATCGTCGATCTTCCCTCGAGCAACACGTCGGCCGTCAACCGCAAGCTGGTCGAGATGCGGGCCAGCGGCGGCGCGCTGACGATGGGCCGCGTGCTCACGCTGGTGATCGTCACCGAGGACGGTGCCGGGATCGAGGACTCGATCGCCGCCGCCAACTCCGCCAGCCACGAGCACCCGTGCCGGATCATCGTGCTGGCACGCGGGCAGCGGAAGGCGGCGCCGCGGCTGGACGCCCAGATCCGCGTCGGCGGCGACGCCGGTGCCAGCGAGGTCGTCGTGCTGCGCGGCTACGGCCCGCTCGCCGCGGACGAGGCGGGCGCCGGCATGGTGATGCCGCTGCTGCTGCCGGACGCGCCCGTCGTGGCGTGGTGGCCGGAGGAGGCTCCGGCCATCCCCTCGGAGGACCCGGTGGGCAAGCTGGCGACGCGCCGCATCACCGACGCGCTGTCGGCGAGGAACCCGATGAAGGCGTTCGAGCAGCGCCGGGCCAACTACGTCGACGGCGACACCGACCTCACCTGGACCCGCCTCACGCCGTGGCGCGCACTGCTCGCCACCGCGCTCGACGCCCCGCCGTTCGAGCCGGTCACCAACGTGGTCGTGGCAGGCGAAGCCGTCTCCCCGTCCACGGAGCTGCTCGCGGGCTGGCTCGCGGTGCGGCTGGACTCCAAGGTCAAGCGTTCGCCGGCGGCGTCCGGTCCCGGGGTGGTGTCGGTGCGGCTGGAGCGCCGCTCCGGGCCCGTCGAGCTCATCCGACCGGACGGGAAGGTGGGCACCCTGCGCCAGCCGGGGCAGCCGGACCGGCTGGTCGCGCTCGCCCGCAGGGAGGTGCGCGACTGCCTCGCCGAGGAGCTGCGCAGGCTCGACGCCGACGAGATCTACGGCGACGCGCTCGCCGGCGTCGGCCGCGTCGCGCGCGGTCGCACGCCGGTGAAGGTGCCGACGCTGGCGGGCGCGTGATGCCGGCCCCCGACATCGCGGTCCACGCGAATCCGGACGTGCTCGCCGCAGCGGTGGCGGCCCGGCTGGTCACCAAGCTCGTCGACCTGCAGGCGTCCGGCACCACGCCGAAGATCGTGCTCACCGGGGGCGGCACCGGCATCGGGGTGCTGGAGCAGCTGCGCGCCTCCGTCGCCCGCGACGCCGTCGACTGGGGCAAAGTCGAGTTCTACTGGGGCGACGAGCGGTTCGTGCCGCCCGACGACCCGGAGCGCAACGAGAAGCAGGCCCGGGAGGCGCTGCTCGACCACGTCCCCGTGGACCCGGCGAAGGTGTTCCCGATGGGCGCCGACACCGGCACCGGCCCTGGGGGCGCCGAGGCCGCGGCCGAGGCGTACGCGGAGGTCCTCCGGCAGGCCGCGCGACCGGAGGACCACGGGCCGGTGCCGTCGTTCGACGTGCTCATGCTCGGCATGGGCGGCGAGGGCCACACCGCCTCGGTGTTCCCGCACTCCCCCGCCGTCTACGAGACCGAGCGCACGGTCGTGGCCGTGCACGGCTGCCCGAAGCCGCCGCCCACGCGGGTGTCCCTCACGCTGCCGGCGATCCGCCGCGCCGCCGAGGTCTGGATCATGACGACCGGCGAGTCGAAGGCCGCGGCCGTCGCGATGGCCCTCGGCGGGGCCGGCGAGGTCGCGATCCCGGTGGCCGGGGCGCAGGGCAGGCGGCGCACCCGCTGGCTGCTCGACCGCACCGCGGCGGCCAAGCTCCCGCGCGACCTCGTGCCACCCATCGGCTAGTCGCTGGTGCTCCACGTGATCGTCGACGGCGCCAACGTCGTCGGCTCGCGGCCCGATGGCTGGTGGCGGGACCGGCCGGGCGCGGCCCGGCGGCTGGCCGGCCGGCTCGCCGCGGCGCTCACCGTCGACCCGGCCCGGCTCGCCGACGGCCTCGGACACCCCGGGGCCGATCTGCAGCTGCACCTGGTTCTGGAAGGTGCCGCCGCCGGCGTCGAGGACCTGCCCACGCACCCCCGCCTCGCCGTCGTGCGCGCCGAGGCGGACGGCGACACGGCGATCGCGGCTCTCGCCGCCGACCTGGTCGCGGAAGCCCAGGTCCTGGTGGTGACGGCCGACCGCGCGCTCCGCGAGCAGGTGCGCGACGCGGGCGCGACGACGCTGGGCCCGGGCACGTTCCTGAACGCCCTCCCCGCCCTCTAGCGGAAATGGGGCCGCTCAGGTGCGGCGGCGGCTCACGTTCGCGGCCGCCGCGCTCGCGCCGACCGCGCTCGTCACCGCCGACCGCCTCGGGAGCGGGGTGCTGTAGACCACGCTCGTCGTCACCTGGCCCAGGCCGGCGATGCGGCCCGTCACCTGCTCCAGGTGGCGCATGGAGCGGGCCCGCACGCTGAGCACGAAGCAGTCCTCGCCGGTGACGTGGTGGGCCTCGGTGACCTCGGGCGTCGTGGCGAGCAGGTCCCGGAACGGCTTGTAGTTCCCGTGCGGGTAGCGCAGGCGGACCAGCGCCATGATCGGCAGGCCCAGCTTCTCCGCGTCGACCTCGCAGCGGTAGCCGGTGATCACGCCGCTCTCCTCGAGCCGGCGTACCCGCTCGGTGACGGCGCTGGGCGAGAGGCCGACCAGCCGCCCCAGGTCGGCGTAGCTGGCCCGCCCGTCGCGCTGCAGTGCTTCCAACAGGCGCCAGTCCAGATCGTCCAGGGAATCCACGGCCACATGCCGAAACTACCGGGCATTCCACCTTCCAGCAGTGACGACGCGCTCCTAGCGTCGCGCACATGACCCTTTCGGTGAGCCCCGACGCCATCGCCTTCTTCGCCTCCCGCCTGGCCTTCCAGACCGACGTCGCCGACGTCCACGCCGCGTTCGCGAGCGGAGATCCCGGGTTCGTCCTCGTCGACTCGCGCGGCTCCGCCGCGTGGGTGCAGGGCCGGATCCCCGGCTCCGTCCACCTGCCCACCCCCGAGATCCCCGAGCGCGCGGCCGCCCTCCTCGACCCCGGCCTGCCGGTCGTCACGTACTGCTGGGGCCCGGGGTGCAACGGCGCCACCCGCGCTGCGCTCGCCCTCACGCGCCTCGGCTACGTCGTGCGGGAGATGCTGGGTGGTATCGAGTACTGGACGCGCGAGGGCTTCCCGGTGGAGGTGGACGGAGACATCGTCTGCTCCACGCCGGACCCGCTCACCGCTCCCTGCGGCTGCTGACCCGTTCGTCGTACCGAAGAGCAGCCGAGCACCCCCATGCAGGGCTCACCCCTGCTCGTCGGGAAGGCGGCCGTGAAGGTGGTCGTCGTACGCCGCCAGGTCCAGGAAGCCGTGGCCGCAGTAGTTGAACAGGATCACCCGCTCCTCGCCCGCCTCCTTCGCCGCGAGGGCCTCGTCGATCACGGCCCGGATCGCGTGGGCGGCCTCCGGGGCCGCGATCTTGCCCTCGGCCCGGGCGAACTGCACGGCCGCCTCGAACACCTTCCCCTGCGGGTACGCGACGGCCTCCATCCGGCCGTCGCGCACGAGCGCGGAGACCAGCGGCGAGTCACCGTGGTAGCGCAGCCCACCGGCATGGATCGACGGCGGTATGAAGTCGTGCCCCAGCGTGTACATGCGCAGCAGCGGGGTGAGGCCCGCGGTGTCGCCGAAGTCGTAGTCGAACCGTCCCTGGGTCAGCGTCGGGCACGACGTCGGCTCGACAGCCACGAGCCGCACCGCCGCGTGGGGTACGAACGGAAAGGCGATGCCCCCGAGGTTCGAACCGCCGCCGCACGGCGCGATCACCACGTCCGGCGTCCGCTCCCCCGCGAGCTCCAGCTGCTCCCTGGCCTCCAGCCCGATGACGGTCTGGTGCAGCAGCACGTGGTTGAGGACGGAGCCGAGGGCGTAGTGCGTGTCCTCGCGCGAGACGCAGTCCCGGACGGCGTCCGAGATCGCCGTGCCCAGCGACCCGGGGTGGTCCGGGTCGTCCACCGGTGAGGGGACCACCGAGCCGCCCCAGGTCTCCATCGCGACCCGGCGGTACGGCTTCTGCTCGTACGAGGCCCGCACCATGTACACCTGCAGGTCGAGGCCGAACTGCGCGCAGGCGAACGCGAGGGCGGTGCCCCACTGCCCTGCGCCGGTCTCGGTGGAGAGCCGCGTGATGCCCTCCTGGGCGTTGAAGAAGGCCTGCGCCACCGCCGTGTTGGGCTTGTGGCTGCCGGCGGGGGACACGGACTCGTCCTTGAAGTAGATGCGCGCCGGCGTGCCGAGGGCGCGCTCCAGCCGCACCGCCCGCACGAGCGGGGTGGGCCGCCAGAGCCGCAGGATGTCGAGCACCTCACCGGGCACGTCGATCCACGGCTCGGTGGAGACCTCCTGCTCGATCAGCGCCATCGGGAAGAGCGGGGCCAGGTCGTCCGGCCCGACGGGCTGGCGCGTACCCGGGTGCAGCGGCGGATCAACCGGCTTCGGCAGGTGCGGCGCGACGTTGAACCACGCGCTCGGGATTTTTTCGGGCGGCAACGTCCACCGGGTCATCACGACCTCCAGGCACTGTGGATCGGGCCCCAGCAGTATGGCTCCACGGTGCCCGCAGGCCACGTGGGAGAGTGGACGCGTGCGGCGGTTCGTGGGTGCGGTGGTCCTGGTGGCGGCCCTCGGTGGTTGCTCGGCCGCCGAGACGCCCACCCCGTCCGCGCCGCCACCTCCTCCTCCGCCGCCGCCTGCGGCGTGCCTGCTCGACACCGCCGCGCTCGGGGCGGCCACGGGCCTGTCCTGGACACCGGACGCGAACACGGCGAGCGACACCCGCTGCGTCTACGACCCGCCCGGCGCCCAGCGCCCGGTCGAGGGCCCGGCATTCGTGACGGTGGACGTCACCCAGGACCCGCCGACGGCGCTCGGCACGGTGGCCGAGCTCTGCGAGGACGGCTCCCGAGCGCCGGTCGGCACCGCCGGCTTCGTGTGCCGCTACCAGGGCGGCAACGTGTTCGCCGCCGTGGTGCACGACGGCAGGCTCGTGACCCTCTCCGCCTCCGCCGTACCGACCGGCACCACCGCAGCCCAGCTCGTCGTGGCGTTCGACCAGCAGGTGGCCGCGCTGAGCGGCTAGGAGGGTCCTGAACAACTCCGGCCGTAGCGAGCGGCGTCCAGGTGGTGCCATCGCAAGGCGGACGATCGGGCCGATACCGCTGTTGTATCGGTGCGATCGTCCAACGCGGCGAGGGCGCCGCCTGGACGCCGCGCAGTAGGTCGGAGTTGTTCAGGGCGCTCCTAGGGCAGCTCGCGCGAGGCGCGGAGGCGGTTGAGCGCCTCCTCGAGGATGGCCGCGCCGTCGGCGTCGCTACGGCGCTCCTTCACGTACGCGAGGTGCGTCTTGTACGGCTCCGTACGCGGCGGCGCGGGCGGGTTCTCCCCGTCCCGGCCGGCGGGCAGGCCGCAGCGCGGGCAGTCCCACGACTCGGGGATGTCCGCCTCGTTGGCGAACGACGGGGTGGTGACGTGGCCGTTCGCGCAGAAGTAGGGGATGCGCGAGCGCGGCGCCGTCTCGCCCCGCTCGGACTCACCCATCGGACCGGCCCCCACACGGGTGCCGCGGATCGCGTTGCCGCCGGACATCCCTTTGCCTCCCTCAGACCCCGACCCGGACCAGCAGCCCGGTGCCGATGATCGCGATCACCCAGATCGAACCGACGAACAGCGTGAGCCGGTCGAGGTTCTTCTCGACCACGCTCGACCCGGACAGGCTGGACTGCACCCCACCGCCGAACAGGCTGGAGAGCCCACCACCACGACCACGGTGGAGCAGGATCAGCAGCACGAGCAGCACGCTGGAGATGATCAGCACGATCTGCAGGGCCAGTTCCATCCGATCCTCATTCCCGAATTGCTCGCGCGCTCCGACAGCTGTGCCGGGGAACACCGAGGGTACCGTGATGGCGCTCGGCCCCCGCCGGGGGTCGTGGGTGGATACGCGTGCTGAGGCACTCGTATCCACCCACGACACGGTTACGGAAGAGGACCGCCCGCCGCGATCGCGCAGAGCTGCGCGAATTCGTCGGCGTCCAGGCTGGCGCCGCCGACGAGCGCCCCGTCGACGTCGGACTCGGCCACGATCTCGCCGACGTTCTTCGCCTTGACCGAGCCCCCGTAGAGGACGCGGACGCTGCCGGCGATGGCCTCGCCGTACTTCGCCGCCACCGCCTCGCGGATCGCCGCGCACACCTCCTGCGCGTCGGCCGCGCTCGCCACGCGGCCGGTGCCGATCGCCCACACCGGCTCGTAGGCGATCACGAGGGTCTGCGCGTGCTGGCTCTGAACCTTCTCCAGCGCCGCGGTGACCTGGCGGGTGGTGTGGGCGACGTGCTCGCCGGCCTCCCGCACCTCGAGGTTCTCCCCGACGCACAGGATCGGCACGATCCCGTGCTTGACCGCCGCGTGCACCTTCCGGTTGACCAGCGCGTCGTCCTCGCCGTGGTGCTCGCGGCGCTCGGAGTGCCCGACCACCACATATCGGCAGCCGAGTTTCGCGAGCATCGCTCCCGAGACCTCGCCGGTGTAGGCACCTGACTCGTGCGGCGACAGGTCCTGGGCGCCGTGCACCAGCCTGAGCCTGTCGCCGTCGATGAGGGTCTGCACCGATCGGATGTCGGTGAACGGCGGCAGCACCGCCACCTCGACCTTGTCGAAGTACTTCTCCGGCAATGCGAAGGCGATCTTCTGCACCAGCGCGAGCGCCTCGAGGTGGTTGCAGTTCATCTTCCAGTTGCCGGCGATGAGCGGCATTCGGACGGGCATCTACTTCTCCAGGACGGCGATGCCGGGGAGGGTCTTGCCCTCCAGGTACTCCAGGGACGCGCCGCCGCCCGTGGAGATGTGCGAGAACCCGTCCTCGGGCAGGCCGAGCGCCCGCACCGCGGCGGCCGAGTCGCCGCCGCCCACCACGCTGTACGCGCCCGAGTCGACGATCGCCTGCGCCACCCCTCGGGTGCCCTCGGCGAACGGGGCCAGCTCGAACACGCCCATCGGACCGTTCCAGAACACGGTGGCCGCGCCGGCGAGCACCTCCGCGAAGGCCGCCACGGAGGCGGGCCCGATGTCGAGGCCCTTCCACCCGTCGGGGATCGCGTCGGCCGCGACGGTCTGCGTCTTGGCCTCGGCGGAGAAGTCGTCGGCCACCACCACGTCGGACGGCAGCACGATCTTCCCGGTCTCGAGGAGCTTGCGGCAGGTGTCGATCTGCTCGCGCTCCAGCAGCGAGTCGCCGACGCCGTAGCCCTGGGCCGCGAGGAACGTGAAACACATGCCCCCGCCGACGAGCAGCGCGTCGACCTTCGGCAGCAGCGCCTCGATCACCGCGAGCTTGTCGGAGACCTTCGAGCCGCCCAGCACGACCGAGTAGGGCCGCTCCGGGGTCTCGGTGAGCCTGCGCAGCACCTCGACCTCGGACAGCACCAGCCCGCCCGCGTACGCCGGCAGGTCCTGCGCCACGTCGTAGACCGAGGCCTGCTTGCGGTGCACCACCCCGAACCCGTCGGAGACGAACGCGCCGCCCGGACCGGTCAACGCGGCGAGCTCGTGGGCGAGCGCCGCGCGCTCGTCGTCGTTCTTGGACGTCTCGCGCGGGTCGAACCGGATGTTCTCCAGCAGCACGACCCCGCCGTCGGCCAGGGCGCCGACGGCGGCCTGCGCCTCCTCGCCGTGATCGGCGAGGGTGACCTCGGCGCCGAGCAGCTCGCCGAGCCGCCCGGCGACCGGGCCGAGGGAGTACTTCGGATCCGGACCGCCCTTCGGGCGGCCCAGGTGCGCGGTGACCACCACCCGCGCCCCGGCCTCCCGCAGCTTCGCCACGGTGGGCACCGAGGCGCGGATCCGGCCGTCGTCGGTGATCGTCGTGCCGTCGAGCGGGACGTTGAGGTCCGAGCGGACCAGGACGGTCCGCCCGGACACGCCCTCGGCGAGGAGGTCGTCGAGCGTCTTCACAGCTTGGAAGCCACCAGGTCGGTGATGTCGACGAGGCGGTTCGAGTAGCCCCACTCGTTGTCGTACCAGCCGAAGACCTTGACCTGGTTGCCGATCACCTTGGTGAGCGGCGCGTCGTAGATGCAGGACGCCGGGTCGGTGACGATGTCGGAGGAGACGATCGGGTCGTCGCTGTAGCGCAGGTAGCCCTTCAGCGGGCCGCTCTCCGCCGCCGCCTTGTACGCCGCGTTGACCTCGTCGACCGAGACCTCCTTGCGCAGGTCGACGGTGAGGTCGGTGATCGAGCCGGTGGGCACCGGGACGCGCAGCGAGTAGCCGTCGAGCTTGCCGTTGAGGTGCGGCAGCACGAGGCCGATCGCCTTCGCGGCACCCGTGGAGGTGGGCACCACGTTCAGGGCGGCGGCGCGGGCGCGGCGCTTGTCCTTGTGCGGGCCGTCCTGCAGGTTCTGGTCCTGCGTGTACGCGTGGATCGTGGTCATCAGACCCTTCTCGATCCCGAACGCGTCGTCGATCACCTTCGCGAGCGGCGCGAGGCAGTTCGTGGTGCAGGACGCGTTGGAGATGATGGTCTGCGAGCCGTCGTAGGCGTCGTCGTTCACGCCCATGACGACGGTGAGGTCGGGCTCCGTCGCGGGGGCGGAGATGACCACCTTCTTCGCGCCGGCGTCCAGGTGCTTGCTGGCGCCCTCGCGCTTGGTGAAGATGCCGGTCGACTCGACCACGACGTCGACGCCGAGGTCCTTCCAGGGCAGCTCGGCGGGGTCGCGCACGGCGAGGCCCTTGAAGCCCTTGCCGTCGACGATGATCTCGTCGTCGGTGTGGCTCACCTCGTAGGGCAGCCTGCCGAGGATCGAGTCGTACTTGAGCAGCCCCGCCAGCGTGGCGTTGTCGGTGATGTCGTTCACCGCGACGATCTCGATGTCGGTGGTGCCGGCCGCCCGCTGGGCGTCCACCGCTCGCCAGAAGTTGCGGCCGATGCGACCGAACCCGTTCACGCCCACCCGCACGGTCATGTGCGCCTCCTGTACCGCTCTCGCGTGTCTGGAACCGGCATCAACCCTAGTCGCTGGTCACGGGACGGATACGCCCAGGCCCTGTATCGATTCTGACGGCATCGATTCCGCCGAACCTACGGCCGACGCGCGACGAGCTCCCCCTTGCCGACCGGGATCGTCGTCACCGCGGTCAGATCGCGGCGCAGCAGAGCCTCCAGGGGAGCGATCTCGCCCGGGTGCGACAGCGCGTTGTCTGCGACGAGCACGCCGCCCGCGCGCAGTACGCGGACCGGATGCGGCCACCAGGACGGGTACTCGGTGCGCTCCGCGTCGAGGAACAGCATGTCGACCTCGCCGTCGCCGAGCCCGGCGAGCCCCGCGCCCCCGTCCTCGAGCCGGAGGTCGACGTAGCCGGCCAGACCCGCTTCGGCGAGGCTCGCGGCAGCGTCCGCCTGGGCCGCGGGGTCGGTGTCGAAGCTGGCCACCCGGCCGCCGGTGGCGCGGGCGGCGTCGGCCAGCCAGAGCGTGGAGACGCCGCGAGAGGTGCCGATCTCCACGATGTTCCGCGCGCCGACGGCCTGGGTGAGGAACCAGAGGAAGCGACCCGCGTCCGGTTCCAGCACACGCCACCGGTTCAGCCTGTCCTCCTGGGTGGCGTCGTGCCGCGCCGCGGCGTCGGCCACCCTGTCCATCACCGCCCGAACCGCGTCATCCACGCCGTGATCGTGCCACTGATCCGGATGCGGCTTGGCCGCCCGCCCGCCCTGCAGCACGATGCGTTCATGTCGCCCGCAGGCCCCACGGGGCCGAGCTACGTCGAGCGGCCGCCGATCTCCGCGCTCGCCGACGTCGTCTCGACCGTGTGGGTCCAGCAGATCGCGGCCGGCGCGCCCGCCTACGCGCACCGGAACCTGCCGCACGGCGGCACGGAGGTCGTCTGCGCGATCGGGGCGCCGCCGCACGTGGTCGGACCCTTGACGGGCGCGCAGGTCGAGGTGCTCGCCCCTGGCACGACCGTGGTCGGGATGCGGCTGCGGCCCGGGGCCGGTGGGGCGCTGCTGGGGGTACCGCCGTCCGAGCTGGTGGACCTCACCGTGCCCGCCGACGCGATCTGGGGCCGCGCCGGCATCGCGCTCGGCGACCGGGTGGGTGCCGGCGGGTCTCCCGGGGAAGCGCTCGCCGCCTTGCAGGCCGGCGTGCTCGCCCGCCGGCTCACCGACGCACACCCGGATCCGCTCGTCACGGAGGCCGTCCGGCGGCTGATGCCCGGCCGGACCAGCGCGATCGCCGCACTCCCCCGCCTGCTCGCCGTCTCCGAGCGCAACCTGCGCCGGCGCTGCCAGGCCTCCGTCGGCCTCGGGCCCAAGACGCTGCACCGCACCCTGCGCTTCCAGGGATTCCTCGCCCGGGCCCAGCTGGCGATCGCCGCCGGCCGCTCGCCGGACGGGCTGGCCGAGCTCGCCGTCCTGTCCGGCTACACCGACCAGGCCCACCTCACCCGCGAGTGCGTGCGGCTCACCGGCACGACGCCCCGCGCGTTCCTCGCCGAGACCACCGACGCCTGCGCGTGCGGGCACGACCACGCGGCGTCCTACCAGCCGATGCTGGCCGCTTCGTTCAAGAACGCCACCGCGCAGGCGTCCTAGCGTCACCCCCGTGACCGCGATCGACCGTGAGCTCGCCGCCCTGCAGGGTGCGATCGCAGGCGAGGTGGTGCGACCCGGGTCGCCGGACTACGACACGGCCCGGCGGCCCGCGATCGCCCGCTTCCACCACGTCCGCCCGCGGGCGGTCGTGCGCTGTGCCACGACGGAGGACGTCGCCGAAACCCTCGCCGTCGCCCGCCTCCTGCGGGTGCCGGTGGCGGTCCGCGGCGGCGGGCACTGCTTCGCCGGCCGCTCGTCGACCACCGGGATCGTCCTCGACGTCTCCCCGATGGACACCGTCGGCGTCCGGCACGGGGTGGTCGTCGTGGGCGCGGGCACGCGGCTCGGCGCGCTCTACGACGCGCTCGACGCACACGGTCTCGCCCTGCCCGCGGGCTGCGGGCCCACCGTCGGGATCACCGGGCTCACCCTCGGCGGCGGGTTCGGGGCGCTGGGCCGGCGGCACGGGCTCACCTGCGACCGGCTCGTCGGCGCGCGCGTCGTGCGCGGCGACGGCAGGATCGTCGACTGCGACGCGCACCGCGAACCCGATCTCTTCTGGGCGCTACGCGGTGGAGGACCGGGCGGTGGGGTCGTCACCAGCCTGCTGTTCCGCCCGGTCCCGGCGCCGCCGACCACCGTGTTCCGGCTGACGTGGGCGGCCAGGGCCGCCGCGGCGGTCGTCGCGGCCTGGCCGCGATGGGCACCCGGCGCGCCCGACGAGCTCACCGCCACCCTGCGCGTGGTCGCGCCCGCCGACCCCGACCTGCCGGCCCAGGTGACGCTGGTCGGGACCATGCTCGAGAGCGACCCCGCGCCCCTGCTGGACGAGTTCGTCCGCCGCGCCGACGTGGAGCCGGCGGGCGCGTCGCTCGCGCCCGGGTCGTTCCGGGAGGCGAAGCGGTCCCTGTCCGGGCTCGGCGGGGGCGGGGCGGAGTCACCGGGCGTCCGGTACAGCCGGTCCGGGTTCTTCCGCCGCCCGTTGCCCCCGGACGCGGCGGCGGCGCTCGCACGCACCGTCCTCGCCGACCGGGTACCGGGGCAGGCCCACGAGGTGGACCTCACCCCGTGGGGCGGCGCCTACAACCGCACGCCGCCCGACGCCACGGCGTTCGCGCACCGCGCGGAGGCCTACCTGGTGGAGAACACCATCGTGACCAGCGGAGACGACCCGGCCGCCCGGTACCGCGCGGAGCGCTCGTGGGCGACGATCGCCCCCTTCGGGACCGGTCGGGTCTACCCGAACTTCCCGGATCCCGACCGCACCCTGCCTGCCACGGCCTACCACGGCGGCAACCACGAACGGCTGCGGCGGATCCACGCTGCAGCCGATCCACCTGCCACCAGCTTCGTATGAACCCCACCAGCTCGGAGGACCCCGTGCCCGAACTCGTGCTGTACATGTCCATGTCCCTCGACGGGTTCATCGCCGGCCCGGACGACCGCCCGGGTCAGGAGCTCGGCCGGGGCGGCGGGCGGCTGTTCGACTGGCTGGACGACCGGATGTCCGACGGCCCGAACGGGCAGGTGTTCCGCGAGGCCCTGGCCACCGGCGCGGTGGTCTCGGGCCGCCGCACCTTCGAGCTGGCCGGGCGCTGGAACGGTGATCACCACGACGGCGTGCCGATCTTCGTCCTCACCCGTCACGTCGACGACGGCGACGTCCCACCGGGCAGCGCCCGGTTCGTCACCGACGTCCGGGAGTGCGCGGAGCTGGCCCGCGCCGCGGCGGGCGACCGTGACGTGCTGGTGCACGGCGCCGGTGCGGCGCAGGCGTTGCTGCGGGCGGGGCAGCTCGACGCGATGGAGATCCATCTCGTGCAGGTCCTGCTCGGGGAAGGGCGGCGCCTCTTCGAGGCGCTCGGCCCCGACCCCATCGAGCTCGAACCGGTCCGGGTCCTGCGCGGACGCGACGTGACGCATCTGAGGTACCGGGTGCGGACGCGCGCGTGATCCGCGGTTCCGGGGGACACCGATACCCGCCATCATGAGCGGGTCGCCATCGCGCCGAGGAGGTCGTCCTGTCCGGGATGTTGTCGTTCGACGAGGCCGGCGCCCGCCGGCTGGAAGCCATCTACACCACACCGGACGTCGTCGGCCAGCGGCGCGAGGTGCTGCGCATCCTCGCGCTGCGCCCGGGCGAGCACGTCGTGGACATCGGCGCCGGGCCCGGCCTGCTCGCCGTCGAGATCGCTGCCGCGGTGGGTCCCGACGGCCGGGTGCACGCCGTCGAGCCCAGCGAGAGCATGCGCGCGCTCGCGGCCGGGCGAACGCGGCCGCCGGGCGTTGCGACGGTCGAGATATCGGCGGGGTCGGTGGCCGCGCTCCCCCTGCCGGACGCGAGCGTCGACGTGGCCGTCTCCACGCAGGTCTTCGAGTACGTCGAGGACGTTCCCGGCGCGCTGGCCGAGGCGCACCGCGTGCTGCGGCCGGGCGGGCGGCTGCTGCTGCTCGACACCGACTGGGACTCCATCGTCTGGCACTCCCGCGACCAGGCCCGCACCGCCCGCATCCTGGCCGCGTGGGACGAGCACCTCGTGGACCCGCACCTGCCGCGGACCCTCGCCCCCGCGCTGCGCGCCGCCGGGTTCACCGCGGTGCAGACACAGGTCCTCCCGCTGCTCAACGTCGGGTACGACCCGAACACCTACAGCGCCATGAACGCATCGACGATCGGGGAGTTCGTCACGGGCCGGGCCGGCATCAGCGCCGCCGATGTCCAGGCCTGGATCGACGACCTCACGTCGCTGGGCGAGGCCGCCTTCTTCAGCCTGAACCGCTACGTGTTCCTTGCGACCAAACCGGTCAGGCCTCTTCCAGCATCTCCGGGGTGACGGCGGAGTCGGTGTCCGGGATGCCGAGGTCGGCGGCGCGCTTGTCGGCCATGTGCAGCAGCCGGCGGATCCGCCCGGCCACGGCGTCCTTCGTCATGGGCGGGTCGGCCAGCTGGCCCAGCTCCTCGAGGGAGGCCTGGGTGTGCTCGACGCGCAGCTTGCCGGCCGCCAGGAGGTGGCCCGGGACGTCGTCACCGAGGATCTCGAGGGCCCGCTGCACGCGGGCCGCGGCGGCCACGGCGGCACGGGCCGAGCGGCGGAGGTTGGCGTCGTCGAAGTTGGCCAGCCGGTTGGCGGTGGCACGGACCTCGCGGCGCATCCGCCGCTCCTCCCACGCCATCACGGACTCGTGCCCGCCCATGCGGGTGAGCAGCGCGCCGATCGCGTCGCCGTCGCGCACCACCACCCGGTCGGCGCCGCGCACCTCCCGCCACTTCGCCGTGACGCCGAGCCGGCGCGCGGCCCCGACCAGCGCCATCGCCGCCTCCTGGCCCGGGCAGGTCACCTCGAGGGCGGAGCTGCGGCCGGGTTCGGTGAGCGAGCCGTGCGCGAGGAACGCGCCGCGCCATGCGGACTCCGCGTCGCACACCCCGCCGGAGACGACGGGCGGCGGCAGGCCCCGCACCGGGCGGCCACGGACGTCGAGCAGGCCGGTCTGGCGGGCGAGCCCCTCACCGTCGCGCACCACCCGCAGCACGTAGCGCGCCCCGCGGCGCAACCCGCCCGCGCTGATCACGTGCGCCTCGCAGGTGTGCCCGTAGAGGTCGTGGATCTCGCGGCGCAGCCGCCGCGCCACCGACCCGGTGTCGACCTCGGCCTCCACCACCACGCGGCCACCGACGATGTGCAGCCCACCGGCGAAGCGCAGCAGCGCCGCGACCTCCGACCGGCGGCAGCACGGCTTCGTGACGACGAGCCTCGAGAGCTCGTCCTTGACCGCCGCGGTCATCGCCATGGGTTCGACCTCCTCGTTTCCTGCCCCCCGGGTGCGGGACCGTGCGGCGCCGACCCGGCGTGCGCGTCGGGCCCGGTGTGCGTCTCCGGCCCCGTGCCGTCGAGCCCTGTGTTCTCGAGCCCCGTGCTGTCGAGCCCTGCGTTGTCGAGCTCTGCGTTGACGAGCCCTGTGCTGTCGAGCCCTGTGCTGTCGAGCTCTGTGCTGTCGAGCTCTGCGAGCACGACGCCGAGGGCGTCGGCCAGCGCGGCCGGGTCGTGACGCGGTACCGCGGGGTCGGCGGCGGCGACCGGCGCGAGGTGCACCCGGCCTCCGGGGACGAGCATCGCGGCCGCCGTGCGGTGCAGCCGTTCGGGCACCGGGACGGCGGCGACGTCGGCGATCACCGCGTCGACCCGCAGCTCCGGGGCGTGCTGTGAGAGTACGGCGAGGTGCTGTTCGGGGGAGAACCCGGCGGTCTCCCCCGGTTCGGGGGCCAGGTTGAGCACGACGATGCGGCGCGCAGGGGACGTGATCAGCGCTTCTCTCAGTTCCGGCACCAGCAGGTGCGGGATCACGCTCGTGAACCACGAGCCCGGACCGAGCAGCAGGACGTCCGCAGCTTTCACCGCATCGAGTGCCTCCGTGCAGGCCCTCGGGCGGTCCGGGCGCAGCCACACCCGCTGCACCCGCCCGGGCGTGGAGGCCACGGCGACCTGGCCGCGGATGAGCGCGCCGTTGGATCCGAGGCCGGTGACCTCGGCCTCGATGTCGAGCGGGTCGCGGCTCATGGGCAGCACCCGGCCGCGCAGCCCCAGCAGGGCGGCGACCTCGTCGAGGGCGGCGACCGGGTCGCCGAGCACCTCCATCAACCCGGCGAGCAGCAGGTTGCCGACCGCGTGCCCGGCGAGCGCCCCGGTGCCGCCGAAGCGGTGCTGCACGAGCGCGCCCCACCGGCGCCCCGATTCGTCGTCGGCGGCGAGCGCGGCGAGCGCCATCCGCAGGTCGCCGGGCGGGAGCAGGCCGAGCTCGCGGCGCAGCCTGCCGGACGAGCCGCCGTCGTCGGCGACCGTGACGACGGCGGTGACGTCGTCGGTGAGCCGCCGCAACGCCGACAGCGTGGCGTGCAGCCCGTGCCCGCCCCCGAGTGCGACCGCCGTTCTCATTCGCGCCCCAGGTCTCGGTGGGCCACGTTCACGATGACCCCTTCTGAGCCGGCGAGCCTGCTGGCCATCTCCTCGCTGATCGCGACGCTGCGGTGCTTCCCGCCGGTGCACCCGACCGCCACCGTCAGGTACCGCTTGCCCTCGCGCCGGTAGCCGGCGCCGACCAGCCGCAGCAGCTCCAGGTACCGGCTGATGAACTCCTCGGCGCCGTCCTGGCTGAGGACGTAGTCGCGCACGGTCTCGTCCCGGCCGGTGAAGTCGCGCAGCTCCGGGATCCAGTAGGGGTTGGGCAGGAAGCGGACGTCGACGACGAGGTCGGAGTCCATCGGCAGGCCGTACTTGTAGCCGAACGACACCAGCGTGACGCGGGTGACGTGCGCGGCCTCCGTGCCGAACGCCCGCTCCAGCGTGGCTCGCAGCTGCGGCACGGCCACCGTGGAGGTGTCGACGACGAGGTCGGCGCTCTCCCGCAGCGGCGCGAGCAGCTCCCGCTCGGCCGCGATCCCGTCGACGAGGCGGCCGTCGCCCTGCAGCGGGTGGCTGCGGCGCACCTGCTCGAAGCGGCGCACCAGCACGGCGTCGGAGGCCTCGAGGAACAGCAGCCGCGGCTTGTAGCCGCGGGCGTCCAGGTCCTTGATGACGGCACCGAGGTCGGCGGTGAAGGCCCGGCTGCGGACGTCCATGACCACGGCGATCCGGGTGATCTCGCCGCGGGCTCTGGCGCCGAGCTCGACCATCGTGGCGATCAGTTCGGGGGGCAGGTTGTCGACGACGAACCAGCCGAGGTCCTCGAGGACCTTCGCCGCGGTGCTGCGTCCCGCCCCGGACAGCCCGCTGACCAGGGTGACCTCGATGCCCGGGGGCTCCGAACCGGCGATCACGCCCCCGCCCGCCGCACCGCCGGTCGCCGCGCCACCACCCGTCACGCTCCCGCTCACCGTGCCCTCGTTCACTGGACCCCCTGTCCGGCCTTCGCCGGCTCCGTGCCGGGCTGGCCGTGGAGCGCGGCGAGCACCGCCGCCGCCGTACGCGGGCCGAAGCCCGGGAGGGCGGCGATCTCGTCCACCCCGGCGGCCTTGATCTTGCGCACCGAGCCGAAGTGCTTCAGCAGCGCCGCGCGCCGGGCCGGGCCCAGCCCGGGCACGCCGTCCAGCTCCGAGGCGATCATGCTCTGCGAACGACGCTGCCGGTGGTAGGTGATCGCGAAGCGGTGTGCCTCGTCGCGGACGCGTTGCAGCAGGTAGAGGCCTTCACTGGTGCGCGAGAGGATCACCGGGTCGGGTTCGGCGGGCAACCACACCTCCTCCAGCCGCTTCGCGAGCCCGCAGACCGCGACGTCGGTGACGCCCAGCCCGGCGAGCACATCGGCGGCGGCCTCCACCTGTGGCTGGCCCCCGTCGACGACGAGCAGGTTCGGGGGGTAGGCGAACTTGCGAGGGCGACCCGTCTCCGGGTCGATGCCCGGGCGGTGCTCGGTGTCTCCGGCGGGCACCTCTCCGGACTCGCCCGCGTCCGGGTCGTCGTTACCCGCTCGCGTCTCGGTGTTGGTCTCGGCGAGGTAGCGGCGGAACCGGCGCCGCACCACCTCCGCGATGGCGGCGACGTCCCCACCCTCGGCCCCGCCGCGGATCTCGAACCGGCGGTACTCGGACTTGCGGGCGAGCCCGTCCTCGAACACGACCAGCGACGCGACGACGTTGCTGCCCTGCACGTGGCTCACGTCGACGCACTCGATGCGCAGGGGCGCGCTGTCGAGCCCGAGAGCGTCCTGGATCTCCTGCAGAGCCGCTGAGCGCGCGGTGAGGTCGCCTGCGCGGCGCAGCTTGTGCTGGGTGAACGCCTCCGCGGCGTTGCGCGCCACCGTCTCCGCCAGCGCACGTTTGTCCCCCCGCTGCGGCACCCGCAGGTGCACCCGCGACCCGCGCAGCCCGGAGAGCCACTCGACGAGGGAATCGGCCTCCGGCGGGAGCTCCGGCACGAGGATCTCGCGCGGTACGGGCTGGGTGGCGTCGTCGGCCGACCCGGCGAGCGCGGCCTGCTCGCCGTAGAACTGGGTGAGGAACCGCTCGACGAGCTGCGCGGTGTCGGTGGGCTCGACCTTGTCGATCACCCAGCCGCGCTGGCCCCGGACCCGCCCGCCGCGCACGTGGAAGACCTGCACCGCGGCCTCGAGCTCGTCCTCGGCGAACGCCACGACGTCGGCATCGGTGCCGTCGCCCAGGACCACGGCCTGCTTCTCCATGGCGCGGCGCAGCGCCCCGATGTCGTCGCGAAGGCGCGCCGCCCGCTCGAACTCCAGCTGCTCGGACGCGTCGGCCATCTTCCGCTCGAGCTGGCGCACGAGGTGGTCGGTGCGGCCCGCGAGGAAGTCGCAGAAGTCCTCGACGATGCCGCGGTGCTCGTCGGCGTCGACCCGGCCGACGCACGGCGCAGAGCACTTGTCGATGTAGCCCAGCAGGCAGGGCCGCCCGATCTGGCCGTGGCGCTTGAAGACCCCGGCGCTGCACGTACGAGCAGGGAACACCCGCAGCAGCAGGTCCAGGGTCTCCCGGATGGCCCACGCGTGTGCGTACGGACCGAAGTAGCGCACGCCCTTGCGCCGCGGCCCGCGGTAGACGTGCAGCCGGGGGAACTCCTCGTTCATCGTGGCCGCGAGCACCGGGTACGTCTTGTCGTCGCGGTATCGGACGTTGAACCGCGGGTCGAACTCCTTGATCCAGTTGTACTCGAGCTGCAGCGCCTCGACCTCGGTGGTGACGACGGTCCACTCGACCTTGGCGGCGGTGGTGACCATCTGCCGCGTGCGCGGGTGCAGGCCGGTGAGGTCGGCGAAGTAGGAGTTGAGCCGTTGCCGCAGGCTCTTGGCCTTGCCGACGTAGATCACGCGCCCGTGCGGATCGGAGAACCGGTACACCCCGGGCGCCTCCGGAATGGATCCGGGCGCCGGGCGGTACCGGGAGGGGTCGTTCGACACGGGATCGCGCATGGCTCCTCCAGGGTAGGACCGTGGTGCGACACGCCCGGGCGGGGCCGCCTGCCCGGCGCGTCGCGGGCGTGGTGTAGGCGCTCCGTGAAACTGTCGCCACCCCGTGATTACATCTCCCACTGCGAACACACGTTCGATCGGAGGGGGTCATCATGGGTGCCGAGAAGCTCGCTACCGTCCGCAAGCTGCTCGCCAAGGCCGAGCGTGCGGCCACCGCGGCCGAGTCGGAGATCTACACCGCCAAGGCCGTGGAGCTGATGGCCCGCCACGGCATCGACGCCGCCCTCCTCGCCGCGGCCGACCCCGGCAGCGACGAGATCGGCCCGCTGCGGATCGCGATGCAGGACCCCTACAGCGCCGGCAAGGCCCGCCTGCTGGGCTGGACGGCCGCAGCCCTGGGTTGCCGGTGGGTGCTGCACGGCGCGTGGGGCGGCAAGGTCGCCGCCGTCACCGTGTTCGGGCACGCCTCCGACCGCGAACGGGTGGAGGTGCTCTACACGTCTCTACTCCTGCAAGCCACCGCGCAGCTCGTACGTGTGCGACCGCCCTGGCCGGGCGAATCCGTTGCCGCCTACCGGCGGTCCTGGCTCGAGGGGTTCGCCGCGCAGATCCACCGCCGTCTCGTCGAGGCCGAGCAGCGCGCCGCCGGCCACGCCACCTCCCGCGCCGCGGCGAGCGCGCACACGGGGGTCGCCGTGGTGCTGGCCGACCGGCGCCGCCGCGTCGCGGAGCAGTTCGCCGCCACCTACCCCCGCCTGGCCACGCTCCGCCCCAGCGCCCTGTCCGGCTCCGGCCGCGCCGCGGGCGCGCTGGCCGGGCAGCGCGCCGATCTCGGTGGGGGCGGCGGGCTCGGGGCCGGGAGGTGGCGGGCGCTGGGGGCGTAGGTCGGCCGGGTCGGCCGGGTCGGCCGGGTCGGCCGCGACGAGCAGCACGCCACTGCGACCGTCGCGGCGGTGGAGTACTGGTGATCACCGCACGGCGCAGCCCGCGGCCGGTCGGTGACGCCTCGGCTCGGCCACCTGGCGGCGTGCAACCCGGCCGACGCGCTCCGGGTCAGACCGGGAGGGCGATGAGCCGCTCCACCACCGTGTCCAGACGCTCCGCCGCAATGTGCGGGCGCTCCACCACGTCGGGCACGACGCCTTCGAGGCGCGTGGCCAGGCCGCCGATGAGCCCGGCCCGCACGGCGCCGTGCACGTCCCAGGAGTGCACCGCCACGAGCGCCACCTTCTCCGGCGCGAGCTCCACGCGCTGGCAGGCCCAGTGGTACACGCGCGCCGGTGGCTTGAAGGAGCCGATCCGCTCCGTGGAGAACGTGTCGCGCAGGTAGGTGCGCAGGCCGGCCTTGTCGAGGGCGTCGCAGGCCACGGTCTCGGTGCCGTGGGTGAACCCGAACGCGGGGATCCGGGCGCGGGCGAGCGCCATCAGTGCCGGCTCGACGTCCGGGTGCGGCGGGAGCTCGCGGAACCCGGCGATGACGTGCTCCACCGCCTCGGCGGAGAGCGTGTGGCCGGTGGTGGTGCGCAGGGCCGCGCGGGCCACCTCCCCGAAGGGGCGCACCGCGCCGGCCAGCGTGTGGGCCATCCCGTCGCGCAGGGTGCGGGTGAAGAACAGCTCCCATTCGTGCTCGGGGCGCCCGACGTCCACGAACCGCGAACGCAGGGCGTCGACGCGCAGCATGGTCTCGAACACGTCGAAGAGCACGGCACGCGGCCGACGTTCGGGAGCACGCAGCCCCACCGTCGTGGCCGCACCCGACGCGATCGTCATCGGACCCCTCCCCGGGATTGCCTCGGCTGCGGGCACCCCATTCGGGTGAAGATCGTCGCTCAGCGCAACGCGCTGTCGCGATTCGGCAGCGTTGAGTAGCGCCGAACGGCACGCAACACGCGCCGAACGCGCAGCGCCCGCAACGGTGCGAGAGCGTACCCCGGATAGCTCGCCAACCACGTCGCGCTGCCGAGACTCACGGCGTCGGCGCCGGCCCAGAAGTACTCGCGGCAGTCGTCGACCGTGCGGATGCCGCCGGTGGCGATGATCGGAAGCGTCACACCCGCGTCGCGCAGCTCGCTCACCACGCGCAGGCCGATCGGCTTGATCGCCCGGCCCGAGAGGCCGCCGTAGCGGTTCGCGAGCCACGGCGTGCCCGTGCGCGGGTCGAGCCGCAGCGCCTTCACCGTGTTGATCGCGGTCAGGGCCGACACGCCCGCCTTCACGGCCTGCTGGGCGTTGCGCAGGTAGTCGTAGTCGGGCGAGAGCTTGAGGATCACCGGGTGGTTGCTGCGGGGCACGGCCTCGTCGAGCACGTCCTGCAGGATCGTCGAGAAGTCGAAGTTGACGTTGTGGCAGCTCACGTTGAACTCGACGGCGGCGATGTCACCCGCGGGGACGGCTGCGTTCACCCGGTCCACGAGCGTGACGAACTCCTCGGCCGAGAACCCGCCGAGGGAGATGATCGTGCGCTGGTCGCGGGTGCGGGGGTAGTAGTCGCGCAGGTAGGCGTCGATGCCGATGTTGCACCAGCCGAACGCGTTGAGGAACCCGGCGTCGGTGCCGCGCAGCACGGTGCCGTACCGCTTCAGCAGCGCGGGCAGCTCCTGCAGCGCCCAGTCGTCGCGGGTGGTGAAGTGACCCTCCCGCGGCTCGACGGTGAGCGTGCGCGTGGTGACGGCGCCGAACTCCGACAGCGGCACGAACAGCGATACCGGGCTCATGCCGTACGGCAGGAGCGGCGAGTTGGCCACGCCGTACCCGAGGAGGCTCGACGAGGTGACGAGGCGGTTGCGGAGGACGATGTCGCCCAGCCGCACGCTCTCGGCGGCAGGGGCGGGGCTCGTCTCGCGGGAGCGCAGCACGGCCCCGATGCTACGTCCGGAGCGGCGGTGCACCGGGAGCCCGGCGGGTGACGTGCGCTTCAGGAGGACCGGGACCGGGCGTGCAGCGCGCGCACGCGGGTGATCGCGTCCACCGCGCGCTGGCCGTCGACGGCCTGGATGGCGAGCACGGGCAGGTACTCGTCGTCGGGCAGGTCCAGCCGGGCCCAGGAGGCACCGTCCGGGAACGCCACCCGCAGCACGAGCGACCACGGCAGCCGCCGCGTGACGAGGATGTTGCGCACCTCGATGCCCTCGGCGTCGGCGCGCACCCGCGGGCGGGCGAGCAGGAGGAGGCCGCCTGCGATGAACAGGCCGAGCAGGACGAGCGCCACCTGGTCGGCGAACCGGAAGTACACCCCGGTCTGGACGGTGCGCAGCACGACGGCGATCGCCACGAAGAGCGCCACCGTGACGACCGCGCCCACCCAGGACGCGATCAGCACCTTCCGCGGGCGCACGACCACGACATCGTGATCCGGGGCGGCCACGGCGTCCACGGCGTCCACGGTACCGCGCGCTCCCCCGGTGCCGGCGTCCGTCGAGGCGCTCACCGTCCGGTCCTCAGGTCGCGCAGCACGAGCGCGGTCTGCAGCGCGGCGACGCACGCCTCGTTGCCCTTGTCCTCGGCCGACCCGGGCGCGCCGGACCGGTCCACGGCCTGCTGGCGGGTGTCGCAGGTGAGCACGCCGTTGCCGATCGGGGTGCGCTCGTCGAGCGCCACGCGGGTGAGGCCTGCGGTCACGGCGTCGCACACGTACTCGAAGTGCGGGGTGCCGCCGCGGATCACGACGCCGAGCGCCACCACGGCGTCGTGCCGCACGGCGAGCTCCTGGCAGACGACCGGCAGCTCCACGGTGCCGGGCACCCGCACCACCGTCGGCGACTCCACGCCCGCCTTCACCGCCGTGGCGACCGCCCGCTCCAGCAGCACGTCCACGATGTCGGCGTGCCAGGTGGTGGCCGCGATGGCCAGACGCAGGCCCGACGCGTCGGGCAGCTGCGCCGCCGGACGCCCCTCGCCACTCATGACGTCTCCCCCTCTACGTTCCCGTGCTGTCGGCGAGCGCGTCGCCGCGCCCGAGCGTGTCCAGATCGGGCAGATCATGCCCCATCCGGTCGCGCTTGGTGCGCAGGTACCGCAGGTTCTCGCGGTGGGCACGCACCGGCAGCGGCACGCGGCCGGTGACCGTCAGGCCGTAGCCCTCGAGGCCCGCGCGCTTGTCGGGGTTGTTGGTGAGCAGCCGCATGGACTTGATGCCGAGGTCGGCGAGGATCTGCGCGCCGGTGCCGTAGTCGCGGGCGTCGGCGGGCAGGCCCAGCGCGAGGTTGGCGTCGACGGTGTCGGCCCCGGCCTCCTGCAGCTGGTAGGCCTGCAGCTTGTGCAGCAGGCCGATCCCCCGGCCCTCGTGCCCGCGCATGTAGAGCACGACCCCGCGGCCCTCGGCGGCCACGGCGGCGAGTGCGGCGTCCAGCTGCGGCCCGCAGTCGCACCGCAGGGAACCCATGACGTCGCCGGTGAGGCACTCGGAGTGCACGCGCACGAGCACGTCCTCGCCCGTGCCTTCGGGGGTGGCGACATCGCCGCGCACCATCGCGATGTGCTCGATGCCGTCGAGGAGGGAGTCGTACCCGTACGCGATGAAGTCGCCGTGCGCGGTGGGGATGCGCGCCTGCGCCACCCGCACGACGTGCTTCTCGAAGCGGCGCCGGTAGGCGATCAGGTCGGCGATCGTGATCAGGGTGAGGTCGTGCTCCTCGGCGAACACCCGCAGCTCGTCGCCGCGGGCCATGCCGCCGACGTCCTTCTGCGACACGATCTCGCACAGCACGCCCGCAGGCCGGAGCCCGGCGAGGCGGGCCAGGTCGACCGCGGCCTCGGTGTGGCCGGGCCTGCGCAGCACGCCGCCCTCGCGGGCCCGGAGCGGCAGGATGTGGCCGGGGCGCACGAGGTCGCCGGGGCCGGTGCCCGGGTCGGCGAGGAGCCGGATCGTGTGGGCGCGGTCGGCCGCCGAGATGCCCGTGGTGACGCCCACCTTCGCGTCCACCGTGACCGTGAACGCGGTGCGGAAGCTGTCGGAGTTGGTGTGGTGCATGGGGGGCAGGTCGAGCCGGTCGCACTCGCTCTCGGTGAGCGGGACGCAGATGTACCCGGACGTGTAGCGCACCATGAACGACACGAGCTCCGGCGTGGCCATCTCGGCCGCGAAGATCAGGTCGCCCTCGTTCTCGCGGTCCTCGTCGTCGACCACGACGATCGCCTTGCCTGCCCGCAGGTCGGCCACCGCGCGCTCGATCGACTCGAACCCGCCCGGTGTCACCGGCCGCGCCGACTCACCATCCACACCCGCACTCACCGAGCCCTGGCCTCCTCGTGTGCCGGCGGGACGCCCCCGGCAATGGCGCCGTATCCCGCCGTCAGCCGCTCGACGTACTTCGCGACGACGTCGACCTCCAGGTTCACGGTATCCCCCGGCTGCCGGAATCCGAGTGTGGTGTGTGACAACGTCGTGGGGATCAGCGCGACGGTGAAGGTGTCGGCCGACACACCCGCGACGGTGAGCGACACCCCGTCCACGGTGATCGAGCCCTTCTCCACGACGTAGCGGGCCAGGTCGGGGGCGAGGCTGAAGCGCAGCTCGTCGGTGCGCTCGCCGGGCGAGCGGGAGAGCAGGGTGGCCACGCCGTCGACGTGGCCCTGCACGATGTGACCGCCGAGCCTCCCGTTCACCGGGACGGCCCGCTCCAGGTTCACCTTCGTGCCCGGTACGACGGCCGCCAGGCTGGAGCGCTTGAGCGTCTCGGGCACCAGCTCGACCGTGAACGTGCCGTCGGTGCTGCCGTCGGGATCCACCACGGTGAGGCAGACCCCGTTGACCGCGATCGAGTCGCCGTGGCGGGCGTCGGAGGTGACCGTCCGCCCCCGCACGGTGAACACCACCGTGTCCGCGCTCTCCTGCACCGCCGTGACCTCGCCGATCTCCTCGACGATCCCGGTGAACATCCCGCATCTCCCCTTCCGCCGCCGGCACTGCCGGGTGCAACCCGACGGCCGGGCCGTACGTTCCCGCCCGATCAGGTCCAGCCGCGGTGCGCCGACGCGCGCCGCACCTGCTCGCGCAACGCCTCGATGGCACGGGCCGGGTCGGCGGCGCCGTACACGGCGGAGCCGGCCACGAAGCAGTCGACACCGGCCTCGGCCGCCGCCTCGATCGTGTCGGTGTTGATGCCGCCGTCGATCTCGACCAGCAGCGTGAGGTGGCCCGTGTCGACGAGGCGGCGCGCGGTGCGCACCTTCTCCAGCACGTCCGCGATGAACTCCTGCCCGCCGAACCCGGGCTCGACGCTCATGACGAGCAGCGTGTCGTAGTGGCGCAGGGTCTCCAGGTGCGGCTCGAGCGGCGTCCCCGGCTTGATCGACAGGCCGGCGCGGGCACCGGCGGCGCGCAGGTCCTTCGCGAGCGCGACCGGCTCGCGGGAGGCCTCGACGTGCACCGTGACGTTGTGGGCGCCTGCCTCGGCGTAGCCCACGGCCCAGCGCTCCGGGTCCTCGATCATCAGGTGGCAGTCGAGCGGCACGTCCGTGGCCTTGCGCAGCGCCTGCACCACCGGCAGGCCGAGCGTCAGGTTCGGCACGAAGTGGGCATCCATCACGTCGACGTGCAGCCAGTCGGCACCGCGGCCGGGTGGGCCCGCCACCGCGGCTGCCTCGTCCGCGAGCCGGGCGAAGTCGGCCGCGAGGATGCTCGGCGCGATCATGGGGTGCACTCAAGGAGGGTACGCCGCGGGCGGGCGGCCCTCCGCACGCGTTCGTCCCCGGTCAGTCTCGCCGGTCAGTCATCGCCGGTGGCGGAACCGGCGGGCACGGTGGCGGGTGTGTACCGGTGGACCGCGAACATCGTGTCGGGATCGGCGGGTTCGTCGCGTTCGCACGCGCGTAGCTCGGCACTCAGCGCGTCTCGGTCGATGCCGCACCCGATCACCACGAGGCTGGTGCCGCGGCGGTGCCCCGCGGGCCAGGAGCTCACCTCGAACCGCAGGTGCTGACCGACGGCGTGGAGCACGTACCGCTGCCGGTGACCGCTGACGCCGAAGTGCAGGAACCCCTTGATCCGGTAGGCGGCAGCCGGACGGCGGTGCAGGAAGTCGACGAACCGGCGCGGATCGACCGGCCGGTCCGTCGCGAACGTCAAGGCGTCGTAGGCGGCATGGAGATGGTCGTGGTGCTGGTCGGCGGGACGCTCGGCGTCGACCTGGCCGAGCATGAGCTGCCGGCCCGGCACCACATCGACGTCCAACAGCATCCGGGCGTCCACCCCGCCGTGCCGGGTGACCAGCAGCGGGGCCCGGTCGTTGAGGGATCGGCACAGCTCCTGCACCTGCGTCAGGCGGCCGGCGTCCACCAGGTCGGCCTTGTTGAGGACCACGACGTCGGCGAGCCGGACGTGCCGGTCGAGGGCCGGGTGCCTGCCGCGGGCACCCTCGAACTCGGCGGCGTCGACGACCTCGACCAGCCCGCCGAAGCTGATGTTCGGGTTCCCGGCACCGAGCACGAGCCGAACCATGGCCCCAGGTTCGGCGATCCCGCTGGCCTCGATGACGATCGCGTCGATGTCGGAACCCGGTCCGGTGAGCTGGTCGAGCAGCGGCCCTACACCGGCCTCGTCGCTGGTGCAGCACAGGCACCCGTTGCCGACGGGGACGACGCCCGCGGCGCTCCCGCCCACGAGCATGGCGTCGACGGGGATGCTGCCGAAGTCGTTGACGATCACCCCGATGCGCAGGTCGAGGCTGTGGGCGAGCAGGTGGTTGAGGACGGTGGTCTTCCCCGAACCGAGGAAGCCCGCGAGCACGATCACCGGGATTCGTCGGCGCATCGGCAAGACCTATCACGGCCGGCGTGAGCGCCGGCGCTACCCTTCGCGGCGCAGGAGCGCGAGGAACATCGCGTCGGTGCCGTGCCGGTGCGGCCAGAGCTGCACGGTGGGCCCGTCGCCCAGATCGGGAACGCCGGGCAGGTACTCGCGCGCGTCGAGCTGCTGCATCTCCGGGTGGGCGCGGCGCACCCTGGCGAGCACGCCCGCGGTCTCGGCGAGGTGCGGCGAGCAGGTCACGTAGGCCACCACGCCACCGGGGCGCACGTGGCGCAGGGCGGCGGTGAGCAGCTCCCGCTGCAGCGCCGTGAGCCCTGCCACGTCCGATGGCTGCCGCCGCCACCGGGCCTCCGGACGGCGGCGCAGCGCCCCGAGGCCGGTGCACGGCGCGTCCACGAGCACGCGGTCGTACGCGGCGTCGGGGAGCGGCGCGGCGCGGCCGTCGGCCTGGTGGACGGTCACCGGGAGCCCGTCGGTGGCCCGGCGCACCAGGCCGGCGCGGTGCTCGCTGGGTTCCACGGCGTCGAGTGCGCCGCCGTCGAGGGCCACGATGCCGCCGAGCAGGGCGGCCTTGCCACCGGGGCCGGAGCACAGGTCGAGCCAGCGGCCCGCGTCGTCGCCCACCAGCGGGGCACGGGTGAGGGCGAGCGCCACCAGCTGGCTGCCCTCGTCCTGCACGATCGCGAGCCCTTCGGCCACCGCGTCGATCTCGCCGACGTCGCCGCCACCCGGCCCGAGGTGCACGCCGTAGGGCGAGTACGGCGCCTCCTCGCCGCCGGTCACGAGCGCGAGCTCGGCTGCGGTGATCTCCCCGGGGCGGGCGAGCAGGTGTACGGCGGGGCGCGCGTCGTCGGCCGCGAGCGCGGCGTCCAGCTCGGCGGCCGGGTCGGCCGAGCGGCCCAGCGCGTCGGCGAAGGCCTGTGCGATCCACCGGGGGTGGGAGTGGGCGAACGCGGAGTGCCCCACCGGGTCCTCGTCGGCGGGCGGGGCGAGCGCCGCCACCCAGGCCGGCTCGTCGCGCTCGCCGACGCGGCGCAGCACCGCGTTGACGAACCCGCCCGCCCGGCTTCCCGCCTCGGCGCGCACCAGCTCCACGGTGGTGGCCACGGCGGCGTGCGGCGGGATCCGGGTGCGCAGCAGCTGGTAGGCGCCCAGGCGCAGCGCGTCGAGCAGGCCGGGCTCCACCCGGGACAGCGGACGGTCGGTGCACTCGTCGATCACGGCGTCGAGCAGGCCCTGCGCGCGCAGGGTGCCGTAGCCCAGCTCGGTGACGAGTGCGGCGTCGCGGTCGCGCAGGCGGTGCCTGCGCAGGATCGCGGGCAGGGCGAGGTTGGCGTAGGCGTCCCTGGTGCGCACGGCGGTGAGCAGCTCGAGGGCGGCGAGGCGCGCGGGGTCCGGTTCCGGCGGCCGGGGCGGGCCCTGCCGGCCGCGCGGCGGCCCGGACTGCCGCGGGCCGGCGCCGCGGTCGCGCCGGGGTCGGCGCGGCCCTTCCCGGCGCGGGCCCGTTCCGGTCATGTCAGCCGCTCCGCCGCCGCGATCCGAACGCCGCGGGCCCAGTCCGGGGCGGGCATGGCCCGCTTGCCGACGGGTCGCACCTCGCCCAGCTGCACCGGCGCCCCGGCCGTGCCGACGAGAACGCGTCGCTTCTCCGCCCGCAGCTCCCCCGGCTCCAGTACCGGCGCGTCCTCGACGCGGGCGACCGGGCCGAGACCGAGCCGTTCCTCCCGGAACGTGGTCCAGGCCCCTGGCTCCGGGGTGACGGAGCGGATCAGCCGGTCGATCGCGACGGGAGGGGCGCCCCAGTCCACGCGAGCGTCGGCGGTGGTGACCTTCGGGGCGAGCGAGACACCGTCGGCCGGCTGCGGCCGGGCCTCGAGGGTGCCCTCCTCGATCCCGTCGAGCGTGGCCACCAGCAGCCCGGCACCCGACGTCGCGAGCCTCCCGAGGAGATCGCCCGCCGTGTCGGTGGGGCGCACCTCCTCGGTGACGACCCCGAAGACCGGCCCGGTGTCGAGCCCCTCCTCGAGCCGGAAGGTGGTGGCGCCGGTGATCTCGTCGCCGTGGCGCAGCGCCGCCTGCACGGGTGCGGCACCCCGCCACGCGGGCAGGAGCGAGAAGTGCAGGTTCACCCAGCCGTGCCGCGGCACGTCGAGGGCCTCGCGGGGCACGAGCGCGCCGTAGGCGACCACGGGGCAGCAGTCCGGCGCGAGCTCGGCGAGCTGCGAGAGGAATTCCGGCTCGGACGGCCGCGCGGGGGTGAGCACGGGGATGCCGGCGTCGTCCGCGACCCGGCCCACGGGGGAGCGCACCAGCTTGCGGCCGCGGCCCGCGGGCGCGTCCGGGCGCGTGACGACGGCCACGACCTCGTGGCGCGGGGACTCCAGCAGCGCCCGCAGGGACGGGACCGCGGGATCGGGGGTGCCGGCGAAGACGAGCCGCACTACCTGACCTTCCCGAACAGCGGGTGCGGGCTCAGCCGCACCTCGGGCACCGGTTCCCCGAACCATTCCGCCGCCCGTATCTCGGCCATCGCCTGGCGACGCGTCTCCGGGTCGAGGCGGTCGACGAACAACACGCCGTCCAGGTGGTCGGTCTCGTGCTGGATGCAGCGGGCGAGCAGCTCGCTGCCCTCGACGACGACCGGCTCGCCGTGCATGTTCCAGCCCCGCGCGACGACGTGCAGGTGCCGGCGGCAGTCCCAGCGCAGGCCCGGGATCGACAGGCATCCCTCGGGCCCGACCTGCTCCTCGTCGCCGACGACGTCCCAGGTGGGGTTGACCAGGTGCCCGGCGAATCCGTCGCAGTCGTAGGTGAACACCCGCAGCCCCACGCCCAGCTGCGGAGCGGCCAGGCCCGCGCCGCCCTCGGCGTGCATCGTGTCGGTGAGGTCGGCCACGAGCTTGCGCAGCTCGGCGTCGAACGTGGTGACCTCGGCGGCGCGGGTGCGCAGCACCGGGTCGCCGAACAGGCGGACGGGTAGGACGGACACGCAACTTCCTCCAGGAGGGCGCCGCGCAGGCGATCGGGCGGTTCGGGAGCGGGACGCGCGGCGGCGAGGGGTCGATTCTGCCACGCAGCGGGCACGGCGCAGGCCCGGCGTCGGTCCCTCAGCCGATCTCGACGGGGTCGAGCCGGACGCGGACCGGGTCGGTCGCCTTGCGGGCGGTGCGGACGGCCTGCGCGGCGTGCAGGGCGGCGGCCAGCGCCTTGCCCTGGGCGCGCGGCACCCGCACCAGCGCGCGCTCGCGCATCTCCGCGTCCCCGGGTCGCTCGGGTTCGATCTCCACCGGACCGAGCACCTCGGCCGCGGGCAGGTCGGCGAGCACCCCGTCGACCACCTCGGCGACCGCGGTGGGCCCGCCCTCGACCGACGCCATCCGGACGGCGGGCGGGAAGCCGACCTCGGCCCGGCCGGCGAGCTCGGCGCCCGCGTGCCCGGCGGGGTCCCAGCGCACCAACGCCTGCACCACGGGCAGCTCGGGATCGGCCATCACGACCACGCGCCCGCCTGCGCCGTGCGGCACCACCAACCCGGCCGCGGCGAGCCAGCGGCGCAGGGTCTCCTCGGCCACGCGCAGGTCGGGCCGGGACAGCAGCGCCCACCCGTCCAGCAGCAGTGCGGCGCCGTAGCCACCGGGGACGCGCGGCTCCGCACCCGGTGTGGCGACCACCAGCTCCGGCAGCTGCGCCGCCGTGGCGAGGACCGGGGCGCCGCCCCCGGACGCGCGGACCGTGGTGCCGGGGAACGCCCGGCCGAGCTCGTCCGCGGTGCGCCCGGCGCCCACGACCCCGGCCCGCAGCCGTCGCGACCCGCACCCCGGGCAGCGGAACGCCGTCTCGGGCCGCCCGCACCAGCGGCAGTGCGGCAGCTCCGCGCCACCCGAGTCCCCGGCAGGCCTTCCGGTGAAGCCCAGCGGCCCCGCGCAGTGCCGGCACCGGGCGGTCTCCCGGCAGGAGCCGCACGCGAGCCACGGCAGGTACCCGGAACGCGGGACCTGCACGAGCACCGGGCGCCCGGCGGCGAGCGCCGTCCGCGCCGCCTCGAACGCGACGTGCGGCAACCGCGCCGCCCGCGCGTCCGGGTCGCGGACGAGATGGGCATCGGACTCGCCGACCGGAGCGATCCGCGGCATCGCGTCCCGGACGACGATCCGGTCGGCCACGACCTCGCGCGCCCAGCCGGACTCGACGAGCAGGTGCGCCTCGGCGGTGCGCGCGAACCCGGCCACGAGCAACGCCGCGCCCACCGCGTGGGCGCGCAGCACGAGCACGTCGCGGACGTGCGGGTACGGCGCGCGCGGCTCGGCGTGCAGGTCGTCGCCGTCGTCCCACACCGCGAGCAGCCCGAGCCGCTGCACGGGGGCGAACGCGGCCGACCGCGTGCCGACGACCACTCCGACCTGCCCGCGCCGGACGGCGAGCCACCGCCGGTACCGCTCGGCGGGACCCAGGTCCGCGGTCAGCGCGACCACGCCACCGGCACCGAGCAGCTGGGCGCACGCGGCGTGCAGGGCGTCGACGTCGCGCTGGTCCGGTACCACGACGAGCGCCCCGCGCCCGGCGGCGACGGTGGCGGCGACCGCTTCCGCCAGCCGCTGCGGCCAGTCCTCCCCCGGCAGCGCCTGCCAGACCGCGTGCGCCGCCCGCCCGCCGGCGAGCGCGTCGAGCAGTGCGGAGCCGCGGGCGTAGCGGGCCCACCCGGCAGGGGCGATCTCCGCGGGCGGGGCCGGCTCCGGCTCCTTCGGGGTCTCCGCCTCGACCCGGGCGTGCCGCGGCGGGACGGCGAGGCGCAGCACGTCGTAGAGCACACCCGCGTACCGGTCGGCCACGGCCCGGCACAGCGCCGCCACCTCCGCGGTGAGCACCGGCTCGGCCGACACGACCTTGTCCACCCACGCCAGCCGCCCCGCATGCGCGGACTCGGCGACCCGTTCGAGCAGGAAGCCGTCGACCTGGCGTCCGGCGAACCGCACCCGCACCCGCACGCCCGGCACCGCGTCGGCGTCGAGGTGGTCGGGCACCCGGTAGTCGAAGGGACGGTCGAGGTGTGCGAGCGGGACGTCGACGACGACCCGGGCCACGGGCAGGTCCGCGGCAGGCCGCCACTCGCCGCGGTTGCGACCCCGTCGGGCCACGGTGCTCACCGAATCGTGCTCACTCCGCCTCCGGCGGCCGTGAGTGGACACCAGGTTCCACTCACGGGCGGTGGTCAGGCGCCGGCCGCGGCCTTCAGCGCGGCGGCGCGGTCGGTGCTCTCCCAGGGCAGGTCGATGTCGGTACGGCCGAAGTGCCCGTACGCGGCGGTCTGGGCGTAGATCGGGCGCAGCAGGTCGAGGTCGCGGATGATCGCGGCCGGGCGCAGGTCGAAGACCTCGGTGATCGCCGACTGGATCTTCACCGGGTCGACGTGCTCGGTGCCGAACGTCTCGACGAACAGGCCCACCGGAGCCGCCTTGCCGATCGCGTACGCGACCTGCACCTCGATGCGCTCGGCGAGCCCGGCCGCCACCGCGTTCTTCGCGACCCAGCGCATGGCGTAGGCCGCGGAGCGGTCCACCTTCGACGGGTCCTTGCCGGAGAACGCGCCGCCGCCGTGGCGCGCGAAGCCGCCGTACGTGTCGACGATGATCTTGCGGCCGGTGAGGCCCGCGTCGCCCATCGGGCCACCGACGACGAAGCGACCGGTGGGGTTGACCAGCAGCCGGACGTCCGAGACGTCCAGGCCGAGCTCGGCGATCTCCGGGCCGACCACCTGCTCGCGGATGTCGGGCGCCAGCAGGCCGTCCAGGTCGATGTCGGCGGCGTGCTGGGTGGAGACGACCACCGTGTCGAGCCGGACGGCCTTGTCGCCGTCGTACTCGATCGTGACCTGCGTCTTGCCGTCCGGACGCAGGTAGGGCAGGAGCCCGGACTTGCGGGCGTCGGTGAGGCGGCGGGCCAGGCGGTGCGCGAGCGCGATCGGCAGCGGCAGCAGCTCGGGAGTGTCGGTGTTGGCGTAGCCGAACATCAGACCCTGGTCACCGGCGCCCTGGCGGGCGATCTCGTCCTCGGAGGCCTCCACCCGGCTCTCGTACGCCGTGTCGACGCCCTGGGCGATGTCCGCCGACTGCGCGCCGATCGCGACGTTCACGCCGCAGGAGGCGCCGTCGAAGCCCTTCGCGGAGGAGTCGTAACCGATCTCGAGGACCTTGTCCCGCACGAGCGTGGGGATGTCGGCATAGGCGCTGGTGGTGACCTCGCCGGCCACGTGCACCTGCCCGGTGGTCACGAGTGTCTCCACCGCCACGCGGCTGCGCGGGTCCTGCGCCAGCAGCGCATCGAGGATCGTGTCGCTGATGGCGTCGCACATCTTGTCGGGATGACCCTCGGTCACCGACTCGCTGGTGAACAGCCGCCGCCCTGGTGTCGCCACGCCGTACTCCGTCCGCATCTCTCTCGCTCGGGTCCCCACGCGCACCCGATGTCCGACCGGCGAGCGTAGTCGACGCACCCATCGGGCCACGGAGGCGCCGTGTGTAGTCGCCCGCCGAGCACGGAACGTCACATCGCGCACGACACGCCCCCAGCCCGTCAGTCCATCCAGTGATGTTGCGTTCGGTAGCGAATCGGTAACGGAGACGCTCGTTGATCCCCTGCGAAGGCCCACTTCTACGGAGGAAACCTGATCATGAAGGCCCCCAAGTCGCTGTTCGACCGACCCGGCCGCGCCACCGCCGTCGTCGGTGCGGTGATCGCGGTCAGCGCGACCGCGGCCGTCGCCCTGCTCTCCGGCACCGCCACCGCCACCCCCAGCGCCGAGCAGCCCGGCAGGTGCACCAAGAACGTCAACGTCCGCGCCGAGCCCGACACGACCTCCCGGATCGTCGCGCTCTGCGAGGAGGGCACCGCGGTGAAGGTCGCCGAGGCCCGCGACGGCTTCCTGCGGCTCGCCAACCTCGGTGGCTGGGCGGCGCAGGAGTACATCTCCGTGAACGGGCGCGCCCCTGCCCCCGCCGCGCGGGCCACCAACTCGGAGGACGACGACACCGAGGACTCCGACGACCGTCGCGCGCGCCGCTCGGCCGACGACGCCAGGGAGAGCAGCCGGGGAACGCAGGGCTCCGGCTCCGACGGCGGCGACTCCGACGGCAGCGACTCCCGGGGTGGGAGCTCCGGCGGCAGCGGCGCCGGTGGCAGCGCGGCGGACGAGAGCAGCGACTCGCCCGACTCCGCCGACCCGGCCGAGACCGAGGACCCCGAGGAGTCCGAGGAGCCCGGCCGGCAGCAGGCGCCCCGTTCCGGCGGCATCGGCGGCCTGCTCGGCTGAGTCGCCGGTCGAGCCGCCGGCCGCACAGCCTGCGGCGGCCACCAACCCCGTGCTCCGCGGGGCGGGCTGCGCCGGGTACCCCCGGACCCGCAGCCGCGCCCGCCCCGCGGATTCGCCGTCCATGCGCGGACGGCTTCGCGCCCTTGGCGCCCTCGTGGTCGGGAAGGTCAGCAGCGACCAAGGGGACGTGTCGTGCTTGAACACGACGTCCATCTCGCGGTGATCGTCGAAGGGTTGCTGGCTCTCGGTCGGTCCTGCTGGCGGAAGGCCTGATGGCGACAGGCCTGATGGCGACAGGCCTGCTGGCGGCGCCACGCATCGTGCGGGGCAGCAGTTGCGGGCAGGCCGGGGGCCTGCCCGATGGGGCGCGCGGCGCCGCCAGCAGGCCGGTCCCACGGGCACGTCATGGGCATCTCCCCGCCCGTCACGCACCCGGTGTGCACTCTTGCGCCCCGTCGCGGCCCACGCACCTGGTCGACGGGGCGCATGAGCCGAGAACGGGCGCGTGAGCGGCGCAGATCGCTCCGATCAGCACACCACGGACCTCGGCGGAGACGCTGATGTACACCTCGGGCCGATCACCAGAGCCCTCGCCCCCGCCGACAGCCACTTCACACACCCAGTGGCCACTTCACACAAGGCCGGCCTTGTGTGAAGTCCGTACTGGGTGTGTGAAGTCGGCTGTTGGCGGCGCCACGGGCGGCATGATCGGCGGTTCGGCGCGTTCCCGTGTCGTTTTCGACCGTTGTCGCGCCGAGGCCTCGATCATGCCCGTCGGGCCGCCTTCGGTGGCGCCGCGCGCCCTCCGGGCAGGCCCCCGGCCTGCCCGCGTAGTGCTGCCCGGAGGGGTCGCAGAGGCTCAGCGGTCAAGGGTCGCGCAGCGATCGCGCAGCGACGCCGCAGGCGCCCTTGAGCTCTGAGGGGCGGCCCCGCAGAATGCGCGGCGCCACCGAAGGCCCTGGTCGAGGGGTGCGACCGAAGGCCCTGCCCCAGCATTTGCAGGGCCCGCACGATGCGCGGCGCCACCGCTCCAACCGCCGGTCGCCCTCAGCCGACAGACTTCCGCGGGAACCACTGATCACGGACGCGGGTGCGTTCCGCGGAACGCCGGCGGCCGGAGCGGCTGCTAGGCGAGACGGGTGGCCACCGCGTCCCACACCCGGGACGCCAGCAGCGCCTTCGAGCCGGACTCGAGCTCCAGCTCCGTGCCGTCGGCACCCAGGAGCCACCCGGCGTTGTCGGGTACCTCGAACGCACGCCCGTCGCCGACGGCGTTGACGACGAGCAGGTCGCAACCCTTGCGGGAGAGCTTCGCCCGGCCGTGGTGCAGCGGGTCGCCGGTCTCGTCGCCGGTCTCGGCGGCGAAGCCCACGACGACCTGCCCGGGCTCCCGCGCGGCGACGAGCTCGACGAGGATGTCCGGGTTCAGCGCGAGCCGTAGCGGCGGCGGCTCCGAACCGTCCTTCTTGATCTTGTGTGCCGCGAGCGCGTCCGGCCTGAAGTCGGCCACCGCGGCGGCCATCACCACCGCGTCGGCGCCCTTGGCCGCGGCGTGCATCGCGTCGCGCAGCTCCAACGCCGACCCGACCCGCACCACGTCGACGGCGGCCGGGTCGCCCAGGTCGGCGGTGTGCGCCGCCACGAGCGTGACGTGCGCGCCCCGCTGCGCCGCCACCCGCGCAAGCGCGTAGCCCTGCCGCCCCGACGAGCGGTTGCCCAGGTAGCGCACCGGGTCGAGGGCTTCTCGCGTGCCACCCGCCGACACCACGACGCGGCGGCCTGCGAGATCGCGCGGCAGCGCGTCGCCGCGTTCCAGCAGCAGCCGGGCCAGCTCGGCGATCTCGGCGGGGTCGGGCAACCGGCCGGGGCCGGTGTCGGCCCCGGTCAGCCGGCCCGAGGCCGGTTCCATGACGACCACGCCGCGGGAGCGCAACAGCTCCACGTTGGCGCGCGTGGCCGGGTGCTCCCACATCTCGGTGTGCATGGCCGGCGCGAACAGCACCGGACACCGGGCGGTGAGCAGAGATGCGGTGAGCAGGTCGTCGGCGCGACCTGCGGCGGCGCGGGCCATCAGGTCGGCGGTGGCCGGCGCGACGATGACGAGCTCGGCCTCCTTGCCGAGCCGCACGTGCGGCACGTGCGGCACGTCGACGAAGACGCCGGTGTGCACCGGCTGACCTGACAGCGCCTCGAAGGTGGCTGCGCCGACGAACTCCAACGCGGACGGTGTGGGGAGCACCCGCACGGAGTGGCCGGTCTCGGTGAGCCGGCGGAGCAGCTCCGCGCTCTTGTAGGCCGCGATGCCGCCGGCCACCCCGAGCAGGACCCGGGGCAGCGGCATGCTTACTGCTCGCCCTCGGTGTGCTCGAGCAGGCCGGCCTGGATCTCACGCATCGCGATCGACAGCGGCTTCTCGCGCGGGCCCGGCTCCACGAGCGGGCCGACGTACTCCAGCAGACCCTCGCCGAGCTGGGAGTAGTAGTCGTTGATCTGGCGGGCGCGCTTGGCGGCGTAGATCACCAGCGCGTACTTGGAACTGACCTGGTTCAGCAGGTCGTCGATCGGGGGGTTGGTGATGCCCTCGGGCGTGGAACCGGCGACAACACCGGTCAGCGGCATGCTCACGAAGAAGACTCCTGGGGGAAGGGCCGTGCAGCGGGATCGCCCGCACCGACCAGCAAGTCTACCAACCGGGAAACGACGTCCTGCAGATCGGCGTTGACAATGACCACGTCGAACTCGTCGCAGGCCGCGAGCTCCTCGCGGGCGGTCTGCAGGCGGCGCCGGAACTGGGACTCCGACTCGGTGCCGCGACCGCGCAGACGCCGTTCCAGCTCGGCGAGCGACGGCGGCGCCAGGAACACCGTGACCGACTCCGGGAGCACCGCCTTGATCGTGCGGGCACCGGCCAGGTCGACCTCGACGAGCACCGGCCTCCCGGCGGAGAGGGCCTGTTCCACGGGCTCGCGCGGGGTGCCGGACCGCTGCAGGCCGCCGTGGATCTCGGCCCACTCGAGCAGTTCGCCGCGCGCGATGAGCTCCTCGAAACCGGCCGGGCCGACGAAGCGGTAGTGCACGCCGTCGACCTCGCCCGGACGGGGGTCGCGCGTGGTGGCCGAGACGCTGAAGAACAACTCCGGCAACCGGCCGCGAAGCGCGTCGACCACGCTGGACTTGCCGACGCCGGAGGGGCCGGCCAGCACGACCAGCCGTCCCCTCCGCACGCCTTCCGACACGGTGTTCAGTCTCTCAAAGCCCGGAACTGTCGCCGATCTCAGGACTCGAAGTCGGCCAGCAGTGCCTTGCGCTGCCGGTCGCCCAGCCCACGCAGCCGGCGCGACGGCGCGATCTCCAGCCGCTCCATGATCTGAGCCGCCCGGACCTTGCCGACACCCGGCATGGCCTCGAGCAGCGCCGAGACCTTCATCTTGCCCAGCACCTCGTCGGTATCCGACTGCTTCAGGACCTCCCCGATGGTCGTCCCGCCGCGCTTGAGCCGGTCCTTCAGCTCGGCCCGGGCCCGGCGCGCCGCAGCCGCCTTCTCCAGGGCGGCAGCACGCTGTTCCTCGGTCAGCTGGGGAAGGGCCACGGTCTCCTCCGTCTTTCTCCGTGCGGCCTGTAATCAGGCGCATCCTCACCACCGTCGCGGGCCCCGGCCCGCGGCTCCCACCGAACGTACTCACGCCCGGCCATGAAAGGGAAACGGGGGTCCACCTGCCGGTTCTCCCACGGACCCCACCCGTCCGGGTGATACCACGCGAAAGCGCCCGAACGTGGATTCGACCCGCCCGCTCGGCGCACCGGGCCGACCGTCGCCTGCGTGCTCCCGCGGCGCGAACCCCCGGGGGGCGGCCGCCGGCCCCGATCCGCCCCTCCGGGTGAGCGGAGAGCACTCGCGACGATCAGTAGTCCGGGCGCGCCGAGCTGCGCAGTACCGCTGTCGGCGGGTGCCTGGACGCGCCGAATGATCCGCCCACCGGCGCAGCACACCCGCACGCAGCCCGGTCGGCGGGGGCACGTCGACGGACGCGGGGTCAGCGCGCTCCTCGTGGGCCGAACGGACGAGTTCACACACCCAGCAGCGACGGCTGGTGGTGTGAAGGGACGTCAGACCGCCGCGGCCAGCTCGTCGCGCAACGACTCTGCCGCGCCTCGAAGGGCCACGGCTGCCGGGCCTGCCGCCAGTACCGAGCGTGCCGCCGCCGGGAGGACGAGGCCGCGGACGCCCGCGAAGATCGCGGCGATGTCCCCCGGGCCTGCGCCCTGGGCGCCGAGGCCCGGCGCCAGCACGGGGCCGTTCAGGGTGGAGAGATCGAGGCCGTGCTCGCGGGTCGCGCCCACCACCACCCCGATGTCGCCGAGCGGAGCCCCCGTGCTGTCGATACCGGCTGCGTTGCGGGCCGCTGCGCCGTCCACCACCGCCTGGGCCGTGCTCCGCCCACCGAACTCGGCCAGCTGCACCTCGGAGCCCTCCGGGTTGGACGTCCGAGCGAGCACGAACGCCCCGCGCCCGGCGTCCGCGGCCGTGTCGAGGGCCGACGACAGCGACCCGAACCCGAGGTACGGCGAGAGCGTCACGGCGTCGGCCCCGAGCGGCGCGCCGACGCCGAGGTAGGCGTCGGAGTAGCCGTCCATGGTCGAGCCGATGTCGCCCCGCTTGACGTCGAGGATCGTGAGCGTCGGCGTGCCGGCGAACGCGGAGAGGAGCTCCTCCAGCACCGCGATGCCGCGCGACCCGTGCCGCTCGAAGAACGCCGACTGCGGCTTGACGACGGCGATGTGCCCCGCGAACGCGGCGACGCAGGCCTCGGTGAACCGGGCCAGCCCGTCGGCGTCGTCGGTGAGCCCCCATGAGGCGAGCAGGGCCGGGTGCGGGTCGATCCCCACGCACAGCGGCCCACGCTCCCCCACCGCGGCGGCCAGCCGGGCGCCGAAGGGGGTCACGACCGCGCCTTCTGCAGCGACGCGTGGGCGTCCTGCAGCGAGCGCACGCCGATCCGGCCGGCCTTCATCGCCTCGATGCCCTGCACGGCCGCGCCTGCGCCCTGCACCGTGGTGATGCACGGGACGCCGCGGGCGACGGCGGCGGAACGGATCTCGTAGCCGTCCACGCGGGGCCCCGAGTTGCCGTACGGCGTGTTGATGATCAGATCGACGTCGCCTGCCAGGATCCGGTCGACGATCGTCTCCCCGCCCTCGTAGTGCTTGCGCACGACGGTGGCGGACACGCCGTGCCGGCGCAGCACGTCGGCCGTGCCGGTGGTGGCGAGCACCTCGAACCCGAGGTCGGCCAGGCGCAGCACGGGGAAGACCATCGCACGCTTGTCCCGGTCGGCGATCGAGACGAACACCTTCCCGGACGTCGGCAGCGGCCCGTACGCCCCGGCCTGCGACTTGGCGAACGCCGCGCCGAACGAGCTGTCGAAGCCCATGACCTCGCCGGTGGACTTCATCTCCGGCCCGAGCAGCGGGTCGACGCCGTGGCCCTCGACGGTGCGGAACCGGTGGAACGGCAGCACCGCCTCCTTGACCGCGATCGGCGCGTCGGGCGGCAGCTCGCCGCCGTCGCCGTCGGCCGGGAGCAGGCCCTCTGCGCGCAGCTCGGGGATCGTGGCACCCAGCATGATCCGCGCCGCCGCCTTGGCCAGCGGCACCGCCGTGGCCTTGGAGACGAACGGCACGGTGCGCGAGGCGCGCGGGTTGGCCTCCAGCACGTAGAGCGTCTCGCCGTGCAGCGCGTACTGGACGTTCAGCAGGCCGCGCACGCCCACGCCGTGGGCGATCGCCTCGGTGGAGCGGCGCACCTGCTCCAGCACCGAGTGCCCGAGCGTGATCGGCGGCAGGGCGCACGAGGAGTCGCCGGAGTGCACCCCGGCCTCCTCGATGTGCTCCATGACGCCGCCGATGAACACCTCGGTGCCGTCGCACAGCGCGTCGACGTCGATTTCGATCGCGTCGTCGAGGAACCGGTCGACCAGCACCGGCCGGTCCTCGCTGATCGTCGTGGCGCGCGAGATGTAGCCGGCGAGGGTCTCGTCGTCGTAGACGATCTCCATGCCGCGCCCGCCGAGCACGTACGAGGGCCGCACGAGCACCGGGTAGCCGATGCGCGCGGCGATCTCGCGGGCCTCGTCGAACGAGGTGGCCATGCCGAACGCCGGCGCCGGCAGCCCTGCCTTCCGGAGCACCTCGCCGAAGGCGCCGCGGTCCTCGGCGAGGTCGATCGCCGCGGCGGACGTACCCACGACGGGCACACCGGCCGCGGTGAGCCGCTGCGCGAGCCCGAGCGGGGTCTGCCCGCCCAGCTGCACGATCACGCCGGCGACCGTGCCGGACTCCTGCTCGGCGTGCACCACCTCGAGCACGTCCTCGAACGTGAGCGGCTCGAAGTACAGGCGGTCGGCCGTGTCGTAGTCGGTGGAGACGGTCTCCGGGTTGCAGTTGACCATCACGGTCTCGAACCCGGCCTCGCGCAGCGCCATCACCGCGTGCACGCACGAGTAGTCGAACTCGATGCCCTGCCCGATGCGGTTCGGACCCGATCCGAGGATGAGCACCTTCGGCTTCTCGGTCTGCGGCGCGATCTCCGACTCGGCGGCGGGGTCGGTCTCGTAGGCGCTGTAGTGGTACGGCGTCTTCGCCGCGAACTCCGCGGCGCAGGTGTCCACGGTCTTGTAGACCGGCCGGATGCCGAGCCGGTGCCGCAGGGTGCGCACCCCGTCCTCGCCGGCGAACTCCGGGCGCAGCACGGCGATCTGGCGGTCCGACAGGCCTGCCCGCTTGGCGCGGCGCAGCAGGGCGCCGTCGAGCACGGCGGCGTCGGAGATCTCCTGGCGCAGCTCGGTGAGCGCCGCGATCTGGTCGAGGAACCACGGGTCGATCCCGGACGCCTCGGCCACGTCGGCCACGCTCCGGCCCGTCCGCAGCGCCCGCTCGACGGCGTAGATCCGCCCGTCCCGGGCGGCCGCGACGTCCGGCTCACCGTCCGGGTCGGGCGCGGTCCAGAACCCGGCGCGGGAGGTCTCCATGGACCGCAGCGCCTTGCCCAGCGCCTCCGGGAACGAGCGGCCCAGCGCCATCGCCTCGCCGACGCTCTTCATGGTGGTGGTGAGCTCGGGGTCGGCGCCGGGGAACTTCTCGAACGCGAACCGCGGGATCTTCACGACCACGTAGTCCAGCGTCGGCTCGAACGCGGCCGGGGTCTCGCCGGTGATGTCGTTGCGGATCTCGTCGAGCGTGTAACCGATCGCGAGCCGCGCGGCGATCTTCGCGATCGGGAAGCCGGTGGCCTTCGACGCGAGCGCCGACGAGCGCGACACCCGCGGGTTCATCTCGATGACGACGAGCCGGCCCGTGTCCGGGTCCACCGCGAACTGGATGTTGCAGCCACCGGTGTCGACGCCGACGGCGCGCAGCACGGCGATGCCGACGTCGCGCATGTGCTGGTACTCGCGGTCGGTGAGCGTCATCGCCGGGGCGACGGTGATCGAGTCGCCGGTGTGCACGCCCATCGGGTCGAGGTTCTCGATCGAGCAGACGACCACGACGTTGTCGTGCTTGTCGCGCATCAGCTCGAGCTCGTACTCCTTCCACCCGAGCACGGACTCCTCGATGAGCACCTCGGTGACCGGGGAGGCGGCCAGGCCTGCGCCGGCGAGCCGCTCGAGGTCCGCGGGCGTGTGGGCCATACCCGAGCCGAGGCCGCCCATCGTGAACGACGGCCGGATCACCACCGGCAGGCCCAGCTCGGCGGCCGCGGCCCGCACCTCGTCCATCGAGTGGCAGACGGCGCTGCGCGGCACGTCGCCGCCGACCGACTGCACGATCTCCTTGAACTTCAGCCGGTCCTCGCCGCGCTGGATGGCGTCGACGTCGGCGCCGATCAGCTCCACGCCGTAGCGCTCCAGCACCCCGTTCTCGTGCAGCGCGATCGCCGCGTTCAGCGCGGTCTGCCCGCCCAGCGTCGGCAGGATCGCGTCCGGGCGCTCCGCCGCGATCACCTGCTCCAGGAACTCCGGGGTGACCGGCTCGACGTAGGTGGCGTCGGCGAACTCGGGATCGGTCATGATCGTGGCCGGGTTCGAGTTCACCAGCGAGACGCGGATGCCCTCGGCCCGCAGCACGCGGCAGGCCTGCGTGCCGGAGTAGTCGAACTCGGCGGCCTGGCCGATGACGATCGGCCCGGAGCCGATCACCATGACGTGCCGGATGTCGTCGCGCCTTGGCATCAGCGGTTCTCCCTCATCAGCTCGACGAACCGGTCGAACAGGTCCGCGGCGTCGTGCGGGCCGGCCGCCGCCTCGGGGTGGTACTGCACGCTGAACGCCGGGACGTCCAGGGCCCGCAGTCCCTCGACGCAGCCGTCGTTCGGGCAGGTGTGGGTGATCTCGGCCGCGCCGAACGGCGTGTCGAACCGCTCCCCCGCCTCGCCCTCGACGGCGAAACCGTGGTTCTGCGACGTGATCGACACGCGGCCGGTGGCGTGCTCGACCACCGGGATGTTGATGCCGCGGTGGCCGTAGCGCAGCTTGTAGGTGCCGCGGCCGAGCGCGCGGGCGAGGATCTGGTTGCCGAAGCAGATCCCGAACGTCGGGATCCGCCGGCGCAGGACCTGCTGCGTCAACTCGACGGGTGCGTCGGCGGTGGCCGGGTCGCCGGGGCCGTTGGCGACGAAGAACCCGTCCGGCGCCAGCTCCTCGATCTGTCCGATCGACGTGTGCGCAGGCAGCACGTGCACCTCGATGCCGCGCGCGGCCATCATGCGCGGGGTGTTGAACTTGATCCCGACGTCCAGGGCGGCCACGCGGAACCGCCGCTCGCCGTCGGCGGGCACCACGTACGGCTCGCGGGTGGTCACCGCGCCGTAGAGGTCGGCGCCTTCCATGGGCGGGCTCGCGAGCACGCGCTGGACGAGCTCCTCGTCGGCAGCGAGCGCGGCCCCGGAGAAGATCCCGGCGCGCATGGCGCCCCGCTCGCGCAGGTGGCGCACCAGGGCCCGGGTGTCGATCCCCGCGATCCCGACGATCCCCTGCTCCCGCAGCGCGTCCTCGAGGGAGCGGCGGGAGCGCCAGTTCGACGGGGTGCGGGCCGGGTCGCGCACGGCGTAGCCGGCCACCTGGATGCCGCGGGACTCGTCGTCCTCGTCGTTCCAGCCGGTGTTGCCGATCTGCGGCGCGGTCTGCACCACGATCTGGCGGTGGTAGGACGGGTCGGTGAGCGTCTCCTGGTAGCCGGTCATGCCGGTGGTGAACACCGCCTCGCCGAGACCCTCGCCGCGGGCGCCGTACGCCTCGCCGCGGAAGATCCGCCCGTCTTCCAGGACCAGAATCGCCGTCATGCCTGCACCTCCCCGTTCCGCATCGTGATCCGCCCGCGCAGCACGGTGGCCGTGACCGCGGCGGGGAGCCGCATCCCCTCGAAGGGGGTGTTGGTCGCCTTGCTCTGCAGAGCCGTGCCGCGGACCGTCCAGACCGCGTCCGGGTCGACGAGCGCGAACGTGGCGGGCTCGCCCTCCGCGATCGGCCGCCCGTGGTCGGGCAGGCCGGCGATCTCCGCGGGGCGCTCCGAGAGCACCCGCGCCACGCCGCGCCAATCGAGCAGGCCCGGCTCGACCATCGTGTGCACCACCACCGACAGCGCCGTCTCCAGGCCGAGCATCCCCGGCTTCGCCGCGGCCCACTCGGTGTCCTTGTACTGCGCGGCGTGCGGGGCGTGGTCGGTGCCGACCACGTCGATCACGCCCTCGGCCAGCGCCGCCCGCATCGCCTTCGTGTCCTCGCCGGTGCGCAGCGGCGGGTTGACCTTGTTGACCGGGTCGTAGCCCGCGATCGCCGCGTCGGTGAGCAGCAGGTGGTGCGGCGTGACCTCGGCCGACACCCGCACGCCCTGCGCCTTCGCCGCGCGCAGCACCTCCACGGTGCGCGCCGAGGAGACGTGGCAGACGTGCAGCGCCGCCCCCGCCTCCCGGGCGAGCGCGCAGTCGCGCGCCACGATCGTCTCCTCGGCGGTGGCCGGCCAGCCGGCGAGCCCGAGCCTCGATGCGACCACACCCTCGTGCGCCTGCGCGCCGACGGTGAGCCGGTGGTCCTCCGCGTGCTGCGCGATCACGACGTCGAGGGCGGACGCGTACTCCAGGGCCCGGCGCATGAGCACGGGATCGTGCACGCAGCGGCCGTCGTCGGAGAACATCCGCACCCGCGCGCGCGAACGCGCCATCGTGCCCAGCTCGGCCATCTTGACGCCCTCGAGCCCGACGGTGACCGCGCCGACCGGGTGCACGTCGACCAGGCCGACCTCCTCGCCGCGGCGCCGCACGTGCTCCACCACGACCGCGGTGTCGGCGACGGGGTCGGTGTTCGGCATCGCGAAGACCGCGGTGTAGCCGCCGCGGGCGGCCGCGCGCGAGCCGGTCTCGATCGTCTCGGACTCCTCGCCGCCCGGCTCCCGCAGGTGGGTGTGCAGGTCGACGAAGCCGGGCAGCAGCACGGCGCCGTCGGCGTCGAGGACCTCGACACCGTCGGCCGCGCCCAGGTCGCTCCCGATCTCGGTGACGACCCCGTCGCGCACGAGCAGGTCGACCGCCTCCTCGCCGTACGGCCGCGCGTTCGTGATCAGCAGGTCGGTCACAGGATCTCCGTTCCGGTTGCAGCCCAGACGCACTTCCGGGGAGCCACCGCCGCGGCGGAGCAAGGCGGGGGCTCGCCGGGGAAAGCACAGTCACCTTCATGCCACCTCGTTGCGTGGAGGTGGCCTTGCTGCAATGGGGTGCAGCGGTTCATTCGGGCGCCCCCGCGAGCAGGTGGTACAGCACCGCCATGCGGACGTGCACGCCGTTGGAGACCTGCGCCAGGATCGTCGAGGCCGGGCTGTCGGCCACCGCGGGCGAGATCTCCATGCCGCGCACCATCGGCCCCGGGTGCATCACCACGGCGTGGTCGGGCAGCAGCCGTGCCCGGTCGTCGGACAGGCCGTAGCCGATCGCGTACTCGCGCGCCGACGGGAAGAAGGCGCCGTGCATGCGCTCGGCCTGCACGCGCAGCACCATCACCGCGTCCAGGGCGGGCAGCTCGGCGTCCAGATCGGGGCTCACGCGGCACGGCCACTGCTCGACGCCCACCGGCAGCAGCGTCGGCGGCGCGACCACCACCACCTCCGCGCCCAGCGTGGCCAGCAGGAAGACATTGGAGCGCGCGACGCGGCTGTGCAGCACGTCGCCGACGATCCCGATCCGGCGCCCGGCGACACCGCCGAGCCGGTCGCGCAGGGTGGCGGCGTCCAGCAGGGCCTGGGTGGGGTGCTCGTGCGTGCCGTCGCCCGCGTTGACGATCGAGGTGTGGGTGCCGGTCTTCCCGGCGTCCCGGTCGACCCAGCCGGCGAGCCGGTGCGCCGCACCGGAGGCCGGGTGGCGCACGATCACGCAGTCGGCGCCGACGGCCGACAGCGTGAGCGCGGTGTCGCGCAGCGACTCGCCCTTGCCCACCGACGACCCGGAGGCGCTGACGTTCACGGTGTCGGCGCTCATCCACTTGCCGGCGACCTCGAACGAGACGCGAGTGCGCGTGGAGTTCTCGTAGAACATCGTGATCACGGTCCGGCCGCGCAGCGTGGGCAGCTTGCGCACCTCCCGACCCAGCAGCGCCTGCTTGAGCCGGTCGGCGGTGTCGAGCAGGCCGGTGGCGGCTGCCGCGTCGAGGTCGGTCACCGAGAGCAGGTGCTTCACTCCCGCACCGCCTTCCGCAAGCGCACGGCGTCCGCCCCGTCGATCTCCTCGAGCAGCACCAGCACCTGCTCGTCGCGGGCGGTGGGCACGTTCTTGCCGACGTAGTCGGCCCGGATCGGCAGCTCCCGGTGCCCGCGGTCGACGAGCACGGCCAGCTGCACCGCGCGCGGGCGGCCGTGGTCGGACAGCGCGTCGAGCGCGGCGCGGACCGTGCGGCCCGACATCAGCACGTCGTCGACGAGCACGACGAGCGCGTCGTCGAGCCCGCCCTCGGGCACCGCGGTGTCCTCCAGCGCGCGGGCCGGGCGCCGCCGCAGGTCGTCGCGGTAGAGGGTGGGGTCCACCGAGCCGACCCGGACCTGCGTGCCCTCGAACTCGGCGATCGCGGAGGCGAGCCGCCTCGCGAGGACGGCACCGCGGGTGGGGATGCCGATCAGCACGACGTCGGCCATGCCGCCGGCCCCCGTGGCCGTCTTCTCGATGATCTGGTGCGCGATCCGCGCGATGGTGCGGGCGACGTCGGCGGCGCCGAGCAGCTCCCGTGCGGGAGTGCTCGCGCCTGCCGGGTCCCCGCGGCGGTCTTCCGCCACAGAGATTCTCCTTCCCCGCCTCACCGGACGGGCTTAAAGGAACCGGTCGCCTGGACGCTACCAGCGGTAGGTCCGTAGACCTTTGCTCGCGCGCCGCGGCATCGCGGATGTCACACCCCGTACCCTCCGCCGACACCCACACCTACCCCACCCGTCACACCGTCATGGTGCGGCTGACACCATCACGAAGCACAGGCACTCGCCGCGGGGGGCGTAACGCCTGGCGGGGGACGCTCGATCAGCCGTTCGAGTGGTCTCGGTCCACTGTGGTACCGGGAGAGGGACGACAACTTGACCGATTGTCGGGGCGAGCGCATGATTACTCTCCGTATCTAGACATTGTTCCCTGGGTGGCCGCGGTAGCGGGGGGTCCACTCGGGGCGCGAGGGCCGGCGCCGACCGCGTGCCGGGTCTGCAGCACCACCGGAACAGCTCGGTCCCGCGGCCGAGCGAGCAGCAAGTGAGGAGGTCGCCAGATGGGCGACTACGCCAAGGCGCTCGGCGGGAAGCTCCGCGCCATCCGGCAGCAGCAGGGGTTGTCGCTGCACGGCGTCGAGCAGAAGTCCGGCGGTCGCTGGAAGGCGGTCGTCGTGGGCTCCTACGAGCGCGGCGACCGCGCCGTCACCGTGCAGAAGCTCGCCGAGCTGGCCGACTTCTACGGTGTGCCCGTCGCCGAGCTGCTCCCCGAGGGCCGCATCCCGTCCGGGTCGGAGCCTGCCACCAAGATCGTGATCAACCTGGAGCGGCTGCAGCAGCTCCCGGCCGACAAGGTGGGCCCGCTGGCCCGCTACGCCGCGGCGATCCAGAGCCAGCGTGGCGACTACAACGGCAAGGTGCTCTCGATCCGCTCCGAGGACCTGCGGTCGCTGTCGATCATCTACGACATGACGCCCGGCGAGCTCACCGACCAGCTGATCGACTGGGGCGTCCTGCCACCCGAGGCCCGGCCGAGCGCCTGACCGTCAGCGCGCCTGACCGTCAGGGCGCCTGACCGTCAGCGCGCCTGACCGTCAGGGCGCCTGACCGTCAGGGCGCCTGATCGCGGTCAGGCCGCGTAGCCGCCGTCCACCGGCAGCGCCACGCCGGTCACGAACGCGGCACGGTCCGAGCACAGATACGCCACGGCGAACCCGACCTCCTCGGGCTCGCCGACCCGCGGGATCGCCTGCGGGCGGATCAGCTCGGCCACGAAGTCCGGCGGCGATGCGTCCATCAGCGGGGTGCGGATGGCGTTGGGGCACACCGCGTTCACGCGGACCCCGGCCGTCCCGTACTCCATCGCCGCGTTGCGGGTGAGCCCGATGATCCCGTGCTTGCTCGCGGTGTAGGGGCTGATCAGCGGCACGGCCATCAGGCCTGCCACCGACGCGACGTTGACGATCGCGCCGCCGCCGCGCTCGACCATCGCCGGGATCTGGGCCCGCATGCCGAGGAACACGCCCTTGAGATTGACCGCGAGGACGCGGTCGTACTCCTCCTCGGTCACCTCCGCCAGGGGTTTGTGCACGGCGATCCCGGCGTTGTTGACCGCGCAGTCGAGCCTGCCGAACCGCGCCAGGGCGGTGTCCACGAGGGCGGCGCAGTCCCGCGCCGACGTCACGTCGCACGGGGTGAAGGCGGCCGTACCGCCCTCGGCCGCGATCAGCGCGACGGTCTCCTCACCGCCCGCGCTCGCCCCGGCCAGGTCGGAGACCAGGACGGCCGCGCCCTCGCGCGCCAGCTCCAGCGCGACGCCTCGGCCGATCCCACCCGCGGCCCCGGTCACCACCGCTGTCTTGCCCACCAGCAGGTCGCCCATCACTCCCCCGTCCGGATCACGAGCTTGAGCACCTCGCCGGGGTGCCGCAGCGCGTGTTCCACCGCGGCGGGAGCCTCGGCCAGGGGCGCCTGGTGCGTGACGAGGCGCGCCACGTGTGCGCGGTGCCGCCCGACCAGCCGAACGGCCTCGGCGAAGTCGGCCGCGGTGCACACCGTGGATCCGAGCAGGTCGAGCTCCTTCTGCGTGAACGCGTTCACGGGGAGCGCCACCTGCTGGTGGGAGATCCCGACGACGACCACCCGGCCCGCGGGCGCGACCATCGTCACGCCGTCGGCGATGGCTGCCGGTGCCCCGGTGCAGTCGACGACGACCGCGGGGCCTTCCCCGTCCGACCAGTCCCCGGCCGCCGCCACCGCGCCGGACTCGCCGACGTGGAGCACATCCGCGCCGGCGGCGGCCGCCGGAGCGAGCCGTCCACCGGCCACGTCGGTGATCAGGACCCGGGCGCCGCGGTCGAGCGCGCCGATCGTCACGGCCTGGCCGATCGGTCCCGCACCGAGCACGACGACCCGCTCCCCGGCCGCCACCCTCCCCCGTTCCAGCGCCCGCACGGCGATCGACATCGGCTCGCAGAACGCGGCGACGGTCGCCGGCAGGTCGCCGACCCCGAACACCTGGTCGGCCGCCACCGTGACGCGGTCGGCGAGCGCGCCGTCGACGTGCACCCCGACGAGCCGGAAGTCCGGGCACGCGTTCTCCCGCCCGATCCGGCACGCCCGGCACCGCCCGCACGAGGACAGCGGGTGCACGGCCACGCGCTGCCCGAGGGAGAGCTCCGGCGGGCAGCCGGGGCCCAGCGCCTCGACGACACCGGCGAACTCGTGCCCCTGCACGCGCGGGAACTGCGGGCCGAACTCCGGCGGCGTGGCCAGCTCGCCGGTGAAGAAGTGCAGGTCCGACCCGCAGATCCCCACCGCCTCCGGCCGCACCAGCACCTGCCCGGCGCCGGGCTCGCCGGGGTCGGCCACCTCGCCGACCTCCATCGCCCCGGCCCGACGGGTCACCACCGCCCGCATCACGACTCTCCTTCTCCTGGCTTCCGGACTCGTTGTCTCCGGGCCGGGCGCACCCGGTATCCGATCGGGAACAGCACCACGCCCGTCCACCGCGAGAACCGGCCCCACAGCCCTTCCGGCGCCACCAGCATCACGACGATCGCGAGCACGCCGAGCAGCACGAGGTAGGCGGCCCCGAGGTCGGCGAGGAAGAACTGCAGCCCGTAGAAGACCAGCGCCCCGACCACCGGCCCCTCGATGGTGCCGACGCCGCCGATCAGCGCCATGAAGAACGCGTTCGCGCTGTAGTTCACGTTGAAGATCGACGCCGGCTCGAGCCGCAGGTTGGCGAGGAACAGCACGGCGCCGGCCGCGCCGAACCCGGCCGCGGACACCAGGTAGGGCACCCGGCGGGCCCGGCTCGCACGCACGCCCACGGCGACCGCGGCCTGCTCGTCGTCGCGCACCGCGGCCGCGTCGAGGCCGATCCGGGAGCGCAGCAGCAGCCAGATCCCCAGCAGCGAGACCGTCACCACGGCGAGGGCCGTCCAGTAGGTCAGGGCGGTGCGGAGCACGGGGTCCAGACCGGTCGGCGGCAGCGTGGCCCCCTCGCCACCGCCGAGCGCGGGGACGGTGATCACGAGCAGCCGGAACGCCTCGGCGACCGCCCACGTCGCGATCGCGAAATAGGCGCCGCGCGTGCGGAAGAGCCCGTACGACAGCGGCACCGCGACGGCGAGCGACACCACCGCGGCGATCGGCACGGCCGCGAAGGGGTTCACCCCGGCCCTCACGGCCACGAGCAGCGTGTAGGCCCCGACGCCGAGGAACGCCTGCTGGCCGAACGACACCAGGCCGGCGTAACCGGCGAGCAGGTTCCACATCGACGCCATCGTGGCCAGCAGGAACACCGTGGTCAGGGCGTTCTGGACCGGCCCGGCGAACACGAAGGGCAGCACGGCGAGGGCCACGAACAGCGCTGCGGCGCCTGCGAGGGCCGCGATCGAGACCCGGTCCAGCCGCACGACCGGGGCCACGGGGGTTGCGGTCCGCTCCTGGATAACCGTCATTGCCAGGTCCCGGGAAAGATGCCGCGCGGGCGCACGAACAGGAACGCCAGGAACACGAGGTGGCCGGCGAGAAGGGAGTACTGCACGTCGACCGCCGCGGCGAGCGTCTGGCTCACCCCGAGCACGATCCCGCCGACGAGCGTGCCCCACAGCGACCCGAGCCCGCCGATCACGATCGTCTCGAACGCGAACAGCAGGAGCAGCACGCCGGCGTGCGGGTCGAAGCTCGACTGCACGCCGAACGCGACCCCCGCGATCGTCGCGGTGACCAGGCCGAACGCCGTCACGGCCGAGAACACCACGCGGTGGTCCACGCCCATGAGGGCGGCCGTCGCGCTGTCGTCGGCGGCCGCCCGTACCACCCGGCCCGCCACCGTGCGGTGCAGGAACAGCTGCACCCCGCCGAGGATCACGACCGCCGCAGCGAACACCAGCACGCTGATCCAGCCGACGGACAGCGTGGCCGTGATCGGCACGCTCGCGGTCTCCAGCCCGGCGAGCGCGATCGACCGCACGTCCGAGCCGAAGACCATCAGCAGCACGTTCCCGATGACGACCGACAGTGCGAACGTCACCAGCGGCGTCGTGAACTCGCCCGACCGCATCGTCCGCTCCAGCACCAGCTGCTGCAGCCCCCAGCCGACGCCGGCCATGACGACGAGCGCGAGCAGGATCGCGACCGGCGCCGGCACGCCGAGCGCCACGATCGCGGTGCTGGCGAGGTACGCCCCGGCCACGGCGAGCGCGCCGTGCGCGAGGTTGACGATGCGCATCACGCCGAACATCAGCGACAACCCCGCGGCGAAGAGCGCGTACTGCCCGCCGACGAGGACGCCCTGGACGAGTGCCTGCGTCATGACGCGCTCCGCAGCCCGAAGTACGCGGCCACCACGTCGTCACGGCTCAGTTCCCCCGGCCGCCCTGCGAGCACGATCCGGCCCTCGAGCAGGCAGTACATGCGGTCGCAGACCTCCATCGCGCGCTGCAGGTCCTGCTCGACCAGCAGGAGACCGGTGCCCTCCTCGCGGATCACGGCGAGGGAGTCGTAGAGCTGGTCGACGATCACCGGGGCGAGCCCGAGCGACACCTCGTCGAGCAGCAGCACGCGCGGGTTCGCGAGCAGCGAGCGGGCGATCGCCACGGCTTGGCGCTCCCCGCCGGACAGCGCATCGGCCCGCCGGTCACGCACACCGGCCACGAGCGGGAAGGCCTCGTAGACGCGCGCGACGTCCCACGCCCCCGGTCGTCCCACCCAACCGCCGACCTGCAGGTTCTCCTCCACGGTGAGGCTCGGGAAGAGGCGGCGCCCCTCCGGGGTGAGCGACATGCCGAGCCGGACGCGGCGATGGGCCGGCAGCGCGGTGACGTCCCGCCCCGCCCACCGGACGGCACCGTTGCGGGGTCGGTGCGCCCCGGCGAGCGTGCTGAGCAGCGTCGACTTCCCGGCCCCGTTCGCGCCGACGAGCGCCACCGTCTCGCCCTCGTCGACGCCGATCGAGACGCTGTGCAGCGCCTGCAGGTGCCCGTGGAGGACGTCGAGGCCGTCGGCCTCCAGCAGTGCGCTCACAGGAGTACCGCCCCCGGTCGGCCGAGGTAGGCCTCGACCACCCGCGGGTCCGCCATCACCGCGTCCGGCGGCCCGTCGGCGATGATCTCGCCGACCGCGAGGCAGGCGACGCGCGTGACCACCCGGGTCAGCGCGCGCAGCACGTGCTCGACCCAGACGATCGTGGTGCCGTCCGTGTGCAGCTCGCGCAGCAGGGCGATGAGCGACTCCGTCTCGGGGGCGGTGAGACCGCCCGCGATCTCGTCGAGCAGCAGCACGTCCGGGCCGGTGGCGAGCGCCCTGGCGAGCTCGAGGCGCTTGCGGTCGAGCAGCCCGAGGTCGCCCGCCTGCTGGTCGGCACGGTCGGCGAGGCCGGTGCGCTCGAGCGCGGCGAGACCCGCCCGGTAGGCCGCGCGGCGCCGCAGCCCGGCCCCGCGGAAGGCCCCGACCAGCACGTTCTCCAGCACGGTCAGGCCGGTGAACGGTCGCGGGATCTGATGGGTGCGCCCCAGCCCGAGCAGGCAGCGCCGGCGCGCAGGTTCCCGGCCGATGTCGCTGCCGTACAGCCGCACCCGGCCGCCGTCCGGACGCCGCTCCCCGGTGACGACGTCGAGCAGGGTCGACTTCCCCGCACCGTTCGGCCCGACGATCCCGACCGCCTCGCCGGGGGCGACGGCCAGCGAGACGTCGCGCAGCACCGTCTGCGCGCCGAACGCCAGCGCGACGTGCTCCACCTCGAAGGCCGGCGCGATCATGCGGCTCCGGATCCCGGGAGCGGCTTCACGTCCCCGGTGATCGCGACGTCCGGGGCGAGCGTGTTGTCCACGATCACCAGCTCGTACGGGTACGGCCCGGTGCCGCGCTGCCACTGGGTGGGGAACACGGGCGTGAACGCGACGTTCGGGGCCGGCCCGGCGCCGAAGTCGAGCGGGCCCACGATCGTCTCGGTCCGCAGCGTCCGCAGCGCGCCTGCGAGCGCCTCGCGGTCCTTCGGGTCGGCGGCCGCCTTGATCCCGGCCATCGCCACCTCGAAGAGCGCGTAGGTGAACCCCATCGGCTGCATCCACTGTTGGCCGCTGCGCTGCTGGTACCCCTCGGCGAGCGCCTTCGCGGTCGTCCCGTCGAGGGACGAGGTGTAGGGGAGGTCGGGCGTCCACCAGGCGCTCGTCATCAGATTCTCGCCGAGGTCACCGAGCGCCTCGACCGCCGCCGGGAACAGGATCGCCTTGTGCACGTAGGCGTAGGGCGGCACGAACCCGTTCTGCCGGCACTGGCGCCAGAAGGTCGCGAAGTCCGGCGGGGCGGGCACGCCGGTGAGGATCTGCACGTCGTCGGCCCGGAACCGGCCGATCTGCGCGCTGTAGTCGCTCGCCGGCTCGGCGTACGGGCCGGGATCGGACAGCCGGAACCCGATCTGCTCGATCGCAGGCGTGAACGCGGCGCGGAACGTGTCACCGTCGACGTTGTTGGGCCAGAGCGCCCCGATCACGTGGTTGGAGTCGAGCCGCTGCCACACCGGGGGGACCGCCCGGATCTCCCCGCTCGCGCCCGTGAAGAAGCAGACCGTGTACCGGAACCCCGTGGAAGGGTCGCCACCCCGGCCGGTGAACCAGCTCTCCCACGGCACCAGCGAGGCGATGCACGGTATGCCCGAGGCCTCTGCCTGGTCGGAGACGGGGTTGGCGACGGTCGGCGTGACGCCGGTGAGGATGAGGTCCACCTGGTCGTGCAGGATCGCCTCGCGGGCCGCCTCCGCCGCCCGGCTCGAATCCGACGCGGCGTCCTTCGTGATGATCTCCAGCTGGTAGGTCGTGCCCCCGACCTGCACGCCCTCGCCGTAAGCGGCGCGGACGAGGTCCAGCAGGTAGCCGTCCGGCGCGGTGAAACCCGCCAGGGGGCCGGTCTGCGGGGTGATGTGGGCGATCCGGATCGTCGTACCGCCGCTGCCGCCCGACGCTTCCGAGCCCGCGAGGCCGCCGCACGCTGCGAGCAGGCCGGACGTCGAGGCCACGGCGCCCGCGGCGGCCGCACCTCGCAGGAAGTCGCGCCTGCCGAACCCGGCAGCACTCGGGGGAACGGCCATGGCCCCGCCTTTCGGTCTGCGTCGCGATCGGGTGCGGCGGGACGCTAATGACGCGGGGGAAGCACGGTGTGCGGCCGCGAGGACTTGTGCGCGGGACCGCGGGAGCAGTGCACACCTGCGCGGATGCCGATCGCGCTGAGCGACATCCGCTCACCCGGCGTCACACTTTGATGATGTTTCCACGACACGGCATCGCCTTGACACCGCGAAGGGCCCCCGTCTGTGATTGCCCTGGACGACCGCGAGGAGGCGGATCGACGATGGCCGTTCTTGTCGACACGCGCAGCGTCCCGCCCGGCGAACGGTTCGAGTGCTGGCACGAAGCCGCGTCGAAGATCTTCTTCCCGCTCCAGATCGAGCGATCGCTGGCCGCGCCCTTCTTCGGCCGGGTGCTCGGGCACCGGCTCGGGCCGATCCAGGCGTTCCGGGTGACCGGGGACCCGAACACCTGCATCCGCACGCCCCGCGGCATCCGCCAGGGCGATCCGGAGGAGCTGCAGCTGCACCTCGTCCGCCGCGGGAACTGCCGCGTCAGCCAGCAGGACCGGGCGAGCGCGCTCGTACCCGGCGACCTGACCACCCAGGACACCTCGCGGCCCTACACGATCGACATCGACGAGCCCTTCGAGTTGATCGTCTTCAACTTCCCGAAGTACCTGCTCGGCCCGCACGCCGACCACATCAGGGCGCGCACGGCCATGCGCATCGCGGGCGACTCCGGGCTGGCGGCGCGGGTCGGGCCGTTCCTCACCGGGCTCCTCGACGGGCTCGACGAGGGGTCCATCGCCGAGTCGGACGCGCTGACCGACAGCATGGTCGGCCTGCTGCGGTCCCTGTTCAGCAGCGGGCGGCCCGCGGTGCCGAGCGACCCGACGGCGCTGCTGCTGCGCCGCATCCACGACTACATCGAGCAGCACCTGGCCGATCCGGGCCTCGGACCGGAGCAGATCGCGGGCGCGCACTTCATCTCGGTGCGCTACGTGCACAAGCTCTTCCAGCGCGAGGGAGCCTCGGTGTCGCGGTTCGTGCAGCAGCGGCGGCTGGAGCGCTGCAGGCGCGACCTGGGCGACCCGACGCTCGCCGGGCACACGATCGAGTCGATCTGCAGCGCGTGGGGGATGACGAACCCCGACCACTTCAGCCGGGTGTTCCGGGCCGCCTACGGCTGCCCGCCCCGGGAGTGGCGGGCCCACGCGCTCGGCACCGGTTCCGGGGTGCACGCGCGGTCGGGCCCGCGCGCAGTGCGCGCAGGATCGGGCACCGTGCACGCTGGGAAAGGCCCGAACCGTCCCGCCGGCGGATCGTGGCCGCCATGACCGAGTTCTGGCGCGAGATCAAGCCGATCGACAACGTCTTCCGGCCGGGCGCCCTGCCCGACCTGCACGTCTCCGACGGCCCCATCGACGACGACCGCTACTACATCCCGCTGTCGGAGACGGTCGGCTCGCGGCCGCTGTTCATCTCGACCAGCCAGAACCGCTGGTGCGACGTGCTCATGGCGCGCGGCGCGGGCCTGGTGAACCGGCACTACCACCCGCACCAGGTGTTCGCGTACACGATCTCGGGCAGGTGGGGCTATCTGGAGCACGACTGGGTCGCCACCGCGGGCGACTTCGTCTACGAGGCCCCCGGCGAGGGCCACACGCTCGTCACCTACGAGTCCGCGGAGCCGACCCGCATCACCTTCAACGTGACCGGCCCGCTCATCTGGCTCGACGAGGACGGCAAGCCGGACGGCACGTTCGACGTCTTCGACTACATCGACCTGTGCCGCGAGCACTACGAGAAGGTCGGGCTCGGTGCAGGCTTCGTCGACCAGTTCATCCGGTAATCGGGTGCGCCGCTCCCGGCCGGTCCGCTCGCCCGGTCACACGGCTGTTCGGCCGGGACAGCCCGGGCCGGACTTCGACCGGTAGGTGGCCGCGCGATCCCCCACCGGGCGGTCGACCGACGTACGCTCCCCGGGTGAGCGAGGCCACCACCGGCCCGCAGGAGCGGTCGCGGCTGTCCTCCTGGGCCTACGCGCTGCGCACCACCAATCCGCCGCCGGACGGCCGCGTGGATGTGATCACCCGCTGGATCGTGGTCACGCGCGCAGCCGTACTGCCGATGACCCTGGTCTCGGGGCTGGTGGCGGCGCTGCTCGCCGTCGGCGAACCGGGGCCGGCGTTCGACGGACGCTGGCTCGCGCTCGCCGTCGTCGGGATCGTGCTCGCGCACGTCGCGAACAACCTGATGAACGACCTGTACGACACGCAGGCCGGCAGCGACACGGCGAGCTACCCCCGCGCCCTGTACGCGCCGCACCCCGTGCTCTCCGGCCTCGTGTCGCGGCGCACGCTGATCACCGCGATCGTGCTGGTCAACCTCGCCGACCTGGTGATCCTCGTGGTGCTGGCGTTCGCGCGGGGCTGGCCGGTGGTGGCGTTCGCGCTGGCCGGGCTCGTGCTGAGCGTGGCCTACACCGCGCCGCCGCTGCGGCTGAAGAAGCGCGGTCTCGGCGAACCGGACGTGCTCCTGGTGTGGGGCCCGCTCATGGTCGGCGGCACCTTCTACGCGGCGACGGGATCGATCGGCTGGCCCGTGCTGCTCGCGTCGCTGCCCTACGGACTGCTGTGCACCACGGTGCTGATGGGCAAGCACATCGACAAGATCCCGTTCGACGCGCCGCTGGGGATCAGGACGCTGCCGGTGATCCTCGGCGAGCGCCGCGCCCGCGCGGTGACGCTCGGGATGATGGCAGCCTTCTACGTTCTGGTGGTCCTGTGCGTGCTGGTGGGGGCCATGCCGTGGCCGGCGCTCGCCGTGGTGCTCGCTCTGCCGCGGCTGGCGAAGGTGTGGCCCCGGTTCCGCCGCCCGCCCCCGGACGGGCCGCCGCCCGGCTTCCCGGTCTGGCCGCTGTGGTACGCGGCGCTCGCCTGGGTGCACGTGCGCCAGGCCGGCGCGCTGCTGGTGCTCGGCCTGGCGGTCGGAGCGGTGCTCTAACGGGTGGCGCGCAGGTGCTCGGCGATGTCGGCGATGCGGCCGAGCACGCCGTTGAGGAAGCGCGGGCTGTCGTCGGTGGACAGGGCCCGCGCCAGCTCCACGGCCTCGGTGATCGCCACCGGGTCGTCGATCTCGTCGACCCAGAGCAGCTCGAACACGCCGATCCGCAGCAGGGTGCGGTCGACCGCCGGCATCCGCGCGACCGTCCAGCCCTCGGCGTGCTCGGCGAGGAGCTGGTCGATGCGCTCGCGGTGGGCCACCACGCCCTCGACGAGCATCGCGGCGTAGTCCGACACCGGCGGGGCGTCGTCGGTCTCGCGGCGGTGCGCGAGGACGGCCAGGGCGTCATCGCCCCTGGCTTCGGACTCGAAGAGGATGTCGAGGGCCCGCTTCCGTGCCCTCGTGCGCGCCCGTTGCAGCCGCTCGGGCATCAGCCGGATACGCGGCCGAGGTAGCGCCCGTCGCGGGTGTCCACCTTGACCTTCTCGCCGGTGGTGACGAAGAGCGGCACCTGGATCTCGGCGCCGGTCTCCAGCGTGGCGGGCTTGGTGCCACCGGTGGATCGGTCGCCCTGCAGGCCCGGGTCGGTGTGGGAGATCACCAGCTCCACCGACGTGGGCAGCTCGACGTACAGCGGGGTGCCCTCGTGGAGGGCCACCATCGCGCTCTGGTTCTCGAGCATGTAGTTGGCGGAGTCGCCGACCACCGTCTCCGGGATCGGGATCTGGTCGTAGGTGTCGCCGTCCATGAACACGAAGTCGGCGCCGTCGCGGTAGAGGAAGGTCATGTCCCGCCGGTCGACGGTGGCGGTGTCGACCTTGGTGCCGGCGTTGAAGGTCTTGTCGACGACCTTGCCGGTGAGCACGTTCTTCAGCGTGGTGCGCACGAAGGCGCCGCCCTTGCCGGGCTTCACGTGCTGGAACGCCGTGACCGACCACAACTGGCCGTCCAGGTTGAGCACCAGACCGTTCTTGAGGTCGTTCGTCGTGGCCACGTGCGCCTGACTCCTTGCGTCTGTCGCGGGGCGCGCAGGATTCGCGGGTGCTGTCGCGCGCCGGGGTTGCTCCATGAAGCGGCGCGCTGCAGCGGCGCCGTCGTCCGCGGTCCAGGATACCCGTCAGACTTCGAGCAGCTCGCGCGTGGTGTGGGTGAGGAGCTCGGGGCCCGAGTCGCGCACCACGACCGTGTCCTCGATGCGCACGCCACCCGCGCCGGCGACGTAGACGCCCGGTTCCACGGTCACCACCATCCCTGCGGAGAGGGCGCCGGTCCCGGTCTGGCCCACGTACGGCGCCTCGTGGATCTGCAGCCCGACCCCGTGGCCCAAGCCGTGCACGAACTCCTCACCGCGCCCGGCCCGCTCGACCACCCCGCGGGCGGCGGCGTCGACCGCCACGACCTCCGCACCGGGGGCGAGCGCGGCGCGCCCGGCCGCCTGCGCCTCCGCGACGAGCGCATGCAGCTCGCGCTGCCAGTCGGCCGCGCTGCCGAGCACGACGGTCCGGGTCATGTCGGAGTGGTAGCCGTCGACGAGCGCGCCGAAGTCGAGCTTCACCAGATCACCCCGCTGCAGCACCGTGTCCGTGGGCCGGTGGTGCGGCACGGCCGAGTGCGGTCCCGCGGCGAGGATCGTCTCGAACGCGGGCGCGCTCGCGCCGTGGGCGCGCATCCGGTTCTCCAGGTCGAGCGCGACCTCCCGCTCGGTGCGCCCGGGCCGCAGCCCGCCCGCCTCGAGCAGCTCGGCGAGGGCGGCGTCGCCCACCGCGCAGGCGCGACGCAGCGCCTCCACCTCGCCTGCGTCCTTCACCGCCCGCAGCCGCTGGACGAGGCCGGGAGCGCGGACCAGCGGAATGCCCGCGGCCTCCGTCAGCGCGTCGTGCGCGTCGACCGAGACCGTGTCCGACTCGAATCCCAGCCGTTCGACGCCCAGCGCCGCCGCCTGCTTCGCCAGCTCGACCGCGCAGGCGCGTTCGATCACCGTCTCCAGATCGGGCACCTCGGCCGCCGCCTGCGTGCGGTACCGGCCGTCGGTGCAGAAGCGGCTCGCACCGTCACCGCCCGCGTGCACCAGCAGTGCCGCGTTCGACCCGGTGAAGCCGGTCAGGTAGCGGACGTTGACCAGATCGGTGACGAGCAGGGCGTCGACTCCCGCGCCGTGCAGCAGCGCGCGCAGGGCCGCCCGCCGGGCGGAGCAGGACATGTCTTCACCCTATGTGTCCACAAGGGTGCAAGCGGGGTAGTCGGGAGTATGAGAATCGGTACGAGCATCGGGCTACTCGCGCTCGGGCTGATCCTCGCCCTCGCCGTACGCGTGGACCTGGGCGGGATCGACCTCGAGCTCATCGGCTGGATCCTGACCGTCGTCGGCCTCATCGGCCTGGTCGCGAGCCTCGTGCTGGCCCGCCAGGCCCGGCCCGTCGTGCGGCGGGAGGCGGAGTACCCGCCCCCGCACACCCACCCGACGGACCCGCGCTACTAGAGCTGTTCGACCTGGCCTTGCTCGCGCAACCCGTGTCGGCCCACGCACCCGGTTGACGGGGTGCGTGGGCCGAGAACGGGCGCGTGAGCTGCGGAGATCATTCCGATCAGCACACCACGGACTCGGCGGAGACGCTGATGCACTCCTCGGGCCGATCACCAGAGCCCTGTCTCCCCACCGACAGTCACTTCACACACCCAATGGCCACTTCACACAAGGCCGGCCTTGTGTGAAGTCCGTACTGGGTGTGTGAAGTCGCCTGTGGCGGCGCCACGGGCGGCATGATCGGCAGTTCGGCGCGTTCCCGTGTCGTTTTCGCCCGTTTCGGGCCGAAGCCTCGATCACGGCCGTCGGACCGCCTTCGGTGTCGCCGCGCGCCCTCCGGGCAGGCCCCTGGCCTGCCCGCGTCGTGCTGCCCGGAGGGGCCGCAGAGGCTCACGGGTCAAGGGTCGCGCAGCGATCGCGCAGCGACGCCGCAGAAGCTTCTATGTCAAGCGGTCGCTGGGAGTTGGCGGCGGTGGTCGGTGAGCAGGGCGTGGTAGACGACGTCGGCGAGGTGGCGTTTGAGGGCGCGCAGCGCCGCCTTGCCGGTGGCGTTGGGTCGGCGCTGGGTCCAGCGTTCGCGCCAGGCCCGCGCCTCGGGTTTGTGGCTGAGCTGGGCGATGACGATGCGATGCAGGCAGGCGTTGAGTTGCCGGTTGCCGCCGCGGTTGAGCCGCACCTGGGGCCGGTTGCTGCTCCAGACCGGGATCGGGGCGGCACCGGCGTGCATGGCAAACGCGGCCGCGGACCGGAACCGGGAGATCCCAGCGACCTCACCGATGATCTTCGCGGCGGTGACCACGTTGACCCCGACGATGGCCAGCAGGGTCGGGGCCAGCGGGACGACCAGCTCGCCCAGCTGCTTGTCCAACCGGCGGATCTGTTCGCGCAGCCGACGGATCTCGCCGACCAGCTCCAGCGCCAGGTCGCGGCGCACGCTCGCCGGCAGCGCCTCCAGCCCGGCGGTCAGCCGGTCCAGCTGACGGGCACTGTTCAACCGCCCGGCGCCGGGGTCCAGGCCGGGGTCCAGGTCGTGCAGGTGCCAGCGCAGCTGGTTGATCGTCTGGGTGCGCCACTTGACCAGCTGCTCGCGCCGGTCGGTCAGCAGCCGCAGATCAGCGGCCACCTCATCCAGGTGCGCGGCCGGCAAGTCCGGCTCGCGCAGCGCGGCGCGGGCGATGGCCAGCGCGTCGATCGGGTCGGACTTGCCGCGCGTGCGCGCGCTGGCCCGGCTCTGGGCCATCAGCTTGGGCGGCACCCACACCACGCTCGCGCCGTGCCCGATCAGGGTGCGCACCAGCCGCCCGGCCACCCCGCGGCCGTCCTCGACCGCCCACCGCCGGTCCGGCCCAAACCCGCCCGCCCACGCCCACAACCGCAACCACCCCTCCGGGGTGGAGGCGACCGTCACCTGGCCCAGCTTGCGCCCCACCTCGTCGACGGCGACCGCGGTGTGGGTCCGCTTGTGCGGATCGATCCCAATGACCACCATGAACGTCCGGGTGTCCTTCCTTCCAGATCAGGAGACAGGCATCCGGATCGGGTCGGCTGGTCGGACACACCTCAGTCGAGGGGATGGCGTCTAGCCCACGCTTCTATCAAGTCAGGCCAGCCGGCCCGAACCCTGACCACGCTCGACAGTTCTGCGGCAAGCCAACCAACGGTGGCAGCGCCCTTGAGAGTCACCACGTGATCAGGGCCGGACCCTAACCGCTGCCGATCAACAGCAGCAGCCCTCAGCCTGACACTGAGGCGCCCTTGAGGCGTGAGGGGCGGCCCCGCACGATGCGCGGCGCCACCGAAGGCGCCGCCCCAGCATTTGCAGGGCCCGCACAATGTGCGGCGCCACCGAAGGCCCATCGGCCCGGGGCTCGCACCAAACCGGCCGTGGCCCCTTGATCGATCTGAGCTCGCGCTGTGCACCCTGGAGAGCGCTTGGCTGCGGCGCGGGAACGATCAGCGATTGACGCGAGCCGGGCGAGTCGCCCCCGGCGGAGGCACTCGGCCCACCCTCGCATCGATCATTTCGCCCGGACCACCGGCCGCCGTCGGCAACGGTCCGAGCACCCGGCCGGCCCCGGGCTAGACGGTCGCCTCGGTGCGGGTGGCGATCCAGCGCAGAGCGAGCGGGTAGCCGTCCACACCGAGCCCGACGATCACTCCGGTGGCGACGCCGGAGATGTAGGAGTGGTGTCGGAACTCTTCGCGCCGGTGCACGTTCGTGATGTGCACCTCGATCAGCGGCGCCGTGAGCTGGGCGCACGCGTCGCGCACCGCAACCGAGGTGTGGGTCCAGGCGGCCGCATTCAGCACCACCGGCGCGCCCGCGTCGGCGGCCTCGTGCAGCCAGCCCAGTAGCTCGCCCTCGTGGTCGGTCTGGCGCACATCGACCTGCAGGCCCAGCTCGGCCCCCGTGCGCTCGCAGAGCGCCACGAGGTCGGCGTAGGTGGTGCGGCCGTAGACGGCCGGCTCCCGGGTGCCGAGCCGGCCCAGGTTCGGCCCGTTGAGCACCAGAACCCGGGTCACGCCGACACCGCCGCGTACGCGCGCTCCAGGAGCTCCGGCTCCGGGCCCTCCAGCCGGCCGGGCTTCGCCAGCCCGTCGAGCACCACGAACCGCAACGTGCCTGCCCTGGCCTTCTTGTCCCCGCGCATCGACTCGACCAACTCGGGCAGCACGCCCGGCACGTAGGCGACCGGCAGGCCGAGGGAGGAGAGCACCGCCCGGTGCCGTTCGGCCGTGGCGTCGTCGAGCCGGCCCGCCGCCCGCGCCAGCTCGGCCGCGAACACCAGCCCGACGCTCACCGCGGCGCCGTGGCGCCAGCGGTACTGCTCGCGGCGCTCGATGGCGTGCCCCAGCGTGTGGCCGTAGTTGAGGATCTCCCGCAGGTGCGACTCGCGCAGGTCGGCCGCCACGACGTCGGCCTTGACCCGGATCGAACGCTCCACCAGTTCGGGCAGCACCGGGCCCGCCGGGTCGAGCGCCACCTGCGGGTCCGCCTCGATGCGCTCCAGGATCACCGGGTCGGCGATGAAGCCGGTCTTGACGATCTCCGCGCTACCCGCCACCAGCTCCGGTGCCGGCAGCGTGTCGAGCACCGCGAGGTCGACGAGCACCGCGGACGGCTCGTGGAACGCCCCGACGAGGTTCTTGCCCGCCGCCGTGTTGATGCCGGTCTTCCCGCCGACCGCCGCGTCGACCATCGCGAGCAGGGTGGTGGGCACGTGCACCACCCGCACACCCCGCATCCACGTGGCCGCGACGAACCCGGCGAGGTCGGTGACCGCGCCCCCGCCGAGCGACACGACGACGTCGCCGCGGGTGAGGCCGATCTGCCCGCAGACCTCCCAGCAGAAGCCGGCCACGGCCAGCGCCTTGCCGTCCTCTGCGTCGGGAACCTCCACGCGGTGCGCGTCGACGCCGGCACCCTCCAGCTCGGCCCGAACCGCCTCCGCGACGTCGGCGAGCGCCGGCTGGTGCACGATCAGCGCGGCGGCCGCGCCGAGCCCGGTGACGGTGGCCGCCAGCTCGGCGCGGACCCCGCGGCCCACGAGCACCGGATAGGGCCGCTCCGTGGCCACATCGATCCGCACCGTCGCATTCACGGAGATCACCCTATGACCGCTCGGCTCAGAGCCGGACGCTCGGGTCCGGCAGCGGCGCGCCCCCTCGCGGCGTGGGCCGGTCGAGCGGATCGTCCGGGTCGATCGGGTCGTCGGGGGCCGCGGCGGGGATCTCCCCGAGAGCCTCCAGCACCGCCCGGGCGACCTGGTTGGCGCTGCGGCGGTCGGTGGCGACCTGCACGGTGGCGACCTCCCGGTACAGCGGCGCCCGGGCGTCGAGCAGCGCCTTGAACGTGGCGCGCGGGTTGACGCCCGCCAGCAGCGGCCGCGCCGTGGACATGCCCGTGCGTCGCAGGCCGTCGGCCAGCCCGACGCTCAGGTGCACGACCCGGTGGGCCCGCAACAGCGCGCGGGTCTCCGCGGCCAGCACGGCTCCCCCGCCGAGCGCGAGCACGCCGTCGTGGCTCGTCAGCGCCTCCGCGACGATCTCGCGCTCGAGGCGCCGGAACCCGTCCTCGCCGTCCTCGAGGAACAGGTCGGCGATCGCCTTGCCGGTGCGCTCCTCGATCATCGCGTCCGCGTCGGCGAAGGCGACGCCGAGCCGCCGGGCCAGCACACGGCCGACCGTGGTCTTCCCGGCCCCCGGCGGACCGACGACGACCAGCGTGGGGCGGCTCTCGACAGGCACGGGTACCAGGGTAGTGACCGCGACGGAACACCCGATGCGGGGACGTATGCAGCTCCCCGAGGCGGGCCCACCGGGCATCGGATATCGTGCGCAGGGACCCCGATTCCGCATGATCGGAGCAGCCGGTGACCCACCGCGAGAGCGAACCGCGCAGCGAGGGCGATCGGTGACCAACCCGGACGACCCGCCCGCGCCGCCGGACGGCCCCACGCCCGCCCGCGAGCAGCTCCCGCTCCCCCGCCGGCGCCGCCAGTCGCACATCGAACCGCAGCTGCGCACGCCCGGCGGCACCGGCAGCGGCACACCGTTCGCCGCGTTCGGCGCCGAGGCGGCTCCCGAGCCCACCAGAACCGCCTCGGCGGATCGCTGCGAACTCAGCAGGCAGGCCGACCGCGCCGCCGCCTTCCACGCCGGCGCCCACCGCGGCCGCGGTGGACATCACCCCGCCGAGCACTGACCGCCATCGGCCGTGATCATCGATTCGGTGCGAGAACGGCCCCATTCGACCGGTTTCGCACCAGGCTGCTGATCACAGCTCCGTCGGCCAGGCCCGGGGATCGGTCCCCGGTGTGCCTCAGCCGATCGCGTCGAGGTAGCCGCGCAGGTTGCGGCGGGTCTCGGTGAGGGAGTCGCCGCCGAACTTCTCCAGTGCGGCGTCGGCCAGCACGAGGGCGACCATCGCCTCGGCCACCACGCCCGCCGCCGGCACGGCGCAGACGTCCGACCGCTGGTGGATCGCCTGCGCGGCCTCGCCGGTGGACACGTCGACGGTGCGCAGCGCCCGCGGGACCGTGGAGATCGGCTTCATCGCGACGCGGACGCGCACCGGCTCGCCGTTGGTCATGCCGCCCTCGATGCCGCCGGCCCGGTTGGACAGGCGCCGCACCGGGTCGCCGGGCACCATCTCGTCGTGCGCGGCGCTGCCCCGCCGCCGGGCCGTGCGGAACCCGTCGCCGATCTCGACGCCCTTCATCGCCTGGATCCCCATGAGCGCGCCCGCGAGCCGCGCGTCGAGCCTGCGGTCGCTCTGGACGTACGAGCCGATGCCGACGGGGAGGCCGTAGGCGATCACCTCGACGACGCCACCGAGGGTGTCGCCGTCCTTCTGCGCGGCGTCGACCTCGGCGACCATCGCTGCGGTGGCCTCGTCCGTCCAGGCCCGCACCGGGCTCGCGTCCACCCGATCCAGGTCGCCCGGGCCGGGCGCCTCCCCCTCCGGTGCCTCGACGGCGCCGAGCGAGACCACGTGCGACACGACCGCCACGTCGAAGGCCTGGGCCAGGAACGCCTTCGCCACCGTGCCGAGCACGACCCGGGCCGCGGTCTCACGGGCGCTGGCGCGCTCCAGCACCGGCCGCGCGTCGTCGAAGCCGTACTTCGTCATGCCGGCGAGGTCGGCGTGACCGGGACGGGGGCGGGTGAGCGGAGCGTTGCGGGCCCGGTTGGCGATCAACTCCGGATCGACGGGGTCGGCCGCCATGACGGTCTCCCACTTCGGCCACTCCGTGTTGCCGATGCGGACCGCGATCGGCCCACCCTGCGTGACACCGTGCCGGACGCCCCCGATGACCTCGAGCTCGTCGGCCTCGAACTTCATCCGGGCACCCCGGCCGTGGCCCAGCCGGCGCCGGGCCAGCTCCGCGGCGAGCTCCTTGGTGGTGATCTCGACCCCGGCGACCATGCCCTCCAGCACGGCGACCAGGGCAGGACCGTGGGACTCCCCGGCGGTGATCCAGCGCAGCACGATCGCGATTCTCTCACCTCCCCGGTCAGCCGGACCCCGCACCCAGTGCCAGCAGGGCGACCGTGACGACCCAGGTGGCCGCGAGCATCGACGGCCCGTGCGGCACGGTCTGCCCGGCGAGACGCCACCGCCGCTCCGGCCCCGCCCGCGCCCGCACCTGGCTCCCCGCGGGCACCGGCGAGCCGATCGCGGCGGCCACGGCGAGCAACGCGGCGAGCAACGCGGTGAAGCACGCGGCCAGCACCGCCGCCAGCGCCAGCGCCGGCCACGCCACCGCCGCCAGCACCGCACCGAGCGGGGCGGCGAGCTTCACATCACCCGCCCCTACCGCCCGCCGGTCGACGAGGTGGAGCGCCACGTGCACCGCGACGGCCACCGCCGCACCGGCCGCGCCCCGGACCACGGCCGCAGGCCCCACCGGCAGCAGGAGCAGCAGCGCGATCGGGAACGCGGGCAGTGTGAGGGCGTTCGGCAACCGCCGCTGCCGCAGGTCGACCACGCCGGCCGCGAAGGCGAGCCAACCCAACCCGAGCACGGCGGGCACCCACACCGCGGGCACCGCACCGGCCGACCACGCCACCCCCGTGGCCGCCCACAGGGCCGCCACCCCCGCCTCGCACCTCGGCGGCGGGATCCGTGTGCCGCGGCGCAGCCGCCGCAGCAGCACCCGTGCCCCGCCACCGGCCATGACACCGGCCGCGGCGAACATCACGATCGGCAGCGCGACCCCCACCGGCGCGTTCCCCGGCAGGACGTACTCGTGGAGCGCTGTTCCCACCTGCAGCGCCGTTCCCACCTGCACCATCGCCATCAGCCCTCCAGCGCATCCGGGTGCCTGCCTCGATGCTCCGCGCCCGGCCGCCGCCGGTCGACGGGTGCCGCGGAACTGTGGACAGCCGGAACGCGAGGTGGACAACCGCGAGACCGGCGCGGGCGCCCGGCTCGGACTGTCGGGCGTGTGTGCATCCACCGGCGGGGCAGCGGCGGCGCCGACGGGGCAGGATCGGGGCGTGGAGCGGCGGGAATTGCGGGTGGCGCGGGCGGTCGTCACGGCCGAGGTGGATCACGGCATGGCCGAGCTCGTCGGCGACCCCGACCGCCCTCAGGGCTGGACCCTGCTGCTCGACGGCACCGCGCAGTCGCACGTCGACCTCGACGACCCGACGCACCTGGAGTTCGAGTACGTCCGCCGGCTGGCGCACGTCGCCGATCTCGTGGCCCCGCCCACCGCCCCGCTCCGCACGCTGCACCTCGGCGGCGGCGCCTGGACCTTGGCCCGTTACATCGCCGCCACCCGTCCCGGGTCTCCGCAGCGGGTGGTCGAGCTGGACGCGGGCCTGGTCGACCTCGTCTCCTCCCGGCTGCCCTCCGACGGCACCGGCATCGAGGTCACCGTCGGCGACGCGCGGGCCGCACTCGCCACCGTGGCCGCCGGGTCGGTCGACCTGCTGGTGCTGGACGTGTTCGCGGGCGCGCGGACGCCCGCGCACCTCACCTCGGTGGAGTTCGTCCGCGCCGCGAGCGCCGTCCTCACCGCCGGCGGGGTCTACGCCGCGAACGTCGCCGACGGCGGGTCGCTCGCCTTCGCCCGCACGCAGGTCGCCGCGGCAGAGGCGGTGTTCCCGGAGGTCGCGGTGCTCGCCGTGCCGCAGCTGCTGCACGGGCGCAGGTTCGGCAACCTCGTCCTCGTCGCGTCGGCGGCGCCGCTGCCGGTCGACGAGCTCACCCGCCGGGCCGCCGGCGACGCGTTCCCGGCCCGGGTGCTCGCCGGCTCCGACCTGCGCCAGTTCGCCCGCGACGCCACCGTTCCCGTCGACGGGTCGACGACGCCGTCCCCGCTGCCCCCACCGGGGTTCTTCGGCAGACCGGAGTGAGCCGTCCGGAGCGGGGCAGCCGGGGTGGGGTCAGAAGGCCCCGTTCTGCCGCGCGGCTCGCACGTTGGCGTTGTGGTCGTCGAGCGTCTCGGCGAAGCAGGAGGTGCCGTCGGACTGGCACCGCACGAAGTACAGCCACGGGCCGGGCTCGGGCTCCAGCGCCGCGGCGATCGCCTCCCGGCCGGGCGCCGCGATCGGGGTGGGTGGGAGGCCGGCCACCGCGTAGCTGTTGTACGGGCCCGGCCGCGCCCGATCCTCCGCGGTGGTGCGCAGCGCCTGCAGGTCGAGGGGGTAGTTCACCATCGAGTCCAGCTCGAGCCGCCTGCCGGCGCCGAGCCGGTTGTAGATCACCCGCGACACCTTCGGCATGTCCGGGTTGATCGCCTCCTTCTCCACGAGCGAGGCGATCGTCAGAACGTCGTACGGGCTGGTGCCGATGCTCTGCGCACCCGCGACCAGGCCGGCGGCCTCGAGCCGCTCCCCGGACGTGGCGAGCAGGCCGCGCAGCACGTCGACGGCGGACTCGCCGGGCGGCACGTCGTAGCGGCCGGGCACGAGCAGGCCTTCGAGCCTGCGCCGCGGCTCCGCGGCGGCGACGCCCTCGAGGGCCCACTCCGGCACGCCGAGAGCTGCCGGGTCGGTGTCGGTCATGGCGGCGCGCAGCTCGTCCGCCGAGACACACCGCTCCTGCCCGTCCAGGCGGGCGCAGGTGGCCTTCGAGATGAGGCTCAGCACCCCCGGTGCGACCGTGCCGTCGGGTGCCCGCGTGTCGTCGAGCTGCACGCCGCCTCGGATGTCGAGCTCGCCGACACGGGATTCCGGGTCCAGCATCATCGCCACGGCCGCTGCACCCGACATCTGCCGGCGCATCTGGTAGAAGCCCGGCTGCACGGCGCGGATGCGTTCCTCGTCCTCGGCCGCGCGGGTGAACGACTCCGGGGCCGCCACCACACCGTTCTCCGCGAGGACGGCGCCGATCTGCCTGGTCGAGTCGCCGTCCTCCACCTCGATCACGACATCGCCGGTGCCGGAACCCTCGAAGTCGGGCACGGCGAACCAGGTGACGAACGAGTAGACGCCGCCCGCCGCGACACCGCCGAGCAGGAGCACCGCGAGCAGGAGCACCGTGGCGCGCTTGCGCTTCTTCCGGGGGTTCTTCCCGGGCACACGATCGGGTTCCGCGACCGGGGAGGCGGCCGGTTCCTCGCGGCGGTCCACCGCCTGCTCGGGATCGGGGCGCGGGTCGGGCGGCGGCGGCAGGTCACGCCGCCCGCTCTGCGGCCGCGCCGCGCCCTCGGACGGACCGAGCCGCTGGGTGGACTCGGGCGGAACCGGCCGCTGGGCGGACTCCGGCGGACCGGGCCGCCGGGCACCACCGGGCATCCGGGGGCCCGCGACGGGCACCGGCACGGTGGGCGCGCTCGTCTCCGGGAGCGGGCCGGGACGGAGCACGGGACCCGAACCGTTCCGCTGGATCGGCGGCCTGCCCTGCTGCCGGGGCGGCGGGACCGGGTGAGAACCGGTTCGCTCGCCGGCACCCGGGGGTCGGGGCGGCCGTCGGTGGTCCCATCCGTCCGGGTTCACGACACCGGAGAGTAGCCATCGGGTGAACGCCGCCGCATCGGCGGGTCATCCGGATGAGGCCGCAGGCCCCGGGGCGGGCCGGATCAGCCGCGGTGCGCGTCCAGCCAGCCCTGCAGGATCGCGACGGCCGCGGCCTGGTCCACCACGGCCCGCTGCTTGCGGCCCTTCACGCCGCGCTCCCGCAGTTGCTGGGTGGCGACGACGGTGGTGAGCCGCTCGTCGGACAGCTCGACGGGCACGTCGAGCACGCCGGCGAGCGCGTCGGCGAAGGCGCGGGCGGCCTCCGCGGCAGGGCCTTCGCGGCCCGTGAGCGTGCGTGGCAGCCCGACGACGACACCGACCGCCTCGTGCTCCGCCACCAGCGCGGCGATCGCCCGCAGGTCGGAGCCGCCGGCTGCGTCGCGGGGGACCGTGACGAGCGGGGTGGCGAGCACGCCGCCCGGATCGCAGATCGCGACCCCGACCCGGACGGCGCCGACGTCGATCCCCAGGTACCGCCCCCGGTTCACCCGCGCAGCGCGGAACGCAGCGCGGTGACCGCCTCCGGGATGCCGGCGGGGTTCGTCCCGCCGCCCTGGGCGAGGTCGGGCTTGCCACCGCCGCGCCCGCCGACGGCCGGGGCGAACGCCGGGATGAGCTTCCCGGCGGCGATGCCCCGGTCGCGGGCCGCGGCCGTGGTGGCGACGACGAACGACACCTTCTCGCCGTCGGCGGAGAACAGGGCCACGACGCCGGGTCGCGCACCCAGCCGGCCGCGGACGTCGGAGGCGAGCGCGCGCAGGTCGTTGCCGCCGACCCCCTCCGGAGCGGCGACCGCGACGAGCGCGACCCCGTCGACGTCCTCGGCGCCCTCGGCGAGCGCGCCGGCCGAGGCGAGCACCGCGTCGGCGCGGACCTTCTCCAGCTCCCGTTCGGCCTGCCGAAGCCGCTCCACGATCCCGCCGATGCGCTCGGGCAGCTCCTCGGGCCGGGCCTTGAACTGCTCGGCCAGCTGGGAGACCAGCACGTGCTCCTTGGCCAGGAACCGGAACGCGTCGAGCCCGACCAGGGCCTCCACGCGCCGCACGCCGGAGCCGATCGAGGCCTCCGACAGCAGCTTCACGAGACCGAGCTGGCCGGAGCGGTGCACGTGCGTGCCGCCGCACAGCTCGCGGGAGTAGTCGCCGATCTCGACGATGCGCACCTTGTCGCCGTACTTCTCGCCGAAGAGCGCGAGCGCCCCCAGCTTGCGGGCCTCGTCCTGGGAGGTCACGAACCAGCGGACCTCCTCGTCGTTCTGCAGGACGGCGTTGACCTCGTCCTCGACGTCGGTCAGCACGGACGTCGGCACGGCCCCGCCGGGAGAGGTGAAGTCGAACCGCAGCCGGCCGGGGGCGTTGAGCGAACCCGCCTGGGCGGCGGCGTCACCGAGGTGCTTGCGCATCCCCGCGTGCACGAGGTGGGTGGCCGAGTGCGACCGCGACACCGCGGCCCGCCTGCCGGTGTCGACCTCGGCCTGGACGGTGGCGTCCACCTGGGCCTCACCGGCGGTCACGGTGCCGCGGTGCACGACCAGCCCGGCCACCGGCGACTGGACGTCCTCGACGTCGACGGTGAACCCGTCCCCGCGGATCCAGCCGGTGTCGGCGAGCTGCCCGCCGCCCTCGGCGTAGAACGGGGTGCGGTCGAGCACGACCTCCACCTTGGTGCCCGTGCCCGCGGCGGGCACGCCCACGCCGTCGACGACGAGACCGACCACGCGTCCCTCGGCGACGAGGTCGGTGTAGCCGAGGAACTCGCTGCCGCCGGCGGCGTCGAGCACGGAACGGTAGACCGAGGCGTCGCCGTGGCCCACCTTGTGCTTTGCGGCGTCGGCCTTGGCGCGGGCCCGCTGCTCCTCCATCAACGTGCGGAAGCCCTGCTCGTCGACGGTGAGCCCGGCTTCGGAGGCCATCTCGAGCGTGAGGTCGATCGGGAAGCCGTACGTGTCGTGCAGCTGGAACGCCTTGTCCCCGGCCAGCCGGCTCCCGCCGGCCTGCTTCGTGGCCGCCACGGCGGTGTCGAAGATCCGCGAGCCCGCGGTGAGCGTGGCGAGGAAGGCCTCCTCCTCGGCCCGCACGACCGCCGAGATCCGCTCGAAGTCGGTGACCAGCTCGGGGTAGGACGGAGCCATCGCGTCCCGCACCACCTCGGCGAACGGGCCGAGCACGGGCTCGTGCACGCCCAGCAGCCGGGCCGAGCGCACGATGCGGCGCAGCAGCCTGCGCAGCACGTAGCCGCGGCCCTCGTTGGACGGCGTGACGCCGTCCCCGATGATCAGGACGCCGGAGCGGGCGTGGTCGGCGATCACCCGGAACCGGACGTCGTCGGTGTGGTCGGCGCCGTAGCGGCGTCCGGAGAACTCCTCGGCCCGGGCGATCACCGGCCGCACGAGGTCGGTCTCGTAGACGTTGTCGACGCCCTGCAGCAGGTAGGCCACCCGCTCGATGCCCATGCCGGTGTCGATGTTCTTCTTCGGCAGGCTGCCGATCGGCGGGTGCCCCTTCTTCGGGGAGAGCTCACCGCGCTCGTCCTGCATGAAGACGAGGTTCCAGATCTCGAGGTAGCGGTCCTCGTCGGCGACGGGACCACCCTCGCGGCCGTGCTCCGGCCCGCGGTCGAAGTAGATCTCCGAGCACGGGCCGCCCGGGCCTGGCACGCCCATGTCCCAGTAGTTGTCGTCGCCGCCGCGGCGCTGGATCCGCTCCTCGGGCAGCCCGGCGATGCGCCGCCACAGCGCGATCGCCTCGTCGTCGTCCTGGTAGACGGTGACCCAGATGCGTTCCGGGTCGAAGCCGTAGCCGCCCGCGTCCTGGCTGCCGGTGACCAGGTTCCAGGCGTGCTCGATCGCGCCTTCCTTGAAGTAGTCGCCGAAGGAGAAGTTCCCGGCCATCTGGAAGAACGTGTTGTGACGGGTGGTCTTGCCGACCTCGTCGATGTCGCCGGTGCGCACGCACTTCTGGATTGAGGTGGCCCGCGGGTACGGCGGCGGGACCTGCCCGAGGAAGTACGGCTTGAACTGCACCATGCCCGCGTTGACGAAGAGCAGGTTCGGGTCGTCGAGGATCAGCGAGGCGCTGGGCACACGGGTGTGGCCGGCGTTGACGAAGTGTTCGGTGAACCGACGGGTGATCTCGTGGGTCTGCACGGTTGGCTTCCAAGGGTCGAACGGGAGGCAGGCGTCCTCAAGGCGGCGCGGCCCAGTCTCCCGCAGCGAACGGGACACGGAACGGCAGGGGGACGCGCGCGGTGGAACGAAGCGCGGTCAGGCCCCTGCCCTGCGCGCTCGCGCGCGGGGAGCAGGCCGGTACGCAGGCGCAGGCTCGGGGTCGGCGAACGCGTCGCTCAGCGCCGGGATCGGTGTTCCGGTGCGGCGCTCCACGAGGTCGGCGAGCTCCCGCTCCCGCTCGGTCATCCCGGCGCGCACCTCGGCGCCGAACGCACCCAGCCCGGCGCCCAGCTCGCGCAGGCCGTCGGCGAGGTTGGCCCCCACCCCGGCCGGAGTGAGCGCGTGGGCCGCCTCGGATGCCCGCCGGGTGGCGTAGACCCCCACGGCGAGCCCCAACCCCAGCCAGAAGAGCCGCTTCATCGCACGCCCTCGCTGCGCTCGGGCGACGCTTCGCGGCCGCGCTGTGACATCGGTGAGCTCGCGAGCCCGCTCACGTCCGCCGCCCCCTCCGCCGCCGGGAGTGGGCACCGGCGTCCTGCGCGGCGCGGCGGGCCTTGATCGCCTTGTTCAGGCCGTAGCTGAACGCCGCGGCCCGCACCAGCGGGCCGCCGAGGGTGGCGGTGAACAGCGAGGTCAGCACCGAGACGTTGCTCGACACCGTGCGCGCGCTCGAGGTGATCCCGTCGACCCGCTCCAGCTGTGTGTTCACCTGGTGCAACGTGGTCTGCGCGTCACGCAGGATCGGGTCGCCGCCCTCGTGCGCCTTGCGGATGGCGATGGTGGCCTCGTCGAGCGTGCGGCCGAGCTTCAGCAGCGGGACGGCCAGCAGCAGAACGAGGACCACGAAGGCCCCCGCGGCGATGAGCGCCGCGATCTGGCCAGCCGACACGAAGCCTCCCCGGATCCCGCGCGGCGCAACCGGATCGCCGCTCTTGATCTCCTCAGGTTACTCCCCGCCCGCATCCCGTCACCGTCAGGGCTCGCCGGTGAACGGGTCGGTGACCCGGCCTTTCTACTCGTCGTCGTCGTGCTCGTCCCCGGCATCGACCCCTGCCGCCACGAGCTTGCGGCGCAGCCGGTTGAGCGCCCGGTGCTGGGTGACCCGGACCGCGCCCGGCGTGGACCCGACCGCGTGCGCGGTCTCCTCGGCCGAGAGCCCCACGGCGATGCGCAGCACGAGCACCTCGCGCTGGCGCGGCGTGAGCAGGTGCAGCAACGCCCCGAGCCGCTCGGTGAGCTCGACCTGGAGCAGGTGGAACTCGGGACCGTCGTGGACGAGCGGGGTGTCGGGGATGTCGGCGACGGGCTCGGACCGGTTGCGGCCGATGGCCCGGAACGCGTCGGTGACCTTGTGCGCGGCGATCCCGTAGACGAACGCGCGGAACGACAGCCCGCGCAGCGTGTAGCCCGGCAGCGCGTTGACGACCGCGAGGCAGACCTCCTGCGCGACGTCGTCGGCGGAGCCCATCAGGGTCTCCTGCCTGCCCAGGCGGGCCCGGCAGTACCGCAGCACGAGCGGGTGGATCTCGGCGAGCAGTCGCTCACGCGCGCGGGGCTCGCCGGCCACGGCAGCCCGCAGCAGGCTCTCCAGGAGCGGCGGCTCCGCCTCGGCAGCGGCGCGCCCGAGCGCCGGGACGACGGCGTCCGGCAGGGGCGGCGCCATCTGCCCGACGACCTGCCCGAGGACCTGGCCGGCAACCTGATCGGCGGTCCGGTCGGTCTCCTCGACGGTGGAGATCACGTCGGGGGTCACCGCCGCGAGCGCGTTCATCGTGCGACTGCCGTGACGAGCAGGGTGGTGCCGGACGCTGCCCCGTGGCGCCGGCGGAAATGATGGGACAACAGATCGGACGCGTACATCGGGTTCCCCTCCCCTGCGCCGGCGGTGCCATCGCCGGCGGCTGCGCGCCCTCCGGACGACCGGGCGGCGCGTACTGCGATCGTGCTGAGTCATGCTCGGTGTTACTGCAGAGCGTCAGTGCCGATCCATGCTGTGGAGGAGCGCCCGGACCCTTCGCTGATACCTGCGCTCGTCCCCCGACTGCAGGCGTCCGTTCCGGTTCCCCTCCGGCGCCCGATCCCCGCCGTGCCCTGCGGTGATCGAGGTCGTTCGACTTTCAAGCACGGAGTTTGGGTCCAACCCAAGTTGGAGTCAAGAGCAATTCGAGCCGAAAGCGGTTACGCTGCGCTCAATGGCAGCTTCCGCCCCCGCTGACTCGGAGGATCCGCGCGCCCGCGCCGCACGGACGAAGCGGGACCGCACGCGACGGGCGCTGTTGGATGCTGCGGACGCGACGTTCGGCAGCCGTGGATGGGCCGACACGCGCATGGAGGACGTCGCGGCCGCGGCCGGGGTCAGCGCGGCCACGGCCTACAACCACTTCCCGTCCAAGCAGGTCCTCGTGGGCTCCGTCTACGGCCCGCTCGTGCGCCCGCTGCTGTCCGAGGCCGAGCACGACATCGCCATCGGCCGCCCCGTCGTGGACGCGCTGAACGACCAGATCAGGGCCCTGGCCCGCATCAGCCAGCGGTACCGCAAGCTCACCGCGGCCTTCTGGTCGGCCGTCGAGGAGTACACGATCAAGGTGAGCGGCCCGCCGGACCCGGACGACGAGGACGACCCGCGCACGCTCGCGCCGGTGCCGACACCGCTGCGGACGCTGATCGAACACGGCCAGCGCACGGGCGAGCTGCGCCCGTTCCCGAGTGCGCTCGACGCCAGCGGGATGGTCGTCAACCTGCTGCTGCTGCGCAGCATCAACCGCCCGGACGAGCCCGACGACGTCACCGCGGAGCTGCTACTCACCGTGCTGTTCGGGATGCTCCGCCCCGAGCTGCTGGCGGACGCGGGCACCGAAGGGCGGCCGTTCCGCCGAACGGGCTGAGCCGCGCGAGGCGCCCCACCGGGCGTCGGTCGACGGGCCGGTTCAGGCGCGGTTGCGCTTGCGGCCGGTGACCTGGTTGTAGACGACGAGCACGAGCACAGCGCCGATGATCGACCCGATCCACCCGGTGGGCTCGAACCCGCGCAGGCCGCCGGTCAGCAGCCCGAAGATCAGCCCGCCGACCACCGACCCGACGCAGCCCAGGATGATCGTGCGCAGGATGCCGATGTCGTCCTTCCCCGGCACGATCGCGCGGGCGATGAAGCCCGCGATCAACCCGAACACGATCCAGCCCAGAATCGTGAAGACGATCATCCCGGTGCTCCCCTCGGCCGATGGCGCCGCCGAGAGTACTCCAGGAAGATCACTGGCCGGTGAGCTCGGTCAACGACCGGGCCAGCGCGTCGACCGCGAAGCCGATCTCGTCCTCGGTGACGACGAGCGGTGGGGAGAAGCGGACGGTCGAGCCGTGGGTGTCCTTCACGAGCACGCCGCGCCGGGCGAGGGCCTCGCTCACGGCTCGTCCGCTGCCGAGACGCGGGTCGACGTCGACGCCTGCCCACAGGCCCGCGGCGCGTACCGCGACGACGCCGTGGCCGACGAGGTCGGCCAGCCGGGCCTGGAGCACCGCACCCGACCGCCGCGCTGCGGCGAGCGCGCCGTGCGGTCCGCCGTCGGCGAGCAGGCCCAGCACCGCGCGGCCGACCGCGCAGGCGAGCGGGTTGCCGCCGAAGGTGCTGCCGTGCTGGCCGGGCCGGAGCACGCCGAGCACCTCGTCGTCCGCGACCACGGCCGAGAGCGGCAGGATCCCGCCGCCGAGCGCCTTGCCCAGCAGGTACACGTCCGCGTCGGTTCCCGCGCCGCGCGTCGCGAGCACGTGACCGGTGCGGCCGAGCCCGGACTGCACCTCGTCGGCGACGAACAGCACGCGCGCGGCGTCGCAGAGCGCGCGGACGCCGGCCAGGTAGCCCTCCGGTGGCACGATCACGCCCGCCTCGCCCTGCACGGGCTCGAGCAGCACGGCCACGGTGTCCGGGGTGACGGCGGCGGCGAGCGCGTCCAGGTCGCCGTAGGGCACGACGTCGAACCCGGGGGTGAACGGGCCGAACCCGCCGCGGGCGTCCGGGTCGGTGGAGAAGCCGACGATGCTGATGGTGCGGCCGTGGAAACCCCCGGCGGCCACGATGATCCGGGCCCGGTCCTCCCGCACGCCCTTGACCTCGTACCCCCACTTGCGCGCGACCTTGAGCCCGCTCTCGACGGCCTCGGCGCCCGTGTTCATCGGGAGGACCCGCTGCTTCCCGACGAGCGCCGCGAGCTCGGCGCAGAACGGGCCGAGCTGGTCGTTGCCGAACGCGCGGCTGGTGAGCGTGAGGCGGTCGAGCTGGCGGTGCGCCGCCGCGACGAGCCCGGGGTGGCGGTGGCCGAAGTTGAGGGCGGAGTAGCCGGCGAGGCAGTCGAGGTAGTGGCGGCCCTCGACGTCGGTGACCCATGCGCCGCTGCCCTCGGCCAGCACGACGGGCAGGGGGTGGTAGTTGTGCGCCGAGTGCTCGCGGACGAGCTCCTCGTGGGCCGCCGTCGCCGACTGCGTGAGCGTCATGAGCGCACCTCCAGCGTGCAGCACTTCGGTCCGCCGCCCCCGTTGAGCAGCTCGGACAGGTCGACGGGCACAGGCGTGTAGCCACGCTCGCGGAGTGCCGCGGCCAGGCCGGTGGCCTGCGCGGGGAGCACGACGTGGCGGCCGTCGCTCACGGCGTTGAGGCCGAGCACGGCGGCGTCGGCCGGGCCTGCGACGATCCCCTCCGGGAACCGGGCCCGCAGCACCTCCTGCGACGCCGGTGTGAAGGCCGCGGGCAGCCAGGCGATGTGCGCGTCGTCGAGCACGGCCACCGCCGTGTCGAGGTGGTAGAAGCACGGGTCCACGAGCTCGAGCGGCACGACTTCGCGGCCGAACACGGCGGCCGCCTCGGCGTGGGCGCGCGGGTCCGTGCGGAACCCGTGCCCGGCCAGCACGACGTCGCCGACCACCAACAGGTCGCCCTCGCCCTCGTTCACGAACTCCGGTTCCACGACCGGGAAGCCCGCCGCGGCGAACCAGTCGCGATGCGCGGCCGCCTCCGCCTGCCGCTGGGGGTGGCGGAACCGCGCGCCGAGCACCGTCCCGTCGACGACGGTGGCGCCGTTCGCGGCGTAGACCATGTCGGGCAGGCCGGGGACGGGGTCGATCAGGTCGACGCGATGGCCCAGGTCCAGGTACGCCTGCCGCAGCGCCTCCCACTGGGCGAGTGCCCGCTCGCGGTCGACGGGCCGACCGGGCCGCATCCACGGGTTGATGGCGTAGCGGACCTCGAAGTGCTCGGGCCGGCACATCAGGTAGTGCCGGGGGCGGGCGACGGGCTCGGCGGCCGCAACCGGCCGGGGCAGGACGCTGGTCACGTTGATCACGGTAGGAAGGGTCCGGCCGCCCGACAATCGCGAAGTCCTGCCATCTCACGCAACATCGCTGCGTGTTCGCCCCGGTTCGCGCTCGATTCGAGCGCAGTACTCCGAGAGAGGGATCAGGGCAGCTCGGCCGGCAACCCGAACGCCGTGACCTGCTCGCGGCCGAGGAACGAGGTGACCCCCGCGATCCGGTCACCGCTCAGGGTGAGGACGTTGATCGCCCACGCCACGTGCGCCCCGGCCGCGTCGTCCCACAGGTAGCAGGCCACGGCGGGCTGGCCGTTGGCCGACGTCGGCAGGTGCCGCCACGCCCCGCAGGAGCCCATCGGGACCTGCACCGCCCAGTCGGTGACGGCGGGCAGGCCCCGGTACCAGTGCGGGAGCGGCGGCATCGTCCAGGTGACGTCCTCGGTGAGCAACGCGACCAGGCCGTCGGTGTCGCGGCGCTCCAACGCTCCGGAGAACCCGTTGACGATCTCGCGCAGCCGCGCGTCGTCCAGCTCCCGCAGCGTCTGCTGCTGGGTGCGGGGCGGCACCTTCTGGGCGACGACCGCACGGGCGCGCTGGATGGCGCTGTTCACCGACGCCCGCGAGGTGCGCATCATCTCCGCGATCTCCGCGGCGGAGAAGCCGAGCACCTCGAACAGCAGCAGCGCCGCGCGCTGGTTGCCCGGCAGGTGCTGGCACGCGGCCACGAAGGCCAGCTCGACGGCCTCGCGCTGCTCGACGCGCGCGTCGGCGAGCATCGCGTCCGGGTACGGCTCGAGCCAGGCGACGTCGCCACGCGGTGCGGAGTCGACCACGGCGTGATCGCTCGCCGGCCCGAGGTCCACCGGCGTCGCCCGGCGGCCGCGGCGCCGCGCCGCGTCCAGGCAGGCGTGGGTCACCACCGAGTACAGCCACGAACGCAACGAACTGCGGGCCTCGAAGCCCGGGAGCGCCTTCCACGCCCGCACCAGGCCGTCCTGCAGGGCGTCCTCGGCGTCGTGGACGGAGCCGAGCATCCGGTAGCAGTGGGCGTGCAGCTCCCGCCGCAGCGGCGCGACGATCCGGCTGAACGCGGCGTCGTCCCCTCCGCGAGCACGAACCAGATCCGGATCCTCGACGGCGGTCGACCCGCTCTGCTCGCTCACGCCACCAATTCTGGCTCCTCACATCATCACCGCGGAGGGCGCGTGGACGCTACCGGCCCTCGAGCCGGTAGCGGCGGGCGCCGTCCTCGCGCACCGTGCCGTCCCAGCGGTAGCGCAGCAGGGTGAACGTCGCCCGGGCCGCCTCGTCGGCGACGGGGTCGTCCTGAGACGGCGCGTCGACCTCCGGCAGCGCCAGCACCCCCGAGGTCGCGATCGGATCGTCGTTCGGCACGCGGAACTGCCTGCCGTCTTCGGCCCCACCGATGAGGACGACCAGGACGCTCACGGCTCGAGCCTTCCACGCCCGGCCTGCGATCAGTGCGGCGGCGGGGTGGACGAGCGCCGCAGCAGCGGCGACAGCACCAGCACCGACTTCGTCCTCGCCACGAACGGCTGGGCGCCGATCTGCTCGAGCACCTTCTCGAAGTGGCGCATGTCGGTGGCGAGGATCCGCAGCACGGCGTCGGCGTCGCCGGAGACGGTGCTGGCGTCGACGACCTCGGGGAACCGGTCCACCGCCGCCCGGATCACCCCGGGTGCCGTGCTGTTGCGGCAGTACAGCTCCACGTAGCCCTCCACGGTCCAGCCCAGTGCGCCCGGGTCGAGGCGCACCGTGAACCCGGTGATCGCACCGTCGGCCCGCAGCCGGTCGACCCGCCGCTTGACCGCGGACGCGGACAGGCCCACCCGCTGCCCCACCTCGGCGTAGCTGCGGCGGGCGTCCTCGACCAGCAGCGCGATGATGTCCTCGTCCAGACGGTCCAGCTGCACGCGCCCATCGTGCCCCCGCGGCATCGGCGGCGAAGCGGCAGGATGTGCCGCATGTACCGGGTGGATTCCGAGGTGGGCGTCCTGCGGCAGGTGATCCTGCACCGGCCCGGCATGGAGCTGAAGCGCCTCACGCCGGGCAACAAGGACCGGCTGCTCTTCGACGACGTGCTGTGGGTGGCCCGGGCGCAGGAGGAGCACGACCGGTTCGCCGCGCTCCTGCGGGAGCGGGGCGTGGACGTGTACCTGTTCGGGGAGCTGCTGCGCACCACGCTGGAGATCCCGGAGGCGCGCAAGTACGTGCTCGACCGGATCTTCGACGACCGGGTGTACGGGCCACTGGCCATCGACGCGCTGCGCAACTGCTTCGACGCGATGGATCCCGGCACGCTGACCGATCACCTCGTCGGCGGGATCACCAAGCGGGAGGTGCTCGACCGGATCCCGGAGCCGCGCTCCATCGCCTTCCACGTGCTCGACGCCGACGACTTCGTGCTCGAGCCGCTGCCCAACCACCTCTACACCCGTGACACGTCGGCGTGGCTCTACGGCGGCGTCGCGATCAACAGCATGCGCAAGAAGGCCCGGATGCGCGAGACCGTGCACTACGAGGCGGTCTACCGCTGGCACCCGCTCTTCGCGGACGCGGACTACGCGGTCTGGTCGGCGGGCGCGGTCAACGGGCCCGCCACCACCGAGGGCGGCGACATGCTCGTGCTCGGCGGTGGCGCGGTGCTGATCGGCCTGTCCGAGCGCACCACCCCGCAGGGCGTGGAACGGCTGGCGCGGCAGCTCTTCGCCGGGGGCGACGTGGACCGGATCGTCGCGCTGCGGATGCCGCAGGCCCGCGCGTTCATGCACCTCGACACGGTCCTGACGATGGTCGACCCGGAGACGTTCACCCAGTACGCCGGGCTCGGGATGCTGCCCGCGTACACCATCCGGCCCGGCGACACCGAGAAGGAGCTGGACCTGGTCGACCACCCGCCCGAGGACATGCACCGCGCGATCGCGAATGCACTCGACCTCCCGGCGATCCGGGTGCTCACCCCGGTGCAGGACGTGCACTCCGCGGAACGCGAGCAGTGGGACGACGGGTGCAACACCCTCGCCGTCGCGCCCGGGGTGGTGGTGACCTACGAGCGCACCGTCACCACCAACCGCTTCCTGCGCCGCAACGGCATCGAGGTGCTCGACATCCCGGGCGGCGAGCTCGGTCGCGGCCGCGGCGGGCCGCGGTGCATGAGCTGCCCGGTGCTGCGCGACCCCTAACGGGTGATCATCGGCCACCCGACGGCACCACGGATCCGCGGAAACGCCACGAACGCGCGCCGCGACGAGCAAGATCCGGAGCGTGATGTTCTGGGCTGCAGCCGCCACCGTCGCGATGCTCGTGGGCGCACCGGCAGCGCCGGGTCTGCCGCCGGTGCCGGACGTGCCGGTGCTGCCGGTGCTGCCGGCGGTGCCGGTCTCGGCCGCCCAGGACGACCGGATCGGGCGCATCGCCCTGTCCGCCGACGGCAACCAGCACGACGAGGACGACTGGGCGTCGTCCGCCATGACGCTGGCGATACTGGCCAGCGCCGGGCTGCAGCAGAACGTCGTGAACTACATCTACAACAACCACATCTGGGACTCCGACGCCGAGCACCGCCGGAACATGACCGAGAGCGTCCTGGGGGCGGGCGAGCGGTTCGGCTTCGACACCTCCCGCTTCTACGACGGCGCCGACCCCGCCGGGCTCGCCGCGGGCGTCGCGGCGCTGACCGCCGAGATCAACGCCTCCACGCCGGGCGACGAGCTCACCATCGTCCTCGCCGGGCCGATGGAGACCACGTGGATGGCCCTCGACGCGGCTGATCCCACGGCCCGCAAGCACGTGAAGTGCGTCTCGCACGGCGACGGCAGCTTCAACCAGACGCACGGGCAGAAGGACCACGGCGGCCACTCCTACGACGACGTGATCGAGCTGGGCTGCCAGCGCGTCCAGATCCCGGACCAGAACGGCAACCTCGGCCCCACCAAGCTGTCCGACTGGGGATACCTGCGAGACCTCGGCCCCGAGATGGACTGGTTGCACTCCCGGCTCGAGCTGGCCGAGAAGGGCGATGTGTCCGACGCGGGCATGGCCTACTTCGTGATCACCGGCGAGAAGCGGGTCTCCCGATCGGAGCTGCGGAAGTTCCTCACCACACCGCGCCGCACCTGACGCGGACCGGCCAGGATGGCCGGTGTGACGGACCTTCCCGGCGGCGTCCCGCCGCTCGACGGCTCGCTCCACGTCGACCTCACGACGCGCACGCGCTACGCCGGGGACGCCGGACGGATCAGCAGCGGGCCGCCCGCCGCCGTCCTGCGCCCCGGCTCCGCGGCGGACGTCGCCCGCATGGTCCGCTACTGCCGCCGCCACGGCGTCCCCGTGGGCGCCCGCGGACTGGGCAACACCACGGGCGGGCAGTCGCTCGTGCCCGGCGGGGTCGTGATCGACGCCAGTGCCTTGGCCGGCATCCGCACGTTCGGCCCGGGCGGGGCGACGGTCGGTGCGGGGACCACCTGGCTCGAGCTGGCCCGCGCGGCCGCCCGCCACGGCCTCGCGATCCCGGCCGCGACGGGCTACCTCGGCCTCACCGTCGGCGGCACGCTGTCGGTCGGCGGGATCCCCCCGGCCGTCGCCACCGGCGCCCAGGTCGACCACGTCCACGAGCTGGAGGTCGTCACCGGCGACGGCGAGCTGCGCCGCTGCTCGCCGTCGGACGACCGCGACCTGTTCGAGGCCGTGCTCGCCGGGCTCGGCCAGTTCGGGATCATCACGGAGGCCACGGTCGGCCTGGTACCGGCCCCGGCGGTGGTGCGGGGCTGGTCGCTCCCCCACGCCGACCCGGCCGCGTTCTTCGGCGGCCTGCGCGCCCTCGCACGCGGCGGCGAGGCGACCGAGGTCTTCGGGGACTGGTGGCGTCCGGGCGAGGCGGGCGAGGTGCACCACCTGAACGCCTTCGCCTTCGACCCGGCCGACGGCGCGCCCGACCCTCCGCCCGGTGCCGAGGTCCGGGAGGCCGGCTACCTGGAGCACGTCACACGCATCGACGATGCCGTGGCCGAGCTGCGGGAGCTGATCGGCTGGGACGCGCTGCCCAAGCCGTGGCTCACCGTGTGGCTGCCCGACTCGCGGGTGGAGGAGGTCGTCGGCGCGACGCTCGCCGAGCTGACGCCGGCCGACGTGGGCGTGGGCGGCTTCGTGCTGCTCTACACCCACCGCCGGGCAGCGCTCACCCGCCCGTCGCTGCGCCTGCCCGCACCGGACGGCAGCGACCTCGTCCACCTGTTCACCGTGATGACGGCAGGACCGCCGGACGCAGGCCCCGGGTATGGCGCAGCGATGCTGCGCCGCAACCGCCGCATGCTCGACCGCGCCCTCGCCGCGGGCGGCGCGCGCTACCCCATCGGCACAGTGACCAGCCGCCCCGCCGACTGGCACGCCCACTACGGCGAGCGGTGGCCCCATCTCGTCGCGCTGAGGCAGCGCTACGACCCGGCCGGCATCCTGACGCCCGGCCATGGCGTTTTCCTCGGGTGAAAATCACGGCGATGCCGCCGTGGGCCAGCTATCGTCGTCCGGTGACTTCCGTCGCGGAACAAACTCCGCCTTCCGCCGACTGGAGCGCGCTCGACGGCAGCCACCAGCGGGTCGCCGTCGAGGTCCTGCGGTTCGGCCCGCTGCCCCGCGCTCAGCTCGCCCGCCGACTGGGCCTCTCCCCCGGCTCGCTCACCCGGCTCACGCGCCCGCTCGTGGACGCGGGCCTGCTCGTCGAGGGCGGTCCGGAGAACGGCCCGAAGGACAGCCCGGAGCATCCGGTGCGCACCGGGCGGCCGTCGCTGCCACTGGACGTGGGGCCGTCCGACCAGCGCTTCGTCGGCGTGAAGATCACCGGGGACACGCTCTTCGCCGTCGTCACCGACCTGCGGGCAGCCGTGCTCGCCGAGCACACCCGCCCGCTTCCCGGAACGGATCCGGCGGCCGTGGTCGGTGCGGTCGCCGACGTAACCCGGCTGCTGCAGGCCGACCACCCCGGCGTCGTGGGCCTCGGCGTGGGGATCGGCGGGTTCGTGATCGACCGCCGCGACGTCGCCCGCGCCCACTTCCTCGGCTGGCACGAGCTGGTCCCGCTCGCCGACCTGCTGCACCGGGCCACCGGTCTGCCTGCGGTCGTCGACAACGACGTCCGCGCGCTCACGGCGGCCGAGCACTGGTTCGGGGCCGGGCGTGGTCTGCAGTCGCTGCTAGTGATCACGATCGGCGCGGGCGTCGGGTGCGGGATCGTCGTGCACGACCTCGTGGTGGAGGGGGCGCACGGCGGCGGCGGGTCGATCGGGCACCGCCCGGTGGTGAGCTCGGTGGTGTGCGAGGACGGGCACCGCGGCTGCGCGCAGGGCCTCGTCTCCTCCCGCGCGGTCTCCGGCGCCGTCGCCCAGGCGCTCGGCAGACCGGTGACCTACGCCGAGGCGCTGCGGCTCGCCGTCGACGGCCACGGCGCCGCCCGCCGGGTCGTCGACGAGGCGGCGGGAGCGCTCGGGGTGCTCGTGGCCGACATCGCCAACCTGATCGACCCCGAGCTCGTGATCCTCACCGGCGACGGCATCGGCCTGGTCGAGGCCGCCCGTCCCGCGCTGGACGCCGCCCTCGAAGAGAACCGGAAGGCACCCCTCGCCCCGGTGCGGCTCGACGTGCGGCCGTTCCCGTTCACCGAGTGGGCACGCGGCGCAGCGGCCGTGGCCGTGCAGGAGCACGTGCTGGGCCGAGCGCGGGCGGTCACCCCTGCGTGAACAGGGCGTTGACCTCCTCGTTGGCCGCTGTGAACGACGAGACGTCGGCGCTGCCCGCCATCACCCGCTCCATCGCCGTCTCCATGATCGAGTCGATGTCGGCCGCGTGCTGGGCCGCCGGGTAGGGGAACGCCGTTCCCTCGCGCAGCTGCCGGGTGAACGGGGTGATGTCGAGGCCGTGCGCGCCGATCGCCGCCTCGGCGGTGGAGACCACGGACGCGATCGCGGGCACCACCACGCCGCCCTCCGCCACCACCGACTGGCACTCCGGCGAGGCGAGGTAGCGCACCCACTTCCAGGCCGCGCCCTTGTTCGGCGAGCCGGCCGCGATCGAGTCGGCGAGCGAGTTGGTCATCGCGGACCGGAAGCCCTGGGGGCCGATCGGCGTGGGCGCTGTGGCCATCTCGATGCCGCCGAGCTTCGCGAACGTGCTGATGTTCCAGGACCCCTCGGTGACCAGCGCGACCCGGCCCGCCTGCAGCAGCTGCGACAGCTCGTTGCCGACGGCCTGCTCCAGCGGCGGCATGTAACCCTTCTCGACCAGGCTGCGCCACCAGGCGATCGTCTCCTGGAAGCGGGGGTCGTCGTAGTTGAAGCGCGTGCCCCACAGCGGGCGGTCGGTGTGGCCCCAGCCGAGCGTCGCCGTGAGGAACGACCACTGCGTCTGGCCCGACCCGCCGCCCGGCGGGTAGGCGATGCCGAGGCCGTAGGTCGCGACGTTGCGCGGGTCGAAGCCGGGCTCGTCGCCGCGCACCCCGTTGGCGTCGACGGTCAGGCGGGCGAGCACGTCCTCGTAGGTGCCGCCGTCCTGCGGGTTCCAGGTCAGGTTCTGCATCTGTTCCGGGGTGATGCCGGCGTCCCGGGCCATCGTCGCGTTGTAGAAGATGCCCACCGCGTCGAAGTCCTTCGGCAGGCCGTAGCGCTTGCCGTCGTCGCCGACCCACAGGTCGCCGGTGCCCTCGACGAACTGGGACAGGTCGGGCCCGTCGCGGGCGATCAGCTCGTCGAGCGGCTCGATGAGCCCGCGGGAGGTGTAGTCGCCGTACTTGGACGTGTGGTTGACGAACACGTCCGGTGCGGAGTTCGCGACGAACGAGGTGAGCATCCGGCCCCAGTAGTAGTCCCAGCCGACCTGTTCGATCGCGATGTCGATGTCGGGGTTGCGGGCCTCGAAGTCGGTGGCGCACCGCTGGTAGGCGGGCAGCTGGTTGGCGTCCCACATCCAGTAGGTGACCTCACCGGTGTCGTCCCACCCGCCGGACTCCGTGGGGGGACGCTCCGCGGCGCAGGCCGGTACGAGCGCGACGAGGACAGCGGTCGCGATGACGGTGAGCCTGCGGGTGCGCTTCATTTGATCCCCGAGAAGCCGATGGAGTCGACGATCTTGCGCCCGAAGGCGATGAACAGCAGGAGCACCGGGAGCGCTGCGATCAGCGTGGCCGCCATCAGACCGGGCCAGTCCGGGTTGCCCTGCGGCGTCTGGGCGCGGAACACCCCGAGCGCCACCGTCAGGGTGCGGACGCTGCGCTCGCTGCCCACGAGCAGCGGCCAGAAGTACTCGTTCCACGCCTGCACGTACTGCAGCAGGGCGAGCGTGGTGATCGGCCCCCAGCTCATCGGCACGATGATCCGGAAGAACGTGCGGACGTGGCCCGCGCCGTCCAGCCGGGCCGCCTCCTCGATCTCGCGGGAGATGCCGAGGAAGAACTGGCGGAGGAAGAACACCGCGAACGGGGTCATGAAGAAGAACGGCAGCACGAGCCCGGCGTAGGTGTTGACCAGCCCCAGATCGCGCATCAGCAGGAAGTTCGGCAGCTGCGTGAAGATCGGAGGCACCATCAGGGCCGTCAGCAGCACGAAGAACACGAGGTCACGCCCCGGCCAGCGCATGCGGGCGAAGGCGTAGGCCGCGAGCGCCCCGAAGAACACCTGCCCTGCCGTGATCAACCCCGCCACCAGCACGGAGTTGCGCAGGTAGACCCAGAAGTCCACGGCGGAGCCGGTGCCGCCCTCCGCCTGCGCCTCCTCGAGGGTGGCGAGCCCGAGCACGCGCCGGAACGCACCCCACGTGAAGTCGACCGGCAGCCACGAGCTGCCCGCGGTGGCGAGCGTGGTGCCGTTCGACAACGCGGTGCGCAGCATCCAGTAGAACGGGAACAGGGTGATCAGGATGATCACGACGAGGCAGGCCCATGCCAGCACCCGGCCCGGTGTCGGGCCACCTGCTTCGCGGCCGGGTGTGCGACTGGTGGGCGCGGCCGTGACGTCGGCATCGACGGTGACCATGCTCAGCTCCTCAGGCGAGGTCCGACTCGTTCGCCCGCATCAGCCGCAGCTGCACGAAGGCGATGACGGACAGGATCACGAGCAGGACGACCGACACCGCCGAGGCGTAGCCGTAGTCCAGACGCTCGAAGGCGAGGTCGAAGATGTAGTACTGGATCACCCGGGACGCGTCGGCCGGCCCGCCCATCGTGGTGACCGCGACCGTGTCGAACACCTGGAACGAGCCGACGACGGTGATCACCAGCACCAGTGCGAGCACCGGACGCAGCAGCGGCAGGGTGATCCGCCAGAACATCTGCCACTCGCTCGCGCCGTCCACGCGGCCTGCCTCGTAGAGGGTCCGCGGGATCATCACCAGCCCCGCGAAGATCAGCAGCGCGGTGTAGCCGAGGTGGCGCCACGTGTTGACGAACGCGATCGTCGGGATGGCCCACGACTCGCTGCCGAAGAAGGAGATCGGGCCGATCCCGAACCAGGACAGGACCTGGTTCACGATCCCGATTTGCGCGTCGAGCATCCAGAACCACAGCAGCGCGACCACGACGTTGGCCACCAGGTAGGGCAGCAGCACGAGCCCGCGGATCACGACCGAGCGGGTGAGCCGGTGCAGCAGGACCGCGAGCAGGACGGCCAGCACGGTCTGGAATCCGATGTTGAGCACGACGTACCAGACCGTCACCAGCATGGCGTTCCAGAACGTCTCGTCGGTGAGCAGCCGCTGGTAGTTGGCGAGCCCGACGAACGAGGTGTCGGAGAAGAACTGGTAGTCGGTGAGGCTCAGCCCCAGCCCGCGCAGGGACGGCCAGAGGTAGAACACGACGAACCCGAAGACCGTCGGGAGGATGAAGCCCAGCGCGACCCAGGTCTCGCGGTTCGAGCTCGCCCGGCGCGCGATCGCGGGGGCGCCGGAAGCGGGGGCGCCCGCGGCGGGCACGGCCGTCGTGGTCATGACGTCACGTCCGTCACGCGCAGGAGCAGCAGCTGCTCGGGGTTCAGCGCCGGGGCACGCAGACCGGCCTCGGCGAGCACGCGGCCGGGGAGCTCGACCCCGCGGGCGACCCAGTCCGGCGCCTGTCGCTGCCGCAACGCCGGGCGGTCCCCGGGCGGTTGGACCGTGACCCGGTAGCGCCGGTCCGGGTCGAGGCCGGGCAGCCGCAGCTGACCCGGCACCGAAGTCAGCGGCGTGGCCAGCTGGACCAGCGCGTAGAGCGCGTCGGCGCGGTCGGGCGCGACGGCGCCGTGCAGGGCGAACGACGGGTCGTGCTGGTCGGCGCGGACCATCGTGCCGGTGTGGATCAGGCCGCGGACGTCCTTGTAGAGCTGCACCCACGCGGCGAGCTCCTTGCGCTCCTCCGGGCCGGTGGTCGTGACGTCCCACTCGATGCCGAACGAGCCGAAGAGCGCGGTGCCCGCGCGGAAGGACAGGTCGTGGGTGCGCGCGGTCGAGTGGGAGCGCGGGGCGGCGACGTGCGAGCCGACCAGCTCGGGCGGGATCAGCTGCGCGGTCCAGCGCTGGATCTGCTGGCGCTCGAGGGGGTCGGTCATGTCGCTGCCCCAGATCCGGTCCGTGCGCTCCAGGATCTCCAGGTCCACGCGCAGGCCACCGGACGAGCAGGACTCGATCTCGACGCCGGGGTGGCGGGCCCGCACCTCGTCGATCAACCGGTAGACGGCGCGGGTCTGGGCGTGCACGCCGGGCACCCCGAGTGGGCCGTGCCCCGCGTCGACCAGGTCGCGGTTGTGGTCCCACTTCAGGTAGCTGATCGGGTACTCGCTGAGCAGCGCGTCGAGCCGCTCCAGGATGTACGCGTAGGCATCCGGGTGCGCGAGGTCGAGCACCTGCTGCTGCCGGGACGGGATCGGCATCCGCCCGCCGGTCTGCAGGATCCAGTCGGGGTGGGCGCGGGCGAGGTCGGAGTCGGGGTTCACCATCTCCGGCTCCACCCACAGCCCGAACTCCATGCCCCGCTGCCGCACCTCCTCGACCAGCGGGTGCAGGCCCTGCGGCCAGACGCCCTCGTCGACGTACCAGTCGCCCAGCCCTGCGCTGTCGTCGCGGCGGTGGCGGAACCAGCCGTCGTCGAGCACGTAGCGCTCCACGCCGACGTCGGCGCCGACCCGGGCGAGCTCGACGAGCCGGTCGAGGTCGTGGTCGAAGTAGACGGCCTCCCAGGTGTTCATCACCACGGGACGCGGATTGGCCGGGTGGTGCGGGCGGTCGCGCAGCAGCCTGTGGAACCGGGCCGCGATGTCGTCCAGGCCGCCGGTGGAGTGCGCGGCGTAGACCCAGGGACCGGTGTAGGACTCGCCCGGCCGCAGGAGCACCTCGCCGGGGAGCAGCAGCTCGCCACCGCCCAGCACGGCGGCTCCGGTGGAGAGGCGCTCGGCGTAGGTCACGTGGTTGCCGCTCCAGGCCACGTGGATCGCCCAGACCTCGCCCTCGGAGAAGCCGAAGCCCGCCGTGCCCGCGGCGAGGATCAGCGGGGCGTCCGGGCCGGTGCGGCCGCGACGGTTCTCCCGCGAGTGGACGCCGACGACGAACGGGGCCCGCTGCGGGGCGCGCTCGCGGCCCCACCTCCCGGCCAGGTCGAACAGCTCGGTGGCGACCGGCGGCACCGGCAGCGTCAGCCCGAGCCCGTCGACCACGAACGGCTCGGCGTCCGCCTCGGCGGGGACCTCCACGGTGCCGCGCTGGCGCAGCACGCCCGACGGCGACAGCTCCAGCTCGAGGTGCACGGCCAGGCCGGCCTCGCCGTCCCGGCCGGAGGCCCGCACCCGGCCGCCACCACCGGCGGTGTGCTCCACCGCGAGGTCGGTGAGCGTGAAGAGCGGCGACCACGCCCGGCCCGCACGCTGCCCGGCGAGCCCCGGCCTGCCGTTCCAGCCCGCGGCGTGCTCGGCGACGATCCCGGCCCGCGTGACCTGGTCGAGGTCGTTCGGGACGGCGGCGGGCACGCCTGCGCCGGCGAGCTGAGCGAGGTCGGCGGCGGTCAGCTCGCCGAGGTCGGCTCCCCAGTGCAGCACGGCGGGCAACCGTCCGCCGTCGGTCACGACGATCACGCTCACCCCGGCCGCGCGCAGGTGGATCGGGTCGGCGGCGGGCTGGGTCATGGCGTGCTCCGTTCACCTCGTCGTGGCGGGCTTAGTTCTACGGCAGAACTTATCCCGCGTCAACGGGGGAACTCAGCGGTCGCGAACCGCGTCCGCGAGCCGATCGAGCACGGCGACGAAGGTGGCGCGTTCGCGCGGTTCGAGGTGGGCGAGGAACTCCGCCTCCATCGCGCGGACGTCCGCCCGGCACGAGGCCACCAGATCCCGGCCCGCTGCGGTGAGCGCGACGATGCGGTTGCGCCGGTCGGCCGGGTCCGGGGTGCGCCGGAGCAGACCGCGGGCCTCCAGGCGGTCGAGGATCGGGATGAGCCGGGTCTTGTCCCGCCCGGTGGCCGCCGCGAGCTCCGACTGCGTGGGCGCCGGCCCGTCCTCCAGGGTCACGAGCACGGCGTAGTCCCACATCTCGACGTCGTGCGCGCGCAGGATCGGCTCCTCCGCCTTGATCATCGCGCGGGCGAGCCATGCGAATGCCGCGCCGAGATCGTGTCGCTGCCCGTCCACGAACCGACGCTATCCCTTGACCAATCGTCTACCACGGTAGACCATCTACTCGTGGAGAACATCATCGACCTGCACCGGCGCTCCGTCACAGGGCTGCGTCCCGTCCTCGACCGCGTCACGCCCGCCGACCTCGGGCGCCCCACCCCCTGCGCAGGCTGGGACCTGCGCGCCCTGCTCGAGCACATGGCAGGCCAGGACCGGGGGTTCGCCGCAGCCGTGCGAGCCGCCCGCGCCGGCGACGACGTGGACGTGTCGGCCTTCGCCCCGCACCCGCTCGGCCCGTCCCCCGCCGCGACGATCGCGGACGGACTCGACGACGTGGTGGCCGCGTTCGCGGCAGGAGCCGACGGCCTCGTCCTGATGCCCGAGTTCGACCGCCGACTGCCCCTGCCGGTCCTCGTCCAGATGCACCTGATCGACACCCTCGTGCACGGCTGGGACGTCGCCGCGACACTCGGCGTGCAGGCCGACTACGGCTCGCGGCTGGACGCGGACGTGGTCGCCGCGGCACTGGCCATGTCCGAGCAGATCCCGGACGACGAGTACCGGGAGACACCGGGGGCCACCTTCGCCCATGCGCTCCCCGCACCGCAGGACGCGGGCCCCTGGACCCGCGTCCTCACGTTGCTCGGCCGCGACCCGGCGTGGACGAGCGACCCCCTGGTCCGCCGGTAGCCGCTGCCGCGCACACCGGCTCGCCCGCGCTTCGAGGCCGGAAGGGTCAGAACGGCCCGATCACGGCGAACAGCAGCGCCGCGAGCGCGGCTGCCGCATACAGCGCGCCCGACCGCCACCCGCCCCGCTCGGCACGCTCGTCGGCCTGCACCGCCTCGGACGAGGTCTCGGTCGTGATCCGGATCGGCGCGTCCGGCCGCTCCTTCGCCACGAGCCTCCCCGCGACGTCCCGGACGTCGGCGACGACGGTGAGCCGGGTCCCGGCCGCGACGACCCACTCGCGGCGGATCGTGCGGTCGGGGTTCGAGACGATCCGCACCAGACCGAGGTCGATGCCCTCGTCGGGGCTCTCGACGACCTCGTCCACCGTCTGGGTCGCGCCCTCGATCGGGGTGGCCCCGGCGAGGACGTGGAGCTCGGCGCCGCCGTCGACGAGGCGGAACCCCTGCCGACTGGTGACGTCGGCGTCGACCTCGTGGCGGGTGCGGCCCTTCCCGTCCTGAACGACCCGGAGGGTCGTCGCCCGGTACCAGACGCAGGGCGTCGCGCTGAACGGCGCCTCGAGCGGTCCGTGCTCCGACGGCTCCGCCACCCCCGAGGCCACGACGTGCTGGTCGAACACGCCGGGGCCGAGCTCCGCTCGGGCTGCACCGGCCATCGCCACGAGCTCGGCCACCGTGACGGGGGTGGCGCCGAGCGACCGCAGGCGCCGGGACCGGCCGGCCAGCGCCGCCCGGACGTGCGTGTAGGCGCGATACGCCAGGGTGCCCGCGAAGACGATCGCGACGAGGCTGCTCATCGACACCCGATGAGCCTGCCATCGCCCGCGGTGAGGCCAGAACCGTAGTCCTACGGGGCTCAGCAGTTCTACCGGCCTCAGCCCTGTCGCTCCCCGCGCACGACGCGGCGCAGCCTGGGGAGCCGCTCGGCGAGCGCACGCTCGGCGCCGTGGGCGGACGGGCGGTAGTAGTCCCGGCCCACCAACGCGTCCGGCGGGTACTGCTGCGCCAGCACGCCGTCGGGGGCGTTGTGCGGGTAGCGGTAGCCGACCGCGTTGCCCAGCTTCTGCGCACCGGCGTAGTGGCCGTCGCGCAGGTGCGGCGGCACCGCGCCGGTGGCGCCGGCCCGCACGTCGGCCATCGCCTCGTCGATGCCGGTGATCACGGCGTTGGACTTGGGTGCGGTGGCCAGGTGGACCGTGGCCTGGGCGAGCGCGAGCCGGCACTCCGGAAGCCCGACCAGCTGCACGACCTGCGCCGCAGCCACCGCGGCCTGCAGCGCCGTGGGGTCGGCGAGGCCGATGTCCTCGCTGGCGTGCACCATCAGGCGCCGGGCGATGAAGCGCGGGTCCTCCCCCGCCACCAACATGCGCGCCAGGTAGTGCAGCGCCGCGTCGGCGTCGGAGCCGCGGATCGACTTGATGAACGCGCTGATCACGTCGTAGTGCTGGTCGCCCTGCCGGTCGTAGCGCACCGTCGCCTCGGTGACCGCGCGCTCGACCGCGGGGACGTCGATCACTGGGTCGATCTCTGCGGCTCCGGTGCCCGTCACGCCGTCGGCCGCCGCCTCCAGCGCGGTGAGGGCGCGCCGGGCGTCGCCGCCGGCCAGCCGGACCAGCGCGTCCTCCGCGTCGGGGGTGAGCGACACGACGCCGTCGAGCCCGCGCTGGTCGGCGACGGCGCGGCGCAGCAGCGACCGCACGTCGTCGTCGGTGAGCGACTGCAGCTGCAGCACCAGCGACCGCGACAGCAGCGGCGACACCACCGAGAACGACGGGTTCTCCGTGGTGGCCGCCACGAGCAGGACGAGCCGGTCCTCCACGGCGCCCAGCAGCGCGTCCTGCTGGGTCTTGGAGAAGCGGTGCACCTCGTCGATGAACAGCACCGTCTGCTGGTCGAGGCGGTCGCGGCGGCGCCGCGCGTCGTCGATGACGGCGCGCAGCTCCTTCACCCCGGACGACAGCGCCGAGAGCGCCACGAAGTGCCGGCTCCCCACGCCGGCCAGCAGCCGGGCGATCGTGGTCTTGCCGGTGCCGGGCGGGCCGTAGAGCAGCACCGACGCGGCGGCGCCGCCCTCCACGAGCCGGCGCAGCGGGGCTCCCGGGCGCAGGAGGTGGGCCTGCCCGACGACCTCGTCGAGGGTGCGCGGGCGCATGCGGACGGCGAGCGGCGCCGTGGCCCGCGCGCCGGCCTCGTCGACCGGCGGCATCGGGTCCGGCTCGTCCAGCTCGAACAGCCCGTCCGCCTCGGTAGTCATCCCTTCCAGCCTGCCACTCCGCTCCGACAACTTCCGCGGGTGCCTATCGTTCCGGCGTGCGGAAACCGGAGCGGGGCGCGATCAGCTCGGCGGCGGCCGTCCTCGCGCTGGTCCGGCTCGTGGCGCGGCGCGGCTCGGTGACGGTCACCGAGGTCTCGCGGGAACTGGACGTCGCGGTCTCCACCGCGCACCGGCTGCTCGCCACCTGCGTGCGCGAGGGCTTCGCCCGCCAGGACCACGTCGGCGGGCCGTACACCGCCGGGCCCGCGCTGCACGAGCTCACGCTCGTGGTCGGCTCGAACGCCGTGTCTCTGCGCGACGCGGGCGCCGAGGTGCTCGCCGGGTTGCGCGAGCAGGTCGGCGAGACGGTGAGCCTGGCGATCCTCGAAGGGCGCCACACCCGGTTCGTGCAGTCCCTCGAAGGACCGCATTCGGTGCGCGTGAGCTCGCGGCTGGGACTGCTGATGCCCGCGCACTGCACGTCAGGCGGCAAGGCGATGCTCGCCGCTCTCACCCCGGCCGCGCTGCGGGACCGCTACCCGAGCCACCACCTCGAGGCCACGACCGGGCGTTCGATCTCCGAGTGGGACGCCCTGGAGCGCGAGCTCGGCCGGATCCGCCGCCGCGGGTGGGCGACCAACCTCGGCGAGACCGACCCGTCCGTGGCCGCGCTCGGAGCGGCCGTGCTGCTCGGGACCGGTGAACCGGTGGCGGCCGTGTGCGTCGCCGCGCCGATGTCCCGGCTGGGCACCGCCACCCGCCTGCGCGCGCTGGCACCCGCCGTGACCGCAGCCGCCTCGCTGATCCAGCAGCGGATGCGCGGAAGCTGACCTTTCCGCATCGGGGAAAGGTCATCGCGCGCGCTTGCCGCCGTCCCGTAGACCCGGCTGTGGTGGGGGTCACCACACGAGGGGGGTGTCCGCGGATGACCAGGTTCCCGCAGCGGGAGGGCGCGAGCGCGTTCGAGGCGCCGATGCGCGTCGAGGCCGACATCGCCGGCCTCGAGGTCGTGCAGGGCGAGGTGCCCGAACACCTGTCCGGCACCTACTACCGCGTGGTCACCGACCGGCAGTGGCCGCCTGCCGTGCTCCCGGACGTGCCGACGTTCAACGACGACGGCATGGCCATGTACTTCCGCTTCCACGGCGGCCGGGTCGACTTCCGCAGCCGCTACGTGCGCACGCCGCGCTACGAGGCCGAGGCGAAGGCCGGGCGGGCGCTCTTCGGGGCCTACCGCAACCCGCTCACCGACGACCCGTCCGTCGCCGGGATCTCCCGCGGGCTGGGTAACACCAACGTCTTCTACCATGGCGGGAAGCTGTACGCGTCCAAGGAGGACAGCGCGCCGATCCTGCTCGACCCGATGAGCCTGGAGACGATCGGCGAGTACACGTTCGAGGGCACGCTCACGTCCCGGACGTGCACCGCGCACCCGAAGGTGGATCCGCGCACCGGCGAGATGGTGTTCTTCGGCTACGCCGCCAAGGGCGAGACCACCCCGGACATCGCCTACTACGAGGCCGACCAGGACGGCCGGATCATCCACGAGACCTGGATCCGCGCGCCGTACTCGAGCATGGTGCACGACTGGGCCGTCACCCAGAACTTCGTGGTCTTCCCGATCATCCCGATGCGCAGCGAGTACGCGTGGCTGGAAGCGCGGCAGCCGCACTTCCAGTGGGACCCGGACCGAGACGTCTACCTCGGCGTCCTGCCCCGCAAGGGCAGCGCCGACCAGGTGCGCTGGCTGCGCGGGTCCAACCGGTTCGCGAGCCACATCCTCGGCGCGTGGGACGACGGGCGCCACATCCACATCGAGACGCCGGTCGGCCGGAGCAACTTCTTCCCGTTCTTCCCCGACGTGACCGGCGCGCCGTACGACCCGGTCCGCGCCCGCGGGTACCTGTCCCGCTGGACGATCGACATGGGTTCCGACGGCGGGACGTTCACCGAGCAGCGGCTGACCGACGTCGCGGGCGAGTTCCCGCGGATGGACGACCGCTTCGAGACGCTGCCCTACCGGCGCGGCTTCCTCGCGCTCAACCACGTGCCCGGCGAGCAGCGGCCGGGCGCGGGCTTCCGCTGGATCGGCGCGTTCGACACCACCGGCGCGGCGCCGCCGCAGATCTACTACCCCGGCGACGACTGCTCGGTGGCCGAGCCGCTCTTCGTCCCCGGCGGCGACGACGCGCCCGAGGGCCACGGCTACGTGTTCGTCGTCGTAGGGCGCCACCAGGAGATGCGCAGCGACCTGGTGATCCTCGACGCCCAGCGGCTCGACGCCCCGCCCGTCGCCACGGTGGCGCTGCCCATCCGCATCCGCCGCGGCCTGCACGGCAACTGGGTGAGCAGCACGGAGCTCGCCGCCCGTACCGCCTGAGAGAACGAAGGAGTTCCCGAGGATGTCCACGACCGAAGCGCCGACCGAGCTGGAGCAGCTGCAGCGCACCGTCGACGAGCTCGCGCGCCGCCTCGCCGTCACCGAGGCGCGCCACGAGGTGCGCACGCTCCACCACAAGTACGGCTACTACCTCGACAAGTGCCTCTACCAGGAGGTCGTCGACCTGTTCGCCCGCGACGGCGAGGTCGTGTTCATCGGCGGGCGCTACCGGGGGCGGGCCGGGGTGGAGCGGCTGTACCTGCAGCGGTTCCGCGAGCGCTTCACCCGCGGCCACAACGGTCCGCTCCCCGGTTTCCTGCTCGACCACCCGATGCTGCAGGACGTCGTGACGGTCGCGCCGGACGCGCGGTCGGCGAAGGCGCGGATCCGCGCGCTCATGCAGGCCGGGGTGCACCACTCCGCGCCCGAGCTGGCCGGGCGCACGTCGTTCGAGCAGTGGTGGGAGGGCGGGGTCTACGAGAACAGCTACGTCGTCGAGGACGGGGTCTGGAAGATCCAGAAGCTGCACTACCACCCGTTCTGGCACGCCGACTACGACAAGGGCTGGGCACGCACCGAGCCGATGAACCACCTCATCCCGACGACCACGTTCCCCGACGACCCGACCGGCCCCGATGAGCTGGTCCCGGACTTCGCGTTCTTCCCGGCCACCGACGTGGTGCCGTTCCACTACCCGCACCCGGTGACGGGCCGGCCGTGGGCGTGACCTACCGGCGTATCGCCACCGAGGAGGCGTTCGCCCCTGCCGAGCTGCTGGACTGCTACCGACGGATGCTGCACGACGGGCGCGGCGACAAGGGCTTCCAGAGCCTCTGGGGCTTCTACCTCGGCAGCGCGGCGGAGCGACCGCGCGCCGTCGTCCGCAGGCTGGCCGACCTCGGCGCCGAGCGCATCGCCGACATGGACGCCGCCGGCATCGACCACCAGGTCCTGGCCCTCACGGCGCCGGGCACGAACGTCCTCGACGCCGTGACCGCCCGCTCGATGGCGACGCTCGCCAACGACGTTGCGGCGCAGGCCGTGCGCGACCACCCCGACCGGTTCACGGCCCTCGCCGCGGTGGCGTGGCAGGAGCCGGACTCGGCCGTCGCCGAGCTGGAGCGCGCCGTCAGCAGGCTCGGGATGTGCGGGGTGATCGCCAACTCCCACGTGCAGGGCCGCTACCTCGACGACCAGCGGTTCTGGCCGGTGCTGGAGGCTGCGGAGCGCCTCGACGTGCCCGTCTACCTGCACCCGAACACCCCGAACGACCGCATGGTCGAGCCGCTGCACGAGGCGGGCCTCGACGGCGCGATCTACGGCTTCGCCGTCGAGACCGGGATGCACCTGCTGCGGATCATCACGTCGGGGGTGTTCGACCGGTTCCCGCGGCTGAAGCTCGTGGTCGGGCACCTCGGCGAGGCGCTGCCGTTCTGGCTGCCCCGGATCGACCACTTCCACGCGGCGCAGGTCGCGTCCGGCCGTTACCCCGCGATGAAGGCGCTGCAGCTGCGCCCGAGCGACTACCTGCGCCGCAACGTCTGGTACACGACCAGCGGGATGGCCTGGCAGCCCGGGATCATGTTCGTCCGCGACGTCGTGGGCGCCGACCGCGTGCTCTACGCGATGGACTACCCGTACCAGTACGTCGCCGACGAGGTCCGGCACCAGGACGAGCTCCCGCTCGACGCCGCCGAGCTGCGCGAGTTCTTCGAGGGCATCGCCACGCGCCTGTTCCACCTGACCGTCTGAGCCGCGTTCCCACCAGCGGACCGGTGCGCGCCGGCCCGCCGTCCCGTCATGGAGTCAGCCGTGAGCACTGCGGACATGAGCGCTGCCGACCTGGGTGCGCAGGAGGCGCCCGGGCTGCGCCCGCTGGCCCTCACCGCCTTCGTCGTGGCGAACCTGTGCGCCTGGTCGGCGATCCTCACACCGGCCGCGATCGCCCTCGCCCTGCGCGTGCGCGAGATCGACCCGGCGGGCGCGAGCGCCACGCTCTCGTTGGTGGCGGCGGTCGGCGCCGTCTTCGGGATCATCGGGAACCCCCTGTTCGGGCGGCTGTCCGACCGCACCCGCTCCCGGTTCGGGATGCGCAGGCCGTGGATGCTCGGCGGGGTCGTCGCGGGCGCGCTGGGGCTCTCGGTGGTCGCCGTCGCGCCGTCGGTGCCGGTGCTCGTGCTCGGGTGGGCGGTGACGCAGCTGGGCATCCAGGCCCTGCTGGCCGCGATCACCGCGGTGCTGCCCGACCAGGTGCCCCACCGGCAGCGCGGACGCATCGGCGGGCTGATCGGCATGGGCCAGAGCGCCGCCACGACGCTCGGGACCGGCCTGCTCACGCTGAACGCGACGTCCCTGACGTGGGGCCTGCTCGCCCCGGTCTGCCTCGCGGCGGTCACCGTCGGGTTCCTGTGCCTCGTGCTGCCCGACCGGGTGCACGACGGGCGGCCGCAGCCGCCGCTGTCGGTGCGGGAGATCGCGTCCAGCTTCTGGTCCAGCCCGCGCCGCTACCCCGACTTCGCCTGGACCTGGGTGAGCAGGCTGCTCGTGTTCATGGGCATCACGATCCTGATCGTCTACCAGACCTACTTCCTGCTGGCCCGCATCGGCGTGCCGCCCGCGTCGATCGCGGCCGTCATGTTCGGGGTGCTGCTGCTGGAGAACGGGGTGAGCATCGCGGCGAACCTCATCTCGGGCCACCTGTCCGACCGGGCCGGCCGCCGCAAGATCTTCGTGGCCACCGCGGCGTGCCTCGGAGCACTCGGATTCGCCGTGGCCGGGCTGTCCGAGACGCTGCCGGTGTTCCTCGCGGGCGTCGCGCTCCTCGGGGCGGCCAAGGGCGTGTACGTCGCCGTCGACCTCGCCATGGCCACCGACCTCCTCCCGGCCGGCCGCGCCGAGGCCGCGAAGAACATGGGCCTGTTCACGATCGCGAGCCTGTTCCCCAACCTGCTCGCACCGATGCTCGCCCCGCTCGTGCTGGGGATCAGCGCGGGTCCGGCCGAGCCGGGAGCGCCCGCCGGGAACTACCCGCTGCTGTTCCTCGCCGGAGGCTTCTTCATGCTGGTCGGGGCCCTGGCCGTGCGGCCGATCCGGGGAGTGCGCTAGGGCCGTTGATGATCACCACAAGTGGTGCGATGGCGACAGTTCGAGCCTGTTGCCGGATGTCTGGCGGAGCATTGCCCGGGAGCCGCCGACCAAGGGCAAATGGTCGTCAGTCGATCTCCGACCATCTGCCCTTGATCACGGCCTCCGAGCACCTCGACGTCGGTCGGGCCGGGCCAGCCGCACTCCCTGCGACGTGCCGCATCCCGACCGGCCTGCGATCCATCTGAGCCGCACCCGACCGTCGCTGCGGCCGCAGCGGCGTGCCGCTCCGACCGATCACACGCGCGTGATCGCCGCGAGCAGCGCGTCGGTGCGGACGTCGCAGCGGTGAGGTACTGGTCGGATCGATCACCACGGCGGTAGGACAAGCGACGAGCCACTACGTCGTGGTTGGGCAACAGCCTGGTTCTGACGCCCTGGCGCCACTTCCGCCGATCATCGGCTCGACCGACACGCGCGCCGCCGCTTCCTGTCAGGCGCCCGTGGGAGCATGGCGCTGCCCGTGGAAGGAGACGGCGATGACCCTCTCGTGGCCGAACCACCCGATCACCCTCGAGGAGTGGGAGGCGCTGCCCGAGGACTCGGTGAACAAGCTCGAGGTCGCGGAAGGGATGCTCGTGATGTCGCCCAGACCCCTGTCTTGGCACCAGAAGGCAGGGATGCGGCTCGGCACGCTCCTCGACGATCAGCTCCCGGACCACCTCACTGGTCTGCTCGACGTCGAGGTGCTGATCACGCTCGCCCCGCTCACGATCCGGGCACCCGACGTGCTCGTCACCCTCACCGCGTTGTTCGAGACCAATCCCCCTCGATATCCGGCCGCCGACGTGCTCCTCGCCGTCGAGATCCTCTCCACCGGCACCCGCCGGGTGGACCGGGTCCTCAAGTTCTCCGAGTACGCGGAGGCCGGGATCCCGCAGTATTGGATCGTCGACCTCGACGACCCCACCAGCCTGCTCGCCTACGTCCTGGTGGACGGCAACTACGAGCTGTCCGGCGAGCACACCGGCGCGGCTGCCCTCGACGTCAGCGGTCACCCGGTCTCGATCGACCTCCCCGCACTCACCCGGCGCTGACGACACTGTTCCGGTCAGCGACGCGATCCGAACCAGGTGGCTACCGACCCCCGGGGTTATGCGGACGGCCGTGCCCGACCTGGGGGCTCGCCCGTTCACCGACGAGGCTGCTGCGGCCGGGCGCCACGCAGCCGGCTGTGGTCCCGTCCCCGCCACCGGCCCTTCCCAGGAGTCCGGGGTCTGGGCGGCTGGAGCGTGGCACGGTCTCCACGGACCGGCCGATGCCCGAGCGTGAGGGACCGGGTGGCGCCCGTACCGCCGTCTTGATCGCCGCGAGCAGTACCTCATCGCTGCCGCATCCGCGCTGACGTACGGGCCGCGGCGATCAACCCGCTCTGATCGGCGCGATCAGCACGCCACTGCCGTCGCAGCGACCAGTGGGTGCTGCCCAGGTGGATCAACGGGCGGCGGGGCCGCGACACGGCTCACGTCCTGGCCCGCCTCGCGGCTGCGGTACTTCTCGCGGATGATCACGCGAGGCACCTGGTCACCGCGCACCGCGCGTCCCACGGCGCGCCGGCCGCCGTGCTGGTCCGGCCGGACGGCTACGTCGCCTGGGCGGGTGCCGACCCGACCGGCCTGCCCGGGGCACTCGACGGGTGGTTCGGCACCGTGCATCTGCCGGAGGGGTCGGTTCTCCATCAGGGGTGGAAACGCAGGTCCAGGTGCTCGGGCCCGTGAGGTACCGGATCGCGCACTCGGGTCGACTTCCTCGCGCTCACGCGGCGCTGACCGGTCGATCCCGGGCCGGCTCGTTCGTCGTCAGGGCATGGAACTCGGAGTGGCGCTGCCCAACGGCGGCGCGACGGTGCTGACGGAGGACCTGGTCCGGCTGGCCACGGGCGCGGAGGCGGCCGGGCTGGATTCGGTGTGGGTGATGGACCGCTGGCTGCGCCCGCGGCACCCGGTCGAGATGCCCGGGGTGCCGGTGCCCGTCGAGATGCCCGCGGACGGCTACGCGTGCGTGTTCGACCCGATCGACGTGCTGGCGCACCTCGCCGCGCTCACCACCCGGCTGCGGCTGGGCACGAGCGCGGTACAGGCGCTGCTGCAACCGCCGGTGCTGCTCGCCCGCCGGCTCGCCACGGTCGACCAGCTCTCCCGGGGCCGGGTCGTCGCCGGCCTCGCCGCGGGGTGGATGCGCGAGGAGTTCGCCGCCGCGGGCCGCTCCCCCGCCAACGGTCACCGGCTCGACGCGCACCTCGCGGCGCTGCGCTCCGCATGGGGACCGGACCCGGTCGAGGTCACGTGCGACAGGTACCCGGTGCCGCCGTCGGACGTGGGGCCGAAGCCGTTCGGGCGGGCCGCGATCCCGGTGCTGCTCGGCTACGCGGCCGCGGCCGGGATCCGGCGAGCGGCGCGCATCGCCGACGGGCTGCACCCCTACCGCACCGACGCCGACCAACTCGCCGCCGACATCGCGCTGTTCCGGTCGGCGGCTGCCGAGGCGGGCCGCGATCCGGCGACCCTGCCCGTCGTGCTGCGCGGCGACGCCGTCCTGGACCCCGCCGCCGGACGGGACCGCCCGCTGTTCCGCGGAACGGTCGTGCAGTGGGCGGAGGACGCAGCGCGGGTCGCGGACCTGGGCGTCGGGCAGCTCGTGCTGCAGGTCGACGCCACCGTCGAGGCCACCCTCTCCGCACTCGAGGACCTGCGGTCCCGGTTGCCGACCGCGGGTCCGTGTCCGGCCAGATCGACCGCGCCCACCCGGGCCTCACACATGTGATCAGCACACCACGGCGCCGCTGCGCACCCCCAGGTACTTCTCGCTGATCGCGACGGGAAGCGCGTCATTGATCGGATCGATCATCAGTCCGGGCGGCCCGGCGAGGGCGAGTGGGCTCGCGTCAGCCGAAGCGGACGTGTCGCAGGCTGACTGCGTAGCGGCGCACCCGGCGGCGTACCGGGCCGTCGAGGTTCGGCGCGATCGACAGGCCCGCCGAACGTGCGATGTGGGTCGCGACGTCGGGGACGGGCAGGTCGTCGGTGCGGATGTGCTCGGCGAACTCAGGGGCCTGCAGGCGATCCAGGCACTCGTCGAGCTTGGCCACGGCGAAGCTGTCCCACTTCACGCCGAGCCCCCACCCCCGCTCGCGCAGCCGCCGCAGTACCGTGGCCCGCTCCGCCAGGAGCGCGAAGTGCCGCACCTCGTGCCCGTCGTCGCGAAGCCGCCCGACCACCTCGTCGAAGTAGCCGGCGTGCACCAGCGTCATCGGCGCGATCACCGGGCCCTCGTGCTTGCGGAGCACCATGTCGAGGACCTCCCGCACGCCCTCGCGCCACGCCGCGAGGTCCTGGAAGTCGCCGCGCAGCGCGCGCGGGGTCATCCGGTGCAGGCCGAAGCCGACGTGCTCCGGGTCGCACACGACACTGCCCGGCATCCGCCGGTGCAGCTCGTACGCGGTCTGGGTCTTCCCGCCGCCGAACGGCCCGTTGATCCACACCAGCATCCGGCAGACCCTAGAGCATCTCACGGACTGAGATCACATTTCCGCATTCCAGGATCGATCCGGCATCCTCGAGGGACGCGGGCGCCACCCGGCCCGCCACCCCGCTCGCCCTGTCGACCCAGGACGAACCGCCCTCCTGGATCGACATCGAAGGTGAAACGCATGTCCATCACCCTCTCCACCCGGCTGCGCGACGTGCGCGGCTCTGCCATCCGCGACCTCCTCGCGCTGACCGCCCGCCCCGAGGTGATCTCCCTCGCCGGCGGGCTTCCCGGCAACGAGCTGCTCCCGCGCGAACGGATCGCGGCGGCACTCGCAGCCGCCGTCACCGAGCCGGCCGCCGTGCAGTACGGCGAGACCGCGGGGCTGCGGTCGCTGCGGGAGGTCCTCGCGCAGCACGAGTCCCGGCGGCTCGGGCGCGCCGTCGACCCCGCCTGCGTGGTCGTGACCAGCGGCTCGCAGCAGGCCCTCGACCTCGTCGCGCGGGCGCTGCTCGACCCGGGCGACCCGGTCGTGGTCGAGGACCCCGTCTACGTCGGAGCGCTGCAGGTGTTCCAGGCCGCGGGCGCGCAGCTGAACCCGGTGCCGGTGGATGCCGACGGGATGGCCGTCGACGTGCTCGCCGACCGGCTCGCGCGCGGCCTGCGCCCCCGGCTGGTGCACACCGTGTCGAACTTCCACAACCCGCGCGGCGCCACCCTCAGCGCACCACGCCGGGCGCTCCTCGCGGAGCTCGCCGAGCGGTACGGCTTCCTCGTGGTCGAGGACGACCCGTACGGGATGCTCGCGTTCGACGGGTCGCCACCGGCACCGGTGGCCGCGCACGGCGACCGGGTGGTGCGCCTGGGCAGCGCGTCGAAGGTGCTCGCCCCCGCGCTACGGGTCGGCTGGCTCGCCGGGCCCGCGCCGCTCTGCGCCGCCGTCGAGCGGCTCAAGCAGTCCACCGACCTGTGCACGTCCAGCCTCACCCAGCTCGTCACGGCCGAGCTGCTGGCCGACGACGCCTGGTTCGCCGCGCACCTGGACCAGCTCCGCACGGCCCTGCGCGAGCGGGCGACCGCCCTCACCGGCGCCCTCGCGACGGTCTTCGGCGACGCGGCGACCGGGTCCGTCCCGAAGGGCGGGATGTTCTGCTGGCTGGAGTTCAGCGACGGCACCCGCCCTGCCGACCTGCTGCCACGGGCGCTCGAGCACGGGGTCGGGTTCGTGCCCGGCACGGCGTTCGCCGTCGGGCAGGACCTGTCGGCGGCTGCGCGGCTCTGCTTCGCGTCCAACCCGCCCGGCGAGCTCCACACGGCCGTGGAGCGGCTCGGCGCCGCCTGGCGCGCCGGAGGGACGTAGGGTCTCCCGCGTGCGCCAGATCCTGGAACTGCTGGAACGCGACGCCCAGCTCTCCCACGACACGATCGCGACGATGACCGGCCTGCCGGTCGCCGAGGTGAGCGAGGCGATCGCGACCTGGGAGGCATCCGGGGCGATCCGGCGGTACAAGGCCGTGATCGACTGGGACGCCGTCGACGAGGACCCGACCAGCGAGACGGTCACCGCGTTCATCGACGTCTCGCTCGCGCCGGCCCGTGGCGTCGGCTTCGACGACGTGGCAGCGCGCATCGCGCGGTTCGACGAGGTCCGCAGCGTCTACCTCGTGTCCGGCACGCACGACCTGCGCTGCACGGTGATCGCCCGCACGATCCGCGCCGTCTCGGACTTCGTCGCCCAGAAGCTGTCGACCATCGACCGCGTGCAGTCCACGGCCACGCACTTCGTGCTGAAGACCTACAAGCGCGACGGCGATGCGTTCACGGCACAGGAGGCCGACCACCGGCTGCCGGTGACGCCATGAGGCCGACGCACGCCACGGGGTCGACGCGGTGAAGCCGCTCAACTCGGTCATCGCCGCGTGCCCGCCGTCGGGCATCCGGCGCTTCTTCGACATCGCCGCCGAGATGGACGACGTGATCTCCCTCGGTGTGGGCGAACCCGACTTCGTGACGCCGTGGCGGGTGCGCGAGGCCGGGATCTACGCCCTCGAGCAGGGCTACACCACCTACACCTCCAACGCCGGGCTCCCGCGGCTGCGCGAGCTGATCTGTGCCGACCTGGCGAAGCGCTACGGCGCCGACTACGACCCGGGCAGCGAGTGCCTGATCACCACCGGTGTCTCCGAGGGTCTCGACCTGGCGCTGCGGGTGCTGCTCAACCCGGGCGACGAGGTGATCGTCCCGGAACCCTGCTACGTGGCCTACGAGCCGTGCGTCGCCTTCGCCGGCGGCACCCCGGTTCGGGTGCCGACGCGGTGGGAGGACGGGTTCGCCGTCGACGCCGACGTCGTCGAGGCCGCGATCACGCCCCGCACGAAGGCGATCCTCATCGGCTCACCGGCCAACCCGACCGGCGCCGTGCAGCCGCGGGCCGCGCTCGAAGCGCTCGTGCGGCTCGCCGAGGAGCACGACCTCTACCTGATCTCCGACGAGATCTACGACCGGCTCACCTACACCGGCGGCCACACCTGCCTCGGCACGCTGCCGGGCGCCCGCGAGCGCACGGTGCTGCTGGGCGGGTTCTCCAAGTCCCACGCCATGACGGGCTGGCGGGTCGGCTGGATCTGCGCTCCCGAGCCGGTCGCTGAGCTGGCCGTGCGGGTGCACCAGTACACGATGCTGTGCGCACCGCACATCTCGCAGCTCGCGGCCGTGGAGGCGCTCTCGGCGCCGGACGACGAGGTCGACGCCATGGTCGCCGACTACGACCGGCGCAGGCGGGTGTTCGTCAAGGGACTGCGCGAGACCGGTCTCGACTGCCCGGAGCCCGGCGGAGCGTTCTACGCGTTCCCCTCGATCCGCTCGTCCGGGATGGACTCGGAGACGTTCGCCGAGCGCCTGCTGCACGCCGAGCACGTGGCAGTGGTGCCCGGAAGCGTCTTCGGACCCTCCGGTGAGGGCCACATCCGCTGCTCGTACGCCACCGCGCTGCCCCTCCTGGAGGAGGCGCTCGTGCGCATCGACCGCTTCCTGCGCACGCACGGTCAGCGGAACGCCTCGCGGTGATCGTGCGCCCACTGCCGGAAGCTGCGTGCCGGCTTCCCGGTGAGGTCCTCCACGGTCGAGGTCACCAGGGTCGAGGCCGCGCGGTTCTCCGCTGCTGACAGCAGGGCGTCCACCAGCGCGTGCGGGCGGCCGTCGGCCAGCATCCGCGCTCGCGCGTCCGGAGCAGGGACCTCCTCGAAGTGGAGCTCCCGGCCGATCGCCGCCCCGATCGCCTCGACCTGCTCGGTGCGGCTGATCACCTGGGGCCCGGTCAGCAGGTGGGTCGCGCCGGAGTGGGCGTCGTCGGTGAGCGCGCGGGCGGCGACGGCGGCGACGTCGCGCGGGTCGACGACCGCCGTCGCCGCGGTGAGCGGGCCCCGCACCACACCGGTGGTGCGGACCTGCTCGGCCCAGCCCAGCGCGTTGCTGGCGAGGGTGTCCGACCGCAGCGCCGTCCACGGCAGGCCGCACGCCTCGATCAGGCGTTCCACGTCGGCGTGCAGCGCGAAGATCGGGTCCGCCCGCTCCTCGGGTCCGCCCACGCCGACCGACGACAGGTAGACCAGGCGCCGGGCACGCCGGCCGATCACCTCCAGCACGGCCGGCGCGACCTCGGTGGTCAGGAACGGCCACACCAGGAAGACCGTCTCCACCCCGGCCAGCGCCGCGTCCAGCCCGCCCGGATCGTCGAGACCCCCGGTCGCGACGTCGAGGCCATCGGGCCGGTGCGGGGCGCCGGAGCGCACCAGGGCGCGGACGTCGGCCGCGCCCGCCGCGCGGAGCTGGAAAAGCACGTGCCGTCCGACGTTCCCGGTCGCCCCGGTCACCAGGATCATGCGGCGGGTACCTCCTCGTCGCGGGGGAAGAAGGGGAGCTCGATGCGGACCCGATCCGCGGCGGCGAGGATCGCCTCGGCGTCGTCGACCGGCGGGTGGATCGCCAGGTTGATCTGCCTCTTGATCTCCCCGCCGTCGGCGCCCGAGGCCATCACCCTACGATCCCAGCCCCGCGTGAAGATCCCGCCCGCACCGCCGAGGTCCAGGCAGGTGACGTACGGGCCGGGGGTGAACTCGCGCAGCGGCACGCCGAGCAGGTCGGCCGCCGCGTTGTACCCGGCGACCTTGCCGAGCGGGGTGGCGTGCTGGCAGGCCTGCATGACCGTGTGCAGGGCGTCGACGGCCGCCGCGGCCGTGTCGCCGGCGACGAACACCTCGGGAAGGCCGCGCAGGTGCCGGTCGACCGGCACCCGGCCGAGGCCGTCGAGCTCCTCGGAGATCTGCTCGGTGAGCCGGCTGGCCCGCATCCCCACAGACCAGACCACCGCGTCCGCCGCGACGCCGGTGCCGTCGGAGAGGACGGCGTACCCGTCGCCGACCTCCGTCACCGTCGTCCCGAGGCGGCGCTCGATGCCCAGCTCGTCCAGCGCGGCCTCGATCGCCTCCCGCGGGCCGGGGCCGAGCTGGTCACCGACCACATCCGAGCGGTCCACCAGCAGCACCCGGCCCCGCGCGGCCAGCGCGGTAGCGGCCTCCAGGCCGACGAACCCGGCGCCGACGACCACGGCGGAGTAGTCCTCGCGGCCGCGCAGGTGCGCGGTGAGCCGCCGGGCCCCGTCCAGGGTGTCGATGTCGAAGAGCCGTTCGGCCCCGGGCAGTCCGTCGGGCCGGACGAGCTCGCTGCCCGCCGCCAGCACGAGACGGTCGTAGCCGATCTCCGCACCGTCGGCCACCACGACGCGGCGGTCGGTGTCGATCGTGCTCACCGTGGCCCGGACGTGCTCGACGGCGATCGGCCCGAGGATCCTGCTGAGCTCGACCGCGGCCAGGTCCGGCTCCGGCTCGTACAGGCGCGGCCGCAGCACCATGTGCTCGTTCGGCGCGACGAGCGTGATGCGCAGGTCTGCGTCCCCGCGGGCCAGCGCCGCTCCCGCTGCGCTCCACACGCCCGCGAAACCGCCTCCGACGATCACAACGTCTGCCATGAGGTCTGTCCTCCCTCGCACCTCGCCCCCCGGGATCGGAGGGTTCGGCAGGGAGTCAAGACAGCGGCCTCATGTGTGACCGAGGTGCGCGAGTTTCTCGGGATTGGCCAGCCGCCGCAGCGCCGTGATCCGCCCGTCGGTGACCTCCACCGTGTCGAGCCAGACCAGCTCGCCCTCCTGGTAGGTGGCAAGGGCGGGATGCCCGTTCACCTCGACGATGCGGAACGCGTCGGGCCGCCTGAGCTCGACCTGCCTGATCGCCAGCAGGGCGATCCGCTCGGCACCCTGGACCGGCCTGCGCGCGGCGGTCATCCTGCCGCCGCCGTCGGCGACGTAGACGGCCGCGGGGTCCAGCAGCTCGATCAACCCCGCCATGTCCCCCGCGTCGGCCGCCGCCTTGAACGCCTTGAGCACCCGCTCGGTCTCGGCCCTGGACGCCCTGGGCCGCTCCCCGGCCGCGGCGACCCGCGCCCGCGCCCTGGACGCGAGCTTGCGACTGGCGGCAGGCGTGCTGCCGATCACCTCGGCGATCCGGCCGAACGGGAAGTCGAAGACGTCGTGCAGCACCAGCGCGACGCGCTCCGCGGGGGCGAGGGTCTCCATGACCAGCAACATCGCCGTTCCCACCGACTCGTCCACGAGAACGTCCGCAGCGACGTCCGGCCCGGTCAGCAGCGGTTCCGGCAGCCATGGCCCGACGTAGGACTCGCGGCGGACGCGCGCCGACTTCAACACGTTGTAGGACGTCCGGGCGGCCACGGTCACCAGCCAGGCCCGCAGGTCGCGCACCTCCGACAGGTCGGCCGCCGCGGCGCGCAACCAGACCTCCTGCGCCACGTCCTCGGCCTCGGCCACGGTGCCGAGGATCCGGTAGGCCGCCCCGAAGACCGCGGGGCGGTGCGCTTCCCAGTCGGCCTCGGTCAAGGTGCCGATCCGCTCCACCGCGACCCCTCCCCTCGGCCAGCGATGCTAGCCACGCGCGTACCGGGCGGCGGGAGCACCGACACCGGAGGACCTCCAGTAGTCGGATGTCCACGCAGCGTAACCTTTATCCGGGGTTCATCCCGTCGCAATCGGGACCCGGGAGCCTCAGGAGGCATGGACAACAGGGCCGACAAGACGGCTTGCCCACTCTGCGCCCTCGCACGCACCCCCGCCGATGCCGCGGGACTCGCCTGGAGCAGCCAGCACGAGCCGGACGGCTCGATCACCTGGATCTGCCCCACCTGCACCCGCGCGCAACTGTGGCGGATCGAAGCGCTGCTCGCCGTGGCCTCGCCGACGTCACCGGTGGCACCGGTCCCCCTGCGCCGCGCCGCCTGACGGGCTCGATCAGCAGCGGCCGGTGAGCCCCGCGCGCAGCTCACCTGCGAGGCCCTGGACGATCACCGGGCCGAGGTCCCGGGCGCGCCGCACCAGCCACGGCACGCCCTTGAACACCAGCCATGCGGCCCGGTGCAGGGCCGTCACCTCCCGGCCGCCACCGCACTGCATGCTCACCCGGCCGGGCACCGCGAAGCCTGCGCCGGCGAGCAGCGCGGCGAGCCCGGCGGCGACCATCCGGTGCCCCAGCTCGGAGGGATGCAGCCGGTCGACCGCCCATGCGGCGGGTTCGTATCCGCCCGGCAACGCGTCCAGGTCGAGGACGCCGATCCCCGCGCCCGTCTCCGTGACGACGGCGTCGACGGCCAGGTTCAGCGCCACGACCCGCCGCCACAGGGCCCGGCGCAGCGGCGCCGGCAACGGGAACACCCGCGTGTGGTCGTGGTAGCGCATCACCAGCACGTACGCCCCGGCGGAGCGCAGCGCGCCAACCGTCGCGGCGAGGTCGGCCCGCAGCCGGACCGGGTCGAAGTCCGAGCGCAGGGTGTCGTTCATCCCGACGAAGACCACCCCGACGTCCGGTTCCTCCGCGAGGACCACGGGGAGCTGGTCGCGGCGGACGTCGGCCATCCGGGCACCGGTGACGGCCGGGTTCACCAGCCGCGCGCCGAGCGCCTCGGCCAGCAGCACGGAGAACCCGCGCCACCCGCCCCCCGGCATCGGGTCGCCGAGGCCGGCGGCGGTGGAGTCGCCGAGCGTCACCAGCGTGCGGACCGGGCGTGGCCGCGGCTCCGGGACGAGGGTGAGTCGGGGCCGGAAGGGGTCGGGTGGTGGCACAGTCGACGGCTGCACGCTCACACCGCCACGATCACCGATGCCGGCTCACCGGGAGTGTTCGCGGGATGACGTACCGAGGGCGGGCGGACGAACTATCGGTGCTCTGACCAGCGGCGATCGGTCACGCGACGGACCGGAACGCGGGGTAGAGCGGCAGGGTGCCCGGCGCGTCCGGGAACCGCTTGGCGAGCGCGTCGGCCACCGCGTCGCCGAGCTCGGCGGTGGCGGGAAGGCCACCCTCCTCTGCTGCTCCGGCCATCTGGCGCCAGTAGTGCCCCAGTGCGCTGCTGATCCGGGGGGAGCGGGTGGCGTCCGGGCCGATCGGACGGTCCCTCTCGCGGATCCGGGGCAGGAGCCACCAGGTGGTGAGCCACACCCACAGCAGCTGGGCGTGCAGCAGCCTGCGCTCGAGCACGGCGGGCTCGTCCAGGTCGGGCCAGACCGCCGCGATCTCGTTGCGCCACGCCTCGAGCATCGTGTCGGCCAGGCCGGCCGGCAGGGCGAAGCTCGCCTCGCAACCGGGGAACGGCACGCGGAAGTACGCGGCGTCGAGAGCGACGTCGCGGAAGCACCCCCACTCGAAGTCGACGAACCGCACGCCACGGCTGGTGACGAGGTTGTTGTCCGGGCAGGTGTCGGACGGGCTGAACGCCCGGTAGCGGGTACCGCCGAGCAGGCGGGCGGTCTCGTGGGCCTCCAGCACCGCCGCGGACGAGGCGTCGACCCCGAGCTCGCCCGCCAGCAGGGCCGGCCCCTTGGCGAGCGCGACCCGGGCGTCCTCGGCCACCGGGTCGCGCCAGGCCCGCTCCCCCAGCCGGCGCAACAGTGCCCCGAAGTCGCCCTCGCGGCCCGCCGTCGCCGCCTGCATCCGGCCCAGTGCCCTGGCCCAGCTGAGCATGTTGCTCCGCGCGGCGGCGGCGTCCGGCCCGAAGAGCTTGTCGGCCAGCGTGGAACTGCGCCCCAGGTCCTCGAGCACCAGCAGGCGGGTCTGCGGGTCGTGCGCGATCAGCACCGGGCTCGGGCGCGCATCGGCCGGGAGCGCCGTGAACAGCTGGCAGCTGGCCACCTCGTAGTGGAACGGGTCGGGACGGTCCGGGTCGGGCTCGCCCAGGTAGTGCTTGACCACGATCGTGCGCGGCAGCGAGAACGGGTTGCGCACCAGCCGGGCGCGCGCCACCACCGACCGCTCGCTCCCCCCGAGATCCTCGGGGTCCGCGAGCACGACGCCGGCCCCGGACCGGCGGGTGAGCAGCCGCTCTGCGGCAGCCAGCGCAGCGAGCACCGGCCTGGGAAAGCTGCCCAGGTCGCGAACCATCGTCTCGACCCTACCCCGCGGACAGCTTCCGCCCGCCCCGCTCCGAACGGCTGCGGGCGAGCAGGAGGACGGCGGCTGCCGCGATGACGATGCCGACGAGGTTGACGGCCAGCTGGAGCCCGGACTGCATCGCCTGCACGTAGCGGCCCTCGACCAGCGCCACCGAGGCGAACGCCGCGGCGGGCACCGTCGTCACCGAGATGAACACGCCGACGAGCGACGCCGACTTGGCCGAGGTCAGCGAGAGCATCCCGGCGGCGCCGGCCAGCAGGGCGACGATCAGCGAGAACGGGCCGACCTCGTAGATGAACGCCACCTGGTCGAGGTCGGCCAGCTGGGCCGTGGACAGCAGGCCGGTGGCGTCGAGCAGCAGCGTCCCGAGCGCCGTGACCGCCATGGCCAGCGGGAACCCGGCGCCCAGCGCGACGGCGCCGCGGCGGACGAGGTCGCCGCGGCGCAGGACGAGGCCCACGGCGACGGCCGCGAGCGGCCCGAACTCCGGCCCCAGCACCATCGCCCCGACGACCGTGACCGGCGAGTCGGTGATCGCGCCGATGGCCGCCAGCAGGCAGGCGATGGTCAGGAAGGCCTGATAGCTGATCGAGAGCCGGGACTCCTCGCCCGTGCGTGCCACCACCTCGTCCCAGATGACGGCGTCCTGCGGATCGCCCGGCGCGGCCTCCTCCGCCGCGTCGGCCGCGTCGGACAGGCTGGTGTCGATCAGTTCGAGCGTGACCCCGCCCGACCGGTCGACGCCGAGCGTGCACAGCTGCCCGAGGAGGTCGTCCGCGGCCTCGCGGGCCACATCGGCCTCGATCACGTCCCCCGCCGGTTGCACGGCGGCGCCCGGGAACACCGCGACGTGCGTGGCGCCCGGTTCGGCCACCAGGAGATCCCGCACCGCGGCCGAGCGGTCGGCGGGCGCGATCACCCTCATGTGCAGCACGGGCTCACCCCCGCGGCTGCACCGCTCACAGCTTGGTGGGCGGCTCGTCGGCGGCCGGTGACGCCGCGGGCGGTGCAGGCGGCGGCACCGCGTCGACGCCCGCCTCCTTGCGCTGCTCCGCCGTGATCGGTGCGGGGGCGGCCGTGAGCGGGTCGTAGCCCCCGCCGGTCTTCGGGAACGCGATCACGTCGCGGATCGAGTCGCCCCCCGCCAGCAGCATGCAGGTGCGGTCCCAGCCGAACGCGATACCGCCGTGCGGCGGCGGGCCGTAGGCGAACGCGTCGAGCAGGAAGCCGAACTTCTCCCGCTGCTCCGCCTCGTCCATGCCGAGCAGGGCGAACACCCGCTGCTGCACGTCGGAGCGGTGGATACGGATGGAGCCGCCGCCGATCTCGTTGCCGTTGCAGACGATGTCGTAGGCGTAGGCCAGCGCCTCGCCCGGCGCCTCCTCGAAGCGGTCGACCCAGTCCGGGTTGGGGGAGGTGAAGGGGTGGTGCACCGCCGTCCAGCCCAGCTCGTTGCCCTTGTCGTCCCGGATGCGCTCGAACATCGGCGCGTCCACGACCCACACGAACGACCACGCGCTCTCGTCGACCAGCCCGCACCGGCGGGCGACCTCGCCCCGGGCGGCGCCGAGCAGGTCGCGCGCGTCGGACGGGTGGCCGGCGGCGAAGAAGATCGCGTCGCCCGGTGAGGCACCGACGGCCTTCGGCAGTCCCTCCCGCTCGGCCTCGGAGAGGTTCTTCACGACCGGGCCGCGGTCGCTGACCGTCCCGTCGTCGTCGACGAGGACGTACGCCAGGCCGCGCGCCCCGCGCTGCTTCGCCCACTCCTGCCACGCGTCGAGCTGCTTGCGCGGCTGGCTCGCGCCGCCCGGCATCACGACGGCCCCGACGTAGGCCGCCTGGAACACCCGGAAGGCCGTGTCGGCGAAGTACTCGGTGAGGTCGGTGAGCTCCACGCCGAAACGCAGGTCGGGCTTGTCGGAGCCGTAACGGGCCATCGCCTCGGCGTAGGTGAGCCGCGGGATCGGGCGCGGGATCTCGTAGCCCGCGAGCTCCGACCACAGCGCCGCGACGATCTCCTCGCCGAGCTCGATCACGTCGTCCTGCTCGACGAAGCTCATCTCGATGTCGAGCTGGGTGAACTCGGGCTGGCGGTCGGCGCGGAAGTCCTCGTCCCGGTAGCAGCGCGCGATCTGGTAGTAGCGCTCGGCACCGGCGACCATGAGCAGCTGCTTGAACAGCTGCGGGCTCTGCGGCAGCGCGTACCACGACCCGGGGCGCAGGCGCGCGGGCACGAGGAAGTCGCGGGCGCCCTCCGGCGTGGAACGGGTGAGCGTGGGCGTCTCGACCTCGACGAAGTCCCGCTGGTGGAGGACGGTGCGAGCGATCCGGTTGGCCTCGCTGCGCAGCCGCAACGCTGCCGCCGGGCCGCTGCGGCGCAGGTCGAGGTAGCGGTGCTTGAGGCGGATCTCCTCGTTCGCGTCGCTGTGCTCGTCGAGCGGGAACGGCAGCGGCGCCGACTCCGAGAGCACGGTGAGGGCGGTGGCGGTGATCTCGATCTCGCCGGTGGCGAGGTCCGGGTTCTCGTTGCCGGCCGGGCGGCGCACGACCTCGCCGGTGACCTGGACGCAGAACTCCGCGCGCAGCCGGTGGGCGCGCTCGGCCATCTCGCCCTCGCGGAACACCACCTGCGCCGATCCGGACGCGTCCCGCAGGTCGATGAAGATCACGCCGCCGTGATCCCGGCGGCGCGCCACCCACCCGGCGAGTGTCACTGACTGTCCGGCGTGCTCGGCACGGAGAGTGCCGGCGGGGTGGCTGCGCATCACGAGCCGAGGTTATCCGGCCAGAGCCAGCGGGTTTCCGCGCACCCCGGTCCAACCGCCGCCTCCACGAACGCTGTGGGGGGCTCACGCAGGACCGGCTCGTCCGACGTGGCGCCTACAGGAGTGTCAGCTGCTCCGCAGGCGGCGTGTGTGGGGCCTCCTCCGGCGGGGTGCGGGGCATGCCCACCCCACGGTCCAGGCCGTGCTCGCGCAGCAGCGGGCGGACGCGTTCGGCCAGCATGCGGCGGTAATCCGGCACGACGTAGGAGCCTCGGCGGTACAGGCGGGCGTAGGGCTCGACGAGGCGCGGGTGTTCCCGGGCCAGCCAGGCCTGGAACCACTCCCGGGTGCCGGGCCGCAGGTGGAGGGCGATGACGCTGGCGCCGCTCGCTCCCGCGGCGCTGATCTGCGCGAAGAGGGCGTCGAGGGCCTCGGCGGAATCGGTGAGCAGCGGCAGCACCGGGGCCACCATCACCCCGCAGTCGAGGCCGGCGTCGGTGATGCGGCGCACCAGCTCCAACCGCGCGGCCGGTGACGGGGTTCCCGGCTCGAGGCGGGACTGCAGCGGCCGGTCGAGCAGGGCGATGGACACCCCGAGCGACACGGGCACATCGGCCGCCGCCGCGGACAACTGCGGAAGGTCGCGAGCGAGCACCGTGCCCTTCGTGAGCACCGAGAACGGTGTGCCCGAGCGCGCCAGCGCACCGACGATCCCGGGCATCAGCCGGTAGCGGCCCTCGGCACGCTGGTAGGGGTCGGTGTTGGTGCCCATCGCCACCGGCTCCCGTTTCCAGCGCGGGGAGCGCAGCTCGCGCTCCAGCACCCGCGCGATGTTGACCTTCACCACGATCTGGCTGTCGAAGTCGGCGCCCGCGTCGAAGTCGAGGTAGGTGTGCGTGTTCCTGGCGAAGCAATAGGTGCACGCATGGCTGCATCCCCGGTACGGGTTGACCGTCCAGCTGAACGGCATCGGCGACGCACCCGGCACCCGGTTCAGCGCCGATTTCGCCTCCACCTCGTGGAACACCGTGCCGGCGAACTCGGGGGTGCGCACCGAGCGCAGCAGCCCGCGCATCCCCGGCAACGCCGGCGCGGCCCCGACACCCTCGTCGAGCACCTGCTGCCCGCTCCAGCGGAACTCGGAAGCCATCCCGACATCGAACACCCGTTCGAGACCGGGTGCAAGCGGGTGCACCGGCGATGCGCGAAGCTGCCACCATGACACGCACGTTGGTGGTGATGGGCGTCTCCGGGGTCGGCAAGACCTCGGTCGCCGACGCGATCGTCGAACGCACGGGCTGGGTCTTCGTCGAGGGCGACGACCTGCACCCGGAGGCCAACCGGGCCAAGATGGCCGCCGGCACTCCGCTCGACGACGACGACCGCTGGCCGTGGCTGCGCCGCATCGCCGCCTGGATCGGGCAGCAGGAGGCCGCAGGCCGCGACGCGGTGCTCACCTGCTCCGCGCTCAAGCGCAGCTACCGTGACCTCCTGCGCGACGGCCACCCCTCGGTGCGGTTCGTGCACCTGCTCGCCCCGCGTGAGCTCATCCAGAACCGGGTGGACAACCGCCGCGGCCATTACATGCCGCCGTCCCTCCTGGGGAGCCAGCTCGCCACGCTCGAACCCCTCGCCCCCGACGAGCCGGGCTTCGCCGTCGAGACCGACCGCTCCCCCGCCGACATCACCGAGGACGTACTGGCGCGCGTCGCCGACGATCGGAGCAACCCCGATGCGCCGAGCGGACGCAATGACGATTGACGGGCGCGCGCCCACCCGCTGACCCCCAGGTAACGGGCCGGTGACCGCGCCACACCCACCGGCGAACGGACGAGGCGGGAAGCTCCCGGCGGGCGTTGACAGGATGGGAGCGTGCCTGCTGACGAACCGGAGGAGACCACAAGGGCGGCCCGTGGCAGCCGTGCACCGGGCCGGCACCGCACCGACCGGCCCGACACGGCGCCGCAGACACCCGAGGTCGGCTTCCCTGCCGTCCTCCAGCCCGCCCACCGCTCCGAGCGCCCCCGACACGCCCGCGACGGCGCAGCGGCCGGCCGCCGGTCAGCGGAGGCCTTCGAGGGCGGCTCCTCCGACGACCGGTACCGCAGCAGCGGGAACGGCGCCGACCCGACCGGTGACCCCGACGGCGACCGGAACCACGGAGACCGGACGGCCCGTGACGGCAACGGCGGCGGCCGGAACCACGGCGAGTGGGATCACGGCGACTGGGACACCGGCTGGGACACGGGCCGAGACACCGGCCGGGACCCGGGCTGGGACACGGGCGGCTGGGACACCGGCTGGGACACCGGCGACCGGGACCTCGCCGGCAGGAACGGCGGCCCACACAGCGCGGCCTCCGATCGCGGATCCCGACGCCGGGCCGACGCCTACCCGGATGCGCCGCACCGCGGCGAGCCGTACCCAGCGGACCCGTACCCGGCGGACCCGTACCCGGCGGACCCATACCCGGCGGAACCGTACGCAGCGGAACCGCACCGGGCGGACACCTACGCAGCAGACAGCTACGCGGCAGACTTCTACGCTGCCGACCGCCGTGCAGCGGGCACGTCCGCGCCGGGCCCCCGGGCGGCGGACACGTACGCACCCGGCCCGTATGCGGCGGACCGAGCTACCCGCAACCCGTTCGCCGCCGACGCCCCCGGGCCGGACGCCGACGCAGCCGCCGCGTACGCGAACGACCCGTTCGCCGAGCGTCCCGGCCGGCAGGACGAACGCGACCGCGTCGAGCCCGACCGGCCACCCCGCAGGAGGATCGCCGGCAACGGGGCCCCGGCCGGCTCCCCCGTCACAGCGGACGACCCGTACCACGGTGCCGATCTCGGGATCCCGCCCGGACCTCCGGGTCCCTCCCCAGACAGCACCGTCGGCCGGCCCGGCATCCGCGACATCCCCTCGCACCCGGACCACCCCCGCGTCGACCCGGTCGTGACCGGCCTGCCGGCCCGCCGTCCCGGTGACCCGCCCGGAGCGCCGGCCGAGCTATTCGTCGAGACCACCACCGAGACCCCGGCCCTGACCCCGGAACTGCTGGGACTCCACGACAAGGCGCGCGCGCCCGCGGCCCCCGACCCCGCGGCGCCCGCCGTCGAGGTCCCCGACGTCGAGGCCCCGCCGGAGGAACCGCCCGTACGAGCGCGCGTGTTCGGCCTGCCTGTGCCGATCACGCTCCCCGGCTGGGCCACCAGATTCCTGCCCCCGGGGAAGCCCCCGGAGGATCACCCGGCACCCGGCCACGGCCACGGGCACGGCCACGGACCTGTCCGCCCCGCCGGGCGGAAGGTGCGGATCCTCATCGCGGCGCTCCTGGTCCCGTGCGCGCTCGCCACGCTCGTCGGGCTCGTCCTGCTCCGGCCCTCCGGTGGCCCGCCCGCCACGGCGCATCCGCCCAGCCAGGAACTGGTACGGGCCCAGGTGACGGCCACCCGGGCGACGGACTGCTCGCCCGGCTCCGGCGACGGCGGTTGCGTCGCGCTCGTCGTCCACATGGCGGACGGGCCCCGACCGGGCCGGGACCTCGTGCAGGTGGTCCCCGTCGAGCCGGGCACGCCGCGGTTCGCGGTGGGTGATCAGGTGGTGCTGGGCTGGTCCGGTGCCGAGCCGGACGACGCCGGGTCCTACCAGGTCGTGGACTTCCAGCGGGACGCCCCGCTCGCGTGGCTCGCGGGCCTGTTCGCCGCGGCGGTGCTCGTGCTGGGCCGGTGGCGCGGCCTCGCCGCGCTCGGTGCGCTCGGGCTCAGCTTCGTGGTGCTGCTGTTCTTCGTGGTCCCGGCGATCCTCGCGGGCCGCGATCCCCTCGCCGTCGCGGTCGTCGGTTCCTGTCTGATCATGTTCGCGGTCCTGTACCTGACGCACGGCCCCTCGGCGCGCACGTCGACGGCCGTGCTCGGCACGCTGCTCTCGCTCGCGCTCATCGGCGCGCTCGGCGCCGCGTTCTCCGCAGCGGCCCAGCTCACCGGCCTGGACGACCAGACGAGCAACCTCATCGCCACCCTCGGCACCGGCGTCGACGCCCGCGGCCTCCTGCTCGCCGGGGTGGTCATCGGCGCGCTCGGCGTGCTCGACGACGTGACGGTCACCCAGACGAGCGCCGTGTGGGAGCTGCGCCACGCCAACCCGGGCCTGAGCGCGCGTGGCCTGTTCACGGCGGCGATGCGGATCGGGCGCGACCACGTGGCCTCCGCCGTGAACACCCTCGTGCTCGCGTACGCCGGTGCGGCGTTGCCGCTGCTGCTGTTGTTCTCGCTGTCCGGGCGGGGATTCGGCGACATCGTCACCTCCCAGGACGTAGCCACCGAGATCGTGCGGACCCTGGTGGGCAGCATCGGCCTGGTGGCCTCGGTCCCGATCACCACGGCGCTCGCGGCCGCGGTGGCGGCGCGGGAGACGGTGCCGGCTGCCGAGAAGGCGGGCTAGTGGTCCCCGCCACGCTGTGTCCGGCCGCTGGGACAACGCTTGCCCCGCACGCCCACGAGCGGTGATCCTCGACGCGTGACCTCCCTCTCCGTTCAGCTCTACACCCTGCGCGAGCTGCTGGTCGAGGACCTTCCCGGCACCCTCGACCGCCTCGCCGGGTTGGGACTCGCCCAGGTCGAACCGTTCCGGCTCACCGACTTCGCCGCGCAGCTCGGCCCGGCGCTCGCGGCGAGCGGGCTCACCGCGCCCACGGCGCACCAGCACGTCGTCGGCACCGGGGCGGAGGAGGAGATCTTCGCCGCGGCCGCCGCGCTCGGGGTGGGCACCGTGTTCGACCCGCGCATCGACCGGGAGCGCTTCGAGAGCGCGGACGGGGTGGCCGCCGTGGCCGACGACCTCAACGCCGCGGCCGCCGTCGCCGCCAGGCACGGGGTGCGCGTGGGGTACCACAACCACGCCCAGGAGCTGGAGATCGTCCTGTACCCCACTGAGGGCATGCGTCGGGACGGCACCACCGCCCTCGAGCTGCTCGCCTCGCACCTCGACGACGCGGTGGTGCTGGAGGTCGACACGTACTGGGCGGCCGTCGGCGGGCAGGACCCGGTGGAGCTGCTGAAGCGGCTCGGCGACCGGGTCACGGCGGTGCACGTCAAGGACGGGCCCGCCACCCCGGACCCGCTCGACCAGGTGCCGGTCGGCCAGGGCGACCTCCCGGTCCGCGAGATCCTCGCCGCGGCCCCGCACGCGCTGCGGGTCGTCGAGCTCGACGACACCCGGGGTGACCGGTTCCAGGCCGTCGCCGACAGCGTCGCGTGGCTGCGCGCCGAGGAGCTCGCATGAGTGGGGCCGGCGGGACGGGCCCGGTCCGGGTCGGCGTGATCGGCGCCGGCGTCATCAGCACCGAGTACCTGCGCAACCTGACGCGCTTTCCCGACCTGGACGTCCGCGCGGTCGGCGACCTCGACGAGGAGCGGGCCCGCGCGCAGGCCGCCGCGTTCGGCGTGCCCCGCGGCGGCTCGGTGCCGGAGGTGCTCGAGAACGAGGAGATCGAGCTCGTCGTCAACCTCACCGTGCCGCAGGCCCACGTCGACGTCGCGCTGCAGGCCATCGGGGCGGGCAAGCACGTGTGGAACGAGAAGCCGATCGGCCTCGACCGCGACGGCACCCGCAAGCTCCTCGACGCCGCCCGCGCGAGCGGGCTGCGCGTGGCGACGGCCCCGGACACGTTCCTCGGCCCCGGCATCCAGACCGCGCGCCGGCTCGTCGAGTCCGGGGCGATCGGCACGCCGCTCACGGCCCTGACCCTGCTGCAGAGCCCGGGCCCGGAGTCGTGGCACCCCAACCCGGACTTCCTGTTCCAGGACGGCGCGGGCCCGCTGTTCGACCTCGGCCCCTACTACCTCACCGCGCTCGCCCAGCTGCTCGGCCCGGTCGCGCAGGTCTCCGCGGTCACGTCGAAGGCGCGAGCGGTGCGCACGGTCGGGTCGGGGCCGCGCGCAGGCCAGCAGTTCGACGTCACGGTGCCCACCCACGTCGCCGCGATCTACCGGTACGCCGGTGGCGCGAGCGCCCAGTGCCTCTTCAGCTTCGACTCGGCCGTGAAGCGGCGCACGATCGAGATCTCCGGTACCGAGGGCACGATCGCGGTGCCCGACCCCAACACCTTCGCAGGCGAGATCGTCGTGCACCGCATGGACGGCGACGTGGTCACCACTCCGGCCGTTCCCGCTCCGGCCACGCGCGGCACGGGGGTGCTCGAGCTGGCCCGCGCGGTGCGTGCGGGGCGGCCCGAGCGCGCGTCCGGTGAGCTGGGCGAGCACGTGCTCGACGTCATGATCTCCACGATCGAGGCGGCCGATCGCGGCACACCCGTGGACGTGGCGACCACGGTCGAGGTGGCCCCGGCCCTCCCGGAGGACTGGGACCCGGCGGCCCGCACACTGGAGCAATGAGCTCCCCCGAACGGCCGACAGGGCGGCGCATCGCGATCGCGAGCTTCGTCGGCACCGCGATCGAGTTCTACGACTTCTACATCTACGGCACGGCCGCGGCGCTCGTGTTCGGCGCAGTGTTCTTCCCTTCGTTCTCGCCGCTCGCCGGCACCCTGGCCGCGTTCGCCACGTACGCGGTCGGGTTCGTCGCGCGGCCACTGGGCGCGATCCTGTTCGGCCACTTCGGCGACCGGATCGGGCGCAAGCGGATGCTGATCGTCTCGCTCGTGCTGATGGGCGGGGCCACGGTGGCCGTCGGCCTGATCCCCTCGTTCGAGACCATCGGCGTGCTCGCGCCCGTGTTGCTGGTGATCGCCCGCTTCCTGCAGGGCATCGGGCTGGGCGGCGAGTGGGGCGGCGCGGTGCTGCTGGCCACCGAGTACGCCCCGCCCGGCAAGCGCGGCCTCTACTCGGCGTTCCCGCAGCTGGGCCCCGCGGTCGGGTTCGTGCTCGGGAACGCGCTCTTCCTGCTGCTCGACGCGACGATGTCGGACGAGACCTTCCGCACCGTCGGCTGGCGCATCCCGTTCCTCGCCTCGGCCGTGCTCCTCGTGGTGGGCTACTACATCCGGATGCGGATCGCCGAGACCCCGGTGTTCCAGGCCGCGATGGACCGCCAGGAACGCTCCCGCGTGCCGTTCGCCGACCTGTTGCGCAGCCAGCCGCTGGTGCTGCTGTTCGCGACGCTGTCGTTCATCCTCGCGCACACGCTCTTCTACACGGTCACCACGTTCGCGCTGTCCTACGGAACCACCATCCTGCACGTCGACCGCACCACGATGCTGCTCGCCGCGATGGTGGCGGTGGCCGTCATGGGGGCGGCCACGCTGTGGTTCGCCGTGCAGTCCGACCGCATCGGCCGCAAACGGCTCTGCATGGCGTCGGCCGTGCTCGCCGCGGTCTGGGCGTTCCCGCTGTTCTGGCTGATCGACACCGGCAACCCGCTGCTGATCACGCTCGGCATGACCGGTGGTCTGCTCTGCTTCGCGATGCTCTACGGGCCGATGGGCGCGTTCCTGCCGGAGCTGTTCCGGGTGCGCTTCCGCTACTCCGGCGCCTCGTTCGCCTACAGCGCGAGCGGCATCGTCGGAGGCGGGATCAGCCCGATCGTGGCCACGGACCTGCTCGCCCGCACCGGGTCGAGCGCGGCGATCTCGGCCTACGTGCTGGTGATCGCGCTCGTGTGCCTGGGCGGCCTGGTCCCGCTGCGCGAGACGAAGGACGCCGACTTCACCGACGGCCTCGAGATGGCGCGGCCGTCCTGACCGGTGCCCGGGCCACCAGGCTCGCCTCGCCGTCCCGCTCGGTGTGGTGGAGCACGTCGAGCCCATCGAACGCGGCCCGCAGCTCCCCGGCGGGCGCGCGGAACGGCCCAGCTCCCTCCCCCACCTCGGACAGCACGCTCATGACGAGCAGGCCGCCGGGCGCGAGCCGGGCGGCCAGCTCCGGGTAGCGGGCGGGGTCGCGGAAGCGCTGGCAGACGACGACGTCGTAGGGGCGGGCCTCCGGCAGCCCGGTGTCGAGATCGTGGAGCAGCCACCGCACCGTCACGCCCTCCCGCGCCGCGAGGTCGCGCCCCGCGTCCAGCGCGACCGGGGAGACGTCCACCGCGTCCACGTCGAACCCGCGCGCAGCCAGCCAGACGGCCACGGTGCCCCGGCCGCAGGCCACGTCGAGTGCCCGGCCGCCGCGCGGGAGCAGCCCGGTGCGCCCGCGCAGCGCGTCGGGCGGGGCGGGCGCCACCGCACCCGCCGCCACCGCCGCGGCGTGCCGGGCGTCCCACCGCTCCCGATCGGAATCGGCCACGCGCCGAGCCTAAGGGCTCGCTACCGTGGAACGAGCCATGAGCACACCGGTGCGGAGTTCGCTGCTCGTCGGCCGGGCGGCCGAGTCGGGGCTCCTCGACGCCGCACTCCGCCGCGCCGCCACGGGCGGGGTGTGCGCCGTGCTCGTCGGCGGCGAGGCGGGCGTCGGGAAGTCGCGGCTGGTCGAGGAGTTCCTCGCACGCAACCCGACCCTGCGGGTGCTCGCAGGCGGGTGCGTCGAGCTCGGCGCCGACGGGTTGCCGTACGCGCCGTTCGTGGCCGCCCTCCGCGGCACGGAGCTGGAGGACGACACCGAACGGCGGCGCCTCGCGCCGCTCCTCCCCGCCCTCGACGTCGGGGACACCGCGCCCGGTGACCGGCCTCGGATGTTCGAGGCCGTGCTCACCCTGATCGCCCGGCCGGCGGCGGGCGGCCCCACCGTGCTCGTGCTCGAGGACGCGCACTGGGCCGACCGTTCCAGCCTCGACCTGCTCGAGTTCCTCGTCCGCAACCAGCGGGCGGCGCCCGGGTCGCTGATCGTCGTGACGCACCGCTCGGACGAGCCGGGCGCGCGGGGCCTGCGCCCGCTGCTCGCCGGGCTCGGCCGGCTCGGCCACGTCGAGCGCGTCGCGCTGGCGCCGCTCACCCGCGCGGAGGTGGCGGCGCAGGCGAGCGCGATACTCGGCCGGCCCGCCGATCCGGCGCTGGTGGCGTCCCTCCACGAACGCAGTGACGGCAACCCCCTCTTCGTCGAGGCCCTGCTGAGCGACGCGCCGGGCGACGTCCCCGGATCGCTCTCCGACCTCCTCGCGACGCGGGTCGACCGGCTCGGCGAGGCCGCGTCGGTGGTGCGGGCCGTCGCCGTCGGCGGACTCCGGGTCCCGCACGCTGTCCTCGCGGCCGTGTGCGGGGGGCCGGTCGACGCGGCGGTCCGCACGGCCGTGGACGCCGGCGTGCTCGTCGTCGACGGCGACGGGTACCGGTTCCGGCACGCGCTCATCCGGGACGCCGTGCTGGCCGGGGTGCTGCCGGGCGAGCGGGCCGGGCTGCACCGCCGCTACGCCGACGTGCTGCCCGACCACGGCGGTTCGTTCGCCGAGGTCTCGCACCACCTCACGGGCGCAGGCGACGGGCCGGGCGCGGTCGTCGCGGCATGGGCGGCCGCCGCTCAGGCCCGCAGGGCGCTCGCGCACGCGGAGGAGCTGCAGCTGGTCGAGCGCGTGCTCGGCTGGTGGGACGACGTTGCGGACGTGGCGGTCCTCGTGCGCGCAGATCGCGCGACCGTGCTGGAGACGGCCGCGGAAGCGGCGCTGCGGGCCGGGGAGAGCGAGCGCGGCGAGCAGCTCGTCACGGTGGCGCTGGCCGAGCCGGGACTGGAGGACGTGCACACCGCCGCGCTGTACGAGCTCCGCGCTCGGCTCAGGGCGTGCACCGGCCACCCCGGCCGGGGCGGCGACCTGCGCGCTGCGCTGGCCGCCGTTCCGGACGGGCACCCCATCCGGCCCTACCTGCTCAACGCGCTCGCGACGTACCTGATGGACCTGCCGGACCCGGACGGCGCCCGCGCGGCCGCGAAGGAGGCCCTGGCGGCCACCCGCGGCGCCGGCGACGACCCGGCCGAGGCGAGCGCCCTGGTCACCCTCGCCACGCTCGACGCACGGCTCGGCGACCTCGACACCCGGCTCCCGCTCCTCGTGCGGGCCGAAGCGGTGGCCCGCACGCTCGGGGCCGACCACCTCCGGTTGCGGGTGCTCGCCCTCGAGTCCCACCTGCTGGAGGGCTACGGCCGGCTCGCCGACGCCGAGCGGGCGGCGCGGGCCGGTCTGGCGACGGCCGCCGAGGCAGGCCTGATCCGCTCGGCAGGCCCGGTGCACGCGGCGAACCTCGCCGCGGCACTGCTGGCCGCCGGACGCTGGAGCGAGGCGGGTGACACCGTGGAGCGGGCCCTCGAGCTCGTCCCGGAACCCATCCACCACTCCCGGCTGCTCGTGCTGGCCGCCGACCTCGCGCTCGGCCGCGGTGAGCTCGACCACGCGGGTGCACTGCTCGACCGCGCGGCCGAGCTGGGTGTCGAGAAGCCGCTCGTCCTCGTGCGGCTGCGCGGCCGGCTGCACCTCGCTCGTGGCGAGCCGGTCGCCGCCATCGAGGCGTTGCGGCCTGCGCTCGATCCCGCCGACCTCGCCGTCGCCGCCCGGTACTCGTGGCCGCTGCTCGCCGTGGCCGCGGAGGCCGCCGCCGCCGACGATCTCCTCTCCGCGGACGTCGCATCGATCGCGGCCGGGGTGCCGGCTCTGACCCCGCCGCAGCGGGCGTGGGCCGCCACCGCCGCCGCGTACCCGTCGGGACGGTCCGCCGACTGGGCCACTGCGGCGGGGCTGTGGGACGAGATCGGACACCCGTTCGAGCGCGCGACCGCGCTCCACCACGAGGGTGCCGCCCTGCTCGCCGCAGGCGCCCGCGACGCCGCCGCCGAGGCACTCGCCCGCGCCGCGGCCATCGCGCGCGAGCTGGGTGCGGCACCGCTCCTGGCGGCGGTCACCGACCTGGCCCGGCGCGCCCGCCTCCCGCTGGGCGGGCAGGCATCCGCGGGCGACGCCGCCGGCCGCATCGGCCTCACCCCGCGCGAGACCGAGGTGCTGGCGCTGCTCGCCACCGGGATGGGCAACGCCGCGATCGCCGCGCGCCTCTACATCTCGCCGAAGACCGCGAGCGTCCACGTGTCGAACATCCTCGGCAAGCTCGAGGTCGCCAACCGCGTCGAGGCCGCGGCGGCCGCTCACCGCCTCGGACTGCTGGCGGACCGCGCCATCTGAAGCCACGCCCGGCGGCCGCCGCTCAAGGGCAAATTGTCGTCGGTCGATCTTCGGGAGCGACCATCTGCCCTTGGTCACCGAGCGGGCGCACGTCGAGTCCCGGCCCGGATGCGTCGAGTTCGGAATCGCCCTCTAGGGCTCGTGCCCGATGCGCGACCCCCGGACTCAGAACGAGCGTGGTCCCCGCGGCGGCCGAACGTGCCGCCGTGAACAGGAGGACCTCCATGACGGTGTCCCGCGCCGCGACGACCGGCTCGGGGAGTCGATGGGACGCGGTGCTCGTCGTCTGCCTCGGCGTCGTGCTGATGTCGCTCGACATGACGATCGTGGCCGTCGCCCTGCCGGCCATCGGCGCCGAGCTGAACGCACCGCCCGCGGTGGCGCAGTGGCTCCTGCTGGGCTACTCCCTGCCGGTCGTGGCGCTGAGCCTGCCGGCGGGCCGGTGGGTGGACCGCGCCGGCCCGCTGCCTGCGTTCCGGCTGGCCGTGGGCGGGTTCGGCATCGCGAGCGCGCTCGTGGCGCTCGCACCCGGGATCGGAACCCTCGTGGCGGCGCGGGTGCTGCAGGGCTGCGCGGGTGCGCTGATCGGCGTCGTCGCGCTGCCGCTCGTCAACGACGCGGTGCGGCCCGAGCACCGGGGCCGCGCGATGAGCATCGTGCTCACCCTCATCCCCCTCGCCGGGGTCGCTGGGCCGGCGCTGGGCGGCCTGCTCACCGACACCGTCGGCTGGCGGACGATCTTCCTGGTGAACCTGCCGGTGGTGGCGGTCGCGCTCGCGCTCTCCGGCCGGGCGATCCCGGCGGTGCGCCCCGGCCGGGCCGGGCTGCCGCGCCCGGACCGGGCGGCCGTGCTGGACACCGGTCTGCTGGGCGCCGGTGCCACCGCGCTCGTGCTGGCGCTGAGCCTGCCGGCCGATGCGCCGCTCCTCACGGCCGGCCTGCTCGCCGTCGCGGCCGTCACGACGGTCGCGTGGGCGCGGCGGCCGGACGCCCGGCCCGTGCTCGGGCTGCTGCGCATGCGGCGGATCACGCCGTCGCTCGTCGCGCTGCTCGCGACCACGGCCGGGGTCGGCGCGGTGAACCTGCTCGTGCCCTATGCGCTGGTCGGCGCCGGCGCGAGCACCACGGGGCTGGTCCTGCTGGTGCTGTCGGCCGCCATGGCGGCGACGTCGCCGCCTGCCGGCGTGCTCGCCGACCGGGTGGGCGCCGCGCCCGTCGTCGTCGCGGGGGCGGTCGCGGTGCTCGCCGGCGCGGCCTGGATGCTCGCCGCGCCGGTCGGCCCGCTCGGCCTGGTCGGGCCGCTGCTGCTCATCGGCGTGGGCAACGGCCTCTTCGCGGGACCGACCTCGGCGCTGGTTCTCGGCGCGACGCCTGCGGGCATGGTCGGAGCCGGCAGCGGGCTGACCGCGCTCGCCCGGAACCTCGGGTTCACCCTGGGCCCCGCCCTGGCCGCAGTCACCCTGGGCACCGCGGTGGTGCCGCTGGTCCTGGCGGCGATCGCCCTGATGGCCGCCGCGGCGGTACCGCGGCGGCGCACCGGGTCGTGACGCTCAGGCGAGCGCGGCCACGTCCCCGCGCTCCCGGTCGGCGCCGGTCGGGCGGCGACCGGGAGGCCGGAGGCGCGGTGTCAGTCCAGCAGGTCCTCGATCGTGATCGGGGTGTGCCGGACCCGGATGCCCGTGGCGTTGTAGACGGCGTTCGCAACGGCCGCGGCCATGCCGACCGTGCCGATCTCGCCGACACCCCTGGCGCCCACCGGGTTGTGCAGCGTGTCGGGGTGCTGCACGAAGTGCACGTCGGCCTCGGGGATGTCGGCGTTGACCGGGAGGAGGTATCCGGCCAGGTCGCCGTTGGCGAGCCGGCCGTTCTCCTCGATCTCCAGCCCCTCGTGCAGCGCCGCGGAGACACCCCAGATCATGCCGCCCATCAGCTGGCTGCGGGCGGCCTTCTCGTTGATGATCCGGCCGGCGTCGAACACACCGAGCATGCGGGACACGCGTGCCTCGCGCGTCCACCTGTGCACCCGGACCTCGCAGAACTGGGCGCCGAAGGAGCTGAACGAGTGCTTGGTCAGCTCCTCCCCCGGTGCCGACGAGCCGCTGGCCGAGATCGACACGCGGCCGAGCGCGATCAGCAGCTCGCCGAACGTCATCGAGCGGCCGCCACCCAGCACCCGCCCGTCGGCGTAGGTCACGTCCTGACCCGCGAACGGCGCGCCCGGCGCGCTCGCCATGGCCTGGAGGTCGTCGATCACCGCCGACGCGGCGATCATGATCGCCGAGCCGACGCTGGCCGTGGCGGTCGAGCCGCCGGACAAACCGCCGGGCGGGTACGCCGAGAGGCCCAGCCGGGGCGTGATCCGCTCCGGTGCGATGTCCAGCGACTCCGCGCCGATCAGCGCCATCACGGTCAGCAGGCCGGTTCCCGGGTCGGCGCCGCCGACCGAGATCACCGCCGTGTCGTCGGACCGCAGCGTGATCTCGGTCGTGGCCGGGAACCGCAGGGCCGGGAACATCGCCGTCGCCATGCCCATCCCGACCAGCCAGTCGCCGTCCTCGCGGCCGGTGGCCGAGCGGTGGGCCCAGCCGAAGCGCTCGGCACCGATCCGGTAGCAGTCCTCGAGGTACTTGCTCGACCACTGCAGGTCGCTGCCCACGGGTCCGATCGAGCCGTTGCGCAGGCGCAGCTCGATCGGGTCCATGTCCAGCGCGGCGGCCAGCTCGTCCATCGCGCTCTCGAGCGCGAACGACCCCGGTGCCTCGCCAGGCGCGCGCATGAACGTCGTGCGCGGGATGTTCAGCGGCACCACCTTCTGGCTGACGGCCAGGTTCGGGGTGCGGTACCACTCCTTGGACGTGGCGTGCGAGGTCTGCTCCACGAACGACAGGTCGGTCGCCGCGCTGCACCACGAGTCGTGGCGCACCGCGATCAGCGTTCCGTCGCGGTCGGCGCCCAGCGCGATCTCCTGCAGCGTCTCAGCGCGGTTCGCGGTCGCCGTGAAGACCTGCTCCCGGCTCAGCGCCGCCTTGACCGGCCGGCCCAGGACACGGGACGCGGCCGCTGCCAGGAACGCCGGGGTCGACGTGCTGCCCTTCCCGCCGAACGCACCGCCCACGAACGGGTTGACCGTGTGCACCGACGACGCCTCCACCTCGAGCGCGGCCGCCATGTCCGCCTGCTGGAAGCTCGCCCCCTGGTTTCCGCTGTAGATCGTCAGGCCGTCGTCGTCCCAGACCGCGACCGCGGAGTGGGGCTCCATGGCCGCGTGGTTCTGGGCCGCGGTGGAGTAGGTGCCCTCGACCACGACCGGGCTCGCGGCGAGGGCCTCCTCGATGGACGCCACGCCCGGGGCGAGCACGGTGTGCGTGGGCGGGGCGCCGTCCATGGCGGGCGGCCCGTCCTCGGCCAGGTCGAGGTTGGCCTGGAGCGACGTGCGGGCAGGCCGCTCGTCGTAGGACACCTCGACGAGCATCGCCGCGTCGCGGGCCTGCTCGTAGGTCTGCGCCACGACGAAGCCGATGGGCTGTCCGTAGTAGGCGACGTCCCGGTCCTGCAGCGGTACCCAGGTCTCGCCCAGCACCGGGCTGTTCGGCTTCCGCAGCGTCAGCGGGTCGAACGGCGAGTAGACGGCGACCACGCCGGGAGCGCTCTTGGCGGCGGTCACGTCCATCGCGACGATCTCGCCGTTCGCGATCGTGCTGGTGATCACGTAGCCGTGGAGCATGCCGGGGAAGTTGTGGTCCAGCCCGTATCGCGCCTGGCCGGTGACCTTCAGCGGACCGTCGATGCGGCTGGTCATGCCCCGCTCCCTTCCGTCAGTTCCAGCGGCGCAGTGAGTTCGAGCAACGCCCGCACGACCGTCCGCCTCAGCAGCGGCAGCTTGAAGCCGTTCCCGGACAGCGGTGCCGCGCCCTCGGTAGCGACGGCCGCGGCGTCCTCGAACGCGGCCTGGGACACCGGCGCGCCGCGCAGGGCCGCCTCCACCCCGTGCAGGCGCCACGGCACCGTCGCCACCCCGCCGACGGCCACCCGGGCGTCGACGATGCGGGAGTCGCGCACCTCCAGCGCGACCGCGGCGGAGCAGAGGGCGAACTCGTACGACTGCCGGTCGCGCACCTTGACGTAGGTGGAGTTGGCCGCCCAGTCGAGCCGCGGCACGACGACCTCGGTGATCAGCTCACCGGGCCGCAGGTCGTTCTCCACCTCCGGCGTATCGCCGGGGAGCCGGTAGAAGTCGGCCAGCTTCACGGTCCGGGTCCCGTCGGCGCCGGCGAGCGTGACGTGGGCGTCCAGCGCGACCAGGGCGACCGCGACGTCGCTCGCGTGCGTCGCGACGCACGAGTCGCTCGTGCCCAGGACGGCGTGCATCCGGTTGGCACCCGAGCGGGCCGGGCAGCCGCTGCCGGGTTCCCGCTTGTTGCACGGCATCGCGACGTCCCGGAAGTAGGTGCACCGGGTGCGCTGCAGGAGGTTCCCGCCGATGCTGGCCATGTTGCGCAGTTGCTGCGACGCGCTCTGCAACAGGGCCCGCGACACGGCGGGGTACACCCCGGGGTGCCGGGCGATGTCGCTCATCCGCTCCAGCGCGCCCAGGCGCAGGCCGTCGCTGGTGTCGATGCCGCGCAGGGGCAGCGCGTTGATGTCCAGCACGTGCTGCGGCGTCAGCACGTTGAGCTTCATCAGGTCGACGAGGGTGGTGCCGCCTGCGAGGAACGTGCCCGGTTCGGCGAGCGCGTCCTCGACGGTCGCGGGGGCGGTCAGCTCAAACGGACGCATCGGCCCGCCTCACCTGGTCGATCGCCGCCACGATGTTCGGGTACGCGGCGCACCGGCAGATGTTGCCGGACATGAACTCCCGCACGTCCGCCACGTCCTGCTCCACCGCCGCGACGGCGGACATGATCTGGCCGGACGTGCAGAACCCGCACTGCAGCGCGTCCTGGTCGACGAACGCCTGCTGCACCGGGTGCAGCTCGCCGTCGGCGGCGAGGCCGTCCACGGTGGCCACGGGCTCCCGCACGGTCGCGGCGAGCGTCAGGCACGACAGCACGGGCCGCCCGCCCACGTGCACCGTGCATGCGCCGCACTGGCCGCGGTCGCATCCCTTCTTGGGCCCGGTGACGTCCAACCGCTCGCGTAGCGCGTCGAGCAGCGTGACGCCGGGTTCGACGTCGAGGTTCTCGGTTCTGCCATTGACTTCGATACAGATGTCCACGGGACTTCTTCCCCGGCGGCCGCCCGCGAGCGGTCGCACGGCATCGTGTGGTGGTGGTGTGGCTCGTCGAGCTCGTAGGATGGAAACCGGATGAATATCCGGTCCATGCACCGCCACCGTAGCGGATAACTATCCGCTCGGCAATGTCCCGGGGAGCCCGGCGTGGATTACCGTGCAGCGGGACCAGCCGGGAGGTGAACGACGGTGACGATGGGATCGGTGAGCCCGAGACGCGCGGACACGCGACGCAACAACGAGCGCATCCTCGTCGCGGCGGCCGCGTCGTTGGCGTGCTCGGGCGAGGTCTCGTTCAACGCGATCGCCAAGGCCGCGGGCGTCGGGGTCGGCACCGTCTACCGGCATTTCCCCACCCATGAGGCGCTCGTACTGGCGGTCTACCGGCGGGAGGTGCAGCACCTGCTCGACGTCGTCCCCACGCTGCTGCGCGACAGGTCCCCCCAGGAGGCGTTCCGGGTGTGGACCACCGACCACCTCGCCCGGTACATGATGACCAAGCGCGGCCTCGTCGAAGCCCTGCGCGCCACCACGAGCTCCCACGAGGACGTCGCAGGCAAGGCCTACGAAGCCATGGCCGGCGCGGTGTCCACCCTGCTGGCGGCCAACGTCGAGGCGGGCACCGTCCGCGCCGACCTGGATCCGCAGACCGTGCTGCGCGGGCTCTCCGGTCTGCTCTACCTCGACCCGGGCGGCGACTGGCGCAGCCAGGCCGAGGCGCTCACCGACCTGCTCTGGCGCGGCATGGCCCCCCGGCCGGAATGATCATCGACTCGGTGCAGGAACGGCCGCATCCGACCGGTTTCGCACCAGCCCGCTGATCACCGCACCCGGAGAGCGCGAGCCCGGCCCGGCTGCATCACGATCTAGGCGAGCGCCGCGACCACCGTGTCGACCACCGCGTCGAGGGGCACCGACTGCTGCTCCCCCGTCGCCAGGTCCTTCACGCCGATCGTCCCGGCGTCCAGGTCGCGCTCGCCTAGGACGAGGGCGAGCCGCGCGCCGGAGCGGTCGGCCGCCTTCATCGCACCCTTGAGCCCGCGGCCGCCGTAGGCGAGGTCCACTCGGACCCCGGCCCGGCGCAGCTGCGCGGCGAGCACCACGAGCCGCCGCTTGGCGGCATCACCGAGCGGCACCCCGAAGACCTCGCAGCGGGCCTCCGACCAGGGCGCGACGCCCTCCGCCCTGCAGGCCAGCAGGGTGCGGTCGACGCCGAGCCCGAAGCCGACGCCCGACAGCGGCTGCCCGCCGAGGGTGGCCATCAGCCCGTCGTAGCGACCGCCGCCGCCGATCCCGGACTGCGCGCCGAGCCCGTCGTGCACGAACTCGAACGTGGTCTTGGTGTAGTAGTCCAGGCCCCGGACCATCCGCGGGTTCTCGACGTAGGGCACCCCGAGGTCGTCGAGGTGCTGCTTCACGGCCGCGTGGTGCTCGGCGGACGCAGCCGAGAGGTGGTCGATCAGCAGCGGCGCGCCGGTGAGGAATTCGCGCACCTCCGGCCGCTTGTCGTCGAGCACCCGCAGGGGGTTGAGCTGCGCGCGGGCCCGGGTCGGCTCGTCGAGCGGCAGCCCCGCGAGGAACTCGCGCAGCAGGCGCCCGTACTCCGGGCGGCATTCGGCGTCGCCGAGCGAGGTGATCTCCAGCCGGTATCCGGTGAGCCCCAGCGCGCGGAACCCCTCGTCGGCGATCGCGATCACCTCGGCGTCGAGCGCGGGGTCGTCCACGCCGATCGCCTCGACGCCGACCTGCTGCAGCTGCCGGTACCGGCCGGCCTGCGGGCGCTCGTAGCGGAAGAACGGGCCCGAGTAGCGCAGCTTGACCGGCAGCCCGTGCCGGTCGAGCCCGTGCTCGATCACCGCCCGGACGACGCCTGCGGTGCCCTCCGGCCGCAGCGTGACCGAGCGGTCGCCGCGGTCGGCGAACGTGTACATCTCCTTGCTCACGACGTCGGTGGACTCCCCGACGCCGCGGGCGTACAGCGCGGTGTCCTCGAAGACGGGCAGCTCCAGCAGGCCGTACCCGGCCCGGTCGGCGGCCGCCTCGAGCGTGGCACGCACGTGCGCGAACCCGGCCGACTCCGGCGGGTAGTACTCCGGGATGCCCTTGGGCGCCGCGAACGGCGTCACCTTCTCCTCCAGCGCGGTCACAGCCCGCGCCCCCGCGCCGGCGCCTCCAGGCCCTGGAGGAAGGGGTTGGACGCCCGCTCCCGGCCGACCGTGGTGGTCGGCCCGTGCCCGGGCAGCACGACCGTGTCGTCGGTCCTGGTCAGCAGCTTGTCACGCAGGCTGGCGAGCATCTGCTCGTGGTCGCCGCCGGGCAGGTCGGTGCGCCCGATCGAGCCGGCGAAGAGCGTGTCACCGGCGAGCACGACCTCGACGCCTTCCTCGGTGGGGGTGGTGAACACGACGGAGCCCGGGGTGTGGCCCGGGGTGTGGTCGACGCGCAGCGTGAGCCCGGCGAGGTCGAGCGCGGCGCCGTCGGCCAGCTCGCGGACCTCCCGTGGCTCCCGCAGCTCCAACCGCCCGCCGAAGAACGCGGCCGCATCGGCCGAGATGCCCTTGAGCGGGTCGGCCAGCATCTCGCGGTCGTCCGGGTGGATCCAGGCCGGCACGTCGTGGCCGTCGCAGACGGGGGCGACGCTGAACGTGTGGTCGAAATGGCCGTGGGTCAGCAGGACCGCCACCGGCGTGAGCCGGTGCTCGGCGAGCAGCGCATCCAGGGGCTCGACGGCGTCCTGACCGGGGTCGACCACGACGCACGCCTCGCCCGGACCCGCTGCCACGACGTAGCAGTTGGTCTGGAACGAACCGGCGGGAAAACCTGCAACGAGCACGTCACCAGCGTAGAGGGACCTGACCTCACCGAACTCTCTCAGGGTCGCTCGCTATCCTGCCGCCGTTCGGCGGAAAGCGAGGGAGTTTCGGTGGCGACCAACCAGATTCGGCGCGAGGCGGCCAAGCGCAAGCTGGAGAACCAGCAGAAGCGACGGGCCGAACGGGCCCGCCGCCGGCAGCGCACCGCGCTCATCACCTCCGCGTCCGTGGTCGTCGTGGTGGTCGTGGCCGTGGTCCTGCTCTCCACCGTCGGCATGCCCGGAGGCGGCGACGACCCCGCCGCGCCGCCGGCCGACGCGCCCACGCCCTCCGCCGCCCCGGCCGCGCTCGGCGACTGCGCCTTCACCCCCACCCCGGACGAGCCCGCGGCGAAGCCCGCCCCGGTCCCGACGGTCACCACGGCGAGCACCAGCGGCACGGCCGCCGTCTCCCTGGAGACGAACCGCGGCCCCATTCCGCTGACGCTCGACCGGGCCACCGGCCCCTGCGCGGTGGAGAGCTTCCTGAGCCTCGTGAATGCCGGCTACTTCAACGACACGCCGTGCCACCGCCTCACGACGGGCGAGGGCCTCAAGGTGCTGCAGTGCGGCGACCCGACCGGCCAGGGCACGGGCGGTCCCGGCTACACGATCAACGACGAGCCGCCCACGAACCTGGCACCGGCGCCCTCCGGCGGCGGTACGGTGATCTACCCGCGGGGCACCCTCGCCATGGCGAAGACGTCGGCCCCGAACTCCGGCGGGAGTCAGTTCTTCCTCGTCTACGCCGACTCCACCCTCCCGCCGGACTACACGGTGTTCGGGACGGTCGGCCCGGACGGCCTCGCCACGCTGGACGCCATCGCGCAGGGCGGTTCCGACGACGCCAACGGCCCCGGTGACGGAGCGCCGCGCACGCCGGTGACCATCCAGACCGCCACCGCCGCCTGAGACCGGTGAACCGGGCGCGCGCCGGGGCGGCCGCCGCGCTCTGCGCATCCACCGTCCTCCTCACGGCGTGCACGAGCGCCGCGCCACCCGCGCCTGCCGCCCCGCTCGGCGAGCTCGTGGCCGTCGAGCAGGGCGAGCTGCTCGGCCTCACCGACGGATCGGTGCTGCGCTACAGGGGCGTCCCGTACGCCGCACCGCCGGTGGGCGACCGGCGCTTCGAGCCGCCGGGGCGGCCGCACGCGTGGAGCGGCACCCGTCCGGCGACGGAGCCGGGAGCGCGGTGTGCCCAGCCGCCCGCCGCGCCGGACACGCCGCACGCCACCGGCGCGAGCGACACCGAGGACTGCCTGACGCTCGACATCACCGTGCCGGCCGGCACCACCGCCGGTGCCCGGCTGCCGGTGCTGGTGTGGATCCACGGCGGCGGGTTCAACGCGGGTGCGGGCACCGACACCGACCCGCGTCGCCTCGCCGAGGCCGGGCCCCTCGTCGTCGTCACCGTCAACTACCGGCTCGGCATCTTCGGGTTCTTCGGCCTGCCCGGTGTGGAGGGGTCGGGCTCGTTCGGGCTGCTCGACCAGCGCGCCGCGTTGACCTGGGTGCAGCGCAACATCGCCGCGTTCGGCGGCGACCCGGACAGCGTCACGCTCGCCGGCCAGTCCGCGGGCGCCGACAGCGTCTGCAGCCAGCTCACCTCGCCCCAGTCCGCCGGGCTGTTCCACCGGGTGATCATGCAGAGCGGCGAGTGCGGCACGACCAACCTCGTCGACGTGATCCACCCCGGTGCGGGGCCCGCGGGCGACACGTGGAAGCCGCTCCCCCTGCTCGAGGCCGCAGGCGTGGCCGCGGCGAGCGCCCTGGGCTGTCCTGCACCACCCGGTGAGCAGGACACCGCCGCCGTGCTCGCCTGTCTGCGCGCACTGCCCACCGCACAGCTCGCCGGCGGGGCGGCCTACTACTGGAGCCCGGCCACCGGAACCCCGACCCTCCCACGGCGACCGTCGGACATCGTGCTGAACCGGGACGCCCGGCCGGGAGTGCCCGTGCTCGCCGGCACCACCCGCGACGAGGGCACCCTGTTCACGGTCGCGTTCTTCGACCGCGCGGGCGCCCCGCTCACCGACCCGGGCTTCCGCGCGCTGCTCTCGGCCGCCGCCGGCACCCGGGCCGGGGAGGCCGGCGAGCTCTACCGCATCGTCGACCGATCCCCCGGGCGGGCCTGGTCCGACGTCATCACCGACCGCGCGTACGCCTGTCCCGGCCTGGTCAACTACCGCGCGCTCGCCGCCCGTGGCCCGCTCTACGCCTACGAGCTCGCGGACCCCGCGGCGCCCTCACCGTACGTCGCGCTGCCGGCCGATCTCGCAGGCGGCTCGGCCCACGGCGCCGAGATGCCCTACCTGTTCGACCTCGTGCCCGGCCAGCCGCAGCTCACGCCCACCCAGCAGGCCCTCGCGACGGAGCTGGTGAACCGGTGGGCGCGGTTCGCGACGACCGGCGACCCCAACACGGGCACCTCGACCGAATGGCCACCGTGGACCGGCGACGGCCAGTTGCTCACGATCTCCGGACCGGGCCCGGCGACGACCGTCAGCCCGGCGACGGCGTTCGCCACGGCCCACCGGTGCGCGCTCTGGGGCGTGCGCTAGCCCGTCGGTGAGTCGGCGGCCGGCGGCGCGACCAGGTCCCGGTCGATCCGGCGGTGGTAGCGCATACCCGCCAGGCCACCGAACACCGCACCCAGCAACGTCACCACCAGCACGCCCACGGCGAGCGCCGCGGCGCCTGCGGAGATCACCCCGCCGTTCATCAGCCCGCCGTTCAGCGGGAGCCGGAACAGCTCGTCGAGCCGCGGGCCGGTGACGGCGCCGGACAGGGTGGCGACCACCGCGCCGATCACCGCCACGAACAACGTCCACAGCCACACCGCCACGCCCTGCCGCGCGCCGGCGAACCGGGCCATCCGCCCTGCGACGTAGCCGCCGCAGTAGAACCCGACGAAGATGATCGCCAGCATGGCGGCTGCGCCGGCGACACCCATCGTCTGGAGCGTCGTGGCGTCGACCGTCGGGGGCACCAACCCCAGAGCGGCGCCCGCGGCCGTGAGAAGAGCACTGAGCAGGGTCACCATGCCCATGGCCGCCACCCAGCCGAAGAAGGCCGAGCCCCAGCGGATGCCGCCGAGACGCCGCGTCTGCTCGGACGTCACATGGCTGCGCGCCTGCTTGAAGGTGGGGACGGGCTGGGTGCGTTCCGCATCGGGCACCGTGGTCATGGGCATCTCCTCACTCTCGTGAAAGGAGGTACCCCGATCAGGTGTGCGGCACTCAGCTCGCGCTCGTCACCCGGTACACGTCGTACACGCCCTCGACGTTGCGCACGGCACGCAGCACGTGCCCGAGGTGCTTCGGGTCGCCCATCTCGAAGGTGAACCGGGAGACCGCCACCCGGTCCCGCGAGGTCTGGACGGAGGCGGAGAGGATGTTCACCCGCTCGTCGGCGAGCACCTTCGTGACGTCCGACAGCAGCCGGTGCCGGTCGAGCGCCTCCACCTGGATCGCGACGAGGAACACCGAGCCCGGCTGGACCGACCATGCGACCTCGACGAGCCGCTCCGAGCGCGCCTGGAGGTCCGTGGCGTTCGTGCAGTCCGTGCGGTGCACGCTGATCCCGCCGCCGCGGGTGACGAATCCGAGGATGTCGTCACCCGGCACGGGCGTGCAGCACCGGGCGAGCTTGGTGTACATGTCGCCCATGTCGCCGTCGGGGCCGCGCACCACGACGCCTGCGTCGCCGCTGCTGCGCCGCAGCCGCACGATGGACGGGGTGCGCTCGGCGAGGTCCTCCTCGGCCTGCTCCTCCCCGCCCAGGAGCGCCACCAGCCGCTGCACGACGTGCCGGGCGCTGGCGTGCCCCTCCCCGACGGCGGCGTAGAGCCCCGAGACGTCGGCGAAGTGCATCTCGCGCGCCAGCGCGGACATCGCCTCGGCCGAGACGAGCCGTTGCAGCGGGAACGAGGTGCGCCGCGCCTCGCGGGCGATGGCTTCCTTGCCCGCCTCGATGGCCTCTTCGCGGCGCTCCTTCGCGAACCACTGCCGGACCTTCGACTTCGCCCGGGGCGACGCGACGAACGACAGCCAGTCGCGGCTCGGGCCTGCGCTCTCGGCCTTGGACGTGAAGATCTCGACGACGTCGCCGGACTCGAGCTTGCGTTCCAGGGCCACCAGCTTGCCGTTGACGCGGGAACCGATGCAGCGGTTGCCCACCTCGGTGTGCACGGCGTACGCGAGGTCGACGGGGGTGGACCCGGCGGGCAGCGTGACGACGTCGCCCTTGGGCGTGAAGACGAAGATCTGCTGCGACCCGAGCTCGTTGCGCAGCGACTCCAGGAAGTCGCCCGGGTCGGCGGCCTCACGTTGCCAGTCGAGCAGCTGGCGCATCCAGGCCATCTGCTCCACCTCGACGGCCTGGCCGTTGTGGGCGCCGCGGGTCTCCTTGTACCGCCAGTGCGCCGCGATGCCGAACTCGGCCGTGTTGTGCATCTCCCGCGTGCGGATCTGCACTTCGAGGGGCTTGCCGTCCGGCCCGATCACGGTGGTGTGCAGCGACTGGTACACCCCGAACCGGGGCTGGGCGATGTAGTCCTTGAACCGGCCGGGCATCGGCTGCCACAGCGCGTGGACCATGCCCATCGCCGCGTAGCAGTCGCGCACCTCGTCGACGAGCACGCGGACGCCCACGAGGTCGTGGATGTCGTCGAAGTCGCGGCCCTTGACGATCATCTTGCGGTAGATCGAGTAGTAGTGCTTGGGCCTGCCCTCGACCGTGGCCTGGATCCGGGCCGAGTCGAGCTGCTGCATGACCTCGTCGATGACCTGCTTGAGGTACGTGTCGCGCGACGGCGCCCTCGTGGCGACGAGCCGCACGATCTCGGAGTACTTCTTCGGGTGCAGGATGGCGAAGGACAGGTCCTCCAGCTCCCACTTGATGGTGGCCATCCCGAGCCGGTGGGCCAGCGGGGCGAGCACCTCGAGGGTCTCGCGGGCCTTCTTGGCCTGCTTCTCCGGCGGCAGGAAGCGCATCGTGCGCATGTTGTGCAGCCGGTCCGACAGCTTGATCACCAGCACCCGCGGGTCGCGGGCCATCGCGACGATCATCTTGCGGATCGTCTCCGCCTCGGCCGCGGTGCCCAGCTCCACCTTGTCCAGCTTGGTGACGCCGTCGACGAGGTGGGCGACCTCCTCGCCGAAGTCCTTGCGCAGCCGGTCGAGCGAGTAGTCGGTGTCCTCCACCGTGTCGTGCAGCAGCGCCGCGACGAGCGTGGTGGTGTCCATGCCCAGCTCCGCGAGGATGCTGGCCACGGCGAGGGGGTGGGTGATGTACGGGTCGCCGGACTTGCGCTTCTGGCCCGCGTGCTTGGCCTCGGCGACGTCGTAGGCGCGCTGCAGGAGCGCGAGGTCGGCCTTCGGGTGCAGGGTGCGGTGCACGCTGGCCAGCGGCTCGAGCACCGGGGCGACGACGGCCACCCGCTGTGGCGTCATGCGACGGGCGATGCGGGCGCGCACGCGACGCGTGGCCGACGGCCTCGCCCCGACGCCGTTCGCGTCCGGGACGGGTGGAGCCGGGCTCGCGGCCGGGGGCGCGGGCTGATGCAGCTCCGTCATCCCGTCGTGCCTCCCACCCGCGCCAGTCTAGGCTTCCCCGGATCAGGCCGTCAGTAGGGCGTGCACCGGCACGTCACCCAGCCGTGCCCGGCCGTTCAGCGCGGTGAGCTCCAGCAACGCACCGAACCCGACCACGGTGGCTCCCACCTCGCGCAGCAGCTCGGCCGCGGCCGCCGCGGTGCCGCCGGTGGCGAGCACATCGTCGACGAGGAAGACGCGCGCGCCCCGCGCCACCGTGTCGGCGGGCAGCTCGAGGGTGGCGGTGCCGTACTCCAGCTCGTAGGTGCGCGAGGCCGCCACGCGGGGGAGCTTGCCTGCCTTGCGGACCGTGACGACGCCCGTTCCCGCCACCACCGCCACCGCTGCACCCAGGAGGAACCCGCGGGCCTCCACCCCGGCCACGAGGTCGGCCTCCCCCACCAGCGCCGCCAGCTCGGTGGTGACGGCCGTGAACGCCTCCGCGTCGGCCAGCACCGGCGTGATGTCGCGGAACAGGATTCCGGGCGACGGGTAGTCCGGCACGTCGCGGACCAGCCCGGCCACGCGCTCGAGCTCGGGCTCGCCGCCGGCGACGGGGACCGGACCGGGGTCCGTCACAGGGCCGGTCACCGTTGCCGCTTGCCGGTGGGGCGTGCGACCTTGCCGGCCGGCCGGGCGCCCCGGTGCTGCCCGCCGCGGGCCTGCCGGGCCGGCACGCCCGCGGCCGCCGCCATCGCCCGTTCCTTGCGCAGCTCCCCGGCGAGCACGGCGTCGTCGGCGATGTCCGGGTCGGTGTCGGCTGCCGCACCGTCCACCGTGACGCCCGCCGCCTTCGCCCGCCGCGCCGCCACCCGGGCGGCCTGCTGCTGGAAACGCGGGTCGCGCATCTTGAGGTCGACGAGGATCGGCGTGGCCAGGAACAGCGACGACAACGCGCCGGCGATGATGCCGACCATCTGCACCAGCGCCAGGTCCGCCAGCGTGCCGACACCGAGCAGACCGACACCGATCACCATGAGCGCGATGACCGGCAACACCGCGAACAACGAGGTGTTGATCGACCGGATGAGCGTCTGGTTCAGCGCGAGGTTCGCCGCCTCGGCGTAGGTGCGGCGGGTGAGCCCGAGCAGCCCCCGGGTGTTCTCCTTGACCTTGTCGAACACGACGACCGTGTCGTAGAGCGAGAACCCCAGGATCGTCAGCAGCCCGATCACCGTGGACGGGCTGACCTCGAACCCGATCAGCGAGTAGATCCCCGCGGTGACCACCACGTCGTGCAGCAGCGCGACCAGCGCCGCCAGCGCCATCGACCGCTCGAAGTAGAAGGCCAGGAAGATCGTGACGAGCACCAGGAAGACGCCGAGCGCGATCAGCGCCTGGCGGGTGATCTGCCCACCCCAGCTGCCGCTCACCGCGCTGTCACTGATCACCGCGAGCTCCGGCGCGCCGGACGCCCCGATCGGCTGGAACGTGTCGAACAACGCCTGCTTCAGCGGGACCAGCTGGCTCGCGTCCAACGCCTCCGAACGGATCAGGATCGACGCCGAGCCGCCCGAGCCCGCCGACTGCACGGCCTCCGGCTCGTGCCCGATCACCCGCTCGTAGACCCCGCGCACGGCCTCGACGTCGGCCGGAGCGGCCGCGGTGGTGGCCGGGAACTGGATCTGCGTGCCACCGGTGAAATCGATCCCCAGGTTGAACCCGCGGAACACGATCGAACCGATGCAGATCAGCACCAGCACCGAGAACGCGGCGTACCAGACCCGCCTGCGTCCGACGATGTCGAACGCACCGGTGCCCGTGTAGAGCCTGTTCAACACCCCGGCCACGTCAGGCTCCCTTCGATCGGCCGGAAGCGGCCGCCAGAACACGCCGGCGCTCGGCACCCGTACGCGCCGCCTCCCCCAGCCCGGACAACCCCGGGTTGGAGAACACGCGCGACTTCGCCGCCAACGCCACCAGCGGATGCGTCACCAGGAACACCACGATCAGGTCCAGCACCGTGGACAGGCCCAGCGTGAACGCGAAGCCCTTCACCTGCCCGATCGCGAGCAGGTACAGCACCGCCGAACACAGGAAACTCACCGCGTCGGCCGACAGGATCGTGCGCCGCGCCCGCACCCAGCCCCGCGGCACGGCCGAACGGAACGTCCGCCCGTCCCGCATCTCGTCCTTCAACCGTTCGAAGAAGATGATGAACGAGTCGGCCGTGATGCCGATGGCGAGGATGAACCCGGCGACGCCCGCGAGGTCGAGGGTCAACCCGATCCAGCGCCCGAGCAGGACCAGCACCGGATAGACGATCGCCGCGGACAGCGCGAGCGACAGGATCAGGAGGATCCCCAGCACGCGGTAGTAGAAGAGGCCGTAGAGGAAGACGAGCGCGAGCCCGATGGCACCGGCGATCATGCCCGCCTCCAGCGAGGCGAGCCCGAGCGTCGCCGACACCGTCTGTGCCTCGGACGACTCGAACGACAGCGGCAGCGAGCCGTAGCGCAGGACGCCGGCAAGCTGTTCGGCGTCCGCCTGGTTGAACTGCCCCTCGATCTGGGTGGGCCCGAAGATCGGCTGGTTGATCCTCGGCGCCGACACGACCTCGCCGTCGAGGGTGAACGCCACCAGCTTGCCGACGTTGTTGGTCGTGTACTCGCCCCAGGTCTGCGCGCCCAGCGACTCGAACGTCAGGCTGACCACCCAGCCGACACCCGTGGTGTTCGCCTGCGCCTGCGCACTCGCGATCTCGGTGCCCTCGAGGAACGACGGTCCGAGGATGTACTTCTCGGTGCCGTCCTGGTTGCAGGCGACCAGCGGCTTGGTCGGGTCGTCGTAACCGCGCAGCGGGTCACGCGCGTTGCAGTCCAGCGTCAACAGCGCAGTCTCCTGCACCGTCGGGTCGCTGCTCTGCCGCATCTGACGCGCCGAGTCGACCTCCGCGGCGAGCCGCGGGTCGGCGGGCGCCGCCGGGCCAGGGGCCGGCGGCGGGGCGGGCGGAGGCACCGGGTCCTGCAGCGGCCGGCTGAAGGCGACCGGGGCGACATCGCGCTCGACGGCGTCACCCATCCCCTGCGGCTGCCCCGTGGGCGGCGCCTGCCCCGCGTCGACCGGAGGCGCGGCGGGATCCGCGGGCGGGGCACCCGGCTGGGGAGCACCGGGCTGGGGCTGCTGCTGGGGCTGCTGCTGCGCCGCGTACGGGCCGCCGACGACCTCCCGGAACCGCAGCTGGGCCGTCTGCCCGAGCGAACGCGCCTGGTCACCCTCCTGGCCGGGCACCGTGATCGTCAGGTTGCTGCCGTCGACGACCACCTCGGCACCGCCGACGCCCAGGCCGTTGACGCGCTGCTCGATGATCTGCTGCGCCTGCAGGAGCTGCTCGCGCGGCGGCTCGGCGCCGGTCTCGGTGCGCGGCTGCAGGGTGACACGGGTGCCACCCTGCAGGTCGATGCCCAGCTTGGGCCTCGGATTGCCGTCGCCGGTGAAGAACACCAGCGCGTACAGCGCGGCGACGATGGCGACGAACGCCGCCAGGTGACGCCAGGGGCGGATCTGCCCCGGGGTGGATGCCACTGCTCGCGATCTCTTCCTTCTCAGGTGCGAACCGGCCGGCGCACCGGTGGCCGCGCGGGCGCCGTCAGCTGCGGGCGGTGCCGTTCGTCGACTCGTCCTTCTCGGCCGCTGGCTTCTCGAGCGGGGACTTCTCCAGCGACGGTGCCACCGACTCGTCCTCGGTGGCCGCGGTGGCCGCCGGCGTCTCCTCGGCCGATGCGTCCTCGTCGGCGGCCGGGTTGACCTTCTCCCGGACCGCGCCGCGCACCCAGGTGGTGACGACGCCGTCGGCGATCTCGATGTCGATCGTGTCCTCGTAGGAGGCGTCCACGACCGTGCCGCGCAGGCCGGAGGTGGTCATCACGACGTCACCGGGCTCGAGCGCGGCCTGCAGCTGCTGCATCTCCTGCTGCTGGCGGCGAGCACGCCTGCCTTGCAGGAAGATCGGGATGAACAGCAGGAGGATGAGCAGCGGGAACAGCAATGAGATGTCCATGGTCTCCGAATCTCCGCACGTCGTGGAGCTACCAGAGTCTGCCAGCCCCCGGTTCAGAACAACGCGGGAGGTCCACCCGGAGTGACGTCGGGTGGCGCAGCGATGCCCAGATGTGACCAGGCGGCTGCGGTGGCCACCCGGCCGCGCGGTGTGCGGGCCAGCATGCCGGCCCGCACGAGGAAGGGCTCGCAGACCTCCTCGACGGTACCCGGTTCCTCTCCCACCGCCACTGCCAGCGTCGATACGCCCACCGGCCCGCCGCCGAAGGAGCGCACCAGCGCCCCGAGCACCGCGCGGTCGAGCCGGTCCAGGCCGAGCTCGTCGACGTCGTAGACGGCGAGCGCGTCGCGCGCCACGGCGCGGGTGACGGCGCCGTCGGCGCGCACCTCCGCGAAGTCGCGCACGCGGCGCAGCAGCCGGTTCGCGATCCGCGGCGTGCCCCGGGACCGCATGGCGATCTCCTCCGCGCCGTCCGGACGCAGGTCGACCCCCAGGATGACGGCCGCGCGGCGCAGCACGAGCTCCAGCTCGGTGGGCTCGTAGAACTCCATGTGGGCGGTGAAGCCGAAGCGGTCGCGCAGCGGCCCGGTGAGCGCACCGGACCGGGTGGTGGCGCCCACGAGCGTGAACGGCGCGATGTCGAGGGGGATGGAGGTGGCGCCCGGCCCCTTGCCGACGACGACGTCGACCCGGAAGTCCTCCATCGCGAGGTAGAGCATCTCCTCGGCGGGCCGGGCCGTGCGGTGGATCTCGTCGATGAACAGCACGTCGCCGGGCTCGAGGTTGGACAGCATCGCGGCGAGGTCGCCCGCGCGTTCGAGGGCGGGACCGGACGTCAGCCGGATCGCCGCGCCCAGCTCGGCGGCCACGATGAGCGCGAGGCTCGTCTTGCCCAGCCCGGGTGGCCCGGACAGCAGGATGTGGTCGGGTGGCTGGCCGCGGCGGCGCGCGCCCTCCAGCACCAGCTCCAGCTGTTCGCGCACGCGTGGCTGGCCGATGAACTCGCCGAGCGTGCGCGGGCGCAGCGAGGCGTCGGCCTCGAGGTCCTCCGGCTCGGGCCCGGGGGTGAGCGAGAGCTCGGTCATCGACCCTTGCCGCCGAGCCTCGTGAGCGCGGCCCGCAGCAGCGCGCTCGCGTCCGCGGTGCCGTCACCGGCCAGTACGGCGTCCACCGCCTGCTCCGCGGGCTTCGCCGCGAAGCCGAGGCCGACGAGCGCCTCCACCACCTGGTCGCGGCGCGGGTTCGTCCCGTTCGCGGCGGCATCTCCCACGCCCGGCAGCGTCGCGGGCGATGCGGCGGGAGCGACGACCTTGTCCCGCAGCTCGAGGGCCAGCCGCTCGGCGCCCTTGCGGCCGATGCCGGGAACCCGGGTGAGCGTGGTGAGGTCGCCGTCGACGAGGGCGCGGCGCAGCACGTCCGGGCTCAGCACGGCAAGGGTCGCGAGGGCGATCCGGGGCCCGATCCCGCTCACGGTCTGCAGCAGGCCGAAGAGCTCGCGCTCCTCCTCGTCGGCGAACCCGAACAGGGTGAGCGAGTCCTCCCGCACGACCAGCGCGGTGGCGAGCCTGCCCTGCTCGCCCCGGCGCAGCCGGGCGAGCGTGCCCGGCGTGGCCTGCACGGCGAGGCCGACGCCGCCGACCTCGACGACCGCGTGGTCGAGGCCGATCTCCAGCACCTCTCCCCGCACCGAACTGATCATGAGGCCTCCCCAGCACGTCGCGCGGCCTCCAGCCGCGCCTTGTGGGCGCGGGCGAGCTCCGCCGACCGCGCCTGCGCCTGCGCCATCCGGTCGAGCATCGGCGCGCGCCAGCAGTGACAGATGGCGAGGGCGAGGGCGTCGGCCGCGTCGGCAGGCCGCGGCGCCTCCTCCAGCGCGAGCAGCCGCGTGACCATCGTCGTCACCTGCTGCTTCCCCGCGCGCCCCTCCCCCGTGACCGCGGCCTTCACCTCGCTGGGCGTGTGGAAGGCCACCGGCAGGCCCGCCTTGGCCGCGAGCATCGCGACGACGCCGCTGACCTGGGCCGTGCCCATCACCGTGCGGACGTTGTGCTGGCTGAACACCCGCTCGACCGCCACCACGTCGGGCCGGTGCCGCTCGATCCACCGCTCGACCTCGGCCCCGACGGCGAGCAGCCGCTCGGGCAGCGGGGCGTCGGCCAGGGTGCGCACGACGTCCACCGCCACGCACCGCACCCGCCGCCCGCCCGCACCGTCGACGACCCCGAGCCCGCACCGGGTCAGCCCCGGGTCGACGCCGAGCACCCGCACCCGATCTCCCCCACCCGATCAACTCCGCGAACAGCCGTTCGAGGAGGCAGGCTACCGGCGCGCCCAGGAGGCGCCGCAGGGGCGCGCCGACCCGCGGTCTACGCGTTGGGCTGGGTGAGGCTGAACCAGTTGCCCGAGTCGTCGCGGAACAGCGCCTCCACGCCGTAGGGCCGGGTCACCGGCTCCTGCGTGAACACGACCCCGCGGCCCGACAGCTCGTCGAAGGTCTTCCGGATGTCGTCGGTGGTCATCGCCCCGGGGCCCATCGCCCCCTTCGCCACGAGCGCGCGGATCTGCTGGGCGCTCTCGGCGTCGTGACCCATGCCGGGGTCGGCCAGGATGATCTCGACGTCCGGCTGGTCGGGTGGGCAGACGGTGAGCCAGCGGAACCCCTCTCCCGCTCCCTCGAACTCACTGCCCATCCGCACGTCGCTGCGCACCTCGAAGCCGAGCTTCTCGGTGTAGAACTCCTTCGCCCGATCCTGGTCCAGCACGTAGACGCAGGTGTGGGACAGCCTTCTGATCATCGGCCCAGGCTAGGAGCGGCGCACGCGGGAAGGCTTCTTCCAGATTGCGGTAGTCCGGGTCGTCGCTACGCCACGGGCGCCTCGGCCGCCGCACCGGAGCTGCGCCGGTCCCACTCCGCCAGAACGTCGGGCGCGGTGGGCCGCGACACCAGGCTCCCGACCACGAACACGGCCAGCCCGGCCGCGAGCCCGACGTAGATCGGCTCGTTCGCGTCGATGTCGCCGACCACGGCCATCGTGACGAGGGTGCCCACGGTGCCGACGGCCATCGCCGCCACGGCACCGACGATCGTGGCGCGCCGCCACACCAGGCCACCGAGGATGGGCACCAGCAGGCCGCCGACCAGGATGTCGTAGGCGATGGTCAGCGCGCCCACCACGTCCTGCAGCAGGCAGGCGATCACGATCGCCACGACCCCGAACGCGATGACGAGGAGCCGGTGGCCGCGCACGTGCTCGGCCTCGGAACCATCCGCCCGCCCGCGCAGCCGCTGCGCGATGTCCTGGCCGAACACCGTGGCCGTGGCGATGAGCGAGCCGCTGGCGGTGGACATGACGGCGGCGAGCGCCGCGGCGAGCACCAGCCCGGCCAGCACCGGCGTCATGGTCGCGCCCACGACGGCGGTGAACGCGTCGCCCGGTTCCTCGAGGCCCGGGACGAGCACGCTCGCGCCCATCCCGACCAGTGCACCGGCCACGCCGTACAGCAGGCAGTAGACGCCCGCCGCCGCACCCGCCCAGCGGGCAACGCCCGGGCTGCGGGCGGTGAACACCCGCTGCCAGATGTCCTGGCCGATGAGCAACCCGAACGTGTAGATGACGAAGTAGGTCAGGATCGTCTCGCCGCCGATCGTGGTGGGCGAGAGCGCCTCGGGCGGCACCGCCGCGAACCCGCCTGCCTGCACGAGCACCACCGGCAGCAGGATCAGGAAGATGCCGACCGTCTGGATGAAGAACTGCACGAAGTCGGTGAGGGTGATCGACCACATCCCGCCCAGCGCCGAGTAGATCACCACGACGAGGCCGCCGACGAGGATCGAGGGCACCCGCGGCAGGTCGAGCAGTGCCGCGAAGATCGTGGCGTACGCGATCGTCGAGGTCACGGTGAGCATGAGCGTGTAGCCGAACATCACCACGCCGGACAGCACGCTCGACCCCGGCCCGTAGCGCAGCTGGAGCATCTGGCTCACGGTGTAGACGCGCAGCCGCTGGATCCGCCCGGCGAACAGCAGGGACAGCAGCAGGACGCCGGTGCCGATCGCGACCACGAGCCACATGCCCGACAGCCCGTACTCGTAGCCCAGCCCGACGCCGCCGATCGTCGACGCGCCGCCCAGCACGAGGGCGGACAGGGTCCCGGCGTAGAGCAGCGGGCCGAGCCTGCGGCCGGCCACGAGGAAGTCCGACTCGGTCCTGGCACGCCGCTTGCCCCAGAATCCGAAGGCGATCATGGCGACCAGGTACGCGACGACGACGGCGACGTCCATGCTCACTCCATTTCCAGGTGGATGACGGTCGGGCGGTCGGCCGACAGGGCGTCGGCCACGAGCGCGGTGAGCGCGCCCGGATCGGACGTACGCACGCCGTGCGCACCGAAGGCTCCGGCGAGGGCGGCGAGGTCGGGGACGGGCAGGTCCACACCGACCGGCGGGATGCCGCGCTGCTCCTGCTGGTCGCGGATCTCGCGGTAGCCGCCGTTGTCGACCACGACGATCGGCAGCGGCAGCCGCAGGTCGACGGCGGTCGCGAGCTCCTGCACGGAGAACAGGAACGCCCCGTCCCCCAGCAGGACGGCGACGGGCTCGCCCGGCCGGGCGAGCGACGCCCCGATCGCCGCAGGCAGGCCGTAGCCGAGCGTGGCGTAGCCGGGCGTGTAGCAGAACCGCCGGGGCGCGGGAACGTCGAAGAAGTGCACCGAGCCCAGGTAGGTGACCTGCGAGCTGTCGCCGGCGAGCACCCCGTCGGCGGGCAGCGCGGCCCGGACTGCGAGATTGATCTCCTCGTACGTCGCGGCCCCGTCCCTCGCCTCCGCACGGCAGGCGTCCCGCAACTCGCTCGCCCGCACGGACGCGGGCCCGTGCGTTCCGACGAACGGCGCGTTCGTCGGATAGGTACCGACGAGGGCGCCGCTCGTCGGAAGGGCCGTCCGCAGCGCGCGCAGGGTCGTCGCCGCGTCGCCGAGCAGCGCGACGGCCGCCTGGCAGTTCTTGTGGAGTTGCCCGGGCTCGATGTCGCAGCGGATCACGGTCTGCGCCGTGATCCGGCCCTCCCACAGGTCGGAGTCGCCGAGCTCGCTGCCCACCACGAGCAGGGCGTCGCTCTCCGCCGCCGCCTTGTGCAGGGCGCGCAACCGCACGGAGGCGCCGACGGCGAGGGGATGCGACTCGTCCAGCACGCCCTTGCCGTTGACCGTGGTCGCGACCGGGGCACCGAGCGCCTCGGTGAGCGCGCGTACCTCGGCGGCGGCGTCGACGGCGCCCCCGCCCACGATCACCAGCGGCCGGCGGGCGCCCGCGAGGAGGGTGGCCGCGCACCGCACGTCGGCGGCGTCGGGCTCGGGCGGCGCGGTGACGGCCCCGACCCACGGGCTGCCGTCCCACTGCTGTTCCAGGACGTCGAGGGGGATCTCGACGTGTACCGGCCGTGGCCGTGCCCCGCGGAACGTGGCGAACGCCGCGGTGACCGCGTCGGCGGCGTCCTCGGGGCCTGCGACGCGCCGGCTCCAGCGCACCAGGCGGTCCATGGCGCCGCTCGCGTCCTTGGTCTCGTGCAGGAGGCCGAGGTCGCGGCCCTCGGTGCCCGTCGGCACGCCCGGCGAGAGGACGAGCATCGGCTGCGACTCCGCGTAGGCGGTGGCCGCAGCGGTCATCGCGTTGGTCATCCCCGGGCCGCTGGTCGTCAGCACGACGCCCGGCCGCCCGCTCACGCGCGCGTACCCCTCGGCGGCGTAGCCGGCTCCCTGCTCGTGGCGGGGCGTCACGGCGCGGATCCCGCAGGGTGCGAGGTGCCGGTAGAGCTCGAGGTTGTGGGTGCCCGGGATGCCGAAGACGGTGTCGACGCCGTGCGCGGCGAGCGTCTCGACGACGGCCGACCCGCCGTTGCGAACACTCATTTCGCCGCGAGTACCGCGAGCAGCTCGTACGCCACGTGCGCCGCCGCGATGCCGGTGATCTCCGCGTGGTCGTAGGCCGGGGCGACCTCGACGATGTCGGCGCCGACGATGTCGGTGCCGACGAGCCCGCGCAGGGTGTGCAGCAGCTCGCGGCTGGTGAGCCCACCGGCCTCGGGCGTGCCGGTGCCGGGCGCGTGGGCGGGGTCGAGCACGTCGATGTCCACCGAGACGTAGACCGGGCCGTCGCCGAGGCGGGCGCGCATCCGCTCGACCACCGTGGCGAGCCCGTCGACCTGGTAGTCGTCGGAGCCGATCACCTGGAAGCCGAGCCGGGCGTCGTCCGCGAGGTCCTCGGCCCCGTAGAGGGGTCCGCGGATCCCGACGTGCAGGCAGCGCTCCGGGTCGAGCAGGCCCTCCTCGCTCGCCCGCCGGAACGGGGTGCCGTGCGTGTAGGGCGCGCCGAAGTAGGTGTCCCAGGTGTCGAGGTGCGCGTCGAAGTGCAACACGGCGACCGGCCCGTGCGTGCGGTGCACCGAGCGCAGCAACGGCAGCGCGATCGTGTGATCACCGCCGATGGACAGCAGCCGCGCCCCGCTGCCGCGCAACTCGTCGGACGCGCGCTCGACCGACCCGATCGCGTCGTCGAGGTCGAACGGGTTGATCGCGACGTCGCCGGCGTCGACCACCTGCTGGTCGGCGAACGGCTCCACCTTCAGAGCCGGGTGGTGCGGGCGCAGCAGCTTGGACGACGCGCGGACGTGGGCGGGCCCGAAACGGGCCCCGGGCCGGTAGGAGACACCGGAGTCGAACGGCATCCCGAGCACGGCCACGTCCACGTCGGTGACCTGGTCGAGGCGTGGCAGGCGCGCGAACGTGTCCGGGCCCGCGAAGCGGGGTGTGACTCTCGCATCGACTGGTCCCAGCGGCATCGGCCCAGGGTGGGGCGCCGCGCGCTTCCCGCACATCGCCATCACGTCTAACCTCACACCGTTGGGTTGGCCGAAACGTCCAGGAGTGTGCGCGCTGCTGACCGTCGCCGACCTCGCCGCCGATCCGGCACTGCGGCTCTCGGTCGTCGCGGGCCGGGGCGAGCGGGGCCGCGAGCTCGAGGCCGCGGCCGTGTCCGAGCTCGCGGAACCCGGCCCGTGGCTGCAGGGCGGCGAGCTTCTGCTCACCATCGGGCTGCTGCTCGACGAGTCAGACGCAGGCTGCGCCGCCTACGTCACCGGGCTGCAGGCCGCAGGCGTGCGGGCGCTCGGACTGGGGCTCGGCGCGGACCTGCGCTACCAGGCGGCTCCGACCTGCCTCGTCCGCGCGGCCGAGGACGCCGGGCTGCCGCTGCTGACCGTGCCGGACGGGGTGCCGTTCATCGCCGTCACCAAGGCGGTCTTCGCCTGGCGGGCGCGCGAGGAACGCCGGCAGCTGGAGTGGGCGCTGCACACCCAGCGCGCGCTCACCGCGGCCGCCGTCCAGCCCGGCGGGCTCGCCGGCATCCTGGGCGCGTACGAGCGGGCCACCGGCCGTGCCGCCCTCGTCGTCGACCTGCTCGAGCGACCCATCGCGAGCTCCCGCCCCGGGCACGAGTCCCTCGCCGCGGAGTTCGCCGGCATGCTCGCCCGCGTCCGCGCACAGGGGTTGCTCGGCGCCGCCGTCGACGCCGCCCCTGGTCGCAGGCGCGAGGTGCACCCGCTCGGCTCCCGCAGGCTGCGGGCCTGGCTGCTCGTCACCGGGCCTGCCGACCGAGCCGGCTCCAACCTCGTCACCGGCGACCTCGTCTCGCTGCTCTCCCTCGAGCTCGAACGCGTGCACGGGCTGGGCGCGACGCGGCAGCGCGACCGCGCGCAGGTGCTGGCCCGGCTGGCCCGGGGCACCGTCGACGACATCCTCGCTGCCCGCTGGCTGGACGCGGCGGGGCTGCCCGACGGCGACCTGCGCGCCGCCGTCGTCGCGGCGCCCCACGCGGCCGAGCTCGCCGCCGACCTCGCAGGCGCCCTCCCCGACGCGCTGACCCGCGTCGTCGAGCTCGCGGGTGAACCCTGCGTCGAGCTGGCGGTGCCCGTCGGTGTCGACCTCGCCGCGGTGCTGCGCACCCTCGCCCCCGCGCGCCCCGCCGGGATCGGCATCGGAGTACGGCCCGGGGCGCTCGCGGTGTCGCTGCGGCAGGCGCGCTCCGCGCTGCCGGAGAGCCGGATCACCGGCCGCCACGTGCACGCCGCCGACATCGCGAACAGCCGCCAGCTGCTCGCGACCGTGCCCGGCGAACGCCTGCAGGGTTACGCCGACGCCGTGCTCGGCCCGCTCGACGCGGGCGACCGATCCGCCGATCTCGTGCGCACCCTCACCGCGTTCCTCGAGCACAACGGCCACTGGGAGGCGGCCGCCGCCGCGTTGCAGGTCCACCGCCACACCGTGCGGAACCGCATCGCGACGGTGGAGCAGCTCACCGGCCGCCGGCTGGCGTCGGCCCACGACCGCCAGGAATTGTGGCTCGCACTGCGCGCCCGCGACCTCGCCCGCATGTCCGACGGCTGATGTTCCCCGGCACGTCACCCCGCCGTCGCGGAGGGATCTCTACGGTCTCGGCATGGGTGATGGCCGGGTTCTGTTCCAGGAGTTCCTCCGCGCGCCGACACGCGTCGCGACCGTCACGGCCAGCTCGAACGCCCTGGTCGACGCGCTGCTCGCACCGCACCGGCTGGACGGCTCACCGACCGTCGTCGAGCTGGGCGCCGGCACCGGCCGGGTCACCGACGCGTTGCAGCACCGCCTCAGCGGCACGGGACGGCACCTCGCCGTCGAGATCAACCCGGTGCTCGCCGACCGGCTCGCCACCCGGCACCCTGCGGTCACCGTCGTGTGCGCCGACGCCGCCCGGCTCCCGGACGTCCTGCGCGAGCACGGCATCGACCGGGTGGACGCGATCGTGAGCCTGCTGCCCTGGGCGGCGTACGCGGTCGTACCCGTGCCGGCCATGGCGGCTCGCGCCCTGGCTCCGTCCGGCACGTTCACCCAGGCCACCCTGCGCGGCTTCCACCTGCTCCCACCCGCCCGGCGCCAGGCCCGGGACCTGCGCGCGGCGTTCGGCACGCTCACGGCGAGCCCGACGATCTGGCAGAACCTGCCGCCGGCCCGCGTCCTCATCGCCCGCGAACCCCGCTCCGCAGCATCCTGACAGCACCTGTCAAGGTATGCCCGTAGCGTCTCCGGCCATGAGCACATGGGACGAGTTCACGGCGGGCGCCCCGCGGATCGCGGAGATCTTCAGGCGCCGCCACGCGAAGGCCGGGAACCTGTGCATGCTCGCCACGATCCGCTCCGACGGCTTCCCACGGATCAGCCCGATCGAGCCGCGGATCTTCGAGGGACGGCTGGTCGTCGCCGGCATGCCGGACACCACGAAGTTCCGGGACCTCGCCCGCGACCCGCGGTTCTGCCTGCACACCGCCACCGTCGACACCCACGTGGCCGACGGCGACGCGAAGATCTTCGGCCGGGTGCACGACGAGCAGGACGAGGCCATGCACCAGCGGTTCGCCGACGCGCTCTTCGCAGAGACCGGGTTCGACCTGCGGGGCCGGCAGTTCCGCCCCTTCTACGTCGCGGACCTGATCGGGGCCTCGTCGGTGGAGATCGTCGACGGCGCGATGGAGGTGACGATCTGGAAGCCGGGTGAGCCGGAGCGGGTGGTTCGCAAGAGCTGAGGGCGATCGCCGGCGGCTGATGCGGCGTCCGAACGGCGGACGACAGCTCCTGCGCCACCTGTGATGCTGGCCGCTCCCTGCGGTCACGCGTCATCCGGGAGGCGCCATGAAGGCCGTCCGGCTCCACTCGTACCACCAGCCGCCCCGGCTCGAGGAGGTGCCCGAGCCCCAGGTCCGCGACCCGCACGACGTCGTCGTCAGGGTCGGGGGTGCCGGGGTGTGCCGCACCGACCTGCACATCCGCGACGGGTGGTTCGCTCCCGCCGTCCCCACCGAGCTGCCGATCACGCTGGGGCACGAGAACAGCGGGTGGGTGCACGAGATCGGGTCGGCGGTCGAGAACGTCGCGGTCGGCGACCCCGTGATCTGCCACCCGCAACAGTCCTGCGGGGTCTGCCCCGCGTGCCGGATCGGTGACGACATGCGCTGCGCCCGCGGCCTGCGCTTCACCGGCCTCACCCGCGACGGCGGCTTCGCCGAACTCTTCGCGACCACCGACCGGGCCGTGCTCCCGCTCCCGGCCGGGCTGCGACCGGCGGACGTCGCGCCCCACGCCGATGCCGGGCTGACGGTCATGCACGTCGTCCGCAAGGCCGTACCGCTGCTCGGGCCCGGGACCCGGGTGGTCGTCGTCGGGATCGGCGGCCTCGGGCACATCGGCGTGCAGTGCCTGCGCGCGCTGACCACCGCCGAGGTCATCGCCGTCGACCGCGACCCCGACGCGCTCAAGCTCGCCACCGGCGTCGGCGCGCACCACGTCGTCCCCGCGGACGAGCAGCAGGTCGAGCGCGTCCGTGCCCTGACCGGCGGTGAAGGCGCCGAGGTGGTGATCGACTTCGTCGGTGAGGGGGACGCCGTGGCCGCCGCCGTCGGCATGGTGCGCGCCCGCGGCACGTACTTCGTGGTGGGTTACGGCGGCGAGCTGCGGGTGCCAACGTTCGCGGTGGTGCTGCCGGAGATCAGCATCGTCGGCAACGCCGTGGGTACCCACGACGACCTGCGCGAGCTCATGGCCCTCGCGACGATCGGCGCGGTGCCGGTGCACACCCGCACCTACCCGCTCGACGCCTTCGCCGACGCGATGACCGATCTCGAGCAGGGCCGCATCCACGGCAGGGGCGTACTCGTGCCCTGACCGCCGGTAGCGTCGGCGTGGTGGAGACCGCGGTGGAGATCGTCGGCCTGCTCGTCTCCCCGATCCACGCCTATGGGGGCCGGCCCGACGACGGCCCGAGACCCGACCCGGACGGCCGCCGCCCGACCGCGGTCGAGGTGCGCGCCGGGCTCGGGCTCGTCGGCGACCGCTACTTCGGACGGCCGGCGCACCGGCGGGCGGCGGTCACGCTCTTCGCGGCCGAGTCGATCGACACGATCGCCCGCGAGCTGGACCTTCCGGCCACGCCAGACCCACTGCTGGCCCGGCGCAACCTCGTGCTGCGCGGCTTCCCGGTCGACGAGCTCGCCGCCGGCCGGGACCATCCCGGGGCGCTGTTCAGCCTCGACACCGGCGACGGTCCGGTGCGCTTCCAGGCCCACCGCCCCGCCAACCCGTGCCGCTGGATGGACGTCGTACTCGCTCCGGGCGCCTTCCGGGCCATGCGCGGCCGGGGCGGGGTGCGGTGCGAGCCGCTCGACGACGGCGTCCTCCGGCTCGGCCCCGCGCGCCTGCGCATCCTGGAGTTCGTGCCCGCCGAGGCGTGATCGTCCCGCCGGCGCTGCAGGACGAGGCCCTGCACCAGCGGTTCGCCGACGCGCTCTTCGCAGAGACCGGGTTCGCCTGCGGGGCCGGCAGTTCCGCCCCTTCTACGTCGCGGACCTCATCGGGCCTCGTGGGTGGAGATCGTCGACAGCGGTATGGAGGCGACGATCTGGAAGCCGGTGAGCCGGAGCGCGTGGTGCGATAGGGCTGAGGGGCACTTCTTCTGACGACAGGCCTCCTGGCGGCAGGCCTCCCGGCGGCAGGCCTCCCGGCGGCGCCGCGCATTGTGCGGGCAAGCATCGCGGGCAGGCCGGGGCCTGCCCGTTGGGCGCGCGGCGCCGCCAGCAGGCCGGTCTCAGGGCACGTGAAGGTGGATCTCCGTGCCCGTCACGCACCTGGTGTGCGCTCACGCGCCCCGTGTCCGCCGACGCGCCCGGTCGACGGGGCGTGTGAGCCGAGAACGGATGCGTCAGCTGCGCAAATCGTCCGATCAGCACACCACGGGCTCGGCGGAGACGTTGATGCACTCCTCGGGCCGGTCATCAGAGCCGTCGCCCCCGCCGACGTGATCGGCAGGTCGACGCGATCCCGTGTCGCTTTTGGCCCGTTCCGCGCCGAAGCCTCGATCTTGTCCGCGGACACCGCCTTCGGTGGCGCCGCGCGCCCTCCGGGCAGGCCCCGGCCTGCCCGCGTTGTACTGCCCGGAGGGGCGGCCCCGCACGATGCGCGGCGCCACCGGAGGCCACACCGCCAGCCCTCCACACACGCCGATCAGTGGGCGGCGTCGTCCCAGCTGCGCCCGTACCCGACGGAGACCTCGAGGGGCACCGACAGCTTCGCCGCCGCACCCATCTCGCGGCGCACCAGCTCCTCCACGTGCTCGCGCTCCCCGTCGGCGACCTCGAGAACGAGCTCGTCGTGCACCTGCAGCAGCATGCGGCTGCGCAGGCCCTCGGCGGCCAGCGCGCGGTGGACGCCGAGCATCGCGACCTTGATGATGTCGGCGGCGCTGCCCTGGATCGGCGCGTTCAGGGCCATGCGCTCGGCCATCTCGCGGCGCTGGCGGTTGTCGCTGGTGAGGTCGGGCAGGTAGCGGCGGCGACCCATGATCGTGGCCGTGTAGCCCTCCTTGCGGGCGACGTCGACGACGCTGCGCAGGTAGTCGCGCACGCCCCCGAAGACCTCGAAGTAGTCGTCCATCATGCCGCGGGCCTCCTCGGTGGAGATCCGCAGCTGGCCCGACAGGCCGAACGCGGACAGGCCGTAGGCCAGCCCGTAGTTCATCGCCTTGATCTTGGCGCGCTGCTCGACCGACACGTCCGTCGGCTCGCAGCCGAACACCCGGGCCGCCGTGTCGGCGTGGAAGTCGTGGCTGGACCGGAACGCCTCGATGAGCGCGGCGTCCTCCGACAGGTGGGCCATGATCCGCATCTCGATCTGGCTGTAGTCGGCGGTCATCAGCTCCGCGTGCTCCGGGCCCACCACGAACGTCTCGCGGATCCGACGGCCCGCGGCCGTGCGGATCGGCACGTTCTGCAGGTTGGGCTCGGTGGACGACAGCCGGCCGGTGGCCGCGATGGTCTGGCTGTAGGTGGTGTGGATGCGCCCGTCGTCGGCCACCGACTTGAGCAGGCCCTCCACGGTGACCTTGAGCCGCGTGGCGTCGCGGTGCAGGAGCAGGTGGGACAGGAACTCGTGGCCGGTCTGCTCGAAGAGCGTCTGCAGCGCGTCGGCGTCGGTGGTGTAGCCGGTCTTGGTGCGCTTGGTCTTCGGCATGCCCAGCTCGTCGAAGAGCACGACCTGCAGCTGCTTGGGCGAGCCCAGGTTGATCTCCTTGCCGATCACCGCGTAAGCGTCCTGGGCGGCCTGCTTGACCTGCGCGGCGAACTCCGCCTCCAGCGCGGCGAGTGCCTCGTGGTCGACGGCGATGCCCGCGGTCTCCAGATCGGCGAGCACGTACTCGAGGGGGAGCTCCAGCTCGGCGAGCAGTTCGGTGCCGCCGCGCTGGGCGAGCTCGGCGTCGAGCGCGTCGGCCAGCTCGGCCACGGCGGACGCGGCCACCATCTGGGCGTGCGCCCGCTGCGCGTCGGCCTCCTCCTCGCCGCCGAGCAACGACAGCTGCCCGGACTCGGCCTCACCCTCGGAGCGCAGCTCGCGCCGCAGGTAGCGCAGCGCGAGGTCGGCCAGGTCGAAGCTGCGCTGCCCCGGCCGGGCGAGGTAGGCCGCGAGCGCGGTGTCGCTGGTGAGCCCGGCGAGGGTCCAGCCACGCCCGCGCAGCGCGTGGAGTGCGGCCTTCGCGTCGTGGGCGGCCTTCGGGACCGACGGGTCGGCGAGCCACTCCCCCAGCGCGGCCTCGTCGTCGGGGGTGAGCCGGGTGACGTCGAGGAAGCCCGCCTGCGGCACCCCGGCAGCGGCCCCTTCGGCACGGGCCTCCACGGTGGGCTCGCCGACGGCCAGCCCGATGCCGGACAGGTCGGCTGTGGTGGCGCCGCCCCGCACCCCGGCGAACGCGACACCGATCCGGCGGCCGTCGCGCGCGTGCTCGTCGAGCCACGCCCGCACCGCGCCCGGCTCGATCGCGCCGCCCTGCACCTCGATGCCGCCCTCGGCCTCGGGCTCGGCGCTCTGCAGCGTGGCGAAGAGCCGCTCGCGCAGCACCCGGAACTCCAGCTCGTCGAACAGCCGGTGGACCGCGTCGCGGTCCCACGGGCGCACGACCAGCTCGGCCGGAACGGCGTCGAGCGGGACGTCGCGGATCAGCTCGGTGAGCTGGCGGTTGAGAAGCACCCCGGCGAGGTGGGCGCGCAGCGCGTCGCCCGCCTTGCCCTTGACCTCGTCGACGCGGTCGGTGAGATCGGCGAGCGAGCCGAACTCGCGCACCCACTTGGCCGCCGTCTTCTCCCCCACACCCGGGATGCTCGGCAGGTTGTCGCTCGGGTCGCCGCGCAGCGCTGCGAAGTCGGGGTACTGCGCGGGCGTGAGGCCGTAGCGGTTCATCACCTCGGCCGGGTCGACCCGCGAGAGCTCCGAGACCCCCCGCTTGGGGTAGAGCACCGTGACGTTGTCGCTGACCAGCTGGAACGCGTCGCGGTCGCCCGTGGTGATGAGCACCTGGAAGCCGTCGGCCTCGGCCTGGGTGGCGAGGGTGGCGATCAGGTCGTCGGCCTCGTAGCCCTCGACGCCGAAGTCGGGGATGTTGAGCGCCCGCAGGACCTCCTTGATGAGGTCGACCTGGCCCCGGAAGTCGTCGGGCGTGGTGGTGCGGTTGGCCTTGTACTCGGCGTAGCGCTCGTTGCGGAACGTGACCCGCGAGACGTCGAAGCACACCGCGAGGTGGGTGGGCTGCTCGTCGCGCAGCAGGTTGATCAGCATCGAGGTGAAGCCGTAGACCGCGTTGGTGGTCTGCCCGGTGCCCGTGCGGAAGTTCTCGGCGGGCAGCGCGAAGAACGCCCGGTAGGCCAGCGAGTGGCCGTCGAGCAGCAGCAACCGCCGCCCCGTTGACGGCGGCGCGTCCTGCGCGGCGCCGGACTTGCTGGATGCGGTGGTGGCGGTGCTCACGGGACGCGAGTGTAGGACCACCCCCCGACAGTGTTTCCCGGCCCGCCGAGCACCGAGGAGCCGGGTTCAGGGCGCCGGTTCGTCGACCTTCCGGACCGCGACCGGGGCGGAGCCGTTGGTGGTTGTGGCGGGCTCTTGCTTGTCGCCCATCGACGCGAGCAGCTGGCGGGCGAGGCCGAGGCCGGTGCCACCCATGGCCAGTGCCTTGGTGAGCAGGTCGGCCACCCCGTCGGCGCCGTTGAGCACCACCATGTGGTCGACGTTGCCCAGCGCACCCGCGCCGGCGCGGACGATCTCCGGCCAGTTCTCGGCGAGCTGCTGGGCGATGACGGCCTCCTGGTTGTGCGCGAGGGCGTCGGCGCGGGCCTGCATCGCCTGGGCATCGGCGAGGCCCTTGGCCTTGGCCGCCTCGGCCTCGGCGAGACCGCGGGCGCGGGCGGCGTCGGCCTCCGCCTCGCCGGTGAGGCGGGTGGCGGTGGCGTGGGCCTCGCCGCGCGCCTTCGTGGCCTCGGCGTCGGCCTGCGCCGCGGTCTTGACCCGCGTGGCGTCCGCACCCGCCGACAGCTCGGTCTCCCTGGCACGGGCCTGGGCGCGCGCGATCTGGGCGTCGCGCTCGGCGTCGGCGAGGGTGCGCAGCTCGTAGGCCTTCGCGTCGGCGGGCTTGCGCACCTGGGACTGCAGCCGCTGCTCGGCGAGGTCGGCCTCCAGCTGGGCGGCTCGCGTCTCCTGGACCACGACCTCCTGGCGGGCGGTGGCCTGCGACAGCGGACCGGCCTGGGTGGCCTTCGCCGAGGCCTCGTCCATCTCGGCCTGGTAGCCGGCCTGCTGGATGCGGCTGGCACGGACGGCGGCCGCCTTCTTGGCCTCCGCGATCTGCTCGGCCTCCGTGGCCTCCTGGTCGCGCTGCGCCTCGGCGATCCGCGCGGCCGCGGCGATCGCGGCGGCGTGCGGCTTGCCGAGGTTCACGATGTAGCCGGAGTTGTCGTCGATCTCCTGGATCTGCAGCGAGTCGATGACCAGCCCGAGCTTGCTCATCTCGTCGGCCGAGCTGCGGCGCACCTCGCCGGTGAGCGCCTCCCGGTTGTGGATCATGTCCTCGATCGTGAGCCCGCCGCAGATCGAGCGCAGGTGCCCGGCGAACAGCTCGTGGATCGTGTCGTTCATCGTGTTCTGCTGGTCCAGGAAGCGGCGCGCGGCGTTGGCGATCGAGACGAAGTCGTCGCCGACCTTGTAGATCACGACGCCGCGCACGGCCACCGGGATGCCCTGCTTGGTGACGCAGGAGACCTGCAGGTTCGCCCCGCGGGTGTCCAGCGACAGGCGCCGGGCGGCCTGGAAGCCGGGGATGACCATCGTCCCCTTGCCGGTGACGATCTTGAAGCCGAGGCTGTCGGCGGCCTCGCCGGGACTGCTGCGGGCCCGGAACCCGGAGATGATCAGCGCCTCGTTCGGCTCGGCCACCCGCCACAGCATCTTGAGCACGAGCGCGAGCACGATGATGCCGACGACGACCGCGCCGGCGGTGATGAGCAGTTCCACGACGTCCCCCCAGTGATGTGGATCAGCTCGAGGACCACCGCTCGACGTACGCCGTGCGGGGTGCCTGGAAGTCGACGATCAGCACCTGCGTACCCGGTTCGATCACCTCGTCCGGCTGCTGCGGATGGGCGTAGAACGCCTCCGAACCGCCACGCACCGACACCATGATCTCGCCGACGAGCCCCGGTCCCACCCGGCCGGTCACCCGCCCCACCTTGCCGATCACGCGACCCCCACTTCCTCGAGCGGAGGCAGCCTAGTGGACCGCCGTGAACGCCGGGAGCGGCTGCGGGAACCGGACGGACGGGTCCTCCGTTGCCGTGATGACATCCGTGGCGTCGCGTCCGATTCATCCCGTTAAGCTCGGCCGCGCCCAGCTCGAGAACCAGGGGGGTTCGAGCCCCCCGAGACAGATGCGGAGCAATACGTGAGCGTCAGCCTCACCAAGGGTGGAAACGTCAGCCTCTCCAAGGAGGCCCCCGGTCTGACCAACGTGGTCGTCGGCCTCGGCTGGGACGCCCGCACCACCACCGGCGTGGAGTACGACCTGGACGCGTCGGCGATCGTCGCGGGCGCCGAGGGCAAGGTCCTCTCCGACGGGCACTTCATCTTCTTCAACAACAAGACGACCCCGGACGGCACCGTCGAGCACACCGGCGACAACCTCACCGGCGAGGGCGAGGGCGACGACGAGCAGATCAAGATCCACCTGGCCGGCCTGCCCGCGGAGGCCGACAAGATCGTCTTCCTGGTCAGCATCTACAAGGGCGACGAGCTCGGCCAGAGCTTCGGGCAGGTGCGCAACGCCTTCATCCGCGTGGTCAACGCCGCCGACTCCAAGGAGATCGCGCGCTACGACCTGTCCGAGGACGCCTCCACCGAGACCGCGATGGTGTTCGGCGAGGTCTACCGCAACGGCGCCGACTGGAAGTTCCGCGCCGTGGGCCAGGGCTACGCATCGGGTCTCGTGGGCATCGCCCGCGACTACGGCGTCAACGTCGGCTGACGCCCGTCGTGGCGATCGACTACACCAAACGACCGAAGGCCCAGCCGCCCGCCCCCGACGGCGGCGGCGTCTCGCTCTCGAAGGTCACGCTCACGAAGTCCGCACCGAGCGTCTCGCTCACCAAGGGCGCGACGGGCGGGCAGCTGCGCGTCAACCTCCAGTGGAGCGCGGGCGAGCAGCAGAGCCGGGGCCTGTTCGGCAAACGCCGCGGCAACGCGATCGACCTCGACCTCGGCTGCCTGTGGGAGTTCTCCGACGGCAGCAAGGGCGTGGTGCAGGCGCTGGGCAACGCGTTCACCGCGCCGTACCACGGCACACCGATCGTCCGGCTCGACGGGGACGACCGGTCCGGCTCCGCCAGTGGCGGCGAGAACATGTTCATCGACCTGTCCCGGGTCGACGAGATCCGCCGCATCCTCGTGTTCACCTTCATCTACGAGGGTGTGCCGAACTGGGCGAGCGCCGACGGGGTGGTCACGCTCCACCCGGCGAGCGGGCCGGAGATCGAGGTGCGGCTCGACGAGCCCGACCCCAGCTCGCCCACCTGCGTCATCGCGATGCTGGAGAACCGGGGCGGTGATCTCGTGGTGCGCCGGGAGGTGCGCTACATCCGAGGTGGCCAGGCAGACGTCGACGCGGCGTACGGCTGGGGGATGGAGTGGGCGCGCGGGCGCAAGTAGCGCTCGCGGCAGCGATGCAGGCCGTGCCACGCGGGGGTGGCGTCGTCGAGGGGGGCTCCACCGTGCGGCACTTCGGGTACCTGAGCGCGTCCGATACGGACGCGCTGTTCGAGGCTCCACCGCAGCAGTTCAGCCGCGAGAGCGCCGCCGATCTGCTCGCGGTGGCCCTCGGCGCCACGCTGTACATGCCGGCGAGCCGTCCCGCGCTCGCCGCCGACGTCACCAAGCAGGCGGCGGCCGGGGTCACCTCGGTCGTCGTCTGCCTGGAGGACTCGATCGCCGACGACGACCTCGCCGAGGCCGAGGCCAACCTCGTCGCGGCGCTCGTGGAACTGCACCAGCAGGACCAGGCCGAGCTACCGCTCCTGTTCGTCCGGGTCCGCGCGCCGGCCCAGATCCCCGACCTGGTGTCCCGGCTCGGGCAGGCGGCCGCCGTGCTCGACGGGTTCGTGCTGCCCAAGTTCACCGCCGCGCTCGGGGCGGTCTACCTGCACGCGGTCGACGAGGCCGACGCGCTGCGCCGAGCCCTGTCGGGCGGGCCGGGCCCGGCGCTGCGCGTCATGCCGGTCATCGAGTCCGGCGCCGTGCTGTACGCCGAGACCCGCGTCGTGGAGCTCACTCGGCTGCGCGACCTGCTGCACCGCGAGCGGCACCGCATCCTCGCCATCCGCCTCGGCGCCACCGACCTGTGCGCCCTCTACGGGCTGCGCCGCTCGCCCGACCTGTCCATCTACGACGTCAAGGTGGTCAGCGACCTGATCGCCGACGTCGTCAACGTGCTCGGCCGCGCCGACGGCACCGGCTTCACGGTCACCGGCCCGGTCTGGGAGTACTTCGGCGGACCGGAGCGCATCTTCAAGCCCCAGCTGCGGCAGTCGCCGTTCGTCGAGCACGACGAGCCGGACCTGCGCGGCCAGCTCGTCTCCCGCGCGATCGACGGGCTGATCCGCGAGGTCACCCTCGACCGCGCCAACGGGCTCACGGGGAAGACCGCCATCCACCCCAGCCACGTGGCCGTCGTCAACGCGTTGTCCGTGGTCTCGCACGAGGAGCACCGCGACGCCGCGGACGTGCTCGGCGCCCGGCGGGCCGGGGGTGTGCTCGCGTCGGTGCGCCGCAACAAGATGAACGAGGTGCGCCCGCACACCGCGTGGGCCCGCGACACCATGCTGCGGGCGCAGGTGTTCGGCGTGGCCGCCGACGGCGTGTCGTTCGTCGACCTGCTGGCCGCGAGCCTGCCCCGATGACCGAGCAGACGACGACCGAGCAGACGACGACCGAGCAGACGACGACCGAGCAGACGACGACCGGGATCGCCGCAGGCGTGATCGACCGGCTCGGGGTGCGGCTGCACCCCACCGGGGCGGGTTCCGACCCCCGGGTGCTGCTCGGGCTCGCGCTGCGCCGCAACCCGCGCCGCGCCCAGCTGCTCGTCTCCCGCGTGCTCGGCAAGCACGTGCCCACCGACCCGCGCCTCGTCCGCTCGGCCGGGCTGCTGCTGGGCGGCCTCGTCGCCGACGCGCTCGCCGACCGGCCGGCCCGGACGCTGCCCGTGCCGCTGCTGCACGCCGCGGTGGAGGGCGACCGCACGGCCGTCGCCGCCCTCCACACCGCGGCGCAGGCCGCGATCGGCGAGCCGCCCGACGCGCTCGTGCTCGGGTTCGCCGAGACGGCCACCGCGCTCGGCCACTGCGTCGCAGAAGGCCTCGGTGGCGCGGACGTTCTGCACTCCACCCGGCGGCCGGTGCCCGGGTTCGCCACGGCGGGCGGGTTCACCGAGGAGCACTCGCACGCCACCGAGCACCTGCTGCTGCCCGCCGACCCGGGCCTGCTCCGCGGGGGGCGCCCGCTCGTGCTCGTCGACGACGAGCTGTCCACCGGGCGCACCGTCCTCAACACGATCACGGCGCTGCACCGGGCGTCACCGCGGGAGCGCTACGTCGTGGCGGCGCTCGTCGACGTCCGGCCGGCGGGCGGGGAGCTCCCCGCGGGGGTCGCCGCGCTCGGGGCCCGGCTCGACGTCGTCTCGCTGGCCCGCGGCGTGGTCGACCTCCCGCCCGACGTCGCCGAGCGGGCGACCGCGCTGCGCGCCGAGCTGGAGGCAGTACTTGCGTGCACCCATACCGCGACCCGCGAGCACCCGGACCGCGACTCGCGGGTGGAGCTGGCCGGGCTGGGGTGGCCCGCCGGGGTGCCGGCCGGGGCACGGCACGGGTTCGGCGCGGCCGAGCACCGGGCGTTCGCTGCGGCGCTCCCGCGATTGGCCGATGCACTCGCACCGGCCGCCGGCATGCGCCTCGGGGAACGGACCCTCGTGCTGGGCACCGAGGAGCTGATGCAGCTGCCGCTGCGGCTGGCGCAGACCCTGGCCGACGCCGGCCACAACGTGGCGTTCTCCACCACCACCCGCTCCCCCGCGGTGGTCGTCGACGAGCCCGGCTACGCCCTGACCAGCGGGATCACCTTCCCCGCCCACGACGGCCCCGCCGACGGGCCCGGCCCGCGGTTCGCCTACAACATCGGAGCCGCCGACTGGGACCACGTCCTCGTGGTCGTCGACCCGCCTGCCGACACCCCCGCGCTGCACGGCGGGCTGCTCCCGGCACTCGCCCCGTACACCCGCCGCACGACCCTGGTGGTGACGCCCTGAACACGCCCGACCCGCTGCGCGGGCCCGCCTTCGGCAGCTACGCCCCCGACGAGGTCGGCTGGCTGCTCACCGACATCTCGCACCTCGCGCTGGAAGCACCGATCGAGGAGCGCGAGGAGGCCGTCCAGAACGGCGGGGCCCACTACGCCGAATCACTGCCGCAGGAGTACCAGCCGGACGCGGAGTACCTGCGCCTGTACCGGTCGGCACTGGCGGCGGGGGCACCGCGGCTCGCGCGGGCCGTCGCCACCGTGGCCGAGCTGGTGCTCGCCGAGCGCGGCGGACGGCACGGCCGCGACCTGGTGCTCGTCTCGCTCGCCAGGGCCGGCACACCCGTCGGCGTGCTGCTGCGCCGCTGGCTGCGCTACGCGCACGGGCTCGACCTGCCGCACTACTCCGTGTCGATCGTGCGCGGCCGGGGCATCGACCGGCTGTCGCTGCGCCACCTCGCCGCCCACCACGACCCGGCGCGCGTCGTGTTCGTCGACGGCTGGACCGGCAAGGGCACGATCTCCCGCGAGCTCGCCGCCGCCCTCTCCGATCACGAACGCGACACCGGGGTGCGCTTCGACCCGGACCTCGCCGTGCTCGCCGACCCGGGCCGCTGCACCACCACGTTCGGCACCCGTGCGGACTGGCTGATCGCCTCCGCGTGCCTCAACTCGACGGTCTCCGGCCTGGTGTCCCGCACCGTGCTCAACCCCCGCCTGCTGCCGCCCGGCCGCTACCACGGGGCGAAGTTCTACCGCGAGCTCGCGCCGGTGGACGTCTCGAACGACTTCCTCGACACCGTCACCGCGGAGTTCGCGGGAGTCACGGACACCGAGCAGCCTGCGGGCCGGGTCGCCGACTTCGCCGGGCGTGCGGCGGTGGAGCGGATCGTCGACGAGTACGGCATCGGCGACGCCGACCTCGTCAAGCCCGGGGTCGGGGAGACCACGCGGGTGCTGCTGCGCCGCGTGCCGTGGCGGGTGCTGGTGCGCACCGGCGCGCCCGCCGCCGACCTGACGCACGTCCGCTTGCTCGCACGACGCCGGGGCGTCCCGGTCGAGGAGGTGGCCGACCTGCCGTACACCTGCGTAGGGCTGATCCATCCCCGGTTCACGCGTGCCGGCACCGGCACCGATGGGCTCGCGGCGGTGGGCTCATGACGGCCGTCGGCCCCGTTGCCTGCCTCGACCTGGACCGCACGGTCATCTACTCGGCGGCGGCGCTCGACCTGCGCACCCCCGACCACGAGGCGCCGAGGCTGCTGTGCGTCGAGATCCACAAGGGCGCGCCGCTGTCGTTCCTCACCGAGGCCGCTGCGGTGACGCTTCGGGAGCTGCAGGACGTCGCCACGGTGGTGCCCACCACCACCCGCACGCCCGCGCAGCTGGCCCGGGTCCGCCTGCCCGGCCCGCCCGCGCGGTACGCGATCGCGAGCAACGGCGGGCACCTGCTCGTCGACGGCGTCGCCGACCCCGGGTGGGACGCCGTCGTGCGCGACCGGGTCGCGGCATGCGCCCCCCTCGCCGAGGTGTACGCCCACATGCAGGCCCGCAGCGGCACGTTCGTGCTGTCGCTGCGGGAGGCGAGCGGGCTCTTCGCGTACGCGGTCGTCGAGCGGGCCGCGCTGCCTGCCGGATGGGTGGACGAGCTCACCGACTGGTGTGCCCGGCGCGGCTGGACGGTGTCGCTGCAGGGCCGCAAGGTCTACGCCGTGCCGGCCGGCCTGACGAAGTCGGCGGCGGCGGCCGAGGTGGTGGCCCGCTGCGGGGGCGGCGGTCCGCTGCTGGCCGCGGGCGACTCCCTGCTCGACGCCGACCTGCTCGACGCGGCCGACGCGGCGATCCGTCCCGCGCACGGCGAGCTGGCCGCCACCGGCTTCACGCGGCCGCACGTCGCCGTCACCGCGGCCACCGGCGTCGCGGCCGGCGCCGAGCTGCTCGACTGGCTGCGAGATCGGGCGGTATCCGCCGCGATGTCCGTTTCTGGCAGTCTGTGATCCACTTCCACCGAAGATCTCCCGAGAGGAACACCATGGCGCTGTGGGACCAGCTCAAGTCCCGGCTGCAGGGATTGACGGCCGACACGAAGGTGCAGGTCGGCAAGTTCCAGAACAAGGACTTCGCGAAGGCGAGCATGGCGATGTGCGCCCTCATCGCCGCGGCCGACGGCACCATCTCCGCCGATGAGCGGACCAAGATGATCGGCTTCATCTCCAGCAACGACGCACTGTCGGTGTTCCCGCCCTCGGAGCTGCAGCAGCACTTCGAGTTCTATGCCTCGAAGCTGGAGAAGGACTTCGAGTTCGGCAAGCTGGAATCCGTCGCGACCATCGGCAAGCTCAAGTCGAAGCCGGAGGCCGCCCGTGCCGTGATCCAGGTCGGCATCATCATCGGCGGCGCCGACGGCTCCTTCGACGAGAACGAGAAGCGCACCGTGCGCGACGTCTGCAACGCGGTCGGCATCTCGCCTGCCGACTTCGACCTGTAGGCCCAGCGCCCGTTACAGCAGAGCCACTTTCCTGCAGCCTCGTGGCAGGAAAGTGGCTCTGCTGTCGTCAGGGCGGTCCCGAACCGACCGGGAACGCCGCCGAGCGGACGACCGGAGCTTGCGCGAGGCTGGCCGTCGGTGGCGCGGACGGCGGATGCTCGGGAGGCGCGATGGGTGACGACTGGGTCCGGCACGCGATCTGGTGGCAGGTGTTCCCGCTCGGGTTCGTGGGGGCCGAGCCGGCCCTCGACTCGATCGACGGCCCGGTGCGCCACCGGCTCCACCGCATCGTCGGGTGGCTGGACTACGCCGTGGAGCTGGGCGCCTCCGGGCTCGCGCTCGGCCCGGTGTTCGCCTCCGGGACGCACGGCTACGACACGGTGGACCACTTCCGCGTCGACCCGCGGCTCGGCGACGCCGACGACCTCGCCGACCTCTTCGCCGCGGCCCGTGCCCGCGGCCTGCGCGTGCTGCTCGACGGGGTGTTCCACCACGTCGGCCGGGGGTTCCCGGCGTTCGCCCGCACCCTCGCGGAGGGGCCGGGAGCGCCGGAGGCCGGCTGGTTCCGGCGGAGCCGGCCGGACGCCGCCGGGCCGGGGTCGGAACCCGAGTACGACACCTTCGAGGGCCATCACGCCCTGGTCGCCCTCGACCACGCCAACCCCGCGGTCGCGGACTACGTCGTGGACGTCATGAACCACTGGCTCGATGCAGGCGCCGACGGGTGGCGGCTGGACGCGGCGTACGCGGTGCCGCCCGAGTTCTGGGCGGCCGTGCTCCCCCGGGTCCGGGCCCGGCATCCGGACGCCTACGTCGTGGCCGAGGTCATCCACGGCGACTACGGGGAGATCGTCGAGCGCAGCGGTGTCGACGCGGTTACCCAGTACGAGCTGTGGAAGGCGGTGTGGAGCTCGCTCGCCGACCGCAACCTCCACGAGCTCGCATGGGCGCTGCAGCGGCACAACGACTTCCTCGACTCGTTCGTGCCGCTGACGTTCGTCGGCAACCACGACGTCACGCGGATCGCGTCGGCGCTCCCGGACGAGCGGCATCTCCCGCACGCCCTCGCGGTCCTGCTGACCGTCGGCGGGACCCCGTCGATCTACTACGGGGACGAGCAGGCGTTCCGCGGTGTGAAGGAGCACCGGGAGGGCGGGGACGACGCGATCCGCCCCGCCTTCCCGGACGAGGGCCCGGACGGGCTCGCCCCGTGGGGGTGGCCGACCTACCGGCTCCACCAGCAGCTGATCGGGCTGCGCCGCCGGCACCCGTGGCTCCACCGGGCCCGGACCACTCCGGTGGAACTGCACAACCGGCTGGCGGTGCTGGAGTCCGTGGCCGAGCAGGGGGACGGCGACCACCGCCTCCTGCTCGCGCTCAACCTCGACGACGACGCGGCCGACCTGCCTGCTCCGGGGACATCCGAGCTGCTCGCGGGCAGCGGGGAGCTGCGCCGGGCGGGCCCGGCCGCCCGCGTCGTCGTGCCGCCCCATGGCTGGGGCGTGCTCGCTTAGAGGTGGGCGGAGGTGGCGGGGAGCAGGTCCTGGAAGGTGCGGCCACTGGCGGTGGCGCCGATCGCGGTCATGCTCCACGCGCCCGCGCCGTCCCGGCTCACCTTGGCCATGATCTGCGCGTTGTGCCGGCCCGATCCCGTGAGCTGGTAGCGGGCCAGCTCGTCGTTCGTGGTGTCGTCGATCAGCCGGCAGAAGGCGTTCTCGATCTGCGAGAAGTCCTGGCCGGTGAACGAGTTGACCGTGAAGACGATCTGCGTGGTGCTCGGCGACAGCCGGGTGAGGTCCACCAGGATCGACTCGTCGTCGCCCTCGCCGGCACCGGTGAGGTTGTCGCCGGTGTGCTGCACGGCGCCGTCCCCGCTGCGCAGCTGCCGGAACCACACGGCGTCGACCAGGTTCCCCCCGGTGTCGAACAGCAGCGCGGACGCGTCGAGGTCGATCGACTGGGACTTCGAGCCGAACAGGCCGCGCTTCTTCACCGCGTCCCATCCCAGGCCCATCCGGACCAGGGTCAGGGTGCCGCCGCCGCGCTTGGCCAGCGACACCCTCTGACCCTTGGTCATGTTGATACTCACACGTACCCCCTCGTAGCCGTGAACAGATCGCAGGTTGATCAGACGCCGCCGTGGTCTGCGGCCGGCCCGTCGGCCGTCGTGTGGGTCTCGCCCCCCTGCGCCTCCAACCCGCGGTTGCGCACATTACTGCCGGCGAGTACGGACAGGATGAAGGCAACGCCCACGTCGCGGGATCCGGCGGCGTCCCCGTCGACGGCCTCGAGCTCTCCGGACGTCACGGCGCCGAGTGGATCTCCGGCGAGCGCTCGCCGCCGGCCGCCGCACTCACCCCGTACACGGGTACGGGGCCGTTCGAGGGGGCACCGCCGTCCTCGATCGACAGGTCCCGCGTGCGCCCGACCACCCGCCATCGCCCGTCCGGGGTCAGGCTGCGCACCCGGTACTCGACCTCGCCCGATCCGGTCCAGCTGACGCGCACGGTGCCGCCCGCGGTGCGCAGCGCACGGACGTCCCGGGGCGGCTGCGGCCCACGGGCAACGGCAATCGGCTCCACCGCGTGCACGGCGTCCGAGCGCGTCTCCCCCGATGCGCGTCCGGCGTGCATCGCCACCACCGCGTACACCGGAACCTCGACCCCGACCGGAGCTCCGCCGTCGTCCATGGAGGTGGTGTCGGTGCGGCCCAGCACCTGCCACCGGCCGTCGCTGCCCTGCCGGCTCACCCGGTACGCGACGTCGGGCGTGATGGACGCGGCCCACAGCACCAGGACGTCGCCCCGGGCGTCGCGGGCCGCGCTGACCCAGGCCGGGGCGGCGACAGGGATCTGCTGCAGGGCCGCGGTGGCGCCGGGGTGGCCGGCGCAGTCGGCGAGCACCGCGGACAGGGCCCGGGCCCGGTCGGCCACCGGACCGCCGAGCGCGGCGGCGACGGCCCGGTCGGCCCGCTCCAGCGCGGCGCGCGCCTCCCGCAGCAGATCCTCGACGGAGGAACCCCGCGGGCCGGGTACGTCGGCCGCGGTCCGCCGGAGCCCGTCCAGGATCTCGACGGCCTCGCTCCACCGACGTGCCTCGACGGCGGCCATGGCTGCGCGCCAGCGGGTCTCGGCGTCGGCGAGCACGGCGGCGACCTCGCCGGCGACCGCCCGCACCCGCGTGCCCCCGTCGTGGCCGGCGTGCTGCTCGGCAACCCCGACGAGGCGCTGCGCCTCCGCAGGCCGGCCCGCCCGCAGCGCCGCACGGGCCGCCTTCAGCGGCTCCTCCCACTCCCGCACGCGGGGCGGGGCCGGCGGCGCAGGAGCAGGCGCGGGCCCGTCGACGCCCACCCCCAGCTCCTCGGCCAGCGCGGCGATCAGCGCGGCCACCCGGCGGCGGTCCAGCCCGAGCTCCAGGGCCTCCTCCAGCAGGTGTTCCCGGTCCTCGGCGACCAGCCGGTCCTCCACCAGCACCGCGGCGCGCACCCGGGGGCGCAGGTACTCGGCGACGTCGGCCGCCACCGCCTCCAGGTAGGCGTCGACGGCCTCGCGCCCCGGCTCCAGCAGCTCGGACACGTGCACGAGCAGCTCGTCCACCACGGCCCGCAGCCGCTCCGGCGGCAGCTCCCGGGCGCGTGCCCGCCAGGCGCCCGCCATGGTGCGCACCTGCTCGGCCGTGGCGTCCGGGCCCAGCCCGAGCAGCGCGAGCAGGGTGGGCGGTGCCGGATCGCCGGTGAGCCTGCCGAACTCGTCCAGCAGGGCGCGCACCTGCCGGCGGCGCTCCGGTCCGATCGCAGGCTCCCGTGCCGACGCGGCCGTCGGCAGCACCCGGTGCCGCCCCAACCGCGCGTCCACCTCGGCGCGGCTCAGCCCCGCGAGCGCACCCACCTCGTACAGGCCCTCCACCTTGTCCGCGGGGATCCCGCGGTGCCGCTGCACCAGGCGGCGGATGGCGGCGTCGAGCAGCTCGTAGCGCGCGGAGTCGCGCTGCTCCCGCTGCGCGCGCACCCGAGCCGCGGCCATCCGGCGCCGCCGGGCGTCGAGCAGCTCGGCGCTGCGCTGCGCGTGCTGCTGCACGAGCAGCCCGACGAGCACCCGGTACTTCGGGTGGTCGCGCTGGCGCTGCCAAGCGGCCCACACCTCGGCGACCTGCTCGGCGACGGCGGCGTCGTCCAGGTCGTCGACCGGGGGCAGGTCGTAGAGCTCGAACGGGTCCGACGCGTCCGGCCCGCCGCGCTTCTCGACGGCGGCGAGCACGCGCTTGCGGTAGTCGTTGGGATCGAACGGCGCAAGATCAGCCACGTCGGCGGGTCTTCCCCAGCTGGTCGCGCTCGCGCGCCACCTCGGCCTGGGAGAGCGTGGCCCCGGTGGTGGCGGTGAGCTGCAGGGGGATGCCGGCGTCGAGGTGGAACGCGGTGACGTGCAGGACCCCGTCGAACCCCATCTCGAACGTCACCCGCACCTCGCTGCCCTCGTCGTAGCCGGGCGGGATGCCGGTGATCTCCCCCGCGATGAGGATCTTCACGTCCTCCGGCCGGGCCGACTCCGCCTGGCCCTGCTGCTCGACGACGGTGACCTGGATGACGTCCTGGTCGGCGCGCATGGTGCCGTACGAGCGGCTGGTGCGGATGGGCAGTCGGTCGTTGCGGTGCACCAGCCATGACGCCTCGAGCCGGCCGGTGAACCCGTTGATCGCGAGCACGCCGAACCCGCGGGAGACGACCGTGTCGACCTGGATCTCCACCGCGCGGCGCACCTGCACCAGCGCCACCCCGTAGGCGTCCGCGACGCGGCGGCAGGCGTCGTCCAGATCAGGGGCCGCGGCGTCGTCGAGCGGGACGCCGTCGCGCAGCCGGCCGCGGGTGCGCAGGTCGGCGGCGACCATCCGCTCGAGCTCCTTCTTCTCCCCGTACAGCGCCGCGCCGCGGGCGACGGCGAGATCGGGGTCGTGCAGCCGCGGCTCGAGCCCCAGCTCGTCGCGGAGGGCGGCGGCGACGACCGGCATCCGCGACGATCCGCCGACGAGCAGCACGCGGTCGACGCGAGGAACCCCGCGGCGGGCGGCCTCCGCGAGGCAGGCGCGGGTGAGGTCGAGGGTGCGACGCAGCAACGGGGCCGTCATCTCCTCCAGCTCGGCCCGGGTGATCCTGACGACCGAGCGGGCGCCGTCGTGGGCGACGACCACGTCGGTGCTGTCGGCGTCGGTGAGCTGGTGCTTGGCGCGCTCGGCGGCGAGCACCAGCGCCTGTGACCCCGCGGAGTCGTCCAGGGGGTCCTCGGCGTCGGGGTTCTCGGCGCAGAACCGGCGGGACAGGTGCAGGGCGATCCGCTCGTCCCAGTCAGCGCCACCGAGCTGGTGGTCGCCCTCCACGGCGAGCACGGCGATGCGCCGGTCGGCCAGCTCGATCACGGTGGCGTCGAAGGTGCCGCCGCCGAGGTCGTAGACGAGCACGGTCTCGTGCGCATCCCCCTTGGCGAGGTCCGGCGTGGCGTCGAGCCGCCCGAATCCGTAGGACAGCGCGGCGGCGATCGGCTCGGACAGCACGTCGACGACGTCCAGCCCGGCATAGGTGCCGGCCAGGACCGTGGCGCGCCGCTCCTCGTCGCCGAAGTAGGCGGGCACGGTGATCACCGCGGACGTCTGGGTCTCCCCGGTGGCGAACGCGGCGTCGGCGACGAGGCTCTTCAGGATCAGCGCCGACACCGCGGGCGCCGACCAGGCCTTGCCGTGCGCCACGAACCGCCACTCGGCGTCGCCCATCCGGCGCTTCACCAGCGCGCAAACGTGCTCGGGGTCGAGCCGCGCCTCCCGGCGCGCCCCTTCCCCCACGACGTGCTCGTCCGGGCCGGCGAACAACACCACCGACGGCGTGGTGGGCGAACCCGCCAGCCCTTCGAGCACCTCGGGCCGTCCGTCGATTCCGGTGTGGGCGATGGCGGAGTTCGTGGTGCCGAGATCGATACCGTGGACGGCCACGACCGGAGAGTAGCGATAGGTTCCCCCGGGTGGCCGACCCCTCACTGCAGGACCTCGCTGACAAGGTGGACGACCTGTCACGGCTCGTCACGCGCCAGTCCGCAGCGCTCGCCCGGCTGGCGGAGGGCGGCACGCGGGCCGGTCCGGACGTGCCGCTGCTCGTGGAGCTGCACGCCCTGCGATCCGACGCGCTGGCCTGCGCGGCGACCACCCGCACCCGCAAGGAGCGCGCGGCGTTCGAGGCGATCGCGGCCGGGCTGGAGCGGTTGCTCGCCGGCCGTGGCGGCACCCTGGTCTCACCGCGCCCCGGGCACGCGTTCAGCGCCGCCACGATGGAGGCGGCGGAGGTCCTGACCACAGACGACGCGGCGCTCGACCGCACCGTGGCCGCCCTGCTGGAACCCGGCCTGGAGGTCGACGGCCGCTCGGTGCGCCCGGCGCGGGTGTCCGTGCACCGCCTGCGGGTGCCGGAGAAGACGAACGGCGCTCCCCCGGGCGGGGAGCGCCGTTCGTAGCGGCTGCGGGCGGGTCAGCCGACCTCGGCCATGACCTCGTCGGACACGTCGAAGTTGGCGTAGACGTTCTGGACCTCGTCGGAGTCCTCGAGGGCCTCGATGAGCCGGAACACCTTCTTGGCCGCCTCGGCATCCAGCGGCACCGACATCGACGGCAGGAACGTGGGGTCGGCCGAGTCGTAGTCGATGCCGGCCTCCTGCAGCGCGGTGCGCACCGCGATGAGGTCGGTGGCCTCGGAGACGATCTCGAAGCTCTCGCCGAGGTCGTTGACCTCCTCAGCGCCCGCGTCGAGCACGGCCATGAGCACGTCGTCCTCGGTGAGCCCGTTCTTCGGGACGATCACCACGCCCTTGCGGGTGAACAGGTAGGCCACCGAGCCGGGGTCGGCCATCTGGCCACCGTTGCGGGTCATCGCGAGGCGCACCTCGGTGGCGGCCCGGTTGCGGTTGTCGGTGAGGCACTCGATCAGCACCGCGACGCCGTTGGGGCCGTAACCCTCGTAGGTGATCGTCTGGTAGTCCGCGCCGCCGGCGTCGGCGCCCGAGCCGCGCTTGATGGCACGCTCGATGTTGTCGTTGGGCACCGAGCTCTTCTTCGCCTTCTGGATGGCGTCGTAGAGCGTGGGGTTGCCGTCGGGATCACCGCCGCCGGTACGCGCGGCGACCTCGATGTTCTTGATCAGCTTGGCGAACATCTTGCCGCGCCGAGCGTCGATGACGGCCTTCTTGTGCTTCGTCGTCGCCCATTTGGAGTGGCCGCTCACCGTCTAGTCCCTTCGCCGTGCACAGATCCCGTCGATGGTACCGGCGGCGGCCGTCGCGCCCCCTCGGAGTCCTCTCGCCCACGGTTTCAGGTCAGGCTCACCTAACATCGCGTCGTGTTCCTCCTCGCCCCTGACGAGCCGGGCATCGGCGGGCTCCGTGCCGCGCTGTCCCGGCGCTCGCTGCTCACGTCCGCCGGGCTCGCAGGGCTGCTCACCGCCTGCGGCAGCGCCCCGGAGGCCACGCCGGAGCCGACCCCCAGCCGCACCGTCGGTGGCGCCGCGCATCGTGCGGGGCCGCCCCTCACCCGTCAAGGGCGCCTCCGGCGTCGCTTCGCGATCGCTTCGCGACCCTTGACAGGCGAGCCTCTGCGGCCCCTCCGGGCGGCACTTCGCGGGCAGGCCGGGGCCTGCCCGGAGGGCGCGCGGCGCCACCGAAGGCGGGCCCACGGGCATGATCACGGCGTTGGTGCCTCTACGGCGGAATCCGGCCGTGAACGCGCCGAAACACCGATCATGAGGCCTCCGCGCCCCGATGATCGGCGATCTGGCGCACCCACGGCTGCCCGGCCCGCCGTGAGCGCACCGAATCGGCGATCTTCCCCAATGAGGACCAACCACAGCCGCGCACCGGGGCCTGATCGGCGATCAAGGCGAAATGGCGGCTAGTTGATCTTCAACAGCGACCATCTGCCCTTGATCGTGGCCGATCTCCCTTGATCGCGGCCATCAGCCTTGATCGTCGCTGCAGGCCACACAGATCCGAGCTGCTGATCATGCGCGGGACCGCCTCCTGGCGGCGCCGCGCGCCTACCGGGGCAGGCCCCCGGCCTGCCCGCGCAGCTTGCCCGAGGGGCCGCAGAGGCTCCCAGGTCAAGGGTCGCAAAGCGATCGCGCAGCGACGCCGAAGGCGCCCTTGACCTGGGAGGGGCGGCCCCGCACAATGCGCGGCGCCGCCAGGAGGCCATAGGGCCGGGACGGCGCAGCGCAGTCAGCAAGGCCGTGATCAACAGGCCTGGGTGAAACCTGCCGATCGACGGGTTACCCCGTCGCCGTCTTCACCAGCTCGCAGAAGAGGCCGTGGACCCGCAGGTCGCCCGTCAGCTCCGGGTGGAAGGCGGTGGCGATCACCGAGCCCTGCCGCACGGCCACCGCGCGTCCGGCCGCCGCCCCCGCGTCGGCGCCCGTGAGGGTGCGTGCCGGGACGGTGGCGAGCACCTCGACCGCAGGCCCCACCGACTCCACCCACGGGGCGCGGATGAACACCGCGCGGACCGGGCCGCCTGGGAGGCCGCTGAACTCCAGGTCGGTCTCGAAGGAGTCGACCTGGCGACCGAAGGCGTTGCGCCGCACCACGACGTCGAGGCCGCCGAGCTGCTGCTGGTCGGGGCGGCCGTCCAGGACCTCGCCGGCCAGCAGGATCATCCCGGCGCAGGAGCCGTAGGCGGGCATCCCGTCGACGATGCGCTTGCGCAGCGGGTCGAGCAGGTCGAACGTCTGCAGCAGCCGGCTCATCGTGGTGGACTCGCCGCCGGGGATCACCAGGGCGTCCACCGCGTCGAGCTCGGACGGGCGTCGCACCGGCACCGCGCGCACGTCACCGCAGGCCGTGAGGGCCGCCACGTGCTCGCGGACGTCACCCTGCAATGCGAGCACGCCGATCACCGGAACCACGCCCTCCAGGGTACGTCGCCGGTGGGACGGCGATCCCCGGCACGCCCTTCAGCTCGCCCAGCAGCGCCGAGGTGATCTCGACCGGGTAGTCGTCGAGCGCGAAGAGCCGCGGCCCGCGCCGCCCGTCGAGGCGGACGTGCACGGGCGTGTCGCCCGGGTGTGCGAGCAGGGTGCGGCGCAGCTCGTCGACCGCGTCGGCGTCGAACCGCTCGGGCCCGCACGAGAGCACCAGCGGCTCCGGCCCGGTCGCGGCCAGGTCCAGCACGACCAGCGACTCGCCGAACACCGACATCCGGTCCTCCCGCCAGCTCACCCGCCCGGTGACGGCAACAGCGGTGTCGTCGGCGAGCTGCGCTGCGACCGCCGCGTACGTCCGGGCGAAGAACAGGACCTCCAGGCCCGAGTCGAGGTCCTCGAGGGTGCAGATCGCCCACGGCTCGCCCTTCTTGTCGACGCGCCGGTCCACGGCGGTGATCAGGCCGGCGACCGTGACCACCCCCTCGCGGGGCCGATCGGCGAGCAGGGCGGCGATCGAGCGGTCGGTGTGGCGTCGCAGCAGGCGCTCCGCGCCGTCGAGGGGGTGCGCCGTGACGTAGAGGCCGAGCATCTCCCGCTCGTGGGCGAGCAGTTCCGCGCGCGGGTACTCCTCGGTGCCCAGCCGCAGGTGCGCGAGCGGCGAGGTGGATTCGGGGTCCGCGGTCTCCTCCCCGAACAGGTCGTACTGGCCCGCCGCCGCCCGCCGCTTGAGCGGGACGACGGCGTCGACGGCCGCCTCGTGGACCTGGATCACGGCCCGTCGCGTCGCACCCAGCGACTCGAACGCCCCGGCCTTGGCGAGCGACTCGAGCGCCCGCTTGGCACAGACCGCGAGCTCGGAGCGCTCCATGAAGTCGGCGAAGGACCGGTACGGCCCGCCGTCCTCGCGGGTGCGCAGGATCGCCTCGACGACGCCCGCGCCGACGTTGCGCACGGCCTCGAGACCGAAGCGGATGTCGTCACCGACCGCGGCGAAGCGCCGGGCGGAGGAGTTGACGTCGGGCGGGAGGACCCGGATGCCGAGCCGCCGGCACTCGGCGAGGTACACCGCCGACTTGTCCTTGTCGTTGCCGACCGAGGTCAGCAGGGCCGCCATGTACTCCACCGGGTAGCGCGCCTTGAGGTACGCCGTCCAGTAGCCGACCAGCGCGTACCCGGCGGCGTGCGACTTGTTGAACGCGTACCCGGCGAACGGGAGGACCGTGTCCCACAGCGCCTGCACCGCCTCGTCGCTGAATCCCTGCGCCCGCATGCCGGCGCGGAAGCCGTCGAACTCCTCCTCCAGTACCTCCTTCTTCTTCTTGCCCATCGCGCGGCGCAGGACGTCGGCGCGCCCCATCGAGTAGCGCGCCACCCGCTGCGCGATCTGCATGATCTGTTCCTGGTAGACGACCAGGCCGTGGGTCTCGGCGAGGATGTCGGAGAGCGGCTCGGCGAGCTCGGCGTGGATCGGCTCGACGCGCTGGCGGCCGTTCTTGCGGTCGGCGTAGTTCAGGTGGGTGTTCATCGCCATCGGCCCCGGCCGGTAGAGGGCGTTGACCGCGATGATGTCGCCGAACCCGGTCGGGCGCATGCGGCGCAGCAGCTCCCGCATGGCGGCGCCGTCGAGCTGGAACACGCCCAGGCTCTCGCCGCGGGCCAGCAGCGCGTAGGTCTCCGGATCGTCCGGTGCGAGGTTCTCGAGGTCGACGTCGACGCCCCGGTTGGCTCGGACGTTCTCGATCGCGTCGCCGATCACCGTGAGGTTGCGCAGCCCGAGGAAGTCCATCTTCAGCAGGCCGATGGCCTCGCAGGACGGGTAGTCCCAGCCGGTGATCAGCGCGCCGTCGTCGCGCCGCCACAGCGGGACGACGTCGATCAGCGGCTCGGCCGACATGATCACCGCGCAGGCGTGCACGCCCGCGCCGCGCACCAGGCCTTCGAGCCCGCGCGCGGTCTCGACGATCGTCGCCGCGGTCTCGTCGCTCTCGATGAGCGTCCGCACCTCGGCGGCCTCGGCGTAGCGCTCGTGCGCCGGGTCGACGATCCCGGAGAGCGGGATGTCCCTCGCGGCGACCGGCGGCGGCAGCGCCTTGGAGATCCGGTCGGCGACCGCGTAGCCGGCCTGCCCGAAGTGCACGCGGGCGGCGTCCTTGATCGCCGCCTTCGTCTTGATCGTGCCGAACGTGATGACCTGAGCGACCCGGTCGGCGCCGTACTTCTCGGTGGCGTAACGCACCATCTCGCCGCGCCTGCGGTCGTCGAAGTCCATGTCGATGTCGGGCATCGACACGCGTTCGGGGTTGAGGAAGCGTTCGAAGAGCAGCCCGTGCGGGATCGGGTCCAGGTTGGTGATGCCCAGCGCGTACGCCACCAGCGAGCCGGCCGCCGACCCGCGGCCGGGCCCCACGCGGATCCCCACGCTGCGGGCGTGGGCCATGAGGTCGGCGGTGATCAGGAAGTAGCCGGGGAATCCCTTCTGGACGATCACGTCGATCTCGAAGTCGGCCCGTTCGCGGTAGGTGTCCGGGACCCCTGCGCGGAGACGGCGGCGCAAGCCCTCGGCGACCGTGTGCCGGAGCCAGGACGCCGCGTCGTGGCCGTCCGGCACGTCGGGGACCGGCATCCGGTCGCGGTGCTCCCAGACCTCGGCGTAGGAACCGATCCGCTCTGCCACCTCGAGGGTGTTGTCGGCTGCGCCGGGCACCTCCGCGTCCCAGTAGGCCCGCATCTCAGCAGGCGAGGCCAGGTGGTAGCCGTCGCCGTCGAACCGGAACCGCGTCGGGTCGGTGAGCGTCCTGCCGGACTGCACGCACAGCAGCGCGGCGTGCATGGCCGCCTGGTCGCGGGTGACGTAGTGGGAGTCGTTCGTGGCCAGCGGCGGCAGGTCGAGGGCTCGGCCGATCTCGAGCAGGCCGTCGCGGACCGACCGCTCGATCGGCAGTCCGTGGTCCATCAGCTCCAGGTAGACGTCGCCGGCGCCGAACAGGTCCTTGAGATCGGACGCGGCCTGCATCGCCTCCGCGCGCTGCCCCAGCCGCAGCCGGGTCTGCACCTCGCCGGACGGGCAGCCGGTCGTGGCGATGATCCCCGCCGCGTGCCGTTCGAGGAGCTCCCGGTCCATCCGCGGCTTGCGGTAGTAGCCCTCGATGCTGGCGAGCGAGGAGAGCCGGAACAGGTTGCGCAGGCCGGTCGCGTCCTGCGCCAGCAGCGTCAGGTGGGTGTACGCGCCGCCGCCGGAGACGTCACCGCCCCCACCCAGCTCGTCGGTACCGCGCTGGTGCGCCTGGCCCCAGAACACGGGCTTGCGGTGGAACCGGCTCGCCGGTGCCACGTACGCCTCGATCCCGATGACCGGTTTCACGGCGCTGCGGCTCGCGACCCGGTGGAACTCGTCGGCGCCGTGCAGGTTGCCGTGGTCGGTCATCGCCACGGCGGGCATGCCGAGCCGCTCGGCCTCGGCGACGAGTGCTGCGATCTTCGCGGCGCCGTCGAGCATCGAGTACTCGGTGTGGACGTGCAGGTGCGCGAACGAGTCCACGCGTACGCTCCTCGGTGGTGGGAAGCCGATCTCCGATCAGGCATCCCAGCCAGGGCAGTGCCCTGCGGTCCAACAGCAGACACGCGAGCACCGACAACCATCGGTTGTCGCAGGAGGGTGAAGGTGGAGCTGGACCTCGGAGCGGTGCGCGCGTTCGTCGCCGTCGCCGGGTGCCGCCGCTTCGGCGAGGCCGCCGACGAGCTGGGCCTGTCCCAGCAGGCCGTCTCCAAGCGGATCGCGAAGCTCGAGTCCGACCTCGGCACCACGCTGCTGCGCCGCACGTCCGCGGGTGCCGAGCCGACCGACGACGGCGCGGCGTTCCTGCTGCCGGCCCGCGCCCTGCTCGCCACGGCGGACCAGGCGGTCGACGCCGTGCGGTCCCGTCGACGGGCGCTGCGCGTGGACGTGCTCGGCACCCGGCTCGCCACCACCGAACTGGTCCGGGAGTTCCACGAGAGCTCCGGAGCCGACGTCGAGATCATCACCTCGGACGGCCTGCGGTCCGCGGTGCCGGCGCTGCTGCGCGGCTCCGTCGACGCGGCGTTCGCGAGGGTGCTCGGCCCGCTGGATCCCGCGCTCGCGCACACCCCCGCCCGCCTCGACCCGCTGCACGTCCTGGTCGGAGTCGCGCACCCACTGGCAGGGCGGAAGCGGGTGACGATGGCCGAGCTCGCCGGCACCACCGCCTGGATGCCCGGGAACGCTCCCGGCACCGAGTGGACGGCCTGGTTCACCGACCTCGCCGCCGAGTTCGCGCTGAACATCGAGACCCGCGGCCCGAACTTCGGCTTCGACCACCTCCTCGACGAGGTGGCCCGCTCGGCGGAGACGGTGACGTTCGCCGGCGAGGGCGTGCGCGTGCCGTGGCACCCGGACCTCGTCCGGATCCCAGTGGCCCCCCCGGTGCCGTGCTACCCGCACTACCTGCTGTGGCGCCGCGACAACCGACACCCGCTGCTACCCGGGCTGATCGCGCACCTGAAGGCCCGCTACCGCCCGCCCACGACCGCCGAGGTCTGGCTGCCGCCGCCCGACCGGCACCTGTTCGCCTGCTGACCCGGCCCGCCTGCGCCCGGACCGCAACTCGCGCGCATCACGACCCGACTCGCGTGGGGTCAGACCGGGGCGACGTCCTTCTGCCTCGTGGCCTCGCGCACGGCCTCGGCGACCGCGGGGGCGACGGCGGCATCGAACACGCTCGGCACGATGAACGAGGGGTTCGGCTCGGTCACGACGTCGGCGATCGCGTGCGACGCCGCCAGCAGCATCGCGTCGGTGATGTCGCGGGCCTGGGCGTCGAGCAGGCCCCGGAACACGCCGGGGAACGCGAGCACGTTGTTGATCTGGTTCGGGTAGTCCGACCGGCCGGTGGCGACGACGGCGGCGTGCGCGGTGGCGACGGCGGGGTCGATCTCGGGGTCCGGGTTGGCCAACGCGAACACGATTGCGTCGCGGGCCATCGTCTTCAGCTCCTCGGCGCCGAAGAGGTTGGGCGCCGAGACGCCGATGAACACGTCGGCGCCCACGAGCGCGTCGGCGAGGGAGCCGGTGAGCCCCTCGTCGTTGGTGTGGTCGGCGATCCAGCGCAGGTTGTCGTCGAGCCCCGGACGGTCGCGGTGGACGATCCCCTCGATGTCGACGGCCACCACGTCACCGGGACCACTGCCGTTGGACTGCAGCAGCCGGATGATCGCCGAGCCTGCGGCGCCGACGCCGCACACCACCACCTTGCAGCCGGCGATCTCCTTGCCGACCACGCGCAGCGCGTTGCGCAGGGCACCCAGCACCACGACCGCCGTGCCGTGCTGATCGTCGTGGAACACCGGGATGTCGAGCATCTCCCGCAGCCGGGCCTCGATCTCGAAGCAGCGCGGTGCGGCGATGTCCTCCAGGTTGATGCCGCCGTAGGCCGGGGCGAGGATCTGGACCGTCCGGATGATCTCCTCGGTGTCCTGGGTGTCGAGGCAGACCGGCCAGGCATCGACCCCGGCGAACCGTTTGAACAGCGCCGCCTTGCCCTCCATCACCGGCATCGCGGCGGCGGCGCCGAGGTTGCCCAGCCCGAGCACCGCTGATCCGTCGGTGACCACGGCGACCGTGTTGCGCTTGATCGTGAGGCGGCGGGCGTCGGCCGGGTTGGCCGCGATCGCCTGGCAGACCCGCGCGACGCCGGGGGTGTAGGCGCGCGAGAGGTCGTCGCGGTTGCGGAGGCTGACCTTCGACTGCACCTCCAGCTTCCCGCCCAGGTGCACGAGGAACGTGCGGTCGGAGACCTTGCGCACCGTCACGCCCGGCAGCGCCTCGAGCGTCGCGGTGATCTCCTCGGCGTGCGACTCGTTCAGCGCGTTGCAGCTGATGTCGACGACGAGCGTGGCCGTGTGGGACTCGACCACGTCGAACGCGGTGACCACGCCGCCGACGCGGCCGACCGCCATCGTGAGGTCGCCCGCGGCGCTGGCGGAGGCGGGCACCTCGACGCGCGCGGTGATGGCGTATCCGGGACCGGGAACTGGCACGGACCGCACCCTATCCGCGGACATCGACTGTGAGGCGCGCCACACCCGAGCCAGCAGCCCAACGACGGGCGCCCACCTGCAGTCGTCCGGCTCGCACCGAGGCCGACCCGACCTGGAACGGGAGCGGCCCGTCCCCTGCCGGCTCCCGCATCGGAGGTACCCGTGTACGTCGCCCCGCCGCCCCCCGCGCCGCCCCGGCTCCGATCCGTGAGCGGGCTCGCGATCGCCGTGACCGCCCTCGGAATCGCCGTCATCGTGGCGTACCTGCCGAGAATCGTCGCGAGCTGGTGGGTCTATTCGGCGATGTTCACCGAGCCGCAGGACGGGCTGGACTCGCTCGTCCAGCGACTGGACACCCCGATCCTCCTGCTGCTCGTGGGCCTCATCCTCCTCGTACCCGCCCTGATCGCCGCGGCGGTCACGACCCTCGTGTGGGTCCACCGGGCCGGCACGAACGCCGCGGCGTTGTCCCCGCATCTGCGACCCCGGTACACACCCGCCGCGTCGGTGGGCCTCCTCCTGATCCCGTTGGCGAACCTGTGGTTCCTCCGCCCGGTCCTCGAGGACCTCTGCACTGCGAGCAGCCCGTACACGCCGGACGCGCGGGGCGCCCGCCTCGTCCGCGCCTGCTGGGCGACCACCGTCGTCACCGCCACCGTCTCCCTGCTCGGCAACCTCGCCATGCACGGCATCAGCACGCAGCTGTACGGGCCCGGCCGGCCCGTGGACGAAACGCTGAACACGTGGATGGCCACCGCCGGGCTGGCGTTCGCCACCGTCGAGTACCTCCTCGCCATCGCGTGCACCGTCCTGTTCGCCCGCGTGGTGCGCCACATCTCCCGGCAGCAGGCTGCGCTGCTGCCCCCGCCCGGCGCCCAGTGGTGACCCCTTTATGACTCACGTCACAGCGCCCAACCGCATCAGGGCGACCCGGGTCGCCCCTGGTGTCCCGTCGCCCCCTCCGGAGGTACCGATGACCACCGAACCCGCTCCGACCACCGCCCCCGCCCGGCCGCGCCCGATCAACGGACTGGGCACGGCCGCCAGTGCGCTCGCCGTCGCCACCGGCCTGCTCCTGGCGTCCTTCCTCGTCTCGGACTGGTCGAACTACCGGCTGCTCTCCGACCACGTCAGCGGCCGGCTCTCCGACGACGCGTTCTGGGAGCAGTACTCCTCCGGGTCGCTCACGCTCACGGTGTTGATGCTTCCGCTCATCATCGCGACGGCCACCACATGGCTCGTCTGGGTCCACCGGGCCCGGACCAACGCCGGCGTCCTCTCCCCGCAGTACCGCTTCCGCTACTCCCCCGGCTTCTCCGTGGGGGGCATGGTCGTCCCGTTCGCGAACTACTGGTGGTTCCGGCCGATCCTCGAGGACATCTGCGTCGGCAGCAGCCCGAACCGCCCCGCCGGCGACACCGTGCGCCTGGTCCGCGCGTGCTGGGGGATCTCGATCGGCGCCGCGCTCGTGTCGATCGTCGTCCGGCCCTTCTTCTCGTTCCACGTGCTCACCTACACGCCCGACGGCCGGCTGGTCGGCGGGGGCGCGGAGGCGGTGCAGGGCCTCTTCGGGGTCGCGCTGTACAACACCCTGGTCGCGGTCGTGTGCGCCCCGGTCGTCGCCCTGCTCGTCGTGATCATCCGGCGGGTCAGCCGGCAGCAGACCGAGCTCCTGTTCCCGGCGCCTCGGGCCTGAGCAGAACAGGAGCGCGGTGAGCGGCGGGGCGTCGGCGTCGAGCCCGGCCTTCCCCGGCGTTGCCCACCTCGTCCGCCCCGCAACCCGCTCCACCCCTGCCGGTCGAAGCCGGACGGCAGGGGTTGTGGGCGTTCCGGGAGGGGTGTGTGATGGCGGGCACGTCACACGCAGCGTCGCGGAGGTGGTCCTCGATGGCGGTCAGAGCAGAGGCCGGGCAGCGCGCGGGGAGCCGTGGGACGGCCCCCACCGTCAGCGACCCGGCCCGGGTGCGCAACGCGGTTCTCGTCGGACCGTCCGGTTCCGGGAAGACGACGCTGGTGGAGGCGCTGCTCGCGCACACCGGCGAGATCCCGCGGGCGGGCACGGTGCTCGACGGCACCACCGTCTGCGACCACGACCCGGCCGCCGTCCGCCAGCAGCGCTCGGTCGCGCTGTCCGTCGCTCCCCTCTTCCACGAGGGCACCAAGATCAACCTGATCGACACCCCCGGCTACGGCGACTTCGTCGGCGAGCTGCGCGCCGGGCTGCGCGCCGCCGACGCCGCACTCTTCGTCGTGCCGGCCAACGCCGGCCGCGCGGGTCCCATCGACCCCACGATCGTCGCCCAGTGGGAGGAATGTGCCGCCGTGGGCATGCCCCGCGCGGTCGTCATCGCCCGCTGCGACAACCCGCGCGCCGACATCGAATCCACCATCGCCGCCTGCCAGGAGGCGTTCGGCAACGGCGTCGCCCCGCTCTACCTGCCGCTGCGCGACGGCGACACCCTCACCGGCCTCTACGGGCTGCTCTCCCAGACCCCGGCCGGCCATGCCCCGCCCGGCGCCGAGGACGCCCGCGCCGCGCTGATCGAGGGCATCATCGAGCAGTCCGAGGACGAGACGCTCATGGACCGCTACCTCGGCGGCGAGGACATCGAGGTCGGCACCCTCATCGACGACCTGGAGACCGCGGTCGCCCGCGGCACGTTCCACCCGGTCATCCCGGTCTGCGCCGCGTCCGGCACGGGACTGGACGCGCTCCTCGAGGTGCTGGTCGGCGGGTTCCCGTCCCCCCTCGAACACCCGCTGCCCCGCGTCACCGGGATCGACGGCGCCGAACACCCGCCGCTCGCCACCGACCCGCAGGGCCCGCTGGCCGCCGAGGTCGTGCGGACCTCCGCCGACGCCTACGTCGGCCGGGTGTCGCTCGTACGGGTGTTCTCCGGGACCCTGCGCCCGGAGTCCACCGTGCACGTGAGCGGGCACCCGACCGGCATCCCGACGCAGCGCACCGGCGAGGCGGACGGTCACGACGCCGACGAGAAGCTCGCGCACGTCTACGGCCCGATGGGGGCCACCCTGCGCGAGGTCGACGCCTGTATCGCGGGCGACATCTGCGCGCTCACCAAGATCGGCAGCGCCGAGACCGGCGACACCGTCTCCTCCGCCGACCACCCGTTGCTGCTCTCCTGCTGGAACCTCCCGGAGCCGCTCCTGCCGGTCGCGGTGGTGGCCCGTACCCGAGGTGACGAGGACGCGATGGTGAAGACCCTCGCCAAGATCGTCGCCGCCGACCCGACCCTGCGCCTGGAGCGCAACCAGGAGACGCACCAGACGGTGCTGTGGTGCATGGGCGAGGCCCACGCCGACGTCGTGCTCTCCCGGCTGCGCGCCGGCGGCGCCGAGGTCGACACCGAGCCGGTCCGCGTCCCGCTGCGCACCACGCTCGCCAAGCACGCGAAGGTCACCGGGCGGCACGTCAAGCAGTCCGGCGGGCACGGGCAGTACGCCGTCTGCCACGTCGAGTTCGAGCCGCTCCCCCGCGGTGCCGGGATCGAGTTCGTCGACAAGATCTTCGGCGGCTCGGTCCCGAACCAGTTCATCCCCAGCGTCGAGAAGGGGATCCGGGCGCAGGCCGAGCGCGGTCTCACCGACGACCACTACCCGGTGGTCGACGTCCGCGCCACGCTCGTGGACGGCAAGGCGCACAGCGTGGACTCCTCCGACGCCGCGTTCCAGACCGCGGGTGCGCTCGCGCTGCGCGAAGCGGCGCAGGCGTGCGGGCTGGTGACGCTCGAGCCGTACGACGCGGTGTCGATCCGGGTGCCCGACGAGCACCTGGGCTCGGTGCTCGGCGACCTGTCCGGCCGGCGCGGGCGGGTGATGGGCACCGACGTCGCCGGCCACGGCCGCACCCTCGTGCAGGCCGAGGTGCCGAGCGTGGAGCTGCTGCGCTACGCGGTGGACCTGCGGGCGCTCACCGCGGGCGCCGCGACGTTCACCCGCCGGTTCGCGCGCTACGACGTGGCGCCCGGATAGCCAAGTGCCCCGCCGGGAGGGCGGACACTACGGCACCCCGAGCATCCGCAGGCCGGCCGTCGTGGCGGCGGCGAGCACCACGACCAGCACGAACGGCACGCGCCGCCACGCCGCCAGTGCGCCGACGAGCACGCCCGCGGGCCGCGCCCACCCGGCGAACCCGCCGCCCTCGGTGAGGGTGGCGGTGGCGACGAGGGCCACCAGGAGCGCCGTGGCCGCCAGGTCGAGGTAGCGCTCCACGCGCTCGGGCACCGTCATCCGGTCCCGCAGGACGATCCCGACCAGCCGCAGCAGGTAGGTCCCGATGCCCAGCGTGAGTACCGCCGCCCAACTCATGACGCCTCCCGCGCCGTGCGCGCCGCCAGCAGGCCGAGCAGCCCGACGATCACCGGCACACCGGCGGGCAGGAACGGGGTGGCCGCGAGCGCCACGACCGCCGCCGCGAGCCCGACCCGGCGGGCGTCGGCGCGGCGCAGCGCGGGCAGCAGCATGGCCAGCAGCGCGGCGGGGAACGCGGCGTCGACCCCGAAAGCGGCCGGATCCGGGATGGCGGAGCCGGCCAGCCTGCCCACGATCGCCCCTGCGTTCCAGAAGACGAAGAGCAGGATCCCGCAGGTCCAGTAGGCGGCGCGGCCGCGGGGCCCGCTCCCCCTGGCCCGGGAGAACGCCACCGACTCGTCGATGAGCAGGTGCGCCCCGAGCAGCCGGGCCGGCCAGCGGTCGGCGATGGTGTCGCCGATCGCCAGCCCGAACGGCACGTGCCGCGCGTTCATCAGCAGCCCGGCGGCCACGGCCGCGAACACGTTGCCGCCCGCTGCCACCACGGCCACCACCAGGAACTGCGACGCGCCGGCGAACACCACCACCGAGAGCGCGATCATCAGGACGAACGGCACCCCCGCGGTGCCGGCCAGCGCGCCGAACGAGGCACCGACGACGGCGATCGCGGCTGCCAGCGCGAGTGCATCGCGGAGGTCGTCCGCGTGCAGTGTTCGGGTGAGCGAACGCATGTCCAGTAGAGTGAACGATAACAGGCGTGTTCGTCAAGCCGAACAAGGAGTCCGATGGACCGAACGGGCCCATTGTCCGTGATCGCCGCCTCGCTGCGCAGGGAGCGCGAGCGGCACGGCATCTCCCTCACCGAGCTCGCCCGCCGCGCCGGCATCGCGAAATCGACGCTCTCCCAACTGGAGGCGGGCACCGGCAACCCCAGCGTGGAGACGCTCTGGGCGCTCGCCGTGGTGCTCGACGTCCCGTTCAGCAGGCTGGTCGACCCGCCTGCCGCCCCGGTGCAGGTGCTGCGCGCTGGCGAGGGGGTGGCGATCCCGTCCGAGCACGCCCCGTTCAGCGGCACCCTGCTCGCCGCCTGCCCGCCCGGCGCACGCCGCGACCTGCACGTCATCGCAGGTGAGCCGGGGCCCCAGCGCGAAGCCGACAGCCACATCCCCGGCACCACCGAGCACATGATCGTCACATCAGGGCGGTGGCGCGCCGGACCGGTCGGCGGCGAGGTGGAGCTCGGCGTGGGCGACTACGCCCGGTTCCCCGGCGACCGCCCGCACACCTACGAAGCCCTCACAGCGGGCTGCTCCGCCGTGCTGGTGATGGAGTACATCTGACGGGGACGCGGACAGGTGCACGAGCAGCGGGGCCGCGGCGGTCTCGTCGCGAAGGGGTGGTTCTACCGCCCCGACTGCGCCCGCTGGGACGACCGCAGCGCATCGGGACCACCTTCGGTCAGCGGGGCGGGGCCGCCCTCCGCACCCTCGGCCCCCGGGTAGGAGTACTGCTTCACCCAGTCGACCAGCATGTGCGACTCCTGCACCTCACCCTTGGCGTCACCGGGGAACCAGTCGAGCTGGACGCACAGGTGCATGGCGCGCGGCGGGAAGATCTCGGTCTTCTCGGTGCGCCACCACTCCTTCCCGTCCACGAAGGCGGCGATGTGGGTGGGCGCCCACTCGACCGCCCAGTTGTGCCACTGGGTGCCGTCGATCTGCACCTCGCCCGCGATCTGGTCGTTGTCCTTGCCGTAGTGCAGGAAGATGTTGGTGGTCTGGCGCGTGTGGTCCAGCATCTCCATGAAGTCGATCTCGCCGCCCACCGGGAAGTCCTCGGCGTCGGGCCAGAGCAGCAGCAGGGCGTTGTAGGACTCGTCGCTCGCGGGCGCCTTGACCCGGCCTTCCCACCGGCCGTAGCGCTGCCCCGGCTCCCAGCCCATGCCCGCGGTGTCACCCTCCGGGCTCCCGGTGATCGTCATGATCCCGTCGGCGAAGCTGATCGCGGAGGGGGTGCGCCGCCCCTTGCCGGCGTGCCCGGGCCCGTCGTAGACGTTCCAGCTGCCGTCGAGGGGTCCGTTGAACTCCTCGACGCGGTTCGGCTCGCCCCAGTCGTGCAGCGCGGCCGCGCTCGTCTCGTGACCGGCCGACGTACCCGGGGCCGCCGGCGGCGGCGGGGCCTGCCGGGGCGCCGCTCCTGCCGTCGAGGCGCTCCCGAGCACGACCGCCCCGACGACGGCCGCAATGGTCAGCGATCGCCTCATCCGTCTCCCCCGCACCTCGAGTCACAACTCGGACACGGCGGACACTAAGCAGTGATCACTACTCCGGCCGGGCGGATCACCGCACCGGGGGGTGAACTCGACCGAATCGAGCGACGGCCCGGGTCACCAGCCGCGCGCGGCGTAGCGCTGGTCCTCGGGGATCTCCGCGACGTTGATGCCGACCATCGCCTCGCCGAGGCCACGCGAGACCTTGGCGATCACGTCGGGGTCGTCGTGGAACGTGGTGGCCTTGACGATGGCCTCGGCGCGCTTCGCAGGGTCGCCGGACTTGAAGATGCCGGAGCCGACGAACACACCCTCCGCACCCAGCTGCATCATCATCGCGGCGTCGGCGGGGGTGGCGATGCCGCCCGCGGTGAACAGCACCACCGGCAGCTTGCCGGCCTTGGCGACCTCGGCGACCAGCTCGTACGGCGCCCGCAGCTCCTTCGCGGCGACGTACAGCTCGGCCTCGTCGAGCGCAGCGAGCTTGCGGATCTCGGAGCGGATCGACCGCATGTGCCGGGTGGCCTCGACGACGTTGCCGGTGCCGGCCTCACCCTTGGAGCGGATCATGGCAGCGCCCTCGGAGATGCGGCGCAGCGCCTCGCCCAGGTTGGTGGCGCCGCAGACGAACGGCACGGTGAAGGCCCACTTGTCGATGTGGTGGGCCTCGTCGGCCGGGGTGAGCACCTCGGATTCGTCGACGTAGTCGACGCCGAGCGACTGCAGCACCTGCGCCTCGACGAAGTGGCCGATGCGGGCCTTGGCCATCACCGGGATCGAGACGGCGCCGATGATGCCCTCGATCATGTCGGGGTCGCTCATGCGGGCCACGCCACCCTGGGCGCGGATGTCGGCGGGCACCCGCTCGAGCGCCATGACGGCCACGGCGCCTGCGTCCTCGGCGATCTTCGCCTGCTCCGGGGTGACCACGTCCATGATCACGCCGCCCTTGAGCATCTCCGCCATCCCGCGCTTGACGCGTGCGGTGCCCAACACCGACTGGTTCTGGGTGGGTCCGGTGGTGGCCTTCTCGGGGGACGACACGGCGGTCTACCTCTCGGTTCTGCTGCAGGCGATCCACCCGATCGTACGTCAGGCGGGAGGTGCCACCCGCCCGCGCACGGGGGCGGCCGTGGTCACACCGGGGTCGGGGTCGGCGATCTCGAAGTACGCCGGCATCGGCGCGGTCCCGGCCAGGTGCAGCCAGCGCACGAGCCGCCGCGAACGCAGATCGCGGGTGTCGCGGACGGCGTCGTTGTGCACCCGGCGGGCGAGCACGAGCAGCTGCTCGGCGTCCACCAGCTCCTCGAGCACGGCACCCGGCAGCGCCCCCCGGGGCACGGCGGCGAGCTCGCGGCCCAGCACGTTCTCCGCGCCCTCCCGGTCGCCGCCGCTCACGCCCGCGGCACGCGTCGCGGCGACGGCCGCCCGCAGGCCCTCCGCACGGTCCCGCTCGGCGGGTACCGCCGCGAGCACCTGCGCCGCGGCCAGGGCAGCGGTGGCCCGGCGCTCGCACGCCGACTCGAGACCGACGCGGGCGGCGTCGGTGCGCACGTGCAGCCGGTCCAGCCGCCGCACCCGGGCGGCGACGAGCGTGGCGAGCCCCACCAGCACGAGCACGACGACGGCGACGAGCAGCCAGATCAGGAGGCTCATCGACCCCGCTCCCGACCGGCGCCCGGCAGGGCCGGTGGGCGACCGCACACATCGAGTGGCGGCGGCGCACACCGTCCCCCATGTGTGCCGCCCCTAGCGGCTGTGTGCGGTGGGCAGGTCCGGGCCGCGCGCCTCATCGGGCCCCCTGCGGCGGCACCAGCCGCGGGTCGGCCGCGATCGCCGCCCGGTAGACGCGCACCACCGCCGCGGCCACCGCGGGCCACGCGAAGTCGGCCGCCCGCGCCCGCCCGGCGGCGGCGAGCGCCGCGCGCCGCCCCGGATCGTCGAGGAGGGCCGCCAGCCACTCGGCCAGCGCACCCGCGTTCCCGGCGGGGAACAGGACGCCTGCGGGCTCGGGCTCCCCGAGGACGGCTCGGAATGCGTCGAGGTCGCTCGCCAGCACCGGCGCCCCGGCCGCGAGCGCCTCGGTGAGCACGATGCCGAAGCTCTCCCCGCCCGTGTTCGGCGCGCAGAACACCTCGACCGAGCGCAACGCCGCCGCCTTCGCGGCGTCGTCGACGGGGCCCAGGACGTCCAGCCGGTCGGCCACCGGCCCGGCCTGGCGGAGCAGGGCCGCCGGGTCGCCGCGCCCGACCACCAGCACCCGCAGGTCCGGCCGGTCCGGGGCGAGCCTGCGGACGGCCTCCAGCAGCACCGGCATGCCCTTGCGCGGCTCGTCGAAGCGGCCGACGAAGCCCACCGTCCCGGGCCGCGGGTAGCCCGGCAGCAGCGGGCCGTGCGCGAACGCCTCGACGTCCACGCCGTTGGGGATCTCGACCGCGTCGCCGCCGAGGTGCTCCACCTGCACGCGGCGGGCGTGCGGAGAGACCGCGATCCGCGCCGTCACCTTCTCCATGAGCGGGCGCAGCACGCCGCCGAACGCGGCGAGCGCGCGCGAGCGCTCGGTGGCGGTGTGGAACGTCGCCACGATCGGCCCCTCGGCAGCGAGCAACGCCAGCACCGAGATGCTGACCGTCGTCGGCTCGTGCAGGTGCAGCACGTCGAAGGTGTGCTCGGCGAGCCAACGCCGGGCCCGCGCGTACGTCAGCGGGCCGAACGCCACCCGTGCCACCGAGCCGTTGTAGGGCACTCCCAGCGATCGGCCGGCCGTCGTGACGAACCCGGGCACCGGCGTGCCCACCGCGGCAGGCGCGAGCACGCTCACCGTGTGCCCGAGGCGCTCCAGCGCCGCTGCGAGCCCGACGACGTGGGCCTGCACGCCGCCGGGGACGTCCAGCGAGTACGGGCAGACGATCCCCACCCGCAACCGGGCCGGGGGATTCACGGGGTTCCCCGGTCGGCCGTCCACAACGGCTGCAGTGCGTGCCAGTCCTGCGGCGCCTGCACGATGAGGCAGGCGAACGCGTCGGCGATCGCCTGCGTGGCCTTCGCCACCGACCCCGGAGTGCGGTCCACCGGCACCGGCTCCGCGATCGGCACCACCCAGCCGCCCCCGCTGAAGTGCGGGTAGGCGGGCATCAGCACCGCGCCCGTGAGGGCCGCCAACCGCGCGGGACCGGCCGGGAACCGCGCGGGCTCACCGAAGAACGAGACCTCGATGCCCGAACCGGCGAGGTCCCGGTCGGCGACGAGGCACACCACCCCGCCCGCCCGCAGCCGCCGGGTGAGTGCCCGGTGGGCGGTGAGTCCCGCCTCCGCGGCCACCACCTCGAACCCGAGGGCCTGGCGGTAGGCCAGGAACCGGCGGTAGAGCGACTCCGGGCGCAGCCGCTGCGCCATCGTGGTGAACACGGGCTCGTGGCCGAGGCGGCGCAGCGTCTCCACCACCCAGACGCCCGCGGCGTCCCAGTTGCCGCTGTGCGGCACCGCGAACACCACCCCGCGACCCTCCTCGAGTGCCGAGTAGAACGGCGCCGTGCCGCTCATCCCGCGCTCCATCAAGGCGTGCACGGCCGGGGCGTCACCTGGCCGCAGGCGGAACATCTCGCACCAGTACCGGGCGTAGCTGCGCAGCCCTTCCCGCACCAGGGCGTCCAGCTCGGCAGGCGTGGCGTCCGGTACCACGCGCGCGAGGTTGCGCCGCAGCCCTGCGGCAGGCCCACCTCCGGAACGGGCGGCGAGATCGGCCGCGAGCCGGAACGCGCGCGCCGTGACACCGGCCGGAAGGGTCCGCGCCGCCCGCCACGCCAGCGCGTACCGGATGTCGGCCAGCCGCTCGTTCACGGGTTCGGAGCCGGGTCGGGCGGGGTCGTGTCGGATGCGTTCGTGCCGGCCGCGGCGTCACGGGCGCTGCGGTGCACCGCCGCGATCCGCTGCCCGACCGTCCACACCGAGGCCGCCGCGAGCAGCCACAGCGCGACGTGCAGCGCGTACGGCACGCCGAGCCCGTGCAGCCCCGTGCCGACGAGCGCGACGATCAGCCGCTCGGCGCGCTCGACGAGGCCGCCGTCGGCCGACAGTCCCGCGCCCTCGGCCCGCGCCTTGATGTAGGACACGAGCTGCCCCGACACGAGGCACAGCAGCGCCGCGATGCCGAGCACCCGCTCCTCGCCCGCGCCGAGGCACCACCAGGTGAGGCCGGCGAACAGGGCGCCGTCGGCGATCCGGTCACAGGTGGAGTCGAGGACGGCCCCGAACGGCGTGCTGTAGCCGCGAGCGCGGGCCATGGCCCCGTCGACGAGGTCGAGCAGCACGAACAGCGTGACCACGACGGCGCCGACGAACAGCTCGTCCCGCGGGAGGAACCACAGCGCCGCGGCCACCGAGCCGACCGTGCCGATCACCGTGACGACGTCGGGCGCGACGCCCCGCGCGACCAGCCAGCGGCCTACGGGCTCGGTCACGCGGTTGACCTGCACGCGGGCGAAGACGTTGAGCATGGACTCCTGCTTGGTCGCCGGGCCGGCGCCCGCCTCTACCTAGTGCGCCGGCCGCAATCAAGCCTACTGCCGCCCGCCCGATGGCCGGTCCGCAGCCGCGCCGGGCACCGGCCACGCTTCCGCCAGCAGTGACCGGGTCTCCGACAGCAGCTGCGGGATCACCTTCGTCTGCCCGATCACGGCGATGAAGTTCGCGTCACCGCCCCAGCGCGGCACGACGTGCTGGTGCAAGTGCTCGGCGAGCGAACCGCCCGCGACCGTGCCCAGGTTGAGACCGACATTGAACGCGTGCGGCGCCGCCACCCTCTTCATGGCCCGCACCGCGGCCTGGGTGAACGTCATGAGCTCGCTCGCCTCGGCCGGCTCGAGATCCTCCAGCTCCGCCACGTGCCGGTAGGGCAGCACCATGAGGTGCCCCGGGTTGTACGGGTGCAGGTTCAGCACCGCGTACACCGTATCGCCGCGGGCCACGACGAGCCCGTCCTCGTCGGACAGCTTCGGGATGCGGCAGAACGGGCAGCCCTCCGCACCGGCCTCCTTGATGTAGGCCAGCCGGTGCGGGGTCCAGAGCCTGCGGAACCCGTCGGGGGTGCCGACACCGTCGCGCGCCTCGTACGCCGGCTCGCCCGACTCGCTCATGCGCCGATCCTAGGTTCGCCTCAGGGAGCGGCGGCGAAGACGTCCGCGTTCGGCGAGACGTTCGTGCGGCTGCGGATCCAGTCGACGACGGTGGCGACGGCGTCCGCCGCCGGGATCCCGTTGAGCTGGCTGCCGTCGCGGAACCGGAAGCTCACCGCCCCCGCCTCGGCGTCCCGCCCGCCGACGAGCAGCAGGAACGGCACCTTCTGCAGCGTGTGGGTGCGGATCTTCTTCTGCATCCGGTCGTCGCTCGCGTCCACCTCGACGCGCACGCCGTTGCTGCGCAGCTGCGCGGCGACGTCCTCGACGTAGGGCACCTGCTCGTCGGTGACCGGGATGGCGACCACCTGCACCGGCGCGAGCCACGCCGGGAACGCGCCCGCGTAGTGCTCGGTGAGCACCCCGAAGAAGCGCTCGATGGAGCCGAACAGGGCGCGGTGGATCATGACCGGCTGCTGGCGGGAGCCGTCGGCCGCGGTGTACTCCAGGCCGAACAGGCCCGGCTCCATGAGGTCCACCTGGATGGTGGACATCTGCCAGCTGCGCCCGATCGCGTCCTTGACCTGCACGCTGATCTTCGGGGCGTAGAAGGCGGCGCCGCCCGGGTCGAGCACCAGGTCCAGCCCGCTGGCCTCGGCGGCCTCGCGCAGGGCGTCCGTGGCGCGCTCCCAGTCCTCGTCGGAACCGATCGACTTCTCCGGGTCCCTCGTCGAGAGCTCGAGGTAGAAGTCGTCGAGGCCGTAGTCGGCCAGCAGGTCGAGCACGAACTTCAGCAGCGACCGGATCTCGCCCTGCATCTGCTCCTGGGTGCAGTAGATGTGGGCGTCGTCCTGGGTCATGCCGCGGACACGGGTCAGCCCGTGCACCACACCCGACTTCTCGTACCGGTACACGCTGCCGAACTCGAACATCCGCAGCGGCAGCTCGCGGTAGGACCGTCCGCGGGACCGGAAGATCAGGTTGTGCATCGGGCAGTTCATCGGCTTCAGGTAGTAGTCCTGGCCGGGCTTGCGCACGGTGCCGTCGGCGTTCAGCTCCTCGTCGAGGTGCATCGCCGGGTACATGCCCTCGCGGTACCAGGACAGGTGCCCCGAGGTCTCGAACAGCTGCGCCTTGGTGATGTGCGGGGTGTTGACGAACTCGTAGCCCGCCTCCTCGTGGCGCTTGCGCGAATAGTCCTCCAGCTCCCTGCGGATCACCCCGCCCTTCGGGTGGAACACCGCGAGGCCCGAGCCGATCTCGTCGGGGAAGGAGAACAGGTCGAGCTCGGCGCCGAGGCGGCGGTGGTCGCGGCGCTCGGCCTCCGCGATCCGCTCGAGGTGCGCGTCGAGGGCCTCCTGGCTCTCCCACGCGGTGCCGTAGATGCGCTGCAGCTGCGGGTTCTTCTCGTCGCCCCGCCAGTACGCCGCCGCGGTGCGCATCAGCTTGAACGCCGGGATGAAGCGGGTGGTGGGCACGTGCGGGCCGCGGCACAGGTCCGACCAGACCGTCTCCCCGGTGTGCGCGTGCACGTTGTCGTAGATGGTGAGCTCGCCCGTGGCGTCGACCTCCACCACGTCCTCACCGGGAGCACCCTTGAGGTCGATCAGCTCGAGCTTGTACGGCTCGTCGGCGAGCTCCTTGCGGGCGTCGTCGCGCGAGTCGAAGCGGCGGCGGGAGAACCGCTGGCCGGCCTTGATGATCTTCTTCATGGCCGACTCGAGCTTGCCCAGGTCGTCCGGGGTGAACGGCTTCTCGACGTCGAAGTCGTAGTAGAAGCCGTCGGTGATGGGCGGGCCGATACCGAGCTTGGCCTCGGGGTGCAGCTGCTGCACGGCCTGCGCGAGCACGTGCGCGGCCGAGTGCCGGATGACGCTGCGGCCCTCGTCGGTGTCGGCGGCGACCGCCTCGACCTCCACGTCGGACTCCGGCGCCCAGGCGAGGTCGCGCAGCTGCCCACCGGCATCCCGCACGACGACGATCGCGGTGGGCCCGGTGGTGGGCAACCCCGCCTCCCGTACGGCGGCCCCGGCCGTCGTCCCGGCCGGCACCCGGACAGGGGCGGACGCGGGGCGGGATGCGGGCGCGGACACGGGGGACCTCCACGGGTTTCGGGCTCGGGCGCGGACCACCCGAGGTCCGTCGATGCTAGTGGGGCACTCGCCAGCGCCCGCGAGCGGTTTGCGGCAACAGCCGGAGCTAGCTCATCCGGTGGAGCCCGGCGAGCATCCGCCGCATCGTGCCGACGTCGGAGGCCCACGGCTGCCGGAGCACCGAGGGCACCATGATCGCGTGCCGGGAGGGAGCCGGCGCCGCGGGAGAGGCGCGCCTGCGCCGGGGCAGCGTCGCCACCGGCGGGAGCGCGAGCACGGCGAGCGCCCCCGCAGGGGTGGCCGGGTGGCCGCCGTCGACCGTGACGAGCGCGGGGTCCCTGCCGTCCGGACCGGACCGCAGCGCGTGCCGCGGCAGCGGCACCGGCGGCGGTTCCGGCAGCCGCTCCGGTCGCGGCTGCGGCGAAGGCTGCGGGTTCTGCTGCTGCGGGATCTGCCGGGGGATCTGCCGGGGGATCTGCTGCGAGGGCCGAGACACCGGCTGAGACACCGGCTGAGACACCGGCTGCGGCGCGGGCTGGGGCACGGGCTGGGACACCGGCTGCGGCGCGGGCTGGGACACCGGCTGCTGTACCTGCTGCTGCACCGGCTGGGGGCGGTCCCGCGGGGGCGTGCTCGCGAGCGGGCGCGGGGGAACCGGGCGGGGCTGGGGTACGACCGGCTGCATCGCCGGGGCCGTGGGCACCGCGGCGAGCGGCGGCCCGGCCGGACCGGACAGGCGGTGTGCGCCCGACGCGTCGGCCGGTCGGGGGCCGGCGTGACGGCGGGTCGGCGAGGGCGCGGGGGTGGACGGCGCTGCGGTCGACGGCGCGGGAGTGGACGGCGCGGGCGTCGACGGCGCTGCAGCGGACGGCGCGGGCGTCGACGGCGCTGCAGCGGACGGCGCGGGCGTCGACGGCGCTGCGGTCGACCGCTGCGGGAGGGAGTACGGCCATGCGTCGGCCGCGGGACGCGGGTGGGCGGCGCGGCGCGGCCCGGCGGGCGGCACCGCGGCGGGGCGGGGACCGGACCTCTCGCCTGCCGATCGTGCACCGCCGTCGCGGGCCGGGCCCGGACGTCCTGCCTGCACGCCCCGACCGGCGCCGGCGAAGCCTGCTGACCCCGGCCGTGCGGTGTCGGGCCCTGCTGGGCCCAGCGCTGCCACGTCGGGCCCTGCCGCCTCGGCATCTCTCGTGCTGGGCCCGCTCGTGCCGGACCCCCTCGCACCGGACGCTGCGGCACGTCCTGCCGCGGCGGCGGCACGCCGCACGCCGTCGGCGGCGAGCCCGCGCCGAACGGCGCCGAGGTCCCCCCGGGCCGGATCGAGGCGCGCGTGCAGCACCACCCCGTCGCACTCGCGGAGCACGTGCACGGTGCGGCCGAGGGTCACGACGAGGTCCTCCACCCACTCGCCGCGTCCCCGGCCGAGGGCGTTGGCGGCGCGGGCGAGCTGCACGAGCGCGGGGACGTCGTCGCCGTCGGCGAGACCGACCTCGACGAGCACGTCACCGTGCTCACCGACGACGGCGTGGACGGCCTGCGCTCCCGCGGACCGCAGGAGCCCGGTGAGCTGGGGGGCGAGCGGTGGCTCGGGTGGCGGAGCCGGAGGCGGGTCGGGGGGCACCGCCTCGGGCGCGTGGGGGTCGCGGGGAGCGGGGAGCATCCCCGCAGCATCCCGCTGCGCAGTGGAGCAATGGTGGTCCACCCGCTCGGCGGCACCGCCACTGCGCCGACCGGCCACCTCCTCGTCCTCCCGCCCTCCCACGAGCGTCACGGCACCCGAGGCCCGGGCGGCAGCGCCGCGGGAGGCGCAGGGTCGGGGACCTCCCGCACCACGTGGTGCCAGGCGCTGCCCAAGCGCACCACCACCTCCGGCTCGGCCGCACCGAGCATCCCGACGGCGACGTGCACGCGGCCGTCCGACGGACGGCCGCTCACGCAGCGTGCACGGATAGGGCCCTCGAACCCGGTCGTGATCACACTGCGCACGCCCATCGGGTGATGTCGCGTCCTTCGCCACACCGCCCGCACGGCAGCTCCCGTTGGACCCCACGTCCTCCCCGCACCCGGGGCGGGGGGTGCTGGTCAGGGAGGTGGGGACGCGTGCACGGAGCCCACCCGAGGCACTCCACCCGCTCCACGGGAGCCGGGGTGCGGGGTGCGGGGCTGCCGACCCAACGGTCGCGGCGGGATGCCCATCCGTCGGGCGTCGCCTGGTGGCAGCCGCCGAAGCCACAGCGGAACCGGGCCCAGCGGAACGGATCGGCGGGGCAGGCGCCGGCCCGGGCGGGCGAGGACACCGCCCGCCACCGCGCACCGGAGGCCACCGACGAGCTGCCTGCCGTCGGGGCTCCCGCCCGCGCCCGCCGGCAGTCCCCGCAGCAGCAGCGGCACGCCCGGCGCGTGCGGCTCCTGCGGCGCGCGCTGCTCGGCGTCGCGGCCGCGGCCGTGCTGGGGCCGGTCCTCGCCTTCACGGCCGGCTACCTGGCCTTCTCGGTCCCCAATCCGGACGAGGCGGTGAACAACCAGGTCACGGTGGTCTCGTTCGCCGACGGGAGCCCGCTCACCCGCCTCGTGCCCGAGGAGGGCAACCGGACCAAGGTCCCGATCGACCAGGTGCCGCTGCACGTGCGGCACGCGGTGCTCGCCGCGGAGGACCGCTCGTTCTACTCCAACCCCGGCTTCGACCTCACCGGCATCATGCGGGCGGCCTGGAACCAGCTGCGCGGCGGCGAGGGCGGCGGGTCCACGATCACCCAGCAGTTCGTCAAGAAGGCGCTCGTCGGCGACGAGCAGACGCTGTGGCGGAAGTACAAGGAGGTCATCCTCGCGGTCAAGATCTCCCAGGAGCGGACGAAGGACGAGATCCTCGCCGACTACCTGAACACGATCTACTTCGGCCGCGGCGCCTACGGCATCCAGTCCGCCGCCCAGTCCTACTTCGACAAGAACGTCCAGGACCTCACGGCGACCGAGGGTGCGCTGCTCGCCGGCCTGATCCAGTCGCCGTCCCGGTGGGACCCCGCGGTCAGCCCGGACCGGGCCGTCGAGCGGTGGAGCTTCGTGCTCGACGGGATGGTCTCGCAGGGCTGGCTCACCCCGGCCGACCGCGCCGCCGCGCACTTCCCGCGGACGGACGCGCGCCGCGCCCTCGCCCGCGGCGTGCCGACCGACAGCCGCGGCCACATCGTCAGCGCCGTCACCGCGGAGCTCGAGGACCTCGGGTTCACCGAGCAGGACGTCGCCCAGGAGGGCCTGCGGATCACGACGACGGTGGACCCGCGCCGGCAGCAGCAGGTGGTCGAGGCGGCCCACGACGCGCTGGACGGGCAACCGGTGAACCTGCGCAGCGCCGTGGTGGCGATCGACCCGCGGACCGGCGGCGTGCTCGCCTACTACGGCGGCGACAACGGGCTGGGCCTGGACTACGCGCAGGTGCGCAAGCTCGCCGGGTCGACGTTCAAGCCGTTCGTCGTGCTCGCGGGGCTGCTGCGCAACCCGCCGGTCGGCCTCGGCGAGGTCTTCGACGGGCGGGAGATTCCGGGCCTGCGCAACGCGGAGGGCGCCGACTGCGACGAGTGCGACCTCAAGCAGGCCATGACGGTGTCGAACAACGTCGTCTTCCACACCCTCGCCAAGGAGGTCGGACCCGACGCCGTCGCCGCCGCGGCCCGCGCCGCCGGCATCACCGCGCCGCTCGACGACCCGACCGAGGGCATCGCGCTCGGCAACAAGGAGGTGTCGACGCTCGAGCTGGCATCGGCGTACGCGACGATCGCGGCCGGCGGGGTATGGCGCCAGCCGCACCTCGTGTCGTCCGTCGTCACCGCCGACGACCGGGTGCTCTACCAGGCCGCCACCGAGGGCGAGCGCCGCTTCCCGGAGCGGGTGGCGCGCAACGTGGTCGAGGCGATGCTCGAGGTCGCCGAGCACGACCGTCTCGCCCTGCCGGGGCAGCGCCCCGTGGCGGCGAAGACCGGCACCGTCCAGTCCCGGTTCGAGGGCGAGAACAACGACGCGTGGATGGCCGGGTTCACGCCGTCGCTCGCCACCGCGGTGTGGATGGGCACCGACATGAACTCGCCGATCCGCACCGCTCGCGGCCGCCCGATCCAGGGCAGCAGCCTGCCCGGCGACGTGTGGCAGAAGGTCATGTCCGAGGCCCTGTCCGGTTCCCCGGTCGAGGACTTCCCGCCGTTGCGGCCCATCGGCGAGCCCCCGTCGCCGCTGGGCCCGAACGAGAACCCGCCACCCCCGCCCGCGCCGCCGTCCGACCCGCCCCCTGAACCACCGGGTATGGCACCGGCGCCGCCACCGGACGAGCCGGACGTCAGCCCCGACGATCCCGAGCGACCGGGGATACTCGGTGACCCCGGGGTGGACCGTCCCGGCGACGACGAGGACTGCTCCGTCACTCCTTGTGGATGACGACGGCAGCGCGTTCGCCGACTACCGTGGTCGGTGTGGCCACGCACGCCGGCGAGCGGACGTTCGAGGTGGTGGCCTGGCTCTCGGAACGGCACCTCGTGCTCTACGTGCCCGAGATCGAGGCAGCCACCACCGCCCAGGCGATGCCGGACGCCGAGGACGCGGCCCGGTCGCTGATCGTCGACCTCACCGGCCTGGACCCGGCCGCCGTGCGGTGCGAGATCCGGCTGGGCCGGGCACGGGGAGGGCTCGGCGGACCGCCCATGCCGGCGGTCTAGGCCGTGTTTCGTGGATCTTGGGCGATGGGCTTCGAGATCCAGATCGTTCCTGGCAAGGCGGAGGCCCGAGCCGTTCTATCGGAATACCCGGTCGGGCCGACAACGCAGCCAGGACGATCCGGGCTCGAAGAGCGCGGTCAAGATCCGCGAGACACGGCCTAGACGGTTCGGGCCGGGCGGTTAAGGTCATCCCATGGCACAGGCGGTGACCGACGCCGGTCGCGAAGTGGCGGATCGGATGGCCGAGGCGGCCACGGCATGGCTCGACTCCCTCGACCCGGCCCAGCGCGAGGTGGCGGTCGGCCCGGCGCCGGGGGTGGGCGGCGAGGCCGATGACGCTGCGGAGTCCGAGCGCACGCGCTGGTTCTACACCCCCACCGACCACGGCGGGCTCACCTTCCACCAGCAGCGCCCGGCGCAGCACCGGCTCGTCATGCGCCTGCTCTCCACGGGCCTGTCGGAGGCCGGGTACACCACCGTGGCCACCGTGCTCGGCCTGGAGAACGTCCTCGACCGCTACGAGGGCTTCAGCGTGGACTTCGGGTGGGAGCGGGGCCGCGACCCGGGCAGGTACTTCCTGCGGGTCTTCGGCGAACCGGGCGGTTCCCGGCCGTGGGGATGGCGGTTCGGCGGTCACCACGTGTCGCTGCACAACCTCGTCGTGGACGGGCGCGTCGTGGCCACCACGCCGTGTTTCCTCGGCGCCAACCCGGCCGGGTCGCCGCTGCTGGGCGGCGCGAGCCTGCGCCTCCTCGGGGCGCCCGAGGACCTGGCCCGCGAGCTGGTGCGCTCCCTGAACCCCGAGCTCGCCGCCCGGGCCGTGCTGCTCTCCCGCGCTCCCGACGACATCGTGGGGGGCAACAGCCCCAGGATCGACAACGGGGTGCAGCGCACCGGGCTGTGGCGCCCCGGCCCGCGCACACCGGCCGAGCCGGCGTCGCCCGTGACCGGCCTGCACGGCGCCGACCAGGAGGCCGTCGCGATCATGGCCGAGCCGAAGGGCGTGCCGGGCGCCGAGCTCGACGCCACGCAGCGCGAGGTGCTGCGCGCGCTGCTCGCCACCTACCTCGACCGCGTCCCGGCCGCGGTGTCACCGCTCCCCCGCTACGACGACCCGGACGCGCTCGGCGCCGTGCACTTCGCGTGGGCCGGCTCCACAGCTGCCGGCGAGCCGCACTACTACCGGCTGCAGGGCCCACGGCTGCTCATCGAGTGGGACAACACCCAGCAGCACGCCAACCACGCCCACGCGGTGTGGCGCGACCCGGAGTCCGACTTCGGCCGCGACGTGCTGGCCGCCCACCGGGCGGCGCATCACGCCTGACCCGCGCCGACGGAGGGGCGGCGCCCTGAGCGACGTCCTCGGCCGGCTCGCGCGGGAGCTCGTCGCGCCCGCGTTCCCGCAGCCGCTCGAGGTCGGCCTCGCGGAAGGTCGGGTCGAGGGCGACGATCCGCTCGTGCAGCGGCGGGTGCGTGGCGTCGAGCCTGCTGAAGCGGCGGCGCTCGCCGAACAGCATGTGGCTGTGGCGATCGGGCACAGCGTAGGGGCAGGCGCCGTCCCGCCCCTACGTGCCATCCTGGCGGGGTGGACGGGGAGTACTCCCTGGGGCGGCCGCACCCCGCGCTCGCCCGGTACGTCGTGCGCTACCTGGGCTACCGGGAGCACAGCAGCACGCCGGTGCGGCGCCGGCAGGCGCCCGTGGCCTCGTGCACCCTGATCATCAGCCTCGGCCCGCGGATCCGGCTGCACGGCCCGGCGGGACCCTCTGCCCCGGCCTCGTTCCTGGCCGGCATGCACGACGGTCCGGTCCTGACCGAGTACGTCGGCCACCAGCTCGGAGTGCAGGTCGACCTGGGCCCGCTCGGTGTCTTCGCGCTGCTCGGCAGGCCGATGCCGGAGCTCACCAACGTGGCGCCCCAGCTCACCGAGCTCGACGTGCCCGAGCTGGCCGACCTGCCCGCCCGCCTGGCCGATGCGCCGGACTGGCCGCGCCGCTTCGCCCTGCTCGACGACGCGCTGCTGCGCCGCCTCGACGCGTCCGCCGCCCGGCCGGACCCGGAGGTCGCGTGGGCGTGGCGGCAGCTGGTGCGCAGCGCGGGTCGGGTCGGGGTGCAGGAGCTCGCCACCGACACCGGCTGGAGCCGCCGCCACCTGCTCAACCGCTTCCGCGGCCAGGTGGGCCTCGGCCCGAAGACGGCCGCGCGGGTTCTGCGGTTCCAGCGCGCCGCCCGGCTGCTGGCCCCGACCAGCGCCTACGGCACCCAGCAGATCTCGGCGCGGCCGGTCACGGCGGCCTCGATCTCCGACGTCGCCGCCGCATGCGGGTACGCCGACCACGCCCACCTCGTGCGCGAGTTCCACGCGCTCGCCGCGTGCACGCCCAGCGAGTACCTGGCCGAGTGGAGCTGAGCACCGGTTCCCATTCGTCCAAGCCGTCGGCCGCGACGGTTCCTACGGTCTGGTGCATGAGCATCTACGTGACCCTCCGCTACGACGACGCCCGGGCGGCGATCGCGTACCTCACGGGCACGCTCGGGTTGGTCGAGCAGCACCTCTCCACCGCCGACGACGGCACCGTCGGGCACGCCGAGCTGAGCTTCGGCGACGGCGTGGTCATGGTCGGCACCCGGCGCGGCACGGCGGACCCGTTCGACACCGGCCGCGCGGTCGTCTACCTCGCCCTCGACTCCGCCGAGGCGGTCGACGCCCACCACGACCGCGCCGTCGCGGCGGGGGCCGAGGTCGTGCAGGAGCTGGTGGACCAGCCCTACGGCTCGCGCGAGTACGCCGTGCGCGACCCGGAGGGCAACATCTGGTCCGTCGGGAGCTACCGGCCGCAGGTGAAGCCGTGACCGCAGCGGCGGAACGGGAACGGGTGGCCGGGCTGGTCTTCGGGTTCTTCCCGGCCCAGGTGGTGCAGACCCTCGCCCGGCTCGGCGTGCCGGACGCGCTGGGCGACGGCGCGCTCGCCCTCGACGCACTCGCCACCCGCACCGGCGCGCACCCGGGCGCACTGCTCAGGCTGCTGCGCGCGGCCATCGGGTTGGACCTGGTGGACCGGACCGCTGAGGGGACCTACGCGCTCACCCCCGGCGGGCAGCTGCTGCGCACCGGGCTCCCCGGCTCGATCGGCAACCTGGCGCAGCTGTTCTGCGGCGACGCGGTCTGGCGGGCGTGGGGCGAGCTGGAGTGGAGCGTCCGGACGGGGGACGTGGCGTTCGAGAAGGTCACCGGCAGGCCGGCATTCGCGTACATGGCCGACGACCCGCACCTGAACGCGATCTTCACCGAGGCGATGGCCGAGGGCACGCGGATGGCCGCGCCCGGCATCGCCGCCGCATGCGACCTGACCGGCGTCACGACCCTCGCCGACATCGGCGGCGGCAACGGCACCCTGCTCGCCGCATTCCTCGACGCGCACCCCCACCTGCAGGGGATCCTGTTCGACTCGCCCTCCGGGGTGGGCGATCCGGTGGTGACCGAGCGCTGCACGGTGGTGACCGGCGACTTCTTCACCGCGGTCCCGGCCGCCGACGCGTACGTCGTGAAGAGCGTGATCCACGACTGGGACGACGAGCGCAGCGTCGCGATCCTCTCCCGCGTGCGGGAGGCGATGCCGGCTCATGGGGTGCTGTTGCTGGTGGAGCCGATCCTCCGGGAGGATCCGCAGGTGCTCGGCGACCAGCGCATGCTCCTGATGAGCGATCTCAACATGCTCGTCTGCACGGGCGGACGGGAGCGCACCGAGGCGGAGTTCGCGGACCTGCTCACCGCGGCGGGGCTGCGGCTCACCGACGTCACCCCGGCGGGCGGGTCGGGCTACTCGGTGCTGCGGGCGGTCCCGGGGTGACGCCGCTGGAGCGGCTCCGCGCCATCTGCACGGGGTTGCCCGAGGTCACGGAGAAGCTGAGCCACGGCGAGCCGACCTGGTTCGTGCGCAAGACCTTCGTGATGTTCGCCGACCACCACCACGACGACCGCCTCGCGTTCTGGTGCGCGGCCCCGCCGGGCGTGCAGGAGGAACTCGTGGCCACCGACCCGTCGCGGTTCTTCCGCCCGCCCTACGTCGGCGTCCGCGGCTGGCTCGGCGTGTACCTCGACGTGCCGGACGTGGACTGGACCGAGATCGAGGAGATCGTCACCGACGCCTACCGCCAGGTGGCGCCGAAACGCCTCGCCACCCGGCTGGACGGGCCGGCCTAGCGGCAGGCAGGCTCCGGGCGTGGACCTTCCGCTCGTCGACGTGCCCGGCGGGCGCGTCGAGTACGACGACGTGCCCGGCGATCCCGCACTCGCCCCGCTGCTCCTCCTGCACGAGGGCCTCGGATCGGTCCGGCTGTGGCGGCGGTTCCACCACCGGCTCGCCGCCGCCACCGGCCGCCGCGCGGTCGCGTTCTCCCGGCTCGGCCACGGCGGCTCCGACCTCCCGACCGGCAAGCGGACGCCGCGGTACATGCACGACGAGGCGGCCGAGGTCGTCCCGGAGGTACGCGCGGCGCTCGGCCTGGACCGGGTCGTGCTCGTCGGGCACAGCGACGGGGGCTCGATCGCCCTGCTGCACGCGGGTACGGCCGAGGTGGAGGGGGTCGTGGTCATCGCGCCGCACGTGTTCGTCGAGGAGGCAGGGCTGCGCGGCATCGAGCAGGCGCGCCGCGACTACGTCGAGGGTGACCTGCGCGCGCGGATGGCCCGCTACCACCGCGACCCCGACGTCACGTTCTGGAACTGGAACGACGGCTGGCTCGACGACGCCTTCCGGGACTGGGACATCCGCCCGGAGCTGGCGGGCATCACGTGCCCGGTGCTGGGCATGCAGGGCACCGCCGACCCGTACGGCACGGTGGTGCACGTGGAGGCCGTGCGCGACCGCGCCGCCGGCCCGGTGACGCTCCACGTGCTGGAGAGCGGGCACGCGCCGCACCTGGAGCGGCCGGCGGAGGTCGAGGCCGCCGTGGCCGACTTCGTCCGCGGGCTCGGCTAGGAGGGTCCTGATCAACTCCGGCCGTAGCGAGCGGGGTCCAGGTGGTGCCATCGCAGGCGGACGATCGGGCCGATACCGCTGTTGTATCGGTGCGATCGTCCAACGCGGCGAGGGCGCCGCCCGGGCGACGCGCAGTAGGTCGGAGTTGTTCAGGGCGCTCCTAGGGACGCAGCGCGTGGATGATCTTCAGGGCCCGGTCGACGCCCGCGGCGGGATCGGCGTCAGGGCTCCCGATCGCGCGGTCGTAGTTCAGGTCGTAGAACAGCTCCGTGACCCCCTGCTCACCGAGCCACGCCGCGTCCTCGCGGATCTTGTCGTAGGAGCCCGACAGGAGCCGGTCGGCCGGCCCGCCGACCCGCACCACGCCACGGACGATCACCCGCACCGCCCCCGCGTCCTTCCCGGCCTCCTCCGCGCCCTCGCGGACCAGCGCGATGTCTCCCGCGAGCCGGGTGAGGTCGGCGCCACTGCTGCTGATCCAGCCGTCGGCGATCCGGCCGGCTCGCTGCAGCGCCGCGGGCACGCCGCCGCCGAGGATCACGGGCGGGCCGGGCCGCTGCACGGGCTTGGGCAGCATCCGGCTGGGCGGCACCGTGTAGAACTCGCCGTCGAACCCGCTCACCTCGTCGGCCCACAGCGTGTGCAGGACCTGCACGTACTCGACGGTTCGGGGGCCGCGCCGCGCGGTCGACGCGCCCGACGCGGTGAACTCCGCGGGTGACCAACCCACACCGAGTCCGAGGTCGAGCCGCCCGTTCGACAGCACGTCGAGGGTGGCCGCCTGCTTCGCGAGGTAGGCAGGCGGCACGAACGGCAGGTTGATCACTCCGATTCCCAGCCGGATCCGGGAGGTCCGGGCTGCGGCGAACGCAAGGGCCGTGATCGGGTCCAACACGCTGTGGTAGACGGGGTGCAGGTCTTGATCGGTGCCCACGAGGAGCCGCTGCAGGGTCCACAGCGACGCGTACCCGAGCCCCTCTGCCTCCTCGGCCACCCGCGCGAGGTTCTCCGGGCCGGCCCATGCCCCGGAGATCGGGGCTCCCAGGCCAATCTGCATGCCGATCATCCTAGGCGGCCGCGGGGACGCGTTCGGCGTCCGCGAGCCGGTCGAGCGCCACCGCGAGCGCCGCCGCGTCCGGCGGGAGCAGCGGCAGCCGCACGTCCGGCGTGGCGATGCGGCCCCGTGCGTGCAGCACGGCCTTGATCACGCTCGGGTTGGGCTCGGCGAACAGGGCTCCCGCCAGCGGCGCGAGCGGGGCGCCCAATTCACGGGCGCATGGCGCGTCGCCTGTCCGCCACGCGTCGACCATCGCCGCCCAGCGCCCGGTGCACACGTGCGCCGACGCGAGGATCCCGCCGGCCGCGCCGAGCGCCAGCAGGGGCGCGGCCATGACGTCGTCGCCCGCGAGCACGGCGAACCCGGGCGGCGGGTCGGCGAGCAGCGTCACGGCGTCGGCGTCCAGCGCCGGTACGGCGTGCTTCACGCCCACGACTCCGGGCAGGGCGGCCAGCTCACGCAGGGTGGCGCCGCACAGGGGCCGGGCCGTCCGGTGCGGGACGTGGTAGACGAGCACCGGCACCGGGCTGCGCGCGGCCAGCTCCGCCATGTGTGCCACCACGCCCGCCTCGGTGGGCCGTACGAACGCAGGCACCGCAACGAGCGCTGCGTCGATCTCGGGCCATGCGGCGAGCGCGGCCAGTTCGGCGGCACCGCGCCGCGTGCCGCTCGCGCCGGCACCGACCACCAGGGTGGTGCCGGTGTCGCGGCGCACCGCGGCGCACACGTCGAGCACGGCCCGACGTTCGGCGTCCTCGAGCGCGGCGGGCTCGCCGGTCGTGCCGAGCGCGACGATCCCGGCCGCACCCGCCGCCACGACCTCGTGAGCCAGCCGGTGCAGCGCACCCAGGTCCACCTCCCCGTCGGGCGTGAACGGCGTGACCAGCGGGACGTAGACCCCCGAGAGCTCCATGGGCCGAGCGTTCACCGCCGTGAGCACCAGATCCAGTTCATGTTTCTGCTGCTGTCCGTAAGCTGTGCTGATGCTCGACGTGCGGCGCCTGCGGTTGCTCCGCGAGCTCGCCCACCGCGGCACGATCGCCGCCGTCGCCGAGGCGCTCGCCTACACGCCCTCGGCGGTGTCCCAGCAGCTCAGCGCGCTGGAACGGGAGGCGGGCACTCCCCTGCTCGCCCGCACCGGGCGACGGGTGGAGCTCACCCCGGCCGCCCACGGACTGGTGGCGCACGCCGAGGCGGTGCTCGAGCGCCTCGAACGGGCCGAGGCCGATCTGGCGGCCGGCCGGGTCGGCCCGGCGGGCCCACTGCGGATCGGCGCGTTCCCGTCGGCGGCGCGCGCCGTGGTGCCTGCCGCGCTCGCCACCCTCGCGACGGCGCACCCCGCGCTCGAGCCGCGGCTGCGCGAGCTCGACCCGGCCGCCGTCGCGGGGGCGCTGCGCGCGGGCGAGGTCGACGTCGCACTCGTGCACGACTACGACTTCGTGCCGGTGCCCGTCGAACCCGGCATCGAGACGGTCGCCCTGTTCGAGGAGGCGATGTTCCTCGCGGCGCCGCGCACGCTCGGCCCGCTGCCCGGCGAGGAGCACCCGCTGCGCCGCTGGCGGGCCGCGCCGTGGATCGTCGCACCGACCGACACGCGCTGCGGGACCATGATCGTCCGGGCCTGCGAGGCAGCCGGGTTCACGCCGGAGGCGCGCCACGTCGTCGACGACTTCCCCGCGGTACTGGCGCTGGTCGCGATCGGCGGCGGGGTCGCGCTCGTCCCTGAGCTGGGCGTCTCCGCCCCGGACCCGGACGTCGTCCTCACCCCGCTGCCCATGCACCGGCGCACCATGGCCGCCCACCGGCGCGGCGCAGGCGAAAACCCGGCCATCGCCGCGTTCGTCGACGCGATGCGCGGCGCCGTCGGACCGCATGCCGTCACATCGGGGTGATCACGGCTCGGACACGTGGGCGGGGGGCATCGACCGCCACCCGTCGAGCACCTCGGGATCCTGCAGGTCCATCCAGGCGTTCACGTCCGAGTGCGTGGCGCAGACCGTCTCGGGCCGCAGGCACACCTCCGCCATGAACCGTTCCACCGCGTCGAAGAACCCGCCGCCCGACCAGCGGTTGAAGTGGCTGCCGATCACGAGCGGGGCCCTGTTGCCGCTCGCCGCCGCCGCGTGGGCGGCGCGGTAGGCACCGAGCACCGTGTCGCTGAACTCCGCCGCCCGCTCCGGCTCGTCCCGGCCGCCGTTCACGGCCATCCACAGGTTGTAGTCCATGAGCAGCACCTGCCGGCCCAGGTCGGGCACCCGCACCGAGGGCATCCAGAACTCGCGGATCCCGTTCTCGTCGGTGGGCCAGCCGATGCCGTCGGTCGGGCGGCTCGTGTCGTAGGTGAACCCGAGCGCGCGCATCGCGGGGTAGGCCTGCGACCACCGTCCCTCCAGGCACGGGGTGCGTCCGCCCTTCACGGCACCGGGGCCGAGGTCGAGCCCCCGCCCGCGGGCGGCCTCGACGAACGCGAAGAACTGGTCGAGCTCCGCGTCCCACATCGCGGTCGTCCACCGCCCGACGCTGGGCTCGTCGCCCTCGCAGAAGTGACCGTTGTAGTGCGTGCCGATCTCGTGGCCGCGCCTGCGGGCCTCCATGAGGTCCCCGATCAGCGTGTCCACCTCGGCCTGGGAACCGCCGAACCCGACCGCGGACGTCCCCGGAGACCGCCCGGGCGGCCGGTAGCGGCGTCGCTCCCCGTCCGGAACGAGGTAGACGCCGGACAGGAAGCCGGTGATCCGGGCCTCCGACGCCCCGGCGAGGGCGAGCACCCGCTGCCAGTGCCGGTGCGACCCGGCGCCGTCGAAGGAGAACAGCACGAACTGCGGCGGCCGCTCGCCCGGCGCGAGGGGCCGCATCCAGGCGGCGAGCCGCGCGGCCGCGCGCTCCACCTGCACGTCGACGGGACCGGCCGCCTGCACCGGGACGGGTTCGGTCGCGGCGGCCTCGGCCGCAGACTCCGGGATGTCCCGGCCGGCCAGCAGCGCGAGCACCAGGCCGAGCGCCGCGGCGAGGAGGAGCAACTCGCCCGCCCGTCTCCCGCCACGCCGCCCGTCCCCCACCACAGCATCGTCACCGGCCGGCAAGGCGACTCGCGGGTCGAGTCGCCCGACCGGGGGGCCGGATGCACCCGACCGATCGACCCTCAGTGGCGGGGGACGCACCCGAACATCGCTGAAGGCGTGGGTTCGGAGCCGGCGGATCGGACCTCGACGGCGCCGTGGGCGTGGTGGGCGAGCAGAGCCGCGGCCATCTGGGAGCGCCCGGCGTTGTGGACGCAGACGAACAGGACGGATGGCTTGTCGGTCATCGGGACTCCTGGTTGGTGGCGGTCCAGCGGCGGCGGGCGGCGAGGGAGACGTAGACGAGGGCGACGAGGACGGGGACCTCGATGAGCGGGCCGACGACCCCGGCGAGAGCCTGCCCGCTGGTGACGCCGAAGGTGGCGATGGCGACGGCGATGGCGAGCTCGAAGTTGTCGCCGGCGGCGGTGAACGCCGGCGTGGTGGTGCGCTCGTAGCCCAGTCCGATGGCCTTGTCGAGGGCGTGGGAACCGGCCCACATGATCGCGAAGTGGGCGACCAGCGGCGGCGCGATGCGGACGACGTCGAGCGGCCGGCCGATGATCGCGTCGCCCTGCAGCGCGAAGAGGATCACGATCGTGAACAGCAGGCCGTAGAGGGCGAAGGGACCCACCACCGGCAGGTACCGGCTCTCGTACCACTCACAGCCCTTGTCCCGCTCGCCCAGGCGGCGCGAGAGGTAGCCGGCGACCAGCGGGATCCCGAGGAAGATCAGGAGGTTCACGGTGGCCTCGGATGACTACGCGGTTCTCACGGCGCGTCGGCCGGCTTGCCGCGGGTGGCCGGGATGGTGCCCACGGCCAGGGCGGCGGCGACCGCCGCGATGACGGCGAGGACGACGAAGACCGCGGGATAGCCGCCGAGGGCCTCGGCGAGAGCAGCGCCTGCCCAGGGCGCGAGTGCGGTGGCGAGCATCGCCGGTGCCGTGAGGATGCCGCCGAGCCTGCCGTAGTGCGTCGACCCCCACCGGTCGCTGATCGCGGTGGCCTGCAGCAGCGTGAACACGCCCCGAGCGGCGCCGGCGAGCATGGCGACGGCGATGAGCAGCACGGCCGGTCCGGGGAGCACCGCGAGCAGCGCGGTGGTGATCGCGCCGAGCGCGAGGATGAGCACCCCGCGTGCCCGGACGCTGGTGGCGCGGCTGAGGCGGCCGTAGCCGAGCCGTCCGAGCACCTGACCCAGCCCGCCGAGGCCGAGGGCCCACGCCGCCGTCGTGGCGGAGAGGCCGCGTTCGATCAGCAGTGGCACCTGGTTCACCACGACGGCGAACGCGCTGAACGTCGCGAGCGCGACCGCGATCACCAGCAGGACGAACGGGCGACTGCGCGCAATCGCCTCCGGGTTCCGGTGCACCTCGGTGGCCGGCTCGGGTGCGGGCCACCGGCCGCGCAACCCGAAGAAGTGGGCCGGGATCGTGACGACGGCGAGCACGACGGCCAGGGCCAGGTAGGTCCGTCGCCAGTCGCCGTTCTCGACGAGAGCGGCGGTGATGGGCGCGAAGATCGTGCTGGCCAGGCCGGCGAGCAGCGTGAGCGCGGTGAGCGCGGTGACCCGGCGCGGCCCCCACCACCGGGTCAATGCGGCGAAGGCCGGCTGGTACAGCACGCCGGCCATCGCGATCCCGGCCAGGATCCATGCCGCGAAGTACCAGCCCAGCGTCGGCGCCGACGCGATCCCGACCACGGCCGGGACGCCGAGCACGGAGCCGGTCGTCATGACCGGGCGCGGGCCCCACCGGTCGAGCCACCGCCCGGCCGGGATACCGGCCACCGCGGCCACGACCAGGCCCGTGGAGAACCCGGCGGTGACCGCGCTGATCGACCAGCCGGTGTCGGCCGCGATGCTCGGCGCGAGCACCGGGAAGGCGTAGTAGAGCACGCCCCAGCTGGTGATCTGGGTGACGCACAGGACGACGAGCACGCGACGGAGCCCGAACTCGGTGAGGGGCGTGGGCTCCGTCATGCCCGTTCGAGGGGGTCGCATGATCCGGGAGCGGTCGTCAGCGGCCGGCCGGCGCTCCGATCGACAGCGCCACCGGTGCAGCCGGACCGCAGCATCCACCGGCGGCCTCGACGAGGTCGTCCTCGGGCTGATCGACGAGCCCGCCGCCGCCGCAGACGCCGGTCTCGGGCAGCACGAGCTCGACCCGCTCGGCCGACTCGCGGTCCCCCGCGATCGCGGCGACGACCGATCGGACCTGCTCGTAGCCGGTCAGGGACAGGAACGTGGGGGCACGGCCGTAGCTCTTCATGCCCACGAGGTAGACGTCGGGTTCGGGCTGGGCCAGCTCGACCGCGCCGTGCGGGTACACGGTGCCGCAGGAGTGCACGTTCGGGTCGATCAGCGGCGCCAGCGCGCGTGGCGCCTGCAGGACCGGGTCGAGATCGAGCCGGACCTCGCCCAGGATGCTCAGGTCCGGGCGGAACCCGGTGAGCACGACGACCTCGTCCACCGGGCCGACGGTGGCGCCGTCGAACGACTCCAACGTCAGCCGCTCGTCCTCGGCGCGGTGCACGGCGCTGGTGCGGAACCCGGTGACGGTCGTGACGTGCCCCGCGGCCACGGCGCGTGCGGCCCGCCGGCCCAGTGCGCCGCGGGCGGGCAGCTGGTCGGCCTCCCCGCCGCCGAACGTGTTGCCGATCTCGCCGCGGCGCAACAGCCACTGCACGTGGGTGTCGGCGTGGTCCTCCGCCAGCTCGGCGAACGCCACCAGCGCGGTCAGGGCCGAGTGTCCGCTCCCGGCGACGACGATCCGCTTCCCCGCGTAGCGGGCGCGCTCGGCCGCGTCGGTCAGGTCCGGAACGCGGTACCGGATCCGGTCCGCGGCGGCGTCCTCGCCCAGCGCGGGCAGCCCGTCGCCACCCAGCGGGTTCGGCAGCGTCCACGTGCCGGAGGCGTCGATCACCGCCCGAGCGGTGACCCGCTCCTCCCCGGCGGCGGACCGCACCCGCACCGTCAACGGCTCGGTCCCGCGGGCGACGTCGACCACGCGGTCCCATCCTCGCCGGGCGACCCCGACCACGCGGGCTCCGAAGCGGACCCGGTCGCCGAGCACGTCGGCCAGCGGCTGCAGATACTGCTGCACCCACTCTTCTCCGGTCGGGTAGGCGTCCGGGTCCGGCGCCTGCCATCCGGTCGGCGCGAGCAGCTTCTCCGCCGCGACGTCGACGAGCTCTCCCCACCGGGAGAACAGCCGCACGTGGTGCCACTCGCGCACCGCCGCCCCCGCCGCCGGCCCCGCTTCCAGCACCAGCGGGGTCAGGCCGCGTCCGGCGAGATGCGCAGCGGCGGCGAGCCCGGCGGGACCGGCTCCGATGACGACGACCGGCAGCTCACCCTTGCTCGACGCACTCATCGCTCCTCCATCGATCGCGGTCGATCCATAGCGCAGCACTGTATCGACGACTCTCGATTGACGCAACCATCGACCGTCGTCGATACTTGCTGCCATGAGCGTGTCCCTACCCCTGATCGACGTGTCGCCGCGGCAGCCGGAACAGCTCAGCGCGGATGACGCGGCCACGTACGCCGAGTGGTTCGCCTGCCTCGCCGAGCCGATGCGGGTGCGGCTGCTGCACGCGGTCGCCGTCGCAGGCCGCGAGGTGACGGTGGGGATCCTCACGGAGCAGCTGGGGGTCAGCCAGTCGACCTGTTCGCACCACCTGCGCAAGCTGGCCGACGTCGGGTTCGTGCGGCTCCGCAAGGAGGGCACGTCGACCCTGGTGTCGGTGAACCCGGCGTGCTGCACCGGCCTGCCGCACGCCGCCGACGCGGTGATGGGGATGCTCGGGCCGCGGCCGTGCTGCCCGGAGGACCTGCCGGCCGACGTCACCGTGCGCATGCTCGAACCGGCCGACTGGCCGGACGTCCGGCGGATCTACGCCGAGGGCATCGCCACCGGCGACGCCACCTTCGAGACCGAGGTGCCGGACCGTCGCACACTGGACCGGGCCTGGCTGCCCGACCACCGCTGGGTGGCGGAGATCGAGGGCCGGGTCGTCGGCTGGGCCGCGTTGAAGGCGGCGTCGGACCGGCCCGCCTACGTCGGGGTCGCCGAGTCGTCCGTCTACGTGGGCGAGGGTCACCGAGGGCGCGGTGTCGGCAAGGCGTTGATCCACCGCCAGGTCACGGCCGCCGACGACTCCGGCATGTGGACCCTGCAGAGCTCGATCTTCCCCGAGAACCGGGCGAGCATCGCCCTGCACCACTCCGCCGGCTTCCGCACTCTGGGCGTGCGTGAACGGATCGCCCGCCACCACGGCGTCTGGCGCGACACCGTCTTCATGGAGCGCCGCCGCACCGACGACGCCTGACGAGTGCTACAACTCCCCGCACTAGCAGCACGTCTGCAGGTACGCCTGCAGGTCGGCGAGAACCTCGAGAGCACCGTCGCGGTCCGACCGGTACAACACGACCTTGCCCTCGCGGCGCGAGGTCACGATGCCTGCACGACGCAGGATCGACAGCTGCTCGGACGCGGTCGACTGACCGATGCCGATCTGCTCCGCGACCTCACCCACGGACAGCTCCGCGCCGCGGGCGAACAGCAGCATGATCCTTTGCCGGGTCGGACTGGTCAGCGCCTTCAGGAACTCCCGGGTCGACGTCTTCAGCTCGACCGGCAGCCGATCGGCCGCGCCGGCCTGCGGCGGGCTGGACACCTCATCCCGGCTGCCATCGATGCTCACACGTCCAGTCTCCCAGAGCAGTCGTATCGTCACCTCGCAAAATGACGATATGATTCGGTCATGGTTCAGATCTCTCACCCGTTGGTGATCATCGGTGCCGGCCAGTCGGGCCTGGCCGCGGCCCAGCAGGCACAGCTGCACGGGCTGGAGCCCCTGGTCCTGGAGGCGCGAGAGCGCCCGACCGGCTCGTGGCCCGACTACTACGACAGCCTGCGGCTGTTCTCCCCTGCCAGGTTCAGCGGCATGCCCGACGCACCGTTCCCGGGTGACCTGGACCACTACCCCACCCGCGACGAGGTCAGCGGGTACCTGACCACGTTCGCGGACCGGATCGGCGCGGAGATCCGCACATCGGTGCGGGTGACCGCCGTGCACGCCCAGGCCGGCGGTTTCCGCATCGAGACCGCCGCGGGTGACGAGATCGAGGCGACCGGCCTGGTCGCGGCGACGGGCTCGTTCAACAACCCCTACCGGCCGTCGCTGCCCGGACAGGAGCACTTCCCGGGCCGGATCCTGCACGCCGCCGAGTACCGCTCACCCGAGCCGTTCGCCGGGCAGCGCGTGGTCGTGGTGGGCGGCGGCAACTCGGCCGTCCAGATCGCCTACGACCTCGCCGAGGTCGCCACCACGACCGTCGCCTCCCGCCACCCGCTGCAGTTCGTGGATCAGCGGCCCGACGGGCGCGACATCCACCACCGGCTCACCGCGGGCTTCGACGACCTGCCCCTGGAGTGGCTCGCCCCACTGCTCACCGCCACCCTGGTGCTCGACCCCGGCAAATACGGCAAGGCCATGGCCGACGGGCTCCTGGATCGCCGACCGATGTTCACCGCCTTCGGCTCCGGAACGGTGGAATGGACGGACGGGACGCGCGAGCAGGTCGACGCGGTCATCTTCGCCACCGGCTACCGCCCCGCCCTGGACTACCTCCAGCCGCTCGGCGCACTCGAACACGGCGCCCCCAGGCACGTCGGCGGCATCTCCACCACCCGCCCCGGCCTCGCCTACACCGGACTCGAGCTGCAACGCTCCTTCTCCTCCAACACCCTGCGCGGCGTGAGCCGCGATGCGGCGCACGTCATGGGCCCGCTGGCCGCGCACGTCCGTGGCGCGTACGCGGCCGTCGCCTGAGCCCGCCGGGCATTTCGTGACGCCCGAGCATCGGGTGGATGGCACGGGTCGTGCGAGGAGGCCGACGCCTCGTAGCGCTCGACGCCCTGCCGCCCAAACCGGATACAGTGCGTTCAATGGTTAGTCGCCACGAACCACGAGCGCGGGCACCGTGGCAGGACGCGCACTTCATCGGTGGTCATCCGGTGCTGGACCTCACGAACACGGTGTTCGACCGCGCACACCCCGTCCCGGACAACGAACTGCTGAGGACGCCATCGGACGTGCTCAGCTGGTGCGAGTCGATCGGGCTCTTCCAGAGCGCGCCCGCACTGGACGATGCGGCGGCAGCGGACCTGACCGAGGAGGTCCGGTCCGTCCGCGAGCACGCTCGGGCGGTCTTCGACGCCGTCTCACGCGGACGGCCCGTCCCGACCGCCGCCGTGGGCGCGCTCCTGGAGCGGGGCGGAGCGGGCGTCCGCGCGGGCCATCTCCGAAGCATCGACACCGACATGGAGCACCTGGCCGCCGACTGGGACGCCCCGGGAGCGATCGCGACGGCGTTGGCACTGTTGGCGGTGCACGCGTTGTTCACGCTGCCCGCCGACCGGGTTCGGGCGTGTGGCCGGTGCGGCTGGCTGTTCCTGGACTCGTCCCGAGGCGGACGCCGGCGTTGGTGCAGCATGAGCACCTGCGGAAACCGGGAGAAGGCCAGCCGCCATCGTCAGGTGGCTGCGCCGACGACATGATCCCGCCGGGCGGGCTCCGGTCGGTTCGGCTCAGGTCAGCGAGCGACGCATGATCGGGCGGTCGCGGCGCGGCCGGGCCACCTCCGTGAAGCCCGCCTCGAGGAAGCCGGTGGCGATGCCGGTCATGGCGGTGTCGGCACCCGCGCGCTTCCCCGGGCGGGGTTCGACGGGATAGCCCTCGACGATCGGGTAGCCGCGGCTCGCCGCGTAGTCGCAGACCGCATCGAGGACGGCGGCGAGCAGGCCCGACCCGCGGTGCTGCCGGTGGACGAAGACGCAGGTGATGGCGCAGACCGGCGCGTCGTCGATCGGCGCCAGCATGGGAGAGCGCTCCAGCCTGGGGAACGAGGTGCGCGGACCGAGGGAACACCAGGCCACGGGCTCGTCTCCCGCGTACACGAGCACGCCGGGAGCCGGTTCGCGCGAGGCCAGCTTCCGCATCGCACGCCTGTTCCCCTGGCCCTTGCCCTCGGTCCACTCGGCGATCGACAGCCGCCAGTGCATGCACCAACAGCCGCGGGCGCCTCCGTTCGAGCCGAGCACCTGCTCGAAGTCGTCCCAGGTCTCCGCGCGCAGTTCCCGGGCCTCGAGTACGCCCGCTCGTGCCTCACTGCGACTACCCGTGCTCATCGTCGAAACCCTCCGACGGGGCGGAGCAAGCACCCGCCCGCCCCGAGTAACCGTTGATAGCCATTTTTCAGGTTACTACAGGGCTGCGCGGCGCGCCCGTCAGCCGAAGGGATCGTCGAGCAGGCCGCCGGCCGGCCCCTCCACGAACCGCGGGTCGAACTGCGGAAACTCGGTTCCCAGCCCGTCGGCCCCCTCCGGCTCCGGCCCGTCGGCGGCGTCGAGGAACGAGGCGCCCGCGTCCGCCACGGTTGCCGAGCCTGCGCTCGCGGCCTGCTCGAGGTCGCTCGGCCGTTCGCTCGCCGATGCCCCGCCCGCCCCTGCGACCGGCAGGACCGCGCCGCCCAGCAGCACGGCGCCCAGGAGTCGCTTCCTCATCGCGTCCTCACATCTCTTCCGCAGCGGCCTTGATGGCCTCGCGGATGCGGTTGTAGGTGCCGCAACGGCAGATGTTGCGGATCTCCTCGATCGCCTCGTCGTCGACGTCGCGGCCCTCGTCCCGGCACCGCCGGACCAGCGCCGCGGCGGCCATGATCTGGCCGGGCTGGCAGAAGCCGCACTGCGGCACGTCGTGCTCGATCCAGGCCTGCTGCACCGGGTGCAGGTCGTCCCCGTCGGCCAGCCCCTCGATCGTGGTGATCTCGTCGTCCGAGGAGATGTCGCGGACCGGCACCGAGCACGGGTTGAAGGCCTTGCCGTTGATGTGTGACGTGCAGGCCTTGCAGACGTTGATGCCGCAGCCGTACTTCGGGCCGGTGACGCCGAGCAGGTCGCGGATCACCCAGAGCAGGCGCACGTCGTCCTCGGCGTCCACCGAGACGCGCTCGCCGTTGAGCGTGAAGGTGTGAGTGGGCATGCGACGCTCCTTCAGAAGGTGTACTTCAGGCCGTTGGTCGGCGACTCCGGCACCGGCGGCACGGTCGGCCACGGCTCGAACGGCGACGGGTCCTTGTGGTTGATCGGGAAGTACTCCGGCACCGTGCGGGTGGCGCGCGCGTAGGCGCAGGCGATCGCCCCGCACGTCGCGGCGAGCCCGGCCTCCCCTGCCCCGCCGGGCTCGTCGGCGCCCGAGTCCACGAGGATGATCTGCATCTCGGGCGGGGTGTTCCACTGCCGCGTGTAGAAGAAGTTGTCCCAGCTCGCCTCGACGAAATGGCCGTCCTGCAGGTGGAGGCTCGAGGTGAGGATCAGCGCGAGCGCGTCGTTGATCCCACCCATCATCTGGGCCTCCAGCCCGCGCGGGTTGATCACGAGGCCGACGTCGATGGCGAAGACCACCTTGGTCACGCGTGGCCCGGTCACGCCCTGGCGGACCTTGCGACCGGTCGTCTCCGGCCTGCAGTCGATCTCCACCAGCGCCGCGGACACGCCCTTGTACTCGGTGTGCACGCCGATGCCCTGCGCGGTGCCCTCCTCCATGGAGCGGCCCCACCGGCCTTCATCGGCCACCCGGTCGAGCACCGCCCGCAGCCGGTCGCCCTTCAGGAACTCGCGCCGGAACTCGTACGGGTCCTTGCCCATCCTGTCGGCGAGCCGGTCGACCATCAGCTCGCGCGCGGTCGCCACGTTCGGCGAGTAGATGTTGCGCACCGAGCTGGTGTTGAAGCGCAGGTCGACCTCGTTCAGGAACCGGGTCGACACGCCGAAGTGGTAGGGCGTCACCTGGGTCAGCTCGAAGACGCTCTCCGAGAGCGTGAGGTTGCCCAGCGGGGCCTTGACCGCCGCGGCCGTGATCGCCTCGCCGAGGCCGGGGTTGACCTGGGTCGCGACGCTCGTGTGGCGCTGCTCGAAGCTCAGCACGGACGTCCCGCTGATCTGGGCGCGCACGCGCGAGGTGCACATCGGGTGCACCCGGCCCTGCCGGGAGTCGTCGGCACGGGTCCACATCAGGTTGACGGGCTTGCCCATCGCCTGCGAGACCTCGGCCGCCTCCAGCGCGGCGTCGAAGAACAGCTTGCGCCCGAACGAGCCGCCGCCCTCCATGACGTGCACGGTCACGCTGTTCTGCGGCAACCCGAGCAGCTTCGCGATCTCCGCCTGCGCCGCGATCGGGTTCTTGAGCGCGCCCCAGATCTCCGCCCGGTCGCGCCGCACGTCCGCGATCGCCGAGTTCGTCTCGAGCGCGCTGCCCGAGGTGAAGTAGAAGGTGAACGCGCAGTCGATCGTCTCGCCGACCCCTTCCGGCACCGCCATCGGCAGCTCGGCCGCCTTCAGCTGCGCGAGGATCGACTCGTCGTCCTCGCCTGCCACGGTGCCGGGATTCCAGTCGACGCGCAGCGCGTTCACGCCGTCGATCGCCTGCCCGAACGTCCGCGCCCGGACCGCCACGCCGGTGGAGACGACCTCCACGTCGGTCACGCCCGGCATGTCCCGCACCTCGTCGAGGTTCCGGACGCGCTTGGGCGTGCCGTTCAGGTCGGGAGCCCGGCAGATGACGGTCGGCAGCGCGTCCGGGACCTTCAGGTCCGTCGCGAACTTCTTCCGGCCCGTGACGATCGCGCGGGCGTCGGTCTTGTTCTGCGGCCGGCCGATGATCCGGAAGTCCTCCTCGGCCTTGAGGACCACCTCCACCTGCTCCGTCGTCGCGCTCGCGGCCTTCTCCGTCAGGTCGCCGAACGGGAGGCCGTTGATCAACCCCCTGCGGCTGGTGAGCGTGCGGACGTCCTGGCCGAGGACCTGGGCGGCGGCGGCGAGCAGCCGCCGCTTGGCGAGCGCGGCCGCCACCCGGATCGGCGTGTAGGTGGTGAACGTCGTGCTCGACCCGCCGGTGAGCTGGTTGAACATCAGTTCCGGACGGGCGTCGGCGAGTGTCACACGGACCTGGTCGACGTCGAGGTCCATCTCCTCGGCGATGATCATCTGCGTCGAGGTGATGATCCCCTGGCCGTTGTCGGACCGCGGGAGTGCGAACGACACGGTGCCGTCGCGGTTCACCTCGATCCGGATCAGGTTCGCGGTGGGCCGCCCCGCGTCCCGCAGCGCGTCGAGCAGGTCGTAGATCTCGGGCGTCTGGGGCGCGGACGGGACCGCCGCGGCGGCCGGTGTCCCACCGAACACGGACTGGCGGGTGAGCTCGGCCGCGACGACCAGCGTCGGGGCGGCGACGAGGTAGCCGAGGAAGCGTCGGCGACTGGTCGCCGCACCACCGGAGCCTGCTCGGGGTGGGGACGCGAAGCGGTGCTGGGCCATCCGGGCTCCTCTTCATCGGGGAACGAACCGGAGCGGCGACGGGGAGCGGGTCGCCCGGCTGCTCAGCCGACGAACGACGACGATCGCTCTACGGATACGCATCGCTGCATTGAGTAGCTGTAGAACCAGGGTCGGGGGCCCGGGCGGCAGCATCCCCTTACGCGGGCACTGACCAGGCGTTCACCGGTTCGGCGGTGTGGACCGCAAGATCCAATCGATGGCGAACCTTCACCCGGCCGAGTGGCGTGAGACGCCCGTCGTGGTCAGATCACGGTCCCGCCGGGAAATCGGCGGAACGGCTCAGCTCGGCCCACCGCCGCGCCTCGGCGCTCCGCTCCTCGGCGGAGCGCAGCGCCAGCTCGACCGCGCTCGCGCCCAGCAGCAGGCGCAGCGGCGGGTCGTCCATCGCCACCACGTCGAGGATGATCTTCGCCGCGCGCGCCGGGTCGCCGGGCCAGCCGGCCGCCGTGGCCTCGCGCATGCGGTTCACCTCCCCGACCGTGGCCTGGTAGTCCGGGCCGACCTCGGCGCGGACCATCGACGTGGTGCTCCACTCGGTGCGGAACGGGCCCGGCTCCACGATGACCACCTTGATGCCGAGCGGCCCGACCTCGGCGTTGAGGACCTCGGAGAACCCCTCCACGCCGAACTTGGCGGTCTGGTAGGCGCCCATGCCGGGCGTGCCTCCGACCCGCCCGCCGATCGAGGAGAACTGCACGATGTGCCCGCGGCGCTGCCCGCGCAGCACCGGCAGCGCGGCCCGGGTGACGTTCACGACGCCGAACAGGTTGGCCTCGATCTGCGCCCGGAAGTCGTCCTCCGCCATCTCCTCGATCGGCGCGCTGTTGGCGTAGCCGGCGTTGTTCACCACGACGTCCAGCCGGCCGAACTCGCGCACGGCCGTGTCGACGGCGGCCACCGCCGCCGCCGCGTCGGTGACGTCCAGCGCCACCGCCCGCACCCGGTCGCCGTACCGGGCCACCAGCCCGTCCAGGTCGTCCGGCCGGCGCGCGGTCGCCACCAGGTTCTCCCCGGCGTCCAGCACCGCGTCGGCCAGCTCCCGGCCGAAGCCTCGCGAGCTGCCGGTGATGAGCCACGTCTTCCCCACGTCTCGACCTCTCCTCGTCGGTGAACCGCAGCAAGTCTACGCTCGTAGACATGAGCGGTTCACCGACCCGCAGACGCGACGCAGCAGCCACCCGGGAGGCGATCCTGCGGTCCGCGCTGGTCGCCTTCACCAGCCACGGCTACGACGGGGTGGGCGTGCGGGAGATCGCGAACGCGGCCGGGGTGACCGCGATGCTGGTCAACCGCTACTTCGGCTCCAAGGAGCGGTTGTTCGCCGAGGTCGTCGAGGTGGCCTTCGCCGAGCGAACCTTGATCGCCGACGACGTCGAGTCGATGAGCCGGTTCGCCGCGGCCGCGCTGATCGCCGCCGAGCCCCGTTCCGTGGACGGCTTCCTGCTGATGCTGCGCTCGGTGGCCAACCCCCGGGCCGCCGAGATCCTGCGCGCGGCCATCGACACGCACTTCCAACGCCCGCTGCAGGCGCTGCTGCCCGGCGCGGGGGCGGAGGAGCGGGCCGCGCTGTTCCTGTCCGTGCTCGCCGGCGTCCGGCTCATGCAGCAGGTGCTGGGCAGCCCGGCGCTGGCCACCGCCGACGCGCACGCGCTGGAACGCCGGCTGCGGCCGCTGTTCGAGCTGCTCGTCCGGCCGCCCGCCGACGCCGAACCTCGCTGACCCGGCGACCCGATCGGTACCGTCTGGCCTCGTGGAAGGCCCGCTGTCGACGATCGCCACCGCGTGGCTGCCCGACGTCGACGTGCTGACCGACCGGCTCGTCACCGCCGTCTTCACCGACCACCCGGCGTGGACCGACTACCGCAGCGTGCCTCCCGAGGACCTGCGCGACGGGTGCCGCCGGTACCTGACCCGCGTGCTGCAGCTGCTCGCGGACGGCCACGTCGGGAACACCGACGACGACCCGGTCGCCGGGCCGATCGGCCGGCAGCGGGCCGAACAGGGCGTGCCCCTGGAAGTGATGCTGCGGACCTTCCGCCTGGGCGGGCGGGTCGTGTGGGAGGCCCTTCTCGAGCGCACCGACGGCGTGACGCCCGCCGACCTCGGCGCCGCCGCCACCGCGATGTGGACCGTGGTGGACGGCCTGTCCTCGGCGCTGTCCACCTCCTACCGCCGCGCGGAGGCCGAGCAGCTGCGGCGCGACGACCAGCGCCGGCACGCGCTGCTGGAGGAGGTCGTCGCCGGCGGGACCACCGGCCAGCGGGTGGCCGACCAGCTCGACCTCCCCCTCGGCGGGGCCTACCTCGTGGTGGTCGCTGACCTCGAGCCCGACGGCACCACGGCGCTCCCGAGCCCGCAGACGGCCCTCGGCGCACTCGGCGTCCGGTCGGTGTGGCACGTCCGCACCGACACCATCGTCGGGCTCGTCCCCCTGGAGAGCCACGACCCCGCCTTCGTGCTGGCCCGCCTCCGGCCGCTCGCGCGCGGCCGGGGCGCGGTCGCCTCCACCACCGACGGTCTCTCCGGCGTGGCCGTCGCCCACCGGCTCGCGGTCCTGGCCTTGGGCACCCTGCCCAGGGGCGCCGCCGAGCTCGTCCGGGTCGAGGACCGCTACCCGCAGGCGATGCTGCTGCGCTCCCCCGAGCTTCGGCGGCGCCTCGTCGACGACTGGCTCGGGCCGGTGCTGCGCCTGCCGCCACGGGAACGCGACGTCCTGCTGGAGACGCTGACCGCCTGGCTGGAGGCCGACCGCTCGGCCGGCGTCGCCGCCGAGCGGCTGTACTGCCATCGCAACACCGTGCTCAACCGGCTGCAGCGCGCCGCCGCCCTCGTCGGGCACCCGCTCACCGGACGGCGCGCCTACGTCGAGCTCTCGCTCGCCCTCTCCGCACTCGAGCTCCCCGGCTGATTGGGCGAGCTGCCCAATCAGCGGGCCCCAGTGCTGGGCACCGGATCATGGCGCCGGCCATCCGCCACGACGAGGCTGAGCGCGTGGCAGCGACGACACCCAGGCGGGCCCGCAAGCAGACGAACCCGCTCGCCGCGGAGGACCCGGGCGTACTGCGTGGCTGGTTCCGCCAGATGGTCCTCGTCCGCCGGTTCGAGGAGCGCGCGTCCCAGGGCTACACCCGCGCGGAGATCGGCGGCTACTGCCACCTCAACCTCGGCGAGGAGGCCACCGTCGTCGGCCTGCTCGCCGCGATGCGCCCCGACGACTACCTCTTCGCCAACTACCGCGAGCACGGCTACGCGATCGCGAAGGGCATCGAGCCCGGGCGCGTGATGGCCGAGCTCTACGGCCGCACGACCGGCACGTCCAAGGGCTGGGGCGGCTCGATGCACCTGTTCGACGCCGGCGCGCGCCTGCTCGGCGGCTACGGGATCGTCGGCGGCCAGGTGCCGCTCGCCACCGGCGCCGCACTCGCGATCGACTACCGCGGCGGGGACGAGGTCGTGGTCTGCCAGATGGGCGACGGCACGACGAACATCGGCGCCTTCCACGAGTCGCTCAACATCGCCGCGCTGTGGAACCTGCCGATCGTCTACGTGGTGGTCAACAACGGCCTCGGCATGGGCACCACGGTGGAGAAGTCCTCCGCCGAGCCCGAGCTGCACAAACGCGCGTCCGCGTACCGCATGCACGGGGAGCGCGTGGACGGCAACGACGTGCTCGCCGTCCGCGACGCCGCCCGGCGGCTCGTCGAGCGGGCGCGCACCGAAGGCAAGCCGGCGCTGCTGGAGTCGGTGAGCTCCCGGCTGAAGGGCCACTCGGTGGTCGACCCCGCGCGGTACCGCGCGTCGTCCGATGTCGAGGCCGCCCGTGCGGCCGACCCGATCGCCCGGTTCCGCGCCGCGCTGCTCGACGCCGGGATCGCCGACGAGGACGCGCTCACCGATCTCGAGGCACAGGCACGGGCCGAAGCCGACGAGGCCGTGGCCTTCGCCGCCGCGAGCCCGCACCCGGACGTCTCCACGCTCTTCGACCACACCTACGCCACACCCGTGGCGAACGAGTCCCGCCGGCTCCCGGCCGATGCCCTCTACCGCTGACTCTTCTTCCTGGGGAACCCCCGTGCCTGTCATGACCTACCGCGAGGCCCTGCGCAGCACCCTGCGCGAGGAGCTGCTGCGCGACGACGACGTCTTCCTGATCGGGGAGGAGATCGGCGTCTTCGAGGGCTCGTACAAGATCACCGCCGGGCTGCTGGCCGAGTTCGGCGAGAAGCGCGTGCGCGACACCCCGATCGCCGAGGAGGGATTCGTCGGCGCCGCGATCGGCGCGGCCATGCTCGGGTTGCGTCCGGTCGTCGAGATCATGACGATCAACTTCTCGCTGATCGCGCTCGACCAGATCGTCAACCACGCCGCGAAGATCTACGGGATGTTCGGCGGCCAGACGTCGGTGCCGATGGTCATCCGCACGCCGGGCGGCGGTGGCCAGCAGCTCGGGGCGACCCACTCGCAGAACATCGAGCTCTACTACGCGTTCGTGCCGGGGTTGAAGGTGGTGGCGCCCAGCACGCCCGCCGATGCGAAAGCGCTCCTGCGCGCCGCGATCCGCGACGACGACCCCGTGCTGTTCCTCGAGAACCTCGCGCTCTACAACACCAAGGGCGAGGTGCCCGACGAGCTGCCGCCCGCCGAGATCGGCCGGGCCGCGGTGACCCGCGAGGGCACCGACGTCACGATCATCGGCTACTCGCGGATGGCCGCGGTGGCAGGCGAGGTGGCGCAGCGGCTGGCGGAGGAGGGGATCTCCGCCGAGGTCGTCGACCTGCGCAGCCTGCGGCCGCTCGACCGGGACACGATCGTGGCCTCGGTGCGCAAGACCGGCTGCGCGGTGGTTGCCGAGGACGACTGGCTCACCTACGGCATCGGCGCCGAGATCGCCGCCACGATCTCCGAGGGCGCCTTCGACCACCTCGACGCGCCCGTCCGGAGGGTGGCCGCGGCCGAGGTGCCGCTGCCGTACGCCAAGACCCTCGAACAGGCCGCGCTGCCCTCGGCCGACACGCTGCTGGCCGCCGTGCGGGAGACCCTCGCCGCCGTCGGCCGCCTCCCCTGACCCGCCCCGGAGGACCCGATGCCCGAGATCACCATGCCCCGCCTCTCCGACACGATGGAGTCGGGCGTCATCGCGACCTGGCACAAGCACGTCGGGGACCCGATCAGCGCGGGCGACGTCATCGCCGACATCGAGACCGACAAGGCGATCATGGAGCTCGAGGCCTACGACGACGGCGTGCTCGAGCGGATCCTCGTCCCCGAGGGCGAGAGCGCCCCGATCGGCGCACCCATCGGCGTTCTCGGCGACGGCACCGGCAGCACCGCCGATCCCGGCCCCGACAGCGCCCCGGACGAGGGCGCCGCGGACGAGGGCGCCGCGTCGCCCGCGCCCGCGGCCCCCGCCACACCGGCGCCCGCTCCCGCGGCGGTGAGCGACCGGCGCCCGCCCGCCTCGCCGCTGGCCCGCAGGCTCGCCCGGGAACGCGGCGTGGACCTGAGCACCGTGCGCGGCAGCGGACCGCACGGCCGGATCGTCCGCGCCGACATCGAAGCCGCTGCCCCGACCGCGCCCACCACAGCAGCGCCCACCACGACAGCGCCCACCACAGCAGCGCCCATCACAGCAGCGCCCACCACCCAGGACGCACCCACATCGGCAGCGCCCACACAGGACACGACCACACCGGCGGTGACCACACCGGCAGTGACCACACCGGCAGCGCCCGCACCGGCGGCGCAGCCCGTCACGGAGCCGGACGACGTCGAGGTACTCCCCCTGCCCCGGATGCAGCAGGTCGCCGCCGACCGGCTCACGCGGAGCAAGCAGGAGGCACCGCACATCTACCTGACGCGCGCCGTCGACGTCACCGAGCTGCTCGCGTTGCGTGCCACCCTGAACGAGACCCTCGCGGCGGCGGGCGGGCCGAAGGTCAGCGTGAACGACCTCGTCGTGAAGGCCGTGGCCACCGCCCTGCGTGCGCACCCCGAGATCAACGTCAGCTACGCGGGTGACGCGGTGCGGCGGCACCGGCGGGTGCACGTCGGCGTGGCGGTGGCGGTCGCGTCGGGCCTGCTCGTGCCCGTGGTGCGCGACGCCGACCGCATGAGCGTCTCCGAGATCGCGACGGTCACCCGCGACCTGTCGCAGCGGGCCCGCGACCGCAAACTCCGCCCGGAGGAGATGACCGGCAGCACGTTCACCGTGTCCAACCTCGGGATGTACGGCATCGAGCAGTTCACCGCGGTGATCAACCCGCCCGAGGCGGCCATCCTCGCCGTCGGCGCCGCCACCGAGGAGATCCGGCCGCGCGACGGCGCCCCGGTCGTACGGTCCATCATGCGGGTGACGCTGTCGTGCGACCATCGGGTGGTCGACGGAGCCACGGGCGCGGCCTACCTGCAGACCCTTGCCTCGTCGCTGGAGGCCCCGTTGCGGATCTTGGCCTGAGCCGTCCCCCGGATGGGGCCCTCGGATGATGGGCTCGGCGCGATGCGGGCATCATCGTTGCGGAGCGCGTGCATCCGAGAGCACGCCGAAGCGAACGGGGAATCAGTGGTCCAGGTCCGCAACTCGCCTCCCGCTGCGCCCACGGGGCGACAGTCCCGCTTGTGGCGCAACCTGGCGCTGGGCGCCGCACTGGCGGCCGCGGTGCTCGTGGTCGTTCTGCTGGTGTTCGCTCCCGGGTCCACCCCACCTCCACCGGGGCCGACGCCCCCGCCGGTCGCGACGGGGCCCCAGTTCTACGTCGACCCCGCCGGGAGCGACACGAACGACGGGTCCCAGGGCAGGCCGTTCAAGACGATCCAGAAGGCACTGGACGAGGCCGAGCCCGGCACGACGATCAACCTGGCGCCCGGCGAGTACCGCGAGCAGCTCGCCACGCAGCGCGACGGCGCACCGGGGGCGCCGATCACGATCAGGGGCCCGGAGACGGGCCAGGACCAGTCCGGCCGCTACCAGGCCACGCTGTACGGCACCGACCGCATCGTCAGCGTGGACCACAGCCACTACGTCTTCGAGGGCTTCACCATCGACGGCCAGGAGAAGCTGAAGGGCCGGCAGTTCCCCACGGACGTGTCGGCGATCACGGCGTTCAAGCAGAGCGTCGCCACGGACGTCGAGGACGGCCGGCTCATCTACATCGGCGCGTCCGACGAGTCCCGCGACATCACCGGCATCGAGATCCGCAACATGTTCTTGAGCGGCGCGGGTGGTGAGTGCGTCCGGCTGCGCAACAACGCACACGACAACGTCATCGCCGACTCGGTGATCCAGTACTGCGGCATGTTCGGCAAGAAGAGCGACGACACCGACCGGTTCGAGTTCCACAACGGCGAGGGCGTCTACATCGGCACCAGCCCGAAGTCCGACAGCCAGCCGATGCACGAGAACGACGCGAGCTCCGGCAACCAGGTCACCGGCAACATCATCCGCACGTTCGGCTCGGAGTGCTTCAACGTCAAGGAGAACGCACACGACAACGTGTTCGAGAACAACCAGTGCTCCGGCAACGTCGAGTCCACCGAGTTCGACGGCAGCAACATCGAGCTGCGCGGTCACAACAACATCGTGCGCAACAACACGATCGCCGACTCCGAAGGCGTCGCCATCAAGATCAAGAGCGACAGCGCCGAGTACGACAAGGGCGGCAACGTCGTCGAGGGCAATCGGATCTCCGACGTGGCCGCCGAGGCGTTCCAGATCGAGTCGGACGTCCAGCAGGGACAGATGTGCGGCAACGAGGTCCAGGCCGCCACCCTCGGCGAGGACACCCCGCAGAGCGTCGGGCAGCCCTGCTGACCGTCAGCCGGGGAGCCGCTCGAGCGCCTCGATCACCCGGGCGGCCCCGTCCTCGGCGCGCACGCGTGCGCCGAGGGCGGCCGCTGGCGCCGCGTAGCGCCCGGTCCGGAGATCGCGGATGCGTTCGGCGAGGGTCTCCGCGGTGAGCGCGGTGAACGGCAGGGGCGGTGGTCCGGCGCCGAGCGCGCGGATCCGCTCGCCCCACAGCGGCTGGTCGGCGTAGACCGGCACCGCGACCGACGGCGTTCCGGCGAGGAAGGCTGCGCCTGCGGTCCCGGCCCCGCCGTGGTGCACCACGGCGGCCACGCGGGGGAAGAGCCACGCGTGCGGGACATCGCCGATCGTCAGCACGTCCGGGCCGGCGCCCTCCAGCCCGGCCCACCCGGCCTGCACCACCGCGCGCCCGCCGCTGCGCCGCAGCGCCTCCGCGACGGTGTCGGAGAGCCAGCCGTCCTGACCGGAGGCCATGCTGCCGAAACCGACGAACACCGGGGCAGGCCCCGCGTCGAGGAAGTCGACCAGGTCCGGCGGCGGGGCCCAGCCTGCAGGTTGGGGAGCGGGCCAATACCCGACCACCTCGAGCCCGGGCCGCCAGTCCGCGGGGCGGGGCAGCACGTGGGCGCTGTAGCCGTGCAGCACGGGCCAGTGCTGGTCGCGCTGGAGCCGCGCCCGGGCGCGGTGAGACTGCGAGGGCCGCCCGAGTTCCGCGCGTACCCGCGCCGCGGCCCGGTGGTACGGCGTGATCGAGGCGAGCGCGAGGCGGCCGGCGGCCCGGTTGCCGAGCCTGCCCAGCGAGCGTGCGGAGTGGAACAGGATCGGCGGGAAGTCGCCCGTCGGCTCCACCGGCTGGGAGTACACGCCCATGCTGGCGATGCCGAGCCCCTCGGCGATCTCGTAGCCGAACATCGCCGTCAGGTTGACGAGCAGGACGTCCGCGTGTCGCGCCGCCGCGAGCAGGTCCACTGCTGCGTCCGCGAGGTACTGCGTCATGCGCCGCGCCTGCTCGGCGAGGAACCGGGGCGAGGTGCGCCAGCCGCGCGGGAAGTCCGCGATCGACCGCGCGTCCCCCGCGAGGCACGCGAACCCGAGCCCGCCGGAGCGGACGAGGGGGTCGAACTCGGGGTGGGCGGCCACCGTCACCTCGTGCCCCGCCGCCACCAGTCGCTCCCCGAGCCCCACGAACGGAGCGACGTCACCCCGCGAACCAAGAGCAGCGATCAGAACCCGCATGCCCGCATCCTCTCCCCGGGCCGGAGGACCGTGATCGACACCCCGCGTCACGGGATGTGACATCAGGCGTATCCCGTTCGCCCGTTCGGGTGTTGTACGGGCGTGAGAGAACGTATCGGCGGGGCTGCCCGCCTACCGCTCGTCGCCGCACTGGTCGCCGTGGCGTGCACGGTGCCTGCCACCGCGGCGTACGCCGCGACGTCCGCCGACGGCACCGCCACCGTGGTCACCCTGGTCAACCAGGAGCGCAAGGAGGCCGGCTGCGATCCCGTCACCGTCGACAGCCGCCTCACCACCGCCGCCGAGAAGCACTCGCAGGACCAGGCGGACATGGGGAAGATGACCCACACCGGGTCGGACGGTTCCAGCGTGGGCCAGCGCGTCACCCGGGCGGGCTACAAGTGGAGCAAGGTCGGGGAGAACGTCGCCTCGGGCACCACCTCCGCGGAGCGGGCCATGCAGCTGTGGATGAACAGCGCCGCCCACCGCAAGAACATCCTCAACTGCGCCTTCGAGAACATCGGCGTCGGCTACGTCGACGGCTACTGGACGCAGGACTTCGCCACTCCCCGGTAGTCCACGTCGGGGCGCTCTAGACTCACGGAGGTGAGCGCCCCGACCCGCCGGGCCCCCAGCGACCTGCTGGTGCACCTGCGCCGCGCCCGCGACCACGTCGACCGCCACTACACCGAGCCGCTCGACCTGGAGTCCATCGCCGCGGTGGCCGGGATCAGCAAGTACCACTTCCAGCGGCTGTTCACCGCGACGTACGGGGTCTCCCCGGCGGCGCACCTGTCACGACGGCGCGTGGAGCGCGCGCAGGACCTCCTGCGCGCCACCAACCTCACCGTCACCGAGGTGTGCCACGCCGTCGGCTTCTCCAGCCTCGGCTCGTTCAGCAGCCGGTTCCGGGAGCTCGTCGGGGAGACGCCGAGCGAGTTCCAGCGCCGGTGGGCCGCGACCGGCGCGCCGCACATCCCCGGGTGTTTCGTGTTCATGTGGGGGCTCGCCGAGAAGCGCGGCTCCGCAAGCCAGGAGAAGCCACCGAAGGCGTCGGGCTCCTAGCCTTGACCGCATGATCACAAGCGTCTCCATCGCCAGTGTGTTCGTGAAGGACGTCGACGCCAGCAAGGCCTTCTACACCGACGTGCTCGGCTTCCAGGAGCACACCGACATCACCCTCGGCGACGGCTACCGGTGGTGCACCGTGAAGAGCCCGACCCAGCCGGAGCTGCAGATCCACCTGACGGTCCCCGGCCCACCGATCCCGGACGACATGGTCGCCTCGATCAACCGCGCACTCGACGCGGGGAACATGTTCGGCATCGGCGTGAACGTGGACGACTGCCGCAAGACCTACGAGGAGCTGACCTCCAAGGGAGTCGAGTTCATCCAGACGCCGGAGGAGCGCCCCTACGGAGTGGAGGCCGTCGCCCGCGACAACTCCGGCAACTGGATGGTGCTGGTCGAGCCGAAGGAGTACACCCCGGCCGACTTCACCTGACGATCAGAACCGGGGCTCCTCCTCGGTGTCGTCAGGTGTAGCTGGACGTCGTGGTTGCGGGTTGCGGCCGTCCCGCCACAGGATCCGCAGGTCCAGCCGCTACCCGTGTTCTGCCTCCGGGTCCTCCCGCCGGTCGGTGCCCTCCGCCGGTGGCTCCGGTTCGGGCAGGTCGGGCCGGACCGGTCCGCCACGGGTGCGGTAGGTCCGCCCCAACGGGGAGATCCACACGAAATGCCCCGGCTCGGGTTGGGTGAGGGTCCAGCCCCGGTCCTTGTCCTGATGATGGCGCCAGCAGCCCGGCCCGATGTTGCCCTCCACCGTGTCGCCGCCGTGGGCGTGGTCGCGGGTGTGGTCGAGCTGCGAACGGCGGGACGACCGATCACAGCACGGCCCGATGCAGGTCCGGTCCCGAACCTGCACATGCCGGGCCAGCGCACCGCGGGCGTAGCGGGTCCGGGGATTCATCGACAGTTCCCGCCACAGCCGGTGCCGGTCGGCCCACTGCTGGGCGATCTCGGCGATGATGCCGGCCCAGTCCCCGGTCAGGTCGGGGTCGGCGGCGAACCGGGCGAGTTCGGCCAGGGTCAGGTGCAGCTCCACCACTCCACCACGCACCCGATCCGGCGGGCCTGCCCCGGGCGGTCTGACGCGTGGTCGGCGGCGCAGCGGTCCCGCCAGCAGCAGGTATCCGCTGGTGTCGACGATGGCGTACTGCCATCCCGCGCCGCGGCGCTGCCGGGCGACCGCGAGACGAGCGATCTCCGCGTTGATCGGGCCCAGCCCGGGGATCTCCCCGGGCCGCTGGTCACAACCGAGCAGGGAGGCCAACCCGATGCGGAGTTCGATGCCGTCGCGGACGCCGATCGGCTCACCCCGCCAACGGTCCGCACCGATGCCGACTGGCCCCGACCCGGTCGGGGTTGGGCTGGCGGGGCCGGTACCGGTTGGCCTCCCGCTGGTCAGGCTCTCGTTGGTCTGACTCTCACCGGCAGGGCTCGCACTGGCCGGGTCAGGTGCCCTCCCGGCGGCGCTGGCCTCCGAGGCCGGTTCCTCGCCGGCGAGCTCCTCGCCCGCGGCCCTGGCCTCGACCGGGCCGGTCCCATCCGTGACGGCTCCGCCCGAGCCGACCCCGGTCGAGCCGAACCCGGCCGAGCCAAACCCGGCCGAGTCTGGGGTAGTCGAGATTGGGTTCGCAGAACCCGCGTCAGCGGAGTCGATCCCGAGCGAGCCAGTGCTGGTCGAGCCAGTGCCGGTTGCCTCCGTGGCGTCGCCTGTGATGTCGCCTGTGCCGATCCCGCCGCCGATCTCGTCGGTGTCGGCGGTGTCCTCGGAGGCGGTGTCCTCCGAGGCGGTGTCCTCCGAGGCGGGGTCCTCCGAGGCGGTGTCCTCCGCGGCGGTGTCGTCGGACGTGGCGGCGGTGGCGGTGGCGGTGTCTTCCGGGCGCGGGTGGGCCAGCAGACGGTCCAGGATCTGCGCCTCGGTCAACCCGTGGAAGCTGCCGTTGACCATGCCCAGATACAGATCGGCGGTGATCTGACCCAGCCGGGCCGGATGCCCCGCCCGCCGCGCCGCCTCGGCCAACCGATCCAAACGCGCCGCCGCCGCGGCCGCCTCGTCCGGCGGCAGACCCTCCCCGACCAGGGTCGCCGTGCCATTCCGGTTCAGGTGCAGGACCACGCCCCGTTCCCGCAGCCCACGGCGGTACCGACGGCGGTGGTAGTCGGGGTCGATGGCCTGGATCGCCGTCAGCAGCCGCCGGGACAACTGCCCGGCGGTCAGGCGCGGGGCGAGGGGGACAAAGCGTTCGCACAACCGGCGGATCTGGGTCGGGGTGAGCTCACCCCGACCCGGGTCCAGGTGATCGGCGATCACCGTCGCCTTCCCCCGATCGATCAGTCCTTGCTCCAGGGCGGCGAACACCAGCGGCAGCCCGCGCACCAGGACCAGGGACAGGTCCAGTTCCCGATCCGCGGTGGTCGGGGTCCAGGTCAGCGCGGCGGCGATCTCGTGGGAGGCCCACTCCACATCCTCCCGAGTTCGCACCACCGCGTCGTCGGGCAGCCCGGCCACCGGGGCGGCCCGGGCGATCTCCGCCATCCCGGCGAACAAGCGGGCCTGCGCGTGCGCCAACTGCCGCGAATGGGCCTGCAGCACCTCGACCAGGCGCGCGTTCGGGACCCGGTCCCAGGGCAGTTGGGCGAGGAGCGCGGACAGCTCCGGGCCGGGCGGTACGTGCACCGCCTGGTCGATCAGCTCCACCACTCCCGGCATGGTTCGAACATACGATCGACCCCCGACACTTCCCGTGCCCGTGGAACGACGCGGCCGGAGATCACACGAACAGCCCAAAGACGCGGAGCGCGCGGGCTACGGGAGCGATCATGCGCCACGTTCGTCGGCGGCAGCCAGGAAGAGCAGTGCGCTGCCCGGCCGCCCGGCCGGTTCCAGCAGGTGCGCGCGGAGCTCGCGCCCGGCGACGACCACAGTGGGCTCCCCGAACGCGCCGATGCCCCGGCACTCCCACAGCGGGGTGTACGCCGGGGCGTCCGCGCGCAGGAGCTCGGCGACCTCCGCGATGCGCTCGTCGCCCGCGTACAGGTTCGCCGCCATCCGGAACTGCCTGCGCAGCGCAGTCATCAGCGGGCCTGGGTCGTCGACGGGCACCGCGGGCGGCCCGGCCGCCAGCTGCCACAGCACGTTGCGTCGCGCCGGGTCGACGTCGCGGGGCTCGCCCCACACGCGCGTCCAGCGGGGGTTGGCGGCGACGATGTCGAGGCGGTGGTCCAGCACCGCGGCCGGCCCGGCGAAGTCCGCGAGCAGCGGGACGAGGTCCGCAGCCGGCGGGGTGGCGGGCGGCGGCTCCGCCGGTGCGGAGAGGAGCCGCAGGTGCCGGCGGCCCGCGCCGTCCAGGCCCAGCACCCGGCCGACGGACTCCAGTACGTGTCCGGAGGCCGTCACCCGGCCCTGTTCGAGCCACGTGTACCAGGACAGGCCCACCCCGGCGAGGGTCGCGACCTCCTCCCGCCGCAGCCCGGGCGTGCGCCGCCGCCCACCTGCGGGCAGCCCGACCTGCTCGGGCGCGACGAGGCGCCGGTAGGACCGCAGGCACGCCCCGAGCTCCCGCCGTCGCGCCGCGCATCCTGTCACCCGTACCACCACCATTCACCGGCTACTGGTTGCGGCTCCTTCGCTCGTCGATCCTCGCGACGTGATCCGCATCGGAGTGAACCTCGCCGTGGGCCTCATCCATGCCCCGGACGGCAATGTGATCGACGAGCTGGTGCAGCACGCCCGCTCCGTGGCGGCGGCCGGCGTGCGCACCGTCTGGCTCCCGCAGGGCTACGACCACGACACGCTCACCGCGTACGCCGCCATCGCCCGTGAAGTGCCCGGCGTCGAGCTCGGCGTGTCCGTGGTCGTCGTGCAGCCCCGGCACCCGCGGGTGCTCGCGGCGCAGGCGCAGACCGTGCAGGCGGCGTCGCACGGGCGACTCACGCTGGGACTCGGCGTGAGCCACCCCGGCCTGCTCGAGGTGTACGGCATCCCGTTCGTCCGGCCCGTCGACGCGCTGCGCGAGCACCTCGACGTGCTGCTCCCGATCCTCCACGGCGAACGTGCGCCCGGCGCGACGGGCCCGGGCTCCAGCCCCGAGGAGACCTCGGTGCGCGGCGCCATCCCGGCCGTCCCGGTGCTGCTCGGTGCGCTCGGGCCGAGGATGCTGCGGCTGGCCGGCGAACGCACGTCCGGCACGATCACGTTCCTCGCCGGTCCGCGGACGATCGGCGAGCACGTCGTGCCGCTCCTCACCGCCGCCGCCGAGTCGGCGGGGCGGGCGCGGCCGCGGGTCGTCGCCGGCCTGCCCGTCGCGGTGACGACCGATCCGGACCGCGTGCGGGCGGAGGTCGCCTCCGCCTACGCCGGCTACGCCGCACTCCCCACCTACCGGACCGCGCTCGACCGCGAAGGCTTCGCCGGCCTCGCCGACATCGTCATAGCCGGCGACGAGGACGAGGTGGCCGACGCGCTCCAGCGCTACGCCGACCTCGGCGCGACCGACGTACTGGTGAGCCTCGTCGGAGATGCGAAGGACCGGGACCGGACGCTGCGCCTGCTTGGGGAGCTCAGCGCACGGGAGATCAGCTGAGGCCCAGCATCCGCACCGCGTTCTCCTTGAGGATCAGCGGCCGCACGTCGTCCTTGAAGTCCAGCTCGCCGAAGTCGCGGATCCAGCGCTCGGGGGTGATCAGGGGGTAGTCGGAGCCGAAGAGCACCTTGCGCTTGAGCAGCCCGTTCGCCGCGCGCACGAGCTGGGGCGGGAAGTAGCGCGGCGACCAGCCGGACAGGTCGATGTAGACGTTCGCCTTGTGGGTGGCGATCGAGATCGCCTCGTCCTGCCACGGCACCGACGGGTGCGCGAGCACCACCGTGAGCTCCGGGAAGTCGGCCGCGACGTCGTCGAGCAGCATCGGCGCCGAGTAGCGCAGCTTGATGCCGCGACCGCCGGGGAGGCCTGCCCCGATGCCGGTCTGCCCCGTGTGGAACAGCGCGGGCACGCCGAGCTCGGCCATCGCCTCGTAGAGCGGGTAGTAGGTGCGGTCGTTCGGCTCGAACACCTGCAGGCTGGGGTGGAACTTGAAGCCGCGGGCGCCCCGCTCCACGAGCCGGCGGATCCGCGCGACCGCCGCCTTGCCGGCGTGCGGGTCCACGGAGCCGAACGGGATCAGCACGTCGGCGTGCTCGGCCGCGGCGTCGACGACCTCCTCGCTGGACAGGGCGGGGTGGCCGGTGCCTGCGGTGGCGTCCACGGTGAAGACGACCGCGGCCGTGCGACGTGCCCGGTAGTGCTCGGCGATCGACGCCACCGTCGGGGTGCGGTCCTGGTCGGCCTTGAAGTACTTCGCCGAGGCGTCCATCAGCTCCTGGTCGAGCGAGAAGCAGCCGTGCCCGTCCTGCTCGACGTGCACGTGGACATCGATGGCGTCCAGCGAGGCGAGGTCCATCGTTTCCTCCTAGGGCAGCTGGTGCTCGGCCTTGCTGGCGAGCAGGGCGCGCAATGCGGCGTCGCGGCGGGCCACCAGCTCGGCCTGGTCGGTGCCGTCCAGCTCGGCAGCGACCCCCGCGACGATCTTGGCAGCCAGTTCGGGGGTGAGCGACGGGTCGCCCATGTCGCGCCACCACGCCTCGGTGGGCGGGCCGAGGTGCTCCAGCACGTGGGCGATGCCGCCCGGTCCGCCCGACAGGTGCTGCACCGCGAACGGCCCGAGCAGCGCCCAGCGCAGGCCGGGACCGTTCGCGATCGCGGTGTCGATGTCGGCCACGGTGGCGACGCCGCGGTCGACCAGCGAGTAGGCCTCCCGCCACAGCGCGGCCTGCAGCCGGTTGGCGACGTGCCCGGGGAGCTCGTGGCGCAGCCGGATCGGCTTCTTCCCGAGCGCGGTGTAGAAGTCCATCGCCCGGCCGACCGCGTCGTCGCCGGTGCGCTCCCCCGGCACGACCTCCACGAGCGGCAGCAGGTGTGGCGGGTTGAACGGGTGCCCGACGAGCACCCGCTCCGGGTGTGCGGGGCATGACGTCGCGATCTCGGTGGGCAGCAGGCCCGACGAGCTGCTGGCCAGGACGACGTCCGGGCGCGTGGCGGCGTCCAGCACCGCGAAGAGGGTGTGCTTGACGTCGATGCGCTCCGGGCCGTTCTCCTGCACGAAGTCCGCGCCGGCCACCGCCTCGGCGAGGTCGCCGACGAACGTGAGCCGACCGCGCTCGGCCAGCCCGGTGGCGGCGACGTCCGCCCGCAGCCGGTCCTCGGCCCCCGGGGCCGGATCGGTGGCGACGACGTCCAGGCCGTGGGACAGGAACAGCGCGGCCCAGCTCGCCCCGATGACCCCGGTGCCCACGACCGCAACGGTCCTGATCATCGGGCCAGCTCCACGAACGCGTCGAGGGACGTCGGGTCGGCCAGCACGTCGCGGCTCGCGACCTCCTCCGGCGGGGCGCCGAGCAGGATCCGCTTGGCGGGCAGCTCCAGCTTCTTGCCGGTGCGGTTCCGCGGGACCGCGGGCACCGCGACGATCCGGTCCGGGACGTGCCGCGGCGACAGCGCCGCGCGCAGCTCGCGGGCGATCCGGCCACGCAGCGCGTCGTCCAGCGCGACGCCGGGCGCGGGCACGACGAAGAGCACCAGCTCGCCGGGCCCGCCTGCGGGGTCCTCCAGGTGCACGACCAGGCTGTCGGTGACCTCCGGTAGCTCCTCCACCACGCCGTAGAACTCGGCGGTGCCCAGCCGGACGCCGCCGCGGTTGAGCGTGGCGTCCGAGCGGCCCGCGACGATCACGGAGCCGGACTCGGAGAACCGCACCCAGTCGCCGTGCCGCCACACGCCGGGGTACACGTCGAAGTAGGCGTCGCGGTAGCGGGTGCCGTCGGGATCACCCCAGAACCGGACCGGCATCGACGGCATCGGCTCGGTGATCACGAGCTCACCCAGCTCCCCCACCACGGGCTTGCCGTCCGCGTCGAACGTGGCCGCCGCCACGCCGAGCGCGGGACCGGAGATCTCGCCCTCCACGACCGGCTGCCACGGCCCGCCCTGCACGATGCCGGAGCACACGTCGGTGCCGCCGCTGCCGACGTTGAGCAGCACGCCGGGGAAGTGTTCGGCCACCCACCGGTAGCCCTCCGGTGGCAGCGGGCTGCCGGCGGCGCCGATCTGGCGGATGCGGGACAGGTCGTGGTCCCGGGTCGGTTCCACCCCCGCGGCGCGGCAGGCCATCAGCCATCCCGGCGAGGCGCCCATCACCGTGGCGCCCGACTCCTCCGCCAGCCGCCACTGCCAGCCGACGTCCGGGTGCACCGGGTTGCCGTCGATCAGCACGATCCCCGCGCCGACGAGCAGGCCGCCGACGAGGGCGTTCCACATCACCCACGCCGTGGTCGAGAACCACAGCATCCGGTCGCCGGGGCGCAGGTCCCAGCTCAGGGCGTGGTTCTTGAGCTGCTCCATCAGCACGCCGCCGTGGCCGTGCACGATCGCCTTGGGCCGCCCCGTCGTGCCCGAGGAGAACAGGACGCACAGCGGGTGCGCGAACGGCACCGGGTCGAACGCGAGGTCACCCGGCTCCGCGAGCAGCTCGTCCCACGACAGCGCGTCCGGCACCTCGCCCGCGCCGTACGGGATGGCGACGACGTGGCGGACCGTCGGCAGGCCGGCCCGCACCGCGGCGACCTCCGCGGTGCGGTCGATCGGCTTCTCGCCGTAGGTGTATCCGGGCACGACGAGCAGCACCGTGGGTTCCACCTGCGCGAACCGGTCGATCACGCTCCGGGCGCCGAACTCGGGCGCGCAGCTCGCCCACACCGCGCCGAGGCTCGCGGTGGCGAGGAACGCGACGAGGGTCTCCGGGATGTTCGGGGCGTAGGCGACCACCCGGTCCCCGCGCCCGACGCCGAGCCGCTGCAGGCCCGCGCGGGCACGCGCGACCCGGTCGCGCAGCTCCTCCCAGGTGAGCTCCACCCGGTCGCGGGTCTGCGAGTACGCGCTGACGGCGGTTCCCTCGTGGCCGGCCAGTGCGTGCTCGGCGTAGTTCAGCGTGGCGCCGGGGAACCACTGCGCACCCGGCATCTCACGCCTGCCGAGCACAGCGGTGGGTCGGGTGTGGAACCGGACCGCGAAGAACTCCGCGATCGCCGACCAGAACCCGTCGAGGTCGGACGCCGACCACGCGTGCAGCTCCTGGTAGGACGCGAACTCCGACCCGCGCTCGGAGCGCAGCCAGTCGAGGAAGCGGGCCAGCTCGGTGCCGGTCACGACCGCTGCACCTTCGCGCCCCGGCCGGCGAGGAACGCCTGCATCCGCTCCTGCGCCTCCGTGCTGCTCGACGCGACGGCCGCCATCAGCGCCTCCATGAAGAATCCCTCGTCCGGGCCGGTCTCGGCGATCCGCGGGAGCGCCTGCAACACGGCGAAGTTGGTGACGGGCGAGTTCGCGGCGATCCGCTCCGCCAGGTCGAGCGCGGTGGCGAGCCCGGCACCGGGATCGACAAGGTAGGTCGACAGGCCGGCGGCGCGCCCTTCCTCGGCGTCGAGCACACGGCCGGTGAGCATCATGTCGGTCATCAGCGCCGTGCCGACCAGCCGCTGAACGCGCACCGCCGCGCCGCCGCCGACGAACAGGCCGCGCTGCCCCTCGGGCAGGGCGTAGAACGTGCTGCGCTCGGCCACGCGGACGTGCGCGGCGCTCGCCAGCTCCAGCCCGCCGCCGACGACCGCCCCCTTGAGCACCGCCACCACCGGGACGGTGCCGCGCGCGATCCGCTCGAACGCGCGGTGCCACATCCGCGAGTGCTCCACCCCGGCGAAGGCGTCCCGCCCCGCGAGCTCGCCCATGTCGAGTCCGGCCGAGAAGTGGTCACCGTCGGCGTCGATCACGACCGCGCGGACGCCCTCCGGAGGCGCGGCGAAGAACTCCTCGATACCGAGCACGGTCGCGTCGTCGAGGGCGTTTCGCTTGGCGGCGCGGCGCAGGCGGAGCACGGCCACGTCGCCGTCCCGCTCGACCTGCAAGGACGGCGCGCGAGACCCGTTGTTGCCCGCTGGACTGATCATCGGGGCCTTTCTCCGGCGAAGTCGTCGGCCGCGCGGGCGCGCAGCTCGACGCGCCGGACCTTTCCGGTGGCGTTGCGGGGCAGCGCGTCGGTCGGCACGAGGTACTTCGGGATCTTGTAGCGGGCGAGATGGGCCTGCAGGTGGGAGCGCAGGTCCTCCTCGGAGAGCTCGGCGCCCTCCCTGAGCTGGACGTACGCGGCGCCGACCTCGCCCCACCTCTCGTCGGGCACGGCCACGACGGCGGCGTCGGCCACCGCGTCCAGCTGCACGAGCACGGCCTCGACCTCGGCCGGGTAGATGTTCTCCCCGCCGGAGATGATCACGTCCTTCACCCGGTCGACGACATCGGCCCAGCCGTCGGCGGCCACCCGCAGGACGTCCCCGGTGCGGAACCACTCGCCGTCGACGAACGCCGCGGCCGACTCCTCCGGCCGGTTCCAGTAGCCGGCGAACACGTGGGGGCCGCGCACGAGGAGCTCGGCGGGCTCGGGGCCCACCGGCACGCGCTCACCGTCGCGGAACATGGCGACCTCGGTGGCGAAGTGCGGGACGCCCACCGACACCGGCCGGTTCCCCGCCCCGGACAACTGCGCAGCACCGCGCGGCACCATGTACACGCCCGGGGAGGCCTCCGTCATGCCGTAGCCCTGCTGGACCTGCACCCCCCGGTCGAGCCACGCGCGGGCCACGCGCTCCTGCACCGGCGAGCCCCCGTAGAGCACCGTGTGCAGGGTGTCGAGCGTCGAGGTCTCCCAGCTCGGATGCTCGACCATCATCTGCAGCATCGTGGGCACGGCGGAGAAGCTGGTGACGCCCACCTCGCCGATCCGGGCGAGCACGGCGCCCGCGTCGAAGCTCGCGAGCGGCTCCACGCAGCCGCCCTTGAACAGCGTCGGCAGCGTGACCTGGCCCAGCCCGACGCAGTGGAACAGCGGGGAGATGCAGAGCGCGCGGTCGGTGCTCAGCACGTCGACGTGGGCGAGCTGGTTGATGGTGTTCCAGGTGAGGTTGCCGTGGGTGAGCACCGCGGCCTTGGGGCGTCCGGTGGTGCCGGAGGTGTAGAGCAGGATCGCCGGGTCGTCGAGGGTGACGGCCGGTGGGTCGACGAGCGGCTCCGTCGCGGCAACGGCGTCCTCGTACTCGGGGCCGACCTTCAGGACGGGCACGGCGGGGCCGGTCGCGGCGACGAGGGCGTCGGTGTCGGCGCTGTGCACGAGGAGCGATGAGCCGGAGTCCTCGAGCATGTACCGGATCTCGGCGGCGGCGAGCCGGTAGTTGAGCGGCGCCACGATCGCGCCGAGCAACCACGCCGCGAAGTAGGTCTCGAACACGCTGATCGCGTTGACGCCGAGGTAGGCGACCCGGTCGCCGGGCCGGACCCCGCGCTCGGCCAGCACGTTCGCCAGCCGGGCGGTGCGGTCGGCCAGCTCGGCGTAGGTGACGGTGCGTTCCCCCGCGACCAGCGCCGGACTGCCCGGGGCGATTCGCGCACGCCGCGCCGGCCAGCTGCCCAGCGCCGGAGCGGACGTGTGCCGCAGCGCTGCGGTGTCCATGAGGCCTCCGCCGAATGACAGGGTTCCTGATACCCATCGCACAGTAGCCCGCGGCCGGAGACCACGGAAGGGCCTTCACGCCACCGTGCCCGGGCTCACTCCCGCGACGAGGTCACCGCGTCGGTTCCGGCCAGGGGCGAGCGCGACGCGCTCCGGATGATGCAGGATCCGCGGTCAGCCCAGCCCGACCACCGTGCCGTGGCTGCTCGCGACCGCGACCACCACCGCGCCGGGCGCGGGCACGACGAACGCGTCCCGCAACAGGTCGAGCCCCGCGAACGGATCGCCGGGCAGGAGGCCGAGCGGGACCGGTGCGCCGGCGTCCACCTGCAGGTCGAGGAACCGCTCGCCCCGGCACAGGCGCAGCACGGCGGTGCTGCTGACCGCGGCCGCCGCCTCGCGGGCGCACCCGGGCGGCACGGGGAGGATCGCGCCGCTCCCGTCGACCGCCGCGACCACGTGCTCGGGGTCGCCGCCCAGCAGCTGGACGCGACCGTCGGGCGCGGGGAGGGGGAAGTCCTCCGTCTCGAGCCGGGCGGCGATGCGGCCGGTGGCCGCCTCGACGACGACGTGGCTCGTGCCGGCGCCCGCGGTGACGAGCAGCGCGCCGTCGCCGGTCGCGCGCAGCGCGTAGTCCGACAGCGCCGTGGAGAACGGGCGGACCGGCAGGGACCAGGCGTCCTGACCGGTGCGCTCGTCGACCCCGTGCAGGCTCGCGCCGTCCGGGCACTCCGTCTCGACCGGCACGACGCGGACCGCGGCGAGCGACCGCACCAGGGACGAGCCACAGCCTGCGGGTGACTCCCAGGTCCAGGCCGCGGCACCGGTGTCGACGTCGTGGGCGCTCAGGTGGGCGCGCAGGGGATGCTGCCCGTCGTCGTCCGGGCGCTCGTAGCGCGCCAACGCGACGACGGTGTCGGTGACCAGCAGATCCGGACGCCTGTCCAGTGCGGTCTCCCAGCGGCGGGCCCCGGTCAGCGCGTCCAGGGCCGTGACAACGGCGACCTGCGACGCCGCTCCCTCGTGCACGACGACCACCGCTCGGCGGTCCGGGCTCACGACGAGGTCGGCCACCCGGGCGCCGGCCCGCGCGAACGCCCACCGCGGCGCACCGGTCACCCCGTCCAGCGCGGTGACGCCGTCCCGGCCCGCGACGACGACCCCGGTGCCGGCGGCGCGCACGTCACGCACCGGCCCGTCCGCGTCCCACTCCCAGCGGACCCCGTCGGCCCGCTCGGCGACGGGCACCGGAGCCGCCTCGGCCACCGTGCTCGACCGGACCGGCGCGTCGACCACCACGGCGGCCGCGGCCCACGCGGCGAGCGCGGTGCCGGCCACCGCCACGACCGCGGTCAGGGCTACATGAAGCCGGCGCGCTCCCCCGCTCCGGCCCTCCCCTCGAACGCCCGCGCGGCCGTCCCGAGGACCACGACGGCGCAGCCGACCGCGAGCACCCCGGTCGACGGGCCGGGTAGCCCCGACCCGACGGCTCCGGTGAGCGCGAGGCCGGCCGGCACGACGGCCGCTGCCCCGCAGATCGCGGCGAGGACGCGGACGTTGCGGGCCGCGGCGAGCGAGAGCAGCCCGGCGGCGGCGATGACGGCGCAGGTGCCTGCCGTGAGCCGGTCGAGGTCGGCATCGAGGTCCCACCCGCCCAGGCCGCGGCGGTCGAGGAACGCGCCGACCAGCATGCAGACGAGTCCGGCGAGCACCGCGGCCCTGCGCATGCCGCCAGTGTGGATCACCCGTCCCGGTGGCGGTAGGGCGGCCTCACACGGTGGGCGGGACCAGCCCCTCCCGGATCGCCAGCAGCGCCGCCTGCGTCCGCGAGGCGAGCCCCAGCTTGCCGAGCAGGTTGCTGACGTGGGTGCGGGCGGTGCGCTCGCTGATCACGAGCTCCGCGGCGATCTCCTTGTTGGACCGGCCCTCCGCCACCAGGCGCAGGATCTCGCGCTCCCGTGCGGTGAGGGCGCGCAGCCCGCTGCGCGGCGCCCGGATCTCCTGGGCGAGGCGGCGGGCCACCGCGGCGTCGAGGAACACCTCGCCGCGCGCGGCGGCGTGCAGCGCGGCGGCGATCTCGCCGGGTCCGGCATCCTTCAGCAGGTAGCCGGCCGCGCCCGCGCCGAGGGCGGCGTGCACCCGCTCGATCTCGCCGAAGCTGGTGAGCACCACGACCTGGACGGAGGGGAACCGGCGCCGGATCTCCCCGATCGCGGCCACCCCGTCCATGCCCGGCATCTGCAGGTCCATGAGCGCCACGTCGGGCGTTCGGCCCAGCGCGGCGAGCTCGGCGAGCACGTCCAGCGCGGCGGTCCCGTCGGCGGCCTCTCCCGCGACCTCGACGTCGTCGAGCACGTCGAGATAGGCGATCACCCCGCGCCGCACCACCGCGTGGTCGTCGACGACCAGCACCCGGAGGACCGCGTTCACGGCCCCATCATTCAGGTACGTCAAATGACGCGCCCACCGGCGTTCCGGTGGCCGTCCCGGTCGGGCCATTTCCCTGTGTCCGCGCAGGTGCGCCGTTCATAGCGTGGCCCCAGGACCGTAGGAAGCGGAAGACGAGGGTGGCACCCATGAGCGCGAAGAACCTCCAAGAAGTGTTGGACCAGGCAGGAGACACCGTCGACCTGCTCCGCAACTCACAGCTGGGGGCCTACATCTACCCGGTCGTCCCGGCCGAGTTCACGAACTTCCGCCGGGAGGTCGTCGCCTGGCGCGAGACGGCCGTGCTGTTCGACCAGAGCCACCACATGGTCAACCTCTTCATCTCCGGCCGCGACGCGCTGAAGCTGATCACCGACAACGGCATCAACAGCACCGCGAAGTTCCGCGTGGACACCGCGAAGCAGTTCGTGCCGGTGTCCCCGGAGGGTGGGGTGATCGGCGACGGCATCCTGTTCCGGCTGGCGGAGGACCAGTTCGTCTACGTCGGCCGCGCCCCGGTGGCCAACTACCTCCAGTTCCGGGCGACGCAGGGCTACGACGTCGACATCAAGGTGGACCAGCGCTCGCCGATGCGTCCCTACGGCAAGGCCGTCACGCGCGACCTGTGGCGCTTCCAGATCCAAGGCCCGCGGGCCTGGGAGGTCATCGAGAAGCTCAACGGCGGCCCCGTCGAGCAGACCCGGTTCTTCACCCTGGGCCACATGAAGATCGGCGGCGAGGACGTCCGCACGCTGCGCCACGGCATGGCGGGCGCTCCCGGCCTCGAGATCTGGGGGCCCTACGACAGCTACGACCGGGTGCGGGAGACCATCCTCGAAGCGGGTCGCGAGTTCGGGCTGGAGCCCTGCGGGTCGCGCGCGTACGCCTGCAACACGCTCGAGTCCGGCTGGATCCCCTCGCCGCTGCCGGCCGTCTACACGAGCGAGGAGCTGCGCGACTACCGCGAATGGCTGCCCGCCGACAGCTACGAGGCCACCAACGCCATCGCCGGCAGCTACGTGTCGGACAAGATCGAGGACTACTACCTCAACCCGTGGGAGATGGGCTACGGGTCGTTCGTGAAGTTCGACCACGACTTCGTCGGCCGCGACGCGCTCGCCGCGATCGAGCCGGAGAAGCAGCGTCGCAAGGTCACGCTCGCCTGGAACGCGGACGACGTCGCCAAGCTGCTGGCGTCCCCGGTGACGGACGGCCCCGACTACCAGTTCTTCGACCTGCCCAACGCCAACTACGGGCCGTCCAACTTCGACTCCGTCGTGGACTCCGACGGCACCCAGGTCGGCCTGTCGCTCTTCACCGGCTACAGCGCCAACGAGAAGAAGGTGCTCTCGCTGGCCACCGTCGCCCCCGACGTGCCGCTGGGCGCCGAGGTCCAGGTGATCTGGGGTGAGCCGGACGGCGGCAGCCGCAAGCCCACCGTGCAGCCGCACGAGCAGCTCGCGGTGCGCGCCGTCGTGAGCCCCGCCCCGTACGCGGAGATCGTCCGCGAGAGCTACCAGCCCGGCTGGCGGTCCAAGGCCACGGTGTAGCTCCCCTCAGCACCGTCGGCGGGGTCGAGCAGCAGGCCCGGCCCCGCCGACGGATTTCACCGACCTCGCGAGGGATCTTCGTGCCCACAGTCCGCGACATCGTCCACGATCTGCTGCGTTCCTGGGAACTGACCACGGTCTTCGGAAACCCGGGATCCAACGAGCTGCCGTTCCTCGACGGCTTCCCCCCGGACTTCCGCTACGTGCTGGGCCTGCACGAAGGCGCCGTGCTCGCGATGGCCGACGGGTACGCCCAGGCCACCGGCCGTCCGGCGCTCGTGAACCTGCACTCCGCCGCCGGCCTCGGGCACGCCGTCGGCAACCTCGCGAACGCCCGCGCGAGCCACACACCACTGGTGGTCACGGCCGGGCAGCAGAACCGCTCGATGGTCGGGCTGAACGCGGTGCTCGGCGAGCCCGACCTGGTACGGGTGCCAGAGCCGCAGGTGAAGTGGGCGTGCGAGCCGGCCACGGCGCAGGACGTGCCACGTGCGCTCTCCGAGGCGTTCCACCGCGCCACCCTGCCGCCCGCCGGGCCCGTGTTCGTCTCGCTCCCGATGGACGACTGGGCGCAACCGGCCGACCCGGACGCGGTGGCCCTGCTCCCGGGGCGCCGGGTGCGGTGGGTGGGCGCAGCCGACCCGGACGTGATCACCGCTCTGGCGGAGCGGATGGCGGCGGCACGGACGCCGGCGCTGGTCGTCGGCCCCGAGGTGGACGACGAGCGGGCCTTCGGCCGGGTGGTCGCGCTGGCCGAGCGGTGGCGAGCCGCGGTGTGGACCGCGCCGACACCGCCGCGCTGCCCGTTCCCCACCCGGCACCCGCAGTGGCGTGGCGTGCTGCCCCCGAGCATCGCAGGCGTGGCCGAGCACCTCGCAGGCCACGACCTCGTGCTCGTGCTCGGCGCTCCGGTGTTCCGCTACCACGCCCACCGCCCCGGCCCCTGGCTCCCCGACGGCACCGAACTGGTGGCCGTCGGGTCCGACCCCGGGTCCGCGGCCCGGGCACCGTTCGGCGATGCGCTGGTGGGCGACGTTGCCGCGATCGCAGGCCAGCTGCTCTCCGCCCTGCCCGCCGTCTCGGAGCGCAGCGCGCCGACCCCACGCACCGTCCCGCACACCCCGCTGCCGGACGAGGGCCCCTTCCCCGCCGACGCCCTGTTCACCGCGCTCACCGAGGCCCTGCCTGCGCACGCGCGCCTCGTGAACGAGTCCACCGCGAACACCGCACAGTTCTGGACGCACCTGGACCTGCGCGAACCCCGCTCGTTCCTCTTCCCCGCCGCAGGCGGGCTCGGCTTCGGGCTGCCGGCCGCCGTCGGCATGGCGCTCGCCGACCCCGAACGCCCGGTCGTGGCCGTGCTCGGCGACGGCGCGGCGCAGTACGGCATCACCGGGCTCTGGACGGCGGCGCAGCACCGCCTGCCGGTCACGTTCCTCGTGCTGCGCAACGGCGGGTACGGCGCGCTGCGCGGCTTCGTCTCCCACCTGGGAGTGCAGAACGCGCCCGGCCTCGACCTGCCCGACCTCGATGCCGTACGGATCGCCGAGGGCTACGGCGTCCCCGCCTGCCGGGTGTCGAGCGCCCGGGAGCTCAAGGCCGCCCTCGCCGCGGTGGCGACCACCGAGGGCCCACGGCTCGTCGAGATCCCGGTGCCGACGGAGCTGCGGCGGCTGGGCTGACGGCGACCGTCTTCCTCTGGATCAGGGCCTTCGGTGGCGCCAGGGCCTTCGGTGGCGCCGCGCATTCTGCGGGGCCGCCCCTCAGAGCTCAACGGCGCCTGCGGCGTCGCTTCGCGATCGCTTCGCGACCCTTGACCTCCGAGCCTCTGCGACCCCTGAGGGCAAGCCATGCGGGCAGGCCAGGGGCCTGCCCTTCGGGCGCGCGGCGCCACCGAAGGCGGCCCGACGGACATGATCGAGGCCTCGGCGCGAAAACGGGCGAAAACGACACGAGAACGCGCCGAACCGCTGATCATGCCGCCCGCGGCACCGCCAGAGCCGACTTCACACACCCAGTACGGACTTCACACAAGGCCGGCCTTGTGTGAAGTGGCCACTGGGTGTGTGAAGTGGTTGGGAGAGGGCCCGTGATCGGCCCGAGGAGTACATCAGCGTCGCCGCCGAGTCATGGTGTGCTGATCGGGGTTGATCTGCGCCGCTCACGCGCCCGTTCTCGGCTCATGCAGCCCGTTGACGGGGTGCGTGGCCCGACACGGGGAGCGCGAGCGCACACAGGGTGCGTGACGGGCGGGAGATGCCCATGACGTGTCCGTGAGACCGGCCTGCTGGCGGCGCCGCGCGCCCCATCGGGCAGGCCCCCGGCCTGCCCGCACCGCATGCCCGAGGGGCCGCAGTGGCTCGCAGGTCAAGGGGCCGCGGAGCGGCTCGCGCAGCGACGCCGCAGGCTCCCTTGAGCTGGGAGGGGCGGCCCCGCACAATGCGCGGCGCCGCCAGGAGGCCCTGGGAGGGCTCACCTGCCCATCGCCGCAGGCACAGCCACGATGGTGCGGGCGTGGCCGGGAGGCCGCCCCGGGCTCATTCGTCCGTCGCGGCTGGCACTGGCCCCGATGGTGCGGGCACGGCCATGAGGCCTACCCGGACTCACCCATCCGTCGCTGCGGGCATCGCCTCCGTGGTGCGGGTGTGACGCGGCACCCGCAGGGCGAGGATGCCCAGGAGGCTGAGCAGGCAGATGGCGGTGAGGTAGGCCGCCACGGCCGTGGACGAGCCGTACGCGGCGAACAGGGCCGTGGCCGCGATCGGGGTGACCGCGCCGCCGATCATCCCGCCGATCTGGTAGGCGATCGAGGCGCCGCTGTAGCGCACCCGCACGTCGAAGATCTCGGTGAACAGGCGGCCCTGGGCGCCGACGATCAGCCCCTGCACGATCGCGGCGACGCAGAACGCGATGAAGGCGAGCCCGGCGTTGCCGGTGTCGACCAGCGCGAACATCGGCAGCGGCCACACGACCGCGGTGATCGTGCCGATCACGTAGACGGGCTTGGCGCCGTACCGGTCGGCGAGCACGGCGGACGCGACGATCGTGGCGATCCACACGAGGGTGGACAGCAGGATGAGCGTGAGCAGCAGGGGCCGCGGGAAGCCGACGACCTGGGTGCCGTAGGTGAGCATGTAGACGATCACCGAGTAGCCGATCGCGGGCGGGGCGATGGCGGCGAGGCTCGCGAGCACCAGCTTCAGCGGCTCGCTGCGGACCAGCTCGGCCACCGGGACCTTGCTGACCGTCCGTTCCTTCTTGAGCCGCTCGAACTCGGGCGCGTCCTGCAGGCGCCTGCGTACGACGATCCCGACGACGACGAGCACGATGCTCGCGAGGAAGGGCAGGCGCCAGCCCCACGACATGAAGTCCTCGTTGGACAGCGGGGAGACGGCGAGGAAGGCGAGGTTGGACGTCAGCACGCCGACGGGAACCCCGAACTGCGCGAAGCTGCCGTAGACCGCCCGCCTCGTGGGCGGGGCGTGCTCGGTGGCGATGAGCACCGCGCCACCCCACTCGCCGCCGACGCCGAAGCCCTGCGCCAGCCGCAGCAGGACGAGCAGGATCGGGGCGGCGATGCCGATGGACTCGAACGTGGGCAGCACGCCGATCAGGAACGTGGCGCTCCCGGTCAGGACGAGGGTGAGCACCAGCATCGACTTGCGGCCGAGCCGGTCCCCGTAGTGGCCGATCACGGCGGCACCCAGCGGGCGGGCGACGAACCCGACGGCGAACGTCGCGAACGCGGCGAGGGTGCCGGCCGCAGGCGAGAACGACGGGTAGAACAGCTGGCCGAACACGAGCGCGGCCGCCGTGCCGAAGATGTAGTAGTCGTACCACTCGATCGACGTGCCGATGAAGCTCGCCACGAAGATGCTTCTGCGGGACGGGCTGGTGGCAGGTGCTGTCACGGCTGCGCACTCCTTCGGACGCCGGGTGGGGTGATCCAAGCAAAGCGCAGGCCGCATCGCACCTGCGCGGGGGCGCGAGTGGAATACGTCATCTGTCCCATTCACGCCTCGCTATCGGCGAGCCATACATCCGCGAGGCGCCGGCCCTGGTAGATCGGGCTCGGCCACAGGCCCTGCACCCGCTCGTTCGCAATCGCGTAGTCGAACTTCTGGATCGGGTAGAAGGCCTGCCGGATCTCGGTCTCCATCCGCACCTGCATCTGCCGGTAGATGTCGTCCCGCGCGGCCTCGTCGACCGTCGCACGGGACTGCTCGACCATCCGGTTGAGCTCCGGGTCGTCGATCAGGGCGTAGTTCTCGATCGAGTCCGGCGCGAAGTCGCGCCACACCTGGTCGGGCAGGTGCACGCCACGCAGGGCCTTGGTGATCGCGAAGTCGTGGTTGCGGCGCCGGTCGATGCCGGTCGCCGGGTCCACGATCTCGATTTCGGCCTGGATGCCGACCTCGGCGAGGTCGGCCTGCATCCACTGCGCCTCACGCACGTCCTCGTCGTCGACGCGCTGCACGAGCAGCGACGTGGAGAACCCGTTCGACAGGCCCGCCTCGGCGAGCAGCGCCCGCGCGTGGGCGGGGTCGAACGGGCGTAGCCGGAGAACCTCTTCGCGGGTCAGCGCGGCGGCGCTGGTGTCCGGCCGCAGCAGGGAGGTCAGGTTGAAGTGGCCACGGATGTTCTCGCCCATGCCGACCCAGTCGACCGCCTCCATCACCGCCTGCCGCACCCGGATGTCGTCGAGCGGCTTCACCCTCGGGTTGAGGTAGATGCTGATCGGGGCTCCGGGCGTCTCGGTGACCGTGAAGCCGCCGCGGGACCTGAACTCCTCGGCCACGTTCACGTCGCTGGTGACGCCGGCGTCGAGGCGGCCGCTGCGCAGAGCTGCGGTGATGGCTGCGGTGTCGGAGAGGATCGGGCGGCGGATCTCGTCGAGGTAGGGCCGGCCGGGGATGAAGTAGTCCGGGTTGCGCTTGAGCACCCATTCGACGTCGGGCGTGTGCGAGTCGAGCATGAACGGCCCGGTGCCGATCGCCTGGGTCTCCAGGTCGTACTGCCCCTCGACGCCCTCCCTCGGGAGGATCATGTTGAAGTGGTAGGCGAAGTACTCCATCAGCGGGCCGTAAGGCCGTTCGAGGCTGAACACCACGGTGTGGTCGTCGGCCGCGGTGATGCTCGTGACCGGCTCGATCATCCACGTGTGCACGCCGGTGGCCTGCTTCAGGCCCTCGAAGGTCGCGACGACGTCGTCGGCGACGAACGGGCGCCCGTTCACGGGTGCGATGTTGTGCCAGCGCACGTCGCGCCGGAGGTGGAAGGTGTAGGTCAGGCCGTCCGGCGCGATCTCCCAGGACTCTGCGAGGTCGGGCACGATCTCGAGCGATTTCACGTCCGGGCCGGTCCGGAACTCGGCGAGCTTGCTGTAGACGGTGCCCGAGACGATCCCCATCGTGGTCGGGTCGCTGGTGCTCAGGGGGTTGACGCCGCGGCTGACCTCGCTGGTCTGCTGCACCACGAGGCTGCCGCCGGGCCGCGGCTCCCCGACCGGACCGGACCGGCTGCGCCCACCGCCGCCGCACGCCGAGAGCCCCAGCGCGCCGGACGCCGCGAGGGTCGCCAGCAGGAACGTCCTGCGGTCGACGGGTCTCATGCCAGCTCCCTGTCCAGCTCGCCGGTGACGTCCAGCGGGATGAGCGGGAGCGGCCCGGCCAGGTCGGATGCGGGCGCGGGGGCGTAGGCGAAGTTCTTGGCCCTGGCGCCGCCGTCGACCACGAAGTCGCAGCCGGTGATCAGGCGGGCGTAGTCCGAGCACATCCACGCGACGCAGTGGCCGATGTCGGTCGGGGTGCCGGTGGTGCCCATCGGCACGAGCGGCGCCCGCTGGCCCGTCCAGCGGGACGGGCGGCGCCACTCCTCGTCGCCGGTCTCCCCGCCGATGCCGTGGGCACGGGGCCGGTCCAGCACGCCGCCCGCACCGCGTTCCTTGATCAGCTCGGGGTTGTCCGGTGTGGGAGCGGTGGGCGTGAAGCTGTTGACGCGGATGCCGTAGGGGGCGAGGTCCATGGCCGCCGCCCGGACGAAGTTGTTCACCCCGCCCTTGTGGAACGCGTACGCGATCACGCCTGCGGAGCCTGACCAGCCGTTGGACGAGGAGATCGCGACGATCGAGCCGCGGATGCCGCGCTCGGCCATGTGCCTGCCGACGTGCTTGGTGTTGAGGAAGTGCCCCAGCGCCGCCACCCGGACCGCTCGGTCGAAGAACTCCGTGCTCTCGTCGAGCACGCCCTTGCCGCCGAGCAGCGCGGCGTTGTTGACGAGGATGTCGATCTGCCCGAACTCCTCGAGCACGCGCGCGATGTAGCCGGTGACCTGCTCCTCGTCGGTGACGTCCCCGGGCACCGCGATGGCCGTGCCACCGTTGCGCTCGATGCGGTCCACCGCAGTCTTCGCGGCGGCCGGGTCGATGTCGTTGCACGCGACCTTCGCCCCGTAGCGGGCGAGCGCCAGCGCGATGCCGCTGCCGATGTTCGGCCCCGCCCCGGTGACCAGGGCGACCTTGCCCTCCAACGAGATCTCCACGTTGCTCCTCTTCAGTCGTCGGAACGCGCGAGGGTGGGAGCGAGCGCCGCGGGCGGGCGGCCACCCCGCCACCAGCGGCGGGCGGCCCGGTCGATCACGGGTCGCTGCAGGCGCGGGTCGAGGTGGTCGCGCAGGGCGTCGCCGAGCAGGTTGAAGCTGAAGACGGCGAGCGACAGCAGCGCCGCGGGCACGAGGATGATCCACGGGGCGCGCTCGACGTACCGGACTCCCTCCGACAGCATCGCGCCCCACGACGGAGTGGGCGGCGGCGCGCCGATGCCGAGGAACGACAGCGCCGACTCCGCGATGATCACCCCGGCGAAGATCAGGCTGCCCAGGGTGAGCACCGACGCGAACAGGTTGGGCAGCACGTGCCGGGTCAAGATCCGCGGCACGCCCGCTCCGGTCGCGCGGGCGGCCTCGACGTAGCGCTCCTCCCGGATGCGCAGCGTCTCGCCGCGGGCGATCCGGTTGAACGACGGCGTGATCACCACGGTCAGGGCGATCACGGTGTTGCGCACCGACGGGCCCAGCACCACCGCGATGAACAGCAGCAGCACGATGCCCGGCACGGCCTGGACGGCGTCCATCACGCGCTGCAGCACGACGTCGACGGCGCGGCCGAAGTAGCCCGAGACCACACCGATCGCGGTGCCGAGCACGAGGCTCGCCGCCGTGGTCGCGACGCCGACGAGAAGCGACGTGCTGGCGCCGTGGATCGCGCGGCTCAGAACGTCGCGGCCCAGGTCGTCGGTGCCCAGCGGGAACTGCGCCGATGGCTCGGACAGGATGTCCCGGCGGAACTGTTCGAGGGGGTCGTGCGGTGCGAGCCACGGGGCGAGGATCGCGGCCAGCACGAACACGGTGATCAGCACGAGCGCGATCGCGCCGAGGGGCTGGGCGCGGACGAAGATGCGGAGCTGGTTCACGAGAGGGCCCTCCCGGTCCGGATCCGCGGATCGACCAGCGCGTACATCAGGTCGATCAGGATGATCGTGACGACGAACAGGCCGGCGTAGAAGATCGTGCAGGCCACGACGACCGGGTAGTCGCGGTCGAGGACGGCCTGGTAGATGAGCTGGCCGGTGCCGGGGATGGCGAACATCTGCTCGAGGATCACCGTGCCGCCCAGCACGGTGGCGAGTTCGAGGCCGAGCAGCGTGAGCACCGCGATCGTCGAGTTGCGCAGGGCGTGCTTGAACACCACCGTGCGCTGCCGTGCGCCCTTCGCGTGCACGGTGCGGATGTAGTCCGACCCCAGCGACTCCAGCATCGACGAGCGGGTCATGCGCGCGATCGCCGCCATCCCGCCGGTGCCCAGCGCGAGCACGGGGATGGCGATCTGCTGCAGCCAGCCCGCCGGGTCCTCCCCCGGGCCCGTGTAGACGATCGGCGGCGACCAGGCGAACCACAGCGCGAGGAAGGTGAGCAGCAGCAGCGCGACCACGAAGTTGGGCACCGACAGGAACGCCACCGCGAACACGCGCACGGCGGCGTCCACCGCGGTGCCGCGGGTGACGGCCGCGACGATGCCGAACCCGATCCCGAGCAGGGCGCCGATCACGATGGCCAGCAGACCCAGCTGCAGCGTGACCGGCACGCGCGCGAGGAACAGCTCGGTGACCGGCTCGCCGCCGTAGAACGAGGTGCCGAAGTCGCCCTGCACGGCACCGGCCAGCCACGTCCCGAGCTGCACCCACACCGGCTGGTCGAGGCCGAACTGCGCCCGCAGCGCGTCGGCCTCCTCCGCGCTCACGCCGGTCTCCTGCAGCTGCAGCGACACCGCGTCGCCCGGCACGAGCCGCATCACCACGAAGACGAACACGGTGACGAGCACCATCACGACCAGGCCGTAGCCCAGCCTGCGCAACGTGTACCCGATCATGTGCCCTCCGGGGTGGGGAGGTCGCGCCCAGGAAGATTTCGCACAGCACCGACGAGCGTCTTCGTGTAGGCGTGCTGCGGGTCGGCGAACAGGGCGTCGCCGTCACCGCGCTCGACGATCTCCCCGAGGTGCATCACGCAGACCTCGTCGGCCATGTACCGCACGACGTTCAGGTCGTGGGCGATGAACAGGTAGGACAGGCCCAGCTCGGCCTGCAGCCGCTTGAGCAGGTTCAGCACCTGGGCCTGCACCGACACGTCGAGCGCCGACACGGCCTCGTCACAGACGATCAGGTCGGGGCCGGTGGCGAGCGCGCGGGCGATCCCGATCCGCTGGGCCTGCCCGCCGGAGAACTGGTGGGCGTACTTGTGCAGGTCGCGCGCGCCCAGCCCGACGCGTTCGAGGAGCTCCACGACCCGGTCGGTCCGCTCCTTCCCGCGGGCCAGCCGGTGGACGGCCAGGGGCTCCCCGACGGCCTCGACCACGCGCATCCGCGGGTTGAGCGAGCCGAACGGGTCCTGGAACACGATCTGCATCCGCCGCCGCAGCGCGCGCAGCTCGCCGCGGGAGGCGCGCAGCAGGTCGACGCCGTCGAACGAGAGCCGGCCCGCCGTCGGGTCGAGCAGGCGCAGCGCCAGCCGCGCCACGGTCGACTTCCCGGACCCGGACTCGCCGACGAGGCCGACGGTGCTCCCGCGCGGGATCGTGAGCGACACCCCGTTCACGGCCTTCACCACGGTGCGCCGCATCCGGAAGTGCTTGACGAGGTCATGCGCCTCGAACAGCGGGGCCGGGCCGGGAACCCCGGCCTCGACGGCCAACCCGCCGAGCGGATCACCCGACACGGGCGACCTCCGATGCCGGCTCGTGCTGCCAGCACCGGCTGGTGCGGCCCGATCCCAGGTCGACGAGCGGCGGTTCGTCCGTGCCGCACCGGTCCATGGCGGACCGGCAGCGCGGGTGGAAACGGCACCCGCCGGGCAGGTCCGACGGGTGCGGCACGTTGCCCGCGATCGCCGGCATCGGCAGGTCCCGGGGCGTGGACGGGGTCGGGATCGACTCGATCAGGGCCCGCGTGTACGGGTTGCGGGGGTCGCGCAGCACCTCGTCCACCGCGCCCTGCTCCACGACCTTCCCCGCGTACATCACGAGCACGCGGTCGGCCATCTCCGCGACCACGCCCATGTCGTGGGTGACGAAGAGCAGCGCGGTGCCGTGGTCGCGCTGCATCCGGCGCAGGAGCTCGAGGATCTGGGCCTCGACGGTGACGTCGAGGGCGGTGGTCGGCTCGTCGGCGATGAGCAGCGCGGGCTCGCAGGCGAGCGCCATGGCGATCATCACGCGCTGCTGCTGCCCGCCGGACAGCTCGTGCGGGTAGGACCGCACCCGCCGCGCCGGGTCCGGGAGGCCGACCTCGGTGAGCAGCTCGACGGCACGGTCGCGGGCCTCGCGGCGGGAGACCGCGCGGTGGATCCGCAGCGCCTCCGCGATCTGGTCCCCGACGGTGAAGAGCGGGTCGAGGGAGCTCATCGGGTTCTGGAAGATCATGGCGATCTCGGCGCCGCGCAGTCGACGCAGCCGCTCCGGGTCGGCGCCGACCAGTTCCTCGCCCTGGAACCGGATCGAGCCCCCGGTCGCCCGGCCGCCCCCGAGGAGCCCGAGCACCGCGAGCGAGGACACGCTCTTGCCGGAGCCGGACTCCCCGACCACGGCCAGGGTCTCGCCCGGGTACACGGTGAACGACACCCCGGACACGGCCTCGATCGGGCCGGACGGCGTCGGGAACCGCACGGAGAGGTCGCGCACGTCGAGCAGCGGCGGGGACATGATCAGCTCGCGTCCGCGGGGTAGACGAGCACGATCGAGTCCTCGGGCACGCCGAGCGCCGCGTGCAGGATGTTGCGCATGATCGGTTTGGGGACCAGGCAGTCCTCGCACGCCGCCGGCCCGGCGGTGATCGTCACCTCGACGTTGTCGCCGGTCTCGGTGACGGCCATCCGGTAGTCGTCCGCCTCCAGGGTGCTGCGCAGTCCGGAGAGGGCGTTCTCGTCGATGCTCACGTCGTCATGCCTCCTTCTGCCGGATCGGGTGCGCGGTGCGCGACCAGCCGCCGAAGCCGAACGGGCGGACGACCATCGACATCGCCGCGTTGCGCGCCCCGGCGACGACGATCGGGATCTGGTCCGGGTCGGGCACGACGTGCAGGCCGTGCTCGTCGAGGCCCGGCCCCTCCTGCCCGGCGAGGCTCTTCCCGGCGAGCTGCATCTCCTTGTGGGTGCGGAACGCGTGCTCGGAGATCCAGCGCTGCACCTCCGCCTTCGAGAAGCCGCCCGCGGCCAGCATCTGGGCGTGCTCCACGCCGAGCACGAGGCCTGCCGAGGAGTGCCGGCCGATGGCGGCGCCGGTGCGCGCCACGGTGTCGGCGATGTCCCAGAGCACCTGCTCGGGGTCCGAGGTGTGCCGGTTGTCGATGAACTCGCAGGTGCGCAGCAGCATCGCGGACACGGCATCGGTCTCGGGCTCCAACCCCAGCTCGGTCGCGAGCGGTTCCCAGGGGCTCTCCTCCTCGTTCTCGCCGATGCACAGCGTGAACCGGCCGGGGATGCCTTGGGTGGACTGCTCGAGCTCCTGCGGCCGGATCCCGAACACGTTGCGCACGACCAGCCCGACGGCGCGGGCGATCGTCGCGTTGGCCCGGAACCCGGGCCCGAGCACGCCGCCTGCGGAGTTGATACCCAGCTCGGCGCGGATCGGGCCGTTCACCACGATCAACGGCGCCGGCCCGCTGGTGCTCTGCCACCCGCCGCCGGTGACCACCCGCTGCCGCATCAGCGCGTCCCACGCGGCTAGCACCACCGGCAGGTACTCGGGCCGGCAGCCTGCCATCGCGGCGTTGATCGCCGCCTGCTCCACGGTGCACTCGCGCCCGAGGTGCGGCACCGCGGCCACGACCTCGTCGCGGGCGCGGGGCGTGGCCGCGAGGAACTCCTCGACCACCTCGGCCGTGACGGGCACGATCGGCAACCCGTCGGTCCAGCCCTGCTCGTAGGCGTGTTCGATGGCGGCGCGGGCGTGGTGCAGCCGATCGGCGTCCTCCGCGAGAGCGGTCATCGGGCCACCACGGGTACCGGCGCCTCGGTGAGCAGCCCGACCAGCTCGGGCAGTGCGCGCCGGGCCCGTTCCCGCACGCCGGCCTCGTCGAGCGGGGCCACGGGGTGGGCGGTGGTGACGTAGGTGTAGCCGGGGCTGCCCTGCAGGCGGGCCATCGCGTCGGCGCTCACCCGGAACGCGACCGTGCAGATCACCGCGGCGGGCACACCCGCGGCCTCGAACGCGATCCCGTCGGCCACGGCCGCGGCGCTGCACGAGCCGCAGTCACCCACACCGATCAGCACGACGTCGCAGCGCTGCGCCAGCTCGTCGAGGGTGGCGGGCGGGATCGGGTCGGTGATGCTGGTCTTGCGGGTGCGCACCACGTCGGCGGTGCCGTGCTCGGCGGCGAGCAGCTCGCCGACGGCGTCGAGGAACGGCTCCGCATTCTTCTTCGGGTTGGCCACCAGCCCGACGACCAGTCCGTCGAGCCGCGCGGGACGTGCGGCGAGCCGCGGTCCGGTGGCGGTGGCGGACGGCCCGCCGGTCGGGTCGAGCATCGCTTCGAACATGGGATCCCCCTCAAGGTCGGTCGGCGGCGAGCACCGACTCGTGCCACGGGATGACGAACCGCTTCGCCCCGTTGACAACCAGGTAGAGCAGGCAGCCGAGGACGGCGAGCAGGAAGATCACCGCGAACAGCTGCGGCGCGTCGAGGGCGTTCAGGCTCACCACAACGAGGTAGCCGAGGCCCTCGCTGCCGCCGAGGAACTCGCCCACGACCGCGCCGATCACGGAGAACACGATGGCGACCTCCATGCCCGCGAACACGTACGGCAAGGTGCTGGGCAGCTCCAGGTCGCGGAACGTGGGCCAGCGCCGGGCGCCGAGACCGAGCATGACGTCGCGATGGCCGCGGTCGACCGAGCGGACCCCGAGCATCACGTTCAGCATGATCGGGAAGAACGCCAGTGTGGCCGCCATGATGATCTTGCTCGTGACCCCGAACCCGAACCAGATGACGAAGAGCGGGATGAAGGCCACCTTCGGCACCACCTGCACGGCGACGAGCACCGGCCGCAGCGCCCGCTCCAGCCACTCCGCCCTGCCCAGGACCACCCCGACGACGAGCCCGAACACCAGGGCAGCCAGGAACCCGAGCGCCACCTCGGTGAGCGTGATGACCACGTGCCCCCACGTCGAGGCGTCGGCGAGCATCCGCAGCACCGCCTCGGTGACCGCGGCGGGCGTCGGCAGAATGAACTCCGACACGCCGAACACCGAGACCGCGAGGGTCCACGCCGCGAGGACCAGCAGCAGCACGATCGGCGTGCTCACCCACGGCAACCAGTTCGCCCGTTCGTCGCGATCCATCAGTCCTCCTCCCCCGCCCCGTCGCCGTCCTCGCCGCCGTCCTCGTCCAGCTCGCGGCGCAGGCGCCGCACGATCTCCTGGAACCCGGGCTCGCCCTCCACGTCGAGCGAGCGGGGCCGCGGGAAGCCGACCGGCGTCACCGACCGGATCCGCCCCGGGCGCGGCGACAGCAGCACGACCCGGTCGGAGAGGAACACCGCCTCGGTGATCGAGTGCGTCACGAACACGACGGTGGCGCCCGTGACCACGGAGATGCGCTGCAGCTCCAGGTTCATGCGGTCGCGGGTGAGCGCGTCGAGCGCGCCGAACGGCTCGTCCATGAGCAGGATCGACGGGTCGTAGGACAGGGCGCGGGCGATGGCGGCCCGCTGCCGCATCCCGCCGGACAGCTCCCGCGGGTAGGCCTTCTCGAACCCGCCGAGGCCGACCAGCTCGCACAGCTCCCCGGCCCGCGCGCGGCGGCGGCGCTTGTCCATCCCGCGCAGCTTGAGCGGGAGCGCGATGTTGTCCTCGATCGAGAACCAGGGGAACAGGTTGGCCTCCTGGAAGACCATCCCGAACTTCTCCAGGGCCGCCGGGTCCCGACCGCTGCCCTTCCAGAGATCGTTCCCGCCGATGAGGACGTGGCCGCTGGACGGGGTGACCAGGCCGGCGAGGATCCGCAGCAGCGTGGTCTTGCCGCACCCGGAGCGGCCGACCAGCGACACGAACTCACCGGCGCGCACGGCCAGCGAGATGCCCCGCAGCGCCTCGGTGGCTGCGCCGCGGCGGCCCTTGTAGATCTTGTCGACGTCGCGTAGCTCCAGCTCCGCCGTACCCGCGCCGGGCCCGGCGAGCGACTCGGCGACCCGGGCGGTGTCGGACAGCTTGCTCACGACGACGCCCCCGGCAGCAGGTCGTTGGTGAACCAGCTGCTCGCATCGAGGCCGCCGGGCACGAGCTCCTCCGCCACGGCCTCGTCGTAGACGCGCGCCCACTGGTCCGGGGCGATCCGCAGTGGCTCGCCGGTGGCCTGCCAGCTGGCCATGTACTGGCGCAGGGTCTCCTTGGCCACCTCGGGCTCGCGGAGGATCGGGATGTCGTAGGCATCCCCCAGTGTCTGAAGCGTCGCGTCGAGCGACTGGTCGGCGATCACCGAGTCCTGGGCGGCCCGCACCGCCCGCAGGAAGCGCTGGAGGACGTCGCGCTGGGCGGGGTCGGCGAGCGCCGCCTGCGAGGTCATGTAGACCTGGGTGCCGCCGGCGATCACCTGCGACGGGTCGAGCACCACGGCGTCGGGCTGCTGGCGCTGCACGGTCACGGCGGTGTCCAGCGCCACCAGGTAGGCGTCGATGCGCCCCTGCTGCACCAGCTCGAACACGCCGGGGGCGAGTCCCACCACCTGCTTCTTCACGTCGGCGTCGGTGAGTCCCGCCGTCCGGGCCAGCGTGTCGACCAGCGTCTCGCTGGTGCCGCCCTCCGAGGGGATGCCGATCGTCTTGCCGCGCAGGTCCTCCGGCGCGCGGATGGGGTCGTCGGCCGCCGAGACGACGCGGATCGTCGCCTGCTGCAACGGCTGTCCCACCGCGCTGACCGGGGCGCCCCGCCCGCCGACGGCGACCATCATCTCGGTGTCGCCGACCCGGGTGACCAGGGCACTGCCGGCGATCACGGTCTGGATCGCCTGCGCGCTGCCCCGCGTCACCTGGAACTGCACGTCCAGGCCCTCGCGCTCGAAGTGGCCGCCGGCCTGGGCGATGATCTCCGGGGTGAACGTCAGGCTCTCGATGGGCAGGACGTTGAGGAACGTGACGGGCGTGAGACCACCCCCGCCCGGTCCGCCGCCGGCGGGCGCCGCGCCGCCGCAGCCCGCGAGGAGCAGGGCGAGGCCCGCGGCGAGTGCCGAAAGGGCACGTCGGAAATGTCGCCGGGAATGCCGGGCTGGAGGAGCAGAGGTCACGCGAACCGCCCGCCCTCGCTGCGCTCGGCCAGCGCTTCGCGCAAGCGCTGTGACATTGATTCGCTCGCAAGCTCGCTCATGGGGAAACCCACTCTCTGACGGCGTCGATGCCGGATGTCCGGTTCGGATGCTATGAACGGCCGGGCAGGGGCTCGACCTGCAGATGTCCGCGCGGTCCGGCCGCGTCGTCGGGCGCGGAGCGGGTCAGATGTCGCGGTCGGGCGGCTGCTGCGTCCACCAGGGGGTCCAGCGGGAAGTGGCACGCCACGCTGTGCCCCGGAGCTCGCTCCCGCAGCGCGGGTTCCTCCGTGGCGCACCGCTCCTGGGCGCGGGGGCAGCGGGTCCGGAACCGGCACCCGCTCGGCGGGTCGAGCGGCGAGGGTGGCTCGCCGCGCAGCGGCACGGGCCGCCGGGCCCGCCCGGTGGCCGGGTCGAGGCCGGGCACGGAGTCGAGCAGCGCGGCCGTGTACGGGTGCAGCGGGCTGCGGTACAGCGCGTCGGCCGGGCCGACCTCGGCGAGCTGGCCGAGGTGCATCACGGCCACCCGGTCGCTCACCTGCTTGACGAGCGCGAGGTCGTGCGCGATGAACAGGTACGACAGCCCCAGCTCGGACCGGAGCCGCTCGAACAGGTTCAGCACCTGCGCCTGGATCAGCACGTCGAGCGACGACACGGCCTCGTCGCAGATCACCAGGGCCGGATCGAGGGCGATCGCGCGGGCGATGGCAACGCGCTGGCACTGCCCGCCGGACAGCTCGCGCGGCCTGCGCTTCCCGAACACCGACGGGTCGAGGCCGACGAGGTCGAGCAGCTCGTCCACCCGGCGCCTGCGCCGCTCGGCGCCCTTGACGCCGTAGCCCAGCAACGGCTCCTCGACCAGCTCCGACACCCGCCAGCGCGGGTTCAGCGAGCCGAAGGGGTCCTGGTAGACCATCTGCACGTGCCGCCGCGCGGCCACGAGCTGCCGTCTGCGCAGCCGCACCAGGTCGGTGCCCTGGAACAGCACCTGCCCCGACTTCGGCCGCGGCGCCTGCAGCAGTGACCGTGCCAGGGTGGACTTCCCGGAGCCGGTCTCGCCGACGATGCCGAGGGTCTCCCCGGTGTGCACGTCGAACGACACATCCGAGACGGCGTGGACCACGCCGCCGTGCAGGCCTCCGGCCCCGCGCACGGGGAACTCCTGCACGATGTTGCGGGCCCGCAGCAGCGGGTCCTTCACGGCGCTCATCGGGCCTCCTCCGGATGCCAGCAAGCCCACCAGTGCCCCGGCTCGTGCTCGTCGAACGGCGGCGCGGTCGCGCACTCGTCGGTGGCAGAGCCGCAGCGCGGCCGGAACGGGCAGCCGGACGGCAGCGCGGCCGGGTCCGGCGGCTGCCCCGACACCACGGGCAGCTGCCCGTGCGACGGGCGCTCCAGCAGCGGGATCGCGCCCAGCAGGGCGCGGGTGTAGGGCATCCGGACCGAGGCGAACAGCGTGGCGGACGGGGCCCGCTCCACGGCCCGCCCGCCGTACATCACGACGACGTCGTCCGCGTAGCTCGCGGCCAGCGCGAGGTCGTGGCTGATCAGGATGACCGCCATGCCGAGCTGCTGCTGCAGCTCGACGAGCAGCTCCATGATCTGCGCCTGCGTCGTGACGTCCAACGCCGTCGTGGCCTCGTCGGCGATGAGCAGCCGCGGCCGGCCCGCGAGCGCGATGGCGATCATCACGCGCTGCCGCATACCTCCCGAGAGCTGGTGCGGGTACTCGTGGAACCGCCGTTCCGGGGCGGGCAGCCGCACGAGCTGCAGGAGCTCGATCGCCCGCTCCTTCGCGGCCGCCTTGTCCAGCTGCGCGTGTGCCCGGACCGCCTCGGTGATCTGCGCGCCGATCCGCATCGTCGGGTTGAGCGAGCGGGCGGGGTCCTGGAACACCATGGCGATGTCGGCACCGCGGCGGCGGCGCATCTCCCGCTCCGGAAGGCCCACCAGCTCGGTGCCGTCGAACCGGGCCGAGCCGCTCGTCTGCGCGGTCGGCGGCAGCAGCCCCATCAAGGCCCGCGAGCTGACGCTCTTGCCGGACCCGGACTCGCCGATGATCGCGAGCATCCTGCCCGCCACGAGTCGGTAGGACAGCCCGTTCACCGCGTGCACCGAGCGTCCGGCGCGGGTGAAGCGCACCCGCAGGTCGGTCACCTCGAGCAGCGGCGCCGGTTCCTGCTGCTGCGGGACCGGCTCGGCGTCGGCCGCCACCCGTCCTGTGGTCATCGGCCCCGTCACCGGCCGCTCCATCGCGCGCGCAGGGTCTCGCCGAGCAGGTTGAACGCGAGGACGGTGACGAAGAGCGCCGCGCACGGCCAGACCACGAGCATCGGTGTCGCCGACAGGCTCTGCTGCCCCTGCGCGATCATGTTGCCCCAGCTGGGCGCGGGTAGCGGGATGCCGAGGCCGAGGAAGGACAGCGCGCCCTCGATGACCATGACGATGCCCATGCCCAGCATTCCGAACGTGATCAGCTGCGGGGTGATGTTCGGCGCGATGTGGCGCAACAGCACCCGTCGTCCCGGCGTCCCGCACAGCTGCGCCGCGGCCATGAACGGCAGCTCGCGCAGCCGCAGCGTCGCGGCCCGGGAGATCCGCGCGAATGCGGGGATGCTGAAGAACGCGAGCGCCAGGATGGTGTTGGTCTGGCTGGCGCCGAGGCTCTGCGCCACCGCCAGGGTGAGGACCAGCGACGGGAACGCGATCAGCACGTCCAGCACGCGCATGATCACCGTGTCGACCGCGCCGCCGACGTAGCCCGACAGGGCACCGAGCGTGCCGCCGACGGCGAGCCCGAGCACGTTCACCGCGACCGCCACCACCAGCGACGAGCGCCCGCCGTGCAGGATCCGGGACAGGATGTCGTTGCCGTTGGGGTCGGTGCCCAGGAGGTGCCCGGGCGATCCCGCGTCGAGGTAGGACTCGAGCACGCTCCCCCCGGTCGGCGGTGGCACCGGCAGCACCAGCGGCCCGAGGAAGCACGCGGCGGCGATCATCACGAGCACCCCGGCGGGCAGCACGATCTCCAGGTTCCGCGCCAGGCTCCCGGACCGCCGGGTCTCCTCGGGCCCGGCGAGCGCGGGAACGGCCTCAACGACTGCCATAGCGGATCCTCGGGTCGAGCACGGCGTAGAGCAGGTCGGCGGCCAGGTTGGCCAGCACGGCCACCACGGCGAACACCACGACGCAGCCCTGCACCACGGTGGCGTCGCGGGTGTTGATCGCCTGGAGCATCAGCTGCCCCATCCCGGGCAGGGCGAAGATCTGCTCGACGATCACGGTGCCGCCGAGCAACGTCCCCAGGTTCAGCCCGACCACGGTGATCAGGCCGAACGCCGAGTTGCGGAACGCGTGGCGCAGCAACACCTGCCAGGGGCCGATGCCCTTGGCCCGCGCCGTCGTGATGTAGTCCTCCCCCTGCAGCTGGTCGACGAGGTCGCCGCGCAGGAACCGCGTGTAGAAGCAGAACAGCGGGAACGCGATCGCGGTGGCCGGGAGCGCCAGCGAGTGCAGGTTGCCCGCCACGCCGTCGGACAGCGGCACGAACCCGATCGCGGGGAACAGCGTCAGCTCCACCGCGAAGACCAGCACCAGCAGCAGCGCGAGCACGTAGTTGGCGACCGAGAGGCCCGTGATGCTGACGACCATGCTCACGCGGTCGAAGAGTCGGCCCGGCCGGTACGCGGCCAGCAGCGCCACCGGCACGGCCAGCCCCAGCGAGACGAGGAACGCGAGCGCCACCAGCTCCGCGGTGACGGCCATCCGCTCGGCGATCAGGGCGGTGACGGACTGGCTGTTCACCATCGACGTGCCGAGGTCGCCCGTGACCGCGCCGCCGAGCCAGTCCAGGTACCGCAGCACGGCGGGCCGGTCCAGCCCGAGCTCGAGCTCGAGCGCCCGGATCTGCTCCGGGGTGGCCTCGGGCCCGAGCAGCTGCTGCGCGGCGTTGCCCGGGATCAGGTCGAGTACCCAGAACGTCAGGATGCTCACCCCGAGGATGATCGGGACGACCATCAGCAGCCGCCTGCCGACCAGCCGCAGGCTCGGCGGGGCGGACCAGCGGGGACGGACGGCGACCGCTGTCGCTGCACGACCTGTCAGTGCACGACCTGTCACTGCGGCGCCCTCCAGACCTCGTCCCAGAGGACCCCGGTGTTGACGACGATCGGCGGGATCTTCGTGGTCAGCCCCGGCCCGTACACCCCCTCGGTAGCGAGGTTGGCGGGAGCGAACGCCAGCCCGAACGGCGCGTACGCGTGCTCGCCGATGTACTTGCCCGCGTCGACGTAGAGCTTCTCCCGCTCCGCGGGGTCGAGGGTGGCCTCCGCGGTGTCGAGCATCCGGTCGAGCTCGGGGTCCTTCACGCCGGTGAAGGGCGAGTCCGACGAGAAGCGGAAGCCGACCCCGACGCCGGCCGCCGGGTCCCACGCCCCCGCGGTCTGCAGCATCGAGTCCCACTCGCCGGAGCGGAACTCCTGGATGAGCGTGGAGAGCTCGTAGCTCTCGATCTGCACGGTGATGCCGGCTTCCTGCCACTGGGTCTGCAGCGCGGTCATCACCTGCTCGGCCACGTAGCCCTTCAAGGTGCCGAGGTGGACGGTGAGCCCGCCCAGCTCGGTGACGAGCTGCTTCGCGCGCGCGGCGTCGTGGGCCGGGTAGCCCGCGACGGTCTCGTGGTGGAAGAGGCCACCGGGACCGGTGAAGCTCTGGCTCACCGGGTAGCGGCCGCGGAACAGGCCCTGGGAGATCGCGGCGAAGTCGGTGGCGTGGTAGATCGCCTCGCGCGCCCGCTGATCGTCGAACGGCGCGCGCTGCGTGTTCAGCTGCACGACGTAGGGCGACGTGGGCGGCTGCACGGTGACGGTGATCCGCCCCGCCTCCTGCGCCTGCTCCAGCAGCGGCGTGGTGTTCAGGCCCTCGTAGGCCTGTGCCTGGCCGGCCAGGAGGGCCTGGTAGGCGGGCTGGTCACCGCCGATCGACTGGAACGTGAGCCGGTCGAGGTAGGGCAGACCCGGCTTGAAGTAGTCCGGGTTGCGTTCGAGCACGAGCTGCGAGCTGAGCTGGTTGGACACGACCGTGAACGGGCCCGCGCCCACCGGCTTCAGCGCGAACTGGTCCTCCCCCATCTGCGCCAGGGCGGTCGGTGAGGCGATCCAGTTGACGTTGGTGGCCGGGAAGGCGTTGATCACCGCGGCGAACGGGCGGGTGAACGTCAGCACGACGGTGCGCGGGCCGTCGGTGGTGATGCCGTTCTCCGCGAGCGGCCACGTCGGTGAGCAGGTGCACGGCGAGTCGACGGCCCGCCGGAAGTTGAACGCCACCGCCTCGGCGTCGAACGGGGTGCCGTCGGTGAACCGCAGGCCCTCCCGGATCGTGATCCGCACCGTCGTCCCGCCGTCGAGCAGCTCGTAGCCCTCGGCCTGGTGGGGCACGACCTCTGCGCCCGAGCCGTCGTCGGCGGCCTGCAGCCGGAAGAGCCCGCCGTAGATCGCGCTCATCTGCGCGATGTTGGCGCCGCCCGTGGTGTTCGTCGCGGGGTCGAGCCCCGTCGGCCAGCCGCCGGCGAACGACGCGTTCTCGAGGACGGTGATCTCGCCCCCGCGCTGCGGCGGGCCGGTGGGCGCGGCCGGGCCTGCCGATCGACCGCCGCCCCCGCACGCGGCGAGGAGCAAGAACGCGGCGAGCATCAATGACGTCGACCGCAGCACCGCGGCTTCGCGTCGTCTCACGTAGGACTCCCGTTCCGTAGCGGGCCCGGGGGCAGGCATCAGCCGTGACCGGGCTCACCCCAGGCGCCCGCCCAGCGTCGGGGAGAGGCGACGCGGGGTGCAGGGAAGGTTTCGCGGGACGGAAGACATGTTCTCCACGCTCGCCCCGCCGCGGCGACGTCTTGGTCATATGTCGTAGGACGCATACGCCGCCGCGGACGACCTGCGCGGAAGGGCCCGAAGCTCTTGTGACCTGGCTCCCGCAGTGGTGAGACTGGACGCGATCTCCGGCCCGGCCGGAGACCGGCAGGACGCAGACGAAGGGGTCGGCGTGACGGAGGTGCTCACAACGGAAGGGCGCGTCGCGACGGGGTCATCGTGCCCGGCGTGTGGAGGCGCGATCGAGCCGGGACCGAGGCCGGGCCTGGGCCCGGAGGACGCGCGCCGCGGGCAGCGCAGGCTCGCGGCCATCGCCAGGGCGGCGTCGAGCGTCGCCGACACGGCGTCGCTCAGCGTCACCCTCGATGTCGTCGCGAACGAGGTGGTGCAGGCCGAGCACATCGCGGCCGTGCAGATCCTGCAGGTCGAGGGCGGCACCATGCGAGTGGTCGGCAAGGCCGGCTTCACCGATGCGGACGACTTCACCGACCGGCTCGAGGACTGCCGACGCCTCGGTGCACGGCTCATGTTCGTGGAGGCGTTCCAGACGTGCCGGCCGATCGTCGTGCCGCACCGGAAGGCAGCGGTGATGGCCGACCCGCACTGGGCACCGCTGCACCGGATCATGGGTGCCCCCGAGTGGGACGCCTTCGCGGCCGTCCCGCTGGTGGTGCGGGGCCGGGCGGTCGGCGTCCTCAACGCCTTCTACAAGCCCGGCGAACCTCCGGGCACCGCGGCGCTGGAGTTCCTCGAGGCGATGGCCGACCAGGCCGCCACCGCCGTCGACTCCGCCGACCTGCTCTCCCGGTCGCGGCACGACGCCCAGCTCGCCGAGCGCGCCCGGCTCGCCCGCGAGCTCCACGACTCGGTCGTCCAGCAGGTGTTCTCGATGCGGATGCAGGCCAAGGCGCTGCAGGCGCAGGTCGCCCCGGGCCGCACCATCCGCCCCGAGCGGGTGCAATCGGTGGCCGACGAACTCCTCGAGCTGGCGCAGACCGCGCTCGCCGACCTGCGTGGCCTCGTGCTGCAGCTGCACCCGGTGGAGCTGGTCGAGCGCGGGCTCGCGGGCGCGGTGCGCAGCCACGCCGAGTCGGTGCGCGGCACGTCCGGCCTGGACGTCGACGTGGAGGTCGACCTCAGCGCGGACGTCGGCGACCTGCCGGTCGAGCTGCAGGAGGACCTCTACCGGGTGGTGCAGGAGGCCCTGCACAACGTCGTCAAGCATGCGGGCGCCTCGCGGGCGTCGGTGCACATCAGCACCAGCGGGCCACCGGACCGGGTGCTGGTCGAGATCACTGACGACGGGAGCGGGCTGACCTCCCAGGTGCGGGCCGGTGCGCTCGGCCTGGTGTCGATGCGGGAGCGAGCGGAGCGATGGGGCGGATCGATAGAAGTCGCCAGTACGGACGGGCGCAGTACGGACGGTCGGGGGCGGGGATGCCGCGTGCGGGTGTGCGTCCCGGTGGGCGGACCGGGTCCGTCTCGATGAGCAGTACCGCTCCGGAGCCGGATCACCCCGGCGACATCGGCGTGCTCGTCGTCGACGACCACGCCGTCGTCCGCCGCGGGCTCGCCGCGTACCTCGAGAGCGCCGACGGCATCGAGGTCCTCGCCGAGGCCGTCGACGGCAGGGACGCACTCGACCAGCTGCAGCGCCTCGCCACCGAGGGCAGTCTCCCGCAGGTCGTGCTCATGGACGTGCTGATGCCGCGGATGGACGGGATCGCGGCCATCCGCGCGGTGCTCGCCGCGCACCCGGGCGTTCGGGTGGTCGTGCTGACCAGCTTCGGTGAGCTGGAACGCGTCCACGCCGCGCTGGAGGCCGGCGCCTCCGGCTACCTGCTCAAGGACGCCGACCCGGACGAGGTCGCCGCCGCGATCCGCTCGGCCGACCGGGGAGAGGTGCACCTCGACCCCACCGTCGCGGGCCGCCTCACCCGCCGCCTCGTCTCGCCACCCACCGGCCTCGCCGCTCTCACCGCGCGGGAGCGCTCGATCCTCGCGCTCGTGGCGCGCGGCATGTCGAACCACCAGATCGCGGCGGAGCTGTACATCAGCGAGCGCACCGCGCGCACGCACGTCAGCCACATCCTCGCGAAGCTGCAGCTGACCTCCCGCACCCAGGCCGCGCTGGTCGCGATTCGCGAAGGCCTGGTCACCCCGCCCGCGTCGTGACGCCCCGACCTGTGCCCCTCGCCGACCCGACCACCGGAGGTGCGACATGACCCTGAGCCCGGACGTCCCGACGGCGGCACCGCGAGCCGCGGTGCGGCACCGTGGCTCGGGTAATGCGCGCCCGACCGCAGCCGGGCGCGCACTGTCGGTGCTCGACGCCTTCGGACCGCGGCACCGATGTCTGTCTCTCTCCGAGATCGCGCGCCGCGCGGGGCTGACCCTGCCCACCGCGCACCGGCTCACCCGCGAGCTCGTGAACTGGGGCGCGCTGGAGCGCGACAGCGCGGGTCGCTACTCGGTGGGGCTGCGGCTCCTCGAACTGTCCGCGCTGGCCCCGCGCGGCCTGGAGTTGCGCGAGGCGGCCTTCCCCCACGTCGAGGACCTGCACCAGATCACCCGGGGCAACGTCCAGCTGGCCGTCCGCGACGGCATGCAGGTCGTGTACGTCGAGGCCATCCGCGCCCGCGTGCGCAACCCGGTCACCAGCCGGGTCGGCGACCGCTGGCCGATGCACGCCACCGGCACCGGGCTCGTGCTGCTCGCCTACTCCGAGCCGGACTTCCAGGAGGCGGTGCTGCGCTCGCCCCTGGAGCGGTTCAACCCGATGACGGTCACCGACCCCGCCGAGCTGCGCCGCACCCTCGCCCACATCCGCCAGACCGGGGTCGCCGTGGCGCGCGGGCAGATCACGATGCCCGACCTCGTGGTGGCAGTGCCCGTCCTGGACCCGGCGGGCGAGGTCACGGCCGCGATCAGCGTGGTCGTCGAGACGGAGGGCGCCCGCCCGCGCGAGCTGGCGGCGGTCCTGAAACAGGCGTCACGCGCGATCACACGAGCCCTCTCCCCCCGCCGATAGCCACTTCACACACCCAGAGGCCACTTCACACAGGGCCGGCCCTGTGTGAAGTGGCCTCTGGGTGTGTGAAGTGTGCTGTGGCAGCGGTACCAGCGGCCTGCGAGGGCTATCGCCCGGCGGGCGGATCGATCCCCAGCCAGCTCCACGCGTTGAGCCAGGTGATCAGTTCGAGGACCTCCGGGGCCAGGTCCAGGGAGCGCAGGGTGCGGCCGGCCGGCTCCTCCCGGGGCATGGCCGGGAAGTCCGAGCCGACGAGCAGCCGGTCGGCGCCGAGCAGGTCGACGAGGTACCGCAGCGCTCGGCGGTCGAAGACCATCGAGTCGTAGTAGAACCGGCGGGCGTACTCCAGCGGCGACGGGCCGTCGTCGTGCGCGATCGCGCGCTCCGGCACGGCCGGCTCCTCGTTCCAGGTGCCGCCCCAGAAGTACTGGGCCCTCGGCACCACCAGCGGGAACCCGCCGCCGGCGTGGCTGAAGGAGATCCGCAGGTCGGGGCAGGCGGCCGCGGTACCGCCGCTGATCATCGACGCCACGGCGAGCATCCCTTCCAAGCCCACCACGTAGGTGCCCATCGCCGAGGCGGGGAGCCGGGGTGTCGGGGACGGCATCGCGTGCACGAACACCGCCAGTTCGAGGCGCTGGGCCTCGGTGAAGAACGCCAGGAACCGCTCGTCCCCGATCGAGGTGCCGAGCACGTTGGAGGCGATCTCCACCCCGCGCAGGCCATGGTCCCGGATCGCCTTCAGCTCGGAGGCGGCAGCATCGGGGTCCTGCATCGGCACCATGCCGAGCCCGATCAGGCGGTCCGGGGCGGCGGCGCACAGCTGCGCCGTGCCCTCGTTGACGTGCCGGGCGAGCGAGAGCCCGTCGGCGGCGGGCAGGTCGTAGCGCAGGAGCGGCGGCATCGGGCTGAGCACCTCGACGTCGACGCCCGAGCGGTCCTGTTCCTCGATGCGGCGCTCGGCGTCGAAGAACGCGTCGCGGGCCCGGAACCGCACGGCCCCGAACAGCAGGAGCCGTGCGGTGTCGCCGTCGATCGGCTCCATCCGCGGGAAGCACTCGGGCGCGTCGGCCGGGTAGTCGCGCGGCAGCAGGTGGGCGTGGGCGTCGACGAGCACGCGACCTCCTAGAGATTCGGGTGGACCGACACGTGCACCGCGGCCTCGCCGGGCACCTCGCCTGCGAGCGTCCGGATCGCGAGGTCGGTGTCGTCCAGGCCGAACGTGTGGGTGTGCAGTTTTTCCAGGGGGAACCGGCGGGACTCGATGATCGCGATCGCCTCGGCGTAGCCGCGGGCGTCCACGCCGTAGGCCCCGCGCACGGTGAGCGCGCGGTTGATGATCAGGTCGGTCTTCAGCGGGACCTCGGCGCCGCCCTTCAGCCCGGCGAGCACCACCCGGCCGCCGTGCTTCGCCGCCTGCAGGGCGTGCGTGACGGGGGCGGCCGCCATCGGGGTCAGCTCCAGCACGACGTCGGCCATCGCCCCGTCGGTGATCTCGCGGACCCGCTCGACGGTGTCCTCGGCGTCGGGGCCGTCGACGACGATCGTGTGGTCGGCCCCGAACTCCCTGGCCAGGGCGAGCTTGTGGGCGTCGGCCTCCAGACCGGTGACGATGATCGTCCCGGCGCCGGCCGCCCGCGCGGCGATGACGGAGGCGAGGCCGCGCTGCCCCGCTCCGAGCACGAGCAGGGTGTCGCCCAGCCCGACCTCGCCGAGGTGCACCGCCCAGCGGACGCCCGCGCCGAGGGGGTTGAACATCACCGCCAGCTCGGCGGGCAAGGTCTTGTCGACCTTGTGCAGCACGGCGCCGGGAGTCAGGTAGAGGTGCTCGGCGAACCCGCCCCACAGCGACGGGGGGACGTCGATCCCGGTGACGCCGTGCCCGTACTTGCGGTTGCGGCAGGCCTGGTAGCGGCCGGTGAGGCAGTCGTGGCACGACCGGCACGGGACGATCACTTCCAGGGCGACGCGGTCCCCCGGCTGCACGCCCCAGCGCTCCGCCGCGCGGTCGCCGATCTCCTCGACGATGCCCATCGGTTCGTGTCCGGGGATGGTCGGTCCGCGGCCCATCCCGAGGTGGCCGCGGTAGGACTCGACGTCGCTGCCGCAGATGCCGTTGGCCTCCACGCGCAGCAGCCCGTCGTCGGGGCCGATCGTCGGGCGCGGGAACTCGCGCAGCTCGATCTGGCGCGGCGCCACCTGCACGGCCGCTCGAACCATGTCAGTCATCAGCAAGCTCCTTCTTCTCGACGGGCACCGCTGCCGCGGACCAGTCGCTGAACAGGCGCACCACCATCGAGATGCCGGCGTTGCGTGCCCCCGCGACCGCGATCAGCAGGTGCTTCGGGTCATCGGCCGGGAGCAACAGGTCGAACCCGTCCGGGCGCCGGCCGCTCGCGTGCCGCACGCCGTTGTCGCCCAGGCCGTCCTTGCCGACGTCCGCGAGGTCGCCGACCGTCCGCCCACACCGTTCGGCGAGCCACGCGCGGACCTTCGCCCGGTCGAACCCGGCGCCGGCGAGCAGCTGGGCGTGCTCGGGGCAGAAGACGATCCCGGCCGACGCGTGGCGGAAGATCCAGGCCCCGGTGCGGGAGATCGTGTCGGCGAAGTCGGCGAGCAGCTGCTCGGCGTCGCTCGTGTGCCGGTTGTCCACGAACTCCGACGTGCGCAGCAAGGTGGCCGACACCGCCGATGTGCCCGCCGGCAGCCCGGCCTCGACGGCGAGGGGCTCCCAGGGGCTCTCCTCCTCGTTCTCCGCGAGGCAGATCGACCAGCGCCCGGGCAGCCCCTGCGTGGCCTGCTCGAACACGTGCGGGTGGATGCCCAGCGCGTTGCGGACGATCAGCCCGATCGCGCGCGGGACGGTCGCGTTCGCCCGGAAGCCCGGCCCGAACACCCCGCCCGCCTTGTTGAACCCCAGCTCGTCGCGCACCGGCCCGTTGACGACGATCAGCGGGGCGGGCCCGCTCGTCGACTGCCAGCCCCCGCCGCCGGTGGCCCGCTCGCGCATCAGCGCGTCCCATGCGGCGAGCACCACCGGGAAGTACTCGGGCCGGCAACCGGCCATGGCGGCGTTGATCGCTGCGAGCTCGACGGTGACCTCGCGGTCGACCTGGGCGAGCCGTCCGATCACCTCCTCGGGCGGCCGCGAGGTGGTGGCGAGGAACCGGTCCACGAGCGGCCTGGACGCCGGTACCAGCGGGAGGCCGTCGGACCAGCCCTGGTCGTAGCAGTGCTCGATCGTCGCCTGCGCGACGTCCGGGTCGAGCTCGGTCACGGAACCTCCTCGCTGACGCTCGTCGACCCCGTGCCCGACGGTGCTGCGTCCGATGGCGACCTCGCAAGCTCGGTCACGTACCACCCCCGGTGAGCAGGTCGGCGACCGCACCCGCGAGCTGCGCCGCCCGCTCCCGCACCTGGTCCGGCGTCAGGATGGCCACCGGGTGCGGGGTCGTGAGGTAGCGGTAGCCGGGGGCGCCGCGCAGCGCGGCCATCGCGTCGGCGGTGGCCACGAAGGCGTCGCTGCAGATCACCGCCGCCGGTAGGCCTGCCCGCTCGAACGCCACGCCGTCGGCCGCGGCGGAGGCGCTGCACGAGCCGCAGTCGCCGACGCCGGTGACCACCACGTCGCAGTCGCGCGCGTACTCGGCGACGAGCTCGTCGGACGCGGGCAGCGCGAACGCGGTCTTGGTGCGCATGAGGGTCACGGCGGCCGCGCCGTGCTCGGCGACGAGGAGCTTGCCGACCTCGTCGAGCAGCAGCGCGGCGTTCTGCTTGGTGTTCTCCAGGAGCCCGACGCGGGCGCCCGCGAGGTCCTGCTTCCGGGGCGCGAGCGCGAACGGGGCGGCGACCGCGGACGCTCCCCCGGTCGGGTCGAGGATCGCGTTGGGCCCGTGGATCGACACGAGTGTTCCTCCGATGTCAGCTCGCGAGGCGGGTGAGGCGGGACTTCATCTCGGAGCGTTCGAGGGAGCCCGGCGGCACGAGCGTGACGGCCGCGCGCACCGACAGCCGGTTGCGGATGAGCGCCTCGACGTCGCGGACGAGCTGCTCCCGGTCGCCGGGCTGCTCGCCCCACTCGACCTCCACGGGCAGTGGCGGCTCGACCCGCGGGCCGGCAGCGGGAAGGACGATCTGCACGGCGCCGGTGGTGCGCGGGTGCAGGGTCTGCACGAGGTCCCGCACCGCGGAGGGGAAGACGTTCACGCCCAGCACGATCAGCATGTCGTCGGTGCGCCCGACGCAGCGGATCAGCGGTGCCCCGTCGGCGGTGCGTCCGGTGACGACCACCCGGTCGCGGGTGCGGAAGCGCACCAGCGGGCAGCACTCGCGGTCCACGGAGGTGTAGACGAGCTCGCCGGTCGCTCCGGGTTCGGCACCGACGGGGTCGCCGCTCTCGGGGTCGATCAGCTCGACCACGACGTGGCGGCCACCGGTGAACCGCATCCCGCCGCTGCCCGGCGCCTCGCCGAAGAGGACGGGGGCCATGTCGGCGTTGCCGAGGCCCTCGGTGACGGGAGCGCCCCATTCGCTCTCGACGTGCGCCCGGAAGGCCGGTTCGCCGCCACCGGGTTCGCCGCCCACGAAGACCTTGCGCAGGCCGAACTCCTTCGGGTCCCGGCCCAGGCCGCGGATGTACTCGGCCAGGTACCGAGCGTAGGACGGGGTGGAGTGCAGGGCGGTGACCCCGAGGGTCTCCAGCGCGAGCACGGCCTTCTCCGACGCCCCGGTCCCGATCGGCACCAGGGTGGACCCGATCCGTTCCAGTGCGTCGCGGATCGGGAGGCCGCCGACGAAGAGCGTGAGTCCCGCGCCGTGCAGCACGACGTCCTCGCGGGTCGCGCCCATGGTGCGGAACGCGCGAGCCACCATGTCGGTCCAGGCCGCCGCGTCGCGGCGGGTGACGCCCACCCAGCTCGGCCGCCCGGTGGTGCCCGTGGAGGCGTGCACGCGCACGACCTCGCTCATCGGCACGCCTGCGTGCCGGCCAAGCGGCGGGGAGGCGGCCTGCGAGTCGCGCAGCATCTGCTTGGTGGTGAAGGGGAACTTGCGCAGGTCGTCGAGCGTGGCGAACGCCTCGGGGGTGACCCCGTGCTCGGCGAAGTGCTCGGCGTAGAGCGGTGAGCGCGCGGGCAGCCCTTCCAGCTGCGCGCGCAGCAGCTCGCTGACGGCGTCGACGTCGTCGGGCCCGACGAATCCGGAGACGTGCACCGGGTCAGCCATCGTGGACGACGACGCCGCGGATGTTCTTGCCATCCGTCATGTCCTGGTAGCCCTGGTTGATCTCGTCGAGCGAGTAGCGCCGCGTGACCAGCTCGTCGAGCTTCAGGTCGCCGGATCGGTAGAGCCCGAGCAGCTTGGGCACGTCGTAGAGGGGGTTGCAGTCGCCGAAGAGCGCGCCGCGCACCTGCCGCTGGTAGCTGATCATCTGCCCGGCGTGCACGTGGACGGCGTTCTCGCCCAGCTTGCCCACCGCGGTGATCGTGACCTTGCCGCCCTTGCCGACGACCTGGACGGCGGCGTCCACGATCTCGGACGTCAGCACGCCGGGGGTGCAGATGGCGTGGTCGGCCAGCTGGCCCCACGTCGTCTCCACCACGAAGTCGTGTGCGGACCTCGCGTCGGCGAACGTGTGCGTGGCGCCGAAGACCTTCGCCATGTCCCGCTTGAACGCGACCGGGTCGACGACCACCACGTTCTTCGCACCCGCGTACCGCGAACCCTGCACGGCGTTGCTGCCCACGCCACCGGCGCCGTAGATCACCACGGTGTCCCCGGCCCGCACGCCCGCCGCGTGCACGGCGGACCCCCAGCCGGTCGGCACGCCGCAGCCCACGAGGGCGCCGATCTCGAACGGGATGTCGTCGGGCAGCGGGATGCACGCCCACTCCGACACCACCGCGTACTGCGAGAACGAGCCGACGGTGCAGAACCCGCCCAGGTCCTCCTCCCCGAGGTGGAACCGGAACGTGCCGTCGAGGAACATGCCGGTGCCCGCGTTGAGGCCCTTCACGCACATGTTCTGGTGCCCCGTCGAGCACGGCCGGCACGCCCCGCAGGCGGGGATGTAGGAGCAGACGATCCGATCGCCCGGCTTGACCCGCCGCACGTCCGGCCCGACCGACTCCACGACCCCCGCGCCCTCGTGCCCGCCGACGATCGGCAGCCGCACCGGGGCGTCGCCCTGGGTGATGTGGTCGTCGGAGTGGCACAGGCCCGCGGCGGCGAACTTCACGCGCACCTCGTGGGCCTTCGGCTCGTCGAGTTGCAGCTCGACGAGCTCCCAGCCGGTGTGCGGTGCCCGCGCGATCGCGGCGCGCGTCGTGATGGTCATGTGGTGGCTCCCGTTCTGGACAGCGCGACGTGCGGAAGCACCTCGGCACCGATCAGCGCGATGTGGTCGAGGTCGTGGATGTCGTAGATGTGCAGGTAGACGGTGTCGGCGCCGGCGTCGGTGAGCTCCCCGATCCGCTCGACCACCTGGGCGGGCGAGCCGATCGCGGCGTTGGCCCGCATCAGCTCCGACCCGATCACGGCGGCGCGCCGGGCGGTCTCGGCCTGCGTGGCGCCGCACGCGACCGGCAGCACAGCGGACAGGCGCGCGTCGGCGGGATCACGACCGATCGTCTCGCAGGCACGGGCGAACCCGGCGAACCGCTCGCGCAGGCCCGCGGCACCTCCCGCCGCCGTCAGCGCCCCGTTGAACTCCGTCGCGAACCGGGCCGCGATCGCCGGGGTCCGCTTGGGGCCGCTGCCACCGACGATGATCGGCGGGTGCGGCCGTTGCACGGGTCGCGGCGGGGTGCGGTTGTCGTCGATCCGGTGGTGGGCACCGGCGAAGGAGAATCCGGGCCCCGACCACAACCCGCTGATCACCGCGAGTTGCTCTTCGAGGCGGTCGAACCGCTCCGCCCGCGCCGGGAACGGGATCCCGAACGCGTGGTGCTCGCGCTCGTACCAACCCGTGCCGAGCCCCAGCTCGACGCGCCCGCCGCTCATGTCGTCCACCGAGGCGACGATGGCCGCGAGCAGGCCCGGTTCCCGGAAGGTCACCGGCGTCACGAGCGAGCCGAGCCGCACCCGCGAGGTGTCGCGGGCCAGCCCGCCGAGGGTCGTCCAGCAGTCGGTCGGGCGGTAGGACGGGTCGTTCGGGTCCACGCCCATCAGGTGGTCCGAGCGGAAGAACGCGTCGAACCCCGCCTCCTCGGTGGCCAGCGCGAGCGCCAGGATCTCCTCGTAGCGGGCCCCGTGGCGCGGCTCCATCAGCACGCGCAGGCGAACACCGTCACCCACGGAACGACACCGTCTTCACCTGGGTGTACTCGAGCACCGCGTCGGCTCCCATCGTGCGGCCGAAGCCGCTGCGCTTGTACCCACCGAACGGTCCACCGATCACCCCGGCACCCAGCGCCGCGTTCACCACGACCTGACCGGCCTGCAGGCCACGTGCCATCCGCACCGACCGTCCGACATCGCGGGTCCAGACCGAGGCGACGAGCCCGTAGTCGGTGCCGTTGGCGACCTCGAGGGCCTCCGCCTCGCCGTCGACCGGGATCACCGAGAGCACGGGGCCGAAGATCTCCTCGCGCGCGATCCGCATGTCCGGCGCCACCCGGTCGAAGAGGGTGGGCTCCACGAAGAAGCCGCGCTCGAAGACCGCGCCCGCCGGGCGGCCGCCGCCCGTGACGAGCTCCGCGCCCTCCTCCCGGCCGACCCGGACGTAGTCCAGCACCCGCGCGTGCTGCTTCGCGTTGATCAACGGCCCCATCTGCACCTTCTCGTGCCACGGGCCGACGCTCACCTGGGCCATGCGCTCGGCGAGCCGCTCGACGACCTCGGCGTGCACGGACCGGTCGACCACCACGCGCGAGCCTGCGGCGCAGATCTGCCCGGTGTTGAGCGTGATGCCTGCGACGATCGCCGGGATCGCGACGTCGAGGTCGGCGTCGGGGAACACCACCTGCGGCGACTTGCCGCCCAGCTCGAGGTGCAGCGGCACCAGATTCGCCGCGCACGCCGCCATCACCTGGGCGCCCGTCTGCGGCGAGCCGGTGAAGCTCATGCGCCGGATGCCCGGGTGCGAGGCGAGCGCGGCGCCCGCCTCCGGGCCGTAGCCGGTGACGACGTTCACCACGCCCGGCGGGATCCCGGCCTCGCGCGCGAGCCGGGCGAGCGCGAGCGGGGTGAGCGGAGCGTCCTCTGCGGGCTTGACGACGATCGTGTTGCCCGCGGCGATGGCAGCGCCGGTGTCGGTGACGAACATCGGGCCCGGCGCGTTCCACGGGATCACGCTGCCGACCACGCCGAACGGCTCGCGCAGGGTCAGACCCAGCACGTCCGGCGACTGGGTGGGCAGCGACAGCCCCTGCACCTTGTCGGCCTGGCCCGCGATGAACGTGAGGATGCGGGGCATCGGCGGCGGGCCCCAGTGCGGGCGGCCCACCTCCTGCGATTCGAGGCGGTCGAGCTCGGCGGCGTGTGCCTCGACGAGCGCGGCCCATCGGCCCACCAGCGCGCCGCGCGTGGTGGCGCTGGTGTCCCGCCACGCCGGGAACGCGGCCTCGGCGGCACGGACGGCAGCGTCGACATCGACGGCGGTGCCGCGCGGCACGCGCGCCAGCAGGTCACCGGTCGCCGGGTCGATCACGTCGATCCTCTCGCCGGACGTCGCCGGGACCCACTCGTCCCCGATGAGGTGGGCGTTCTCGACGAGCAACGGGGCGGGTGGAGCGGTCGTCATCGCGTCCTCTCAGTCCCGTGTCTCAGTGCTCGTGGACGATGACGCCGCGGACGTTCTTGCCGTCGAGCATGTCCTGGTAGCCCTCGTTGACCTGGTCGAGCCGGTACCGGCGGGTGATCAGCTCGTCGAGCTTGAGATCCCCGGAGCGGTAGAGGCCCAGCAGCCGCGGGACGTCGAAGAGCGGGTTGCAGGCACCGAAGATCGCGCCCTGCACGCGCCGCTGGTAGCCGATCAGCATGCCCGCCGGGGCCGACAGCGACCCGTTGCCGACGGCGGTGATCGTCACCTGCCCGGTCTTGCCCACCACCTTCAGAGCGTTCGCGATGACCTCGTCGTGCAGCACACCGACGGTGATGATCGCGTGGTCGGCGAGCTCACCCCACGTCGTGTCCACCACGAACTCGTGAGCGGCCTCCGCGTCGGCGAACGTGTGCGTGGCCCCGAAGACCTTCGCCATGTCCTGCTTGAACGGGACGGGGTCCACGACCACCACGTTCTTCGCGCCCGCGTAGCGCGCGCCCTGCACGGCGTTGCTGCCCACCCCGCCCGCGCCGTAGACCACGACGGTCTGTCCCGCGCGGACTCCGGCCGCGTACACGGCCGATCCCCATCCCGTCGGGACCCCGCAGCTCACCAGCGCGGCGACGTCGAACGGGATGTCCTCAGGGATCGGGATGCACGAGAACTCCGACACCACCGCGCGCTCGGCGAACGTGCCGAGCACGCAGAGGCCGCCGAGGTCCTCGCCGTCGAGGTGGAACCGGAAGGTGCCGTCCGGGAACTCCCCCGTCGACGCGTTCTTGCCGGCATCACACAGGTTCTGCCGACCCGTCGAGCAGTACCGGCACGCGCCGCAGGCCGGGATGAACGAGCAGACGACGTGATCGCCGACCGCGACCCGGGTGACGCCCTCGCCGACGGCCTCGACCACCCCTGCGCCCTCGTGGCCGCCCACCACCGGGAACCGCATCCGGGCGTCGCCCTTCTGGATGTGGTCGTCGGAGTGGCACAGCCCGGCCGCGTGGAAGCGGATGCGCACCTCGTTCGCGCGGGGGTCGTCGAGCTCGACGTCGGTGATCTCCCACGGCCTGCGGGGCTCCCGGCAGATCGCGGCGCGGGTGGTCATGCTCATGCCTGTCACGATGCCCGGGCGGGCCTCGCGCCTCGACGGCGCTTTCGCAACGCGGAAGGCACGCCGTTAGGGCACTGGGTGCGATCTCGCCCATAGCGCCGTGAGCGTGGCACCGGCGAACGTGAGGCCGAGCGCGCCCGTGATCAGCCAGGGGTAGCCGAACTGGCCGGCGAGCAGGAGGCGGGACCGGTGAGGACCATCCGGAGGATGCCCATCACCGACGTCTGAACGGTGAAGTCGGTGGCGGCCGCCGAGCCGCGGGAGAGCTCCATGCACACGGTGCCCGCGGCGAGGAACAACGCTCCGACCAGCGCCAGCCGTGGCTTGATCGAGATCCCTACCGCGCGACGGCGGGAGCCGGAGCGTGCAGCGAGCCGTCGGCGTCCGCCGGGAGGCCGCGCTGGATGCGGCCCAGCAGCACCAGCAGCACCACCATGGCGAGGGGGAAGAACGCGAACACGAAGAACGTGCCGCGGGCGTCGAGGCCGTGGTCCATGACGAACCCGGCCAGCCACGGACCGAGCATCGCCCCGAACTTGGCCATCGACGTCGCCCAGCCCGCTCCGTTCGCACGGATGGCGGGGCGGTAGAAGATCCCGCAGATGCTGATGATGCCGCCGTGCCCGCCGATGACGAACACGTGGGCCAGGACGATCACTACGATGTAGCCGGCGGCGCTCAGCGGGACCAGCCCGATCACCATCAGGCAGGGCACCGCGAGCAACGGCATCCACGCGATCGTGCCGGCCCCGCGGTGGTCGATGAACCGCCCGATGAGCAGCTGGCCTGCGGCCCCGGCCACGGCCGTCCACGCGGCGAGGGTCGCGGCGGCGGACACGCTGAACCCGATCCGCTCGTTGAGGATCGGACCCCAGAACGCCAGGTAGAACACGATCGCCGACGAGCACATGTAGGCCACCCAGACGATCGGGGTGATCAGTGCGAGCCGGCCCCCGCGGAACAGGTCGGCAGGGGTGAAACGGGTTCGGTCGCGGCGCGGGCCGGTGCCGACGACGAACCGCGCGCCCGCGGGGACCGTGACGTCCGGCAGCGCGCGCCGCAGTATCCCGGCGATGCGCTGGTGGTGGAGGTCCTTCTGGGCCAGGAACTTGACCGACTCCGGCAGGAACAGCACCACCGGGACGACGGCCAGGAGCGACGCCACTCCCCCGGCGATGAACACCGCCTCCCACCCGAACCGCGGGATGAGGGCGTTGGAGATCGGGCCGCCCGACGCGCTGCCGAGGCTGTAACCGATCATCGTGATCACCACCGACGTGGAGCGCAGGCGCGCCGGCGCGAACTCCGTGACCACCGCCCACACGAGCGGCAGCGCTCCCCCGAGGAACACGCCCGTCGCGAACCGCAGCACCACCAGCTGCGCGTAGTCCTGCGCCACGGCGAAGAGCAGCATGAACACGCCGAAGCCGATCGTCGAGACGACGATCGCGGGCTTGCGGCCCACCCGGTCGCCGAGGTAGCCCAACGCGATGCCGCCGAGCAGCGTGCCCACGACGCCGACGGTGCCCAGCGTGCCGAGCTGGGTGTTGCTCAGGGCGAACGACTCCTGGATGTAGCGACCGGCGAACGAGATGATCTGCAGGTCGAAGCCGTCGAGGAACGTCACGGCCCACGCGACCGCGAACAGCACGACCCAGAACCGGCCGACCTTCTGGTTCTCGATCAGCGGGACGACGTCGACGACGGGTCGGGCGTCTCGGGCATCGACCGATTCGGCCATGGCACACCCCTTCGTGCGCTTCGGGTCCGACGATCACGCTACGAAGCACGCCCCTATCCACGGAAATCATCTGTCGACATGCATCGCATCACTACGATGTATGACGCGGTGCGATGATGCGTTGATGTAGCATCACCACATGCGAACGACGCTCGACATCGACGACGGTGTTCTCGCCGCCGCGCGAGCCATCGCCGAGGCGGAGAACAGGTCGCTGGGCTCGGTGATCTCGGAGCTCGCTCGCCGTGCCCTGCTGCCGGCTCAGCGCAGCGGCGGCGAGTTTCCCACGTTCGACGTGCCAGCAGACGCCCCAGCGATCACACCTGACGTGGTCGATCGCGCTCTCGACGAGTAGTCGATGAGCGTCGCCCTGCTCGACGTCAACGTCCTGATCGCCTTGACCTGGCCGAACCATGTCCATCACACCGCCGCTCGCCGCTGGTTCGACACGGCGAGCTCCGCTGGATGGGCAACGACGCCGGTGACCGAGCTCGGGTTCGTCAGGGTCTCGTCCAACAAGAACGTGATTCCCGGTGCAGCCACGCCCGGCAACGCTCAAGGCGTTCTTCGAGCACTCTGCAGCCTGCCTGGTCACGAGTTCTGGCCCGACGACGCCCGCCTGGTCGACCCACCGTTTCCGACCGACCGGCTCGGCACCCACAAGCAGCTCACCGATGTCCATCTGGCCGCGCTGGCGGCCAAGAGGAAGGGAAAGCTGGTGACGTTCGATCGAGGCATTCCGCATGCACTGCACCCCGGCGACCGAGCGATCGTCGAGCTGCTACCGGTCACCTGACGCGCAGTCGTCCTTCGCCGCCCGCGCGACCATCGACCGGAACCAGGTGTGGGCGTCGTCCTCGTCGTTCTTCGCGTGCCACCACAGCGTCTCGACGATCGGCGGCGGGTCGCCGGGGCATTCGAGCACCCGCAGGTCGGGCCGGTCGGCGAAGCGCAGAGCGAGCCGCCGCTGCATCACCGCGACCCGCCCCGTTCCCGCGACGAAGTACGGGGTGGCCTGGTAGCTGTCGACCCGCACGGCCACCTGCGGGCGCGCCGACAGCCGGGCGAAGAGCGGCGCGAGCGGCGACGTGGCCGGGTACTCGCCGTCGGGGTGGTGGGGCACCACCCAGGGCAGGCGTTCGAGGTCGGCCAGCTCCAGGCTGTCGCCGACGGGGTTGTCGGCCGAGACGACGCAGACCCAGCGGTCGCGGAACAGTTCCAGTGCGCGGATCCCCGTGACCTGGAACCTCGGCATCGGCACGGACACGATGCCGTCGATCACGCGCAAGGTCTCCAGGAGGTCGGACGGCATCGCCTCGTGGACGACCTTGATGTGCAGCCGGGTGCCGGGCGCCTCCCCGTGCATCACCCGGGAGAGGCCCTCGCCGAGCGCCGCGAGCACGTAGTCGGGCATCAGCACCACGAACTCCCGCTCGGAGTCCTCCGGCCGGAACGCGGGATCGGTGGAGAAGAGCCGCTCGACGCCGGCGCAGACGGTCTCGATCTGCGTGGCGAGCTGCGCCCCGAGCGGCGTGAGGACGAAACCGCCGCGGGTGCGTTCGAGCAGCTCGTCGCCGAAGTGCCGGCGCAACCGGCCGAGGGCGGCGCTGGCGGCGGGTTGGGTGATCCCGACCTGGCGCGCCGCGCGGGTGACGTTCCGCTCGCGCAGCAGCTCCCGCAGGATCACCAGGAGGTTCAGGTCGAGGTTCGCCAGCGACGTCGCTCGCCTCACCACCGGCCTAGTGTCCCCGCCGGGAGTCCGCTGGGTAAGTCGGTGGATGCAGGTTCTCGCTGGGTGCGCCGGACGGAGGCTGCTCGTACCGGGCGTACTCGGGCCGCCGGCCGGTGCGGCCAGCGTGGAGCTGGGCCGCCGAATTGCTCGGCGGACTCCCGGCGGGGGGCACTGGTATGGGACTGGCGAGGATCTCCTGCACCGCGACGATCGTCTCGGCCGGGCGCTCCTCCGCGACGTGGTGCCCGCACTCCAGGGCGTGCCCGGTGGCTTCCGGTGCCCACGCCCGCCACGTGCCGAGGACGTCGGGTTCCCGGCCCAGCGGGCCGCCGGTCCCCCACAGCACGAGCGTCGGGCATGCGATCGTGCGCCGCCCGCGGTCGGCCTCGTCGTCGGCGACGTCGACGGTCGCGCCCGCCCGGTAGTCCTGGCACATCGCGTGCACCACCTCGGGGCGCGACCAGGCCGCGCGGTACTCGGCCAGCGCGTCCCGAGCGAACGGCGTGGCGCCGCGGAGGAAGAACGCGTCCGGGTCGGCGGCGATCAACCGCTCCGGCAGGTCGCCGGGCTGGGCGAGGAAGAACCAGTGCCACGCCGACCGGGCGAAGGCGGCGTCGACCCGCGCGAAGACGTCGGCCGTCGGCAGGATGTCGAGCACCGCGAGCGCCGTGACGGTGTCCGGGTGGTCCAGAGCGAGCCGGTACGCGCACCGGGCGCCGCGGTCGTGCCCGGCCACCGCGAACCGGTCGAACCCCAGCTCGGCCATGGCGGCCACGATCTCCGCGGCCATCGCGCGCTTGCCGAACGCCTCGACGCGTGCGTCCGGCGGGGCGAGGCTGTCGCCGTACCCGGGCAGGTCGGCGAGCACCACCGTGTGGTCGCGGGCCAGCTCGGGCGCGACGAGGTGCCACATCGCCGAGGTCTGCGGGTAGCCGTGCAGCAGCACCAGCGGCGGCCCGGTCCCGGCGGTGCGCACCCGGATGCGCGCACCGCCCGGCGTGGCGACGTCGGCCCTGGCGAACCCGTCCAGCATCAGGCGAGGGTGTACCAGTCGGCGGCGTTGCCGCCCAGCACCCGCTCCCGCTCCTCGTCGGTGAGCGCCGCGAGCAGCCGCTCGCCACCGGACCCGTGGTCGTGCGGGTGGTCGCTCGCGTACAGCAGCATGCTGCCGGCGTCGAGCAGGTCGAGCGCCTCCCGCACCTGCCCGGGATCGCGGGGGAGGTGGGCCGGGGCCGTGGTGAGCCGCAGGTGCCGCCGCGCGGTCTCCGACGGCTTCGCGTCCAGCCACGGGACCTCGCGCCACACGCCCTTCCAGTCCTTGTCGAAGCGCCACAGCAGCGTGGGCAGCCACGAGAAGCCGCATTCCAGGAGCGTGACCCGCAGATCGGGCAGCTGTGCGAACACGCCCTCGGTGACCAGGCTCGTCACCTGCGCCTGCACGATGATCTGCGAGTTGGCGAGGTAGTCCTCCAGGTAGGTGTGGGTCATGCCGCTCGACGTCGGGGCGTTGCCGATCCGGCCCCACGCGTGCAGGCCGACGACGAGGCCGCGCTCGGCGGCCGCCCGCAGCAGCGGGCGGTGCCGGACGTTGCCCCACGGGGCGTCCGTGCGGACGGGCAGGAGCACCTGCACGATCCGCGGGTGCTCGCCGATCCGCTCGATCTCGGCGACGGCCGCTGCGGTGTCCAGGGTCGGCACGACCATGCTCGCCCGGAGCCGGTCGTCGCGCTCCAACCACTCCGCCACCAGCCAGTCGTTGACCGCCCGGCACAGCGCCGCCTCGTAGTACGGGTTGCGGTTGCAGTGGAACGACGTGGTGCAGTTCAGCAGGGCGAGCTGCGGCCCCTGCACGTCGAGGAAGCCCTCCCGCAGCTCCTCGAGCGACGTGGCCGCGGGCGTGCCGCTCGTCGGCGCGGCAGGCGGGTAGGCCCCGCCCTGCGTCGGCGAGAGCGAAAGCCCGCCCTCGGTGATGTAGCCGCGCCAGTAGGCGTCGAGGTACGGCGAGAAGTCGGACAGCGCCTTGGGTGAGCAGTGCACGTCGGTGTCGATCACCGCCGTCTGGACGGCCGTCATGCCGCGGCCTCCCGCTCCGGCAGCCCGTACAGGCGGCAGGCGTTGGCGCCCATGATGTCGCGCCGCAGTGCCGCCGGGAACAGCTTCGGCGCCTGCTGGGGCGAGTCGAAGTCCCAGTGCGGGTAGTCCGAGGCGAACATGATCCGGTCGTTCATCCCGATGTGCCGCAACGCCGTCTCCAGGTGCTTCGGGTCGTCCGGCTCCTCGACCGGCTGGGTCGTGAACCACACGTGCTCGCGGATGTACTCCGACGGCGGCCGCGTCAGGTGCGGGACGTCCTCGCGCAGCTTCGGCCACGCCTCGTCCAGTGCCCACATCAGCGGGCCCGCCCAGGCGATCCCACCCTCCACGCAGACCACCTGCAGCGTCGGGAACTCGGTGAACACCCCCTCGCAGAGCATGCTCGTCACCAGGGAGGCCATCGTGTTGCCGTTCCACACGTGCTCTTCGAGGTAGAACGACGGCCAGCCTGCGCCGCGGTGCTGCTCCAGCCCGCCGGTGTGGGCCGCGATCGGCAGCCCCGCATCGGCGGCCGCCTTGTAGATCGGCCAGTAGCGACGCACGCCGAAGCCGGACTCGCCGCCAGTGGACAGCAGCACCTGCACGAACCGCGGGTCGGCCGCCCGGCGGGCGATCTCATCGGCGGCGAGTTCGGGCGTCTCGATCGAGATGGCGATGGAGCTGCGCAGCCGCGGCTCCCGGTCGAGCCACTCCTCGGTGATCCAGTCGTTGAGCGCCCCACACAGCGCCGCGGCGTACTCCGGCTGCTCCACGCCCCAGCTGTGGCCCTGCAGCGGGATGAGGACGCCGTGGTCGATGCCGTACTCGTCGAGCAGCTGGTCGCGCGTCATCTGCAGGTCGCTTCCGGGGAAGCCGCCCTCGGGCCACGAGTCGAGCCGGAAGCCGGAGTTGCGGACGCGCGGGTAGATCTCCGGCGGGCCGGGCACGCGGCTGCCGAACATCTCGAACCGCCTCCGGTGCTGCGCCGACAGCCGCGGGAGGATGTCGCGGGCCAGCGCGTGCGGGTGGATGTCGGAGTCGACGATCGTGTAACCGGTCCGCGGACCGGATGTCTGTTCTCGGGGCAGCGTGCTCGTCATTGCGCACCTCCAGCAGCTCGAACGCCCGGCGCCTGCGTCGCCGGGCGGGGGGTGGTCTCGACCACGACGCAGGCGTCCTCGACGTGCACCGGGTACGTGTCGGCGACGTACGGCCCGGGCATCCGCCCGGCCCGTGCCTCCGCCGCCGGCGCCTCCGACTCGACGGACACCTCGTACGTGCGGACCGGCGGCTCACCCGGCCCCAGGAAGGACTGGCCGGTGGCGAGGTCGTACTCCCACCCGTGCCACGGGCAGGCGAGCAGCGCTTCCTCCTCGTCCAGCACGAACTCGCCGGGACCGCTGGAGCTCACCCACGGTTTCGTCCGCCCGAGGCACAGCGGCCCGCCCATGTGGGGGCAGTAGTTGTTGATCGCGTAGAACCGGTCCCCCACCCGGAACACCCCGATCGAGCGACGCCCCGCCTGCACGATGCGCCGCGAACCCGGCGGGAACTCGTCGAGCCGACACACCACGATCCGCATGTAGAGCACGGTAGGAACCGGCCGCACCGGACCGGAAACAGATAGTCGGGATGGATGGCATCAACCGCGTCTATGCCGCCCAGTGCTCGCATCACGCGACGGCGGTCCCCTCGAGCTCGATCATCTGGCCGGGGATCGCCAGCCGCGTCACCCCGAGCATCGTGGTGGCCGGTGCCACCCCGGCGGCGCCCAAGCGCGACGCCAGCACGCCGTAGTGCTGGAGGAGCAGGTCCACGTCGGTGGTGTAGACGCCTAGCCGGACGAGGTTCGCGAGGGACATGCCGGCCTCGCCGAGCACGGCCTCCAGGTTGTCGATGCTCAGTGCCAACTGCGCCGCCATGTCCCCGTCGTGCCGGGGCTCGCCGTCGCCGCTCATCGCGGTCTGCCCGGAGCAGTACAGGGTCCTGGTGTGCCCTGAGACGATCTCCCCCTGGTTGAATCCCATTTCCACCGACCACGTCACGGGGTTGACCGCCGTCCGCTCCATCGCCACACCAGCTCCATTCGACTCGTCGAGGTTCCCCACACCCGTGAGCCTCCCAACGAATCACGACATCCTGTGTCGTGTATTCGGTAGGGTCTTCGCGTGCGCGCCGACCGGCTGGTCTCGCTGGTGCTGTTGCTGCGCCGGCACGGTCGCCTGACGGCCACCACGCTGGCCCGCGAGCTGGAGGTGTCCACCCGCACCGTGCTGCGCGACATCGAGGCGCTGTCCGCGGCCGGCGTCCCGGTCTACGCCGAACGCGGCCGGCACGGCGGTTTCGCGTTGTTGCCCGGCTTCCAGACCGAGCTCACCGGGCTGAACCACGACGAGGCGCTCGCTCTGCTGGTCGCCGGATCACGGCGCGGCGCGCAGGTGTTCGGCCTCGGGTCGGCGCTCGCGTCGGCCATGCTCAAGGTGATCGACGCGCTGCCCGAAAGCCATCGGGACACCGCGAGCGACGCGGCCCGGCGATTGCTCGTCGACCCGGAGACCGACCTGCTGTCGCGCCGGCTGGTCGCCGAGGAGGTTGCCGACGCCGTCGTGACCGAGGTCCGGCGCGCGGTGTTCGCCGGGCACAAGCTGCGGATCCGGTACGCGGCAGTGGACCAGGCCCCGAAGTGGCGCACGGTGGACCCGATCGGCCTGGTCACCGTGCGCGGCCATGGCTACTTGCTGGCCACGAGGTCCGGCGCGGACCGCACCTACCGGCTGTCGCGGGTGTTGGCCGCCGAGGAGCTCACCGAACCCGCACAGCGACCGGACCGGGTCGATCTGGACCTGGCCTGGCGGGAACGCAGCACGCAGTTCCGGGTCGGCGGCGACCAGGTCACCGTGCTGGTCCGGGTGAACCCGGCGCGGCGGGAGGACCTGGTGAGCACCGCACTGGCCGTCCGCACCGAGGAAGCCGACGCAGACGGCTGGCTGCGCATGGAGGTGGCCTTCCAAGATTCACGACACGCGGAATGGGCCCTGTGGCAGCTCGCCACGAACGCGGAGGCCCTGGCCCCGCACTGGTTGCGCACCTCCCTCCGCGACCGCGCCGCCGCGATCGTCACCTGCTACGGGGAGTCGGCCTGAGTTGTCGCCTCCTGTCGCTGATCACGAGCCTGCCGGCGTGCGAACCCGCCGCCGGTAGAGCTCCGCCAGCAGGCCCACCACGTCGGTCGTCGCGGGGTGCGGATCGTCGCGCCACCACACCAGCCGCACCGGCACCGGTGGGGCATCGCGCAGGCGCCGGAAGACCACGCCGTGGCGCCGGTACTGCGTGAGGGTGCTCTCCGCGGTGACGCCGACGCAGCGGCCGCCCGCGATGACGGCGAGCCAGTCGTCGACGTCGTGGATCTCCTCCGCGTCCGGGCGCGCGTCGGGCGGCCAGAGCTCCACGGTGGTGGTGCCGGTGCGCGGGTCGATGGCGACGACGCGGTCGGCCAGGTGGGCGAGGCGCAGCTGCCGGCGCCGGGCGAGGGGGTCGTCCGTGGCGAGGGCGCAGTAGCGGGCCTCGAGCCCGACCACCGCGCTGTCGAAGCGGACGCGGTCGAGGCGGGCCGGCCCCGGTGCGGACCGCACCACCGCGATGTCGCAGGCGCCCTCGGCCAGCCCGCCCGTCGGTGTGTTGGTGCGCACCAGCTGCAGCGACACATCCGGGTGCGTCGCCGCCCACCGCCGCTGCAGCTCGACGGTGTGCGCGCCGAGTGCCGCCCATGCGTGGCCGAGCCGCAGCCGCGTGTGGCCGCTGCGTGCCTCGCCGACGAGGTCCTCGACCTCGGCGAGCACCCGGCGCGCCCTCGCCAGCACCCGCTCCCCCGCCGTGGTGAGCAGGACCTCCCGACTGGTGCGGCGCAGCACCCGCACCCCGAGCGCGTCCTCCAGCGCGGCGATGGCGCGGGACACGGACGGCTGCGTGACGCCGAGCTCCGCGGCGGCACCGGTGAATCCTCCGGTGTCGACGATCGCGACGAGACAGCGGAGGTGCCGCAGCTCCACATCCATGCGTCAAGCGTATCGTTCGAGCACGGGATGCATTTTGTGAATGCTCGATCGGAGCGCATCCTGGCCACGTGGACACCGACATCCGATCACGACGGGAGGCCTCGGGGGTCGCGCTGCTCCTCGGCAGCGCCCTGTCCAACCAGACCGGCGCCGCCGTCGGCGCGCTCGCCTTCGACGTGATCGGGCCGGTCGGCGTGGTGGCGGTGCGCCAGTGGGTGGCCGGGGTCGCGTTGCTCCTCCTCGGCCGGCCGCGGCTGCGGGCGTTCACGCGGCGGCAGTGGTGGCCCGTGCTGGGACTGGCCGCCGTGTTCGGCACCATGAACGTCTCGCTGTACACCGCGATCGACCGGATCGGGCTCGGACTCGCGGTCACGCTGGAGTTCCTCGGTCCCCTCGCCGTCGCGGTGGCGGGCTCCCGTCGCCGCGCCACGCTCGGCTGCGTGGTGCTCGCCGCGGTCGGGGTCGTCGTCCTCACCCGGCCGCAGCCGTCGAGCGACTACCTCGGCATCGGCCTCGGCCTGCTCGCCGCCGCGTGCTGGTCGGCCTACATCCTGCTCAACCGCACCGTCGGGCGGCGCGTGCCCGGCGTGGAGGGGTCGGCCGCCGCAGGCGCCGTGTCCGCCCTCGCGTACCTGCCGATCGGGGTCGCGGTCCTGATCGCGCACCCGCCCACCCCGACGGCACTCGCCTGCGCCGCGACCGCGGGCGTGCTGGCCTCGACCGTCCCGTTCCTCGTGGACCTGCTGGCGCTGCGCCGGATCCCCGCCCACTACTTCGGCATCTTCATGAGCGTCCACCCGGTGTTCGCGGCCGGCATCGGCGCCCTCGTGCTCGGCGAGGCGCTCGCTCCGCTCGACTGGCTCGGCATCACGCTCGTCGTCACCGCGAACGCCGCCTCCGTGCTCATCAGGTCGCGCACAGGCCGCTGACCTAATCTCCGCGCCATGGACGCACGGGCGCAGGTCACGGCACCCGCCGGGCTGACCTCCGCGGAGGCGGCCGCCCTCCGGCGCGCGGGCGAGGCGAACACACCGGTCACCGGCACCTCGCGCAGCTACGCGACGATCCTGCGCACGAACGTCTTCTCCTTCTACAACTCGATCCTCTTCGTCATCGGCGCGGCCCTGCTCGCGATGGGCCGGTACAACGACGCGCCGACGAGCACCTGCTGGGGAACCTCGCGCGGTTCGTCATCCCCGCAGCGGTCGTCACGGCCGGGTTCGGCACGGCCGTGTACGCCTACCTCTACAAGCTCGTGTCGAACGGGTTCAGCACCGGGCGCACCCCCGACGAGGTGATCAACGAGTTCGAGAGCTACACCGGTCTGACCTACGGAACCGACGCCGACTTCGCCGAGGCCGCCGCGGTGCTGGTCGCCGTGCTCGTCGTGGCGTTCGCCGCCGTGCTCTTCGTACCGGTCCTGTCGGACTACTTCGGGCTGACCCGATTCCGACGAACGGCGCCTTCGTCGGAACCTATCCGACCAAGGCGCCGTTCGTCGGAATCGAGGTTGTCCACCTCGTGCCTCGCGCATCCACAGATCCGAGGTTCGCCTGGCTGGAGCCTCGGCGGGATCGCACCGTGGGCGAATGCCTCGCCGCCGCACGGACGTCCCCGACCTCGACGATCTCGTCGCCTACCGGGGCGGTCTCGTCGTCCTCGTCCGCGACCTCGTCGAACTCGGGATGCACCGCGACACGATCGCCTACCGCTGCCGCCCCGGCGGGCCATGGCGCCGGCTGGCGCCCGGCCTCGTGATGCTGCGCAACGGTCCTCCCACCCGGGACGATCGCCGTCGGGGTGGGCTGCTGCACGCCGGCCCGGATGCATTGATCACCGGTCTCGACGCGCTCGAGCTGCACGGGCTGGAGCGGGCACCCCGTCCCAGCGGACCCGTGCACCTGCTCGTGCCACCCGAGCGGCGGCGCAGCGGCTACGGGCTCGTGATGATCGAGCGCACCGACCGGCTCCCCGGTCCCGCGCCCGGGCGGTGGCCGATCGCTCCGCTCGAACGCGCCGTGATCGACACCGTGCGCCGGATGCGCGAGCGCGACGTCGTGCGCTCGGTCGTCGCCGAGGTCGTGCAGCGCGGCCTGCGCACTCCCGCACAGCTCGCCACCGAGCTCGAGGCGGGTGCCCAACGCGGGTCCCGGCTCCCCCGTGAGGTGCTGCGGGAGGTGAGCGCGGGGATCCGGTCCGTCGCCGAGGCGAAGGCCCGCGTGCTTTTGCAGCGCAGCAAGGCGCTGCCGCCGGCCCTGTGGAACCCGGAGGTCGTCGACGAGCACGGACGGTTCATCGCGAAGCCGGACGCCTGGTTCGACGACGTGGCGATGGCATGGGAGATCGACTCGCACGAGTTCCACCTGGGCCCCGCCGACCACGCCGCCACCCTCGCCCGCCGCTCCGCGATGACGGCGACGGGGATCATCGTGGTGGCCACCGCACCCAGCCGCATCGCACGCGAGCCCGCAACGGTCCTCGCCGAGCTGGAGCGCACGCACGCCCAGGCGGCGCTACGCCCCCGGCCCAGGCTCTACGCCCTCCCTGACGTTCCGACGAGCGGCGCGTTCGTCGGATAGGTTCCGACGAACGCGCCGTTCGTCGGAACGGGGCTACGCGCCCACCTCGATCAGCGCCCCGTAGACGAAGTCCTTCGCCGCCGGGACCTCCTCCTCCGTGACGTGCTCGATGATCACCGGCATGTTCGGGTGCTGGGCGGCGAGCAGCTTCAGGTAGAGGGGGTAGTTCAGCGCGCCCTGGCCGGGGCCGTGCAGCTCCATCGCCCCGACCCCGCGGAACGACAGGTACTCCGCGGCACCCGTGTCGGCGTGCTTCTCACCGGCATCGGACGCGCGGGCGACGTCCTTGGCGTGCGCGATCTTGATGTACGGGCCGAGCTCGGCGAACATGCGGCGCAGCACGCCGTCCATGTCGTCGATGTTGTGGTCCTCGAAGTAGTTGGTCGGGTCCATGACCAGGCCGAGGTGAGGGCTGTCGATGTCGCGGAACAGCCGCAGGGTGGCGTCGATCGTGCCGATCACGTTGTTGACGTAGGTCTCCACGCAGAACACGGCGTCGTGCTTGGCGGCCTCCTCCACCAGTTCGCCGATCACGTCGAGGCACTCGGCGTAGCCGGCCTCGGTGAGGTTGCGGGGGTCGGGCGCCCAGTCGCTGTCGACGTTGTAGGTGCCGGTCTCGCTGATGACGTAGGGAGTGCCGAGGTTGCGGCCGTTGCGGATCAGGGCCCGGAGCCGGTTGAGGCGGAGCTGCCGCTCCTCCGGGTCGGGGTGGATGATGTTGGTGTAGCCCGACACCGAGACGATCGGCAGGTCGTGGCGGCGGTAGGTGTCGCGGACCTCCTTGCACTCGGCCTCGGTCAGGCCCTGCTCTGTGGAACCCCACGAGGAGAAGTCGAGGTCGAACTGCACGCAGCCGAACCCGTGCGCGCGGGCGCGCCGGGCGGCCTCGGCGAGGTCGTGCTGGTAGATGCCGGAGAAGATGCCGACGGGAAGCACAGGCCACTCCTTCGTGGACGGGATCAGAGGAACTCGGCCGGCGACACGGCGCGTCGCTCGGCGATCGATCGGTAGGCGGCCTCGACCAGGGCCATGGTCTTCAGGTTGTCCCGCGCCGGGAGCGCGGGCGGCTCGCCGGTGGCGAGCGCGTGCTGCAGCTGCTCCATGACGCCGGCGAATGCGTCGGGGAACCAGCGGGTGTCCCAGGTGGGCTCGACCCACCCGTCCGTCGACTCGCTGGAGTAGCGCAGCGTCGACGGGCTGCCGTCGGGGTAGTCGGGCCAGCCGAGCGTGCCCGTGGCGAGCCCCCGCGTGCCCTCGACCCGCCAGCGGATGGCGACGTCGCCCTCGACGCCCTCCTGCACAGGCCCGCTCCACACGTCCTCGAACGAGAGCGCGAGGACGCCGTTCGGGAACCGCAGCGTGGAGGCGACGATCCCGTCGACGTGGTCGAACGTGGTGCGCGGGTCCTTCCGCACGGCGGTGTAGACGTCCTCCGGGTCGCCGAAGAGGAACCGCAGCGCGTCGAAGTGGTGCACGCTCATGTTCGCGATCGTCAGCCGGTCGTAGCCGCGCAGGAACTCCTGCCAGTGCGGCACCGCACGCATGTCCACGGTGGCCGTGACGATCTCCCCGAGCTCGCCGCGGTCGATCAGCTGCTTGAGCACGCGGATCGACTGGTCGTAGCGCATGTTCTGGTTGACCGACATCACCTTGCCGGCCGCCTCGACCTCCTCGACCAGCGCCGTGGCCGCGGCCAGGTCCAGGGCGAGGGGCTTCTGCGCGAGGATGCCGCGGACGTGGTCGTGACGCAGGGCCGCGCGGATGACGTCGGGCTGCAGGTGCGGCGGGAACGCCACGTCGAGGATCTGCACGGACGGGTCGGCGACCAGTTCCTCGACGCTGTCGTAGATGGCCGGGATGTCCCACCGCTTCGCCACGGCCTCGGCGTTCGCCCGGGTCCGGGACGTGATGGCGCGGACCGGGAAGCCGGCGCGGGCGTACGCGTCCAGCTGGACGTCGGCCATGATGAAACCGGCACCCACGGCGCCGATGCCGAAGTCGCGGCAGCGGACCGGCTGGTCGGGAACGAGATCGCTCACAACTCCCCCACTCGGAAGACCGTCTCGTAGCGGCGCTCCTCACCCGGCTCGAGGAACGTCATGGACCCGTCCTCGCGGGCGGCGGGCTCGCCCTGCACGTGGTGCGTGGACGGCTCGAAGCCCACGGCGTAGGCGCCCTCGCGCAGGTGCAGCCACTGGAAGAACGCCGGGAACCGCGCCGCGTCGTACTCGAGCTCGAAGAACACGCCGAGCCGCTCGTTCACCAGCCGCGGCCGCACCTTGCCGGCGGCGTCGGGCTTGAGCTCGTGCTCGTACACCTGCTCCACGAAGCCCTTCTGCGGGGCGGGCATCTCGGCGTTCGACACGCCCTGCTCGGCCACGCTGTCGCTCTGCCAGAGCGTGCGCTCGAGGGGCAGCTCGCATCGGGCGCCGTCGTCGAGGAACGGCCAGCCGACGTTGACGTGGTACAGGTACATGTGCGGTGTCGGGTCGAAGCCGGCGTTGCGCACGGTGTCGATCAGCCGGATCTCGGTGCCGCCCAGGTCGGCCTCGATGCGCCGGGTGAGCCGCAGGTGCTCGCCGAAGACCGCGGCCTGGCGCACCTCGCCCTCGGCCCAGAGCACACAGCGCTCGTCGTCGATCCAGTGCTCGCCGTACCCGTGCAGCCGGGCGGGGATGTTGGCCACGCGGCCGTGGAGGCCGTTCCAGACGGTCGGGCGGTGCGGGTAGCGGTACTGCGACGCGTCGACCTCGGCGGTGAACAGCGTGTGGTCCAGCCCCGCGGTGAGCAGCAGCCCGGAGAAGCTGCGCAGCATCGACAGCCCGCCCTCGTCGGCGTACTCGTGCAGGCCGGGGTGGCGGAAGCCGGTGGCCGAGCGCCACCCGAACCCGTTGCCGCGGAACTCGGCGGCACCGAGGTCCATCGCCCGGTCGATCAGCACGTCGAACGCCAGGCCGCCACCGGTGCGGAACTCCAGCACCCGGATGCCGCGCTCGGCGCCGTCGTCCAGCACGACCGCGCGCACCCCGCCCGCTGCGCTGACGTCCCCTGCCCGCCGCGCGAGCCCGGCTCGATCGAACGTCACGCCATCACCCACCCTCCGTTGACCTCGATGCACTGCCCGGTGACGAACGAGGAGTCCGGGCCGACGAGGAACGCCACGACCGCGGCGAGCTCCTCGGGACGGCCGCGCCGCTTCAGCGACTGCCGGTCGAGCACGAACCGCTGGTACTCCTCGGGGTTCTCGTGGATCTCCTCCGCCGCGGTGGGGAACGCGCCGGGCGAGACGCAGTTGACGCGCACTCCGTACGGGCCGAGCTCGCGCGCGAGCGCCCTGGTGAACGCGGCCGCGGCCCCCTTGGTGGAGACGTAGGCCGCGAGGTCGGACCAGCCGCCGTGCATGGTGATCGACGCGATGTTCACGATCGCCCCCCGCCCGGCCCGGACCATCCGGCGGGCCGCGGCCTGCGCCGCGATCCAGTAGGCGCGTTGGTTCACCGCGACCACCTGCTCGTACTCCTCGAGGGGCACGTCGAGGAACGGGCGGCTCGGGTAGGTCGCGGCGTTGTTGACGAGCGCCCCCAACGGACCGAGCTCAGCGGCGGTGCGGGCGACCGCGTCCTCGATCGCCTCCGCCTCGCGCAGGTCGACCCGCAACGTCAACGCACGTCCGCCGGTCTTGACGACCTCCTCGGCCGTCGCCTCCAGGCCCGCCTCGTCGACGTCGAGCAGGGCGACGTCGAACCCGTCGGCCGCGAGACGGCCCGCGGTGGCCCGGCCGAGCGCGCCCGCAGCCCCGGTGACGAGCGCGGCCGTCATGAGCGGCCGCCGTCGGACAACGAACGGTTCATCGGTGAACCCTTCTCTCGAAGATCGCAGCTCCCGTTTGACACCCCGACCGGCGGCTGCCTAGCGTGATGTTAGCGCTAGCGGTAGCGCTAACACCAGAGGAGAAAGCATGAGCGACGCGGCTCGACAACGCTGGGTGCCGGTGTCGGCCAGCGCAATGGGCACCGTGATCGAGTGGTACGACTTCTTCCTGTACTCGTCGGCCGCTGTCCTGGTGTTCAACACGCAGTTCTTCGGCGACGTCAGCCCGGTCGCCGGCACGATGATCGCCTTCGCGACCTACGCGGTCGGCTTCGTCGTGCGCCCGCTGGGCGGCATCGTGTTCGGCAACATCGGCGACCGGGTCGGGCGCAAGCCCGTGCTGCTCGCGACAGTGCTGCTGATGGGCGTGTCGACGATCGCGATCGGCCTGCTGCCGAACTTCGACGCGATCGGCTACTGGGCGCCCGCCCTGCTGGTCCTGCTGCGGGTGGTGCAGGGCTTCGGCGCGGGAGCCGAGTACGGCGGCGCCGTGGTGGTGGCCGGCGAGTCCGGGCGCACGCGCCGGGGCCTCTTCTCCAGCATCCCGGGCGCGGCCGTCGACGTCGCGATGCTGCTCGCCACCGGAATCTTCGCGCTCTTCGCGCTGCTGCCCCGCGACCAGTTCGACGCGTGGGGCTGGCGCGTGCCGTTCCTGCTCAGCGTCGTCGGGCTGGGGCTCGCCGTCTTCATCCGGGTGCGGATGCCCGAGACCGAGGAGTTCGAGAAGGAGGTCCGGGAGCAGCACACGGAGCGCTCGCCGTTCCGCGAGCTGTGGACCTCGCACAAGCGCCGCCTCTTCATCGCGGCAGGCGTCAACTTCGGCGGCAACCTCGCGTACGTCTTCCAGACGTTCGCACTGTCCTACTCGATCAACAACCTGGGCTACCCGCCGGTCGTCTCGCTGCTCGGCGTGGTCCTCTCCGGCCTCGTCGGAGCGGCCGCGACCGTGGCGTGGGGCGCGCTGTCGGACCGGGTGGGCCGCCGGCCGGTCATCATCGGGGGGGCCCTGTTCCTGATCGCGTTCATCTTCCCGTTCTTCACGCTGATCGAGCTCGGCCTCGGGATGCTCTACGTCGCCGTGGTCGTGGCGCACGTGGCCGACCGCGCGATCTTCGGCGTGCAGGCGCCGTTCTACACCGAGCTGTTCCCGGCCAGGGTCCGCTTCTCCGGTATCGCGACCGCCCGCGAGGTCACCGGCGCGCTCATCGGCGGCCCGCTCCCCCTCGTCGCCACGGCGCTCGTCGTGGCCGCAGGCGGCAGCACGTGGCTCGTCGCGCTCCTCGTGATCGGGCTCGCCGGGGTCTCGGCGCTGTCGGCGTGGCTCGCGCCGGAGACCAACCCGGACGTCGCCCGCCGCGTCACGGGCGAGCCGGCCCCGGCCACCGCCGCCTGAGGGAGTACCGACATGACAAGCCAGCAGCAGCCCGGTGTGCTCACCGGCTACCGCGTCCTCGACTGCTCCATCGCGATGGCGGGCCCGTTCGCCGCCCAGCGGCTGGGCGACCTCGGCGCCGACGTCGTCAAGGTCGAGCCCGTCACCGGCGAGTGGCAGCGCCACGCGGCCGCGGGCGGGGCGGGCGGCAACCGGATCAACGTCTCGTTCCTGTCGCTGAACCGCAACAAGCGTTCCCTCGCCGTGGACCTGAAGACCGACGCGGGACGCGAGGTGCTGCACAGGCTCGTCGCCTCGTCGGACGTCTTCCTGCAGAACTACCGGCCCGGCGTGGCGGCGCGCCTGGGCGTCGACTACGAGAGCCTGCGCGCGGTCAACCCGGCGCTGGTCTACGTGTCGATCTCCGGCTACGGCGAGGACGGACCGTACGCCCAGCGCCCTGGCCAGGACCTGCTGCTGCAGGCCATGTCGGGCGCGATGCTCTCCAGCGGCCGGGCGGGAGAGGCACCGCGGGCGGCCGGGCAGTACATCGTGGACGCCGTCACCGCGTCCACCGCGTTCGAGGGCGTGCTCGCCGCGCTGCTGCACCGCGAGCGCACCGGCGAGGGACAGCTCGTCACCGTCAACATGCTCGACGCGATCACGACGCTGCAGATGCAGGAGCTGTCGGTGCACACCGTCGGCGGGCTGCCGCAGACGCGGTCCGACGAGCCGCACGCCCACGTCTACATCCGGGCGCCCTACGGGGCGTTCCGCACCGCCGACGGCTACATCGTGCTGGCGTTCCCGCCGCTCAAGACGCTCGGCGAGGTGCTCGGCGAGGACTCCTTCCTCGACATGGTCGACGAGGAGCACGGCTGGAGCCACCGCGACGAGATCTTCGCGACGACCGCCCGCCACCTCGGGACGAAGCCGTCGCAGCACTGGCTCGACGCGTTCGCCGCCGCCGGCATCTGGGCCGGTCCCGTCTACGGCTACGCCGACCTCCTGCAGGACCCGCAGATCCGGCACAACGGCACGTTCGTCACCTACGACCACCCCAGCGAGGGCCGGGTGACCACGCCCGGCTTCCCCTACCGGTTCTCGGCCACGCCGCCGCGGATCGACCGGGGCGCCCCGCTCACCGGCGAGCACACCCGCGAGGTGCTGGGCGAGCTCGGCCTCGAGGGCGCGGAGATCGATCGGCTGCTGGCGGACGGCGTCGTGGTGGAGACGGCGTGACCTACGGTGCTGATTTCCGGGGCCTGACCTGGGACCACCCCCGCGGCTACGCGGCGCTGAAGGCCGTGGCCGGGAACCTCGTCGCCTGGGACACCCAGCCCCTCGAAGGGTTCGAGTCGCACCCGATCGACGACCTGTGCGCGCGCTACGACCTCGTCGTGCTCGACCACCCCCACCTCGGCGACGCGCTCGCGACCGGCTGCCTCACCCCGCTCGACGACCTGTTCGCCGCCGACGAGCTCGCGACGTGGGCGGCGGCGAGCATCGGGTCGACGATGCGCTCCTACGCCTGCGACGGCCGGCAGTGGGCGCTTCCGCTCGACGGCGCAACGCAGGTGTGCGCCGCGCGCGCCGACCTCGCCGACGAGCTGCCCGCCACCTGGGACGAGGTCGAGCGGATTTCCCGCACGGCCGCCGTGGCGCTCTCGCTCGCCGGCCCGCACGCCTTCCTGACGTTCGCCTCGATCGCGGTCGCGCTGGGCGAGGAGCCGGCCACCGACCCGGACCACCTCCTGTCCACCGGCACCGGGCTGGCCGTGCTCGACCTCATGGCGTCGATCGACGGGCGGGCCCCCGCGCAGACCCGCGCGCTCAACCCCATCGGGCTCCTGGAGCTGATGTCGAGCACCGACGACCTCGCGCTCTGCCCGCTCGTCTACGGGTACGTGAACTACGCCGGGCGCGTGACGTTCGGTGACGCCCCGGCCGCCGTGCCCGGCGGGCGTCCCGGCTCGACCCTGGGCGGCACCGGCATCGCCCTCAGCAGCCGCTGCACGCCCACGCCCGCGCTGCTCGACCACGTCCGGTGGCTGATGGGCACCGAGGCCCAGACCCGGTTCCTGCCCGAGCACGCAGGGCAGCCGAGCGCGTGGGCCGCATGGGCCGACGACCGGGTCAACGCCGCGGCGTGCGACTTCTACCGCCGGACCGCCCGGACCTGCGAGACCGCGTGGGTGCGCCCGCGATACGCCGGCTACATCGCGTTCCAGTCGGCGGCCTCGGCCGTCGTCCGCGACACGCTCGCCGGCGTCCTGGGCCATCGCCGCGGTCTCGACCGCCTCCAGGAGCTCCACCGCGAGAAGGAACGGATGCCATGACCGATCTCGGGACCGACGAGGTGCTCCTCGACGTCGCCGACCACGTCGCGACGCTCACGCTCAACCGGCCGGCGAAGCTGAACGCCGTGACCCCGGAGATGGCGGGCGCCATCGCGGAGGCGGTCGCGTGGTGCGACGCCTCCGACGAGGTGCGGGCGGTCGTGGTGACGGGCACCGGGCGCGCGTTCTGCGCGGGCTCGGACATCCGCGAGCTCGACCGCTACGCCACCCCGTGGGACTTCCGCAACCGCCCGGACTACTGCGACGCCATCCGCGCCGCCCGCACCCCGACGATCGCGGCCGTGAACGGCTACGCGCTCGGCGGCGGCCTGGAGACCGCGCTGTCCTGCGACATCCGGATAGCGGCGGCCACCGCCACGTTCGCTGCGCCCGAGATCAAGCTGGGCTGGATCGGCGGTGGAGGCATGACGAGCCTGCTGGCCCGGGCCATCGGCGCGAGCAACACCGCACTCATGATCATGACAGGGGACCCGATCGACGCCGACCAGGCTCTGCGGTGGCACCTCGTCAGCGAGGTGACCGCCCCGGACGACCTCCTGGCGCGAGCGCGGGCGATCGCGGCGACCATCGCGTCCCGCGCCCCGATCGCGGCCGAGACGGCGAAGGTCAACCTGCGGGCCGCCTACAGCATGCCGGAGGACAAGGCCCTCGAGTACGAGCGCGACCTGCAGACGATCTGCTTCGCCACCGAGGACGCCGCGGAGGGCAGGCGGGCGTTCACCGAGAAGCGGCCGCCGGTCTTCCGCAGGCGCTGATCCGAGCGCTGGATACGGTTCCACCGTGGAATCGACCCGCCGACCGCGCAGGCGCTCCGCGACCCGCTCGGTGACCCTCGCCGACGTCGCGGTGGCGGCGGGCGTCTCACCCCAGACGGTCTCCCGGGCGCTGCGCGACCCGGAGGCCGTCGCCGAGGAGACCTACGAGCGCGTGGAGAAGGCCGTGGCCGCCACCGGCTACGTCCCGAACCTGGCGGCGAGCAACCTGGCGTCCAACCGCAGCCGGGCGGTGGCGGCGATCATCCCGCTGATCAACGCCTCGATCTTCGCGGAGACCGTGCACGCGTTCTCCGGGGTGCTCAGCCCGCACGGCTACCAGATCTTCGTCGGTAGCACGGACTACCACCCCGACCAGGAGGAGGCGCTCGTCCGCAGCTTCCTCGGCAGGCGCCCGGACGGCCTGCTGGTCGTCGGCACGGAGCACTCGCAGGGCACGCGCACCCTGCTCGCGGCCGCGGGCGTGCCCGTCGTCGAGACGTGGGGGTGGACCGCTGAGCCGGTCGACATGCTCGTCGGGTTCTCCAACGCCGCCGCCACCGGTGAGCTCGTGCGCCACCTCGTCGGACGCGGCCGCAGGAGACCGGTCTTCGCGGGCGCGCTGCAGCCCGGCGACTTCCGGGCGGCCGAGCGCCGGGACGGCTTCACCGCGGCCGTGCGCGAGCTGCTCGGCACCGAGCCGCGCATCGTCGCGGCTCACGACCGCCCGGTCAGCATGGACACCGGCGTGGAGCTGCTCGACCGGGTCCTCGCCCAGCACCCGGACGCCGACGCGGTGGTCTTCGCCAGCGACGTCTTCGCAGCAGGCGCGCTGCTCGCCTGCACCCGGCGAGGCATCCCGGTGCCGGATCGGCTCGCGATCACCGGGTTCGGTGACTACGACATCGCCTCGCACCTCGTGCCGTCCCTGACCACGGTGGCCGTGCCGACCAAGGAGATCGGTGCGCTGGCCGGCACCCTGCTCCTGGACCGCATGCAACGCCGTTCCGTCACCGACAAGGTCCGCGACGTCGGGTTCCGGATCGTGCCCCGCGAGAGTTCCTGACGAACCTGTGGCACCATGATGACCAGATTCGTCCATCTGGTCATCATTCATCGGAGGGCTCGGTGTCACCACGGGGAATCCCCGTCGACCCGGCGGAGCGGGCCGACCGCATCCTCGACGCCGCGGCGCGGCTCCTGCTGCGCTACGGCCACGACCGCACGACCATCAACGACATCGCCCGTGAAGCCGGCATCGCGAAGGGCAGCGTCTACGCGCACTGGCGCAGCCGCGACCGGCTCTTCCTCGCGCTGCTGCGCCGCGAGCAGGCGGTCCTCCTCGCTCAGGTCCGCGACCGGCTCCGCGCCGCGGGACGTCCCGCCGGCCTCGAGCTGCTGCTCGCCGAGAGCGTGCGCGCGTACCAGCGCAGCCCGCTCGTCACCGCGGTCCTGACCCGCGACACGGAGATCCTCGGCAGCCTGGCGCGGGCCGCCGCCGAGGAGGGCAGGCCGAACGGCGGCGTCGCCGAGCTCGTCGCGACGCTGCGCACGAAGGGACTCGTCCGCACCGACCGCACCCTGCCCGAGCAGATCACCGTGCTGAGCGCGGTGTACCTCGGCTACTTCCTGACCGCGCCGCTCATGCCGGACGACTTCCGCGTGCCCGACGAGGCGGTGCCCGGCCTGGTGGCCGAGGCGGTGTGGCGGGCCCTCCAGCGGCCCGAACCGCTCACGCCGGACGAGGTGGCCGTGATGGATCGCGCGGTGCACGACCACCTGGACCGCACCCTGACCATCGCCGAGGAGCGGCTCCACGCCGCGCTGGCCACGGAGGAGACGGCATGACCACGGGCACGCGGAGCAGCTACGTGCTCGCGCTGGACGAGACCGGCGCGGACCTGGCCACCGTGGGCGGCAAGGGCGCCTCACTCGCGACGCTGCGGCGCGCCGGTCTCCCGGTGCCGCCCGGCTTCCACGTGACCACGGCCGCCTACCGGCGGTTCGTCGCCGACCACGACCTGCAGGACCGGATCGTCGCCGCGGCCGCCACCGGCGACAGCGACGCGATCGCGGCGCTCTTCGCGGCGCACGAGGTGCCCGACGAGCTCGCCGCCCCGATCCGGGCCGCGTACACCGCGCTCGGCGAGCCCGCGGTGGCCGTCCGCTCGTCGGCGACCGCGGAGGACCTGCCCGGCGCCTCCTTCGCCGGGCAGCAGGACACGTACCTCGACATCCGCGGCGCCGACGCCGTGGTCGACGCGGTCCGCCGCTGCTGGGCGTCTCTGTGGACCGCGCGGGCGATCGAGTACCGCAGGCGCGAGCGCATCGATCCCGGAGACGTCGCGCTTGCCGTCGTCGTCCAGGAGCTGGTGGACGCCGACGCCGCCGGCGTGCTGTTCACCGCCGATCCCGTGACGGGCGCGACCGACCGGATGGTCGTCAACGCGACGTGGGGACTGGGCGAGTCCCTCGTGGGCGGGCAGGTCACCCCGGACGAGCTCGTGCTCGACGCCGCCACCGGCGCCGTACGGGAACGGCGCACCGGCGACAAGGCGGTCATGACCGTCCGCACGCCCGACGGCACCGCCGAGCGGCCGGTGCCGGAGGAGCGGCGCCGCAGCCCCGTCCTCGACGATGCCGGCTCTTCCGAGCTCGCCGCCCTCGGCCGGCGGATCGCGGAGCACTACGGCCGGCCGATGGACGTCGAGTGGACCCTGGCCGGGGGTGGGTTCGCGATCGTGCAGGCGCGGCCGATCACCGGCCTGCGCGACCCGTGGAACGACACCCGCCTCGGCGACTACCTGTGGACCAACACCAACCTCGGCGAGGCCATCCCGGACGTCATGACGCCCTGCACCTGGTCGCTGGTGCAGCTGTTCATGTCCCGGGCGATGCCGACGCTCTCGCTGGCCGGCTTCCGCGGGTACGGCAACATCGGCGGCCGCTTCTACCTGAACCTCAGCCTGTCCGCGGCCATGTCGGGGCTCGTCGGCATCTCGGAGGCCCGCTTCCGCTCGCTCACCGAGAACACCTTCGGCCGGCTGCCGGCCGGCGTCGCGATCCCACCGGTCCCGCTGTCGCGGATGCAGGTGCTCCGACGCCTCGTCCCCACCGCTGTCCGGTTCGTCGCGAGCGTGCCCGGCACGCTGCGGCGGCTGCCGGGCTTCGTCGCCGGCAACCCGCGGCGGTGCGCCGAGCTGACCGACAGGATCGCCGCGACCACCGATCCGGTCGCGCTCGCCCGGCTCTGGGACGACGAGCTGCGCCCGCTCGTCGTCACGGCCTCCGACATGCTGGCGGCCGCCGGACGCAGCGACCCGGTCGCCCTGCTGACCGTCCAGAAGAGGCTGCGGAAGCTGGTCGGCAACGCCGACGCGGCCGCGCTCACCTCGGGGATCACCGTCGACGGCGAGATGCTCGCGAGCCTCGGCCCCGTGGTGGGACTGGCCCAGCTCGAACGCGGCGACATCGACGAGGCCACGTACGCCGAGCGGTACGGTCACCGCGGCCCGCACGAGTTCGAGGTCTCGCTCCCCCGCCCCGCCGAGCAGCCCGGTTGGGCGGAGCAGCAGCTCGGCGCGCTGCGCGAGGCCGGCGCCGACCCCCTCGAGCTGCTGCAGAAGCAGGAGGCGGCCCACCGCGCCGCGTGGGAGCGGCTCGTCACCGCGCACCCGAAGCGGGTGGCCGCCACCCGGAAGCGGCTGCAGCGGTGGGCGCGGGCCGCGAGCAAGCGGGAGCTGGCGCGCACCGAGGTGATCAGGGCGTTCGCGGTGGCCCGCGCCCACGTGCTGCGGGCCGGCGACCTGACCGGGCTCGGCGACGAGGTGTTCATGCTCGAGGCCGAGGAGGTCGCCGCGGTCCTGCGCGGAGCGCCCGTGCCCGACACGTCCGACCGGCGCGCCGCCTACGAGCGCTACGCCGCGCTCCCGCCGTACCCGTCGTTGATCCGGGGGGCGTTCGACCCGTTCACCTGGGCGGCGGATCCGAACCGCCGCTCCGACGTCCACGACGCCTCGGCAACCCCGCCGCCCGCCGGCGGGGACGTGACCGGGTTCCCGGGCGCCGGCGGTGTCGTCGAGGGCGTCGTGCGCGTTCTGCGCTCCGCCGAGCAGGGCGCGGACCTGCGTGCCGGCGAGATCCTCGTGACCACCGTGACCAACATCGGCTGGACCCCGCTCTTCCCCCGCGCCGCCGCCGTGGTCACCGACGTCGGCGCCCCGCTCTCGCACGCCGCGATCGTGGCCCGCGAGCTGGGCATCCCGGCCGTCGTCGGGACGGGCAACGCGACGAGCGTGCTGCACACGGGCGACCGGGTGCGGGTCGACGGCGGCCGCGGAAGGGTGGAGGTGCTCGCCCCGGCCACGTGACGACGTCAGGCCCGCAGCTCCTCGTGCAGGCCGCCGAGCGCGGTGCGGTCGTCGCCGCTGCGGCCGTGTGACCCGCTGAACCACGCGGCGTACGCGTCGATCTCCGACAGCCGCCAGTCGAGCCGGAAGAGCTCCAGCATCTGTTCCCGGGCGCCCACCGCGTCGGCGGTGGCCGCACCGCTGTCGACCGCGTCGACGAGGTCCCGCTCCCGCGGGGCGAGTGCGAGGGACTCCCAGTCGACCAGCCGCAGCCCGTCGGGCGTGACGACCTGGTTCGCGGAGTGCGGCTCCCCGTGCGTGGCGACCCAGTCGCCCCGGTTCCGGTGCGCCTCCTCGGCGAGCACCAGGTAGCGGCGCGTCCAGCGCTCGACATCGGGGAGCCGCTCGACGATGGCCCTCCTGGCCTCCTCGCCGAACGGGCCGCGCGTCCACGGGTCGGCGGCTCGCTCCCGCAGCCGGCGTGGGAAGTCGGCGGCGACCCGCGGGGCCCACTCCGGGATGCCACGGGGCGGCGGATGTCCGTGCAGGACCTCCAGGACCGCGAGGACCTCGTCGACGTGCCCGGGCGCGGCGGCCTCCGCCTCGGTGGGTGTCCGCCCCTCGAGCCAGCCCGTCGCGCTGAGTCGTCCGGGCCGGGGGGAGCCGTCGCCGAACGGCACCGTGTACGTCCCCGAGGAGGCCGGGATCGACGGCCAGACGGCCCGCAACCCGGCCCGGGCCAGTGCCGCCGCGCCCGCGTACGCGCCTTCGAGGGACTCCGCGGAGTGTCGCTCCCCCAGCGCGTCGAGCGTGGCGAACAGGCGGCGCCCCGCGTCGTCGGCGACCTCCCAGTGGTGGGCACCGAACCCCACCGGGAGGTGGACCGCGGTCAGCGCGCCGTCGAGCCAGTGCCAGCGCGCCGCGGCGAGGACGTCCGCGTCCGCGACCCCCTCAGGCGGGGTGAGCACGATCGGTCTCTTCCATCGGCGGCGAGTCTGCGGACGCGACCTCGGTTCGATCAACGGGTTTCTCGGCCGTTCGGGTTGACGGCGGCCACGTGCTGACTGCGCGGGCCCGCAGGTGATCTACACGCTGGTCGCCGCCGTGCTGGTGGCGGGGCTGCCCGCGCTGCTGCCCATCGACCGGCCCTCCGGGATCCTGCTCGCGTTCTGACTCCCGTCGGCGGCCCTGGTGGCGGCGAGCAGGATCGCACCGAGCTGCACCGCAACGGGCCTGCGGATCTCGGTGGCCGGGCCCGGGGTGTCGGCCTCGGCCTCCCCCACCCACCGGTCGAAGGTCTCCCCGAGCACCCGGCGCTGGGTGCGGACGGCGACGGTCGCGCTGCCCGCGGCGATCTCGGCGTCGAGCATGCGCAGGAAGGTGCCGAGCAGGCGGAGCCGCAGCAGGTGCAGCGCCTGCCGGTGATCGAACTCCTCCGCGACGGTGGCGGACCGGTCCTCGCCGGCGAGTGCTTCGCGGTGCTCGGTGACCGTGCGGAAGGTCCGCAGGCTGGCGCGCACGGAGCGCTCGAACGGCGTTCGCACGGTCAGGGTGTCCGCGACGGTCGCGAGCGCGGTGTCCAGCATGTCGAGCGCCTCCCGCCGAGCCGCCGCTCCCCTGGCCACCAACTGCCGGTAGCCGGTGCCGGTCGCGCTCCGGTCGGCCACGCGCTGATCGGCCCACAGGGGCACCTCCGGCACGATGTGCAGCGCGCCGAACCGGGCGGCGTAGTCGGCGCTGCCGGCCCCCGCGCCGAGCATCGCTCCGACCCGGGCGCCGTCCTGCGTTGCGTAGACGGCAGGGGCGATCAGCCGCGAGCCCGGCAGCTCGGGTTCTCCGTGGTGCAGCGGCAGGCCCGCGAGGCCGGGTAGCTCACCGAGCCGGCGGGCGAGCTCCGGGTCGTCGCGGTTGACGTAGAAGAAGACCCCGTGGTGCTCCCCGTTGTGCAGCGAGCACACCAGCGACGGCTCCACCTCGTCCATCAGCCGCATGAGCGCCGCGGTCTCCGGAAGGGTCCGGTCGAACCAGTAGTCCTCGCCGGACAGCGGGAACGTCCACTCGACCTGCTCCGCGGGGTCGGGGCGGTAGAAGTGCTCGGAGTAGGCGCGGCGGTTGCCCGGCCTGTCGAACCAGCCCTCGTTGAGCCGGGCACCGTCCGGGTCGACACACGGGATGAGGTGCCAGCGGAACCCCAGCTCCGCGCGCAGCGCGTCGTCCCGGCACAGCATCCCGGCCAGTACCCCGACCGTGAGGCCGCCGACCGGTTCGTTGGGATGCGGCCCGCCGATGACGACCGCGTCCGCAGGGCCGTCGCCTATCGTCAGCACCCGCAGCGGCTCACCCAGCCGGGACGTCCCGATCCGCCGCACGCGAACCAGATGGGGATGGGCACTGGCCAGGGCGTCGAGCTCGGTGTGGAGGGCGTCCACCGACGGGAACCGCGCGATGTCGGGCACCCGTCGCATGCACTCGGCGAGATTCATAATCCAGTTACCGTAATAATCCCCTTATGAGAGTGACAAGGGCGGAGGCGAAAGAGCGCAACCGTCGCGCCTTGCTCGACGCCGCGCGCCGGATCGTCGCCAGGGACGGTCACCGGGCCCGGCTGGACGAGATCACCGAGCAGGCCGGCCTGACCACCGGCGCCGTCTACTCGCTCTTCGGCAGCAAGAACGGCCTGTTGGCCGCGCTGGTCACCGACCACATCGGCCGGCACTACGACCGGATCGAGCAGGCCGTCCCCGCGGGGCTGGGCCTGCAGGACGCCGTCGAGGCCGTCGCCCGGCACTACCGCCGCATCGTCGAGGACCCCGACGCGCTGCGGCACCTGTCGTTCGAGATCAGCCTGCAGGACACGGCCCTGCGCGACCCCGACCTGCAGGCCCGGCTCGCCGCGTCGGTCCGGGAGCACCAGGAGCGCCTCACCAGGCTCTTCACCGGCCGCACGCACCACGGGACCGCCCTGACGAGGCCGCAGGCGCAACGCCTCGCCACCGCGCTCCGCGCGCTCCTGGTCGGGCTCGTCCAGGGTGTCGTCCTCGGCCTCGCGGAACAGGCCTCCGAGCAGTACGTCGCCGCCACCGCCCGCGCTCTCACCACGCCCGAGGTGCTCGGACCGCCCTGATCCCCGGGAACCGGGCGGGGCGGCGAGGCGACCTCCTCGTCGACACCGTCGACAGGAGGAGATCGTGACGGCACCGACCGCCCCACCGCCGCTCACCCGCCGGACGCTGCTCACCGGTGCGGTGGCGACCGTGCTCGCGGGCTGCGCGAGCGGCGTCCGTGGCGACGTGCCGGGCGACCGGCTCGTCACGCTCGACGGCGCCACGGCCGCACTGGCACTGCTGCTGGGCCCGCACCAGGTCGGCACCGCCTCCTTCCTGGCCGTCGACCCGCTCCTGCAGGCCATCGCGCGGATCCAGGCCGGCCCCGTGGCCGACGTGTCCGGCGCGGGCGGCGGGATCGACGTCGAACGGCTGGCCGCGCTGCAGCCGGATCGGCTGGTCGGCTTCCGCACCTCCGGCACCGACCCGGTCCTCGGCGAGCTCGCGACGGTGCACGCCGTCGAGCGCACGGGCGACCACGACGCCGACTGCCGCGCCCTCGCCGCCGGGATGGGCGTCGACGCGAACGCCCTCCTGGACGACGTGCACCGCCGGACCGCCGAGCTCGCCGCGCGGCTGCGGGCCGGCTCGCCGCCCACGGTGTCGGTGCTGTCACCCGGGCTCGACGGCCGGTCGCTGTACCTGCTCGGCGCCGGGACGCCCGCAGGCACCGTCGCCGCGGCACTCGGCCTGCCGCGACCCGCCGCCCAGCGGGGCCCGACCGACCCCGCCACGCCCTTCGTCCCGGTCTCGACCGAGCGCATCACCGAGCACGACGCCGACCTCGTCCTGCTCCTGACCGGGCCGACGGCCGACCCCACCTTCCTGCGCGACGAGCCGCTCTGGCAGCGGCTCGGGGCCGTGCGGGGCGGCCGGGTGGTGGAGGTGGACGCGATGCGCTGGGCGACGATGTCGTGCGCGCTCGGGACCTTGTGGGTGCTCGACGACCTCGCCGCGGTACTGCTCGGCGAGGGCGAGCTCGTCACCGGGGCGGCGTCACCGGCCGGGCTCGAGCGCCTGCGCGGCTACCGCGCGCGGTACGCGCCCGGATGAGGTCCGCTCAGCGGCCGTAGACCGACACGTGCCGCAGGCTGCGCGCGTCGAAGGGCTCGCCGGACCAGCCGCCCCACCGAGCCCGCAGGCGCAGACCGGCCAGCCGGGCCATGAGGTCCAGCTCGCTGGGCCAGACGTAGCGCAGCGCGAGCGGGTCGAGCCGGATCCCCGCACCGCCGAGGCCGATGTGGCACTTGTCGACGCGCTGGGTGACGCGATCGAAGCGCCCGACCTCTACGGAGACGCGCTCGGGGTCGATGTGCGACGCGTCGACGTACTGGTCGACGCCGCCGCGGTCCTGGCGCAGGCCGTACATCGGGTCCGGCACGACGTTCTCCACGACGAACACGCCGTCGTCGGTGAGGTGCCGGGCGGCGTTCGCGACGCAGTCGACCTGCCCATCCTGGGTGATCAGGTTCATCAGCGAGTTGAACACGACGTACACGAGCCGGTACCGGTCCGGCAGCTCCACGGTGGACATGTCCCCGCAGGTGACCGCTAGCGCGTCCCCTCCCGGCTTCGAGCGCAGCTGCTCGATCATCGACGCCGACAGCTCGATGCCGTCGACGCGCAGACCGGTGGCGGCGAGGGGCAGGGCGATGCGGCCGGTGCCGATCGCGAGCTCGAGGGCGGGCCCGTCCCCGGCCAGCTGTGCGAGCCGGGCGACGGCGGCCTCCTCGTCTCCCAGTGGCCTGTCGTCGTAGGAGGCCGCGACCTTCGGGCCGAAGCTCGTGCGCGGATCGAAGGACATCGCGTCGAAAGGCACCCGTCATTCGAGCGTGCCGTGCCCGTCGACGACAACCGGTTTCGCGCGTCAGCGCTCCGGCCGTTGCAGGCCCACGACGTTCGGGGCCGCGGTGTCCGGGGTGTGCAGCAGGTTCTCGACCCCGCGCACGCCCGCCACCCGCCCGACGGCGGCCTCGATGTCGCGGATGGCGTCCCGATCGTCGAGCTGCCCGCGCAGCGTGACCACGCCGTCGACCGCGTCGATGTTCACCGACCGCCGGCCGAAGTGCCTGCGGTCGAACACCTCGCTCCGCACGCGGTCCACCAACGTGCGATCGTCCGCGGGCGGGTGGGAAGCGCTGAGCCGGTGCCCCACCCGGCGGGCTCTGCCGCGCAGGTGTGCCACGTTCCGCGTCGCCGTGCGCCGCGCCCGCTTCACGGGGCGGCGGACCGCCGCTGCCGACCGCTCCCGCAGCCCGGCCCGGCGGGCGTGCCCGCGGGCCGGATCGAGCAGGTACTCCGCCACCGCTCCGACGAGGCCGCCCAGCACCGCTGCCACCACCACGAACACCGTCTGCTGCGCCGTCGGCCGCCGTGCACGGCGCCGCCGGCCGAACCGGTTCCGCATGGTCTGCTCCCCGAGGTCGAAACCTGTCCCCGGGCATACCCGGTCACCGGTGGTCTAACGCTGCGCAGGACCGCCGAGCACGCCGTCGAGCAGGCGCTGGAGATTGTCGGTGAAGTTCTCGGCGGGGTGGACGGACGCGGTGCGCACGGCGTCCGCGATCGCGGGGAAGTCCTCGGGGGGAGCCCCGCGCACCATCCGCTTGCCGTGGGAGTCGGGCTGGTCGTGATGGGTCCAGAGCAGCTCGCCGAAGAGGTACTGCCAGAGCATCTGGTGCACGGCCAGCCGCGATCGCCCGGTGAAGCCGCTGCGCGTGAGCGCCGCGAGCACGCGGTCGAGCACCGGCAGGATGCGAGGGCTGGACATCCCCTCGGCCACCAGCGGGAGAACGGCCCAGTGGTCCACGGCGAGTGCGGCGTGCACGGCGGTGAGCAGGCCGGTCAGCTCCTCGCGCGGGTCGGACGACGGCGGCGGGACGTCGATCCCGGCCGCCACGACGTCGAGCATCTCCAGCACCAGCGCGTCGCGGTCGGCGACGTGGCGGTAGAGCGACATCGGCGCGCAGCCGAGCTCGTCGGCGATCCGGCGCATCGTCACCGCGGGCAGGCCCTCGGTGCGGGCCACCGCGAGGGCCGCGGCCACGATCGCCTGCCGGTCGAGCAGGCCGCGCCCCCTGCGCAACGGGCGCCCACGCCCCGCCGGTCCTGGCACGCTCATGCGGGCATCATTCCGCCACGGTGACGCCCGCGTCGGGGACGGCCTGCCGGATCGGCCGGACGAGCAGGGCGCAGGCCGCGACGCACAGCAGGCAGCTGAGCACCACCGGGAGGGCAGGCCCGGCGGCGTAGAGCGCGGTGCCGATGAGCGGACCCGCGATGAAGGTGCTCCCGTTCGTCGCGTTGATCAGACCCGCGACGGCGCCCTGCTCGGAGCGGCCCACCGCGAGCGTCGGGCCCGCGGTGTAGCCGGGGATCGCCATCCCGAGCCCGAGCGCGACGACCATCGACCCCGCGGTCATCGACCAGAACTCGGGGCCGAGCGCGACCACTGCGAACCCGGCCGCGGCTATCGGGGCCCCCACCCGCAGCAGCCGGAGCGGGCCCCATCCCAGCCGCGGGACGACGCCGCCCTGCACGGCGACGAGCACCAGCCCCGTGGCGAACCCCGCGGCGCCCGTCGTCGCAGCGGTGGCCGTGCCGTCGAGTCCGAGACGATCCTGGAACAGGAAACCCAGCACAACCTGGATGGTGCCGAGCGAGAGGAAGAGCATGAACCCGACGGCGAGGAACCGCCGCAGCCGCGGGTCGAACGGGCTCAGCGTCCGGGCAGGAGGGGCCAGGCGCAGCGGGGCGGCACCGGACCGCGTGGGGCGGGGCAGGACCACGGCGACGACGACCGTGATCAGGCCCAGCACCACCGGCGCGAGGTAGAGCGGCCCGAGCAGCGTGCCGGCCGCGAGCAGGCCGCCGACGCCGGGGCCGAGCACCAGCGCGAGCGCCTGCACCGCCCCGACCATCGACACCGCACGGGTCCGCTCCGCCTCGCCTGCGGTGCCGGCGCCCACATAGGCGAGCGCGGCGACCGGGATCGCGCCGACGCCGAACCCGAACAGCACGCTGCGCATGAGGATCATCCCGGTGAGGACGGTCGCGGCCGACGGGTCCGCGCTGCCGAGCGCCCACGCCGAGACGGCGGCGAACCCGGCCAGCCCCGCCGTGCACAGCGTGAGCCCGGTCAGCAGGACGCGGCGCTGACCCCACCGGTCGCACACCCGCCCCCAGAACAGGCTGGCCAGGGTGAACACCACCGCCGCGCTCGTGATCACGAACCCGAGCTGCACCTCGCCGAGCCCGAGCTCGCGCGAGAGCGGGGGAAGCACCGGGCCGAGCAGCTGCTGCCCGGTGAACCCCGCGAGCACCGCGCCGAGCAGGAGCAGCAGCACGCGCCGCTCCACCGGGGAGCCGGCCCCGCCCTCCTGTTCATCCATCACTGCCCCCCTTCGACACCGGCCACCTTCGCCGTCTCCGCCTCCACACGCCAGTGCCGGGCCCTGGTCTGCGCCGCCCACATCCGCGCGTAGCGCCCACGCGCGGAGAGCAGCTCGGCGTGCCGGCCCCGTTCGGCGATCCGGCCGCCTTCCAGCACCAGGATCTGGTCGGCCCCGACCACGGTCGACAGCCGGTGCGCGATCACGACCACCGTGCGGTCGGCGACCAGCGCGTCGATCGCCTGCTGCACCGCCACCTCGCTCTCGGCGTCGAGCGCCGCCGTCGGCTCGTCGAGCAGGACGATCGGGGCGTCCTTCAGGATCGCCCTGGCGATCGAGATCCGCTGCCGCTCCCCGCCCGACAGCGCACCGCCGATCTCGCCGACCCGCGTGTCGTAACCGTGCGGGAGCCGTTCCACGAAGCCGTGCACGTTGGCCGCGCGCGCCGCGGCCTCCACCTCGGCGTCGGTGGCATCGGGACGCGCCATCGCGATGTTCGCGCGGATGGTGTCGCCGAACAGGTACACGTCCTGGAACACCACCGAGACGTGGCGGTAGATCTCGGTGGGATCGACGGTGCGCAGGTCCACACCACCGATGCGGACCGTCCCGGCGTCCGGGTCGGCGTAGCGGGTGAGCATCCTGGTCACGGTCGTCTTGCCCGACCCCGACGGGCCGACGAGCGCGGTGAAGCTGCGGGCGGGCACGGCGAACGACACGCCCCGCAGCACCGGCGCGCCGGTGTAGCCGAACGCCACCTCGTCGAACGCCACGTCGAACCGGGTGATCCGGGCGTCGGGGTCCGCATCGAGCGGCGCCACGTCGAGCACCTCCGTCACGCGCTCGATCGCGGCGTCGGTGATCTCGAACATCGCGGTCAGCGTCGTCGCGGTCGCGAGGGGCTCGGCGAAGCGCACCGCGCCGACGACGACCGCGACCAGGATCGGAGCGGTCAGGTCCGCCCCGAGCACGAGGGCGGTTCCGACGGCGGCGACGGCGATCACCCCCAGCTGCACCACCGCCGCGGCGTAGAGCGCCGGCAGCGCGGACCGGCTCTGCGACTCGGCCTGGTGGCGGGTCTGTTCCTGCAACGCCGCCCGCAGGCGGACGGACGACTCCCCGACCTGCCCGGTGGCCTTGAACACCGGCAGGCCCTGGACGTACTCGACGATCCGGGACGCCGCGGCGGCGTCCGCCTCGTCCACCCGCCGGAACCCCGACCCGGAGATGCGCTGCACCTGCCGGACGAACGGCACGGCCAGGAGGGTGACGACGGCGAGGGTGAGCCCCAACCGCCAGTCCACGACCAGGAACACCGCGATCAGCACGACCGGCACGATGACCATCTGCAGGAACACGAGCGCGACCGCGGAGACGCCGAGTGCGGCGTTCACGACGTTGCCGCCCACCACCGTGGTGAGGTCGCCGGTGGCGCGCCGTTCCAGCTCGCGCAGCGGCATGCGGCGCAGCCGGTCGCCCAGGCGCAGGCGGATCGACTCGATCACCCCGGTCCACTCGGTGTACTGGAAGCCGATCTCGCGGCACCGGTACACCGCTTCGACGGCGTAGCAGGCGGCGAACACCGCGAACCACCGCCATGCCGCTGCCGCCTCCACCTGGGGCCGCGACAGCTCGTGGAGGATCGGCAGCATGCTGGCGTAGGCGCCGGCCTGCGCGAGCGACCCGATCACGGAGTGGCGGATCGACGCGGCGAACCGGTCCCGGTACGGGCCCGCGACCCGCAGCATCATGGTCACGATCCGTCTCATGCCCGTACCCCCCATGCCCGTGCCCGCTCGTGGTGCTCCCACATCCGCGCGTAGCTCCCACCCGCAGCCAGCAGCTCGATGTGCGTGCCCCGCTCGGCCACCCGGCCGTCGCCGAGCACGACGATCTGGTCGGCGCCTGCGACGGTCGCGAGCTGGTGGGCGATCACGATCACCGTGCGCCCGCGCGTGAGCGCCGCGATCGACTCCTGGATCTGCGCCTCGGTCTCCGGATCCGCGAAGGCGGTGGCCTCGTCGAGCACGACGATCGGGGCGTCGACGAGCATCGCCCGCGCGATCGTGACCCGTTGCCGCTGACCCCCCGACAGCAGCCCACCGCGCTCGCCGACGCGGGTCGCGTAGCCGTCGGGCAGCTCGGAGACGATGAAGTCGTGGGCACCCGCCGCCCGCGCCGCGGCTTCCACCTCGGCCTCGGTGGCCTCCGGGCGGCCGAGCCGGATGTTCTCGGCCACCGTGTCGTCGATCAGGAACGGGTCCTGGAAGACGAGCGCGACGTGGCGCAGCACGCCGGGCGTGCCGATCTCGCGCACGTCGACCCCGCCGACCTCGACCGATCCGGAGACGACGTCGTGGAAGCGCGCGACGAGCCGGGCGAGCGTGGACTTGCCCGAGCCGGACGGGCCGACGAGCGCGCACACGGTGCCGGCGGGGATCTCCAGGTCGACGCCGTCGAGCGCCGGCCGTCCCCGATCGGTGCCGTAGCCGAAGGTGACGCCGCGGAGGCGCACCGAGCCGTCGCCCGGCGGGCGGGGGTGCGCGGGTTCCGCCAGCTCGGGCAGCGCGAGCACCGAGGCGATCCGGGCTGCGCCTGCCTTCGAGTCGTTCACGTAGTTGTTCAGGTACATCAGCGGCAGGATCGACTCGACCGGCAGCGTGCCGATCAGGAGCGCCACCAGCAGCCACGCCGGCTCCACCAGCCCTCCGGCCACGAGCCAGATCCCGACTGCGAGCACGACGAGCAGGGTGGGCACCGGCGTCATCGCGATCCGCGCGAGCACGCCCGGCGTGCGGCTCTTCCGCTGCCAGTTCGCGGTGGCCTCGGTGAACCCCTCCACCGCCGCGGCGAACCGGCGGAACGAGGTGCTGCCGTCGTCGAACGTGCGGACGACGGGCATGCCCTGGACGAACTCCACGACCGCCGCGTTGATGGACTCGTTCGCCCGGTCGTAGCGGGCGCGCTCGGTCGCGTGGTCGCGCATGGCGAGCTGCATCGCGACGACCACGACCGGCACGATCACGAGGACCGCGAGCAGCATCCGCCAGTCCACGACCGCGAGCGCGACGAGCGCGGCGACCGGCTGCGCCACCGCGAAGCCCACCAGCGGGGTCGCGTCGGCCACGGCGCTGTGCATCGCGCGCACGTCGTCCTGGACGATCTTCTTCAACGGCCCCGATCCGAGGCGCAGCACGTCGCCGAGCGACACCCGGCCCAGGTGCGCGGCCAGCCGGGTGCGCAGCACGGTCTCCAGGTCGAAGGCCGCCATGTGCGAGACCTGGAAGGCCCACGCCCGCAGCCCGTACCGACCGACCACGCCGACGGCCGCCGCCACCAGGGGTACCAGCAGCGCCGTCCCGTCCGGCGCGAGCCGGAACAGCTCGCGCAGCGCGTAGGCCAGCGCGACGAGGCCTGCGACGCCCAGCACCGCACCCGCCGCACCCAGTGCGACCGCGACGACGAGTCGGCGGCGTACCGGTTCGGCGAGCGCCAGCAGTGACGCGCCCTGAGGCGGTTCGGCCACCGGCTCGACGGGCGTGCCCTCCTCGGACCGGACGGCGGTGACGGTCACGGTGCCCCCCTCTCCCGCGACACCTGCGTCGAATACGCAGTACGCGTAGAACAAGGGCTACCTAAGTTCTACTGGAAATGCTTGTCAAGAGCGCGACGGAGCGCGGGGGTCGGACCGGAGCGTGCGCGCGTGCGTCTGCCCCGGTCGCGAGGGGTGGGGTGGTGGCCGGACTGGACCGCTAGTGCTTCCCGCCGGAGGTTCGTCGGGGGTATCGGTGGATCCAGCTTCTCGCTGGGCGTGGCGGCGGACAGCCCTCGTACCGGGCGTACTCGGGCTGTTCGCCGCTGCGTCCAGCGTGGAGCTGGGCCGCCGAGACCCTTGGCGAACCTCCGGCGGGGAGCACTAGCCGCAGGGCCGTTCGGCGTCGATGCTGGCGGGCAACAGGGCCCGCTCACCGTCGGTGAACGGGCGATCGAGGAGCCCGCACAGGCGGTCCGTCCACTCCTGCACGGCCAGGGGGAACGCCACCGGCCTGCCTCCGTCGGCACCCGCGACGACCAACCGGCCATCAGCGGTGAGCGCCGTGTCGGCGTCGACGCCTTTCGCGAGCGTGAAGCCGCCCCGCTGCCTGCCGGTCTCCGGCTCGATCAGGAGGATGCGGCCGCTCGTCTCCGGATCGGGTATGACGCCACCGGCGAGCAGACCGTCGGGTGTGAACCCGAGCGGGACCAATGCGGACGGGGTGACGACCGGCACCCCGATGCGCCGGCGCTCGTCGACGTTCCACACGTGCACCGACCAGCCGTTCTCGATCACCGCCAGGCGCTCGCCCGCGGCGTCGAACATCATTCCGATCGACTCGGACTCCAGCACGGCCACCTGTCGACCCGTGGCCATGTCCCAGAGCTCGACCCCGTGCGGGCCCGGCACCGCGGCCTCCCACGCGGGGCCGGGCCGCAGCCGAACCTCGAGGTCGCTGCGGAAGTGCCGGGCCCGTTCTGCGTCGGAGGCAAGATCGATCGGCGTGCCGATCGGTTGGCCCGTCCGCCGGTCCCACGCGCTGAGCACCCCGTTGTTGAGGGCGGCGACCTGGTCGGCGAGCGAGTCGACGGACGGCCGGGCGCCATCCGGCCGCGCGGGCCCTCCCGGCAGGGTCCAGTTCCCGATGCGGGTGAAGCCGGGGACGGCGTACTCGGCGTAGGAGACGTGATCCGGGGCGGACGTGATCACCCCGACGGAGTCGGCGTTCATCACGGGCCGCCGGTCGCCGCTGTCCGCGAGCGCGGACCCGGGAAGGGTCCCGGCAAGCCCGCGCGTCACCGCGTCGACGGCCATGATCGCGTCCGCGCCGATGGACACCTCGTACCGCCGGTCGGCGGTCAGGAACGCCCCGGGCCCGGCGTCCGCTGGGTCGGCGTGCAGCCGCAGCACCGAGCGCTGCCACAGGTCGTAGACCACGAGGCGGTCGCCCACGATCGCCGCCTCCATCCCTGTGTGATCGCTGCTGCGCCAGGCCTCCCCCGTGTGCGGCGGAGCGAGCAGCTCGTAGACCTGCCCGGTGTGCACGGACGTGATCCGCCAGCGCTCGATGTCGCGGTCCACGAGGGCGGGGTACGCCTCCACGAGGAACTCGCCGGTACCGGTCAGCTCGTTCTTCAGGATCTCCTGTGTGCAGTCCTCGGTGAGACGCGCCAGGCGGCGCAGTTGCTGCCCGGTCATGGCGTCCCAGACGAGCGCCGCACCAGGCGCGCACGTGACGGCGTACCGATCCCCCGAGAGACCCTCCGGCGGGAACGTGGCCCGGACCGCGCCGTCGGCGATCGAGCGGACGGTCATCCCGGTCGTCCGGTACTCGGCCACCGCCCCGGGATCGGCGGTGAGCGCCACCCGCCCGATCTGCGGGTCCGTGATCGGCCCGAGGCCGACCGGGGCCGCGGCCGCGGCACGCACGTCCCACACGACGAGCCGGCGGGTTCGATCCGGCGCCACGGTCAGCCAGTACAGCCGCGTCTGGTCCGGGGAGAAGTAGAGCGTCCCCTGCAGCGCGGCGCCCAGCCCGTCACTGATCACGACCGGGCCGCTGCGCTGCACGACGTCCCAGAGGAGCACCCGGCCGGTCAGGTCGAGCCCGGCGACCGCTCGGCCGTCGCGGCTCATGATCAGTCGGTTCTCCTCCCGCGGGCGATCCGGCAGTACCCAGTGAGCCGGTGCGGATCCGAGCGCCCCGGTGACGATCGTGGCCTGGCTCGAGTCGTTGACCAGTACCGTGTTCCCGTCTTCGGACGTGGAGAGAGCGCCCCCGGGCAGTGCGTTGACGTCGGGGTACACGGCGTCGACCGACTGCATGCCGAACGCCAGCCGGGAAAGCGTCGTCCGAGCGGCGTCGTTGTCGGGGTCCGACCGGTGTGCCGCCAGCGCCAACGCGGACGCCGTGACCGGGTCGCCCGGCAGCCGGTCCATCGCGGAGCGGGCCATGATCTGCGCATCCGCCAGCCGCAGCTGGGCCGTGACCTGTTGCCCACGGGCGACGGCGACGGCCGCGAGCGCTCCCGCGGCGAGCACCAGCACGGCGAGCACCGCGGTGACCACGCGCCAGCGCCGCACCTCGCGCCGTTGCCGGGCCCGGCTTCGCCCGACGAACTCCTGCAGCGGGAGCGGCACGTCGGGTGCGCGCCGTGGCAGCCATTCGGCGGTGGCGGCCAGCGAGACGCCCCGCAGCAGGGCACCGTCGTCGCGGCCGGCCGTCTCCCAGCGATCGCGCTGCGCTTCGGCCTCCTCGCGCCAGGCGAGGAAGTCCCGGTCCTCGGCCAGCCAACCGCGCAGCCTCGGCCAGTGCTCGATGAGCGCCTGGTGGGCGAGCTGCAGCCGCTCCTCGCCTGCAGGGGGGCGCTCCAGCACCAGCAACCGTCCGGCCACCAGCCGCTCGGCGAGCGGTCGGAGCGCCGGATCCAGGTCGGCGGTGGGCAGCGGCCTGCGCACGAAGCGGCCGTCGCGGTCGGTCCCGGCGAGGCCGGTGAAGAGCCGGCGCAGGCCCGGGTCGTCCGCCGGCACGTCGAGCGCGGCGACCACCTGCTCGGCCCGCGTGGCCACGACGCCGGCGACACCGCCGCTGCGCTCGTAGGCCTCGACCGTGAGCACCCCGCCCGCCCGCCGCTCCCACAGCTCGGTGAGCAGGGACTCGACGAGCGGCAGCCGGCCTGGTTCTGCGGCCGCGTCGTCGAGGATGCGGTCGACGAGACCCGGTTCGAACACCAGGCCGGGGGCACGTTCGGCGGGGGCGACGATGGCGTCGCGCAGCTGGCGGCGGTTCATCGGGGGTACCAGCACGGTGCCGGCACCCAGCCGCGTCGCGATCTCCGGAGCCAGGACGTCCTCGAGCGTGCTCGACCGCGCCGTCAGCACGACCTGGAGGGGCCAGTTCCCGTCGGGCCTGCGGGCGTGGGCGTCGAGCCGATCGCCGAGTACGGCCAGCAGCCGCCGCGCACCGGCCGCGTCGGCGGCAGCCAGTTCCTCGAACTGGTCGACCAACACGATCGTGCGCCCGTCGTCGGGCAGGTCGGCGAGGGTCGCGTCGATCAGCTCGTCCACCGGCTGGCCGGGCAACGGGCGCAGCTCCGCGACGCGTGCACCGGCGGAGCGGACCCTCGGCAGCAGCCCCGCCCGCAGCAACGACGACTTCCCCGCTCCGGACGGCCCCGCGACCGCGACGATCGGCTGCCGGTCCAGCACCTCCTCGACCTGGGCGACGCCGTCGTCGCGACCGAAGAAGAACTCGGCGTGCTCCTCGCCGAACGGCTCCAGTCCGCGGTACGGGCAGGGCAGGAGCTCCGGGTCGGTCCCGAGGACCTGGTCGATCGGGATCAGGTACGCGGTGGTCGTCTCCCCCGTCCGGTCGGCGGCCACCGTCATGCCGACGACGGCCCCGCTCTCGTCGTCCCAGACCGGCGAGCCGCTGAACCCACCCACGATCGGCTGGTCGCCCGGGGCGGCCTGCAGCTGGAACCAGCCCGTTGCCTGCCGGCCGCGGATGCGGCCCGTCGACCAGACCCCGTCGGCAAGGCCGTCGGGGAAGCCGAGCACGCGGAACGGGTGGTCCCAGAGCTGGTCGATCCGCCGCAGCGGCGGCATCCGCGCGCCTGCCGGTACGGGCCCGGACAAGCCCAGCACGGCGATGTCCCCCGAGCCGTCCGGCTCGATCGGGACCCACCGCACGACGCGGGCATCGCGGACCGGCGCACCGTCGGCGGCCACCATGGGGAAGTCCAGCCGGAGCGTCTCGGCCGGGCCCACTGCCGCATACGGATCGAGGGCCAGCGCCTCGGCGACGACGTGCGCGCACGTCGCCACCAGGTCCGGCCCGAGCAGGAACCCCGCGCCGACCGGCTCGCCCGCGTCACCGAGCACCCGCACGACGACGCGCGTCGCCACGGCGTGGTCGAATCCCATGATCGCCCCCCGGCCCGGGAGGATAGCTCGATGCTCGGCGGGTCCCGCCGCACCGGGCAGGACAGCCCGCGGACTTCCGGTCCCCCACCGCGCGGGGACGCGCCGAGCCCGCGTCCGTGCCACGATGGCCCGATGGCCGGACCGACGGGTCACGCGGTGTGGGAGTCGAGCAGCGGGACGAGGTCGCCCGAGACGCTGAGGCTGGCCGGCGAGCCGCTGCCGCTCACCATCCCCGCCCGGATCTACGTCTGCGGGATCACCCCCTACGACGTGACGCATCTCGGTCACGCGTCGGCGTTCGTGTGGACCGACCTGATCCGGCAGGTCATCCGGATGACCGGGGTCGACACCGTCCTCACGCGCAACGTCACCGACGTCGACGACGTCCTGACCCGCGCGGCGGCCGAGCGGGGTCGCTCCTACGAGGAGTTCGGCCTGATCCAGGAGTACTGGTTCGACCGGGACATGGCCGCGCTCCACGTCAGGCCACCGACCCATGTGCCACACGCCCGCCACCACGTCGAGCACGTCGTGCGGCTGGCGTCGGCACTGCTGGCCACCGGCGCCGCGTACGAGCGCGACGGGCACGTGTTCTTCCACGGCGCCCACCTGCCCGGCGCGGCCGGCCTGACGGCGGAGCAGGCGTGGGCACTGTCGGCGGAGTACGGCGACCGCCCGGACGACCCGCTGCGGGACGACCCGTTCGACGCGCCCGTGTGGCAGCCGTCCGGCCCGGGCGATCCGGCGTGGCCGAGCCCGTGGGGCGCGGGCCGTCCGGGCTGGCACGCCGAGTGCGCGGCCATGGCACTCGCCACGCTCGGGGGTGTGGTGGACGTGCTCGCCGGTGGCGCCGACCTGGCCTTCCCGCACCACGCCTACCAGGTGGCGATGGCCCAGGCCGCCACGGGCGTCCCGCGGTTCGCCCGGCGGCAGGTCCACGTGGGCATCGTCGGCGTCGGCGGCGCCAAGATGGCCAAGTCCACCGGCAACCTCGTGCTGGTGAACGACCTCCTGCAGAGTGCGCCGGGCGCGGCCGTGCGCCTCATGCTGCTGGACCGGCGGTGGAACCAGGCATGGGAGTACCGGCCGGGCGCGCTCCGGGATGCGACGAGACTGCTCGAGGAGCTGTACGTCGCCGGCGGCACCCGGGGCACGACCGAGGCGGCGGTGGCGGGCGTGCGGACCGCGCTCCTCGACGATCTGGACGTCTCCACGGCCGTGCGGATCGCGGTCGAGGCGGGCGGGGACGCTGCACGGCAGCTCATCCGCACCCTCGCTCTCCACTAGCGCCGGACATCTGGATCCCAACTTGTCAGGACTGGATCCCAGCGCGATTCTTGTTAGGGTCCCCGCGCGAAAGGGCCTGACCGTGGAATCCGACCCGGCTCCCCGGGAGCCGAACGCTCTCGTCGACGAGACCGCTGCCGCGATCCGTGCGCGGATCATGTCGGGCGAGATCCCGATCGGGGCCCAGCTGCGCCAGGCCGACCTGGCCGCGACGCTCGGCGTCAGCCGCACACCGATCCGGGAGGCGCTGCGCCAGCTCCAGGCCGGCGGGCTGATCGAGGTCCTGCCCCGGCGCGGGGCCGTGGTACGGGTGCCTGCGCCGTGGGAGGTCCGGGAGGCCTACGAGGTACGGGCCGAGCTGGAGGGGCTCGCCTGTGTGCGCGCCGTCGGCGAGATCACGCAGGAGCAGCTCGACGAGCTGCGCCGCACCATCGACGTGCTGCGCGAGGACCCGTCCGCGAGCGGTGAGGCCGACTCCCCGACCACCGCGGCGAACGACCGGTTCCACGCGCTCATCCACGAGATCGCCGGGAACGAGCGGCTCGCCCGCACCATCCGCGACGTCAACGACGCGTTCCCGCGCAACGTCTCCGCGCTCGTGCTCCGGGACAACCCACGGCTGCGCAGCAACAACCTCGCCCAGCACCAGCGTGTCGTCGAGGCGCTCGCTGCGAACGACGGCGAGCTCGCGCGCCAGGTGATGCGTGACCACGTGATCGCCGCCGGTGAGGCCCTCGCCCGCTGGTACGAGCGACGGTCGCAGACGGTGTTCCGCGGCTGACCGCACCGGCCCGCTCAGAGCAGACCGAAGTACTCGCGCTGCTCCCAATCGGAGACGTGGGCGAGGTAGCGCTCGAACTCGGCCCGCTTGAGCGCGGTGTACCAGCTGACGACCTCGCTCCCCCAGGCCCGCTCGAACACCGGGTCGGCGGCCAGCGCGTCGAGGGCCTCGCCGAGCGAGCGGGGCAGGGCCGCCACCGGGGCGCTGTAGGGCGCGTCGAGGGGCTCCCCCGGATCGGCGGCGGTCGCGATGCCGTCCCTCCCGGCCACCACCTGGGCCGCGACGTAGAGGTACGGGTTCGCGGCGGGCTCGCCCGCGCGGTTCTCCAGCCTCGCTCCGCCGTCGGCCCGGGCCGGCAGGACCCGGATCATGGCGGCCCGGTTGTCGACGCCCCATCCGACGCGGTCCGGCGCGAGGGAATGGGGCAGGTACCGCTTGTAGCCGTTGACCGTCGGCGTGCAGAACACCGCTCCCGCCGCGGCGTGCCCGAGGAGTCCGCCGAGCCAATGCCGGCCGGTCGAGGAGAGCAGCTCCCCCGGCGCCTCCATGGCGGCCCGCCCGGTGTCGTCCCGCAGCGACTGATGCAGGTGCCAGCCGGTGCTCGCCGACGTGCTGCCCGCCGGCCGGCACATGAACGTGGCCCGCAGCCCCGCCCGCCTGCACAGCTGCCGGATCGCGGCACGTGCCAGCACGACGTCGTCGGCCGCCAGGTGGGCGGCGCGGGCAGCCAGGGTGATCTCGAACTGGCTCGGCCCGAACTCCAGCTCGAGCGAGCGCACGGGCAGGTCGAGGTCGGTGAGCCCGCGGTGCAGGGTGCGGACGAGGTCGTCGTGGCGGTCGAGGCCCTCCTCGTGCAGGAGCTGCCCCCCACCGGTGAGCGGCACCGGGACGCCGTCGGGGCCGGGCTCGCCGAAGACGTGGAACTCCAGCTCCACGCCGACGGTCAACTCGAACCCCCTGGAAGCGAGCCGGCCCAACTCCTCGCGCAGCAGGGTGCGGGTGCAGAACGGCACCGGCCGCCCGTCGGGGAAGTGCACGTCGGACAGCAGCCACCCCGTGTCGCGCGACCACGGCAGCACACGGAAGGTCGTCGGGTCCGGCACCAGGACGACGTCGCCCACCCCGGCGAAGCCTCCGACCCCGAGGCCGGGGTCGGCCGTGAAGACCGGCACGACGGTCCGGCCCGCGGTGTCCTTGAGCAGCAACGACGACGGCACCGTGATCCCCGAGCGGAGAGCGGCCGGCAGCGCCTCCCGGGTGACGGTCTTGCCGTGCACCACCCCGTGCTGGTCGGCGAACCCGATGCGCACCCGCTCGACGCCCAGCTCGTCCACCACCCGCCGCAGCTGCGCGGCCGCGGCGTGTTTCGCGTCGTCCCACAGCTCGTGGCGGGCGACGAAGCCCTCCCGGTCGGCCGCGAGCATCGGGCGCACGGCGCTCCCGCCGCCCGCCTCGGAGACGGGGCGCTCGTCCACGCTACGCACCGGCTGCCCAGGGCGATCGGGCCCGCCGCTGCTGTTCCCGGTCACGCCACGCCTGTTCCCAGTTCTCGCTCGGGGCGATCGTGTCGACGGCCGGCGGCCCGGTGAGAGCACACGCCGCTGCGGCGTCGACGGGGTGGCCGGGTGTCGGGCGCCCGGCTTCGAACGCGTCGATCGCACGCAGGAGCAGGCGCCGGTTGGCGGTGATCGCCCGGTCGGACACGCCGAGCCGCTCCACCGTGCGGTCCTGGACCCGGCCCATGCTCTCGACGGCCCACTGGTCGTGGACGTTGATGTCCAGCCCCATCCCCGTGTAGGTCAGATCCCGCTGCTCCGCAGCGTCGAAGCCCCAGTCGTTGGACCGGTTGCGCAGGGGCCGGTAGTCCGGGAGGGAGACCTCGGCGAGCCGCTGGGCGAGCAGCGTCTCTTTGTCGGTCTCCTCCGCGAAGTCGTAGAAGATCATGTACCAGTAGTGGTTCTCGTCGTCGATCGGCACGTGCCACTGGCAGAAGACGCGATCGTTGCCGAACGGCACGACGAAAGCGTTGGGGAACACCAGGTTCGTCACCCGGACGTGCTTGAGCCGCTCGGTGAGCTGCCGGACCGCGTAGACCCGCAGCCCGTGCGGGGCCTCCTCCACCTCGATGTCGGGCCGGTGGTTCTCCGCCACCAGCTCCGAGAGCTTCTTGTCGGTGCCCTCGACGACCTCGCTGAACTGCTGGCCGTACACCTCGCGCGGGTCCTCGCCCACGAACCGGTGCAGGAACGACACGTGGCTCGGGTCGATCCCGCCCTCGACGCCCTGCAGCCAGTTGCACTCCCAGAGCCCCTTGAACGCGAACGTGTACGCGTCGGGGGCGGTGAAGCAGTCGTAGTCGGGGAACGGGGGCGGGTCGCCCTCGCCGAGGTAGGCGAAGACGATCCCGTTGCGCTCCTCGCACGGATAGCTCGGGATCCGCACCCGTGCGGCGAACGTGGAGTGCTCCGGCTCGGCCGGCTGCTCCAGGCAGCGACCGTCGGGCCCGTAGAGCCAGCCGTGGTAGAGGCACCGCAGACCGCCGTCCTCCAGCCGTCCGAAGGACAGGTCGACGCCGCGGTGCGCGCAGAACCGGCCGACGAGACCCCAGCCGCCGTCGCGGCGGAACAGCACCAGGTCCTCGCCGAGCAGCCGCACCGCCTTGACCGGGCGGTCCGCGGGCATCTCGGACACGAGCGCCGCGGGCTGCCAGTAGGCGCGCATCAGCCGCCCCAGCGGAGTGCCCGGTCCGGACCGCGTGACGCGCTCGTTGTCCGCCTGCTTCAGCATCAGCGACCCCATGCATCCTGAATCGGACGAAGTGGATCCAGAATACGGAAGTAGGGGTCCACACACCAGGGTGCAGACTGATCGACATGCCCTACATCGCCGCCGAGCAGCGCTACGAGCACGACATCTACCGCCGCGCCGGCCGGTCCGGCCTCGTCCTGCCCCGCATCTCGCTGGGCCTGTGGCACAACTTCGGCGAGGACAAGCCGCGCGAGGTGCAGAAGGCGATCCTCTTCCGGGCGTTCGACCGCGGCGTCACCCACATCGACCTCGCCAACAACTACGGCCCGCCCTACGGCGCGGCGGAGCGCACATTCGGCGAGATCCTGCGCCACGACCTGGCGCCCTACCGCGACGAGCTGATCATCTCGACGAAGGCCGGCTACGACATGTGGCCCGGTCCGTACGGCGACGGCGGCTCGCGCAAGTACCTCACCGCGAGCCTCGACCAGTCCCTGCGCCGCATGGGCCTCGACTACGTGGACGTCTTCTACAGCCACCGCCGCGACCCGGACACGCCCCTGGAAGAGACGATGGGTGCGCTCGCGAGCGCGGTGCGGGCCGGCAAGGCCCTGTACGTCGGCATCTCCTCGTACTCGCCGGAGGACACCACCCGCGCGGCCGCGATCCTGCGCGAGCTGGGCACGCCCCTCGTGCTGCACCAGCCGCGCTACTCGATGCTCGACCGCCGGATCGAGCAGGGCGAGCCGTCCCTGCTGGACGTCCTCGACGCCGAGGCCGTGGGCGCCGTCGTCTTCTCCCCGCTCGAACAGGGCGTGCTCACCGACCGCTACCTCGACGGCATCCCGGCCGGCTCGCGCGCCGCGGGCGGCCGCTACCTCACGGCGTCGGCCATCACCGAGGAGCGGATCGCGACCGTCCGCAGGCTCGCCCCGATCGCGGCGGAACGCGGGCAGAGCATCGCCCAGCTCGCGCTGGCGTGGGTGCTGCGGCACGACTCGGTGACGTCGGCGATAGTCGGGGCATCGAGCGTCGCCCAGCTCGACGCGAACCTCGACACCCTCGACCACCTCGAACTCTCCCCCACCGAGCTGGACTCCGTCGAGAAGGCACTAGCCGGCTGAGACCGGGTCGCGTCGCAGCACGAGCTTGGTCGTCCGGGTGGCGTAGGCGGTGGGGGCATCGTCCCAGTCGGCGGTGACGGTGGTGACCCGCTCGGCCGGGAACCCGGTACGACGCACGAACTCCAGCAGCTCGGGCAGCAGGGCGCGCGCGTGTGAGACACCGAGGCGCAACGTGACGTCCGTGGCGTACATGTGCATCAGGGGCACCCGCGTGCCGGTGGCGAGGTAGTAGCCCACCGCCGTGCACACGCCGCCGGGTGCGGCCGAGCGCAGAGCCTGGCGCAGCCCCGCTGCGGTGGAACCGGCCTCGACCACGACGTCGTACCCGCGGTGCGGCCGGTCCGGGCGCGCGGGCACCCGCGCCCCGAACGACTCCGCGATCTCCCGGCGGCCGGCGCTGCGGTCGACGTAGTCGACGACGCCCGCGCCATGGGCGACGGCGAGACCCGCCGCGTACAGCCCGATGCTGCGGGCACCGCCCCCGAGGATCAGCACGCTGCCGCCGGGCCGGTCGGACAACGCGGGGACGACGGCCCGCCAGGCGTCGGCCAGGTTGTCGCTCGCCGCGGCGACGCGCTCGGCAGGCACCCCGGGCGGAACCGGCACGAGCATGTGCGCGGCGTACGGAACGCGCACGGAGTCGGCGATCATGCCGCCCCACGGACCGCAGGACGAGCCGAACCCGAACGCGGCGAGCGCACCGTCGGTCCGGTCGCACGCCGAGGTCAGGCCGCGGACACACCGTGGGCAGCTCCCGCAGGACACCGCCCACGGGACGATCACCTGCTGCCCGACCCGCAGCTCCGTGACCTCGGACCCGAGCTCGACGATCTCCGCGACGCACTCGTGCCCGATCGGGAACGGGCCGCGGAACGGGACCGATCCGCAGATCCGCCCGACCACCGGGTCGACCAGCCCGAGCGCCAATCCCGCCTGCAGCGCCCGCGAGACGGGTCGGTGGATCGGCAGCGTGTCACCGTCACACCGGCCGGCCAGGAACGGGCGGACCAGCGCGTCCGTCTGGTCCTGCAGCCGCGGCGCCGCCCGCTCGTGCCAGCGCAGCCGCCCGGCGCGTTCGAACCTGAGCTCCCGCTCGGCTATAACAGTCGTCATAGCCGGATACTATGACGACTGTCATGGACACGACGAACCACCGAACGCGGCTCGTGGTCGGAGCGGCCGACATGCTGCGACGCCGCGGCCTGCACGCCACGAGCATCCGTGAAGTGGCCCGACACTCCGGCGCCCCACTGGGATCGACGTACCACTACTTCCCGGGCGGCAAGGACCAGCTGGTCACCGAGGCCGTCCGCTTCGCGGGCGACACCGTGACCCGTGTGCTCAGGGAGCGGCTGGCCGCCGGGCCGGTCGAGGGGCTGCGCAGCTTCCTCGCGCTCTGGCGTGATGTCGTGATCAGCACCGACCACCGGGCGGGCTGCCCGGTTCTGGCCGTCGCCGTCCAGGAATCGGACGCGCCGGCCGTCGAGGCGGCAGCCGACGTATTCCGCACCTGGGAGGCCCTGCTGGCCACGTCGCTACAGGAGAACGGGGTGGCGGCCACGCGGGCCCGCCGGCTCGCCGCGCTCGTCGTCGCCGCCGTCGAGGGAGCGGTGGCCGTCTGCCGGGCCGACCGCAGCACCCGCGCTCTCGACGACGTCGCGGTCGAGCTGGACGCCCTCCTCTCCGCCGCCACGGCCGGGCGCGACGGATAGCCGATCCGTCCCCGCGTGCGCGGGGGGAGGATCGGCTGATGCACGCCTCACGCCCCTGGGCGCGGTTCGACGACCTCACGGTCGGTTCCGCCCTGCAGTTCCCCGAGGTCGAGCAGGTGCTGGTCGCCTCAGAACCCGGTCAGGTGGCGGGCGTCCTCGACGAGGTGGAGCGCCGCACGGCCGCCGGGGCGTGGGCGTTCGGCTTCGTCGCCTACGAGGCCGCATCGGCACTCGACCCCGTCCTCACCACCCGGGAGCCGATCGACGGTCTGCCGCTGGCGTGGTTCGGCGTCGGGCGGCCGCAGGACGCGGCGCCGCTGCACCCACATCCCGGCGGACGGCCTGCGGGTCACTGGGCGCCGGAGTGGGACGAGCGTCGCCACCGTTCGGCCGTGCGGGAGGTCCGGTCCCGCATCGCCGCCGGGGAGACCTACCAGTGCAACCTCACCACGCGGCTGACCCGCGCGGTGGACGGTGAGCCGGAGGAGCTGTACCGGGACCTCGCGCTCGCCCAGCGCGGCGCGTACAACGCCTACCTCGACACCGGCCGCTTCGTCGTCGCCAGCGCGAGTCCGGAGCTGTTCTTCGAGCTCTCCGGCGACCGCATCCTCATGCGCCCGATGAAGGGCACCGCCGCACGCGGCCGCACCGGCGCCGAGGACGAGCGGATCGTCGCCCGGCTGCGCTCCAGCCCGAAGGAGCGCGCCGAGAACGTCATGATCGTCGACCTGGTGCGCAACGACCTGGCCCGCGTCGCCACCGCGGGCAGCGTGCGGGTGCCACGCCTGCTGCACGCCGAACGCTTCGCAACCGTGCACCAGCTGACCTCGGACGTCACCGCACAGCTGCGCCCGGACGTCGGGCTCTCGGAGATCTTCCGTGCCTTGTTCCCCTGCGGATCGGTGACCGGAGCCCCGAAGGCCCGCACGATGGAGCTGATCCGCGACGTCGAGGACTCGCCGCGCGGCGTGTACTGCGGCGCGATCGGCGTGATCGCCCCGCCGGGCGCACCGCTGCGGGCCCGGTTCTCCGTGGCGATCCGCACGGTGCTGGTCGACCGCGAGCGCGGCAGCGCCACCTACGGCACGGGCGGCGGGATCACCTGGAGCTCCCGGCCTGCCGCCGAGTACGCCGAGCTGCTCACGAAGGCCCGGGTGCTCGACACCCGCCCGCGGGAGTTCCACCTCCTCGAGACCATGAGGCTCGAAGCCGGGCGGCTGCGCTCGCTCGACGCACACCTGGCCCGGGTGTCGGCGTCGGCGGCCTACTTCGGGTTCCGCTTCGACCCCGCCGCCGTGCGGGCCGCCCTCGACGCGCGGCTGGCCGGCACCGGTGACGCGCGGGTCCGGCTGCGCTGCTACCGCGACGGCACGGTCGGCGTCGACGTCGAGGAGCTCCCCCGGCCCGCCCCGGACCGGGTCCGCCTGGCGATCGACCCGGAGCCGATCGACTCGACCGCCTGCTGGCCGCACCACAAGACCAGCCTGCGCGAGCCGTACTCGTCCCGGCTCGCGCGCCACCCGGCGGCCGACGACGTGGTGCTGGTGAACGAGCGCGGCGAGGTCACCGAGTCCTGCACGGCCAACCTCGCCGTCCGGATCGACGGGCGGTGGTGGACACCCCCGTTGGACAGCGGCTGCCTGCCCGGCATCGAACGCGCCCGGCTCGTGGCCGACGGTGCGCTCCAGGAGCGGGTCCTCCGGCCGGCGGACCTGCGCCGTGCCGAGGACCTCGCGCTGGTCAACTCGCTGCGGGGCAGCCGACCGGCAACGCTCGCCGACCGAACCGCCGCGCGGCCCACCAGGCGAGCGGGCTGATTCGACGTCTCGTAGAATTTCCGGATGGTCCGGTTCACCACCGCTCTCGGCATCGCGCTCGTCGTCCTCGGCGTCGGCGCCTACGTCCTGACGTCAGCCGTCAGCGTCACGGCGCTCATCCCCGCGTTCGTCGGCGTCCCGCTGCTCGTCTGCGCCGCCGTCGCCCGCTCGGCGTCGCGCCGGCGGGCCGCCCTGGCCGTTGCCGTGGCCATCGCCGTGCTCGGCGCGCTGGGATCGTCGATGAACGCCTTCCGGATCGGCGAGGCCATCGCCGGCACCGCGCAGCGCCCTTCTGCGGTCTGGGTCAGCGCGATCATGTTCGTGCTGCTGGTCGCCTACGTGGTCGTGGGCGTGCGAGCCCTCCTGCGATCGCGTTCGGCCCCCGCGGCGTGAGCGCCCTGGCCGACCCGAGCCGGGAGATCAGGCCGGGACCGGCGCGGTGGACCGGCGCGGGATGAGCGTCGGCGTGGCGACCAGCGTCCGGGCCGGGCCGTTGCGATCCGCATCGAGAAGGAGCTCGAGCGCCCCGGCCGCGATCTGGCGGAACGGCACCCGGACGGTCGTCAGCGGCACCGGGAGGCGGCTGACCACGGGGATGTCGTTGTAGCCGACGAGCGACACGTCGTCGGGGACGCGAAGGCCGAGCGCGTGGGCGGCCGCCATGACACCGATGGCCGTGTTGTCGTTGACGGCGAAGACGGCGGTGGGGCGGTCAGGGCGGCCCAGCAGGGCGCGTCCTGCGATCTCGCCCGCTTCCATCGAGAACGAGTCGCCTGCGACGAGTGACTCGTCGACGGGGAGACCGGCCTCGGCGAGCGCGCTCCGGTAGCCCTCCTGCCGATTTCGGGCGCTCGACGCGTACGAGGGCCCGCCGACCAGGCCGATGCGCCGGTGCCCGAGGTCGATCAGGTGGCGGGTCGCGAGGTGCGCCCCGAGCCGGTCGTCGCCGACCGACGAGGGGCTGACCCCGTCCGTTCGCAGCGCGAGCACGCGCGGGGCAGCACCTTCGCGCTCCATCGCCGTGTCGAGGCGGGCCGTGGTGAGGATCAGCCCGTCGACCCGGCGGCGGAGCAGCGTCTGGACGGCGAGGCGCTCGGTCTCGGGTTCGTCCTCCGTGGTCGCCACGATCGCGAAGAGCCCCCGCGCGCCGCTCACCGCGGCGATCTCCTCGTAGAGCATCGCCATCACGGTGTCGGTGAGCCGGGGGACGATGACGCCGACCGTGCTCGTACCCGCCCGGCGCAACCCCGATGCCAGCGGGTCGCGCACGTAGCCGAGTTCGGCGGCGACCTGGCGGACCCGTTCCGCGGTGGCACTGGTGGAGCGGGGGAGACGCTCGTCGAGCACCCGCGACACGGTCGACTTGCTCACGCCGGCCGCGCGAGCGACGTCGAGGATGGTCACCACGGGTGGAGGCTACTGAGACCGGGAGCCTTGACGCAGATGCAGATGGCCTCCATCCTATGGGAACGTTCCCGCAATCGTTCCCGAGATGAGGACCGACGAGTGTTCCCGGATCTGCGCGGCCTGGTGCCCGCCCCCGTCACCCCCTTCACCGTCGACGGCGCCGTCGACCACGCCACCTTGGCGAGCTACGGCAAGTGGCTCGCGAGCTTCGACGGGGTCGAGGGCCTCGTGTGCCTCGGACACGCTGGCGAGGGCACGTTCCTGACCCAGGACGAGCAGGTCGCGACGATCCGCACGCTCGTGGAAGCGGTCGACGGAACCGTGCCGATCATCGCCGGCATCACGGGCGAGGGCACCGCCGTCGCCGCCGCCGAGGCCGTACGCGCGGTCGACGCCGGGGCGGCCGCCGGGCTCGTCTACCCGTCCCACGGGTGGCTGCGGTTCGGCTTCCAGCCAGGTGCTCCGCAGGATCGCTACCGAGCGATCTTCGAGACCTCCGGGCTCCCGCTCATCCTGTTCCAGTACCCCGATGCCACCAAGGCCAGCTACGACCTGCCCACCCAGCTGGACATCGCGGCCCAGCCCGGCGTGTTCGCCACCAAGAACGGGGTGCGCAACATGCGCCGCTGGGACACCGAGATCCCCGTGCTGCGCGCGGAGCATCCCGACCTGCAGATCCTCACCTGCCACGACGAGTACCTGCTGCACACGATGTTCGACGTCGACGGCGCCCTCGTCGGCTACGGCGGCCTCGCCCCCGAGCCGCTGATCGAGCTGATCGCCGCGGGCAAGGCCCGGGACTACGCCGCCGCCCGAGCGGTGCACGACCGGCTCCTGCCGGTCACCAAGGCCGTGTACCACCGCGGCTCGCACATGGAGGGCACCGTCGCGCTCAAGCTGGGACTGAAGGCCCGTGGCATCCTCCCGTCCGCCACCGTCCGCTCCCCGCTGCGCGACCTCTCGGCCGAAGCGGAACGGGAGATCGTGCTCGCGCTCGAGTCCGCCGAGCTCATCTGACCGGAGGCTCCTTCCCCGGTGCGCCTCGGGTCGCGCCGGTCCGGTGACAACGCAGTCCCCGACGAACTCCGCGCCACGACGCGGAGGGCGAGGAAACGATCCACATGTCCCACCCAGCCACTCCCCCTGCCGTGCAGCCGCAGCGGCGTCACAAGATCTTCCAGCTCCTCGCGCTGATGGGCCCCGCCTTCGTGGTGGGAGCCTGGCAGTTCGGCCCGGGCAACCTCGCCTCGGCCGTGCAGGCCGGCAGCCGGTTCGGCTACTCCCTGATCTGGGTCATCGCCGTCTCGACGCTGCTGATGATCATGTTCACGGACATGAGCATCCGCATCGCCGTGTCCTCCCGCGGCTCGCTCATCGAGACGGTGAAGGACGTCCTCGGCCGGTTCACCGGCGGCGCGGCCGGCATCGGGGTCTTCGCGATCACCCTGATGTTCAGCGTCGGCAACGCCGTCGGGTCCGGCCTCGGACTCTCATTGACTCTCGGCGGCTCGCCGGTGTGGTGGACGCTCGCCTGCACCGCCGCCGTGGCCGCGATCCTGTTCGCCCGCAGGCTCTACGGGCTCGTCGAGAAGATCCTCCTGGTCATCGTCGCCACCATGGCCGTGTCCTTCGTCGTCACCGCCGTGCTCAGCGGGCCGGACTGGTCGGCGGCGGCAGGAGGCCTGGTCCCCTCCGTGCCCGCCGGCACCGGCCTTCTCCTGGTCGCGCTGGTCGGCACCAACTTCTCCATCAACGCCGCCTTCTACACCGGCTACGCGGCACGTGAACGCGGGCTGCGCCGCGACCAGTACCGCGACACCACCCTCGCCGACACCGTGCCCGGCATCGTCGCACCCGGGGTGATGACGGCGCTGGTCATCGTGGCCGCCGCCGCGGTGTTGCCCGGCTCCGACAGCAACAGCCTCGCCCAGCTCGCCGGCGTCCTCGAACCGATCGCCGGACCCGTCGGGCGGATCGTCTTCGCGCTCGGCTTCTTCGGTGCCGCCTTCTCCTCGATGATCGCCAACGCCGTCGCGGGCGGCACCCTGCTCGCCGACGGCTTCGGCTACGGCAACCGGCTGTCCTCCCTGCGCGTGCGCCTCGGGATCCTCGGCGTGCTCGCCTTCGGTGCAGCCGTGACCGTGCTCGCCGGCAGCGGGCCCGTCCAGCTGATCATCGTCGCGCAGGCGCTCACCGTCGTCGTCGCACCGCTGCTCGGAGTGCTCCTGGTCGTGCTGGCGAACAACCGGCGGCTGATGGGCGACCTGCGCAACACCTGGTGGCAGAACGTGCTGTCGACGATCGGCCTGATCGCGATCCTCGCGACGTGCTACCGGCTCGTCGCCACGCTCCTGAATTGAGCCGTAGCGACGTTGCAGGTCCAGCTGGTGCGGTAGAGCTGCCACCGGACAGAGCGACAACCCGCAAGAACCTCCCGAAGGACCTGGCCACCCGCCTGGAACGACTCGACCGCGACCGGCGCACCACCGCCCTCTGGGACGGCCGAACCGTCCCCGACGACGAAGACGAACCCCCACCCTTCTGAGCCGGCCGCCGAGCGGAGCCCGTGATCGCCGCCCAGGGCGTACCGTGCCGTCGTGCCGGTGCCACATGTTGGCCCGCCGGCGGACGATCGGATCCGGGTGGCGTTCGCCGCTTCACACCTGCGCGGTCTCCCCGCAGAGATCCTCGATGATCTGTTGGATGGCGCACGGCGGCACAGGGCGAGCGCCGGAGACACGCTTCACCGCGCCGGCGAAGGCGAGCGCCACATCGAGCTGGACGTAGCGGGTGTGGTCCGGGTGCACGTGAGCGCACCCGATGGCCGAACGCTGACCGTTCGGTACTGCCGAACGGGCGCCCTGCTCGGCGTCCTCTCGCTCTACGCCGAGCCCTTCGTCATGCCGGTGACGATCCAGGCGGTGGTCGACTCGGACCTGGTGGCGATCAGGCCCGCAGTTGTCCGGCGACTGGCGGACCGCGACCTTCGCGTCGCGAGGGCACTCCTGCTGGAGCTGAGCGAGCGCGCCGCGGCCTTCGCGGCGGAGATCGGAGGGTCGGCGTTCTCGAGCGTCCGACAGCGGGTCGCTCGGCACCTGCTCGACCTGGCCACGCATCGGCAACGGGGCAGCGAGCTGATCGCGCAGGTCAGCCAGCAAGAGCTTGCGGACGCGGTCGGCACGGTCCGCGAGGTGGTGGTCCGCGCACTGCGCGAGCTCCGCCACGGCGACGTGCTCGAAACCCGACGCGGCGGGATCAGGATCGTCGCGCCCGACCGGTTGCTCGCCGAGGCCTATCCGCAACCCCCCGACTGGAACTCAGGTCCCTGACCGGGATCGGCGCTCGCCCTAACGTCCCGGCATGGCTGCCTGCGTGGTCGTCGGGGCCGGCCAACTCATCTCGGAGGCGGACGTGAGTTCGATCGACGTCAACGGAGCCAGGCTGTACTACGAACTGCGCGGGGAGGGCCCCACGGTCCTGTTCATCTCCGGGGCAACCGGTGACGCCGGACACTGGACCGAGGTCGGCGACGCCCTGGCTGACGAGTACTCGGTGCTGTCCTACGACCGGCGCGCCAACTCACGCAGCCCTCGCCCGCCGAACTGGGTCACGGCACCGGTCGAGGAGCAGGCCGACGACGCCGCCGGCCTGCTCACAGCGCTCGACCTCGCTCCGGTCGTCGCTTACGGCAACAGCGGAGGAGCAATCATCCTGACGAGCCTCGCGCTGCGTCATCCCTCCCTGCTGCGCGGCGCGATCTTCCACGAGCCCGCCTATCTCGGTGTCACGTCAGCGGCAGAGGAGGTCGGTGCCGAGCTCCAGCGACTCATCGGCGAGGGGATGGCCACGGGTGGACCACCGGTGGCGACCGAGCTGTTCCAGCGGTGGGTCGCCGGCGACGAGGCCTTCGAGTCCCTCGACCCGGAGCTTCGTGACCGGATGCTCGGCAACGGCGAGGTCCTCTTCGGCCTGGAACTCGACAGCGTCTTGACCTACCTCCCCACGCCCGAACAGCTCGCCGAGGTCGGATTGCCGTGCGTCGTCGCGGCAGGCGCCGACAATCGCGATCCCGCTGCGACCCACCACTGGCTCTACGAGGCATCGAAGTGGCTCGCCGACCGGCTCCACGCCCCGCTCGTCGAAACACCCGGGGCACACGTGCCTCAATTCACCCACCCCCGAGAGCTCGCCGAGACGCTGCGCCCGATCCTGGGCAAGCTCGCCGCATCTTCGGCCGTACGACAACCGCACCGACCACGAGCTGCCACCGGACAGAGCGACAACCTGCAAGACCGCCGTCCACGTGGAGCGAAGTTCTCGCGACAGTTCTGACGCAATCCATCAGTTTCCGATGACCATCGGATGCACGGTCTACGAGTCACGCGACGACGGCTGGCAAGAATCAGGCACTTCTTGACTCGATCAACTCTCCCTGCGGCGTGTACGCGATCGCAATAATGTCCTCGACATTCCATTCACGAGTGCCGTCATCGAGGGAGGAACTTCGAGGATGAGATCCACGAGGGCAGCACGCCGCATCGCGGTGCGCGCAACCGCCACTGCCGCGTTCGGCCTGGTGCTGGCCGCCACCCTGGCCACGCCCGCTGTCGCCGCCGAGGCCGGCGTCATCACCAAACCGTTCGGCTACAACTACCCCACCGAGAACGCCTGTGACGACCAGGGGCAGACGCAGATGGCCCAGCAGAACGCGGACGATTACGCGTGTTACCGCCAGAGCGACAACACCTGGGACGGATACCTCATGTGGTACACGTGACCGCAATCTGGTCGCGCAGCTGATCGGCCGACGCACTCGACCGTAAGTCACGCCTCCCGCAGTCGCATCGGAAGGGACTCCCACGCCCGCAGGGTGTTGTTGTGGTGGCGCCGGGTCGGACCGGCGAGCTCGATCGTCGCAACCCGCCGGGCGAGCGCGGTGAGCAGGGCCTCCGCCTCCAGCCGCGCCACGTGCTGGCCGACGCACTGGTGGATACCCATGCCGAACCCGACGTGACCGGACGGGTCGCGGGACAGGTCGAAGGCGTCGGGGTCGGTCCAGCGCCGGGGATCGCGGTTCGCCGCCGCGAGGAACATGAGGATCTTGCGGCCGGCCGGTACCTCGACGCCGTCCGTGATCGCGACGTCCGTGGTCGCCGTCCGGAAGAACGTCTGCACCGGCGACTCCCAGCGCACGGCCTCGTCGAACGCCACCCGGGCGAGCCGTGGGTCCGAGCGCAGCCGCGCCCAATGCTCCGGGTGCGTGGCGAACGCGTAGAGCACGGCGCCCAGGCCGTGCACGGTGGTGTCGACGCCCGCGGTGAGCAGCGAGCGGACGACGAGGGGCGCCTGTTCGTAGGTGATCTCGCCGCGGTCGGCGGCCCCCCAGATCCGGGCGCCGAACCTGTCGGGGGCCAGCTCCTCGCGGGCGCAGCGGGCGTTGACCCACGCCGACAGCTCCGCCACCCGTGGCGCTCCCTTGGCGACGAGGTCGTTGCTCGGGCCGAAGGCGTTGAAGGCGTGGTCGCCGTAGGGCAGCAGGTTCTCCCGGCCCTCGGGCGGCAGGCCGACCGCGTCGGGGAACACGCGCAGCGGGAACGCCTGGGCGAGCGCGGGCACCGCGTCGAGCTCCGTGCTCCCGCCGGCGAGGACCTGGTCCACGAGGTCCTCCGCCGCGGCGGCCCATCGCTCGCGCAGCGTGCGCAGCGCCCGCGCGCCGACGATCCCGGAGAGGACCCGCCGCGGTGCGTCGTGGCGCGGCGGGTCGGCTTCGAGGAGCAGGCTCGGCGGGCGCCACGGCTTCTCGTGCCGGAAGTTCGACAGGCCGACGCCGGCGCCGGACTCGAAGCCCTGCCAGTTGGTCAGTGCGGCGTTCACCTGCTCGTAGCGGGCGAACGCGTAGACGTCGTACCTGCTCAGGTACACGACGGGGCCGGCGTCGCGCAGCCGGGCGTGCAGGGGCAGGGGGTCTTCGAGGACGTCGGGCGCGAACGGGTCGGCGTCGTCGGTCGGCACCCCGGGCGGTGCGGTGGCGGGCGCGCTGGTCACGGGAGCCTCCTAGAGGTCGAGAACGAGCCGGTCGTCGCAGGAGCGGGACACGCACGGGAACATGCAGTCGCCCGCGGCGCGCTCGTGGTCGGCGAGGATCGAGTCGCGGTGGTCGGGGCGGCCCGCGAGCACGGTGGTCTCGCAGGTGCCGCAGGTCCCTTGCCTGCAGGACGACAGCACGTCGACCCCGGCGGCGCGCACGGCGTCCAGCACGGAGAGATGCGGCGGTACGTCCACGACGACGCCGGCGCGGGCCAGCTCCACCGCGAACGGGCCGGAGCGGGCGGGCGCCCCCTGTTCCTTCGCGACGAACCGTTCGAGGTGCAGCGTGTAGGGCGGCCACGCGGCGCAGGCCCGCTCCATCGCGGCGAGCAGGGGCGGTGGGCCGCAGCAGTACACCTTGACGCCGGGGCGCGGCGCGCCGAGGAAGGCCGCGAGGTCGAGCAGCCCGCGCTCGTCCTGGGGGACGACCCGGACGCGGTCCCCGTACGCCGACAGCTCGTCGCGGAACGCCATCGACTCCCGGGCGCGGCCGCCGTAGAGCAGCCGCCAGTCGGCGCCGAGCAGGTCGGCCTGGTGGATCATCGGCAGTAGCGGCGTGATGCCGATCCCGCCCGCCACGAACAGGTAGGACGTGCTCGGGACGAGTGGGAAGTTGTTGCGCGGACCGCCCACGCCGATCACGTCTCCGGGCGCGAGCACGTCGTGCACGTACGCCGAGCCCCCGCGGCCGTCCGGTTCGCGCAGGACACCGACCCGGTAGGCGTGGGCGTCGAACCGGTCCCCGCAGAGCGAGTACTGGCGGGTGATCCCGGTCGGGAGCACGACGTCGATGTGGGCACCCGGGGTCCAGTCGGGCAGCCGGCGGCCGTCCGGGCGGGCGAGCATCAACGAGACGACGCCGTCGGCCTCGCGCGTCTTGGTCACGACCTCGAGCGAGACGACGTTCGCCGGAACGGCACCGTTCATGGGGGCAGGATCCGCGGGCGGCGGAACCGGGCGATACGGCGTTCCCATTCATTGAGAGGCGAGCGTGCGGCCGATCCCGCGGGCCGCCGCGAGCAGGGCGGGGACGTGCACGTACGCGTTGCCGTCGTTCGGCACCACCGCGCCGATCGCCGCCACCACCGCGCCGGAGCCGTCCCGCACGGGCGCCGCCACGCCGGTGGCATCGACGTGGATGAAGCCCGGGCACAGCGCGTAGCCCTGCCTGCGGATGTCGGCGAGCATCGCGCGCACCTGCGCCGGACGGGCCGGCGTGTTCGGGGTGAGGCGGCGCAGCGGCCCGGCCAGGACCCGCTCCTGCTGCTCGGCGGACGCGTGGGCGAGCAGCACCAGCCCGGACGAGGAGGCGTGCAGCGACAGCCGCCCCGCGATCCTCGTGTAGTTGATCACGGCGTTCGGCGCGGAGATCCGCTCGACGAACAGCACCTCGTCGCCGTCGAGCACCGCCAGCTGCAGGTGGTGGCCGATCACCGCGTGCAGGTCCTCGAGGAACGGCATGGCCGCCTCGCGCAACGACAGCGTGGGCGAGGCCCGTTGGGCCAGCTCCCACATCCGCACGCCCACCCGCACCTCGCCGTCGCGCCGGGCCAGCAGCCCGTGGACGGCCAGTTCGGCGATCAGCCGCGACGCGGTGGCGACGGGCAACCGGGATCGCCGGGCGATCTCGGTGACCGACAGCGCCTGCTCGTCCGGGGTGAACGCCTCCAGGAGGCGCACCACCCGGGCCACCACCGACTCACCCGTCCGCACCCGGGGCACCGGGCGAGTCTCCCCAGCGGTGCGCGGCTTGTCCACGCAGACCTGGCCGACCGTCCCAGTAGTGTCCTCGACGTGGTCGTGACCCAGTTCGTCGCACTCGGCGGCGTCGTCCTGCTCGCCGCGATGTCCCCGGGCCCCGACTTCGCGATCGTCACCCGCAACGCGATGGTCTCCGGCAGGCGTGCCGGGATGGCATGCGGTGTGGGGATCGCCGTTGGCGTGTTCGCGTGGGCCGTCGTCACCGCGCTGGGCATCGCCGGCCTGCTCGCCGCGTCCGCGGTGGCGTTCACCGCGGTCAAACTGGTCGGCGCGGCCTACCTGGTGCTGCTCGGCATCCGCGCACTGCTCGCCGCCCGGCGCGGCGAGTACGAGGACGCCCCGCAGATCCCGGGCTCCCGCGCGACCGGCACGCTCGCCGCGTTCCGCCAAGGCCTGGTGACCAACCTGCTCAACCCCAAGGTGGCGGTCTTCTTCGTCGCGCTGCTCCCCCAGTTCCTGCCCGCAACGGCCACCGCCGTCGACCACCTGCTGCTCGCCGTGGTCGCCGCGGGCGTCACGCTGACCTGGTTCACGGTGCTGGCGGGCGTGGTCAGCGCGCTGCGCAGGCTGCTCACCGCCAACCGGGTCCGCCGCACCATCGACGCGCTGATGGGCACCCTGCTGGTGGGTCTCGGCATCCGGATCGCCACCGACTGACCGGTCACGGCGTTGCGGTGACGAAGGCGGCGAGGTCGGCCGACTGCTGCACCCGGCTCGGCTCGTGCACGTACATCATGTGCCCGGCCTCGTAGTAGCGGACCTCGATCCGGTCGCGCAGCTCGTCGGGGATCGGGAGCTGGGCGAGCACCTGCTCGGCCGCGAAGTACGGGGTGGCCCCGTCGTGGTAGCCGCAGGCCACGTGCACGCGCAGGTGCGGGTTGGCGCGCATCGCCGCCGACAGGTTGCCCACCACCGAGACGGCCCTGCCCTCGAACTCCTTGTACGACCACGGCTGCACGCGGCCGGTGAGGATCTCGTAGGGCAGGTCGTTGGCGTAGCCGAGCGTGGTGCGGACGTGGGAGTTGACCGCCGCGGTGTACGGGCCCGTGATCGCCGCGATCGACGGGTCGTAGCCGGGCACCTCGCCGCCGTCGTCGGCCTCCCAGCCGGTGAACCGGCCGTCGATCCGCCCGACCGTGCGGCCCGACGTGCGCAGCACCTCCCGGAAGAAGCGCTGGTGCTCGATCCGCAGGCGCACCCGGCGGACGTAGTCCTCGTCGAGCCCGGCCAGGGCAGCGAGCCGGGCGGCGATCCGGTCGAACTCGTGGGCGGGCAGCCGGTTGCCCTGGGCCAGTGCCCACGGGTAGTCGCCCGCCGCGAAGTCCGCCGCGTCGGCCAGCACCTCGGCGAGCGTCCGGTCCGGGTGCAGGCCGTGGTGGTGGGCGATCGCGGCGTACGTCGGCAGGAAGAGCGGGTACGGCCGGTCGTTGCCCTCGGTGAAGCGGATCGTGCCCATGTCGAGCACGCTCGAGATCAGCATGAGGCCGTTGACGTACATGCCGTACCGGTCCTGCAGGTGCTCGGCCAGCGCTGCGGCGCGCAGCGTGCCGTACGACTCGCCTGCGAGGAACTTCGGCGACAACCACCGCTCGTTGCGCGTGATCCACAGCCGGATCACCTCGCCGACCGTCTGGACGTCGCCGGTGAAGCCGTGGAACTCGGACGGCTTGCCGCCCTCGACGGCGCGCGAGTAGCCGGTGCTGACCGGATCGACGAACACCAGGTCGGAGTGGGCGAGCAGCGACTCCTCGTTGTCGGTGAGCCCCCACGGTGGCGGCGTGAGCGACCCGGCATCCCCCATGACGACCCGCCGCGGACCGAACAACCCCATGTGCAGCCACACGCTGGAGGAGCCGGGCCCGCCGTTGAAGGCGATGGTGACCGGCCGGGTGCCCGGCTCGGCGCCGTCGAGCGTGTAGGCGACGAGGAACACCTCGGCGTGCGGCTCGTGGCCGTCGAACGTGCCGTCGGTGTGCTTCTCGTGCCGCACGACGATCCGGCCCGCCGTCGCGGTGTACGTGAGCTCGCCCGCCGGCGTACGCAGGGTGTGCGACGTGGTGACCAGCTCGTCCGTCGGGGGTTCGGGCTTCTCGTTCTGGGGAGCATCTTCAGCCACGACCTGACACTAAGTGATCGAGAGCACTTACGATGATCGCCATCTTCGAAGGAGGAGATCGACGTGGCGCAGCTCCCCCGCCGGCAGTTCCTGACCCTCGCGGGCGCCGCAGGCGCCACGCTCGGCCTCGCCGCCTGCGGCGGGCCACCCCCGCCGAACCCCGGGGCCGCGGGCGGTGGCGGCGGAGCGGGTGAGGTCGTCGTCGGGACGTGGGGCGGGGACTACCAGAAGTTCCAGCAGGACTTCGTCGAGCCGGTGCTGGCCGGCACCGACGGGGCACCGACCGTCGTCTACGACGTCGGTGACCACGTCGCGCGGCTGACGAAGATGCGCACGCAGGCCCAGACCGGCGGCCCGGGCACCATCGACGTCGCCGCGTTCGCCGACTCGCAGGCACAGGAGTCCGCCGACGCCGGGCTGCTCGCCCGGATCGACCCCGCACGGCTGCCCAACTCCGCGAACATCCGGGAGGACTTCCGCAACGACCTGTGGGTGCCGCACATCTACAGCGCCGGTGTGATCATCTACAACCCCGAGCACGTGAACCCGGCCCCCGACAGCTTCGAGGTGTTCTGGAACCCGGCCTACGCGGGCCGCATCGGGATCCAGTCGATCCAGTGGGCCCCCGAGTACTTCATGGCCGCCGCGCTCGAAGCGGGCGGCGACCCGGGCAACAACTGGGACGCGGGCTGGCAGCGGATGCTCGCGCGCAAGGGCACCGTCCGGGTCTACGAGTCCCAGGAGCAGCTCGGCCAGGCGATGATGTCCGGCGAGGTGTGGCTGGCATACAACTGGAAGGCACGCGCCTACCTGTGGAACAAGGCCGGCCAGGCACCACTGGCCGCGGCGATCCCGCGGGAGGGCACCATGCCGGTCGTCTTCACCGTCGGCGTCCCCGCCAACGCGCCCAACCCGGACGGCGCCTACGCGTACGTCAACGCCATGCTCGACCCCGAGGCGCAGCTGCAGTTCGCCCAGAACATGGGGTACTGGCCCACCGTCACGAACGTCGACCCGTCCCCGGAGCTCACCGCGCAGATCGGGTTCACGCCGGAGGAGGAGCAGAAGATCTACCCGGTGGACCTGTCCTACCTCGCGCAGAACAACGAACGCTGGCGCCAGCAGTACGTCGAGCAGCTCATCAACCAGTGACGTACCGACGATGACGTTCGATCGTCGCACCGGCTGGCTGCTGGTGATGCCGGCCGCGGTGCTCACCGTGGTCTTCTTCGTGGCGCCGCTGGTCTACTTCCTGCGCTTCAGCTTCGAACGGCCGTCGCGCACGGCGTTCTCGGAGCCCGTGTTCACGCTCGAGAACTTCGCGCGGTTCTTCGCCAGCCCGTTCCACGTCGGGGCGCTGACCCGCACGTTGCTGGTCGCGGCGGCGGCCACGGTGCTCGCGCTCCTCCTCGCCCTCCCGGTCGCCTACCTGATCACGAAGGCGCGGGCCCGGACGAAGGCGCTGCTGATCATCCTCACGGTGTTCCCGCTGCTCGTCGGCAACGTCGTGCGCTCCATCAGCTGGGTCGCGCTGCTGGGCTACTCGGGTGTGATCAACACCGTGCTCACCGCGGTGGGGCTCCTCGACGCGCCGGTCGAGCTGCTGCGCACCGCCACCACGGTCACCGTGGCGATCACGTCGGTCGTGCTGCCGCTGATGGTGCTCACGCTGCAGGCGTCCCTGGAGTCGGTCGACCCGAACACCGAACGGGCCGCGCTCGACCTGGGCGCCCGCCCGCTGCGGGTGTTCCGCCAGATCGTGCTGCCGCAGATCGTGCCGGGGATCGCGGCGGGCACGTCGCTGGTGTTCGTGCTGTGCATCAACGCCTACGCCACCCCGCGGCTCGTCGGCGGCGCGCAGGTGCCGATGCTCGCGCCCGTTGTCTACGACACGATCTCGTCGGACAACAACTGGCCGTTCGGCGCCAGCATGGCCGCCCTCATGCTCGTCGTGAGCCTCGCCGTGGTGCTGCTGTACGGCCGGTTGCTGAGGCGCCAGTTCGAGGGATGGCGGGTGGCGCGATGACCCTGCCCCGCTGGCTCGTCGTGGTCGGCGTGCTCGTGTTCGGCTTGATGCTGCTGCCGGTGGCGCTCGTCGTCTGGATGTCGGTGTTCGACAGCGAGTTCCTCACGTTCCCGCCGTCGGGCTACTCGCTGCGCTGGTTCGCCGGCCTCGCCCGCGAGCGGGGGCTCTTCGGTGGACTGCAGCTGTCCCTCGTGCTCGCCCTGTCGACCGCGGCGCTCTCGACGGCCCTCGGCCTGCTCGCCGCGGTCGGGCTCTCCCGTGCGCGGCTGCGGCGGCGGGGCGCCCTGGAGAACGGGTTCCTGCTCCCGCTGCTGATCCCGGCGATCGTGAGCGGCGTCGCGATCTACATCTACCTCTACCAGCTGTCGTGGATGCTGCAGGTCCGGCTCGTGCCGACGCTCGGTGCCCTGCTGCTCGCCCACACCATGATCACGCTCCCGTGGACGTTCCGGCTCGTGCACGCCGGCCTGTCGAGCCTGGGCACCGACGTCGAGCGGGCCTCGCTCGACCTCGGTCGCGGCCCGTGGCAGACGCTGTGGCGGGTGACCCTGCCGCTGCTGAGGCCGTCGCTCGTCGGGGCGTTCATCTTCGCCTTCATCTTCTCGTTCGCCGAGCTGGAGATCAGCTTGTTCCTCATCTCCCCCGGTCAGATCACGCTGCCGGTGGCGATGGTCCAGTACGCCGAGTTCCGCGTGGACCCGACGCTCGCGGCGGTGTCCACCGTGCAGATCCTGCTGGTGGGCACGCTGCTGGCGGTCACGAACAGGTTCATCCGGTTCGGCCAGGTCCTGTCCGGAGGGGTGAAGGGGTGACCGCACTCAGCATCGACGGCGTCAGCAAGTCGTTCGGCTCCACACCGGTGCTCGACGACATCCAGGTCGACGTCGAGGCGGGCGAGCTGGTGAGCCTGCTCGGCCCCAGCGGCTGCGGCAAGACCACCACGCTCAACGTCGTGGCCGGCTTCCTCCCCGCCGACGCCGGCCGGGTGCTGCTCGCGGGCGAGGACGTCACGGCGGTGCCGCCCTACCGGCGCGACACCGCGGTCGTGTTCCAGAACTACGCGCTCTTCCCGCACCTGCGTGTGCGGGACAACGTCGCCTACGGGCTGCGGGCCCGGAAGCTGCCCGCCACCGAGGTGACCGAGCGCGTGGGGGAAGCCCTCACGCTGATGGACATCGCGGGCCTCGCCGACCGCTACCCCGGCCAGCTCTCGGGCGGGCAGCAGCAGCGGGTCGCCGTCGCGCGCGCCGTCGCGGTCCGGCCGCGGGTGCTGCTCATGGACGAGCCGCTGTCCAACCTCGACGCCAAGCTCCGCCAGGAGATCCGCCTGGAACTGCGCGCCCTGCAGCAGCGGCTGGACCAGGCCGTCCTGTTCGTCACCCACGACCAGGAGGAGGCCCTGTCGATCTCCGACCGCGTCGCCGTGCTGAACGCCGGGCGGGTGGAGCAGGTCGGGAGCCCGTCGGAGGTCTTCGAGCGCCCGCGCACGGTGTTCGTCGCCGACTTCATGGGCGTGGAGAACATCTTCCCCGGCGCGGTCGTGGACGGCCGCTACCGCACCGCGGACGGGCTGGAACTGCCGGTGCCGAGCGCCGGGCCGGCTGCCCACGTCGGGATCCGCCCCTCGGCCGTCCGCCTCGCCCCGGGCGGGGCGCCCTCCCCCACGCAGTACGAGGCCCGGGTCACCGGCCGCGTCTACCTGGGCGACAGCGTCCGCTACCACCTCGAGCTCGAACCGGCCGGCATCCCGGTGGTGGCGGAGCAGCCCCGCAGCACGGGGACGTCCTGGCAGCCGGGCGATGCGGTGATGGCCTCCTTCGCCGCGGAGGATCTGCTCCCGCTCGAGAGCGCACCGTAGGAGGTCCACCCCGACTGCGCACGAGGTCCTGCCCGTGGCGATGCCGGGCATGAAGTGATCAGCCGGTAGCCGCCGTCATCCGGTCCGTGCCGTCGGTTGCCGTCAGTCTTCGTCGTCGAAGTCGGCGACGCCGCGCTTCCAGTAGCCCACGATGCGGAAGTCGCCCACCGGGATGCCCTGGTCGCGCACCCACCGGCGCAGCGGCTTGACGGCGCCCGCCTCGCCCGCGATCCAGACGAACGGCCGCTCCCCCGCCGGGAAGACCACGGAACGCACGGCCCGTTCGAGATCGTCGCCGGTGCCGGCCGGGGCGTCACCGTGATGCACCCAGCGCACGGTGAACCCGGGCGGGGCGGCCAGCTCGATCTCCTCCGCCGCGTCGCGCACCTCGACGAACGCCCATCCGGCGGCCGTGCGGGGCAGCTCCTCCAGGTAGCGGGCGATCTGCGGCAGCGCAGTGAGGTCACCGGCCAGGAGGTAGCGGTCGTAGTGGCCGGGCACCACGAACCCGCCGGGCGGGCCCGCGACGTGGATCCGCTCCCCCGGCTCGACCGCCACCGCCCAGTCCGACGCCACGCCGCCCGGGTGCACGGCGACGTCGACGTCGAGCTCGCCGGAGGCGGGATCGTGGCGGCGGACCGTGTACTCCCGCGAGATCGGCATCGGTCGGGGCCAGCGCAGCATGTTGCCGTCGCGTTCCGGCAGCCGCAGCTCGCCGCCCTCGTCCGGAAAGATCAGCCGGACGTGCTCCTCCGGTGCGTGGCTCCGAAAGCCGTCGATGCCGGGTCCACCCAGCGTCAGCCGGACGAGCGCCTGCGTGAGCCACGCGGTGCGCAGCACCACCAGTTCGCGGATCCCGATCGGGTACGGCACCCTGGCCGCGCCGGAGCCGGCCTTCGCTTCGGCGAGCAGCTCCGCGGTGTGCTCCCGCATGTCGGAAGGGCCCAGCCCGGACAGCCTGCTCACCACGACCATGATCTTCTCCCCAACTCTCGGTCCGACCTCACGGCGTGCGCAGCGGGGCGAAGGCCTGGTCGATCGCGTCGAGGGTCTTCAGCGCCACGGAGTAGGTGGCGGCCTCGGTGTAGCGGATCGGGAAGACCCGGCCCGCCTGCACGGCGGGCAGGTTCTTCCAGAGCTGCGAGTCGAGCACCCGCTGCACCGACGCCGGCACCGACCCGTCCGGGTTGACGCTGTAGGTGATCGCGTCCGCCTCGCCGAGGCTGCTGCCGATCTCCTCGATCGACGGGTACTCGCTCACCGCCCGCGACCCGGGGCCGGGGTTCTTCACCGCGCCGTAGTAGTTCGCGCCGACGTCCTGCGCCACGTTCGTGCCCCACGACCCGTTGAACTCGCGGTGGAACGTGCCGTCGGTGATCTGCCCGTACAAGCCGACGTGACCGAACCTCAACTGGGGCACCACGCCGGCGTACTTCGCCTTCAGCTCGGCTGCCTTCGCCTCGTACGCGCTACGGGCGGCGTCGAAGCCCGTCAGGGCACCTGCGGCGTCGGCGTGGCGGCGCGAGATCTCGCGCCACGCCGACGGGATCGTCGGGCCGACCGCCACCACCGGCGCGAGCGTCGCGAGCCGCTCCACGTCGACCTCTGCGAGCAGCGGCGCGGGCACCCCGATGACGATCAGGTCCGGCTTCGCCAGCGCGATCGCCTCGTAGTCCGTGTCGGCCGCCGACTCCCCCGCCACCTTGGGCAGGCCCTCGTAGGTGGCGAGCTCGTCCGGGCTCATCATCGGCACGCCGCGCGCCCACGTGGAGATCCCGACCAGCGGGGCGCCGGCCTCGATCAGCGCCGGGACGGCGTAGCCCGTGGCGACCACGCGCTGCGGGTGCGCGGGAATGGTCACCTCACCGTTGTCGCCGGTGAAGGTGCGCGTCTCGACGGCGGGTGCGGGCGCGGCGGCCTGCCCCGTGGCCCCGCAGCCTGCGGTGACGAGCGCGAGCGCCACCGCCGCGAGACAGGAGGACCAGCGCAGGTTCATGATCGATGCCCTCCGGGTCAGGGGTGCGAGGTGAGGTAGCCGCCCATGCGCGGGAAGTACTCGGCGGCGTCGAACTCCTCGCCGTCGTCGGTGCGCACCCGCTCGATCAGGAGGCCGGGGTTGCGCCCGCCCCGCGCGTTGGCGCCCGCGACGATCACGACCGCGCTCCCCCGCCGGATCACGATCCGGCCGGGCGTCCCGCCGATCGCGTCGTCGGTGACGCGCGCGCGCAGCACCCGCAGCCGCTCGCCGCGGTAGAAGCAGTAGGCGTTCGGGTACGGGTCGACCTGGGCCCGCACGAGGTTGAAGATGTCGCGCGCAGGCCAGCTCCAGTCGATGCGGTTGTCCTCGTCACCGCGGCGGTGGAAGTACGAGGCCTTCGCCCGGTCCTGCGGGACCGGGTCGCGACGGCCCGATCCCACCAGCTCGAGCGCCTCGACGGTGATCGGGCCGAACATCGAGAGCGTGCGGTCGAACAGGTCGACGATCGTGTCCTCGTCCGTGACCGGAGTGGACCACTGCAGGATGATGTCGCCTGCGTCGAAGTCGGCGCTCATCCTGTGCGCGGTGACCCCGACCTCCGGCTCGTCGTTGATCAGCGCCCAGTTCAGCGGGGCGAAGCCGGCGTAGGCGGGCAGCAGCGCGTCGTGGACGTTCACGGTGCCCAGCCGCGGGACCGCGTAGACCTCGGGCGGCAGCCACGTGCGCCAGTTGGAGACCACCATGACGTCGGCGTCCGCCCGGGCGACGGCCTCACGCACCTCCGCGTCCTCGGCGCGGTTGCGGACCAGCGCCGGGATACCGTGGTCGGCGGCGAGCTCGGCCACCGACTCGTTGAAGATCTTCTCGTAGGCGTTGTCGCTGTCGGGATGGGTGACGATCAGCGGCACGTCGTGGCCCGCGTCGAGCACGGCCTCGATCGTGCGCCGACCCCAGGTCATGTATCCGAAGGCCACCACGCGCATGCAAGATCCCCCTCTAGCCGTGGATAGGTAAGGATTACCTTAGGTCATCGGCCCGCCGGCAACGTCATCTGTCCCGGTCGGCCCCGGGACGGACCGCCACCTCGATGCCGTCATCCGCGCGATGAGCGCCGCGGTGACGTTTCCTACCGTCGATGACGTGCCCCCCGAGAGCCTCGCCGCCGCGGTCGCCCGCGTCGGGAACCCGGTCGAGCTGCTGCGCAACGCAGCGACGCCGGCCCACACGTTCCCGATCGCGCCGGAGTTCACGAACTGGCGGTCCGAGCAGCGGGCGTGGGCACGCACGTGCGCGCTGCTCGACCAGTCCCACCACATGACGGACCTGTTCATCGAGGGCCCGGACGCACTGCGCCTGCTGAGCGGCCTGGGCGTCAACACGTTCGCGAACTTCGGGGTGAACAAGGCGAAGCAGTACGTCGCCGTCAACGCGGACGGCCACCTGATCGGCGACGGCATCCTCTTCCACCTGGAGGAGGACCTCTACGACCTGGTCGGGCACCCCATGGTCATCGACTGGGTGCAGTTCCACGTGGAAACGGGCGAGTACAAGGCCACCGCGGAACGCGACCCCAACTCCGCGGTGCGCTCCGGCCCGCCCAGGCTCTACCGCTACGAGCTCCAGGGGCCGACCGCCGCCGCCGTCATCGAGCAGGCCACCGGTGCCCCGCTCCCCGCGACGAAGTTCTTCCACACGGCCGAGTTCACGATCGCCGGCCGTCGGGTCCGCGGGCTGCGCCACGGCATGGCGGGGCAGCCGGGCTTCGAGCTGTTCGGGCCATGGGCCGACGGTGCGGCCGTGCTCGCGACCCTGCTCGAGGCAGGGGCCGATCACGGGCTCGTCCGCGCGGGAGCCAAGGCCTACTCGACGGCCAACCTCGAGTCGGGCTGGGTGCCTGCTCCCCTGCCGGCGATCTTCACCGAGGACGACCCGCAACTGCGGGCCTACCGCGAGTGGCTGCCGGCCACGGCCGTCGGATCGCTCGGCGGGAGCGTCGACTCGACCGACATCGCCGACTACTACCTCACCCCCTACGACATCGGCTACGAGCGCAACGTCCGGTTCGACCACGACTTCGTCGGCCGCGCGGCGCTGGAGCGGATGGCCGAGGCGCCACCGCGCCGCAAGGTCACGCTGGTGTGGGATCCCGACGACGTCGCCGCCGCGATCGGCTCGCTGTTCGGGTCCGGCCCGGGCGCGAAGTACCTCGACCTGCCGAAGGCGCGCTACGCCCTGCACCAGCAGGACAAGGTCCTGGCCGGTGACGAGCAGGTGGGCATCTCCCTCGACTGCGGCTACATCGCGAACGAACGCGCCATGGTCTCCCTCGCCACCGTCGACGCCGCCCACAGCACACCCGGCACCGAGGTCGTCGTGCTGTGGGGCGAGGAGCCGAACTCCGCGAAGCCGCAGGTCGAGGAGCACCGGCTCCGGCCGATCCGGGCCACCGTCGCCCCGGTCCCGTACGTGCAGTTCGCCCGCGACGAATACCGGGGGACATGATGTCGACCGAAATCAACGAACCGGCGATCAACGAACCGCCCACCCGCTCCGAGCCGATCCTCCTCGGCAAGAGGGATGCGCTGGTCCGGGCGTTGCGCAACGCCAGCTACGAGATCCTCCCGTTCAAGAAGACCGAGGCGTCCGTGCTCGAGCACGTGCCCCTCGACGTCGCTCTGACGGTCACCACGACGGAGGCGAAGGGTCTCGGCCCCACGATCGACCTGGCCGTGCGCCTCTCCCGGCACGGGTACACGGCGTCGCCGCACCTCGCGGCCCGGCTCGTCCGCGACGACGCGCACCTCACCGACATCGTGGCCCAGCTGCGCGAGGCGGGCGTGCAGAGCGTCTTCGTGATCGGCGGGGACGCGGCGGAGCCGGCCGGCACGTTCCCCGACGCGCTGAGCCTCCTGCAGCGCCTCGACGAGATCGGGCACCCGTTCTCGACCGTCGGCATCGGCGGCTACCCCGAGGGGCACGGCCACATCCCGGCCGATCTGATCGAGAAGGCCCTCGAGCAGAAGGCCCCGCACGCCACGCAGGTGATCACCCAGCTCTGCTTCGACGCCGACACCACGGTGAACTGGGCCCGCACCATCCGGGCCCGCGGTGTCGCCCTTCCCGTCCGCGTGGGCATCCCCGGCGCGGTCACCCGCCAGAAGCTCGTGCGCATCACGGCCGGGATCGGCCTCGGCCAGTCCGCCCGCTTCCTCAAGAAGCAGCAGAACCTGTTCTGGCGGTTCTTCCTGCCGGGCGGCTACAGCCCCACCCGGCTCGTCCGCCGGCTCACCCCCAGCATCGGAGCGCCCGACAACAACCTGGCAGGCTTCCACGTCTTCACCTTCAACGAGCTGGAGAAGACGCAGACATGGCGCCAGGAGTGGCTCGCCCGGCTGGACGCATCGTGACGCCCGACCGCCCCGGGCAGCCCCGTGTCGGACAACATTGCGTGCTCACGCTGTCCTGCCCCGACACGCTCGGGATCGTGCACGCAGTCTCCGGGTTCCTCGTCGAGCACGGCTGCACGATCCGGGAGAGCCAGCAGTTCGAGGACCCCGACAGCGGCACCTTCTTCATGCGCGTGCAGTTCGCCCGCGCCGACGGCGGCTCGCTCGACGTCGACCGGCTCCGCGCCGACTTCACCGACGTCTCCGGCCGGTTCGCCATGACCTGGCGGATGGTCGACGCGTCGGAACGCCAGCGCGTGCTCATCATGGTCAGCAAGTTCGCCCACTGCCTCAACGACCTGCTGTTCCGCACCTCGATCGGTGAGCTCAACCTCGACGTCGTCGCCGTGGTGTCCAACCACCCCGACCTCGGCCGGCTCGCCGACAACTACGACGTGCCCTTCCGGCACATCCCCGTCACCGCGGAGACCAAGTCGGAGGCCGAGGCCGCGCTGCTCGACATCGTCCGTGACGAACGCGTCGACCTGGTCGTGCTCGCCCGCTACATGCAGATCCTGTCCGACGAGACCTGCAAGCAGCTCGAAGGGCGCGCGATCAACATCCACCACTCGATGCTGCCGAGCTTCAAGGGCGCCCGCCCGTACCACCAGGCCCACGCCCGCGGCGTCAAGGTCATCGGCGCCACCGCCCACTACGTCACCCCGGACCTGGACGAGGGCCCGATCATCGAGCAGGAGCTCATGCGCGTGGACCACACCATGAGCGCCGAGGAGTTCGCGGCCCACGGCCGCGAGGTCGAATGCCGCGCCCTGGCCCGCGCCGTCCGCTGGCACACGGAGAACCGCGTGGCGCTGAACGGGACGAAGACGGTCGTCCTGCAGTAGCGATCCGGATCAGATGAACCCCGTGGCCGCGAGCCTCGTGTCGGCAGAGTGTGGGTGAGAGCGTCGTACCGATGGCTGCGGGTCGCGATCGCCTGCTGCCTGGCCGTGGGGATCGTCGGGTGCACCGGAACGGCGACCGGGGTGAGCGCGGCCGACCCCGCCCCGGATCCGTCGACGACGGGCGCGCCGGCCACCGAGGTCCGGGTGCTCCAGCTGAACCTGTGCAACAGCGGCATCGCCGCGTGCTACTCGGCCGGCCGGTCCATCGACGAGGCCGCCAGGGTGATCAATGCCGAGGCGCCCGACCTGGTCACCCTGAACGAGATCTGTGAGGACGACCTGGGCGCGCTGGAGAGGGCGCTCGGCCGCGCGGTGCCGGGCGGCACGGCCGTGTCCGCGTTCCAGGCGGCGCGAGACCGCGACACGGGCGACGGGTACCGCTGCGCGAACGGCCAGCGGTTCGGCATCGGCATCGTGTCCCGGTGGCGCGCGGTGGCCGGGTCCGGCCCGGGCGGCGGGATCTACCCGGTCCAGGACGCGGAAGACCCGGAGGAACGGGCCTGGCTCTGCGTGGACGTCGCCGCCACCCCGGTGGTCTCCGCCTGCACCACGCACCTCGCCTACACGAAGCGGGAGGTCGCGGCCGGCCAGTGCAGGTACCTGTTCGACACGGTCATCGCCGGTATGCGCGCACGGGACGGGGCACCGCCGGTGGTGGTGGGCGGTGACCTGAACCTCGCCGGCGACGACCCGGGCCTCCGGTCCTGCGTCCCGGATGGCTCCGCGCTCGCCGACGACGGCGCGGTGCAGCACGTCGTGGCGACGCCCGAGTTCGTCGTCGCCGCGGCCCGCACGATCGAGCTGCGCGTCGACACCGAACACCCGGGCCTGCTGGTCACGCTCGCCCGGAGAACGTCATAGCGAGAGGGCTCCGGTACTCCGGCCCGTACTAACCGAACCGGGCGAGGAGCTCACCGAACTCCACGGGTCCCCGGACGATGGCCCGGTCCTCCGTGAGCTCGACGGACACCGGGCGCAGGTCGGGGCGGTGCCCGAGCTCGACGTCACGCCCTGGTTGGGCGCGTTCGAGCTCTGAGGGCACTCACCAGAACACCTGCCTGCTTATCGCCTTGGCCCCGTTGTCGACGCGGTGCCACACGAGCCCCTCCAGCGTCGCGAGAGCGAAGCCGGGGTTGACGCCGTCCAGCGGGCACACCACCACGTTCTCGGGAGTCGGGAAGCCGACCAGCGCGCCGTCGGAGAACGGGGCATCGAGGTAGCGGCCGAGGACGTGCACGTGCGCCGCCACGTACGGGTGCGTACCGTCGATGTCCAGCATGCGGACGCCGCCGAGGTCGAACCACTTCACCGTGAACTCGTCCTCGATCGCGTTGCCGACGGCCGTGCGGACAGCTCAGCAGTCTCCACGGCGTCGGGGGCGTCGGCGCCACTGCGCGGGAGCGGCTGCACCGAGTCGGGCCGGTCGATCGCGACCGTCTCCCACAGCCCGCGCGCCGGCTCCCGGGTGACGACGCCACTCCGGATCGGCTCGACGAGCATCTCCTCGGGATAGAGCCGCAGCCGGAGGTCGCTGCCGTGCTGCCCCGGTGTCGCCGACTCCTGGAGCACGTCCGCGCTCAGACGCACGAACTCCGCGGCCTTGGCCGTGATCGCCTCCGGTGCTGCGCCCTCCGCATCGGCGCGATACCGGCTGACGTCGGTGACGGCCTCGGATCGGTCGGTGAGCTGCACGCTGATGCGCTGCGGATCCACGAACGTCGCGGTGAGCCCGGCAGCGCGGAACGCGTCGAGCAGCGCATGCCCCGCCACGTCGTCGTCCGGAAGCGGGTAGTGCGTGCCGACGAGGACCCCGGTGTCCGTGTGCCGGGAGGCCCTAGCCCGGCTCGACGAGGCCCTCCCGGACGGCGACGAGCGCGGCCTGGGTGCGCGAGGTCAGGTTCAGCTTGCCCAGCACGTTGCTCACGTGCGTGCGCGCCGTGCGTTCGCTGATCACGAGCTCGGTGGCGATCTCCTTGTTGGACAGGCCTGCGGCGACGAGGGTGAGGATCTCGCGCTCCCGTGCCGTGAGGGCGCCCAGCCCGCGGCGCGGGCCGCGGATGTCCTGGGCGACGCGCCGGGCGACGGCGGCGTCGAGGAACACCTCGTCCCGTGCCGCGGCGTACAGCGCGGCCGCGACCTCGGCCGCCCCGGCGTCCTTCAGCAGGTAGCCGGAGGCGCCGTGCTGCAGGGCGGCGTGCACCCGCTCGTTCTCGCCGAAGCTCGTCAGGATCACCACCCGGACCGACGGGAACCGCCGCGCGATCTCGGCCGTGGCGGCGACCCCGTCCATGCGGGGCATCTGCAGGTCCATGAGCACCACGCGCGGTAGCGTGCCGGCCCGGTCCAGGGCGTCGAGCGTGTCGAGGGCGTCCCTGCCGTCGGCGGCCTCACCGGCCACCTCGACGTCGTCGAGCACGTCGAGGTAGGAGACGACACCCCGCCGGACGACCGAGTGGTCGTCGACGACGAGGACCCGCAGCGGGGCGGGCGCGGTCATCGCGCGCCGACCGGGACGGGAGGGACCGGGGCGCCCCGCGCGGCCCGGAGCGCGGCGACCACGCTCACTGCGTCCACCGAGGCCGCGGCGTCGTGCACCCGCACGCCCCACACCCCGGCGAGCGCAGCCATCACGGTGGTCGCGACGGTGGCCGCGTCCCGGTCCGCCGCCGCCCGGGTTTCGGGCAGCACATCGGCGAGGAAGCTCTTGCGCGACGCCCCGACCAGCAGCGGGAACCCGAGCGCCACGAGCGCGTCGAGGTGGGCGAGCAGGGTCCAGTTGTGCTCCGGCCGCTTGGCGAAGCCGATGCCCGGGTCGAGGATCAGCCGGTCGGGATGCACGCCGGCGGCGACCGCGTCGTCGACGCGCGCCCGCAGCTCCGCGGCCACGTCCTGGACGACGTCGTCGTACACGGCTGTGGCGTACATGTCGCTGCTGGCGCCGCGGGCGTGGGTCAGCACCCACGACGCCCCGCCTCCCGCCACGACCGCGGCCATCTCCGGGTCGGCCCGCCCGCCGCTGACGTCGTTGACGATCACCGCGCCGGCGTCGATCGCCGCCCCGGCGACGCTCGCCCGCATCGTGTCCACGCTCACGGGCACCCCCGCGGCCGTCAGCTCGGCCACCACGGGCAGCACCCGGCGGAGCTCGGTCTCGGGGTCCACCCGTCCCGCGCCCGGCCGGGTCGACTCCCCGCCGACGTCGACGTAGTCGGCACCCGCGGCCCGCAGCGCGAGGCCGTGCGCGACCGCGGCGTCCGTCGTCGCGTACCACCCGCCGTCGGAGAACGAGTCCGGGGTGACGTTGACGACGCCCATCACGGTGCAGCGTTCGAGCAACATGCAACGACGCTAGACGGCGCAGGGCGGGTGGCCATCCCACGCATGACCGGTCTGCCCCCGGCACTCCGTCATCCGGCCGCGTACGTCATATGACACGGCCCGGTCAGCCCGCGAGCAGGCGGGTGAGGAGCGCCAGCTGGGCGTCCGCCTCGTCGGGCCGGATCAGCACGGTGTACGGCGGGAGGGGCGGGAAGTACAGGGCGGTGATGGTCCCGGCCAGGGGCTGCAGCTGCACCGATCGTCCTTGCAGGCCCTGCGCCAGATGGATGTTCTTCAGCTCGGCCCGGGCGAGGAGCGGCCGGAGGGCGGGGTCGTCGTTGAGCGCATCCGCCAGGTCGCCGCCTCGACGGCTGCTGGTCTTCGCCACGAAGCGGCCGCCCCGGCCGAACCGGTAGGCGAGGACCGCCGGTGGCAGGGCACCCTCGCGCTTCCCCGTCCACAGGGTGTCGATGAGGGCCCCGAAGATCCGGACGGAACTGGCGAAGCCCACCTCCACGGTGGTGTCATCCCCCAGCAGGCTCCTCGCGTACCGGGAACGGGGTTCGACGGCGGGGTGGAGCCCGGCCCGGCGCATGGCGTCCACGGGTTCCGCGAGAACCGCACTGCGGCGCCCCTCGTAGAGCAGCGACACGCGGTGCCGCAGCGACAGTGGCGCCAGGCGCTCGGAACGCATCACTCCGCTCTCGACCCGTGCTCGCCGGGCACCCGCACCCGTCTCCTCGTGCCCGCCAGTGCGTAGGAGACCAGCGCGGCGACCAGGGCACCGCCGAAGACGTAGAGCGACATGAGGCCGTACGTGCCGTGCTGTCCCTGGAAGGCGTAGTAGAGCGCGAACACCGTCCCCGCGGCGCCGAGGATCGGCACCGCGAGCGGCAGCCGGAACGGACGGGCGACGTCCGGGTCCGTGAACCTGGAGATGATCACCAGCAGGTGCCAGAAGATGTAGATGATCACCCAGGCGTAGGAACCCGCGTAGATGAGGGCGACCACGTCGTTGAAGAAGATCGCGACGACGCAGTACAGGACCGCGGTGACGAGTACCGCCACCCACGGCGTGCGGAAGCGGGGGTGCAGATAGGCGAACGCGCGCGACAGCGGACCGAACAGATAGCCGTCACGGGCGATCCCGTAGAGGATCCGGGGCATCGCCGCGAGCACGATCACCATGGACGTGTAGGTGGCGGCCGCGGTGCCCAGGGCCATGAGGCCCCGACCCCACCCACCGAACATGGCCTCCCCGACCACGAGCTGCGGGCAGCTCCCGTCGCAGCCGGCCGGCCCCATGGCCGCTTCCTCCCACTCCGCACGCGGTTGCGTCCCACCCACACCGGTGCCCATGAACGCCGAGGTGGCGAGGATCGCGAGCAACCCGAGGACGATCCCGGCCGGGAGGTTGCGCCGGGGATTGCGGGTCTCCTCGGCGAGCGGGGCGACGAACTCGATGCCGACGAAGCTCCAGTACGCCAGCGCCAGCGCACCGGCGATGGCGGACCATTCGAACACCCCGATGTCGCTGACCCAGTTGCTCGCCGACCAGGCGCCGGTGTTCGAGAAGCCGGTCCATCCGGCGAGACCGAAGAACCACCGGGTGGTCAGCATGCCGACGAGGACCGCGGCCTCGATGATCGCCATCGTCCGCACGTGCACGAGGTTGGGCAGGGTGGCGAGGACCGTCATCGCGATGATCCACGGAGCCAGGCTGCCGGTGGCGCCGAACAGGGCCTGGAGCCCGAACGAGCCCGCCGAGATCTCCAGCGCCCCGACGAAGCCGAACATCCCGTAGAACGCGAAGGCCAGGAAGAGCCCCGTGACGACGGACGCGCCCCGCCACGGGATCGCGCGCGATCCGTACTCGTACAGCGCCCCGGCCCTCGGGTACGTCGTGGACAGCTCCGCGCACGACAGACCGAGGAGGAGGTTGATCAGGAACGCGATAAGGAGGGCGACGAGGAACGCCAGACCGATGGTGAAGTAGCCGACGAAGTCGCTGACCAGGGTGCTGGCCGCGACGACGAGGCCGACTCCGGCCACGAAGACCGGCCAGGTGCCCAACGTCTTCTCGAGCCCCGCCTCCGCTCGGCCTGCTGTTCGCTCGTCCATGGTGGGCCTCCCGACCCGTCAGCCGTGGTGCCCGTCCATCGGGCGCGGCACGTCCAATGCGGGGTTGCGGTCGAAGAACCCGACCGGCTGCAGCGAGAACCCGACGTACTGCACCGGCATCACCGGCCAGTCCTCCAGCCGGGCGGCGTGGTGCTCGCCGAACGTGTACCAGACCACCACGTCGGTATCGGCCACGTCGCGGTCCGCGGCGGTCCAGCGGGGCAGCCCGTCGCCGCCCTGGTGCTGGTTCGGGTAGTCGCCCGCGGCGTGCCGCTCGCCCCGCTCGTACGGGGTGACCCAGAGGTGGTGGGCCATGAAGCCGGCCCGCTTCAGCACGCTCGCCTCGGGCCGCACGAACGGCACGACGGTGCCGTGCGGCTTGAGCGCGTAGCCCGGCGACTCGCCGACGGCGTTGCGCTCGTGCGGGTTGACCACCTTCCAGTACCGGGCGGCGTCGAGACTCACGTTCCGCTGGGCGGCTCGCTCGGTCTCGAGCAGCCTGTCGACGGTGCGGTAGGCGTTGCCCAGCGGGTTCTCCGCGCCGGCCGGGTCGGTCACCGTGTCGACCTCGTGGACGGAGTTGGCGACGCCGTCGACGTCGAAGTCCAGCCGCATGTTGAACACGTGCTGGTGGATCGGCGCGTAGAGCCCGTCGGCGTTGAGGAGCTGACCGTGCGTGGGCGTGGTGCCCGGCGGAACCGCGCCGGTCGACATGATCCCCGTGAGCTTCACCTCGAACTGGACCGTGCCGTCCTGGTAGAGGTACCAGAAGAAGCCGTACTCGTAGTTGCCGACGGTCGCGACGAACGAGACGACCAGCCGCCGCGAGCGGCGGACCTCGGTCTTGTCGGTCCGGAAGTCGGTGTGCTTCCACAGTAGGCCGTAGTCCTCCTCGTGCAGGCACACGGCGTTCGGGATCGTCAGCGGGTTGCCCTCGGCGTCGGCGAGGACGGCGTCGAAGTAGTGGATCTCGCCGAGGCAGTCGCACCCGAGCTCGAGCGGGTTGGCCAGCGTCCCGATGTTGTACTCGCCCGCGTCGAAGGCGTTCTTGCGGCGGTGCGTGGGCGCCGGGTCGCCGTAGGGCACCACCATCTCCGACAGCGACGCGCGGTGGAGGATCGACCGCTCGCGGTCGCCGTCGGTGTAGCGCACGGTGTGCAGGACGAGGCCCTCGCGCGGGGTGAAGCCGACGCGGAACCGCCACTTCTGCCAGCGCACCTCGTGCCCGTCGATCGCGAACGAAGTGCCCTCGGGCTGGGTGACCCCGATCGGCTTCACGTCGGTGCGCGGTGCGACGACGTCGGGCGTGTAGTTGCCGGGCTGCCGCGGGACCGGGACGACCCCGTGGTCCTCGATCTTCACGACCCGCCCCGCGTTCATGTCCACGTAGACCACGACGTTCTCGACGGGGTGGGCGTAGCCGTTGTCGTCCGGCCCGCCCATCTTGATCCAGATCAGACCGCGCAGCAGGCGGCCCTCGTCCTCGTCGCCGTAGTGCCCGGCCGACCACGGGTCCACCATGACGCCGTCGAACTCGGTGACGCCGCGCTTGCGCAGCGCCTCCTGGACGCCGGGATCGTTCTTGACGATCTCCTCGCAGGCGAAGAACTCCTCCAGAAGCACCTGCGGCTGCACGCCGGGCACGTGCTCCCACCGGGTGACGGCGCCGTTGGCCAGCGAGACGACGGCCTCGTAGGTCCTTCCATCCGCCTTGTCGAGCACGATGCAAGCGGCTTCCCGCGGCGTCACGGTCCCGTCGGCGTCGAACGCGAGCACCGCGGACTTCTCCGGCTCGCGCACGACGATCGAGACGAAGCGGCACGCGTCGCCGAGACGGCCGGACTCGCGGAGCAGATCGACAGCGCGAGTGATCTCCTCGGCCGTCAGCGGCTCGAGCGGGTGGACGGTGGGCGCACTCGTCGGGCGGTGGTGCGTGGTGGTCACGCCCCTCGGTACCCCTGCTGAGATGCAGGTCACACCACCCAGGGTCGAGTGGCGGCGAAATCGTTAGCTCCGGACAGCGACCTCCCGGTCACGACACGTTCCGCCCTGGCGGATCCCCTCGCCCGAACGGTCGTTGCGTGCGATCAGACCAGGTGCCGTACGAGGATCGTCGCCACACAGGCCGGTTTGGCCGCCCCCTCGACCGTGATCGTCACGGTGATGGTGAGCTGCACGCCGCCCTTCACCTCGGTGACCGCGTCGAGCACGGCGGAGGCGCGGACCTTGCTGCCCACCGGCACCGGCGCGGGGAAGCGGACCCGCTCGCAGCCGTAGTTGACCACCATGCGGAAGCCGGTGAACTCGACGATCTCGGGCATCAGCCGGGGGATCAGCGACAGGGTGAGGTACCCGTGGGCGATGGTGCCTCCGAACGGGCCGTCCTTCGCCCGCTCGGGGTCCACGTGGATCCACTGGTGGTCCGCGGTGGCGTCGGCGAACTGGTTCACTGCCTGCTGAGTGATCTCGTACAGCTCGCTGCGGCCCAGCTCCTCGCCGAGCGGGAGAGCCTGGACGCCCTCGATGCCGTTGACCACGACGGCGGCCATGTCACTCTCCTCCCATGTCGAGCGGGGCCGGCAGGTGGTCCTGCAGCTCGCTCTTCAGCTCGGTGGCGAACAGGTCGCGGACAGCCTCCGGCGTCCAGCCGCCGGCCCGCAGCTGCTCGGCGACCTGACCGGGGTGGGTCCACAGGGCGATGCGGTCGCCGCCCACGGCGATGGCCTGGCCCGTGACGGCGGCCGAGTCGGCCGACGCCAGGTAGACGACGAGCGGGGCGACGTCGTCGGGCGTGCCGAGGCCCTTCCGGCGGATGTGCTCCGGCACCGGCTCGCCGCGGTCGGCCTTCTCGACGAGCTCGCCGAGGCCGGGGATGGTGGCCACCATGCGGGTCAGGGCGGTCGGGACGATCGCGTTCACCGTCACGCCGATCTTGGCGTGCTCCACGGCCCAGGTGCGCATCATGGCGACGATCGCGCCCTTCGACGCGGAGTACGCGGTCTGGCCGAAGCTCGCCCGCTGGCCCGCCGGGGACCCGACCAGGATCAGCCGGCCGCCCTCGCCCTGCTCGCGGAACCGCAGCACCGCGGCACGGCCGCACGTGAAGGTCCCGCGCAGGTGGCTGGTCACCACCAGGTCGAAGTCCTCGTCGCTGGTGTTGCGCAGCGTCCTGTCCCGCAGCGCGCCCGCGTTGGTGATCATCACGTCGAGGCGGCCGAACTCGTCGACGGCCCGCGCGACGAGCGCGTCGGCGATCTCGGAGCCGCCCACGGCGCCGACCACCGCCACCGCGCTGCCGCCCGCGTCGACGATCGACCTCACCGTCTCCTCGGCCACGTCCGCGTCGAGGTCGTTGACCACGACGGACGCTCCCGCGGCGGCGAGCGCGATCGCGTAGGAGCGGCCGAGGCCGCGCCCGGCCCCGGTGACCACGGCAACCCTGCCGTCGAGCATGGAGTTCCTCCTCAGTTGGCGACTCGCTCGTGAGGCACTGACACCGGCAGCGGGATGACGGCCCGCACGGACGTCCCGGTGCTCGATCTCCCGGCGCCGGAGCGCTGCCGGACCCGCAGCGTGCCTCCCCATCGCTCGGCACGTTCGCGCATGCTCGTCAGCCCGTACCCGTCGGCCCGGCCGGTGCCGGCGGCGCGCGCGACGCGCAGGCCCCGCCCGTCGTCGGCGACGCTCACGGTCAGCACGTGGTCGCGCACCCCGACGCGGACGGTGACGGCGCAGGCCTCGGCGTGCTTGACGACGTTGTGGATGGCCTCGGCGACGATGCGGTAGGCGTCCTCGGCGATCTCGGAACCCACGTCGGCGAGCCCGTCGCCCACGTGCAGGTCGAACCGCAGGCCGGTGCGGTTGCCGGTGCTCTCGACGAGCGCCCGGGCCGCCTCCCCCAGGCCGAGCTGCGCCGATGTCGAGGGGCGCAGCTCGTGCACCATCGCCCGCAGGTCGGTGAGCACGGTCTTCGACAGGTCCTCGATCTCGTCGGCGATCCGCTGCACGCTCGCCGCGGGCACCGGGCCGCCGCGTCCGCCCAGCACGCTCAGCGACTTCGCCTGCATCCCGACCGAGAACACCTGCTGGACGATCGAGTCGTGCAGGTCCCTGGCCAGCCGCTGGCGTTCCTCGCGGCGGGCGAGCGCGCGCTCGGTGTGCAGCAGCGCGGCGTAGTCGACGGCCACGGCGGCCTGCTCGGCCATCGCCACCAGGAACTCGATGGTCGAGCGGCCGACGACCTGGCCGGGCGCGAAGAACGCGTTCATCACGCCCTCGGCCCGGCCGCGGAGCATCAGCGGGACGCTCGCGAACGAATCCCATTCGAGCTCGCCGAGGTACTCCCGCAGCGGCTCCCACGCCGGGTCGTCCTTGATCATTCCCCAGCGGTGGGGCACCACGACCGGTTCCCGCCCGTCGAGCGCGTCGAGCATGCGCAGCGCCGCGCCGCCCGCCCGGCAGCGCATGAGGCGGTCGAAGAAGTCCGGCCACCGCCGGAAGCCGGCCGACCCCATGATCTGCAGGTTCCGGCCCGCGCCGTCGAAGGTGAAGATCTGGACGGCGGCCAGCGCGTCGGTCTGCACCACCTCGCGCGCCAGGGCGTCGAGCATCGCCGTGACCGACCGGGCCGACGTGAGCGTCGCCGAGGTCCGCGCGATCGCCGCCACCCGCCGCTGCCGGTGCCGCTCCGCGGTGACGTCCCGGAACGCCACGACGGTGGCGCCGTCCGGGCCGGGCAGCGGGCGGGCGCGGTAGGCGAACTCCCGGCGCAGACCGGCGACCGGCGCCCAGACGGACACCTGCTCGGCGGGCTCGTCCTCGAGGAGGCCCGCGGCACCCGCCTGCGCGGGACGGACGAGCTCGAAGGGCGCGGGCATGCCGATGAGGTCGTCCGCGTCCCGCTCGCCCACGCCGATCACGAGCAGCGCGACGGCCGCCGGGTTCAGCTGTGCGAAGAGCCCGCGCGCGTCGACGACCGCGAGCCCGTCGGGGGCGTACGCGGACAGCTGCGACCAGTCCACGAGCGGTGCCGTGTCGATCGGTGGAGCTGCGGTTGCAGAACCTCGGGGCATCCGACCTCCTCCCGACCCGCCCTCGTCCGGCCGCCAGCATGCCCACGCCACGGGCGCGCCGTCATCCCGCCGCGGCCTCCCGGCCCCCGATCCACGTCATGTGTCTCGGCCGCACTCGGTCGGCGGGCCGAGTCCGATCGGTCATTGCACCCTGTCGGCCCGGCAGAGGTCGTGAGTGGATACGGGTGCCACCGCCCTCGTATCCACTCACGGCTCATCGGGGAGTTCGCATGGACGTCGACCGGTTGACCGCGATCGACGTGCACACGCACGTCCTGGCATCGGTGAGCGAGGAGGAGCGCTCCGGGACCGACGCCGCGGCACTCGCCGGAACGTTCGGCGAGATCCCCGAGCTGACCGTCCCCGAGCTCGCCGCGTACTACCGGGAGCGCTCGATGGCGGCAGTCGTGTTCACGGTCGACTCCGTGACCCGAACGGGCCGGGAGCCGCGCGTGTCGAACGAGGAGATCGCCGAGCAGGCCGCGGAGCACGCGGACACGCTGATCCCCTTCGCGAGCGTCGATCCCGGGCGCGGCGCCGCGGCGGTGCGGATCGCCCGCAGGCTGATCGAGGACCACCGCGTTCAGGGCTTCAAGTTCCACCCGAGCGACCAGGAGTTCTACCCGAACGACCGCGCGGTGTACCCGCTGTACGAGGTCATCGCCGAGGCCGGGCTGCCCGCGCTCTTCCACAGCGGCCAGACCGGTGTGGGCGCGGGCCAGCGCGGCGGTGGCGGCATCCGGCTGAAGTACTCCAACCCGATCCACCTCGACGACGTCGCCGTCGACTTCCCGGACATGCCGATCGTCATCGCCCACCCGTCGGTGCCGTGGCAGGACGAGGCCCTCGCCGTGGCCGGTCACAAGCCGCAGGTCTACATCGACCTCTCCGGCTGGTCCCCCAAGTACTTCCCGCCGCAGCTGGTGGCACAGGCGAACTCGCTGCTGAAGAGGAAGGTGCTCTTCGGCTCGGACTTCCCGGCGCTCACGCCGGACCGGTGGCTCACCGACTTCGCGAAGCTCGACCTCAAGGACGAGGTCCGGCCGCTGATCCTCAAGGAGAACGCCGTCCGCCTGCTCGGCCTCGGGGCGTGACGGTGGACGTCTCGTTCGGCACGGTGTGGGAGGCGGTGGCCGCCCACCTGCCGGACGCGGTCGCGATCTCCGAGCCCGGCCGCGACCACTCGTACGCCGAGTTCGACGACCGCGCCTCCCGCCTCGCCGCCGCGTTGGAGGCAGCTGGCGTCGGGCCGGGCGACACGGTCGCCTGCCACCTCTACAACGGCGCCGCGTACCTCGAGACCGTGTTCGCCGCCTTCAAGATCGGCGCTATCCCGGTCAACGCCAACTACCGCTACACCGGCCACGAGCTCACCGAGCTGCTGACCGACGCCGACGCCGCGGCGGTGGTGTTCAGCGGATCGCTCGCCGGGAACGTCGCGCACGCCGCGGAGCACGTCCCGAGCCTGCGCCTGCTGGTCCGCGTCGGCCCCGGCGAAGGCCCGGAGGCGAGGGAGCTCGACGAGCTCATCGCCGCGACGCCCCCGCGCCCGCACACGCCGCGGCCGGGTTCCGACCAGCTGTTCATGTACACCGGCGGTACGACGGGCAAGCCGAAGGGCGTGATCTGGCGGCAGGCCGACCTGCTGCACAGCCTCACGGTCGCGGTCTTCGCCCCGGTGGGCCGCACCACGCTCCCCGCCACCCTCGACGAGGCGGTGGAGGTGGCGGTGGCCGCCCGCACGGAGGGCCGGGCGCCGACGATGATGCCGGTCGTGCCCCTGATGCACGGCACGGGGATGTTCAACACGATGGGCGCCCTGCTCGTCGGCGGCCGCGCGGTAACGACGCGCCCGGGCAGGCTCGACCCGCGCCACGTGTGGGAGACCGTCGTCGCGCAGCGGGTCAGCACGATGATCGTGGCCGGCAACGCCGTCTGCCAGCCGCTCGTCGACGAGCTCCGCGCCGCGGAGGAGGCCGGCAGGCCGCACGACCTCTCCTCGCTGCGCGACATGATCAGCTCGGGCACGGCGTTCAGCGACCGGCTCAAGCGGGCCTTCCACGAGCGCGGACAGGTGACGATCACCGACGCCATCGCCTCCAGCGAGGGCGGCCCGTTCGCGTTCGCGATCACGCGCTCGGTGGACGACCTGCCGTCCCGGTTCTTCCCGGTGCCCGCCGCCAAGGTCATCGGCCCGGGAGACCGCATCCTCGAGCCCGGCAGCGGCGAGGTCGGCGTCCTGGCCTACAGCGGGCCGATGCCGCTGGGCTACTACAAGGACAGCGCGAAGACCGCCACGACCTTCCGCACGATCGACGGCGTGCGCTACTCGATCCCCGGCGACCACGCCGAGCTCGACGCCGACGGCGCGATCCGCTTCCTCGGCCGACGCTCCGGCGTGATCAACACCGGCGGCGAGAAGGTGCACCCCCAGGAGGTCGAGGACGCGCTCCTCACCCACCCCGACGTCACCGATTGCGCGGTGGTCGGCGTGCCCGACCCGACGTGGGGCGAGATCGTGGCCGCGGTGGCCGCGACGCCCGCGGCGCCGACCGAGGGCGAACTGCAGGACTGGGTGCGGCGCACGCTCGCCGGCTACAAGGTGCCGCGCCGGATCGTGCTGGTCGAGCGGCTACCGCGAACCCCGACCGGGAAGCTCGAGGTGGCGCGCGCCAGGGCCATCGTCGAGCGCGGATCGGCGTAGGGCCCCGCGCAGCGCGTCCCGCGCTCGCCACATCGTTGACGTGCCCCCGTCCCGGAGGTGCGGGACGGGGGCACGTCGGCATGCGCGCCGGCAGCTCAGCTGACGTTCTCGCAGTCGGAGTCGATGTTGTCGAGTCCGATGTCGGCCGTGACGGTGTCGACGCCACCCGAGCAGTCGATGATGTCGCGCACGCCGTCCCGGGCATCGATGGTGTCGTTCCCGATACCGGCGGTGAACACGTCCCTCCCCGAACCGCCGATCAGGGTGTCGTTGCCCTGGTTGCCGCCGACGTCGTCGTTGCCGGCTCCACCCTCGACCCGGTCGTCGCCTGCGCCGCCGCTCAGGATGTCGGCGCCGCCGAGGCCCTTGATGACGTCGGCCTGCTGGCTGCCCTGGATCGCGTCGTTGCCGCTCGTGCCGGTGAAGCCGGCGGCGGAAGCGGTGCCCCCGCCGGCCAGCAGTGCTGCCGTCGCGAGCGTCGCGACGATCAAAATCTTGCGCATCTCCCGAGCCCCTCTCGATGGATGTCGTCGTTGCGGGATCGAGAGTGGCCGTCGATGAGCCGGCGGTCTGTGCGCGCGCACGCGCCGGCTTCGTAGGGACGGCGACAGTTCCGGGAGCGATCAGCCGGCGTAGAGCCAGTCGATGTAGCGGAAGTCGCCGGGGTCGCGGTCGCGCAGCAGGGCGTTGCGGGTGGCGCGGAACAGGCCGTCGCAGTGCCAGAGGTCGCCCCACTGCCGCGCGGTGCGCTGCACGCGAGCGGTGCGGACCGTGCGGATCTCGGCGTAGGCGGCCAGCGCCCGGTCCCAATCGGTGCCGTCGGCGGAGCGCGCCTTCGTGGCCTGCTCGGCGAGCTGGGCGGCGTCCTCCAGCGCCTGGCACGCCCCCTGGGCGAGGTACTGCAGCATCGGGTGCGCGGCGTCGCCGGTGAGGGCGAGCCGCCCGTCCACCCAGTTCGTGATGGGCTCGCGGTCGTACATGCGCCACCAGCGGTTGCGCCACAGGTTCGGCAGGGCGGCCTTGATCCGGTCGCAGGTGGCGGCGAATGCGGCGTCGAGCTCGTCGGGAGTGCCCCAGTCCTCCTCACCGGCGAGGGCCTTCGGCGACCGGAACACGGCCACCTGGTTGAACATCTCGCCGCGGCGCAGCGGGTACTGCACGAAGTGGCAGCCCGGTCCGACGTGGACGACGACGTCGTCGAGGGCGAGCCCCGAGGTGTCGGGCAGCTCGGCGAGCGGGAGCGCACCCCGGTACGCGACGTACGCCGAGCTGACCGGCTCGTCGTCGCTGAGCCGGGCGCGCAGCCGGGAGCCGAGGCCGTCGGCGGCGAGGACGACGTCACCGGTGTCGCGGCGCCGGTCCCCCACCGCTGACGCCCCGACGGCGACGGCGCAGTCCGCCGAGACCTCCACGTCGTGGACGGCGACGTCGGTGACGAGATCGACGCCGGCCTCCCGGCACCCGCGCAGCAGGGCGGCGTGCAGGTCGCTGCGGTGGATCAGCACGTAGGGCGCGCCGTAGCGGCGGGCGGTCTCGGCGAGGTCGAGGTGCGTGAGCTCGGAGCCGTCGAGGGCGTCCCGCATCACCAGGCGGCGCGGCGTCACGCCGAGGTCGATCACCTCGTCGAGGAGGTCCCACGAGCGCAGGAGGCGCGTGGCGTTCGGGGCCATCTGCAGGCCGGCGCCCACCTCACCGAACTCCCGCGCCTGCTCCAGGACGCGGACCGCGTACCCCGCGCGCGCGAGCGCGAGGGCGCTGCCCAGCCCGCCGATCCCGCCCCCGACGACGACGGCGTCGACGTGCGTGGCAGAGCGGTGCCTCACGCGGGGGCGTCGTCCACCTGCACGCGGTCGGCGTGCAGGCGCTCGAAGATCGGGGTGTCGGAGAAGCGGAAGAGGTCGAGCGCAGAATCAGCACGAGCGTCGGCGGTGATGGTGAGCGGCACCCAGGACGGCACGGCGACCAGGTCACCGCGGCCGACCTGCCACTCACGCTCACCGACCCGCACGGTGCCGGCGCCGTCGAACACCTGCCACACCGCCGAGCCGACCTCGCGGCGCGTCGCGGTCGTGGCGCCCGGCCGCAGGCGGTGCATCTCCGCGCGGATGGTCGGCATGACGTCACCGCCGGAGGTCGGGTTGGAGAACCGGACGGCCGCGTGCCCCGGCTCCACCACGCCCGGGTGTCCCTCGTCCTCGAGCGCGAGCTGCTCGGTGAGCGCGGAGTGGGTGTGCTCCCACCGGTACGCGGCGATCGGCGAGCTCGGGGTGGGACCGGGCTGCGATACCGGCCGCAGGCCGGGGTGGGCCCAGAGCCGCTCGGCGCGGGAGCGCGCCGGCGTCGAGCGGTCGGAGACCTCGTCGGGGCCCAGCTCGAAGAACGCGGAACCGACCTGGTGGACGAACGGGATGTCGAGCCCGTCGAGCCACGCCATCGGCTGGTCGGCCTGGTTGTGGTGGCCGTGGAAACGCCAGCCCGGCGTGAGCAGGAAGTCGCCGCGGCGCATGGCGACCGGATCACCGTCGACGACGGTCCACACGCCCTCGCCCTCCACGACGAACCGGAACGCGTGCTGCGTGTGCCGGTGGACGGGGGCGTCCTCGCGCGGGTTCAGGTACTGGATCGCGGCCCACAACGTGGGCGTGGCGTACGGGGCGCCGCCGAGCCCGGGGTTGGCGAGCGCGATGGCCCGGCGCTCGCCGCCGCGGCCGACCGGCACCAGGTCCCCGGACCGCTCCGCCAGCCGCAGCAGGTTCTGCCACCGCCACAGGTGCGCCCGCGCGGCCGGGCGCGGGCTCGTCGGCATCAGGTCGCCGATCTCGGTCCACAGCGGCACGAGCAGCTCCTGCTCGAACCCGCGGTAGAGATCCTCGAGCGCCGGGGTCCGTTCCGGCTGCCCCGGCCCGTCGACCGCCTTCAGCGTCACCGGCGAGAGCGTCGTGGTCATGCGGCAACGCTAGAACCGTCCCGCTCAGAGGGCGCCGTTGTTCTGCAGCACAGAACCGTCCGCGACGTCCCGCTCGATGCGCGCGACGGCCGTTGCGAGGTCCCGCGTCCACGCGGCGAGCCGGTCGCGGCGGTACCGCACCGTCGGCATCGCGATCGAGACGGCCGCGGGCACCATCCCCTCCGGGCACCGGACCGCCTGCCCGATCGCGGTCACGCCCGTCTCCGTGGCCTGGTCGTTGACGGCGAACCCCTGCTTGCGCACCCGCCGCAGGTCCCGCAGCAGCACGGCGACGTCCGCCACCGGCGAGTCCGGCCCCGAGTAAAGCTCGATCACGTCGCTCTCCGGCCGGGACGCGAGCACCGCCCGCCCGCCCGACGCGAGGTGGGCCGGCAGCATCCGCCCCTCCCGGTCGCCGACGCGCAGGATCTGCGCCGACTCCACGCTGGCGACGAACCGGGCCCGATCGCCGACCACGGTCATCAGGTTCACCGACTCGTCGGTCCGGGCCGCCAGGGCCTCGAGGTGTGGCAGCGCGATCCTGCGCAGGTCGGCGACCGGCTCCGGCGCCGGAGCCCCGCGCAGCACCGGACCGGCCACGTAGCGCCGGTCCTCGTCCTGCTCGGCGAAGTCGCGGTAGACGAGCATCGCGAGCAGCCGGTGCGCCGTGGAGCGGGCGACGCCCAGGCGCGCGGCGGCGTCGGTGACCCGCAGCGGGCCCTCGTGCAGCAGCAGCGTCGCCAAGTGCAGCGCATGGTCGACGGAGCCGATGCCGTACGCCGGCTTGTTCTTCACAGCGGAATCGTAGCGACCGTTCACCAGAACGACGGCCGGCCAGGCCCACCCACCCGAGCGGGAACGGCGACATGTCGTACTGTCGGGCGGGTCTGCCACTCAAGGGATTGGGAACGTTCTTGGCGCGGTACGTCATGACTCGGCTCGTTGATGACATCGACGGCTCCCAGGCCGTGACGACGGTGTCGTTCGCCCTGGACGGCCGCAGCTACGAGATCGACCTGTCGGAGTCGCACCTCAGCGCCCTGCAGCAGGCGCTCGCCCCGTTCGTGTCCGCCGCCCGCGCCGTTCCGGGCGGAGTTCGTCAGGCGACTCGGATCCCGGAGGCGAAGCGGACGCCCGCGCCGAAGGAACAGGTGGCCGCGCGCCAGGTGATCACGACCGAGACGCCCGCCGCACCTCCCTCCGCACCTCCGGCAGCAGCCGGCCCGCGGGCCGTCGACACGCTGCCCTTCCGGCAGCCGGTGCCCCAGAAGGAGCGCGCCGCCGCGTCGGCACGCCCCAAGCCCGCACCCCTGGTGGCCGACCCGTTCAACCCGCGGTCCTGATCCCTGCCGCGCGGCCGGCCGGCCGCGCAGGTCCCCGGGAATCGGCTCGCGCGCTGCTCGGGCAGCGGCGGGATGTCGAGCGCCCGGAAGAGCAGGCACGGTCACATCCGCGACGGGAACAACTCGGTTGAGACCGCGCGTTGAACCGGGCATCGTCGTCGCGCGGCGCATTCGCGCCCGCGGTCGATCCCCCACCTGCGTCGCCACGAGGCGGCGCGCCCACCCACCGTGCTCGCGCGGGCATCTCGCGCGCCCACACCCACGATTGGAGGCGGCACACCCATGCCTGACTTCGACGACTGGCGGCAGGGTGCCGCCTGCCGGGACCACGACCCGGAACTGTTCTTCCCGCTGACGGAGATGGGGCCCGGCGCCCACCAGGTGGACCGCGCGAAGGCCGTCTGCGCGCGCTGCCCCGTGCGCACCGCGTGCCTCGACTACGCGCTCGACAACGGCCTCGACCACGGGATCTTCGGGGGCACCACCGAGACCGAGCGCCGGGAGCTGCGCAGGGCGCGCACCTCCCGCCGGGCCGCCTAGTCGGGCGACGTCGAGACTTTGTCTTGACATACGGACTTCCGCCTGACTAGCGTCCGGGTCCTCGCGGCCGAACCACGGGAGGACAGCGGTGAAGCTCGCCCTCGACCCGCAGATGTTCCACTCGACGCACTCGGTGTGGGAGCTGCCCGACGTCGTCGCCCGCACGGGCTACTCCCACATGGAGCTCTCCCCCAAGGCCGACTTCATCCCGTTCTTCGGCCACCCCCGCGTCGACGATGCCGGCGTCGCCAAGCTGCGCAAGCGCGCCGCCGACGCCGGCATCGGCATCGCATCGGTGCTGCCGGTGCTGCGCTGGTCCGGCCCCGGCGAGGACGAACGCCGAGCCGCCGTGCGCGCCTGGAAGCGGGCGATCCAGATCACGGTCGACCTCGGCGTCGACGTCATGAACTCCGAGTTCAACGGCCGGCCCGAAGCCGCCGAACACGCCGAGAGCCAGTTCCTGCGCTCCCTCGACGAACTGACCCCGGTCTTCGAGCGCGAAGGCATCAAGCTGGTGCTCGAACCGCATCCCGACGACTTCATCGAGGACGGCCACGCCGCGGTCGGCCTCGTCCGCGGGCTGAACCGGGACTGGATCTCCTTCCTCTACTGCACCCCGCACACCTTCCACCAGGGCAACGACGCCACCGGCATCATCACCGCCGCCGCCGAGAAGCTCACCTACGTGCACCTGGCCGACACCCTCGACCACACCGCCTCGAACGGGCTGCGCTACATCGTCAACCCGCCCGCCTCGACCGCCCGCGTGCACCAGCACGCCGAGATCGGTCGCGGCGAGGTCGACTTCGACGAGGCCTTCGCCGCACTGGCCAGCATCGGCTTCGACGGCGTGCTCTCCTCCTGCGTATTCGGGTGGGAGGAACACGCCACCGAGATCAGCATCCGCCAGCGGGAGAAGGCCACCGCACTGATCGAGAAGCACTTCGGCGGCGTCGCGGCCCCGCACTGAGCCCACCCCCCTACCATCGATCAGTGGGCCAGCACCCTGACGCGTTCCTGTCCTTCGCCGACATCGCTCCCGACCGCACGGTGGAGCGCCTGCCGGGGACGGACCGGTCCGCCATGGAGATGGTGCTGCTGCTGTACCGGGTCACGAGCACCGTCGTCTACGACCTGGAGTCCACCGTGCACCGGCCGGCCGGGTGGAGCTGGTCGGCCTTCCGGTTGCTGTTCACCCTGTGGGTCTCCGGCCCGCAGGAGGCCAGCCGCGCGGCCGAGCTGTCGGGGATGAGCCGTGCGGCGGTGTCGAGCCTGTCCCGGACGCTCACCGCCGCAGGCCTGCTCGAGCGCGGCCCCGACGAGCGGGACCGCCGCGGCGTGGTGCTCTCGCTCAGCGAGGAGGGCACGAGCCGGCTGGAGGCGGCGCTGCGGGTCCACAACCAGCGGGAGGCGGAGTGGGCCGCGCTCCTCACGCCCGAGGAGCTGGAGGTGTTCAACACCGTGCTGGCCAAGCTCGCACGGGCCGCCCGCACCCAGGACTGGGTCAGCCACCGCTTCTGAGTCCGGGGTGGCGTTCATGGCCGCGAGGCTCTACGGTCCCCGGTAGTTAAACCTTTTATTTGCCGGGAGGACGTCACCGTGGCCGGTCCGAACAAGGCTCCGAACAAGGCTCCGAACAAGACGAAGCCGTTCGCCTCCTCCGCCGACACCGCCGTAAAGGCGCAGACTCTCGAGGTCCTGGCCGACGGCGTGTACGCCCTCACCGCCGAGGGCGACCCCAACATCGGGGCCGTCGAGGGTGAGGACTTCCTCGTCTGCTTCGAGGCGCTCGCCACCCCGGTGGCCGCGCGCAAGTGGCTCGACCGCCTGCGCGAGCACACCGACAAGCCGGTCCGCTACCTCGTGCTCTCGCACTACCACGCCGTCCGCGTCCTCGGCGCGTCGGCGTTCGACGCCGACGTCATCGTGGCCCACGAGATCACCCGCGCGCTCGTGGCCGAGCGGGGCAAGGAGGACTGGGAGAGCGAGTTCGCCCGCATGCCGCGCCTGGCCGAGGGCGCGGACTCGGTGCCCGGGCTCACCTGGCCGACCCTCACCTTCGCCGACCGGCTCACGATCGACCTCGGCGGCGACCGCGGCGACCTCGTGCTGCAGTACCACGGGCGCGGCCACACCGAGGGCGACATCACCGCATGGCTCCCGCGCCAGAAGATCCTCTTCGCCGGCGACCTCGTCGAGGCGCAGGCCGCGCTCTACACCGGCGACGCGTTCCACCGCGACTGGGCGGGCGGCACCCTCGACCGGGTCAAGGCGCTCGGCGCCGAGCAGCTCGTCGGCGGGCGCGGCGCGGTGAGCCGCGGCCGCGCCGAGGTCGACGCCGCCATCGAGCAGACCCGCGGCTTCCTGCAGGTGATGATCCGCGAAGTCGGCGCCGTGCAGGAGCGCGGCGGCACCCTCAAGGAGGCCTTCGAGGCCACCCACGCCGCGCTCGTCGACGACTACGGGCACTGGCCGATCTTCGAACACTGCCTGCCCTTCGACGTCTCGCGGCTGTGGGACGAGCTGTCCGGAATCGAGCGCCCGATCATCTGGACCGCGGAACGCGACCAGGAGGTCTGGGCCCAGCTCCAGTCATGAATCCGGCCGTGAACCCGGTCCTCGTCCTCGGGGCAGGCCCGGTCGGGCAGACCACCGCCCTGCTGCTCGCCCGCTGGGGCGTCCCGGCGATCGTCCTCGACCAGCGCCCCGCGCGGGACGCGGTCGGGTCGAAGGCGATCTGCCAGCAGCGCGACGTCCTCGACATCTGGGAGGCCGTCGGCGCGGGCCGCCGCATCGCCGACGAGGGCGTCACCTGGACGACCGCACGCACGTTCCACCGCGACGCGGAGCTGTTCAGCTACACGTTCGCCGAGCCGGGCCGGCCCGCGTTCCCGCCGTTCGTCAACATCTCCCAGAGCCGCACCGAGCAGATCCTCGACGAGCGCATCGCCGCCGAGCCGCTCGTCGACGTGCGCTGGGGCCACCAGGTCGTCCACATCGACCAGGACGGCGCCGGCGTCACCGTGCGGTGCGCGGACGGCACGCGGCTGCGCGGCGACCACCTCGTCGTGTGCGCCGGGTCCCGCTGCGACGAGCTGCGCCGCCTGCTCGGGGTGGACTTCGGGGGCCACTCCTTCGACGACCGGTTCCTGATCTGCGACATCCGCACGGATCTGCCCGGATGGGCCACCGAGCGGCGGTTCTACTTCGACCCGGCCTGGAACCCCGGCCGTCAGGTGCTCATCCACCCCTGCCCCGACTCCACCTTCCGGATCGACTGGCAGGTGCCCGCCGGCTACGACCTCGACGCGGAGACCGCATCAGGCGCCCTGGACGCCCGGATCCGCGCGATCATCGGGGACCGGGACTACGAGATCGTGTGGAAGTCGGTCTACCGCTTCCACTCCCGTCTGGTCGACCGCATGCGCTGCGGGCGCATCCTCATCGCGGGCGACGCGGCGCACCTGGTCTCGCCGTTCGGGGCCCGCGGGCTCAACTCCGGCGTCGCCGACGCGGAGAACGCCGCGTGGAAGATCGCGTATGTCGGGCACGGGTGGGCGCCCGATGCCCTGCTGGACACCTACCACGACGAGCGGCACGCCGCGGCGCTGGAGAACATCGCCGTCACCACGGCGACGATGGACTTCCTCGTCCCGCAGGACGAGGCCGCGGCCGCCCACCGGCGCGACGTCCTCTCCCGCGCCGCCGACGACCCCGCGGCCCGCGCGCTCGTCGACTCGGGGCGCCTCGCCGAGCCGTTCTGGTACGTCGGCTCGCCGCTCACCACCCCGTCCGCCACCCGGCCGTTCGCCGGCCGCCCTCCCCGAGGGGCCACGCCACCGCCGGGCCCGGGCATCCTCGTCCCCGATGTCCCGGTACACCAGGTCGTGAGTGGCGCCACGGGCCATGGCACTCGTATCCACCCACGACCCGCGCGGCGGTTCCGGGAGCTCGCCAGGGACGGGTTCCTGCTGCTGGTCGTGCCGGGAGCGGATGCCGACGCGGCGCGCACCGCCGCCGTGGCCACGCCCGGGCCGGTACGGGTCCTCGGCCTCGACGAGATCGATCCCGACGGCACCCTCGCCGACACCCTCGGCGTCCGGCCCGCAGAGGTCTGGATCATCCGCCCCGACGCCCACGTCGCCGCCGTCCTCGACAACCCCACGCACCAGGAGATCCGCACGGCGCTCGCCCGCGCCACCCGATCGGGAGGAGAACCACCATGGCCTACTACCGGCGAGTCGGTGACATCCCGCCCAAGCGGCACACCCAGCACCGCACCCCCGACGGGGGCCTCTACTACGAGGAGCTGATGGGCGAGGAGGGCTTCTCCTCAGACTCCGCCCTCCTCTACCACCGCGGCGTGCCCTCGGCGCTCGTCGACGCCTCACCGTGGGAGCTGCCCGACCAGGCGCTGACCGAGAACCGCCCGCTGCTGCCCCGCCACCTCAAGCTGCACGACCTGGTCGGGGAGGACTGGAAGGCCGCCGACGCGGTCACCGGACGGAGGCTGGTGCTGGGCAACGCCGACGTGCGGATCTCCTACGTCGCGGCCGGCCAGCCCTCCCCGCTGTACCGCAACGCCATCGGCGACGAGTGCGTGTACGTGGAGTCGGGAGCGGCGACCGTCGAGACCGTGTTCGGCGTGCTCACGGCGCGACAGGGCGACTACGTGCTCCTCCCCCGGGCCACGACCCACCGGTGGGTCCCCACCGGCTCGGACCCGCTGCGGCTCTACGCCATCGAGGCGAACTCCCACATCGCGCCGCCGAAGCGCTACCTCTCGCGCTACGGGCAGCTGCTGGAGCACGCGCCCTACTGCGAGCGGGACCTGCACGGGCCCGGCGAGCCGTTCCTCGTCGAGGGAACGGACGTCGAGGTGCTGGTGAAGCACCGCGGCTCCCGCGGCGTCACCGGTACCCGCCACGTCTACCCGACCCACCCCTTCGACGTGGTGGGCTGGGACGGCTGCCTCTACCCGTACACCTTCAACGTGAGCGACTTCGAACCGATCACCGGCCGGGTGCACCAGCCGCCGCCCGTGCACCAGGTGTTCGAGGCGAACAACTTCGTGATCTGCAACTTCGTGCCGCGCAAGGTGGACTACCACCCCCTGGCGGTGCCGGTGCCCTACTACCACTCCAACGTCGACTCCGACGAGGTGATGTTCTACTGCGGCGGCGACTACGAGGCCCGCAAGGGATCGGGCATCGGGCAGGGCTCGATCAGCCTGCATCCGGGCGGGCACAGCCACGGCCCGCAGCCCGGCGCGGTGGAGCGGTCGCTGGGCGCGGAGTTCTTCGACGAGCTGGCCGTCATGGTCGACACGTTCCGGCCCCTCGAGCTGGGCGAGGGCGGCATCGCAGCCGAGGATCCCGCCTACGCCTGGAGCTGGGCGGGGCGGGGGCCGGCCCGATGACCGACGCCTCCCTCTTCGGGTTGGACAACCTGCCCTACGGCGTCTTCTCCCCCGCGGGCGGCACCCCGCGGGTGGGGGTGCGCTACGGCGACAGCGTCGTGGACCTGTCCGTGCTGCTCGACGACCCGGTGTTCGCGACACCCTCGCTGGGCGCGTTCATGGCGCAGGGCCGGTCCCGGTGGACGCGGGTACGGGAGCAGCTCACGGATCTCCTGGCCGGTGACGTCCCGGACGCCGCCCTGCACCCGGTCGGCGATGTGCGGATGCACCTGCCGTTCGAGGTCGCGGACTACGTGGACTTCTACGCCTCCGAGCACCACGCCTCGAACCTGGGGCGCCTGTTCCGCCCCGACTCCGAGCCGCTGATGCCCAACTGGAAGCACCTGCCCGTGGGCTACCACGGCCGCGCCGGCACGGTCGTCGTCTCCGGCACGGACGTCGTGCGGCCGTGCGGGCAGCGCAAGGCCCCCGACGAGGCCGCACCCACGTTCGGTCCGAGCAGGCGCCTGGACATCGAGGCCGAGCTGGGCTTCGTCGTGGGCGTCGGGTCGCAGCTCGGCGACCGCATCGGCGTGGACGAGTTCGCCGAGCACGTCTTCGGCGCGGTGCTGCTCAACGACTGGTCCGCCCGCGACCTGCAGGCGTGGGAGTACGTGCCGCTCGGCCCGCACCTGGGCAAGAGCTTCGCCACGTCGATCTCCCCGTGGGTGGTGCCGCTGGCCGCGCTGGAGGCCGCACGCGTACCGTTGCCCGGGCAGGACCCGCAGCCCCTTCCGTACCTGCGCGGGCGCGAGGACTGGGGTCTCGACATCGACCTCCTCGTGGAGTGGAACGGCGAGGAGGTCTCCCGCCCGCCGTACCGGGAGATGTACTGGTCGGCTGCGCAGATGCTCGCCCACATGACCGTCAACGGGGCGTCCGCGCGCGTCGGTGACCTGTTCGCCTCCGGCACGATCTCCGGGCCGGAGAAGCACCAGCGCGGCGCGTTCATCGAGCTCACCTGGGGCGGGCGCGAGCCGGTCACCGTGAAGGGCGAGGAGCGCACGTTCCTCCAGGACGGCGACGAGGTCAGGATCTCCGCCACCGCGCCCGGTACGAGCGGCGGCCGGATCGGGTTCGGCGAGGTCACGGGCACGATCAGGGCGCCGATGCCCTGACCGGCGGTACGGTCGCCGCGTGACCGCGGACGACACCGAGGTACTCGACATCGCCGGGCGCAAGGTGCGGATCACCAGCCCGGGGAAGGTGCTGTTCCCCGCCCGCGGCGAGACGAAGCTCGACCTCGCGCGCTACTACCTGGCCGTCGCGGAGCCGCTCATGGCGGCGATGGGCGGCCGGCCGGTGCTCCTGCAGCGCTTCCCGAAGGGCGCGAGCGGGCCGTCGTTCTTCCAGAAGCGCGTCGCGCCCACGGCCGCCGACCCGTGGGTGACCACCACGGTCGTCTCGACGCCGAACGGCACCACGTCCAACGCGCTGGTCGCCGTCGACCTCGCACACGTCCTGTGGGCGGTGAACATGGGCTGCCTCGGCTTCCACGTGTGGCCCGTGACCGCCGCCGACCCGGCGCACACCGACGAGCTGCGGATCGACCTCGACCCGGGCCCCGGCGTCACGTTCACGATGATCCGGGAGGCGGCCGCGGAGACGAAGGCCCTGCTCGACGAGCTCGGCGTCGCCGGCCACCCCAAGACCACGGGGAGCCGGGGGATCCACGTCTACGTCCGCCTCCAGCCCCGCTGGGATGGCTACGCGGTGCGCGCGGCGGCGGTCGCCGTGGCCCGCGAGCTCGAGCGCCGCCGGCCCGACCTGATCACCGCGGCCTGGTGGAAGGAGGAACGCGGCACCCGCGTGTTCGTCGACTTCAACCAGAACGCCCCGCACAAGACCGTGTTCGGCGCCTGGTCCGTCCGCGCCAACCCGCACGGCCAGGTGTCCACCCCGTTCGACTGGCGGGAGCTGGAGTCGATCACACCGACCGAGCTCACCATCGCCACCGTCCCCGCCCGGATCGCCGGGCACGGTGACCCGTGGGCCGAGATGTCGTCCGAGCGCCAGTCCCTGGAACCGCTGCTGGAGCTGCACCGGCGCGACACGGCCGGCGGGCTGATGGACGCGCCCTGGCCGCCCGTCTACCCCAAGATGCCGGGGGAACCACCGCGCGTGGCACCGAGCCGGGCGCGGAAGCCCTGAACGAGTGCCTTCAGGCCCCGGGCGCCGGCAGCCAGTCGATCGTGACCGGGAACAGGTACCGGTCGGCGACCAGCGTCAGCACGCGGCGTGCCGTGCGCGGCGACTCGACGACCCCGCGCGGCACCCCGGCCCCCGCCTTCTCGTAGGCCCGTCCGGCCAGCTCCTCGAGCAGGTCGCCGACGCCGCCGTCGGCCGATGCGAGGCGCAGGCCGGTGGCGCGCTGCAACCGCGCGACCTCGACCATGCCCATGGTCCGCTCCGCGTACTCGGGGAACACCCCGGCGAGGAACAGGGCACCGTCGCCGATGCGGCGCCAGACGCCCGGCTGCTCGACCGGAGTCACGACCTCGAGCAGGCCGGCGAGGCGCGGGAGGTCGAGCTCGTTCCACCGCTGGCGTCGCCAGCCACGAGCACCGCGGCGCCAGACCGTCCCCGACATGACGCGGGAGTAGGACGCCAGCAGCTCGGCGAGGAAGAGCCGGTGCGCAGGCTCGGTGGCGAACGCCGCCAGGACCGGCGCGTCGAAGACCGGCACCCGCGAGCGCGGGCCCGCACGATCGGCCACGTAGTGACGCCCGACGAGGGAACTTCCGACGCGGTGCACCGCCGCGGCGAACACGAGGAACGGTGACAGGTACCGGAAGCGCGCCGCCTCGTCCGGCCGCGCTGCGACAATCGCGTCGGCGACCCCCGGCCGGTCCAGCAGGTCCAGCACCAGGGTCGGCTCCCGCCGCAGCGCCGCCACCTGGTCGGCGCGCCCCCCGGTGAGGACCAACAGGTCGTGATCGGTGAGGTGCTCGGCGTACCGCCTGCCGACAGACTCCCGCCCGTCCATCCCCCCATTGTGCTTCCGGGTCGGCCCGTTCGGAAGGATCACCTCGAGAGGAGCTCCCCGACCGCCTGGTCGATGAACGCCGTGTCGACCGGGTTCGCCCCACCGCCCGCGAAGTGCCCCCAGACACCGGGGATCACCCGCAGCTCGGCGGTCTTCATGTGCGAGACGGCCCACTGTTCGTCCTCGGGCGGGAAGTAGAGGTCCTTCTCCGCCGGCATGACGATCGCCCGTGCTCGGATGGAAGCGAGGGCCTCCTCGGTGGACGCGAAGCCGGGGGTGGCGCCCACGTCGCCGTTCCACCAGGTGTCGAGCATCGTGAGCAGGTTGTTCGGGTCCCTCCCGTCGAGGAAGAAGCCCTCCCAGAACCCGACCGCGAAGTCCTCCAGGGAGGTGTGGCCGAGCTCGCGCCACACCTCGTCCCAGTAGAACGCCTGCGAGAAGCCCCAGCCCGCGTAGATCCGGGCGAACGCGCGCAGGCCGCGCACGGGGAGGGCGTCGGGTTCGTACCACCCCTCGGCGAAGGCGGCGTCGGCGCGCAGGGCGTGGCGCAACGAGTCGAGGAACACCTTGTTGTGCGGCGCGGTCCGCGGCGATCCGCAGAACGGCAGGATCCGCTGGACCATCTCCGGGTGGCTGACCGCCCACTGGTAGGTCTGCCCCGCTCCCATCGACCAGCCGAGCACGAGCTGCAGCGTCTCGATGCCGAACACCTCGGTGACGATCCGGTGCTGCGCGGCGACGTTGTCCCGCACCGCGATCTGCGGGAACCGGGCGCGATCCCACGGGGGCGGTGTGTTCGACGGCGACGAGGAGAGGCCGTTGCCGAGCATGTTCGGGACGATGATGAACCAGCGGTCGGGGTTCAGCGCCTTGTCCTCGCCGATGAGCCACTCGTTGTCCCAGTGGCGGCCCGAGTACCAGGTCGGATAGACGATCGCGTTGTCCTTCGCCGCGTTGAGCGTCCCGTAGGTCTGGTAGGCGATCCGGGCGGGACGCAGCGTGGCGCCGCAGGCCAGCGTGAAGTCCGGGATCTCGTGGACGTCGTACGGGGCGTCTGGTCCAATCACGGGAACCTCCTTGACGAGGGGTTCCGACCGTGCTCCGCCGATGCCGGCCGCGCAAGGGCCGTCATGACGACACCGCGCAGCTCCCCCGGTCGGCCGAGACGGGCCCCGAGGCGGACGGCCGGATGTCGAAGTCGAAGATCGCCGTGGGCAGGTAGAGGGAGCAGCAGGCGTTCGGGATGTCGACCACCCCGCTGACCCTGCCCTCGATGGGCGCCGCGCCGAGCAGGAGGTAGGCCTGGGCGCCGGAGTAGCCGAACTTCGTCAGGTACTCCACCGCGTTGAGGCACGCGTTGCGGTAGGCCGCGGTGGCGTCGTTGTAGAGCTGCGTGTCGCTCCCGTGGTCGACGCCGATCCCGATGAACGTGAGGAACTCCGAGTAGCGCGGCTCGACGTTCCCCGGCATCAGGATCGGGTTCGTCGTCACCCCGTACGTCTGCATGCCGCCCTTGATCAGGTCGACGTGGAAGTCGATGAAGCCGCCCATCTCGATGGCGCCGCAGAAGGTGATCTCGCCATCGCCCTGGCTGAAGTGCAGGTCGCCGCCGGAGAACAGCGCGCCCGGCACGTGCACCGGGTAGAAGACGCGCGAGCCGCGGGTGAAGTTCTTGATGTCGTGGTTGCCGCCGTTCTCCCTGGCCGGCACCGTGCGGGCGCCGTCACGGGCGATGGCGGCGAGCGCGTCGCCGGACGCGGTGCCGCCGAGCGCGTTCTCCTCCAGCGGCGGCAGCGCGAGCGGGGGCACGCGGTCGGGGTCGGTGGCGATCAGCGCGCGTTCCCGCGCGTTCCACCGGCCGAGGAGCTCCGGCGAGGGCGCGGTACCGAAGAGGCCGGGGTGGGTGATCCCGGTGAACTCCACCCCGGGGATGTGCCGGGACGTGCACTTCTGCCCGGCGAAGTCCCAGATCGCCTTGTAGGCGTCGGGGAAGCGGTCGGTGAGGAAGCCGCCGCCGTTGTCCTTGGCGAAGATCCCGGTGTAGCCCCAGCCCTGGCCGGGTGCGTCGCCGGACTCCTGCGGCACCGGGCCCAGGTCGAGGATGTCGACGACGAGCAGGTCACCCGGTTCGGCGCCGTCGACGTGGATCGGTCCGGAGAGCATGTGGGCGTGCGTGAGGTCGACGTCGCGCACGTCGTTCGCCGAGTCGTTGTTGCCGATCTGGCCGTCGGTCCACTCCCGGCACTCCACGCGGATCGACTGCCCGGGCCGCACCGTGACGGCCGGCGGGATGTCGGGATGCCACCGGTTGTGGCCGGGCACCGCCTGGTCGCGCATCGAACGGGCCTGGTCGACGGAGAAGACGACATCGGGCATGCGGGCCTCCTGGGAACGGGTTCAGGGCCGGGGCAGGCGGGCGTGACGGGGATCCGTCGAGAGCGGCGTGGCGCGCCGGGAGCGCCCCGGCACCGACGTCACGACCTGCGGGGATTCGGCGCTGCGGGCACCGGCGTCGAGCGCCCGCCGCACGGTCGGGTCGAGCCCGCGCAGTGCGGGGGCGCCGAACACGCGGGTGGCCGGGAGCGCGCAGTCGGGGCAGGTCGCGTCGCACGCGGACTCGGCCATGGGGCGACGGACCTCGAACTCGCCGCAGCGCGGACAGCGGAAGGCGTAGGTCGGCACGGCAACCTCGGGACGGAGAGCAGAAACTGTCAGATGAAACTATTGCGATAGAAAGGTTCCGTCAAGGCGTCAGCTGCGCGAGCACGTCGAGGTCCAGCCCGTCGGCCCGGGCCAGGTAGACGCTCTGCACGAGGTGGTTCCCGGTCATCCGCACCGTGCCACGCGGGCTGTCGTACGCGAGCGTGTCTGCCGCCGCGGCCCACTCCCCCGGCGCCAGGGAACCGGCCCGCTCGGCGAGCCGCGCGAGCAGCGTCACGCCCTCATAGCAGGACTCGCCCAGCGAGCCGAGCACGGGCGCATCCACCCCGAACCGCTCGGCGTAGCGGCGCGAGAACTCCAGGCCCGACGCCGTCGGCAGCGCCTCGAAGAACCCCGCGGACGCGTACAGGTCGCGGGTGGCATCCGCCCCGGTGGCCAGCACCATGTTCTCCTCCATGAGCGGGCTGAACCGCACGCACGCGGCGTCGAGCCCTGCGGCGGCGAAAGCCCGGTTGAACAGCACCGCGTCCGAGCCGACCAGCAGCATCAGCACCCCTTGCGCGCCGCTGCGCTCCACCCGCCGCACGGCCGGGCCGAAGTCGGGAGTGCCCAGCGGGACGAACACCTCGTCGACGACGTCCACGTCGGCGCTGCGACGGGCGTAGTCGCGCGCCGCCCGCGCGGACGCGATCGGCCAGACGTAGTCGTCGCCGACCACGCACCAGGTGCGGACCCCGACCTCGCGCGCCATCCAGGTCAGGGCGGGCAGCAGCTGGCGATCGGGTGTCTCGCCCGCGAGGAAGACGCCGGGCGTGCGCTCGCCGCCCTCGTAGAGCGGGCTGTAGACGTACGGGACCCGCCCGGACACGACGGGCGCCACCACCTGGCGGACCGCCGAGATGTGCCAGCCGGTGACACCTTCCACGGCACCGGCCGAGACGAGCGCGTCCACCTCCCGAGCGACCGCCCTCGGCGCGCGCCCGCCGTCGACGATCCGCAGCCGCAGCTCACGGCCCAGCAGGCCGCCCGTCGCGTTGATCTCGTCGGCGGCGAGCAGCCCGCACGCCTCGCACGACGGGCCGACGATGCCCGCCGGGCCACTGCGCGGCACCACGAAGGCGATCTCGACCGCGTCCCGCCCCATCCGACCTCCCGCCTCGATCAGGTCGTTCGGTTCGAGATGACAGTGTTTACGATGACAGTGTTCGCCGGGCGCGGCGCCGTGTCACGAACTCGTATCGCGAGGAGGTGGGAATGTCCCTACCGGAACTGCTCAGCCAGGTCGAGCACCTGGTCTCGCGCCGGGTGGAGGCCGCACTCGGCCCGGACGGCCCCACCCTCGACCAGTGGCGCGTGCTCACCCACCTGGCCGACGGCGCGGGCCACCCGATGAGCGAGATCGCCGCCCGGGCCATGGTGCCCGCGCCGACGCTCACGAAGATCGTCGACCGGCTGGTCGACCGAGCGCTGGTCTACCGCAGGGTCGACGACGCCGACCGCCGCCGCGTGCTGGTGTTCCTCTCCGAACACGGGCGCGCCGAGCACGCCCGGCTCGCCCCCGCCGTGGCCACGGTGGGCGAGTCGTTGACCGCCGAGCTGGGCACCGACGCCGGCCTGCTCGCGGCGCTGCTGGAACGCGTGCGGCAGCTCACCGACGCCGGGGCAGCACGTCCGCGCTAGCCACCTCGGACGGGACAGGGCGAGGGCTGCGCGCTCCTCGTCGGTGCAGAACGCCGGATCGATCGACGACGTCCACGCGCACGCACGCCAAGATGGGCGACGTGGCAGAGCGGACGACCCCGACCCGCCGGACTCGGCCCGGGCCGGTGTTGCTCGCCGTCGCGGTGATCCTCGTGGCGTTCAACCTGCGACCCGCGATCACCAGCGTCGGCCCGGTGCTCGACCAGGTGCGGGCGGCGTTCGCGGCGACCGCGGGCTGGGTCGGGCTGCTCACCACCGTGCCGGTCCTGTGCCTCGCCGCGGCGGGCGCCGTCGCGCCGCGGCTCTCCCGCAGGGTCGGGCTGCGCGGCGCGATCGTCGTGGCGCTCGCGGCCATCACCGCCGGGCTGGTGCTGCGGGTCCTCGGCGGCCCGACCCTGATGATCGCCGCCACGGTTGTCGCGACGAGCGGCGTCGCCGTCGCGGGCGTGCTCGTGCCCGTGGTCGTGCGGGCCGGCTTCCCCACCCGCGTCGGCCTGATCACCGGCCTCTACACGGCCGCGCTCCAGGCCGGTGCGACGGTCGGGTTCGCGCTCACCCCGCTGCTCGCCGCGGCCCTCGGCGGCTGGCGGGCAGCCCTCGCGGGCTGGGCCGTCCTCGGCGCGGTCGCGCTCGCGGGATGGCTCGCGTGCGGGCGCCCCGCCATCCCGGCTGCTGGACCGGCCCGCGACGACGACCGCCCCTCCCTGCTCCGCTCGCCGCTGGCGTGGACCGTGACCGCGTTCTTCGGCCTGCAGGCGTTCGTCGCGTTCGCCGTGATGAACTGGCTGCCCCTCGCGTTGATGGACCGCGGGGTGAGCCGCACCGACGCAGGCCTGCTGCTCGGCCTGCTGTCGATCGTCGCCCTCCCGGTCAGCCTCCTGGTGCCGCCGCTGGCGGGCCGGGCCCGGGGCCAGAGCGGCTGGATCCTCGCGCTCAGCGCGTGCGGCGCGGCAGGGCTCCTCGGGTTCCTAGTGGTCCCCACCGCCGGCCCGGTGCAGGCCCTGCCCTGGGTGCTGCTGGTCGGGCTCGGGATGAGCGTCTTCTCCCTCGCCCTGACGGTCATCGCGCTGCGGGCGTCGTCCGCCGAACGCACCGCGGACCTGTCGGGCATGGCGCAGGGCATCGGCTACGTGATCGCCGGCACCGGCCCGTTCCTCATCGGGCTGCTGCACGACACCACGGGCGGCTGGACCGTCCCCTTCGCCGTGCTGCTCGCGGTGGTGGTGGCCCAGGCCGTCACCGGCACGCTGGCCGGCCGCCCGCGCGCGCTCTGACCCACCTGGCCACCGGCGACCGGTGATCAAGCGCTGACGCCAGGGGCCGAGCGCACGCGGCGGAGCGCGAGCAGCCCGGCGGCGCCGATGAGCCCGCCTGCCGCGGAGATCGCCATGACCGGCGTGTAGCTGCCTGCGACCGTGCGCAGCCACGCGGCGCCCAGCGGCACGAGGGCCTTGGTCACCGTGAGGACCGCCGCCAGCAGCCCGGCGAGGGTGGCGTAACCGGCCACGCCGTACCGCTCGGCGAGCAGCGCGGGCCGGGCGATCGTGCTCACGCCGAAGCCGAGCCCGATGGCCAGCACGCACGCGACGGCCGGCGCCAGCGCGTTCCCCACGACCGGCAGCAGCGCCAGCCCGACCGCCTGGAGGGCGAAGACGACGGCCAACACCGTCATGCCGTACCGGCGGGCCGCGAACGTCGTCACCACGCGCCCGGTCACCGACATCACGCCCAGCAGGCCCGCGACGTTCGCGGCGACCGTCGGGGCGTGGCCGAGCTCGCGCAGGTACGCCACCAGGTGGACCCCGACGACGAAGATGCCGATCCCCTGGGCGACGAAGACGCCCGCGATCAGCCAGTAGCCGGGATCGCGCACGGCGCTCGCCGTGGTCCTCCTGGCCTCGCGGCGCTGCGGTGCGAAGTGCGGCGGCCGCCGCACCAGCATGTGCAGCGGGACGGTGAGCCCGCCGTAGACCACGGCCAGGACGACCAGCGCCTGCCGCCAGCCGTACGCCTCGACCAGCACCGCGGTGAGCGGCATGAAGATCGTCGAGGCGAAGCCGCCCGCGATCGTGATCGCCAGCATCGCCGTCCCGCGCCGGGCGTCGCAGAACCAGGTGACGACCACGGCGAACGCCGCCTCGTACAGCACGCCCGCGGACGCGACCCCGAGCCCGAACAACACCGCGTACAGCGCGACGATGCTGGTCACCTGCGACCAGGCGAGCAGGAGCAGCGTCGCGAGCACCGAGCAGCCGACCATGAGCACGCGTCCGCCCCACCGGTCGAGCCAGCGACCGGCCGGCACCGCGGCGAGTGCCGCCGCCAGCAACGAGACGGTCTGGGCGCCGGTGACGACCGTGCGATCGGCACCCAGCGCCTCCTGCATCGGCACGAGCAGGACGGCGAACGCGTAGGTGAGAACCCCGTAGCCGGCCGTCGCGGTGACCGCGAGTGCGGCGACCATCCACCAGCGATAGGGCCGCATACCGAGCACCGTACGTCCGGCCGCACCGGTTCTGACTACACGGCGGCGGCCGCGCTCCCGGAGCGGCGCGGCAACGGCGGCAGGCCGAGGTTGTCGCGCAGCGTCGTGCCCGTGTACTCGGCGCGCAGGGAGCCGCGTTCCTGGAGCAGCGGCACGACCCGGTCGACGAACTCGTCGAGCCCCCGCGGCACGAGGTGCGAGCCGATGATCAGCCCGTCGGACCCGTCGTCCTGCACGAAGTCGTCGATCTGCTGTGCCACCTGCGCCGGCGTGCCGACGAACGGGCCGCGCTCGAACTGGTCGATCACCAGCTCGCGGAGGCTGAGCTTCTTCGCCTCGGCGATCTCCCGCCAGCGCGCCACGGTGGCGAACCGGTCCTGGTGGACGAACGCGCGGCCCTCGATGATCGGCGGCGCGTCCGGGTCGGGGTCGACGTCGGGCAGCGGCCCGTCGGGGTCGTAGCCGGACAGGTCGCGGTTCCAGACCTGCTCGAGCAGGATGAGCGCGGTCCGGCCCGTGATCTGCTGCTCGCGGACCTCCCGGTAGCGCTCCCCTGCCTCGGCCTCGGTGTCGCCGAGCACGAAGCTCGCCGACGGGAGGATCTTGAGGTCGTCGGGGTTCCGGCCGAACTTCGCCGCGCGGGCCTTGACGTCGCGGTAGAAGTCCGCGGCCTCCGGCAGCTTCCCGAAGGGCGAGAAGATCGCGTCGGAATGGCGGGCGGCGAAGTCCCTGCCCTCCGGCGAGACACCCGCCTGCAGGATCACCGGGCGGCCCTGCGGGCTGCGGGGCACGGTGAACCGGCCGTGGATGTCGAACTGGTTGCCCTTGATCGCGAACGTGCCGGCGTCGGGCCTGCGGAGGAAGCGGCCGGTCGCCTTGTCCGCGACCAGGTCCTCGTCGTCCCACGAGTCCCACAGCGTGCGCAGCGCCTCGATCATCTCGGCGGCCCGCTCGTAACGCCGGGACCGGTCGAGGAAGCCGCCTCGGCGGAAGTTCCGGCCGGTGAACGCGTCGAACGACGTGACGACGTTCCAGGCGGTCCGGCCGCCCGAGAGGTGGTCGAGCGTGGCGAACTGCCGGGCCAGCTCGTAGGGCTCGTTGAAGGTGGCGTTGATCGTGCCGGCGAGGCCGAGGTGGGTGGTGACGGCCGCGAGCGACGCGAGCACCGGCAGCGTGTCCGGACGCCCGACGATGTCCTGATCGAAGATCTTCCCGGCGCGCTCGCGCAGCGCGAGGCCCTCGGCGAGGAAGAAGAAGTCGAACCTGCCGCGCTCGGCGGTGCGCGCGGTGTGCTCGAACGTGGAGAAGTCGATCTGGCTACCGGCGTCGGGGTGCCACCAGGCGGTGTGGTGGTTCACGCCGCCCAGGTAGGCGCCGAGGATGATCTGCTTGCGGGTGCTCATGTCAGACGGCCTCTGCGTAGCGGTTGGGGACGGCGGTCGGCAGGCCCAGCAGCCCGCGCAGGGAGGAGACCTCCGGGTAGGACGTGCGGTGCAGGCCGCGCCGCTGCAGCTCGGGCACGAGGTCGGTGACGATCCGGTCGAGGTCGCCGGGCAGCGCCGCAGGCCGCAGCCGCACCCCGCGGTAGCCCAGCGCCTGCCAGGAGGCGACGAGATCGGCCAGCTCGGCGGCCGACCCGCCGAAGACGGTGGTGTCGCTGGTGTACGGCTCGCCCGCCACGTCGTCGAGGCGGCGCAGCCGGTCCGCGCCCGACTCCCCCGGGCCGTCGAGCGCCGCCACGACGTCGGCGTAGACGTGCAGCGGCTCCCCGTCCCGCCCGACGTCGGCGACCGCCCGGGCGACGTCACCGAGCAGCGCCTCGGCGCCACGAGCCGCGGTGGGCGTCACGAACACCAGGTCGGCGGCGCGGGCGGCCAGCTCGTACGGCTCGCGGCGGTGGGCGAGCACGCTCACCACCGGCTGCCCCTGCGGGGGCCGCGGCGTGATCGACGGGCCGCGCACGGAGAAGAAGCGGCCCTCGAAGTCGACGTGGTGCACCTTGGAACGGTCGATGAACCGGCGGGTGGCGACGTCGCGGATCTCGGCGTCGTCCTCCCAGGAGTCCCACAGCCTGCGCACGACGTCGATCACGTCCGCGGCCTCGTCGAACAGGTCGCGCAGCTCGGCCGGCAGGTCGGCGGCCGCGAGGATGCGCGGGTCGTACCCGCTGATGACGCGCCTGCCGACGAGCGCGGCCTCGGCGGCCGAGCCGGACACCCTGGCCTGCCAGCCGGCCCGCCCGAGCGAGGTGTGGTCGAGGGTCGCGAGCGCCTTCGAGACGTGGAACGGCTCGGTGTGGGTCGTGGTCACGGTCGGCACCAGTCCGATTCGCGACGTCAGCGGCGCGACGAAGGACGCGATCAGCAGCGCGTCGAGCCGGCCCCGCACCTCGTCCACGCGATCGTCCGGCACGCCGATGCGATGGGTCTGGATGCCGAACGCGTCGTCGATCGTCACGAGGTCGAGCAGGCCGCGCTCGGCGGTGCGGACGAGATCGGCCCAGTAGCGGGGCGAGAACAGGTCACGGGGCCGGGCGTTCGGCTCGCGCCACGCGGCGGGGTGCCAACCGGCACCGTCGAGCGCGACCGCGAGATGAAGGTGATCAGGCATTTCCTGCCTCTCGGGCGGAACGGATGACGGGTCGAATGAAATGTCCGGTCAGTTCCGACAACGGGCACTGTGCACCCGCATCAGATCGATGAACCGGCGACCTACCAACGGTGTTCCCACCACGCAATCGACGCTATGCGCGGCTCGCCGCACCGACAAGGGGCGATGATCCCCGTCACGGCGTTTGCCCCGGACCACCTGCGCCGAATAGCGTGCCGTCGTGGCGCACACGGACCGTGGAGCAGGCGAGGATCTCGCCGCCCGGCTGTGGCTCGACCTCGGGTACGGGGTGAGCGCCGCCTGTCGGTGGTAGCGGACCCACTCCCCTCCTCCCGACAAGGATCTCTTCGTGCAGACCACCGCCACGCGGCTGGCCGCGGCTCCCGTCACGCTCCGCGGCGTCGGTCGCGCCTTCGACGCGCACACCGTCCTCGACGGGATCGACCTCGACGTCGCGGCGGGCGAGGTGGTCGCGCTGCTCGGCGCGTCCGGGTGCGGCAAGTCGACCCTGCTGCGGCTCGTCGCCGGGCTCGATCGTCCGACGTCGGGCGAGGTGCTGATCGACGGGGCACGCGTCGAGGGGATCGATCCGCGCGCGGCCGTCGTGTTCCAGGAGCCGCGCCTGCTGCCGTGGCGCACCCTCTCCGAGAACGTCGCGTTCGGCCTGCCGGACGGCGGGTCGCGGGCCGAGCGGCGGGCCGAGGTGGAGCGCGCGCTCGACCTCGTCGGGCTGGCCGCGTTCGCCGGGTACCGGCCGCGGGCGGTCTCCGGCGGGATGGCCCAGCGCACCGCGCTCGCCAGGGCCCTCGTGCGCCGTCCCGGCGTGCTCCTGCTCGACGAGCCGTTCGCCGCCCTCGACGCCCTCACCCGCCTGCGCATGCAGGATCTCGTCGACGACCTGCAGCGCGCGGCGGGTGCCACCGTCCTGCTCGTCACCCACGACGTCGACGAGGCGCTCCAGCTCGCCGACCGCGTCGTCGTGCTCGCACCCCCGCAGCCGGGTGCCGGTTCCGGCATCGGGCACGCGCTCGACGTGCCCGGCGCCCGTCCCCGCGACCGCGCCGACCCGGTGCTCGCCGCACTGCGCGTCCAGCTGCTCGACCGCCTCGGCGTGCCCCGCCACCAGCCCTGATCCACCCGGAGACCACGATGACCCGCTCGCTCCCCCTCCTCGCCCGCATCGGTGGGCTCGTCGCCGCATTCGGCCTGCTCGCCGGGTGCGTCTCCGGCGAGAACGCCGACGGCTCCGTCGACGCGCAGGCTCCGGCCGGCGTCCAGGTGCGCCTCGACTACGCCTACTACAACCCCGAGAGCCTCGTGATCAAGGAGCAGGGGTGGCTCGAGCAGGAGCTCGGCCCCGGCTCCGTCGAGTGGGTGCTCTCGCAGGGCAGCAACAAGGCCAACGAGAACCTGCGCGCGAACGCGATCGACATCGGCTCCACCGCGGGCACGCCGGCGCTGCTGGCCAGGGCGAACGGTTCGCCGATCCGCTCGATCGACGTCTACAGCCGCCCCGAGTGGTCGGCGATCGTCGTGCCGCGGGACTCCACGATCACGGATCCGGCGCAGCTGCGCGGGCAGAAGATCGCGGCCACCCAGGGCACCGACCCGTACTTCTTCCTCCTGCAGACACTCGCCCAGGCCGGTCTCTCGGCGTCGGACGTGGAGATCGTCAACCTCCAGCACTCCGACGGCAAGATCGCGCTCGAGCGCGGCGACGTCGCCGCATGGGCCGGGCTCGACCCGTTCATGGCGCAGACCGAGCTGGAGGTGGGGTCCCGGCTGATCTACCGCAACCTCGACTTCAACTCCTACGGACTGCTGAACGCCGACGAGGAGTTCCTGGTGCAGAAGCCGGACGTCGCCCAGACGGTCGTGCGTGCCTACGAGCGGGCCCGTGCCTGGATCCAGGAGAACCCGGACGCGGCCGTGCAGACCCTCGCGACGGCGGCGAGCATCAAGCCGGAGATCGCCCGCCAGCAGCTGCTCACACGCACCCAGCTCGACATCGACCCGGTGCCGGGCGAGCCGCAGCGCGCCGTGCTCTCCCGGCTGCTGCCCCTGCTGGTGAGCGACGGTCTGGTGCGCTCGGAACAGGAGGCGAGGACCGCGTTGGACACGCTGTTCGAGCCGAGGTTCGCCGAAGCGGCGCGAGGCGCCACCTCGGCCGGATCATGACGCTCACCGAGCGCCGACCCGCGCCGGCCCCGCCCGTCGCGCCACACCGCGCCCGCGGTCTCGCCGGGTCCGCGCTGCTCGGGCTCGTCGTCCCGGTGCTGTTCGTGCTGGCATGGCAGGTACTGGCGACGTCGGGCGAGTTCTCGCCGTCGCAGCTGCCCACGCCGGGTGCGGTGCTCGCCGCGCTCGCGGAGCTCCTGCGCCGCGGCGAGCTGTGGCTGCACATCGCGATCAGCACCCAGCGCGTGCTCGCCGGGTTCGCCTTCGGCGCGGGGGCCGGCCTGGTGCTGGGCGGCATCGTCGGGCTCTCCCGCCCGGCGCGGGCGCTCCTTGCGCCGTCCATCCAAGCCGTACGGGCGGTGCCGTCACTGGCGTGGGTGCCGCTGCTGCTGCTCTGGCTGGGCATCGGCGAGACACCGAAGATCACGCTCGTGGCGATCGGCGCGTTCTTCCCCGTCTACACCACGGTGTCGGCGGCACTCGCCCACGTCGACCGGCACCTCGTCGAGGTCGGCCACGCGTACGGCCGCACCGGCGTGCGGCTGTTCCTGCAGATCCAGCTGCCCGCGATCGCGCCCGGCGCGCTGGCGGGGCTGCGGCTGGGCCTCGCCCAGGGCTGGCTCTTCCTGGTGGCCGCCGAACTGATCGCCTCGTCGATCGGGCTCGGTTTCCTGCTCATCGACAGCCAGAACACCGGCCGCACCGACATCCTGCTGCTCGCGATCGTGCTGCTCGCGGTGCTCGGCAAGGTGACCGACGGCCTGCTCGGTCTCGCCGAGCGCCGGCTGCTGCGCCGCTGGACATGAGTGCACGAAAGCCCTCGGACATTTCCCCCGAACATTTCACGCCGAACATTTCACGCCGAACATGTCCGGCCAATTGTGTGCGGCATTTCGCGTGACTTGACAACCCGCACGAGTGCCGACATAAAGTTTGCGCATGCGCTTTTCCGGGTCGCGGCGGCGGCACGTCGACCTGTGCCGCACGCAGACCGCGCTCTGTCGCTGATCCTTCCGCGCATTCCCCTGAACACCGCTGTCGCGGGCGTTCACCCCTGCCTTCTTCCGGAGGATCCGATGAGTGCACCGGCACTCGACGCACGCCTGGTCGCCTACACCGACCCGCTCGTCCTGCCGTTGCTCGCCGAGCTGGACCGGGAGTACTCCACCCGCTACGGCCACACCTTGGGCGACCTGCGCCAGGAGGCGCTGCGCGGCGCCGCCGAGTTCGGGCCGCCCGACGGTGGCCTGCTCCTCCTGCTCGAAGGGGGCGAGCCGGTGGCCGGGGGCGCGTTCCGCCGCTTCGACGGGCGCACGGCCGAGCTGAAGCGGATCTGGACGCACTCGGCGCACCGGCGCCGGGGCCTCGCCCGGCGGGTGCTCGCCGAGCTGGAGAGGGAGATCGCCGCGCGCGGCTATCAACGGATCCACCTGACGACCGGACCCCGCCAGCCGGAGGCGAAGGGGCTCTACCTCGCCACCGGCTACACCCCGCTCTACGACCCGGACCTGCCGCCGGAGCGGATCGGCCCGCACCCGTTCGAGAAGGTGATCAGGCCATGACGCTCTCCAGGGACGTCGCGCCGGCCCCCGTGCTGCACGGCCCGGCCGAGGAGCTGCGGATCGTCCCGGCCCGGCACCCGTGGCGGTGGGTGGCAACGGCCGTGGTGGCCGTGCTGCTCGCGATGTCGATCAACGCGCTGGTCACGAACCCGGCGTGGGACTGGCCGACGGTCGGGCAGTTCCTGTTCGCGCCGTCGATCCTGCGGTCGGTCGCGCTCACGTTGCAGCTCACCGTGCTGGGGATCGTCCTCGGGTTCGCGCTGGGCACGGTCCTCGCGGTGATGCGCATGTCGCCCAACCCGCTCCTGCGCTCGGTGAGCTGGACCTACATCTGGGTCTTCCGCTCGGTGCCGCTGATCCTGCAGCTGCTCTTCTGGTACAACCTCGCGCTGCTCTACCGGACGATCGGGTTCGGCGTCCCGTTCGGCCCGACGTTCGTCGAGATCGGGACGATGGACCTGGTCAGCCCCGTGACGGCGGCGGTGCTGGGGCTCGCGCTGCACCAGGCCGCCTACGCCGCCGAGGTGGTGCGCGCCGGGTTCCTCGCGGTGGACTCAGGCCAGCTCGAGGCGGCCGCGGCGCTGGGCATCCCGAAGCTGCGGCAGTTCCGCCGGATCCAGCTGCCGCAGGCCATGCGCACGATCGTCCCGACGGCGGGGAACGAACTTATCGGCCTGGTCAAGGGCACGTCGGTGGTCTACATCATGGCGCTGTCCGAGCTCTTCTACCAGGTGCAGGTGATCTACACGCGCAACGGCCGGGTGATCCCGCTGCTGCTCGTCGCGGCCATCTGGTACCTCGCGCTCACCACGGTCATGTCCATCGCGCAGTTCTACGTCGAGCGCCACTACGCCCGCGGCGCGCAGCGGGCACTGCCCCCCACCCCGCTCCAGCGGCTGCGGGCCACCCTGCGGCGGGGCGCGTCATGAGTACGCCCATGGTGGAGCTGCGGGGCGTCCACAAGAGCTTCGGCGCGCTGGAAGTCCTGCGCGGGATCGATCTCACCGTGCGCAGGGGCGAGGCCACCGTGCTGCTCGGGCCGTCGGGCTCGGGCAAGTCCACGCTGCTGCGCGCGATCAACCACCTGGAGAAGGTCGACAAGGGGTCCGTCCTCGTCGACGGCGAGCTGATGGGCTACCGCCGATCCGGCAACCGGCTGCACGAGCTGTCGGAGCGGCACATCCTGCGCCAGCGCACGCACATCGGGTTCGTCTTCCAGAGCTTCAACCTCTTCCCGCACATCACGGTGCTGGAGAACGTCGTGGAGGCGCCGGTGTCGGCGCAGGGCCGCGACCGCGCCGCTGCCACCGCGCACGCACGGGAGCTGCTGGACCGGGTCGGGCTCGCCGACAAGACCGACGAGTACCCGCGGCGGCTGTCCGGCGGCCAGCAGCAGCGGGTCGCGATCGCGCGGGCGCTCGCGCTGCGCCCGAAGCTCGTGCTTTTCGACGAACCGACGTCGGCCCTCGACCCGGAGTTGGTCGGCGAGGTGCTCGACGTGATGCGCGACCTCGCAGGCACCGGCACGACCATGATCGTCGTCACCCACGAGATCGGCTTCGCCCGCGAGGCGGCCGACACCGTGGTGTTCCTCGACGCCGGCCGCGTGGTCGAGCAGGGTCCGCCGGCCCAGGTGCTCGACGCACCACGAGAGGAACGCACTCGCGCGTTCCTCGGCGCAGTCCGCCACTGAGTTCATCCCTGACGCGTTCATCGCTGAAGCCCATCGGAGGAAATCACGTGTCGAGGTTCTGGAGCCCTCTCCTGGCCGCCGTCCTGCTGACGCTCGCCTCCGTCGCGTGCGCCGGCCCCGATCCGGACCAGGTCGCCCAGCGGGCCGCGCCGCCGGGCGCCACGGTGAACACGAGCCCAGAGCAGAACCGGGTGCGCGCCGAGAAAGTGGACGCGATCGCGGCGCTCGTGCCGCAGGAGATCCGCGACCGCGGCCGGCTCGTGGTCGGCACCACCGGCTCCGGCAACCCCCCGCTGTCCTTCCGCGCCGACGACGACACCACCGTGATCGGTGTCGAGCCGGACATCGCCCATCTCGTCGCCGACGTCCTCGGGCTGGAGCTGCACCTGGAGCCGACGTCGTGGGAGAACCTCTTCCTCGCCGTCGAGTCCGGCCAGTACGACGCCGGCTTCTCGAACGTCACGGTGACCGAGGAGCGCAAGGACAAGTACGACTTCGCCACCTACCGCGTCGACACCGTGTCGTTCGAGGTGCGCGAGGACTCCCCGATCCAGCGGATCGCGGAGCCGAAGGACGTCGCCGGGCTCACGATCTCGGTGGGTTCGGGCACCAACCAGGAGGAGATCCTGCTGCGCTGGGACGAGCAGAACCGCGCGGCCGGGCTCGCCCCCGTGGACTTCCGGTACTACCAGAGCCCTGGCGACTACTACCTCGCCCTGGACTCCGGGCGCATCGACGCCTACCTGGGCCCGAACCCGACGCTCGCCTACCACGTCGCCGTCGGCGGCACGACCAGGATCGTCGGGTCGGTGTCGGGCGGGGGCGATGTCAAGGCCGACATCGCGGCCATGACCCGCAAGGACAACGGGCTCGTGCGCGCGCTCAACGAGGCGCTGAACACGGTGATCCGGAACGGGTCGTACGCCGAGGTGCTGGACCGCTGGAACCTCGGCAGCGAGGCCGTCGCCACCTCGGAGATCAACCCGCCCGGTCTGCCCCGCAAGCCCCTGTCGTGACGGTTCAGCGCCGGACGACGGTGTGCTTGAACTCGTTGAGCTCCGGCCAGCCGGTGAGCAGGTCCACGACCCGGTCGATGGTCCTGATCGACGGCGCGGCCTCGCTCCCGATCGGGGAGCGGTCCATGAGCCGGACGAACACGGCCTCGTCGCCTGCGATGAACGTGGGCACACCCCACACCGTGTGCGAGGCGACGTAGCGCTCGTGCTCGGCGCGGACATTCGCGAGCGCGGCGCCGGAGTCGACCTGCTCGAACACGGCCGCTGCCGGCACGCCGTGCTCGGTGAGCACCTTCTCGACGACCGCCCGGTCCTCCAGGTGCAGCCCGTCGTCGTGCCGGGCCGCGAAGAGGCCGCGGTGCACGGCCGGGAAGAGGTCGGGGTAGGAGTCCCGCACCACGACCCCGGCCTGCAGGGCGAGGATCCCGGAGTCCTGCGAGGGGTCGTCCCAGACGCTCACCCCACCTTCCTCCACGTGCGCCTGGCCGAGCGAGAACGGGAGGAACTGCACATTCCAGTCGGCGCCGGCTGCAAGGCCCGTGAGGATGTGCTCGTGGGCATTGCGGGCGAACGGGCAGCGGTAGTCCCAGGTCACGGAGAAAGAGGTCGCCATGGACCACTCAGCGCCTGCGAGGCCGGTTCCTATTCCGGTTTCGCACGCAGTGCGTCATCTCCCGGAATGCGGACCGGTGGCACGAATGCCCGTACGGATGGCAGCGGCGCGGGCGCCTTGCGCACCTCGACCCGCGAGAGCTGGCCCGTGCACCCCTGCGCGAGCCGGGAGGTGCCGATGTCGGTGGTGACGGCGTTCGGGTTGCCGTGCACGCACGTCGCGACATCGGGTGCGCTCGGGTCGAACCAGGCCCCGGTCGACAGCTGCACCACGCCCGGCGCGACGTCGTCGGACGGCACCAGCCCGGCGAGGACGCTCCCGACCCGGCTCTCCACGAGGACGACGTCGCCTGCCGCGAGCCCGCGCGCGGCGGCGTCGGCCGGGTGCATCCGCACCGGCTCGCGTCCGGCGACCTTCGCGTCCGCGCTGCCTGCGCCGTGGTCGAGCTGGCTGTGCAGCCGGGTGGCCGGGTTGTTCGCGACCAGGAACAGCGGGAACGGGCCCGTGCCCGGGGGTTCGGCCAGGAACTCCGGCTCGAGCCACGTGGGGTGGCCGGGGCAGTCGTCGTAGCCGAAGGACGCGATCGTCGCCGAGGCGATCTCGATGCGTCCGCTCGGCGTCGGCAGCGGGTGGGCGACGGGGTCGGCGCGGAAGTCGGCGTAGAGCACGCGGTCGCGGCTGACCCGCGGGAGGTCGATCCGGCCCTTCGCCCAGAACCCGGCGAAGTCGAGCCCCGGGTCGCCGCCCTCGGCAAGTGCGGCCCGCCAGCTCTCGTACAGGTGCTCGAGCCACTCCCACTCGTCGCGGCCCTCGTCGAACTCCTTGCCGACGCCCAGCTCCTCGGCCAGCGCACGGAAGATCGCGAAGTCGGACCGCGCCTCGCCCCGCGGCTCGGTGACCCGTGGCATGGCGATCAGGGCGTCGCTCTCGCGGGCACAACCGAGGTCGTCGCGCTCGAGGGTGGTGGACGCCGGGAACACGATGTCGGCGTGGCGCGCGGTCGCGGTCCAGAACTGCTCGTGGACGATCACCGTCTCCGGGCGGGCGAACGCGCGCCGCAGCCGGGCGAGGTCCTGGTGGTGGTGGAACGGGTTGCCGCCCGCCCAGTAGACGAGCCGGATGTCGGGGTACCGCAGGCGCGCGCCGTCGAAGTCGAACCCGTCGCCCGGGTGCAGCAGCATGTCGGCGATCCGCGCCACGGGGATGAAGTCCGTGACGGTGTTGAACCCCTGGGGCAGCGTGGGCAGCGGCCCCTCGGCCCGCGGCCCGCCGATCCCGGCCATCGCGCCGTAGCCGTGCCCCACCCCACCGCCGGGGAGCCCGATCTGGCCGAGCACGCAGGCCAGCGCGACGCCCGTCCACAGCGGCTGCTCCCCGTACCGCGCCCGCTGCAACGACCAGCTCAGCGTGATCATCGTGCGGTGCGCGGCCATCTCCCGCGCCAGCGCGACGATCCGCTCCTCGGGGACGGCGCAGATCCGGGACGCCCACGCGGCATCGCGGACGACGCCGTCGGTCCGCCCGTCCAGGTACGACCACCACTCGTCGAACCCGGCGCAGTGGGTGCGCAGGAAATCTCCGTCGTGCAGGCCGTTCCGGACGAGCGTGTGCGCCAGCCCGAACATCAGCGCCGTGTCGGTGCCGGGGACTGGCGTGATCCACTCCGCGTCGAGGTCGGCGACCAGGTCGTCGCGCAGGGGCGAGACCAGCACGAACCGGGCGCCCCGCTCCCGCGCCCGCCGCAAGTGCCCGACCGTGGCGTGCCGGGTGACTCCGCCCGCGTTGACCTGTGCGTTCTTGGCCGGGATGCCGCCGAAGCAGACGAAGAGCTCCGTGTGCTCGGCCAGCACCGACAGCGAGGTCGATCGCATGATCGGGTCGTCGTTGCCGACGATGCGGCGCAGCAGCGGGCGCGCGGCGCCCAGGCTGTAGGTCTCGACGGAACGGGTGTAGCCGCCCAGCACGTTGAGGAACCGGTGCACCTGGCTCTGCGCGTGGTGGAACCGCCCCGCGCTCCCCCAGCCGTAGGAGCCGCCGAAGATCGACGCATTGCCGAACGCGGTGCGGACCCGGTCGAGCTCACGCGCGGCCAGTGACAGCGCCTGCTCCCAGCCGACCGGGACGAAGTCGTCGTGCCCCCGCCGCTCGTCCGGACCAGCGCCCCGCTCCAGGAACCCTCGGCGCACGTGCGGCACCAGCACCCTGACCCGCTCGTCCAGCATCGCCGGCACGTTGCGCAGCAGCGCGTCTGCCGGATTCGGGTCGGTCGGATCGGGCCGGACCTCGAGCCCGGCGGCCGTCTCGACGGCCTCGAAGGCTCCCCAATGCGAACTGTGCAGCGTCACGAGTCGTCCCCCACCTCGACGATCCTGCCGTTCCGCATCGATCCTGCGGTTCGCCGTCCGCTCATCGGGCACCGTGTGATCCACGGCACGCTACTTCCGTCAGCCGAGCAACTCCACCGGCATGTCGACCCCGGCGCTCCCCGATCACAGCGTCGTCGACGTCAGTCGATAACGCAGCGGATGCAACCCGCTACCTGTCGATAACGCAGCGGGCATCGTCGGCGACGCCATGTACGACCATGCTCGCCCGTCCGGTGTGTCACGAACTCCCGCAAGAGTCCTCCGACCCCGCGCACAGGAGGGGACGTACAACGTGATCGGCGTCGTGCAAATCACCGATCCGACCCTGGATGCAGTGAACGCGATCCCTGTGGTCGGCGAGCCGCTGGCCTGGGGGTTGGGATTCGCGATGCTGCTGCTCGTCGTGTTCACCGACTCCTGGGCACGGTCGCTCGTCACGGTGGCGCACGAAGGCGGACACATGGCCATGGCGGTGCTCACGTTCCGCGGACACAGGGGCTTCACGCTCAAGGACGGCGGGGGCGGTGCGACTGAACTCATCCGATACCACTGGAGCGTCAGCGACCTCCTCACCACCTTCGCCGGCTATCCCACACCATGTCTCCTCGGGCTCGGGGGTGCGGCAGCCATTGGACACGGCAACGCATGGGCGGTCGTCTGGGCCTCGCTGTTCCTTCTGATCTGGAGCTTCTTCCAGGCCGCGAACGCGCTCGCAAACGTGGTCACACTACTGGCGGTGATCGGCGTTGGATGGGCGGCTCTTGCGGGCACGGCCTATGTTCACGCCGCGGTGGCGGTCGGAATGGTGTGGTGGATGCTGATCGGCGGCGTCTACTACTCGACGATCGCGTTGAGTCGGGGGGACAGGAGCGACGCACACCTCCTTGCGTCACGCACGTTGATCCCGCGCATCGTGTGGCATGCCGCGTGGGCGGCAATCGGGATCGCCTGTCTTGTGGCCGGTGCGCGGCACATGCTTGTTCGTTGACCACCACCATGCGGCGAGGGTCCCGGCGGGGAGGTCTCGGTCGGCGCATCCCGTCGTGCCTGACGCATCCCGTTCGATGGGTGGCGCCGACGGAAGCCGGTGCGTGAGCGGACAACGGGTGCGAGAGCTGAGCCCACACCGTCCGTCGTCAGAGGTCGTAATAGAGCATGAACTCCCACGGGTGCGGGCGCAGGCGGATCTGGTCGAGCTCCTTGGTCCGCTTGTAGTCGAGCCAGGTCTCGATGAGGTCCTCGGTGAAGACGCCGCCTTCGAGCAGGAACTCGTGGTCGGCCTCCAGCGCGTCCAGTACCGCTTCGAGTGACCCCGGCACCTGCTTGAGGTCGGTGGCCTCCTCGGGCGTGAGCTCGTAGAGGTCCCGGTCGACCGGGTCCGGCGGCTCGATCTTGTTCCGGATCCCGTCGAGGCCGGCCTGCAGCATCGCGGTGAACGCCAGGTAGGGGTTCGCCGTGGGGTCGGGGCAGCGGTACTCGAGGCGCTTGGCCTTGGCGCTCTGGGTGTACATCGGGATGCGGACGCACGCCGAGCGGTTGCGCTGCGAGTAGACGAGGTTGATCGGCGCCTCGAAGCCGGGGACGAGGCGGCGGTAGGAGTTCGTGGTCGGTGCGCAGAACGCCAGCAGCGCGGGCGAGTGCGCGAGGATCCCGCCGATGTAGTGGCGGCCCATGTCGCTGAACCCGGCGTAGCCCGACTCGTCGTAGAAGAGGTTCTGGCCGTTCTTCCACAGCGACTGGTGGACGTGCATTCCCGAGCCGTTGTCGTCGAAGACCGGTTTCGGCATGAAAGTGGCCGTCTTCCCCGCCTTCCAGGCCGTGTTCTTGACCACGTACTTGTAGTTCATGACATTGTCGGCCATGGCCAGCAGCGACGAGAAGCGCATGTCCATCTCGGCCTGGCCCGCGGTGCCGACCTCGTGGTGCTGGACCTCGATGGGAATGCCCAGGTCCATGAGCGTCAGGACCATCAGGCTGCGCAGGTCCTGGTGCTGGTCCATCGGGGGCACCGGGAAGTAGCCCTCCTTGTAGCGGGGACGGTAGCCGCGGCTCCCCGGCTGCCCCGACGCCCAGACGCCCTCGACCGACTCGATGTGGTAGTAGCCCTCGTGCTGGTTCTGGTCGAACCGCGCCCCGTCGAAGATGTAGAACTCCAGCTCAGGACCCCAGTAGGAGACGTCGGCGAGCCCGGTCTCGCGCAGGTGGTCCTCCGCCTTCTTGGCGATGTAGCGCGGGTCGCGCGAGTAGCTCGCCTGCGTCACGGGGTCGGCGACGAAGCAGTGGATCTGCAGCGTCGGCACGTCCCGGAACGGGTCCATCACGGCCGTCGCCGGGTCCGGCATGAGCAGCATGTCCGACTCGTGGATCTCCTGGAACCCGCGGATCGAGGAGCCGTCGAAGCCGTAGCCGGTCTCGAACCCCTCCTCGGTGAGCTCCTCGACCGGGATGGAGAAGTGCTGCATCAGCCCCGGGAGGTCGCAGAACCGGAGATCCACGATCCGCGCACCATTCTCCTGCGCCAACGCGAGGACGTCTTGCGGCGTGTCAGGCATGTCCAGCTCCTCGTCGAGTCTGGCCTGCGTGGTGGACGTGTCAGTCCTACGCCGCGGCCGCGCCTGGCGCTACGTCCAGTCGGCGAGCGCGGGTCACGCCCGCCGCAGTTCCGCCAGCAAGGTCCGGGTGGCGGCCGAGAGGTAGCCGCCGCACCTCGTCACGAGCGTGACCGGCACGCTGACTTCGAGATCGCCGACGTCGAGCGCGACGAGCGAACCCGCGGAAAGCTCCTCCTGGATGCTGCTTTCGGGCACGAGCGCGATCCCGAACCCCGCTTCGACGAGCCGCTTCTGGGCGGTCAGGCTGTCGATGCGCAGGATCTGGCTCTCCGCCACGCCTGCCGCATCCATGACCCGGCGCACGGAGGCGCCGGATGCCTCACCGGGACGTTCCGGGAAGGCGAGCCACCGCTCCCCCGCGAGCGCGCTCAACGCGGCGATCGGCGTGCCCGCGCGCTCAGGGGAAGCGGCGATCACCATTCGCTCGGTGTACAGCGTCTCGCACTCCAGTTCGGGAGCCGGATCCGCGGAGTACCGGAGACCGACGGTGACGTCGGCGCGGCGCACGAGGTCGCTCACCTCCTTGCTCGTGGCCGTGCGCAGGGTCAGCTCGACGTCCGGGTGCCGCTGTGCGAACCGTCGCAGCACCGAGGTGAGGTTCGTGCTGGCCAGCGTCCCGACCAGTGCGACCGTCACGGGGCCGCTGTCCTCCGACCGCACGGCACGCACGGCCGCCTCCGCGTCCTGCACGCTCGCCAGCACGGCCTCGGCGAACGGCAGCAGCGCGCGTCCGGCCTCGCTCAGCACGACCCCGCCGGGCACGCGCTCGAACAGCGGAACGTCCAGTTCCTTCTCGAGCAGCGCGAGCCGCCTGCTCACGGCCGGCTGGGAGCGGAACAGGGCGGCCGACGCCCCGGTGACCGTCCCGGATCGGTGGATCGCGATGAAGGTGCGCAGCGCTTCGATCTCCATGGCGCCCCCCATGCAAGTTGCTGATGGCATTGGTCAGCAGTATGCATTGGGCAAATGCCGCCCGCAGACCTACCGTCGACGGCATGGGACGTTCAGCCGCCTTCCGAGACCTCCACGACCGCACCTTCGTGATGCCGAACGCCTGGGATGCCGGGAGCGCGATCGTGCTGGCGGAGGCGGGGTTCGCGGCGATCGCGACGACCAGCGCCGGGATCGCGTTCTCACTCGGGAAGGCGGACCACGGGATCCCGCAGCACGCGACGGCCGTCTCCCGAGGCGAGATGTTCGACCGGATCCGGCAGATCACCGCGGCGGTCGACGTCCCGGTCAACGGCGATCTCGAAGCCGGCTACGGCGACGCTCCCGAGGCCGTCGCCGAGACCATCCGGCTCGCGCTCGACGCCGGCCTCGCCGGCGGCAACATCGAGGACTTCGCGGGCGGTTCGCTGTACGACGAGGAGCTCGCCGTGGAGCGCATCGCCGCGGCGCGAGAGGCAATCGGCCGGCACGACTTCGTCCTCACCGCTCGCACGGACGGGCTCCTGCTCCGGCCGCCGGGCGAGCTCGCCGACTCGATCCGCCGCGCCAACCGCTACCGCGAGGCGGGAGCGGACTGCCTGTACGTCCCGGGTGTGAACGAGCTCGACGCGGTCGCCACGCTCGCGCGCGAGATCGACGGCCCGCTCAACGTCGTGATGGGGCTGGGCGCCACCAGCCTCACGGTCGCGGCGCTGCGGTCGGTCGGCGTCGCGCGCATCAGCCTCGGCGGCAGCATCGCCCGCGCCGCCCTCGGCTTCGTCCGCGAGAGCGCCCGTGAGCTGCGGGACAGCGGCACGATCACCTTCGCCCACCAGCAGATCCCGCAGACCGAGCTCAACGAGCTGTTCGCCCGCCGGGCGTGACCACCGCAGCGTCCGTGCCCGCCGTCGCCGCGCTCCTCCCCGGCCGGAGGGACGGCTAGCCCGAACGGGTGGTGTATCGTGGCTGATCGTGACGGGCAAGGGCGGTCCGACGGCCGCGCCCGTCGGGAACGGCGTGGGATCAGGTTTCCCCCGTTCCCCGTACCCGATCAGGTGCCCTGGCGGCCTGCCCCGTCCGCCCGTCGATGGCTGCTGTCGTCCGTGCTGTATATGGGGCTTTCGCCTCCGCTGAGCCTGCGCGCCTGATCAGATCGCCGGCCTCGGGGCGTGAGCCCCGCCCGCGACCCAGCGCAGATGACCGTGCCCCCGAAAGGACCACCACCCCATGTCGCGCTTCTCGCGCCTGACCCGCGCCGTCCTGCTGGCGCTACCGCTCGCCGTGCTCGCGGCCTCGTGCGCGGCACCGGGCTCCGCACCGTCGAGCGGTGATTCCGGCCAGGTCGTCTCCATCGGCGTCACCGACGCCGGTGAGAACTACTGGAACGTCTACAAGGAGAAGGCCGCTGCCAAGGGCATCACGGTCAACCTCGTCAACTTCACCGACTACAACCAGCCCAACCCGGCCCTGTCGCAGGGCCAGCTGCAGCTCAACCAGTTCCAGCACCTGCTGTACCTGGCGAACTACAACGTCAAGAACAACGACGACCTCGTGCCGATCGGGGCGACGGCGGTATACCCGCTGCCGCTGTACTCGACGAAGCACACGTCGGTCGACCAGATCCCCCAGGGCGGTCAGATCGTCATCCCGAACGACCCGACCAACCAGGCACGCGCGCTGCTGGTCCTGCAGGCCGCCGGGCTGATCACGTTGCGCGGCGGCGGCAACTCGCTGTCGACGCCGAACGAGATCGAGTCCGCCAAGGTGGAGGTCGTGCCGGTCGACGCCGCCCAGACGGCGGCCAACCTGCCGAGCGTCGACGCCGCGATCGTGAACAACAACTACGCCACGGCGGCGAACCTCACCGTCCAGCAGCGGATCTTCGCCGACGACCCGAACAGCGAGTCGTCCAAGCCCTACATCAACGCCTTCGTCGCCCGGGCCGAGGACAAGGACAACCCGGCCTACCTGGAGCTGGCGGCGCTGTACCACGACCCCGAGGTCGAGGCCGCGATCCGCGCCGACCTCGGCGACACCGGCGTCTTCAAGACGAACGACGTCGCCGACCTGCAGGCCACGACCGACCAGATCGAGAACGACATCCGCGCGGCGGGTTCCTGAGCCGTGGCACCGCTGATCTCCTTCCGCGGAGTGAGCAAGGTCTTCCCGTCCGGACGCGGCCAGGAGGTGCGTGCCGTCGACGGCGTCGATCTCGACGTCGAGGACGGGGAGATCACCGGCGTCATCGGCCACTCCGGGGCCGGGAAGAGCACGCTCGTCCGCATGATCAACGCACTCGAGCTGCCGACGGAGGGCACGGTGACCGTCGGCAGCCGGGTGACCGGGGAGCTCGGCGAGCGCGGGCTGCGCGAGCTGCGCGGGGAGGTCGGGATGATCTTCCAGCAGTTCAACCTGTTCTCCTCGCGCACCGTCGCAGGCAACGTCGGCTACCCGTTGCGGATCGCGGGCTGGTCGCGCGAGCGGCGCCGCGAACGGGTGGCCGAGCTGCTGGAGTTCGTCGGGATCGCCGAGAAGGCCCGCCAGTTCCCGAGCCAGCTGTCGGGCGGGCAGAAGCAGCGGGTGGGCATCGCCCGCGCGCTGGCCACGTCGCCGCGGATCCTGCTCGCCGACGAGGCCACCAGCGCGCTCGACCCGGAGACCACCAAGGACGTCCTCGCGCTGCTCAAGCGGATCAACCGGGAGCTGGGCACCACGATCGTCGTCATCACCCACGAGATGGACGTCGTGAGCTCGATCTGCGACACCGTCGCGGTGATGGAGCAGGGCCGGGTGATCGAGCGCGGCCCCGTCTTGTTCAGCGACCCGCGCGAGCCGGCCACCCGCCGCTTCGTGCACAGCGTGCTGCACGACCGGCCGTCCGAGGAGACCCTCGTCCGGCTGCGCGAGCACTTCCCGGGCCGGATCGTCACCGTCGGGATCCGCGACGACCCGGCCGTCCGTACCGCGGTGTCCGAGGTGATCGCCGGCCACGACGTGCGCAGCACGATCATCTACGGCGGGATCCGCGAGCTCGCCGACAAGCCGTTCGGCAGCATCACACTCGAGCTCGCCGGCGCCGACCCCGCGATCGACGCGCTGATCGCCGAGCTGCGCACGCACACCCACGTCGAGGAGCTCGCGCAGGTGGTGCGCTCATGACCGACTGGGCGACCCTGTCCCCCGTCCTGTGGCTGTCGTTCCAGCAGACCGTCTACATGGTCTTCTGGACGATGCTCATCGCCGGGGCACTCGGCCTCGTGCTCGGCGTGGCCCTCTACGCGACGCGTCGCGGCGGCCTGTTGCAGAACGGCCCGCTGTTCGGGCTGCTCAACGTGCTCGTGAACATCATCCGCCCGATCCCGTTCATCATCTTCATCACCGCGATCGGGCCGCTCACGCTGCTCGTGATGGGCACGACGATCGGCACCCAGTCCGTGCTGTTCCCGATGTCGGCGATGGCGACGTTCGTGATCGGCCGGATCGTCGAGCAGAACCTCATCTCGGTCGACCCCGGCGTGATCGAGGCCGCCCGCGCGATGGGCGCGAGCCGTTTCCGGATCATCTGGAGCGTCCTGATCCCGGAGGCACTGGGGCCGCTGATCCTGGGCTACACGTTCATCTTCATCGGCGTCGTGGACATGTCGGCCATGGCGGGATACGTCGGCGGCGGCGGGCTCGGCGACTTCGCCATCAGCTACGGCTACCAGCAGTTCAACTGGACGGTCACGCTGGTCACCGTGGTGATCATCGTCCTGATCGTGCAGCTGGCCCAGCTGGTGGGGAACTGGCTGGCCCGCAAGGCCCTCCGCAGGTGAGTCCCTACAGATCGGTGCTGCGGGTGACGTGCTCCCAGGCACGGAGCTCCGCTGCGTTCGACTCCATGGACGCCGCGATCGCGTCGGCGGCGTCGTTGCCGAGGGCCAGGCGCAGCGGGGGTTCCTCGGCGTCCAGCGCGTCGAGGATGGCGGCCGCGGCCTTGGCGGGGTCGCCCGGCTGCGTGCCGTCGAAGTCCCGCTGCATCTTCCGCACCGGCCCGACGATGTCCTCGTAGGCGGCGATGGGCTCGCTCATCCGCATGCCACCCCCGTGCAGACCGGTCCGGAATGCGCCGGGCTCGACGATCAGCACGCGGATGCCGAGCGGGCCGACCTCGGCCGCCAACGCCTCGGACCAGCCTTCCAGCGCGAACTTCGTGGCGCTGTAGGCGCCGACCCCGGGGAACGACAGACGCCCGCCGAGGCTGCTGAACTGCACGATCGCGCCGCCGCCCTGGACACGCAGGTGGGGCAGCGCGGCGCGGGTGAGCGCGACGGGCCCGAAGAAGTGCACGTCCATGAGATCGCGCAGCTCGGCCTCGGTGGTCTCCTCGGCCGCACCGATCAAGGCGAGGCCCGCGGCGTTGACCAGCACGTCGAGCCGGCCGTGCCGATCCACGACGCCGTCGACGACGGCCTTGCCCGCGGCCGCGTCGGCGACGTCGAGCTCGACCGCCTCGACGCCGTCCGGGAGGCGGTTCGTGCGCCGCGCCGCGCCGACCACCGTGTCGCCCGCGGCCACCGCCGCCGTCGCGAGCGCTTGCCCGAAGCCGGAAGAGGCGCCGGTGATCAGCCAGACCCTGGCTCGTGTCATGGCCGGGACGCTACCGACGCCCTGTCCGGTGGGAAGGTCCGATCTTGCTGTGCTCGATCACGCCGTCGCGAGGATCCGCGCGGTCACCCGTGCGCCGAACCGCAGCGCCGACAGCGGCACCCGTTCGTCGACCGCGTGGAACATGCCGAAGACGTCGAAGTCGTCCGGCACGCGCAGCGGCGTGAACCCGTACCCGGCGATCCCGAGCCGCGAGAGGTTCTTGTTGTCGGTGGATGCGGGCAGGAGGTACGGCACCACGACCCCGTCGGGGTCCTCCGCGGCCACCGCGGCGCGCAGGGCCCGGACCAGCGCCCCGTCGGCGGGTGCCGCGATCGGCGGCATCGACCTCCACTCGACCGAGACGCCGTCCCCGACGAGCCGCTCCACCTCGCGTTCGACGGCGCCCTCGCTGCCGGGCAGGATCCGCGTGTCGATCTCGGCGACCGCCTCGCCGGGGATCACGTTGGCCTTGTCGCCCGCCGAGAGGACCGTCGGGGTGGCGGTGTTACGCAGGCCGGCCCTGACGATGTCGCCGACGAACCCGAGCCCGGCGAGCTCGCGCTCGAGGTCGGAGCCGTCACCGGTGAGGTCACGCCCGGTCAGCTCACCGAACGCGGCGAGGAACGCCGCCGTCGCCTCGGTGCTCCGCACCGGGAACTCGTGGTCGTGCACCGCTGCGACCGCCCGCGCGATCCGCGCCACCGCGTTGTCGCGCGTCGGGCGGGAGGCGTGCCCGGCCACCCCGCGCGCCCGCAGGATCCCCCAGCCGACGCCCTTCTCCGCGGTGGCGAGCAGGTAGGCCCGCTGCGCCGTGCCGGGCACCGGTACCGAGAAGCCGCCGACCTCGCCGACCGCCTCCGTGGCGCCCGAGAACAGGTCCGGCCGGTTCTCCACCAGCCACTTCGCCCCCCACTCGCCGCCCGCCTCCTCGTCGGCGAAGAACGCCAGGACGAGATCCCGGCGCGGCACCACCCGGGCACGGCGCAGTGCCCGCGCCACCGCGACGACGGTGCCCGCGAACCCCTTCATGTCGACGGCACCGCGGCCGTACAGGACCTCGCCGTGCCGGCCGTCGTCGAGCACCTCGGCGGCGAAGGGCGGCACGGACCAGTCGGCGGCGTTCGCCGGCACCACGTCCAGGTGTGCGTGCACGACCAGGGCGTCTGCCGACGGGTCGCCGCCCGCGATCCGGGCGACGACGTTGCCGCGTCCGGGGGACGGCTCCACGTACTCGGACTCGATCCCGTCCTCGGCCAGCCGCTCGGCCACGTACCGCGCGGCGCACGCCTCGCCGTCGCCGATCGTGGTGGGGTCGCCGGTGTTGACGCTCTCGATGCGGATCAGGTCCCGCACCAGGTCGATCGTCTCCTCCTCGAGGAGAGCCTGGTCGATGGGCACGGTCGACCTCCTGTCTCAGGGCCGGTCGGCGCCGACCGCGTCGAGGTCGTCGACGTCGTCGAGGTCGTCGACGTCGTCGAGGTCGTCGACCGCATCGACGTCGTCGAGGAAGCCTCCGGACTGGTGCTCCCACAGTGCCGCGTAGGCGCCCTGCGCCGCGAGCAGCTCCGCGTGGCTGCCCTGTTCGACGATCCGGCCGCCGTCGAGCACCACGAGCCGGTCCATCCGCGCCACGGTGCTGAGCCGGTGGGCCACGACGAGCGCGGTGCGGTCCTCCATGAGCCGCCACAGCGCGTGCTGGACGAGGACCTCGCTCTCCGAGTCCAGGGCGCTGGTGGCCTCGTCGAGCAGCAGGATCGGCGCGTCCCGCAGGATGGCGCGGGCGAGGGCCACCCGCTGGCGCTGGCCGCCCGACAGCTTGATCCCGCGCTCCCCCACGACCGTGTCGAACCCGTCGGGCAGCCCGTCGACGAACTCGGTGACGTGCGCGGCCTCGGCGGCGCGGCGGATCTCCGCCTCGCTCGCCCCCGGCCGCCCGAACGCGATGTTCTCGCGCAGGGTCCGGTGGAACATGGCAGGGTCCTGCGGTACGTAGGAGATCAGGCTCCGCAGGTCGGCCTGGCTGATCCGGGAGATGTCCTGCCCGCCGACCAGGATGCGCCCGCCGTGGACGTCCATCAGCCGCAACAGCAGCTTGGTGAGGGTGCTCTTCCCGCCGCCGGAACGCCCGACGAGCCCGATCTTCGTGCCGCTGGGGACCACCAGATCGAGGCCGGTGAAGAGCGGCGCACCGCCGTCGTGGGCGAACGTCACCTGCTCGAACCGCACGTCTGCCGCGGTGGCGCGCAGCGGCTCCGGGGACACCGGGTCGCACACCGTCGGCGGGGTGAGCAGCAGCTCGGTGAACTGGGCGGCCTCGGTCATCGAGCTCTCCAGCCGCCGGTAGATCTGGTTGAACTCGAACATCACCCGCGTGGCGCTCCAGTAGTAGGTGAACGTCACGATGATGGCCTCCACGCCGAGTTGGCCGCCGCCGAGGCCGATGGCGACGAACAGACCGAGCGCATTGGTGAGCACGTACATCGGCGCGACGACCGTGTCGATGCGCAGGTTGGCGTAGTCCCACGACCTGATGGAGAGCCTGCGCTGCTCGGCGACGCGGGTCTTGTGCTCGGCAGCCTCGCGCTCCTCGGCGGCGAAGGCACGCACCGTCTCCATGTTCATCAAGCTGTCGGCGACGTGGCCGGACACCCGAGCGATGGCGGCCTCCCGCTGGTCGACCAGCGCCTGACGCCGCCGCACGAGCGGGGCGATGACCAGCGCGGTCACCACGATGAGGCTCACCAGGACGACGACCAGCATCGGGTCGTACTGCCAGAGGACCACCGACGCGAACACCAGCGGCACGAAACTGGCGATGACGGAGAACGCGAGCGTGTCGACGAACTCCTCGAACCGCGCGGCGAAGCTGAGCACCCGTTTCGTCAACGAACCCGCGAAGTTGTCGTGGAAGAACGCCGCGTCCTTCGCGAGCAGCTCGTTCATGCCGATCACGTACAGGTTCTCGATCCCGCGGCCGTCGGTCCGGTTCAGGCAGTGCACGCCGACGCGCCACAACCCCTCGGCCAGCAGCAGCACGGCGGCGAACCCGAGCACGTGGAGCAGCACGGTGGCCGGGCCGACCTCCTCTCCCCCGGCGATGCGGCCGGCGAGCGCGGCGACGATCAGCGGGCCGATGTAGGCCTGGCAGGTGTTTCCCAACGCCGGCAGCAGCAGCGCCGGAGCGGCGACCCGTCGGTTGCGGGCGAGCTCACGCCCGTAGTAGCGCAGCGCGAGCAGCACCGCCGTTTTGCGCCGCGGCGCAGCCATTCGATTTCCCCCTCACGCGAGGGGTTTCATGCTGGCCAGGCCGATGGCGAAATGCGACCGAATTAGGCGTTCAGTGGCCTGCCTGCGGCAGCAGGCCGTCCTCCAGCTCGACCCGGAACGGCGCTGCGGTGTGGGCGCGGACCCAGTCGACGCCGGTCCCGGCGGCCAGGTCGACGAGCACCAGGCCCGCGGCATCCGTGCGGAACGTCGCCGCCTCCGTCACGACGACGTCCACCGGCCGCTGGGCGGTGAGCGGGAACGTGCACTCCGGCACGATCTTCGGCGAGCCGTCCTTCGCGGTGTGCGTGGTGGCCACCACCACGGTCCGGGCGCCGACGAGCAGGTCCATCGCGCCGCCGACGCCGAGCACCGGCTTGCCGGGGATGGCCCAGTTCGCGATCCGGCCGGCCGCGTCGATCTGCAGGGCCCCGAGCACCGCGACCTCGACGTGCCCGCCGCGGATCATGCCGAACGACGCCGAGCTGGCGAAGTAGGAGGCGCCGGGCCGCGCGGTGACCGGCTGCTTGCCTGCGTGCACGAGATCGGGGTCCACCTGGTCCGGTGCCGGGGTCGGACCGACACCGAGCAGGCCGTTCTCGGTCTGCAGGTGGGCGGCGTGGCCGGATGGCAGGTGGTCGGCGACGAGGGTGGGGATGCCGATGCCGAGGTTGACAACCGCGCCGGGCCGGATGTGCGGGACGACGCGGGCGGCGATCCGGTTCTGGATGTCGGTCATCGCGCGGCTCCGCTCAGCACGACCGTGTCGCTGAGAACCACAGCGTCGACGAACAGGTGCGGGGTCACGATGGCCTCCGGGTCGAGGGCCCCGACGGGCACCACCTCGTCGACCTCGGCGATCACCAGGTCGGCGGCGGTCGCCATGTCCGGGTTGAAGTTGCGGGCGGTCTTCGAGTAGACGAGGTTGCCCAGCTCGTCGGCCGCCCGCGCCCGCACGAGCGCGACGTCGGCCCGCAGGCTCTCCTGGTAGATGTGCGGCTCGCCGCGGATCGTCCGCTCCTCGCGGCCCTCGCCGAGCGAGGTGCCCCACCCGGTGCGGGTGTAGAAACCGCCGATGCCCGCGCCGCCGGCCCGGATCGCCTCGGCGAGGGTGCCCTGCGGCAGCAGGTCGATCTCCAGCTTCCCGGCCTGGTACGCCGCCACGACGTCGGGGTTGCTGGTGAAGTAGGAACCGACGGCCTTGCGGACCCGGCCTTCGAGGAGCAGCCTGCCCAGGCCGCGGCCCGGCTCGCCGAGGTTGTTGCTGATGATCGTCAGGTTCCCGGCGGTCGTGTGCGCGAGCAGGCCCTCGATCAGCGTGAGCGGGGCGCCGACGAGGCCGAAGCCGCCGACCATGAGCGTGGCGCCGTCCTCGATCCGTGAGACCGCCTCGGCGACATCGAGAACGGCTGAGTCGACGGTGACCCGGTCGGCGAGTGTGGACATGCGCCGAGCTGACCACGGCCTCCACTCATATGTCCAACATCTACTTGCTCTGGAACAAAACGATCCGGATATAGGATCTGCTCCGTGCGCTACCGGCGGCTCGGCTACTTCGTGGCGGTCGCGGAGGAGCTGAGCTTCACCCGCGCCGCCCAGCGTCTGCACATGGCCCAACCCCCGCTCAGCCAGCAGATCGCCCTCCTGGAGAAGGAGATCGGCACGCCGCTCTTCGACCGCTCGCGCCGCACCATCCGGCTCACCGCCGCGGGCGCAGCCCTGCTGCCGGAGGCCCGCCGGCTGCTCACCGACCTCGACGAGACCGTGCGGATGGTGCGCAGCGTCGGGGACGGGACCGTCGGCAGGCTCGCCGTCGGGTTCGTCCCCTCGGCGATCAACGGCGTGCTCGCCGACCTGCTGCGTGAGTTCCGCGCCACGCACCCGGCCGTCGAGCTGACCCTGCGCGAGATGGCCCCCGACGCGCTGCTGCGGGCCGTGCACGACCGCCGCCTCGACCTGGCCGTGCTCTACCTGCCCGTCTCCGACCCGGACCTCGACCAGCGCCGGCTCGCCTCCGAGGAACTCCTCCTCGCCCTCCCCGAGGCACACCCCGCCGCGGCGGCGCGCGCGATCTCCCTCGCCGACGTCGCGGACGAACCTTTCGTCCTGCCGGAACGGCACGACGTGCCCGGGCTGCACGCCGCAGTCACCGCCCTGTTCACCGACGCCGGCGTCACACCCCGGATCGCCCAACGCGGCGTGTGGCTCATCCAGACCGTGCTGGGCCTGGTGGCCGCCGGAACCGGCCTCGCGGTGGTCCCGTCCTCGGCAACCGCGCTACGCAGGCACGGCGTGCTCCTCCGCCCCCTGACCGACGCGGCACCCCGGCTGGAACTGGCGGCGATCTGGCGCCGGGACAACGCGTCGTCGCCCTTGAAAGGCCTGTTGGACGTGATGGAGCCGTAGTGCGGTTCCGGGCGCCTCACCGCACAACTCCTCGCCCGGCGACGGCGCGCGGCGACGTGAGCTGCCCGGATCCGCACGCAGGCGTTGCCGTAGGGTCGAGGACAGGGGGTGGCTCCGATGAGCGGCCGGCGCATCACGCTCGGAGTGCCTCGCCGCGCCCGCCGGCCCGAGCAGTAGCCGCACCGCAGTGGCCGCACTCCCACTCGCCTGACCTGCACACCCGGGGATCCGGGTCCGCCACCACATGAGTCAGGAACAGCGCATTTCTCCGACCGATGCCCCACGGGCACTGTCCACGTCGTCCACCACGTCTGCTCCCGAGGGCGGCACGGATCTCCGCTGTGCCGCATGTCCGCACGACCGGGATGCGCACGACCCGATCGGCACCAGGTTCTGCACGGCGACGATCGCCGGCGCGCTGAGCCGGGGATGCGTCTGCGTCGGTGACGCGCCGGCGTCCGCGCACAGGGCTCGTTGAGCCGGCCCGCCTCGCAGCCGTCCTCGCAGCCGTCCCGAGCGAACGACGTTCGACCCGCCGGTGCCACCGCCGTCCCGACGGCGTGGCACACCCGCGGCGCCCGCACCTTCCGTCGACGTCAGGAGCACCTGTGCCCACCACGATCCAGCGACCCCCGGTACCGGCTCCCCGCCTGCCCGGCGACGCGTCGCGACCGGCGACGATCGGGATCCTCAGCACCTATCCCCCGACTCAGTGCGGGCTCGCGACGTTCAGCTCCGCCCTCGCCGAGCAGCTGAACCGCCGGCCGGGGACCGCCGGGATCGTCCGGGTCGTCGACCGGGCCGAGTCGCATCCCGGGGCCGAGGTCGCGGCGCACGTGGTGAACGGATCCGCCGGCAGCGCCGCCGAGGCGGCGCTGCACCTGAACGGGTTCGGGGCCGTCGTGGTCCAGCACGAGTACGGGATCTACGGCGGCGCCGACGGCTGCGACGTGATCGACATCGTGGCGGGCCTGACGGTGCCGACGATCATCGTGCTGCACACCGTGCTCAAGGAGCCCACCCCGCGGCAGCGGCGCATCCTGCGCTGGCTCGTCGAGTCGGCCGACGTCGTCGTGACCATGACCGAGACCGCGCGGCAGCGGCTGGTGGCGAGCTACGGCGCCGACCCCGACGCCGTCGTCGTCATCCCGCACGGCGCGATCGACCACGGTCCGGTCGACACCGAGGCGGCCCGGGCCGAACGGCTCGCGACCGATCGCCCCCTCGTCCTGACCTGGGGTCTGTTGGGACCGGGAAAGGGCATCGAGTGGGCGATCGACTCGCTGCCGGGCCTGCGCGACCTGCGACCCCGTTACCTCGTCATCGGCAAGACGCATCCCAAGGTGCTCGAGCGCGACGGCGAGGAGTACCGGCAGAGCCTGGTGCTGCGGGCGCACAACCGGGGCGTGGCCGACGTCGTGGAGCTGGACGACCGGTACCTCGAGGTCGGCGAGCTCGCCGCGCTCGTGCAGCTGGCCGATGTCGTCCTCCTGCCCTACGACTCGCACGAGCAGGTGACCTCCGGCGTGCTCATCGAAGCGGTGGCTGCGGGCCGTCCCGTCGTCTCCACCGCGTTCCCGCACGCCGTCGAGCTGTTGGGCGACGGGACCGGGCTCGTGGTGCCGCAACGCGACCCCGTCGCGTTGGAGGCCGCACTGCGCCGGGCGCTCGGCGAGCCGGAGCTGGCCGACGGAATGGCGGAACGAGCGGCCTCGAAGGCCCCGGGCCTGCTGTGGGGCGCTGTCGCTTCCCGCTACCGGCAGATCGCGGAGTCGCTCGTCACCGCACCGGTGCGGGTCACGTCGTGAGCGTGTCGATCGGTGCGCCCACCCGGTACGACCACATCCCTTCGCCACCCTTCACCCACCTGAGGCGCCTCACCGACGCCGGCGGTGTCTACGAGCACGCCCGCGGCACCACGCCGCGGCGCGAGCACGGCTACTGCCTCGACGACGTGGCCAGGGCCTTGGTGGTCGTCTCGCGCGAGAGCGGGCCCGCGCACGACGACCTCCGCGAGCACTACCTGTCGTTCGTGCTCGCCGCACAGGACGACGACGGCCGGTTCCGCAACCGCCGGGGCACCGACCTGCGTTTCCGGGGCGCACCCTGTGTCGAGGACTGCTGGGGTCGCGCGCTCTGGGCGCTCGGCACAGCCGCCCGGGACCCGCGCGCGCTCGCCGCGTTCGAGCGCGGTGCGCGGTGGCGTTCGCCGTCGCCCCGCACCATGGCCTTCGCAACGCTCGGCGCCGCGGAGGTGCTCTCCATCCAACCGACCCATGTCGGCGCGCTGGACCTGCTCGCCGCCGCCGCCGTCGCGATCGGGCGGCCCGCTCCCCGAGCGGACTGGCCCTGGCCGGAACCACGCCTGACCTACGCCAACGCCGTGCTGCCCGAGGCGCTGCTGGTGGCGGGTGACGCGTTGGGCGTGTCCGCGATGATCATCGACGGGTTGGGGCTGCTCGCCTGGCTGATCGAGCTGCAGACCCGCCACGGCCACCTCTCGCTGGTTCCCGCGGCCGGCCGCGGGCCACGCGACCGCGGGGCGGGTTACGACCAGCAGCCGATCGAGGCGGCCGCGCTCGCCGATGCCTGCGCGCGGGCTCACCGCATCACCGGTGAGCAGCGCTGGCTCGACGGGATATCCCGTTCCGCCGACTGGTTCCTCGGCGCCAACGACACGGCGAAGTCCCTGTACGACCCCGTCAGCGGAGGCGGCTGCGACGGCCTTGAGCGCTACGGGCGCAACGAGAACCAGGGCGCGGAGTCCACCCTGGCCCTGATGTCGACCCTGCAGCAGGCCCGGGCGCTCCTGGGGGCGCAGGCATGACGGCCGGCATGGTGACGCGCCTCGACGCCGCGCTGACGGCGGACCCGGCGCGCGTGCTGGCCCGGCTGTTCGTCCCCGGCCACGAGCTCGTGGGAGCGACCGAGTCCCGGGCCACCGGCGTGTTGGCGCGGATCCGCGCGCTCCCCGAAGCAGAGGTCCGCTCCACGCTGCGGGGCGTTCTCGCCCGCTACGCGGGCCGGCACCGGGATCTGCAGGGCGTGCTGGCGGCCCACTACGAGGAGATCGCCCACCGGGTGCCCGACCGCGACGCGTCGAGCGAGGAACGGCGGATGCTGATCGGGGCGTGGTTCACCCACGAGTACTCGATCGAAGCAGCCGCGCTGTTCAACCCGTCGGTCGTGGCGCATCCCGACCAGTCCGGTCTGCCCGAGGGCCACGTCCGGTTCGTCATGTCCTTGCGCGCGGTCGGCGAGGGTCACCTGTCGTCGATCGAGTTCCGCACCGGTGTCCTCGGTCGCGGACGCGAACTGTCCCTGGACGCCCCCGGTCCACACATCGAGACCGGCCGCACCGGGCCGGCCGTCCACGACAGGGTGCTGTTCGCGGCGGCGCTCGCCGAGGACGGCTCCGATGCGGAGAGCGCGTCGTTCCTCGTCGGAAGCCTCCCCGACCGGTTCGGTGAGCAGGAGTTGGACCGGGCCGTCGAGGCCTTGACGAGGCAGCGGGTCACCAGGCACGGCGGCGCCCGCACCGCGGACCGCGCGCGACGCATCGCCCGCTGCAGCTACGAGATCGCGTTCTCGTCGCGGTCGACGATCGCCGAGCGGGTGCTGTGGCCGCGCGGCCCCTCGGAGGCGCGGGGCATGGAGGACGCCCGCTTCGTCCGCGTCGTCCCCGACAACGGCGGCCCGACCTACCGGGCCACCTACACCGCGTTCGACGGCGACCACGTCGCGCCCCAGCTCATCGAGACCTCCGACTTCCGGCGTTTCCGGATATCCCAGCTCGCCGGGCCGGCCGCGAAGAACAAGGGGATGGCGCTGTTCCCCCGCACGGTCGCGGGGCGGCATGTCGCCCTCTCCCGGTGGGACCGGGAGACCAACGCGATCGCGACGTCATCCGACGGCTTCGTGTGGGGGGAACCGCGCACGCTGCACGTCCCGAGCCGTGCGTGGGAGCTCACGCAGACCGGCAACTGCGGCTCCCCGGTCGAGACCGACGCGGGCTGGCTGGTCCTCACCCACGGCGTCGGGCCGATGCGCGAGTACGCCATCGGTGCCCTGCTGCTCGACCTGGAGGAACCGAGCCGCGTGATCGGCGCGCTGCGCGAACCGCTCATGCGGCCACGCGAGGACGAACGCGACGGTTACGTGCCCAACGTCGTGTACTCCTGTGGCGCACTCCTGCACGGCGACCGGCTCCTGCTGCCGTACGGGGCCAGCGACGCCTCCGTGCGTTTCGCCGTGGTCGATGTGCCGCTCCTCCTGGCGCAGCTGGCCACCGACGGGCCGCCGAGCACGGCGTAGTACGGCGTCACTCGCGACTCGGCTCCCGGTCGGCCTCGGCGCTGTACAGCCGGAACATCTCGGCCGCGTCGGGGCCGTCGTACACCGGCTTGCCGTTCGCGTCAGCGACGTGGTTCACCCCCTCGGACGGGTCGTTGCGCCACGGCAGTGGGCTTCTCGACTCCGGTACCTGCCCGGCGTCGGGCGACTTCCTGCGGGTGATCCGCCGCTTTTCACCGCTTCCCATCTACCGCACCTTCTCCGGAATGTGGTCGATGGCGTACAGCACGTGCACCGCGAGATCCGATGCGTCCTTCTCACTGAGCTTCGAGTGTTGCGTCAAGGCAGACGCGACCAGCTGGATGCGCTGTTCGTAGAGTGAGATGTAGTTCTTGCCGTTGCTTTCCATGATTGACTCCTCCGTGGATATGGCAGATCAGGCGCTGACGGGCTCTGCGAGCAGCAGCGCGTCGACGCGGTCGGTGTTGCCTCGATGGCCCGCTGCCATCAGCGCGCCGTGCGCGGACGCCGGGGCGGCGTCGGGCGCCACGACCAAGAGCGTGACCAGGTGTGCTGCGCTCAGGACGTCGACCGTGGCGGGGTTCTGCGACCGGTAGCCCGCGAGCCGGACGAGCCGGCCGTCGATGGTGATCCGGCGCGGCGTGGGGCCCCATGCGTCGAGGTTGTAGCTCACGCTCTCGACGGGCCCCATCCGGACCGCGAGCACGGCCAGCAGCGCCGGAAGTTCGGCCGGAAGGTCACGCGAGCGGGGCCACCATCCACCGTCGACGAAGCCGGTGACAGGTCCGGGCGGTTTCAACCGCAGCCGCAGTTGAGGGTGACCGTCGATCGAAGGAATGCTTCGGGTGGTGGAATCCGACGTCATGTCGGTGCTCCGTCCTCGGACGCGGGCGTCCCGTGAATTTCGCCGAGGACGACATGGGCTCGAGCGCCCGTGCACTGGCTGAACCCGACAAGTCTCACGATACACCCGCCGGCGGCTCGCGACCGCCGATTCGGCCGCTTTCCTGAGCGAATTCGCTCGCGTTCAGCACGCCGATGGAACTCGACGCATTCTCTGGCGAAACCGTCGTCCGCGGTCGCAGGCCCGTGAGGATGACGTCGAGGCCCTCGTCGAGCTCGCGTTCGCCGTCGTATGCGGCGAGCTCACCGGCGAGTGCGCGCAACCGCGGGAACTCGGGCACCGGCAGCCGGTGCAGACCCAGCCGCAGCAGGTCGTCGCCCTCGTCCGGGCCGTGCGCGCGCTCCTGCAGCTCGTTGAGCACGTGGCCGTAGAGGAAGCCCGCGTAGAGCCGGTAGGCGTGCAACGCGCCGCCACCGTCGAACCCGGCCCGGATGAGCAGGTCCAGCAAGGCCTCGAGCGGGCGCAACATGCCGAGGGGGCGCGTGGCGAGCGGGGTGGCCAGCGGCCGGGTCGCCATCAGCGGGACGAGATGCGGGTGGGCGAGGGCGAGCTCCCGGAAGGCGTGCGCAGCGCGGCGCAACGCCTCCTCCCAGTCGCCGTCCGCCGGCGTGGCGGGGACCGGCAGCTCGGCCATCGCGAACTCGACGATCCCGTCGAGCAGGTCCTCCTTGCTGGAGGCGTAGCGGTACAGCCGCATCGGGTCACGGCTGAGCGCCGCGCCGAGGCGGCGCATGGACAGCGCCTCGACCCCGTCGGCATCGACGAGCGCCAGCGCCGCGCCGAGCACGTCGGCCCGGGACAGCCCGGTGCGTCGCCTGACCCGTCGCCTGGCGGGGGCGGCGGGCGCTCCTGCACCGCGGTCGGTGTCACCGTCCACGTCGCTCACCTCCGCACCCGGCATCGTGTCCCGCCCCACCATCGGTGGAGGATCCGACCGCGACACCGTAGTGTCTACATCGTAGCGCTAGACCGTAGCGTCAGCTGTAGTGCTACATCTGTCGATTTCCGGGTATCCCTTGCCGGGACGCCCCCGGACGCCCGCGGATGTCGTCCCGCCGCCGGGCCTGTCGAACGGCCCTCGCTGCCGCCCGGACCAGCGCGGCACCCCCGCCTTGCACACCACTGCCTTGCACATCCGATTCACCGAGGAGAACCTCGATATGACGACGTCGACCCCCGCGTCCACCGCCCGTGGCGGCGCGCCACCCACCGGCGTCTCACGACCCGGCGGCGCCAAACCCGTCCTCGACGGCCGGCGCCCGCCCGGCGAGAGCGCCCTCGTCTACATCTTCACCCTGGTCCCGACATTCGCGCTGCTCGCGGCCATACCGCTGGCCTGGGGTTGGGCGTTGAGCTGGACCGACGTCGGCATCGCCGTCGGCTTCTACCTGCTGTCCGCCTTCGGCGTCACCGTCGGCTTCCACCGCCACTTCACCCACCGGGCGTTCAAGGCGAACCGTGGTCTGCGAGCCGGACTGGCGATCGCGGGCAGCATGGCCCTGCAGGGCGACGTCATCACCTGGGTGGCCGACCACCGCCGCCACCACGCCTTCTCCGACAAGGAGGGCGACCCGCACTCCCCGTGGCTGTTCGGGACCACTCCCGTCGCGCTGGCCAAGGGCTTCTTCCACGCCCACCTCGGCTGGCTGTTCGGCAAGGACCGCACGAACGCCGAGCGCTTCACCCCCGACCTGCTCGCCGACCGGGACATCGCCCGGATCAGCAGGCTGTTCCCGCTGTTCACCGTGATCAGCCTGCTCGCGCCCGCCCTGCTCGGTGGCCTGATCACCATGTCGTTCTGGGGTGCCGTCACGGCGTTCTTCTGGGCCGGGCTGGTCCGCGTGGCCGTGCTGCACCACGTCACATGGTCGATCAACTCGATCTGCCACATGATCGGCGAGCGTCCCTTCGCCGCGCAGGGCAAGGCGACCAACTTCTGGCCCCTGGCGCTCCTGTCCCTCGGCGAGTCATGGCACAACCTGCACCACGCCGACCCGACCTGTGCCCGTCACGGGGTCCAGGCGGGACAGATCGACCTGTCCGCCCGTCTCATCCAGGCCTTCGAGAAGCTGGGATGGGCCCGCGACGTGCGCTGGCCCACGCCCGCCCGCCTCGCGAAGCTCAACGCCGCGAGCTGACAGCCGGCCGGGCCCGTCGTCGTCCTCCCGGTGACGACGACGGGCCGACCCCCTCAGCCCGCGGGCTGCGCGGCCTCCCGCATCGCGACCGGCGCGCCCGCCAGGTCCTCCTCGTTGCAGAGCAGCTTGACCTCGTAGTACGGAGCGCCGTCCTGGTCGTTGTAGTCGAGGTGGACGGCGATCACATCGACGGGCTCGCCCAGCCACTCCTGAACGCGCCGCAACCACACGGCGGACCGTTCGAGTGCGGTCGGCAGGTCGTCATCGCGGAACTCGACCGGCCGGAAGGGCACATCGTGGATCTGGTCCTGCGCGTGGTCGGGTCGGGGCAGCTCGGCCGCCAATCCCGCGTCGTCGAGCCGTAGGCCCACCGGGTTCTCACTCACATCTGCAGTTTCGCGAGTCCGGCGAGACCGGACAAGCGCCACGCCGCGGTCACACCGTACTGCGGTTCGTCACACGTCGGTTCGTCACACGTCGAGGATGCCGACCGTCCCGTCGGTGAATCGGCGAGTACCGGCTCGCCGGCTCGACACAGGAGTACGGTGGCGGCCTAGGTTGCCGAGCGGGGGCGGGTCGATCGCATCGTCGATGTGTCGAGGGCCCGCGCCGACCAGCCCGGCGAGACGGAGCTGGTGGCGATGTGGTCGGGCTGGATGTGGTCGACGCAGTCGGTCGTGCCCCGGTTGCAGGGCACCGGCGATGGCTGAGCCGGGCGGACTCACGCAGCTGTTGGCCGACATCGTGGCCGAAGGCGGCGCTGCGGCACCGCGGCGGATCTGCGAGGCCTGCCTCGCGCTGCTGCCGGTCAGCCGTGCTGCCGTGACGATGATGGCGGGCCCGGACCGCCAGGAGCCGATCTTCGCAAGCGACGCGGTCGCGACCCATCTCGACGAGCTGCAGTTCCGCCTGGGTGAGGGACCGTGTGTGGAGGCGTTCACGGAGCGCCGACCGGTGCTCGTCCCGGACCTGATGGAGCTGACCGACAGCCGCTGGCCGATCTTCGCCGCCGCGGCCCGGCGCACACCGGTCCGTGCCGCCTTCGTGCTCCCGCTGCAGGTCGGTGTGATCGGAGTCGGGGTCCTGGACCTGTACCGCGACGAGCCCGGCATGCTCGACGACGACGACCTGGCAGGCGCGCTGCGTGCCGCCGACGCGGTGCTGTGGGCGCTGCTCGGCATCCGGGCCGGTGACCCGCCACAGCGTCCGGCGCAGGCGAACCCGGCGGACAACGGCGCCGACCCGCACGGCTGGTTGACCGGGTCGCCGTTGGACCACACCTCGGTCTACCAGGCCACTGGGATGATCATGGCCCAGCTGGACGTGCCCGCCGAAACGGCGTTGAGCAGGCTGCGCGCCTACGCATTCGTGCACGACCGATCGATCGACGACATCGCCCGGGACGTCGTGGCACGACGCCTGCGGTTCACAGCCGAGGAGGAGGAATCATGACGGACGCCGGGCAGGAGGGTCGCGAAAGGGTACTGACGGAGGCGTTCGTCAGCCTTGCCGACACCCTGGTGACCGACTTCGACGTGATCGACCTGCTGCACCGCCTGTGCAACGACAGCGTCGCGTTGCTACCGGTCGACGCCGCCGGTCTGATGCTGTCGGACCAGCGCGGCACGCTGCGGGTGGTGTCCTCCTCGACCGAGCAGGCGCACCTCGTCGAGCTCTTCCAACTGCAGGCCAACGAAGGTCCGTGCCTGGACTGCTTCCACACCAGCCGGCAGGTCGTCGTCGCCGACCTCGACGACGAAGCCCGCTGGCCGCGCTTCGTCGCGCACGCGCGGGAAGCCGGCTACCGGTCCGTGCACGCGCTTCCCCTGCGCCTGCGCTCGGAGACGATCGGCGGGCTCAACCTGTTCGCGAGCACACCCGGCGAGCTCTCGCCGCACGCACTCCGGGTCGGGCAGGCGCTGGCCGACGTGGCCACCATCGGCATCCTGCAGGAACGCGCCCTCCGCCGCCAGGAGATGCTCGCCGAGCAACTGCAAGGCGCGCTCAACAGCCGCGTGATCATCGAACAGGCCAAGGGCATGCTCGCCGAACGCGGCCGGATCGAACTCGATCAGGCGTTCACCCTGCTCCGCGCGGCGGCGCGGTCCCGCCAGCGACGGCTCAGCGACCTCGCCCGGGACATCGTCAGCGGCGCCGTCATCTCGGGTGTACTGCCCGACCCGCCCCGGCCGAACGAGTAGCGGGACGCTCAGGAGTCGCGGGCTCGGCGTCGTCGGCCTGCGGGCCTCGACGGGGTGCGTCGGGGGCCTCCGTGCCACGGCGACTCGTACTTCTGGAGGAGCCCGAGGCCGCTGTTGCGGTCGAGCGCACCGATCATGACGACCGTCACGAAGATGATTGCCCCGAGAAACGTGATCATCGCCGGCTTCCGTTCTGTCGCAGCTCGGCCTGGAGTCAGGCGAGGCGTCGGGGCAGAACGACAACGATCCTGAGGCCGCGTCTGAAATCCTTCTGCAACAGCAGCCTACTCCTGTTCCCCGCCGTGACCGCGGTCCTGGCCTGCGGACGTACCGCCGCGGTTCGGCTGCCGCCGGCCGCCTCAGGCGACGGGTGAGATCTGGGTTTCGAGGGCGCGGGCCGGGCGCCGCGATGTGATGGTCATGGCGACGCCGCTGAGGATCAGCGCCCCGCCCACCGCCTGCACCGGCGTGGGCACCTGACCCAGCAGCAGCCACGAGGCCACCGCGGAGGCGACCACCTCGAGCAACGCCACCAGCGAGCCGCGAGGCGCACCGATGCGGGCGATCGCGGCCACGCCCGCGAGGTAGGCGATCACCGACGAGATGAGCACCAGCAGTGTGGCGGCCAGGGGCCACCCGACATCGACGCCCGCGAGGAGCACACCGGTCGCGGCGGTGTCGATCACGATCGGCAGCACGCCCGCGACGCCGAGGAGGGCCACGACGACCGTGCCGATGGTCATCCCGACGCCGGCGAGCACCAGCGGCGGGGTGGCGCTGCCTGCGCGGTCGGCGACCAGGAAGTACGACGCCTGGCACACCGCGGCGGCGAGACCCCAGGCGATCCCCTCCCAGCGCAGCTCGACGCCGGTCCAGATCTGCACCACCAGTGACAGCCCGAAGAGCGCGACCACGGCGCCGAGCAGCGTGCGCGGGCCGAGCCGCTGCCTGCGCACCAGCCACACCCAGGCGAGCACCAGGATCGGGCCGAGGAACTCCAGCAGGAGTGCGACCGCGACCGGCACGTAGAGCAGCGCGTTGAAGAACGCCACCTGCACGCCTGCCACCGCGAGCACGCCGTACAGCACCAGGGCGGGGCCGTCGGCGCGCACCGCGGCCAGCACGCCGGGCCGGATCAGCGCGAGTATCACCAGCAGGACCGCCGCGGCCCCGCCCATCCGGACGAGCACGGCACCGTTGGCCGACCAGCCGGCGTCCGTCAGCGCCTTCGCGAAGGGCCCCGACAGCCCGAACGTGACGGCGGATACCACCGCGAGCGCAAGCCCCACCCCTGAACGTCCGGCGACCACGTGCAGACCAACTCCGACGGTGCAGCTCCCATTCCCGCGGGAGGGCGACGGGCCCCGCACCCGGCTGTCGGTCACTCGGAGTGACCGTCAGCGCTCCTGTCCGGACGACGTCCGACTTCTCTTTCGGGTCCTGAGCCCGCTGTTAGCTTTCCGGCATGGTCAGCCTCGGGCGCCATTCCGGCACTGTTCTCGGCATCGCACTCGTTCCCTGTTCGTCGGCTCACTGCTGATCAGCCCGCTGACCGGTGGAGCCGGCGCGGCCGCGGCACCCGCCGCGCAGGGCGCGGCCGCGGCGCGCGGTCTCGCCGCGGACGTGATCGCGCGCACCAACGCGATCCGGAAGCAGGCGGGCTGCGCCCCGGTGAAGGCCGACGAGCGGCTGCGCTCCGTCGCCCAGGCACATGCCTCGGAGATGGCGCGCCACCGCTATCTCGACCACGAGGATCGCGACGGGACGTCCTCGGACGAGCGGATCGGCTCCGCGGGCTACGGCAACGTCACCGGCGAGAACCTCGCGCACGGTTACGCCGGTGCCGCCGAGGTCATGGACGTGTGGATGCGTTCCGCGGGACACCGCGCGAACATCGAGGACTGCGCGTTCACGCACATCGGCGTCGGTTACGCCCCGGACGGCGGCTACTGGGTGCAGGACTTCGGCGGCTGACCGGGGCGGCCACGACCGGCTACGCGCTCCGCGGCCGGAACGGCCGCTCCTCGTCGGGGCCCTTCTGGATGACCAGCGCGCTGGACGGCGGCACCTCGTGCCACAGCCCCGGCAGGGCGACGAGCGGCTCGGACACGACCACGCGCGCGTCGTCGCCGAAGTGGGCGAACCGCTGGTCGGCGGGGTAGAGCTGGCGGACCGCCTCGATGTCCTCGCTCACGTGCAGGGTGTTGACGACCGGACCGCTCGCGTAGCGGACGGCGTAGAGCCGCTCGCCGTCGGACAGGCCGATCGTCATCTGCAGCGGCTCGGCAACGCCGTGGGCGGCGCCGAGCGCCTCGACGTGCCCCGCCATCCGCTCCAGACCGCCGATCGGGTCCTCCTCGAGACCGAAGGTCAGGGCGAGGTGGAACATCAGCTCGGAGTCGGTCGAGCCCCTGATGTTGGTGAAGAGGTCGGGCCGGATCGCGAACAGGAGCTCCCGGCGCAGCCGGAGGTAGTCGGCGACGTACCCGTTGTGGACGAAGATCCAGCGCCCGTAGCGGAACGGGTGGCAGTTGGTCTGCTGCACCGGCGTCCCGGTGGTGGCGCGGACGTGCGCCAGGAACAGCGGCGACTCGATCGCCGCGGTCAGCTCGCGCAGGTTCTCGTCACCCCACGCGGGGATCGTGCTGCGGAACAGCGCGGGGCCGTCCCGCGGCCCGTACCAGCCCAGGCCGAACCCGTCCCCGTTCGCGGCGGTCATGTGCGGCCCGGCACGCCTGCTCTGCTCGATGAGCGATCGCTCCGGGTCGGAGACGAGCTCCTTGGGCAGGATCGGGCTGCCGAAGTAGCCGAGCCAGCGGCACATCCCGTCACCTCGCATCCCTGCGGCAGACGACACGGTCCTCCGTGGATTCCCGTGCGTCGCGGTGATCATCCGGGCCGCGGGTCCGGGCCACTCCGCCTGCGCAGGCCGCTCACCCCGGCGCGATCCGCCGGGAGGCGTGCTCGGGGACCGGAACCCGCAACGCCTCGAGTCGCCAGCGCAGCTCGTCCGGGAACGGGCTGGACCGCCCGGCCCCGGCGTCGACGTGCACGGTGAGCACCTCCTCGGTGGCGCGCAGCCGACCGTCGGACCACATCTCGTGCCAGAGCCAGAGCAACTTGGCGGTCACCCCGATCACCGAGGTCCGCACCTCCAGCCGCGCCCCCGGCAGCACCTGGTCGAGGTAGCGGACATGCGCCTCGACCGTGTAGAGCGAGGTGCCCGTGACGGGCGGGTCGATGCCGAGCCCGAACATCACGGCGTCGGTGGCGTGCCCGAACACCAGCACGTAGTAGGCCTCGGACAGGTGGCCGTTGTAGTCGATCCACTCCGGCCGGACGTCCTCGCGCCAGGGCTGCAGCGAGGTCTCAGGCGCCATCGGGCACCTTGCCGAGCACCCGCAGCACGTCGACGAGCAGGCGGTCGCGCTCGCGCACGAGGTCGGCGATGGTCCGCCCGGCGGCCTCCTCCTCGGTGCCGGCCACCACGCTGTCGCGCAGCTCCGTCGTGAGCTCGGGCGCTTCGAGGCGCGTCCAGGGCGACAGCAGCGACGGCCCGAAGTGGTCGAGCATGTGCGCCATGCCTCCGGGGCCGCCCGCCAGGTGGAAGGTGAGCATCGGCCCGTGGAAGGCCCAGCGCAGGCCGGGGCCCTCGGTGATCGAGGCGTCGATCTGCTCGGGGGTGGCTTCGCCGTTCGCCACCATGTGCAGGGCTTCCCGCCACAGCGCCTCCTGCAGCCTGTTGGCGATGAAGCCGGGCACCTCCCGGTCCATGACGATCACCGACTTGCCGACGTGCCGGAGGAAGTCGGCGGTCCAGGTGACGACGTCGGCCGCGGTGCGCTTGCCCCCGACGACCTCGACGAGCGGGATCAGGTACGGCGGGTTGAACGGGTGCGCGACGACCAGCCGGTGCCCGCCCACGGCGTCGACCGCCATCTCGGTCATGCCGTAGCCGGAGGTGGACGAGCCGATGACGACGTGCTCGGGCGTGGCCGCGTCGATGTCGGCGAGCAGCCTGCGCTTGAGGTCGAGCTGCTCAGGGGCGCTCTCCTGGACGTAGTCCGCGCCGGCCACGGCCTCGGCCAGCTCACGGGTGACGGTGAGGTCGTCCCCGCTCGCGCCGGGCGCGAGGCCCAGCTCCGTGAGCGCGGGCCAGGCCGCCTCTACGAGCGTGCGCAGCCGTGCCTCGGCGTCGGCAGCGGGATCCCAGGCGCGCACCCGGAACCCGCGGGCCAGGAAGTAGGCCACCCAGCCGCCGCCGATCACCCCGGCCCCGATGCAGGCGACCGTGCGGACCCGCTCCGGAGTGATGCGGTCGGTCATGTGCGGGGCCGCAGGGAGAGGATCTCCCGCGCCTCGTCCGACGTGGCGACCTCGGCGCCCATCGCCTCGATGATCGTGACCGCGTTGGCGACGAGCGCCGCGTTGCTGACCTTGTTGCCGCGCCCGAGGTAGAGGTTGTCCTCCAGCCCCACCCGCACGTGCCCGCCGAGCAGCACCGACTGCGCCACCCACGGCATCTGCATCCGGCCGAGGGCGAACGATGCCCACACCACGCCGGGCGGGATCTGCGCCGCCATGGCCGCCAGCAGGGCCGGCTCGGGTGGGGCGCCGTACGGGATGCCCATGCACAGCTGGTACATGCCGGGCGGGTCGATCAGGCCCTCGTCCAGGAGCTTGTTGGCGAACCAGAGGTGCCCGGTGTCGAAGATCTCCAGCTCCGGCCGCACCCCGATTTCCTGGATCCGCTTGGCCCCGGCCCGCAGCATGTCCGGCGTGCTGACGTAGACCAGGCTGCCCTCGCCGAAGTTCAGGCTGCCGCAGTCGAGCGTGCAGATGTCGGGCAGCAGCTCCTCGACGTGGGCGAGCCGCTCGATCCCGTTGACCAGGTCGGTGCCCTCGGCGAACCCGGACGGGTCCTGCGGGTCCAGGTAGAGGTCACCGCCCATGCCCGCGGTCGTGTTGATCACGACGTCCACGTCGCTCTCCCGCAGCCGCCGCACCACCTCCCGGTAGAGCGCCACGTCGCGCGAGCCGGCGCCGGTGCGCGGGTCCCGCACGTGGACGTGCACGATCGCCGCCCCCGCTCGGGCCGCCTCGATGCCGGACGCGGCGATCTGCTCCGGGGTGACCGGCACGTGCTCGGACCGGCCGACGGTGTCCCCGGCACCGGTCAGCGCACAGGTGATGATGACTTTCCGGTTCAACCCCCGGCTCCCTTCAGCCGACCGCGGGCGAGTTGCTCAGCAGCCGCTTCGTGTACTCCTGCTGCGGCGAGTCGAGGACCTCGACCACGAACCCCGACTCGACGAGCTCGCCCCCGTTGAGCACCTGCACCCGCGCCGCGATCGAACGGACGAGGGCGAGGTTGTGGGTGACGAACAGCATGCTGATCCCGCGGGTCTTCCGGAGGTCCTCCAGCAGCGCCACGATCGAGCCCTGCACCGACACGTCCAGCGCCGAGGTGATCTCGTCGCAGACCAGCAGGTCGGGTTCCGCGGCCAGTGCCCTCGCGATCGCCACCCGCTGCCGCTCGCCGCCCGAGAGCCGGTCGGTGCGGAGGTCGAGCACGGTCGGTCCGAGCGCCACCGCGTCCAGGAGCTCCACCACCCGGTCCCGGGCGGCCTTGCCCTTGGCGATGCCGAACAGCTCCATCGGCCGGGCCACGATCTGGGCGATCGTCAGGCGCGGGTTCAGGGAGAGGTACGGGTTCTGGAAGATGTACTGGATCCGCTTGCGGTCCTCCACGCTGCGCGCCCGGGCGCCCTTGCCGAGGGCTCGCCCGTCGAAGGTCAGGTCGCCGGTCCACTCCTCGTGCAGGCCGCCGACGCACCGGGAGATCGTGGTCTTGCCGCTGCCCGACTCGCCGACCAGCGCCACCACCTCGGCCTTGCCCACGTCGAAGCCGACGCCGCGCACGACCTCCTTGCGGCCGTAGAACACCCGCAGGTCCTCGACCCTGAGGATGATGTCCCGCTTCTTGCTCGGGTCGGTGTCGGCGACGTTGCCCCGGTTGATGTCCCAGGTGCCGATCTCGCCGATGCGCAGGCACTTCGCGGTGTGGTCCGGGCCGACCCGGATGTCCGGCGGGTCGATCTCCCGGCACCGGTCCTGGACGTGTTCGCAGCGGTCGTGGAACCGGCAGCCGGACGGGCGGCGGCCCGGCCCCGGCGTGCTGCCGGGGATGCCGGTGAGCGCGCGGGCCCGGGACAGGTGCGGGATGGCGTCCAGCAGCGCCCGGGTGTACGGGTGCGCCGGCTGGGAGAACAGCGACTCGCTCGGGCCGAGCTCGATGATCCGCCCGGCGTACATGACCGCGACCCGGTCGGCGATGTTCGCCACGACGGCCAGGTCGTGGGTGACGTACAGGGCCGCCACCTGGTAGCTGCGGCACAGCTCGGCCATGGTGCGCAGCACCATGCCCTGGGTGGTGACGTCCAGGCCCGTGGTGGGCTCGTCGAGCACGAGCACCTTGGGCCTGGGCAGGAACGCCATCGCCAGCGCGACCCGCTGCACCTGGCCGCCGGAGAGCTGGTGCGGGTAGCGCGCGAGGAACTCGTCGTCGTCGGGCAGGCCCACCTCACGTAGCCCGGCCCTCGCGCGGGCGAGGCGCTCCTCGGCCGTGCCGACGTTGTACAGCTCCAGCAGCTCGACGATCTGGCGGCCGATCCGGATCGCCGGGTTGAGCGCGGCGCCCGGGTCCTGCGGAACGTAGGCGATCTTCATGCCGCGGTTCTCGCGGACCTGCTCCCAGGGCATGGCCAGGATGTCCTGGCCCTCGAACATCAGGGTGCCGCGCTCGATGACCGCGCCGTGCCGGCAGTAGCCCAGGAGCGCGGTGCCGACGGTGGTCTTGCCGGAGCCGGACTCGCCGACCAATCCGACGACCTCGCCGGGGTGCAGCTCGAGGCTGATCTCGTCGACGACGTCCACGGCGACGGCACGTCCGCTGAGCGCCACCCGGAGGTTGGTGAGGCTGCAGCGCGCTTCGAGGACGTTCATCTACTCACCCCGCCGTGCGAGCTGTGCGATGCCGTCGGCCATCAGGTTGGTGCCGACGGTGAAGATGCCGATCACGATCACGGGCGCCAACACGCCCCATGGCAGCACGAGCAGGGCCAACCGGTTCTCGTTGATCATCTGCCCCCAGTCGGCCGCGCCGGGGTTGGCGGCGAATCCGAGGAAGCCGATGCCGGCGACCATGCCGATCGAGTACGTGAGCCGCAGCCCGGCCTCGGCCAGCAGCGGCGCGTTCATGTTGGGCAGTACCTCGGCCACGATCACCCGCAGCCGCGACTCCCCGAGCGCCTCCGCGGAGTGGACGAAGTCGCGGGACACGATGCCCAGCGCCATCCCGCGGGCCACCCGCGCTACGCGCGGGGCGTGCGAGAAGCCGACCAGCAGCACGATCATCCACGCGGCCGGCTGGTCGACCGCGGTGAGCACGAGCAGCGCGAGGAGGATCTGCGGGAAGGCGAGCGCGACGTCGTTCAGCCGCATGATCGCCTCGTCGAGCCACCCGCCGGAGTACGCGGCCACCACCCCGATGATGATCCCGAGCACCATGCCGAGCACGGTGGCGAGCACGGAGATCACCAGGATCGAGCCGCCGCCGGCCAGCACCCGGCTCCACACGTCCTGGCCGAGGTAGTCGGTGCCCAGCCATGAGCCCTCCATGGTGAAGGGCTTGCCGACGATCTCGTTCTCGCCGTACGGGGCGAGCCACGGCCCGATGATCGCGATCACCGTGATCACCACCGTGATCACCAGGCCGGTGACCAGGCGGCGTTGCCGCCCGATTCGACGCGTTGCGGTTGCGATGCTCATGAGGCGATCGCCGTCCTCGCTCGCGGGGTGAACAGGATGGACAGGACGTCGGCGATCAGGTTGACCCCCACGTACACCGCGGCGATCACCATGGCCAGCACCTGCACCATCGGGAAGTCGGAGTTGCGCACGGAGTCGACGAGGCTCGCCCCGATCCCGGGGTAGGAGAACAGGTACTCGACGATCACGATGCCGCCTGCGAGCCACGCCAACTGCAGCGCGATCACCTGGATGCCCGGGACGATCGCGTTGAGCAGCGCGTGCTTGCGCATCACGATGCGTTCCGGCACGCCCTTGAGCCGGGCCAGCTCGACGTAGTCGGAGTCGAGCACCTCCAGGAGGCTCGAACGGACGATCCGGGCCACGTACGGCGCCACGGCGATCACCAGCGTGAGCACCGGGAGGACCATCGAGGCCGGGGCGAACCAGGGCGGGGCGCCCCCGCCGGCGATGGTGACTGCGGGCAGCAGGTGCAGCACCGTCGTGGAGAACAGAGCCACCAGCAGGATGCCGACCACGAACTCGGGCAGCCCGGCGAGGGTGATCATGACGATCTGGATCACGCCGTCGGTGCGCTTCCCCCGGTGGTTGGCCGAGATCATCGCGACGCCGAACGCGACGGGGATCATGACGATCGCCGACACGAGCACCAGCACGGCGGAGTTGACGATCCGGTCGCCGACCAGCTCGCCGACCGGCAGCCCGTTGGCGACGGAGTTGCCGAGGTCGCCGGTGAGCAGGCCGCCCAACCACTCGAAGTACCGGACGATCACGGGCCGGTCGAGGTGGAGCTCGGCCTGCAGCGCGGCCACGCGCTCCGGGCTGCTGGCGTAGTCCTTGCCGAGGATCGCGCGTACCGGGTCGCCGAGCGCGGCGGTGGCGAAGAAGACCAGCACCGAGCACAGCCAGAGCGTCAGGACGGCGAGGCCGATCCGGCGGGCGAACCACATCAGCCAGGGCCAACCGGCCGGCGCCGGGCGCGCCGGCGCGCTCGCCGTGGTCTCGGTTGCGGGACTCGGCGTCACGAGGTCGGTCATGGCTGCCTCACGAAGGACGCTCGGGAGAACCTGAAGTTCGAACACGGCAGGTACCGGTGCGGTTCGAGGCCCTGCACCAGGTTGGAGTAGGCGTCGAGCTGGCGTTTGAAGCCCCAGATGATGTAGCCGCCGGTGTCGTACTCGATCTCCTGCGCGTCGTGCAGGAGCTGCCTGCGCCGCGCCGGGTCCGGCTCGCGCTTGGCCTGCTCGATCAGCGCGGTGAACGTCGGGTCCTCGAAGTGGGTCTCGTTGTAGGTGGCGCCCTTGACCGACGACGTGGCCACCTGCGGGATGTAGTTGCGGGTGTTCCAGAAGTCCTGCGCGAAGTTCCAGGACAGGTAGCGGTCGCCGTAGAAGACGTTGGCGTCGGCCTTGTTCAGCCGGACCGTGACGCCCGCCTTGCGGGCCTGCTCGACGAACAGGTTGGCCGACTCGACCGCACCTGCCCCGACGGCCGTGGAGGTGACCAGCTCGACGTCGAGGTTCTCCTGCCCGGCCTGGCGCAGCAGCGACCTGGCCTGGTCGATGTCCTGCATGCGCTGCGGCAGGTGGCTCGCGTACGCCGGGTCGAACGGGGCGTACAGGTCGTTGCCGAGGATGCCGAAGCCGCCCAGCGCCTGGTCGATCATCTGCTGCCGGTCGACGATGAGTCGCAGCGCCTGCCGCACCCGGACGTCGGAGAACGGAGCGACGTCGACCCGCATCGTGAACGGCACCCAGGCACCGGTCTCGGACACCAGCGGTGACGCTCCCTGCTGCTCGATCGTGCCCGCGAGGTAGCTGGGCAGGTTGTCGATGCTCTGCACCTGGCCCGCGAGCAGGGCGTTGACCTTGGCCGCGTCGTCGGCGAAGTCGTAGATGAACAGCTCGTCGACCCATGCCGGGCCGTCCCAGTAGTTCTCGTGCCGCACGAACCGGGACAGCTGCCCGGGCACGAAGTGCTCGTAGGCGAACGGCCCGGTGCCGACCGGGTGCGAGATGTCGAAGTCGGTGGGGATGATCCCGACGGTGTACTCGGCGAGCAGCTGGTCGAGCACCGCGTACGGGGAGTTCAGCCGGAGCACGATCGTGCGGGGGTCGACGACCGTGGAGTTGTTCAGCTCCAGGATGGTGGCGAGCTCCGTGCCGCCCGACCCGGTGTTGTTCGGGTCGGTGACCGTCGCGAGGCTGTGCATGACGTCCTCGGCGGTGACGGTCTTGCCGTGGTGGAACTCCACGCCGTCGCGGATCCGCACCGTCCACTGCGTGTTGTCGGCGTTCGGGGTGACCGACTCGGCGACCGACGGCTCGATCTCGTAGTTCGCGTCCCACCGCAGGAGCGGCTCGTAGAGCTGCAGGCAGCGGCTGATGTCCGGGTTGGTGACCGGGAAGTACGGCTCGAGCGTGTCCTTCAGCCCACCGCCGGTGGCGCCGTGGCTGTACACCCCGCCACGGACGGGTGGCGTGCCCGGATCCGGTCGGCGCGGCACCGCGCTGCAACCGGGCATGCCGGCGAGTGCGGCGCCGGTGACCAGGCCGAACTTCAACACATCTCGACGGGACGGCGCTGTCTGTCGCATGATGCGAACCCCCTCGGAGTAATGTGAACGTAGTCACACCCGGGTCGACCGTCAATGCAGGTGATGAGGATGTTGCGTCGTGGCAACACGTGAGCCCGCGGCGTCCGTCCGGATCCAGTCGGTCGACCGCGCTGTGGATCTTCTCCTGGCCGTGGCCTGCGCGCAGCCCGAAGCGGCCACCGCCCCCGCGCTGGCGCGGGCGTGCGGGCTCAACCGCGCCACGGCGTGGCGGCTGCTCAAGACCCTGCAGGTACGCGGGCTGGTGACGGTGGACGAGTCGACCGGCCGCTACTCGATCGGGCTCACCACGATGGAGCTCGGCAACGCGGCCGGCCCGGACGCGTTGATCGCCGCGGCCCACCCGATCCTCGAGCGGATGTGCGAGCAGACCGGCGAGACCGCGTCGCTGGCCGTGCCCGGCATGGGCGGGCTGACCTATCTCGACGAGGTGACGCCGACGGCGGTGCTCACCGCGAGCTGGCTCGGCCGCTCCGTGCCACTGCACGCCACCTCCACGGGCAAGGCGCTGCTCGCGTTCCTGCCCGGGACGCAGGTGCGCCGGGTGCTCGCCGGTCCGCTGACCCGGTTCACCGACACCACGATCACCGACCCGGAGGCGCTCACCGCCGAGCTCGCCGCCACCCGCGCTCGCGGCTACGGCGTGTGCGCGGGCGAGCTGGAGTCGTCGCTGTACGGGGTGTCGGCGCCGGTGCTCGACCGCAACAGCCGCCCCCTCGCGGTGCTGTCCGTCTGGGGCCCGCGCGACCGGGTCACACCCGAGCGGTTCGCCGAGCTGGGCGAGGTGGCCATCCGTGCCGCCGCGGGGATCAGGGCGGCCCGGCGGGACGCCTCGGTCATCGCGTGAGGACCGGTGTCCGCTGAGTGGCCGGTCGATGACCTCGACCTGAGCGGGGTGCTGCCCGAGGTTCGGCTCGGCATGCGAGCACACCCGGGGGGACGGAATTGGACGGCGTCACGACACTCGACCGGAGACGGTTCCTCACGGCGATGGGGCTGCTGTCGACAGTTCCCGTCCTCGGGGCCTGCGGCGGCGGCGACAGCGGCGCCGCGGCCGGGCCGACCGAGGTCCGCGTCGGTGTGCTCCCGATCGTCGGGGCGGCGCCGCTGACGCTGGCCGCCGAGCAGGGCCTGTTCGCGGCGGGCGGGCTCGCGGTGCGGCCGGAGCGGGTGCAGAGCGGCGCGGTCGCGCTCCCCGCACTCGTGGCCGGCGACCTCGACGTGCTGTTCGGCAACCACGTCTCGACGATCGCGGCCCGGTCGAAGAACCTCGACGTCGTGATCATCGCCGAGGCCAGCAGGGCCCGGCCGGACAACTTCTCGGTGGTGACCCTGCCCGGCTCGGCCATCCAGCGGCCCACGGACCTCGCGGGTCGCACGATCGGCGTGAACGCGCTCAACAACGTCGGCGGGTTGACCGTCAGCGCGGTGGCCGCCGCCGAGGGCGTGCCGGCGGACCGGCTGACCTTCGTCGAGATCCCGTTCCCCGACATGGCGAACGCCCTCGCGGGCGGCCGGGTGGAGGCCGCGTTCCTCCCCGAGCCCTTCCTCTCGGAGGCGCGGCGCACGCTCGCCGTCCGGACGGTCCTGGACCCGTGCTCGGGCCCGACGGCCGGCCTCCCCATCGACGGCTACGTGGTCACGAGCAGGTTCGCGGAGGAGAACCCCGACACGGTTCAGGCGTTCCGGGACGCGCTGGTGGAGGCCCAACGACGGTGCGCCGACCGCGCGGTGCTCGAACCGTTGCTCGTGTCCTCGGCCGGGATCAAGCCGGAGACGGCAACCCGGATCAGCGCGAGCGCCTACCCGACCACCACGGACGCCGCGCAGATCCAGCGCGTCGCGGACCTGATGCTCCGGTTCGGCGCGCTCCCCCGGCCGGTCGACGTGAACGAGCTGGTCCTCGCGGCGTGACCCCGATCGCGGTCCGCGGCCTGGTCGGTGTGGTCGCGTTCCTGCTGGCGTGGGAGGCGTTCGGCCGCTCCGGCGCCGTGCGCGCCGAGCTGTTCCCGCCTGCGTCGACGGTGCTCACAGCACTGGCGGGCCTGCTCACCGACCCCGGTTTCCTCGCCGACGTCCTGGTCACGCTCGGCTCGTGGGCGGCGGCGGTGGCGCTGGCGGTGCTGCTCGCGGTGCCGTCCGGGCTCGTGCTCGGGAGCTTCGCCCCGGTTCGCACGGCCACGCGGTCGCTGGTCGAGTTCCTCCGGCCGGTGCCGTCGGTGGCGCTCATCCCCCTGGTGGTCGTCGTGCTCGGACGCGGCCCGGACACCACCGTCACCCTCGCCGCGTACGCGGCGGTGTGGCCGCTGCTGCTCACGACGAGCTACGCCATGGGCGAGATCGACCCGGTGCAGACCGACACCGCCCGCGCCTTCGGGCTCTCGACCCACCGGCGGCTGTTCACGGTGGCGCTGCCGCACGCCGCGCCGTTCGTCATGACCGCGCTGCGGGTCTCGGCGGCCGTCGCGCTCATCCTCGTCGTCAGCAGCGAGCTGCTCGGCGCCGGGACCGGCGGCATCGGCCAGTTCGTCTTCGTCGTCGGCAGTGGCGGCGGCCGGATGGACCTCGTCCTGGCCGGCACGCTCACCGTCGGGCTGGTCGGCTGCGCCGTCAACGCGGGGCTCGAGCTGGTGCACCGGCGCTTCTTCGGCTGGGACGCCGGGGAGGCGGAGCGGTGAGGGCCCTGCTCCACCGCTGGGCGGTCCTCGTGGTGGCGGTCGCGCTGTGGGAGCCCGCCGCCCGGGCAGGCGACAGTCCGTTCTTCCCGCCTCCGTCGGCGATCGCCGTGGCCCTGTGGGAGAAGCTGTGGCACTCCGACCTCGCCGTCGCCCACATCCTCCCCGGCGTCGGACGGATGCTCGCGGGCTGGGCGATCGCCGCGGTGTTCGGCGTGGTCGCCGGCCTCGCACTGGGACGCTCCGGCGTCGTCCTGCAGTACCTGAGCCCGCTCTTCGCGTTCGTGCGAGCGGTCCCGCCGCCGTTGCTCGTGCCGCTGTTCCTCGTGCTGTTCGACCTCGGAACCCCCATGCAGCTCGCCACGATCGTCGTCGGCGTGATCTGGCCGGTGCTGCTCAGCAGCATCGACGGCGCGACGTCGGTGCACCCCGTCCAGGTGGAGACGGCGCGGGTGCTCCGGCTGCGCCCCACCGAGTGGTGGCTCCGGGTCGTCCTGCCGGCTGCGGCGCCCAAGGTGATGGCCGGGCTGCGGGTGAGCCTGTCGCTCGCGCTGATCCTCATGGTGATCTCGGAGCTCGTCGGGGCGACCAACGGGCTGGGCTTCCAGCTGGCGCTCGCGCAGCGCCGGTTCGACTTCCTGACGATGTGGACCGTCGTCGTGCTGCTCGGCGTGCTCGGCTACGCGTTCAACTCGGGCCTCGTGGCCGTCGAGTCCCGGGTGCTGCACTGGCAGCAGAGAGGGTCGTGAGGATGTCCGTCGCGCTCGACGTGTCGGGTCTCGGCCACCGCTACGGGTCGGGCCCGGCCCTCCACGACGTCTCGCTCGACGCCGGGCCCGGCGAACTGGTGTGCATCGTCGGGCCGTCGGGCTGCGGGAAGTCGACGCTGCTGCGCGCCGTGGCCGGCCTGCTCACCCCCACCTCCGGCGAGGTGCGCCTCGACGGTGAGCCGGTGCGGGGTGTCGTCCCCCGGCTGGCGATGGTGTTCCAGGACTACAGCCGCTCGCTCTACCCGTGGCTGTCGGTGCGCGGCAACGTCGAGCTGCCACTGCGCGGGCGGATCGATCGCGCCGAGCGGCGGGGCCGGGCGGAGGAGGCGCTGAAGCAGGTCGGGCTCGACGGGCAGGGCGGGCGCCATCCCCGGCAGCTCTCCGGCGGCATGCAGCAGCGGGTGGCGATCGCGCGCGCCCTCGCCCACCGGCCCGCGCTGATGCTCCTGGACGAGCCGTTCGCCTCCGTGGACGCGCAGACCCGGGCCGACCTGGAGGATCTGCTCCTGCGCGTCCGGACCGAGTACGGGATGACCGCCCTGCTCGTCACCCACGACATCGACGAGGCCGTCTACCTGGCGGACCGGGTGGTCGTGCTCTCGCCCGCACCGGCGACGGTGGCCGCCGTGCTGGAGGTGGATCTGCCCGCCGACCGCGACCAGATCGGCACCCGCGCGGCGTCCGAGTTCGTCCGCCTCCGGACGGAGGTGGCGCGCCTGCTGCGGCGCTGACCGTAGCACCCGCGCCGTCGTCAGTCGGCCTCGGATCCGCTCGTCGTCTCGTTGGCGACGGCCGAGGTCACCTCGGGTTGCTCGATGAGCTCCCGGACGAACGTCTCGGACCCGCTCACGTAGGCGACTGCCATCCGGCCCAGCACGTGCACGTCGTCGGGCCGTTCACCGGTCGCGGCCGAGGCGCGCTCCACGGCCGCGTGGATCTGCGCCTCGCTCTCGGCCGGTTCCGTCGGCCGGCCTGCGGTGCGGTGGACCTGCACCACGACCCGGACCGGCTCGCCCGCCTTCCCCGCCGCATCGAGCTGACGCTGAAGCTCGGGGTCGATACGTGCTCGCACCGGCCGGCCTCCTCACCCTCGCCAGCGCGAATCTACCCCCGGGCGGCGCCGATCCGCTGCCGACGCAGCGCGTCGAGGGCCCGCACGCCGTGCACGGCCCCGCGGTTGACCCGCTCCTGCTCCATGTCGCCGCGCTGCGCGGACCGGAAGATCGCGCGTTCCACCTGGGCAGGCGTGGCCGCCGGCTCGGCCTCGAACAGCAGCGCCGCCAGGCCGGCGACGTGCGGGGTGGCCATCGAGGTCCCGGACAACGACTGCCAGCCCCCGCGCGGTCCGGCCGAGATCACGTCGACCCCGGGCCCGACGATGTCGGGGACGAGCGGCTGGGTGCGCCGGTTCAGCCGCTGGCTGGAGGAGAAGTCGGCCACCGCGAAGGCCTTGTCGTGCGCGCCGACGGAGAGCGACTGCGGATAGTTCCCCGGCGAACGGCTGGTCCCCGGCCCCTCGTTGCCGACCGCGATGACCGGCAGCACCCGGTTGTCCAGCAGCGCGTCGAGCACGCCGAGGAAATCGTTGACGACACCGCGGATGCCCAGCGACATCGACAGGATGCGCACCTCGTTCCCGACCGCCCAGTCCATACCACCGAGGATTCGCGCGATCACGTCACCGCCCTCGATCACCAGGGCGGAGAGCACCTCGCAGCCGGGTGCCACCCCGACGTGCCGGTTGTCGACCGGACGCCCGGCGACGGTCGCCGCCGTGTGGGTGCCGTGGTGGCTCCGCGGGTCGGAGTCCCGCGGTTCCGCGCCGGCGATCTCCCGGCCGTCCATCCCGAACTCGGCGAACATCGTCACCGCCTTCTCGAGCGCCGGGTGCGAGGCGTCCACCCCGGTGTCCAGGTGCGCGACCTTCACGCCGGATCCGGTCAGGCCGAGCCCCCACAGCTGCGGGACGCCCATCGCGGTCAGGCCCCAGGTGTGATCGACCTCCAGGGCCGTCGCAACCGGTGCGTCGACCGGGCGGATCGGGCTGAGCTGCGGGGCGAGGTTGACCCTCGTCACGGCCGGATCGGCCTTGAGAGCCGAGTAGCCGCCGCGATCGACCGTGCCGTAGACGATGCCGAGGTTCGGGTAGACGCGAGCCGGTTCCGGTTGCGGGTCGTCCTCACCGGCTTCCCGCGCCGCGGCGAGTGACGCCGACGCGAACTGCGAGGCCGGCTCGACCTGGAAGTGCCGCCGAACTCGTTCCGGGCGGGCCTGCTCGCGGTCGACCACGGCGATCACCGCCGCGAAACCCAGCGCACTCAAGTTCTGTCCGATCGTGCTCATCGCGTCCTCCTGGTGTGTCCGTCCTCGGTGGTTCGATCAGTGCCAGTTCGATCAGTGCCCGGCCGCCGGAGTGAGATCGAGGGCGAGGGGCAGGCTCAGGTAGCCGGCAGCGATGGCGCCCCACCGCCTGCCTTCGAAGATCCGCTCGGCCAGCGAGAGCCCGGTCAGGGCCACCATGAGCGCGATGCCGGCGGGCAGCACCAGCATCGCGAGCATCGGCAGCGCACAGAGCCGGGCGCAGCGCGCGGCGTCCAGCGCCCCGCCGCGGATCGCGTCCGGCAGCGCGGCGCGCAGACGGATCCGGGCAGGCCGCGCGCAGCCGGCCAGCCAGCGCCGACGTTCGGGATCGGCCTGGGCGAGCGCGGCGGCCACCAGCAGCAGGCAGCCCGCGGACTCGGCCGGGATCGCCCACGTCAGCGCGGTGCCCGCCAGGGCGAGGCCGGCCGCGATGGCCAACCAGGCGGCCAGGAACGCCCCGGTGTAGCAGGCGGCGACCCGTCGAGCCAGCCGCCACAGGCTCGTGAACACCGCCGTTCGCACGCCGGGCACCGCGAACGGGGCCGTCATCGCGATCACCATGACCGCGGTCATGGCCGCCGCGCCTCCGGGGCCGTCCCCCTGCCGGGAGTGCAGACCGGCGCCACCCGCACCCACCACGACCAGCCAGGCCGGCCCGGCCACCCCGAGCGGAACGAGCTCGGGCCGGCGGGCCAGCACGCTGCGCCGGCGGGCCCGCCGCGGTCCTGCCGCGGTGCCGACCGCCGCCGTGACCGCAGCCATCAGCGGGGCCATGACCGGGCGCTAGCCCTGGTAGATGCCGAAGGTGCCGACGCGGATCGGTGGCGGCGCCGCCAACGCGTCCGCCGGCTCGGGCTCCTCACCCAGCGGCTGCAGCGACACCCGTACCCGATCCGGCGCCCAGGTCCCTGCGGCGCGCAGCCGGTCGACCAGCGCGGTGACGTCGAAGCTGTAGCGCATGGCGTGCGCCGTCTCGTCGGAGGCGGCCGCCCCCTGCGGGGTGGTCAGCTCGACACCGAAGAAGGCCACGACCCCGGCCAGGTGATCCTCCCTGGCGACCTCGGTGGCGTCGGCGGGCAGGTTCAGGTAGACCCCGTAGACGATGCCGGGGTTGGTCTCGCCCTCGATGTCGGCGAGGTCGAGGTATATCCGCTCGGTCGGGGCGCCTGCGGCCGTCCGTTCGGTCAGACCCTCGATCTCGATCTCGACCTCACCGCCGCGGCGGTCGAGCTCCAGCGGTTCTGCATTGGCTCCGACCAGCACCGGCCGGTCCCGATCAGGCATCCTGGGCGCCCCTTCCCGCGCCACGACAACCAGCTGCGTGTCGTAGGTGTAGCCGAGCTGGGCCACCGGGTCGAGCACGTCGTCGACCTGCATCGACACCGCGAACCCCTGCGCGTCGCGCAGTGAGAAGGGCCGGTTGCGCCACGACGCGGCCGTCGGGTTGGTGTGCCCGGCCTCGCTCAGCCAGACCTCCCACAACCGGTCGACGTTGCAGTGGTGCAGCCAGAAGATGGGGTCGAGGGCAGCGGTGTTCGTGCTCGTCATGAGCCCGCCGCCACCACCGACCCAGACGTGCACCGGACCGTGCGGCTGCGCCTCCACCTGGCCGAACGCCGGTCCCTGGTGGGCGAAACCGGTGCGCGGGCCACCGAACCCGGTGGAACCGCCGATGCCGGGGCGGGTGAACAGGTCCTCGGCCATGGCCGCGCTCACGTCGGTGATGCCGGGCGGCAACGGATTCCCCTTGTTCACCTGAGCCCGCCGGGCCCCCACGAACAGCGGGTTGGTCGACCCGTCGGGTGCCGTCGGTGTACGGAACGCAGGCGGCAACGCGTGGCCCGGCGCTCCGCTGCTGTAGTCCCAGTACGGCAGGGCCCACTCGTCGGGATCGATGTCGGACGGCAGGAACGAGCGCACGATCTGTTCGAAGCGGTACAGGTACATGCGGTGCCAGGGCAGGAAGTACCAGGACGCGTGCTGGCACTGGTTCCATGGCGCGCCCCCTGGCGTCACCGCGTTCGAGATGCCGTGGATCGCCGCCTGGTACCGCCAGCTGCGCGGGTCCGTCAGCGGGCGTTGTTGCATCGCGCGGATCGCGTGCGCGTAACCGCGAAGCACCGGGTGCCAAGGATCCGCTTCCGTGCCCAGTGCCCAGACGTTGCGACGAACGGCGGTCATGGTTCCTCCTCAGCCGGATCGGCGATCCGACACGAAGAGGTGGGTGCCGGGCCGGTGATACCGCACGGCACCGGCTCGAACACGCTGAGCTGACTCCTGGGACGCGACGCGGCGTCTACGAGCCGGTGCGCCCCGAACCGGCGGCCGCCCGCGTCGGCGAGCCGGCGCCGGCAGCCCGGGCGACGATCGCGGCGATCCGCCGCTGCCGGGTCGGCGGCCGCACCGCCCGGGCGATCGACTCCAGTGCCGCGCGACGTACCGACGGCGACAGCGCGGCGAAACCGGCCGCTGCCGCCGGGTCGGCGTCGAGCGCGGACCGCAGGTCGTCGGGCACGACCCCGTCCTGTGCGTCGGCGAGCGCCGACCAGGTGCCGGTCCGCTTCGCAAGGTCGACCGCGGCCTGCCCGGCCGCCGTCATCCGGCCCTGCGCGGTGAGCTGTTCGACCAGCTCACGGTTGATCTTGCTCCAGTTGGCGGTGGGCCGTCGCGGGCTGAACCGCTGCCGCCAGGACGAGTCGTCGTGCCGGCGGGCCATGCTGTCGATCCAGCCGAAGCAGAGCGCCTCCTCGATCGCCTGCCGGTGGCTGATGCCCGGGCGGCCGCTGCCGGCGTGCGGGATGACGAGCCAGACCTCCGCCGCCGACGCCGCGTTCGCCCGCAGCCACTCGCGCCACTGCTCGCGCGTGGCCGGCTCGACGACGTCCGGGGCGTTCATGACGGCAATGCCGCGGCACGCTCGCGGGCAGCGAGAATGTCGAGGTAGTGCGGGTTGTGCATCACGCCGAGCACGTTGCCGAACGGGTCGATCACCGAGGCCGTGGTGAAACCGGAGCCGTCGCCGTGCTCGATGATCGGCCGGTGCTCGGTGGCACCCATCGCGAGCAGCCGCTCGACGGTGCCCCGCAGGTCGTCGACGTGCCAGTGCATGACCGCGCCCCCGGGCGACCCGGCGTCGCCGGGCGGGGCGTAGCGGCGGTCGATGAAACCGATCTCGTCCTCGTCGTCGCCGATGCGGAACTCGACGTACGCGGGGGCGGCGGGCGCGGGCGGGTAGACGTAGTAGGCCTCGACGCCGAAGAGCTCGGCGTACCAGTCGCGCGCGGCGGCGAGGTCGTCGGCATAGAAGTTGAGCGTCGCGAATCCACGGAACATCGTTCTCTCCCGGTCCAGTCGGTGTTACCAGTCACAAACGTTAGCCGGTCACACTGTGTCCAGTCAACGCCGAACGCTGGTAACATCTGCTCCGTGAGCAGAGCCGACGCACCCGCCCCCCTCGACGTCGTCCAGGACCTCGTCAACACGTGGTTCGGGCGGCTATCGGGTGGCGGGGACGAGGGCCTGCAATCCCCCGCCGACCTCGCCCGCTGGTGCCGCAAGCACGGCGTCGCCGTCATGGACGAGGCCGTTACGGCCCGCGAGCTCGAGCTCGCCCTCGCCGTCCGCGAAGGCCTGCGCGCCGCACTGGCGCGCCACAACGACGCCGCGCAACCCGTCGACGAGGCGGCACTCGGCAAGTTGGAGGAGGCCGCACCCGAACTGGGCCTGCGCGTCTCCTTGATCGACGACGAGCCGGCTCTGCACCCTCAGGACGGATCCCCTGTGCTGCGGATGATGGCGGCCCTCCTGGGCGCCGCCGTTCCCGCCGCCCGCGACCGGACGTGGCACCGGCTGAAGGTGTGCCGCGAGCCGCGCTGCCGCGCAGCGTTCTACGACGGTTCCCGCAACGCCTCCGGCGTGTGGTGCTCGATGAGCGCCTGCGGAACGGCCGCCAAGCAGCGCGCCTTCGTCGAACGCCGCCGCGTCCGCAACGCCGCGCGTCGAGCGGCCGGCCGGGAAGATCACGCGTAGCGGCTGTCGTACTCAGGTCCTGGCGTTCGCCGACAGGAACGAGCCGACCAGCTCGGCGAACTCCTCGGCCCGCTCGACCTGCGGCAGGTGCCCGGTGTCGGCGAAGACGTGCGACTGCGCGTGTGGCAACGCCTGCCGGGCGGCGGACACGTGGTGCGCGGGCAGGATGTGGTCCCGGTCGCCCCAGACGATCAGGGTCGGCCGCGGATGGCGTGCCACGTCGGCGAGCAGGGTGGAGCGCCAGCCCGGCCGGATGCCTCTCACGGTGCCGAGCTCGCGGATGATGTCGAGGAACAGCGCGGGACGGCCGGGCTGGGCGGCCACGCGCATCGCGTGCTCGATCCGCTCCTCGGTGACGAACGACTCGTCGTAGTAGAGGGCGCGCTCGGTGCGGCGGACCGCCGCCCGGCTGACGTGGCGCAGCAGCACGTGACCGAGGCCGGGGATCGCGACCAGCCGCAGGTCGAGCACGACCTCCTGACCGAATCCCGCCGGGGCGGCGAGGACGACGGTGCTCACCCGCTCCGGTCGCGCCGCCTGCATCGACAGCGCAACGGCCCCGCCCAGCGAGTTGCCGAACACGTGCACCGGCCGCTGCACGTCGAGGGCGTCCAGCACGTCGTGGACACCGGCGGCCAACCGGGAGAGCGTCATCGGCCCCGGTGGGGGTTCGGAGAGCCCGAACCCGAGCAGGTCCATGCTGATCACTCGGTGGGTGCTGGGCAGCAGCTCGTGCTGGGGCGCCCAGTCCTCCAGGCTGCGGCCGATGCCGTGCAACATGACGATCGCGTCCCCTGCGGGAGCGCCCGACTCCCGGACCCTGACCTTCGCCCCACCCGCCTCGACGATGTCGGTCATCGGGACGCGACCCGCGAGATCGCGGTCATGTGCCCGACCGGGAACAGGCGGGCGAGTACGTCGGGGATCTTCGCGCTCGCGGCCACCAGCAACCGGGCCTTCCTGCGCTCGACGGCGCGGAGTATGTCGGCGGCGGCTCGCTCGGGCGGGTAGGTCAGCAGGCGGGAGAACGACTTCAGCCCCGCGGCGAACTCCGCGGGATCCACGCCGGTGCCCACGCGCGCGTCCGCCGCGATCCTGGTGGCGATCCCACCCGGGTGGACCGTGGTCACCCCGATCCCCCGGCCGGCCAGCTCCGCCCGCAGGACCTGGCTGAAGCCGCGCAGCGCGAACTTCGAGGCGGAGTACGCCGACTGGCCGGGCGGCGAGATCAGCCCGTAGAGGCTGGAGACGTTCACGAGGTGGGCGCCCGCCTGCATGGTGGGCAGCAGGTGGTGGGTGAGCACGACCGGTGCGTGGAAGTTCACCTCCAGCACCCACTCGAACTCCTCGAGGGTGACCTCCTCGAACCGGCCGGCGAGCGCCACCCCGGCGTTGTTGATCAGCAGGTCGGTGCGCGGGTGGTCGCGGACGATCTGTTGGGCCGCCTCGGTGGTCGCGGTCCGGTCGGCCAGATCGACCTGGATCTCCGCCACCGCGATCCCGGGGTGAGCGCCGCGGATCGAGCTCGACACCCGGTCGAGGCGCTCCCCGTCGCGCTCGAGGAGGACGAGGTGGCTCCCCCGCTCGGCGAGGGCGCGTGCGAGCTGCTCGCCGATCCCGCTGCCGGCCCCGGTGACGACCGCCGTGCGCCCGGCGAACCGGTAGGGCTTCACGAGATTCCGGACCGCAGCGGGCCGAGCACCGGCTCCCACTCCGCGATCTCGCTCGAGGTGATCACCCCGGTGGTGGTGAACGGATCCTTCTCGATCATGGCGGCGACCTCGGACTTGTCGGCGGCTTGGAGGATCAGCAGAGCACCAGCCGGCTCGTCGGGGCCGAAGGGGCCGGACAGCAGCAGCCGGCCCTGGTCGGCGAGGCCGCGCAGGTACTCGCGGTGCTCGGGCCGCACCCGGTCGCGCGTGGCCACGTCCTCGGAGTACCGGTAGGTGACCGCGTAGATCGTCATGGACCTCATTCTGGTTGGGAGGCGGACGATCCGACAGCCCTCGCCCGGAGTGCGGCGAGCCGCGCCCGGACCATCCGCGGCGCACGCCATGAGCGCGAAGTGGACGATCCAGGCGAAGGCAGGGCCGCGACAGCCCAGCAGCTCGCCGGTAACAGGAAGGACGGCCCGCGCACGTGCGAGTATCGACACGTGGCCTCGACCTTCGCCGTCATCTACACCTACACCGACGACACCGCCCTCCGGGAGGCCACGCGCCCATCGCACCGGGACTACCTGCGGGGCCTCGCCGACGAAGGGGCACTGCTCGTGGCGGGCGCCTGGGCGCCCGCCGAAGCTCCCGGGGGCCTGCTGATCTTCCGGGCCGACGACAAGGCCGCGGTGCAGGCGATCGTGGACAAGGACCCGTACACGACGGCAGGTGTGGTCGCCAACTCCGAGATCCGGGAGTGGGCACCTCCGCTCGGACCGGTGGCGGCACAACTCAACGGCGAGTAGAGGATCTGTCTGATCGCACCGCCGCCGCTGCCTGCCTCGGCGGCCGTGGCCGGGTTGCCGTCACTGCCGACCCGACTTGTGGACACGGAGTTCACCATGCACTGGGATGCATGATCAGCGGTTCGGTGCATTTCCCGACGGATGCGCGATCGGTGCGCGAGGAGCCTCCAGCGATCAAGGCGAGATGGTTGTCAAACGATCTTCGAGGACGACCATTTGCCCTTGATCACCACTGTAGGACCCGACTGGTCTCCTAGTGGGGAATGCGCTCAATTGGTGATCATGCCGGTGGGCGCGCCGTTCTCGACTCGGGCGCCCAGGCAATCGCGCCCCGCCCAGACGCCTTGTAGTGACGATTCCGTTCACAGTTACCTCGCCTCAGCCGGGTGGCCGCGTTGGCATCACTACCGAATGACGTGGTTGCACTGACGGCCGTCCCCGACTGGAGGGCACGGCGGTGCACGACGAGACGCGTCACCGCCGGGTGCCCACGCAACTATCCTGTGGTCCCGCCCCCTCCCTCGCCGCGCAACCACACGCTAGTTGCCGCGCACCCCAACCGGACGGGCTCGCACGCAGGCCCGGCAGGCAACGCGAGCACCGCGCAACGCAACCACGGAATCGGCAGTTCCCACCCCGCCACCTACCCCGCCGGACACGTTCTCCCGCTCAAGCCGCGTTCACAATAGTGAACACCTCGATCACCCAAAAAGACCTACGCGTCGAACATCTGTTCGCGTAAACTGGAGGCATGTCGAAAACCGCGCCAACCCCACCAACTCCTGCCCTCACGCGAAGACCCGAAAAGTGCCCGCGGCACCAGCGAATACCCGGTAGCAAAGAATGCGCACCATGCTGACCGGCGCGCTACTCGAGACACCAGCCGACCCACCAGTTCCGGCGCCGGGCGCACTGCCAATCACCCCAGCCGAGGCGGCGGCCGAGTCCACCTCGGATGCCTTGCCGGACGCGCTGTCGGATCCGTCGCTGAACGCCGTGCCGAACGTGTCGCCGGACGCCGTGCCGGGCGCGCTGTCCGACGCGCTACCGGACGACCTGCTGAACTCCAGGGTGATCAACGCCTGGGTTGATCGGCTGTCCCGGTTCGACCGGGACGTCCCCGACGCCGAGCGGATCGAGCAGCTGCGGGCCCTGGAACGGTTGAAGTCGGCCGCCGCGGCCGCCCAGGCCCGGATCGCCGTCGACCTGGACACCTCGATGCGGGCCGGGCAGGCCGCCGCCGGGCTGCCGGCGCAGCGGCAGGGCCGCGGGGTGGCCGCGCAGGTGGCGCTGGCCCGCCAGGAATCCCCCTACCGGGGTGGCCGGCACCTGGGGTTGGCCAAGGTCCTGGTCGCCGAGATGCCCCACACCCTGACCGCCCTCGCACAGGGCGCGATCTCCGAATGGCGGGCCGGCCTGCTCGCCCAAGAAACAATCTTCCTATCCCGGGAGCATCGCCAGCTCGTCGACGCCCACCTGTGCGCGGACTCGTCCGGGCTGGCCGGGTGGGGGGACCGGCGGTTGACCGGCGAGATCCGCAAGATCGCCTACCGGCTCGACCCGGCCGGATACACCCGGCGCCGCGCCCGGGCCGAGTCGGAACGCCGGGTCACGTCCCGGCCGGCCCCGGACGTCATGGCCCGGGTCACCGCGCTGCTCCCGGTCGCCCACGGGGTCGCCGTCCACGCCGCCCTGCGCAAAGCCGCCGACACCGCCATCGCGGCCGGGGACGGGCGCACCCGCGGCCAGCTGATGGCCGACACCCTCGTGCAACGGGTCACCGGGCAGGCCACCGCGGCCGGGGTGCCGGCGGAGATCCACTTGATCATGACCGACCGCACCCTCCTCGGCGAAGGTCAAGGCGGGGGCGAAGACGGGGGCAGTGAGCAGCCGGCGCTGCTGGCCGGGTACGGGCCGATCCCGGCCGGCCTGGCCCGCCGACTCGCCGTCTCCGCCGCCGAAACCGAGGTCGCCTGGCTGCGGCGGCTGTACGCGACCCCCGACACGGGGCGGCTGGTCGGGATGGACTCCACCCGGCGGGTGTTCCCGGCCGGGCTGGCCCGGTTCATCGAGATCCGCGACCAGTACTGCACCACCCCGTGGTGTGACGCCCCGATCCGCCACATCGACCACGCCCTACCCCACCACCAGGACGGGGCCACCTCGGCGGACAACGGCAACGGCACCTGCGCCCAATGCAACTACGCCCGCCAGGCACCCGGCTGGGAAATCCGGGCGGAGCCCGGGCCGCGGCACAGCCTGCGGATCACCACACCGACCGGGCACGGCTACCGCAGCACCGCACCGCCACCGCCCGGACACCCGCGATCCGAACGCCGCAGTCCGACAAGTCCACGAGCTCGCCGCACCCGCGGCACCTCGTCATCGGAACGCCCGACTCCCGACGGCCCGGCGAACCGCGTCCGATAGGTGGACACCCGTTGTCATCCAGGCGCAGCCGGTTCACCGGTCCGTAGTTGCGCCCGCCTGGAAGGCTGCTATCCGCTTCCACATCACGGGCGGGTTGGAGTACATCGGGAAGTGGCCGCTGTGCGGAATCTCCGCCAGCTCGACACCGTTCGCGCGCAACAGCGGCAGGTACGACAGCCACGCGTTCTGCTCGCCGTACATGAACATCCGGGGAAAGGGCATGGCGAGGAACTTGTTCATCAGATCGCCGTGGTCGGACAGCTCGACCATGGACGTGAAGATCCCCGGCACGGCGTGCGCCCGCACCTTGTGACGGAGGCTCGCCGCGTAGAGGGCGCTCGACGAGAACGGCGAGTGCCGCATGCGTTCGATGAATCCGTCGAGGAAGCGTTCGGGGTCGTCCGCAGGATGGGTGACGATCTGACGGCTCAGGAAGCAGTCCTCGGGAGCGAGATTGCCCTCGATGTCGACGAAGCTCAGGACGCGATCGGGTTCCAGGTGAGCGAGCATCAACGTGGTGAGGCCGCCCATGGAGTGCCCCACGACGTGGAACCGGTCCACCCCCGCCTTGTCGAGCACCGCCTGGGCGGTGTCCACGAGGAACGGAATCGAGATCCTCGTCAGGTCCGCGCAGGCGGTCTCCCCGCAACCGGGGGCGTCGTAGGCCAGGAAAGGACGCCCGGCGAACGCGGGGTACCGCAGGACGTCGACGTAGTCCTCCTTGGTCGAGCCGAAGCCGTGCAGGAACACCACGGGGTCGAGCTCACCGGATCGGCGCGATGCCGCCACCCCGACGTCCGCCCCGGCGATCCGCAGATCCCACCGCTCGTTCGTGAACTCGGGCCCTGACGCCATCGCACCCCCTCAGAAGGTCGCCAGCCCCAGCGCGGCGCGGAACCGGTTCTTCACGAACACGCCGTCCCTCGGCGGGAGTGCGCGGGGTGGCTCGTCCGTGCTGATCAGCACCTGGGCGAACGCGGGGCCCGACCGCGCTCGAATCCGCTCGACCAGGTCCGGGACCTGGTGCGGCTCGCGGACGGAGAAGGCGTCCGCGATCCCGCAGCCCCGCGCCACGGCGACGAGGTCGGTGCCGCGGCTGGTGTGGCTCTGCTGCATCCCGGTCTCGCCGTAGTGGCCGTTGTCGAGCACCACCACGGTGAGGTTGGCCGGCCGGCGCGCCCCGACGGTGGCGAGGCTGCCGAGCCCCATCAGCTGCTCGCCGTCGCCGGTCAGCACGACGACCGATCGGTCCGGCTGCGCGAGCGCGACCCCGAGCCCGACGGGCACGGCGGAGCCCATCGCACCCCAGAGGTAGAAGTTCTCGTCCCGGTCGCCCGCGGCGTAGAGGTCGTAGGAGGCCGATCCGAGGCCGCTCACCACGAGGGCATCCCCGGCGACGAGCTCGGCGACGACGGCGCGCCGGTCGAGCCCGCTCATCGCTCGGCCGGCGCTTCGCGCAGGCGCTGTGACACTGATTCGCTCGCAAGCTCGCTCATTTCCGCTCCCACGTCTTGCGGCCGATCAGGCGCTGGCCGAGCAACACCGCCACCTGCTCGCCCGCGAGGAACGCCGAGTCGAGCGCCGCCCCGACGACCTCACCGACCTGCTCGGGAACGTCCGCGCGGTACACGCGGACGCCCACCAGCTCGAGCACCGCCTGCGTGCGCCGGCCCATCGGGCTCTGCCACGGGTTGAACTCGGCGTACTCGCCCCGCATCGTCACCAGCGTCAGGAACGGGAACCGGCACGCCTCCAGCAGCGAGAACGTGTTGACGCAGTTGCCGACCCCGCTGCTCTGCATGAGCAGCACCGCACGCTGCCCGCCGAGCCAGGCGCCGCAGACGACACCGACGCCCTCCTCCTCGGTGGTGAGCACGACGTCCTGGATGTCGGGGCTCGCGATCGCCTCCTTGATCACATACGAGTGCCCGGCGTCGGGCACGAAGGCGACCTGCCGCACGTCCGCGTCGCTCAGGGCGTCGAAGACCTCTTTCTGCCAGCCGGCGCCGGTCATGCAGCCGGTCACGCCTTGCCCAGCCCTCCGCGCTTGACCAGCTGGGCGGCGATGACGTTGCGCTGGATCTCGTTCGTCCCCTCCCCGACGATCATGAGTGGGGCGTCGCGGAAGTAGCGCTCGACGTCGTACTCGGTGGAGTAGCCGTACCCGCCGTGGATGCGCACCGCGTTCAGCGCCACCTCCATCGCCACCTCGGAGGCGAACAGCTTCGCCATGCCGGCCTCCATGTCGGCGCGCTCCCCTGCGTCGAACCGCTCGGCGGCGTGCAGGATGAGCTGCCGGGCCGCGGTGATCTTGGTGGCCATGTCGGCGAGGTAGTTGCCGATCGACTGGTGCTGCCAGATCGGCTTGCCGAAGCTCTCCCGCTCCTGCGCGTAGCGCAGCGCGTCGTCGAAGGCCGCCCGCGCGACGCCGAGGGCTCGCGAGGCCACCTGGATCCGGCCGGTCTCCAGGCCCTTCATCATCTGCGCGAACCCGCGGCCCTCGGCCCCGCCGAGCAGCGCGTCGACGGGGGCGCGGTAGCCGTCGAACACCAGCTCGCAGGACTCGACGCCCTTGTAGCCCAGCTTGGGCAGGTCTTGGGACACGGTGAGGCCGGGCCCGTGCTCGACCAGCAGGATCGACACGCCCTTGTGCTTCGGTTCCGCCGCCGGGTCGGTCTTGCACAGCAGTGCGATCAGCTGGGAGCGGCGCGCGTTGCTGATCCAGGTCTTCGCCCCGTCGACGACGTAGGTGTCGCCGTCGCGGCGGGCGACCGTCGTCATCGCCTGCAGGTCCGACCCGCCTCCGGGTTCGGTGAGCGCCATCGTCGCGCGGATCTCGCCGGTGGCCATCCGCGGCAGGTAGCGGTCCTGCTGTTCCTTCGTTCCGAAGGCGGCGAGCAGCTTCGCGACGACCGTGTGCCCGCCCATCGCCCCCGCGAGGCTCATCCAGCCCCGGGCGAGCTCGGCGGTGACCAGCGCGTAGCAGGGCATCGACACCGCCACCTCGCCCCACGGCTCCGGCACCGCGAGGCCGTAGATCCCGAGCTCCTTCATCTGCTCGATGAGCTTCTCGGGGTAGGTGTCGGCGTGCTCCAGCTCGCGGACAACGGGCCGGACCTCGTGGTCGACGAACTCGCGGACGACCTCGACGATGGCCTGCTCTTCCGTGTTCATGGGTTCCTCTCAGACGACGCCGCGGTCGCGCAGCGCCGCGATGTCAGCGTCGGTGCGGCCGAGCTCGCGCAGGATCGCGTCGGTGTGGGCGCCGAGCGCGGGGACCGGGCCCATCACCGGTTCGACGCCCGCGATGTCGACCGGCGGGCGCAATGCCGCGATCGTGCCGCCGGGCACGTCGACCGGCAGCCAGCGCTCGCGCTTCTCGAGCACCGGGTGGTCGAGGAAGTCCCGCACCTGGTTCAGCCGGGCGTTGGCGATCCCGGCCTCGTCGAGCAGGGCCGACGCGGATTCCGTGTCCAGATCCGCCAGCTTGGCCTCGATCAGCGCGTTCAACTCTCCGCGGTGCTCGACCCGCGCCGAGTTGGTGACGAACCGCGGGTCGTCGGCGAGGTATGCGTCGCCGAGCACGACGGCGCACAGCGAGCGCCACTCCCGGTCGTTCTGCAGCCCGAGCACGACGGCTCCGTCGGCGGTGGCGACCGGGCCGTACGGCGCGATGGTGGCGTGATCGGCACCGCTCCTGGCGGGTTGGCGGCCGCCGTAGGCGGTGTAGTTGGCGGGGGAGCCCATCCACTCCGCCAGTGCCTCGAACAGCGACACCTCCACCGCCGAGATCTCGCCGGTGGTGGCGCGCCGCAGCAGCGCCGTGAGGATCCCGGAGTAGGCGTACATGCCCGCAGCGATGTCGGCGATGGAGATGCCGACCCGTGCGGTGTGCTCGGGCGTGCCGGTGAGCGCCAGCACTCCGGTCTCGGCCTGCACGAGCAGGTCGTAGGCCTTCCGGCCGGCCCACGGGCCGTCGGTGCCCCAGCCCGACACCGTGCACGGGATCACCCGCGGGTGCGACCGCGCCAGGCTCGCCGCATCGACCCGGAGCCGCCCGGCGGCGCCGGGTCCGAGGTTCTGCACCAGCACGTCGGCGCGGTCCAGCAGCTCGCCGAGCACGGCCCTGCCCTCGGGCGACTTCACGTCCAGGGTCAGGGACTCCTTGGAGCGGTTCAGCCACACGAAGTAGCTCGAATTGCCGTGGACGGACTCGTCGTAGCCACGGGCGAAGTCGCCGCCGTCGGGACGCTCGATCTTGATGACGCGCGCCCCGAGATCCGCGAGCTGGCGGGTGGCGAACGGGGCCGCCACCGCCTGCTCCAGGCTGACGACGGTGATCCCGTGCAGGGGCGGGTTCATGCGAGACCGACCTTCGCCGTCAGGGACGGGCCTGCGCCCTGGGCGGCGACCACCACGTCCACATCGGATCCCCGCGCCCGTCCGGCACTCACGATGCGCGACGGGGCGAACGCCGGCCGGACGAGCCGGTACTCGAACGACCGGACGGGGCGGTCGGGGGCGTGGCGGCGCGGGAGCTCCAGGGCGAGGAGCGTGAGCAGCGGGCCGTGCACCACGAGCCCGGGATACCCCTCGACCTGGGTGGCGTAGGGCTGGTCGTAGTGGATCCGGTGCCCGTTGTAGGTCAGGGCGCTGAACCGGAACAGCAGGACCGGGTCGGTGTCGAGCTCCACCCGCCACTCCCCCTCCGGGTCGGCGCCGCCGGTCTCCGGCGCCGGCAGCGTGCGCGGGGGCGTACCCGGCGGTTCGGAGCGGTAGACGATGTCCTGCTCGTCGACCCCGACGAGCGCGTCGTCCACGAACAGCTCCGTCCGGACGGTCACGAACGCCATCTCGCCGGTGCGGCCGGTCTTCACCTTGACGTCCGAGACGGCGGAGCGGCTCGCCAGCCAGGCCCCCAGCGGGATCGGCGCGGCCTGGCGGAGCCGGCCGCCGGCGAACATCCGCCGCCGCCCCGGGATCGGTGGCAGGAACGGCGCGTCGGCCGGATGCCCGTCGGCACCGGTGTTCGATCCGGCGGGATGGTCCAGCAGTACGAACCAGTGCCAGAGCGGCGGCAGCAGCCCGGGCCGCGGTGCGTCGCACAGGTCGGCGAACGCCGCCGCGCACCACGGGTCGACGCGTCTCGTCATCTCGACCGATGGTGGCTGCCAGCCGTCCAGCAGGTCGGTCAGGGACGTCATCGCTCCATCATGCGTGGTGATCCCGGCGCGAGTGAAATAGTGAATCGTGATGGGGTGATGCAACCGCGGCATGAGGAGGCGTCGTGGAGCTCAGGCAGCTCACCGCCCTGGTCACGGTGGCCGAGGTCGGCAGCGTCACGAAAGCGGCGAAGCTCCTGCACGTCGTGCAGCCCGCGGTCACCCGCCAGATCCGCCTGCTCGAGGAGGAGCTCGGGGTGCCGCTGTTCCAGCGGACCCGCCACGGGATGGTCCCGACGCCCGCGGCCGAGGTGCTGATCATGCGAGCGCGCCGTGCGCTCCACGAGCTGGACGCCGCCCGCGCGGAGCTGCGGCCCGAGCCGGGCGAGGTCAGCGGCATCGTGAGCGTGGGCCTGCTGGAGAGCGTGCTCGACATCCTTGCGCAGCCGCTGACCGAAGCCGTCGCGCGGCGCCACCCCGGCATCGAGCTGCGGCTGTTCACCGGCTACTCCGGCCACCTCCAGCAATGGCTCGACACCGGCGAGATCGACCTGTCGCTGCTCTACAACCTCAGCGACACCCCATCGCTGTCGGTCGTCCCGCTGCTGCGCGAGCAGCTCTGGGCCGTGGCACCGCCGGACGCCGGGCTCTGCGCCGACTCCCCCGTCCCGTGGGCCACCGTGCTCGCCCACCCGCTCGTCCTGCCGGTCAGCGGCCACGGGCTGCGCGCGCTCATCGACCGTGCCCGCTCCGTTGTTCCGATGGCGCCACGCATCGTCGTCCAGACCAACTCGATGCTCCTGCAGAAGAACCTCGTCCTCGCCGGGCACGGCTGGACGGTGCTCCCCGCGGCCGGTGTGGCGGCGGACGTCGCAGGCGGGCGGCTCAGCGGGGCCCCGCTGACCGCACCGGACGTCGAGCGCTCGGTGGTGCTCGGGCTGCAGCACCGAAACCGGCTCCTCGCCCCGGTCGAGGCGGTGGCCTCGTCGCTCACGCGGTTGGTCAGCGACCTCGTGCGATCGGGTGCGTGGCCCTCCGCGCGCCCGGCCGCCACCGCAGATGCCCGTCCGAGGCCTGCCGACGGATGAGCTCCAGCCGCGGTTTCGGCCCGTCGCTGCGCCCGGTCTGGGGCTTGCGCCGGCCGGCCCGCCACGGGTCGGGCCACACCGCGCCCGGCCCGTCGTAGTCCTGCTCGACCGCGGCGTGCAGCGTCCAGTTCGGGTCGTAGAGGTGGGCGCGGCCCACGGCGCACAGGTCGGCGCGGCCGGACAGGATGATCGTGTTCACGTCGTCGGGCGACGAGATGACGCCCACCGCGATCGTGGGGACCTTCAGCACGTTGCGGATCGCGTCGGCGAACGGCGTCTGGTACGAGCGGCCGAAGGCCGGCCGCTCGTCCGGGGTGACCTGCCCGGTGGACACGTCGATGGCCGCGGCCCCGGCCTGCTCGAAGGCGCGCACGACGGCGAGGGTGTCGTCGAGGGTGATGCCGCCCTCGACCCAGTCGGTCGCGGAGATCCGGACGGTCATGGGCTTGTCCGCGGGCCACACCTCGCGCATCGCGGTGAAGACCTCGAGGGGGAACCGGAGCCGGTTCTCGATCGGCCCGCCGTACTCATCGGTCCGGCGGTTGGTGACCGGCGACAGGAACGACGACAGCAGGTAGCCGTGGGCGCAGTGCAGCTCGACGAGGTCGAAGCCGGCGCGCGCACCCCGCTCGGTGGCCGCGACGAACTCGGCGACGATCGCGTCCATCCCGGCGCGGTCGAGGGCCTTGGGCACCTGGTTGACACCCTCGCGGTAGGGGCGCGCCGACGGGCCGACGAGGGGCCAGTTGCCCGACACGAGGGGCTGGTCGATGCCCTCCCACATCAACTTCGTCGAACCCTTGGGGCCGGAGTGGCCGAGCTGCAGGCCGATCTTGGCCTGCGACGAGGAGTGGACGAACCCGGTGATGCGGCGCCAGGCCGCCGCCTGCTCGTCGGTCCAGATGCCCGTGCAGCCGGGCGTGATGCGGCCCTCCGGCGAGACGCACACCATCTCGGTCATGACCAGGCCTGCGCCGCCGAGCGCCTTCCCGCCGAGGTGGACCAGGTGGAAGTCGGTGGGCATGCCGTCGACGGCGAGGTACATGTCCATCGGGGAGACGACGACGCGGTTGGCCAGCTCCAGCTCGCCGAGGCGGAACGGGTGGAACATCGGAGGTCGCGGCTCCGCGCCGTCCGCGAACCAGGCGTCCACGCGGGCGACGAACTCGGGGTCGCGCAGCCGCAGGTTGTCGTAGGTGACGCGGCGGCTGCGGGTGAGGATGTTGAAGGCGAACTGCAGCGGCGGCTGGTGGACGTACTGCCCGAGGTTCTCGAACCACTCCAGGCTCGCCTGCGCGGCGCGCTGGGTCGACTCGACGACCGGCTTGCGCTCGGCCTCGTAGGCGACGAGCGCCGTGGGGACGTCCGGGACCTCGTGCAGGCAGGCCGCGAGCGCCAGCGCGTCCTCCATGGCCAGCTTCGTGCCCGAGCCGATCGAGAAGTGGGCGGTGTGCGCGGCGTCGCCGAGCAGCACGACGTTGTCGTGGCACCAGCGTTCGTTGCGCACCGTGGTGAAGCTGATCCACCTGGAGTTGTTCGCCAGCACCTGCCCGCCCCGCAGGACGTCGGCGAAGATCTCGCGCACGGCCTCGACCGAGCGCACGTCGGACTCGCCCGGCGCCAGGGTGAGCGCCTCGCTCGCCTGGAAGCCTGCGCGCCGCCACACGTCGTCGTGCATCTCGACGATGAACGTGCTGCCGTGCTCGTCGAACGGGTAGCCGTGCATCTGCATGACGCCGTGCTCGGTCTCCCGGACGTCGAAGGTGAACGCCTCGAAGACCGTGTCGGTGCCCAGCCACATGTAGCGGCACCGCCGCACGTCCAGGCTCGGGCGGAAGTGGTCGGCGTACTTGGTGCGCACCGTCGAGTTGAGCCCGTCGCTCGCCACCACGAGGTCGTAGGCCTGCCGCAGCTGCTCCACGTCGGGCGCCTCGGCGGAGAAGCGCACGTCGACGCCGAGCTCCCGGCACCGCTCCTGGAGGATCTGCAGCAGGCGCTTGCGGCCCATCGCCGCGAACCCGTGGCCGCCACTGGTGATCGTCTGCCCGCGGAAGTGGACGTCGATGTCGTCCCAGCGCGCGAACTCCCGCTCCATCGCCGCGTGCACGCTCGCGTCGGCGTGCTCGATCCCGCCGAGCGTCTCGTCGGAGAACACGACGCCGAAGCCGAATGTGTCGTCGGCGGCGTTGCGCTCCCAGACGGTGATCTCGTGGTCGGCCCCCTGCAGGGAACCGAGCTGCTTCGCGAGCGCCGCGAAGTACAGGCCGCCGGGGCCTCCTCCGATGACTGCGATGCGCACGACCCTCAGTATATTGTTTGTTTGACGGCCGTTGTCAATACGACATACGATGCCGGGATGGAGCAGGTCGCCTACACCGATCGCGTCCGCAGGCTCGCGACCGAGCACCTCGTCCCGCTCACGCGCGAGGACGGCCGGATCAACCGCCCGCTCGTCTCCGCCATGGGCGAGCTGGGACTGCTCAGGGACCTCTACGGCGGCCGCCCCGACGAACCGCCCCGCGACGCCGCGGCGCTGCAGCTGTGCCTGCTGCGCGAGACCATCGCCTCGGTCTCCCCCGAGGCCGAGACCGCCCTCGCCCTGCAGGGGCTGGGCAGCTACCCGATCCTGCAGTCGGGCACGGCCGCCACCGTCGATCGCTGGATCCCGGGCGTGGTGAAGGGCGACGTGATCGCTGCGTTCGCGCTCACCGAGCCGGGCGCCGGGTCCGACGCCGCGGCGCTGTCGCTGCGCGCCGAGGCCGACGGTGACGGCTGGCGCCTGTCCGGGGAGAAGCTCTGGATCTCCAACGCCCCCGACGCCGACGTCTACACCGTGTTCGCCCGGACGTCCGGCGCAGGCGCGCGCGGCGTCACCGCCTTCGCGGTCGCGGGCGACGCACCCGGGCTCTCGGGCGAGCACCTCGACATGCTCTCGCCGCACCCGATCGGCAGCCTCGCCTTCGACGGCGTGCGCGTCGAGCGGGCCGACGTGCTCGGCGAGGTCGACGCCGGGTTCCGCGTCGCCATGCGCACGCTCGACCTGTTCCGGCCCAGCGTCGGCGCGTTCGCCGTGGGCATGGCGCAGGCCGCCCTCGACGCCACCGTCGCGCACGTCACCAGCCGTGAGGCGTACGGCGGCCCCCTGTCGGCCCAGCAGGCTGTGGCGCACGCCATCGCCGACATGGCCACCGACCTGGAGGCCGCGCGCCTGCTCGTCCACTCCGCCGCCCAGGCCTACGACGCGGGCGCCGACCGCTCGACCGTCACCCGCTCCGCGGCGATGGCCAAGCTGTTCGCCACCGAGGCGGCGGGGCGGATCGTCGACCGGTGCGTGCAGCTGCACGGCGCCCGTGCGTTGCAGCGTGGACACCTGCTCGAACACCTCTACCGTGACGTCCGGGCGCCCCGGATCTACGAGGGAGCGTCCGAGGTGCAGCGGACGATCATCGCGCGAGAGATCTTCAGGGAAAGGACGAGCAGGTGAGCCGCTTCCGGGCCTCGGCACCGCTGACCACGGACTGGTCCCACTTCGGCTTCGCGATCGACGGGCCGGTCGCCACGGTCACCCTCGACCGCCCCGAGAAGCTCAACCCGCTCACGTTCGAGTCGTACTCCGACCTCCGCGACCTGCTGACCGAGCTGCCCCACCACGAGGGCGTCAAGGTGCTGGTGATCCAGGGCGAGGGCCGCGGCTTCTGCGGTGGCGGCGACGTCAACGAGATCATCGGCGAGCTGCTGAAGATGCAGGCGGCCGACCTGATGCGCTTCACGAAGATGACCGGCGACGTCATCCGGGCGATGCGGGAGTGCCCGATCCCGATCATCGTGAAGATCCAGGGCATCGCCGCGGGCGCCGGAGCCGTGATCGCCCTCGCCGCCGACTTCCGGATCGTGGGCGCTTCCGGCCGGTTCGCGTTCCTGTTCACGAAGGTCGGGCTCTCCGGCGGCGACATGGGGGCGGCCTACCTGCTCCCCCGCGTCGTCGGGCTCGGCCGGGCCACCCAGCTGCTCATGCTCGGCGACACGATCGACGCGGCCACCGCCGACCGGTACGGGCTGGTGTCGCAGCTCGTGGTGGACGAGGAGCTCGACGCCGCCGTCGCCGCCCTCGCGACGCGGCTGGCCACCGGCCCGACGCTCGCCTACGCACAGACGAAGTCGCTGCTCACCCGCGAGCTCGACATGCCGCTGTCGGCGGCGATGGAGCTCGACGCGATGACCCAGGCGCTTCTCATGACCACCGACGACCACGCCGAGTTCCACGCGGCGTTCAACGCGCGGCGCAAGCCGGAGTGGAAGGGGCAGTGATCCCGTGAGCGGGCCCGTCGCCGTCGTCACGGGCGCCGGGCAGGGCATCGGCCTGGCGACGGCGCGGCGGCTCTCCGGGGCCGGCTACCGCACCGTCCTGGTCGGCCGCGACCGCGCCAAGCTCGACGAGGCGGCCGCCGAGATCGGCGGCGCGACCCTGTGCGTCGAGGCCGATCTCACCGTGCCCGCGCAGGTCGAGGGTCTGTTCGACACCGTCGAGGCGACGTGGGGCTGGGCGGAGGTGCTCGTCGCGAACGCAGGCACCTCCCTCGCCGCGCCGATCACGCAGACCACCGACGCCCAGTGGCAACAGATGATCGATTCGAACCTGACGGCGCCGTTCCGGTGCATCCGCCGCGCGCTCCCCCCGATGCTCGAGGCCCGCCGCGGGCGCATCGTGGTGATCGCCTCCGTCGTCGCGAAGCGCGGCGAGCGGCTCGTCAGCGCGTACACGGCCAGCAAGCACGGGGTGCTCGGGCTGGTGCGCGCCGTCGCCGACGAGGTGGCGCGGCACGGAGTCACCGCCAACGCCGTGTGCCCCGGCTACGTCGACACGCCCATGACCGACGCGACGGTGGCCGCCATCGCCGACCGGATGGGCACGTCGACCGACGAAGCCAGGGCCGTGCTCGAACGACGCCAGCCGATCCACCGGCTGGTCCGGCCCGACGAGGTCGCGGCGGCCGTACTCTCCTGTGTGCAGAACGGCGCGATCAACGGTCAGGGCATCAACGTGGACGGAGGGGCCGTTCAGTCATGACGTTCGAACGCATCAACCCGCCACCGCTCGCCGCGCCGCGCGGGTTCAACCACGCCGTGGTCACCGACCGGCGGCGCACCGTCTACCTCGCCGGGCAGACGGCGCTCGACCGGTCCGGGACGATCGTCGGCGATGACATCGCCACGCAGTTCGAGCAGGCCCTGCTCAACCTCCTGCAGGCGCTGACGGCCGCCGGTGGCTCCGGCGACGACCTCGCCAGCGTCACGATCTACATCGTCGACATGGACGCCTACCAGGCCCGCTCACGGGAAATCGGGACGATCTGGCGCCGCCTCGTCGGCACCGAGTACCCCGCCGTGGCCGGCATCGGGGTCGCCCGGCTCTGGGACGCCGACGCGCTCATCGAGATCCAGGGCATTGCGGTGCTGGACTGACACCTTCAGGCGCGGATCGCGGCCAGCGCGTGCTCGCGAGCCGGGGCGCGCAGGAGGGCGTCGAGGTCGCCGAAGAGATCCGCGGCGCGGCCGCCGTTCCAGCCCTCCGGCAGGAGGTCGGGCGGCAGGCCGGGGTCGAGGTACGGCAGCCGCCGCCACGCCGTCAGCATCGGCACGTAGATCTCGAACGCGGTGCGCGGGGCGTTCTCGGAGCGCTTCCAGCGGGCCTGCGCGTCGGAGAACTGGCCGAGGAACTCCGCGTACCTGGCGTTGATGCCGTCCAGATCCCACCAGCGCGCCACCTGCTCGCGCAGCGCGCTGAAACCCTCGTGGTGGGCCGTGAACAGGTCGACGTAGGAGGCGAGCCCGCGCCGCTGCAGCGTGCGGCCGACCTCGTCGCGCAGGTGGCCGGGCGCGACCCAGACACCGGGTGCGGCCGTGCCGAACCCCAGATCCGAGAGCGTGGTGCGCAGCGTGTGGCGCTTCTCCCGCTCCGACTCGGGGATCGAGAACACCACGAGCACGAACCCGTCCGACGCAGGGGCCTGCCGCCGGTCGAAGATCCGCGTATCACCCTCGCGGAGCACCTCGAGGGCGCTCTCGGAGAGCGCGTAGCCCGCGGCGCGGCCGGACTTCATCGACACGAGCACGCCGCGCCGCTTGAGCCGCGAGATCGACGACCGCACGCCCGCCGAGTCGACGCCGAGGTCGCCCATCAGCCGCACCACGGACCCGACCGACATCCAGTTGTGCTCGTCGCGCGCGTACAACCCGTACAGCGTCAGGATGAGTCGGCGCGGTGCGAGCTCTGCCATGGCGGCAACTCTAAGCAGGAGTGACGCGAGCACGCCCGTCCACGGCCGACGCGATCAGAATGCCCCGACACCTCGTCCTCGTGGGCGCGGGGCAGGCAGGATGGCGGCGTGACGGAGCGGCTCGCCACCAAGATCGCCGATCTCACCGGGCCCGGGATCACCGACCGGTTCGGCATCGGCGGCACCGACCTCGGCGCCACCACGACCGCCCCGCAGGGACACCTGGTCTCGGTGTTCGGGGACACCTTCCGGCGGGCGGGCGTCGGCGGGCCCGGCTGGCGGTCCCCCGTCGTGCTGTTCGCCGACCCGGCGAGCGTCCCGACCGGGATACGCTGGACCGGCGCCGCCGGACGCCGCGGCACCGCCCGCCAGGTGGTGCGGTACATCCACCACGGCTGGCGCCGCAACGGATGGCGCATGCGGCGCGTCACGACCGTCCTCCCGACCGACGTGATCACCGTCGGGGACGACATGTACTTGCACGTCATGGTGTGCCGCGAGCTGGGCAACGTGCGCTGGACGGAGCTGCACCGCTCGCGCGACGGCGGCCGCACCTGGCGGCCCACCGGAACCCGGTGGCCTGCCGACCTGCACGACGGCCTGTTCCAGATGCTCACCTGGGAGCGCGGCAGCGACGGCTGGGTGTACGCCCTGACCACCGGCTTCCAGCGGGAGCACGGCCTGCTGCTGCACCGGGTGCCCGAGGCCGAGCTGACGGATCCGGGCGCCTGGCAGACGTGGGGCATCACGGACCGGCGCTGGGGCTGGGGGAACCCGCCCACCCTCGTGCTGCCCGGGCGGTTCGGGGAGCTGTCGCTGCGCCGCGTCCCCAGCGGTGACCCCGGGGACGGCCGGGACCGCTGGCTGCTGGCGGCTTTCGACGCCGGCCGCTACTGCATGGACGTCCGAGTGCTGGACGGGCCGACCGCCGACCTGCACCGCGCACCGCTCGCGACGGTGCTGCGCGGCTGCGGCTGGGACCGCGAGGACCACGCGTGCGGGCACGTGGCCCAGCTCTACGGCGGGTACGTGCTGCCCGGTTCGACGGTCCACGACCTGCACCTCGTCGTGAGCCACTGGAACACCGCGACGGGCTGGCCGTACCGGGCGATGCAGTTCCGCACCGACGTCTCGGGGCTGCCCTGAGCCGGGTGGGCGTTCCAGGCGCGCGACGATGCCCCCGGGACACCCGCACCGCATCGCGGCGGGCCTCACCCCCGTGCTGTGCCGAGGTGCTCCGCCACCTGCCGGGCGATCTCCAGGTCCTCCCGCGCGGTGACCACGACCGTGCGCACCGCGGCTCCTTCCGCGGAGACGTCGGCGTCGCCCGAGGCGGACTCGTTGCGCTCGGGATCCAGCCGGATGCCCAAGTACGCCAGCCGGTCCGCCACCCGGCCCCGGACGAGCGGCGCGTGCTCGCCGACGCCGCCGGTCATCACGAGCACGTCCAGCCCGCCGATGGCGGCCGTCATCGCGGCGATCTCGCGGCAGAGCTGGTGGACGAACACGTCGAAGGCCAGCGCGCAGTCCTGGTCGCCGTCCGCCCGGCCGGCCAGCACGTCCCGCAGGTCGCCCGAGGTGCCGGACAGGCCCTTCAGCCCGGACCGCTTCTCGAGCGCCTCGTTCAGCTCGTCGACGGGCATCCCGCCGTGCTGCAGCAGCCACATCAGCAGGCCCGGGTCGACGTCCCCGGAGCGCGTGACCATCACCAGCCCGGCCAGTGGGGTGAACCCCATCGTCGTGTCCCGGCTGATGCCGTCGCGAACCGCGGCCAGCGACGCCCCCGCGCCGAGGTGGCACGACACCATGCGCGCGCCCGGGGCGCCGACGAGCTCGCTCGCCCGCCGCGTCGCGTAGGCGTGGGAGAGCCCGTGGAAACCGTAGCGGCGCAGCCCCCACCGCGCGTTCCACTCGCGCGGCAGCGCGTAGGTGTGTGCCTCGGCGGGCAACGTGGCGTGGAAGGCCGTGTCGAAGCAGGCCACCGCCGGGGTGTCGGGCAGCACCTCGGCCACGGCGTGGATGCCGGCGACCGCCCGCGGGTTGTGCAGCGGGGCGAGGTCGCGGATCGAGTCCAGGTAGTCGATCACGTCGCCGTCGATCCAGGCCGGCTCGGAGTACCGAGGCCCACCGTGCACGACGCGGTGGCCGACCGCGTCGACGTGCCCGACGCCGTCGAGGAACGCCTGCACCGGCTCGAGATGGCCGCTGCCCTCCCAGCGCTGGACCGTGGCGCCGTTCTCGACCCGGCCGTCCCGCAGGACCGACAGCTTCAGGCTGCTCGACCCGGTGTTCACCACGAGCACGCGCTGTGGCACCCGTCCGCTCGCACGCTCGCTCACTGCTACGCAGGCTCCCACTTCCACTCGGCGACCTCGGGCATGTCCTCACCGTAGGTGCGCACGTACTGCCGGTGCTCGATCAGCGTGTTCTTGAGCCGCTCCCGGTAGTGGCCCGCGATCGGGCGCAGCCGGGGCACCCGGTCGATCACGTCGATCGCGATGTCGAACCGGTCGATGCGGTTGCGCACGCACATGTCGAACGGCGTGGTGGTGGTGCCCTCCTCCACGTACCCGCGGACGTGCAGGTTGTGGTGGTTGGCGCGCCGGTAGGTCAGCCGGTGGATCAGCCAGGGGTAGCCGTGGTAGTTGAAGATGATCGGCTTGTCGGTGGTGAACAGGGCGTCGAACTCCCGGTCCGACAGCCCGTGCGGGTGCTCGCGGTCGTCCTGCAGCCGCATCAGGTCCACCACGTTCACCACGCGCATCCGCAGGTCCGGGAAGAATCCGCGCAGGATGTCGACCGCGGCGAGCGTCTCCATCGTGGGGACGTCCCCTGCGCAGCCCAGCACGACGTCCGGCTCGCCGCCCGCGTCGGTGCTCGCCCAGTCCCAGATCCCGATGCCCTTCGTGCAGTGCACGATCGCGTCGGGCATGTCCAGGTATTGCGGCTGCACCTGCTTGCCCGCCACGACCACGTTGACGTACTGACGGCTGCGCAGGCAGTGGTCCACCGTGGACAGCAACGTGTTGGCGTCCGGCGGCAGGTAGACCCGGATGACGTCGGACTTCTTGTTCACGACGTGGTCGATGAACCCGGGGTCCTGATGGGAGAAGCCGTTGTGGTCCTGCCGCCACACGTGGCTGGTGAGCAGGTAGTTCAGTGAGGCGATCGGCCGCCGCCACGGGATGCCGTTCGTCGTCTTCAGCCACTTGGCGTGCTGGTTGACCATCGAGTCGACGATGTGGATGAACGCCTCGTAGCAGGAGAAGACCCCGTGCCGGCCGGTGAGGAGGTACCCCTCCAGCCAGCCCTGGCAGGTGTGCTCGGAGAGGATCTCCATCACCCGCCCGTCCACGGCGAGGTCCACGTCGTCGGGCTGGATCCGGGCACCCCACGTCCGCCCGCTCACCTCGAGCACCGCGTCGAGCCGGTTGGAGTTGTTCTCGTCGGGGGAGAACACCCGGAAGTCGGCCATGTTGTCGCGCATGACGTCGCGCAGGAAGCTGCCGAGCACCCGGGTCGATTCGGCCGTGCCGGCACCGGGCTGCTCGACCGGCACGGCGTAATCGCGGAAGTCGGGCATGCGCAGGTCGCGCAGCAGGAGCCCGCCGTTGCTGTGCGGGTTGGCGCTCATCCGCCGCCCGCCCGCCGGGTGCAGGTCGCGGATCTCGGGCACGGGCGCGCCGGTGGCGTCGAACAGCTCCTCGGGGCGGTAGCTGCGCATCCACTCCTCGAGCACCGCCCGGTGCGAGTCGTCGCCGCGCGCGTTGGCGAACGGCACCTGGTGGGAGCGGAAGGAGCCCTCGACCTTCAGCCCGTCGACGGTCTCCGGCCCCGTCCAGCCCTTCGGTGAGCGCAGGACGATCATCGGCCAGCGCGGCCGCTCGGGGGTGCCGCCACGGCGTGCCCGGCGCTGGATCTCCGCGATCTCGTCGAGGCAGCGGTCCAGGGTGGCGGCGAACTCCTGGTGCATCCGCGCCGGGTCGGAGCCCTCCACGACGTGCGGGGTGTACCCGTAGCCGCGCAGCAGCTGGTCCAGCTCCTCCGGCTCGATCCGGGCCAGCACCGTGGGGCTCGCGATCTTGTAGCCGTTGAGGTGCAGGATCGGCAGCACCGCCCCGTCGCGGCGGGGGTCCACGAACTTGGTGGAGTGCCAGCTGGTGGCCAGCGGCCCGGTCTCGGCCTCCCCGTCGCCGACGACCGCGGCGACGATCAGGTCGGGGTTGTCGAACGCGGCGCCGTAGGCATGCGAGAGCGAGTAGCCGAGCTCGCCGCCCTCGTGGATCGACCCCGGCGTCTCCGGCGCCACGTGGCTGGGGATCCCGCCGGGGAAGGAGAACTGCGTGAACAGCCGCTTCATCCCGGCCTCGTCCTGGGAGACGTCGCCGTACACCTCGCTGTAGGTGCCCTCCAGCCAGGCCGCGGCCACCGGGCCGGGGCCGCCGTGTCCCGGCCCCATCACGTACATCATGTTCAGGTCGCGCTCGACGATGCAGCGGTTGAGGTGGGCGTAGACGAAGTTGAGGCCCGGGGTGGTTCCCCAGTGGCCCAGCAGGCGGGGCTTCACGTGCTCGGGGCGCAGCGGCTCGCGCAGCAGCGGGTTGTCCATCAGGTAGATCTGGCCGACGGACAGGTAGTTCGCCGCCCGCCACCACGCGTGGATCCGGTCGAGCTGCCGGGCGTCCAGTGGCCCCTCCACCGTGGCCGTCGCCCGCGTCCCGCCGTTCTCGATCTCCACGGCCCGTTCCCCCTCCGTCGGCGTCCTGCTCCGGCCTTACCCGGCCGACGACGGTGGCAAGCAGGCCCGGATGCCGATCACTCGTGCGGACGGGCCGGGCGGGACGGGCTCGTCGCCGCGACCGCCGGGGTCCCCTACCTGTCGCCCGCCTCGGTCCGCGCCGTCTCCGAGGGCAGCTCGCCGAACCTGTCCCGGTAGGCCCTCGCGAACCGGCCCAGGTGAGCGAATCCCCAGCGGTACGCGATCTCGGTGACCCCGCCCGCTCCGGCCTGCAGTTCCTCGTGGACCCGGTCGAGCCGGACCGACCGCAGGTACCCCATCGGCGTGGTGCCGAGGTGCTCGCGGAACGCCTCCTGCAGCCTGCGGGCGCTCACCCCGGCGACGCGGGCCAGGTCGCCCACGGTGTAGGGCTCCTGCGGCTCGCTCTGCAGTACGTCGACCACCCGCCGCACCGAGCGCGGGGTCGCGGGAGCTCCCCCGGCCCGGAGCGCCTCCGTGTAGCTGTGCCGCTGCGCGAACAGCAGCCCGGTGGCGAGCAACCTCTCGTGGTACGAGCGCACCGCGGCGCGCCCGATCAGCCCGTCCGGGTTGTCGAGCTCCGCCAGCAGCAGGTCGAGGGAGGCCCGCCAGGCCCGCCCCGCGGGCGAGCTCAGGTCGAACTCCAGGGCGAACTCAACGGGAGCCTGCACCGGACGCCCGAGCAACGCCTCCAGCTCGGCGTCGACCAGCCGCCGATCGATCCGGATCCCGAGCTGCGCCGCGCCCTCGGCGCAGTGTGTGAGCCGGTGGGTGCGGTGCGGGGCGAACACGGTGGCCTCGCCCGCCGCCGAGATCGTCTCCTCATCGTCGGTCGTGGCGGCGATCCGGCCCGCGAGCGTGACGTTGACGTGGTAGCCGGCGCCGGTCCGGCCGGGATCGACGAGTGTCGGTTGGCCGAACCGCATCACCCCGACCGTGAGGTGCTCGGTGCGGACGCCGCGCAGCAGGCCGACGCCGGCGCCCGCGGGGCCGAGCGGCTCGACCCGCGCCGGGTAGTAGAGCGCGTTGAGCTCGTGCCGGAACTCATCGAAGCCGGCGTGCTCGCAGATGGCGTACTGCTCCAACACCGCGTACTCCAACACCGCGTACTCCAACACCGCGTACTCCAACACCGCGTACTCCGACACCGCATACTCCGACACCGCGTACTCAGACGCCGCCGCGGATTCCGGCCGTCGATCGCGCGAAGCGGCTGTCCCACCCGCGGCACGGCCACCTAGCGTGGTCTCCGACCCGGCTGTGCGCATGCCACGCGCCTCCTTCCCGCAGGAGCAAGGATGGACCTCACCTCCGAGAGCACCACCGCAGCGGTGACCGAGAGCTTCGCCGAGACGGCGGACCCGCGCCTGCGGGAGATCCTGCAGGAACTCGTGCCGCACCTGCACGACTTCGTACGCAAGGTACGTCTCACGCTGCCCGAATGGGAGGCGGCGATCCGGTTCCTCACCGCGGTCGGCCAGAAGTGCGACGCCAACCGGCAGGAGTTCATCCTGCTCTCCGACGTGCTCGGCGTCTCGATGCTGGTCGAAACGATCAACGGCCAGGAGGCGGGCACCGAGAGCACCGTGCTCGGGCCGTTCCACGTGGTCGCCTCGCCGGAGCGGGAGAACGGCGACAGCATCGATCTCGTCGGCGGGGCCAACCCGTGCGTCGTCACCGGGCGCGTCCTCGACACCAGCGGCACCCCGCTGACCGGCGCGACCGTCGACGTGTGGCAGTGCAGCGAGGACGGGTTCTACGACGTCCAGCAACCCGACGTGCAGCCGCTCGGCAACGGACGCGGCCTCTTCCACACCGACACCGAGGGCCGGTTCGCGTTCCGGACGGTGGTGCCCAGCCACTACCCGATCCCCACCGACGGCCCGGTCGGCCAACTGCTGCTGGCGACCGGGCGCCACCCGTACCGCCCCGCCCACATCCACTTCATCGCCGACGCGCCCGGCCACCGCAGGCTGACCACCCACATCTTCGTCGCCGGCAGCCCCTACCTGGACTCCGACGCCGTCTTCGCGGTGAAGAAGAGCCTGATCGCCGACTTCCGGGAGGTCGACGACCCCGAGCAGGCGCGACGGCACGGGGTGGACAACCCGTTCCGGACGGCATCGATCGATCTCGTGCTGGAGGCCGATCGTGTGGGATGAGTTCGTCCACCAGTCCCTGCCGATGCGGGTCGTCTTCGGCGCCGGGAGCTCGGCCCGGCTCGGTGAGGAGGTGGAGCGGCTCGGACTCGGCCGGGTGCTCGTCCTGTGCACGCCGGAGCAGGAGCCACTCGCCCGCCGCCTCGCCGACGGGCTCGGGCCACGGGCCGCGGACGTGTACCCCCACGCCCGGATGCACGTGCCCGTCGAGGTGGCCTCGCGGGCGCGCCAAGCGGCCGCCGAGGTGGGCGCCGACGGCTGCGTCGCGGCAGGCGGCGGGTCCACGATCGGCCTCGGGAAGGCGATCGCGCTCGAGCACGGGCTCCCCGTCATCGCGGTGCCCACCACCTACGCCGGGTCGGAGATGACCCCGATCTGGGGACTCACCGAGAACGGCCGCAAGCGCACGGGACGCGACCCTGCCGTACTCCCCCGCAGCGTCGTCTACGACCCGGAGCTGACGCTCACCCTGCCCGTCCCGCTCTCGGTGACCAGCGGCTTCAACGCGATGGCGCACGCCGTCGAGGGGCTCTACGCCCCGGACGCCTCGCCGATCATCTCGCTCATGGCCCGCGAGGGCGCGCAGGCCCTGATCGAGGGGCTGCCCGACGTGGCGGCCCGGCCCACCGACCTCGCGGCACGGACCCGGGCGCAGTACGGCGCCTGGCTGTGCGGCGCCGTACTCGGCGCGACGACCATGTCGCTGCACCACAAGCTCTGCCACGTGCTGGGCGGCACCTTCGACCTGCCGCACGCCGAGGTCCACACGGTCGTGCTCCCGCACGTCGTGGCGTTCAACGCCACCGCGGCGCCCGTGCTCGGCGCAGTGCTCGGGCCGGATCCCGGCGGTGCGCTGTGGGAGCTGGCGACGAAGCTCGGCGCCCCGCGCTCACTCGCCGAGCTCGGGATGCCCGAGTCCGGCGTCGCCGAGGTCGTCCGGCAGGCCGTCGCCTCGCCGTACGCCAACCCGCGCCCGGTCACCGCGGACGACCTCACCCGGCTCGTCGAGGCCGCCCATCGCGGCGAGCGTCCCACCCCGTCGCCATGACCTGAGGGGGTCATATCGGCTGTTCGGGTGGGCTCGGCCGGGGTGGCGTCGTGGGCGCCGGAAGTGTCGGTTGTCGATCGGCGACCCGGTCGGCCTCACGGCGCGGCCGTGATGACCCGCTCCGCGAGGCGGTCCAGGATCTCCACGAACCGCTCCGGGTGGATCTGGAAGTGCACGTGGCTGCTGTCCAGCGAGTGCACCTCGAACGGGTTGTCCGGGGTGAGGGCGTCGGCCTCGGCGATGAACCGGTCCTGCAGCGCGATCGGCATGGACCGGTCGCCGGTCAGCCGGACGTACGTGCGCGGGATGCGCCCCCACGTGGCCGCGTCCGCGCGCGTGGCTGCCTCGTCGACCACCAGGGCCTCGTCCGGCTCCTGGGCGTGGAGGTATGCGAGCAGCTCGGCGCGGGTGCCGTCGGCCAGGATCGCCTCCTGCAACCGATCGAGGACCGCGGGATCGGACGTGCGCCAGTTGAGCCGCAACGCCCCGATCGTCGTCGGGTCGCCCAGCGGGACGAGACCCGTGTGCGACAGCAGACTGGTCGCGTTCTCCGGGCCGGCCGCGTACTCGCCGGCCGTCGCGTCCACGCAGCACCACGCCGAGACGTAGACCAGGTGGTCGACCAGCTGGGGTGCGGCGTTGCCGACCGCGGTGAGTGTGAGGCCGCCGCGGCTGGCCCCGACGAGCACGACGGGGCCGTGCTCGTGGGCGCGGCGCAGCACGTCCGTCACGGCGGCGACGTCGTCGGCCGTGCTGATCCCGGCCATGCCGCTGGGCTCCGTCGCGAGCGCCTGGGCGTCCTGGGCGCCCAGGTAGCCGGCGGGGATCGTGGCGGCAAGACCGTGGCCGGGCAGGTCGACGGCGAGCGCGCGGTGCCCGCGCAGGGCGAGCTCGCGCACCGTCGACCCCCACACCGCGGAGTTGCAGAACGCGCCGTGCACGAGGACGAACGTGGCAGTCACGAGCCACACCCTGCCAAGGCGCTCCGCCGCCGGGGCCGACAGGGTGGCTCCCGGCTGCAGCACGACGCTGTCGTCGCCACGCCGGACCATGCAGCGGCCGTCATCCCTCGGCGCGCCGGCGAAGGGACTCGGCCAACCTGGTCAGGGCGGGCACCGCCGCCCGGATCGCCGCCGCGTCGCCGTCCTCGAGCTCCGCGAGCGCACCGGCGATGGAGCGGGACCACGCGCGTCCGAGCAGCCTCCTGTGCTCGTCGGCCAGCGGGCTCGACCGGAGCAGGCTCCTCCGGTGATCGCGCGGATCGGGTTGGCGGACGAGCAGCCCGCGCTCGACCAGCGCCCGGACCGTCGTGCTGACGTTGCTCGTCTGCAGCCGGAGCCCTCGCGCCACCTCCGACACCGACGCGGCCGGGTGGGTGACGACGAACCGCAGGACGTCCAGCTCCGAGGTGGGCAGCTGCTCGAGCCCCACCTCGAGCTCACCGGTGCGACGCAGCGTGCGCGAGAGGGTGTGGGCGGCCTCGGCGAGCTGGTCCAGCTGGACGTCGACGTCGGTCACATCCGGATCGTAGCGACGAAATTAGATATAAACTGATAACAACCTCGTCCGCTCCCCTCCGTGGAGATGACCATGTCGCTCGCCGCCCGGGCTCCCCTCGGCGTGTGGATCTGCGCGCTCGCATTGCTCACCGCAATCGCGCCGCTCGCGACGGACATGTACCTCCCGGCCCTCCCCGAGGTGGCCACTGAGCTGGGCACCACGGCCTCGAACGTCCAGCTGACGCTCACCGGTTTCCTGGTCGGGCTCGCCGCGGGCCAGCTCGTCATCGGCCCCCTCTCGGACGCATGGGGTCGCCGGCGCCTCCTCCTCGCCGGCACGGGCCTCTGCCTCGTCGCCACCGCCGCTTGCATCGTCGCGCCGACGATCGGCACGCTGGTGGCCGCCCGGTTCCTCCAGGGCTTCGGCGGCGCCGCCGGCATCGTGCTGAGCCGGGCCGTGATCGTCGACCGGACCTCCGGCAGCCGCACGGTGCAGCTGTTCTCGCTGATGATGGCGATCAACGGGATCGCTCCCGTCGTCGCCCCGTTGCTGGGCAGCGCCCTGCTCGGCCTCGGCAGCTGGCGCGGGATCTTCGTGGCGCTGACCGCGCTGACCCTCGTCATGGTGGTCGGCGCGTTCGTGGCCGTCCCCGAGACGCTTCCCCCCGAACGCCGGTCCCGCGGTGGGCTGCGGGCGACGGGCCGCGACGTCCGGTCGGCCCTGACCCGCCCGCGCTACGTCGGCTTCACGCTCGCCTTCGCGTTCGCGTTCGCCACGCTGTTCACCTACATCTCCGGCTCGCCGTTCGTCCTGCAGGAGGCGCTCGGCCTCTCCAACGGGGCGTACGCGGTCGCGTTCGGCGCGAACGCCGCAGGTCTGATCGTCGCGAGCATCGTCAACGGGCAGCTCGCGGGCCGCGTCGACCCGCGGCGCGTGCTCGCGCTCGCCACCAGCGCGCTGGTGGTGCTGTCGCTCGCGCTGCTGGGGATCGTCCTCGCGGGCCCGTCGCTGTGGCCGGTGCTGGTGGTCCTCTTCCTCGCCGTCACGAGCCTCGGCTTCGTCATGGGCAACGCGAGCGCGCTGGCCTCCCGCGAGGTGCGCGACATCGCAGGCACGGGCTCGGCGCTGCTGGGTGCGCTCCAGTTCGCGCTCGGTGCGCTCGTGTCCCCGCTCGTCGGGGCGAGCCCGCTCGTGATGGCCGTCGTGATGGTGGCCGCGTCCCTGCTCTCACTCGGCACCCAGGCCGTGCTCGGCAGGCAGCGGGAGAGCGTGCCCGCCGCCGCCTGAGAGCGATTGGTACGCGGGGCCCTCTCCCCCACCGCGCCTGCGCCTGTCACGATCTGGGCCAGCCTGATCGTTTTTCGACAATGCAGAGGTCCCCGTGCCCTGGCCCTTCAGCCGCCGCCCCACCCTCGACGCCGATCACCCCGACGCACTGGCCGAGGCTCACAACCACGCCGTCGAACTGGGCGCGCGGGGTCAACACCAGCAGGCCCGCGAGCTCGACGAGGACACCCTCGACCGCCGACGCCGTGTCCTCGGCCCCGATCACCCCCACACCCTCGCCACAGCGAACAACCTCGCCGCCGACCTGCGCGAGCTGGGTGAGCTCGGGCAGGCCCGCGAGCTCGACGAGGACACCCTCGACCGCCGACGCCGCGTGCTCGGCGACGACCACCTCGGCACCCTGGCCAATGCCAGCACCCTCGCCGGGGACTACCGGGCGCTGGGCGATTTCCGGAAGGCCCGCGAACTGGACGAGCTCGCCTTCCTCGGGCGCCTCCGTGTCCTCGGTGGCGACGACATCCAGACGCTGGAGTCCGCCCATTTCCTCGGGACCGACCTCCGCGCGCTGGGCGAGTTCCAGCGGGCCCGCGAGCTCGACGAGGACTCGCTGGCCCGCCGCCGCCGCATCCTCGGCGACGACCACCCCGACACCCTCGCCAACGCGCACAACCTCGCGATCGACCTGCGCGAGCTCGGCGAGCACCAGCGGGCCCGCGAGCTCGACGAGGACACGCTCGCCCGCCGCCGCCGCATCCTCGGCGACGACCACCCCAAGACCCTCAACTCCGCCAACAACCTCGCCGCCGACCTGCATGCGCTGGGCGACCACCAGCGAGCCCGCGACATCGACCGGGACACCCTCGACCGCCGCCGGCGTGTCCTCGGCGACCAGCACCCCGGCACCCTCGCCAACGCGCGCGCTCTCGCGGAGCACCTCCGAGCTCTGGGCGACCCCCAGGCAGCCGCCGCCGTCCTCGCCACGTTCGGGCTCGCACCCGAGGCCACCGGGCCGTCCCCGAACGGGGGATGATCGGTGCAGGATGAGGCGGTGATCGATGCGCGCACCCCACTGCCCACCGGCCGGATCCCCGGCGTCGACCGTGACATCTCCCGCCTCGTCATGGGCTGCGACAACCAGCGGACGTCGTCGCACGCCGCCGCCATGTTCGACGACTTCGTCGCGCGTGGGGGCAACGCCTTCGACACCGCCTACCACTACGCGGACGGGCTCCCGGAGCGGCTGCTCGGCCGGTGGATCGCCGACCGCGGCGTCCGCGACGACGTCGTCGTGATCGGGAAGGGCGCGCACACGCCGCACTGCGACCCGCCGTCCGTCACCAGCCATCTGTTCGAGAGCCTCGAGCGCCTGCAGACCGACCGCGTCGACATCTACTTCCTGCATCGCGACAACGTCGACGTTCCCGTCGGGGAGTTCGTCGACGTGCTCGACGAGCACGCCGAGGCCGGTCGCATCGGCGTCTTCGGCGGCTCCAACTGGACCATCGAGCGGATCGAGGAGGCGAACGCGTACGCGGCGGCCCACGGCAAGCGGGGCTTCGCCGCCGTGAGCAACCACTTCGGGCTCGCCCGTGCGCTCGACGTGCCGTGGGCGGGCTGCGAGCACGTCACCGACGACGCCGACCGCCAGTGGTTCGAACGTACCGCCACGCCGCTCTTCCCGTGGTCGTCGCAGGCGCGCGGGTTCTTCACCGGCCGCGCGGCACCGGACGACCGCTCCGACGCCGAGCTCGTCCGCTGCTACTACAGCGACGGCAACTTCGAACGCCTCGCCAGAGCCCGAACGCTCGGTGCGGAGCTGGGCGTCGCGCCCACCGCGATCGCGCTGGCCTACGTCCTCGCGCAGCCCTTCCCGACGTTCGCCCTGATCGGGCCGCGCTCGGTCGACGAGACGTGCTCCTCGACGGATGCGGCGAGGGTGCAGCTGACACCGGAGCAGGTCGCATGGCTCGACCTGCGCGAGCAAGGCCTCTGATCGTCAGCTGTGCAGGTGGTTGATCGGCGGCAGACTGGGTGAGGTGGCCGACGACACGCACCAGGCAGCAGCGTTCCACGACCTGACGAAGTACTACTCGCTCAGCGACGCCGAGCCGGGTGACGAGCGCATCGGCATCGGCGACCCGGCCGTACGGACCGCGGCGATCTGGCAGAAGGACTGGGACATCAAGCCGTTCCTGTACAAGGTGTACGAGACACCGCCGCCGATCGACCTGACCCGCGACCTGCCGGACACGGGCCCGCCGGCGCTCGAGGCCATCGCCGCCACGGGGGCCGAGGACTCGCACGTCGTCCCCGACCGGGCGCTGCTCGGCAGGCTCGGGCTGCTCACGAACGGCTCGCTCGACCGGACATGGACCACGCCCGACGGGCGAGTCCACCAGTACCGCACCGCAGGCGGCACCGGAGCCCAGTACCACCTCGAGCTGTACTTCGTCTGCACCGACCTCGCCGACCTCGACGCAGGCGTCTACCACTACTCCGCGCTCGACCACAGCCTGCGCCTGCTGCGCGCAGGCGACTTCCGCGGCGCGCTCGTGGAGGCCACCGGGAACGAGCCGTCGATCGCCGCTGCCCCCGTTGTGATGGCGATGACGAGCACGTTCTGGCGCAACGCGTGGCGCTACCGCGAGCGCGCCTACCGGCACGCGTTCTGGGACGCGGGCACGTCGCTCTCGCACATCCTCGCGGTGGCGGCGTCGGCGCACGTCGGAACGTCGCTCGTGTTCTCCTACGCCGACGCGGCCGTCGCCGAGCTGCTCGGGATCGACGGGCGGCGCGAGTCCGCGGTGGCGCTCGTCGCGCTCGGCCGCACCGGAACCGCACCGCCGCCCGCGCCGGGATTCGGTCCGCTCGACCTCCCCACGAGGCGGCTGTCGCCGGCCGAGGTGACCTTCCACGCGATCACCGACATGCACCTGGCGTCGACCCTGCGGAGCGTCGAGGAGGCCGCGCAGTGGCGGTCGCGGCGGTGGCACCGGCCGGCTTCCCTGCCGACCGGCGAGCTCACCGAGCTGCGCCCCCTGCCCGTCGACCAGCTCGATCCCAGGCCTGCGGAGCAGATCATCTTCCGGCGGCGCTCCACCCGGAACTACGACACCGACGTCGAGATCCCGTTCGAGGCGTTCTCCACGCTGCTGCAGCGCTCGACGCGTGGCGTCGCATCGGACGTGCTCACCCCGGGTGCACCGCTCACCGACCTCTACCTGATCGTCAACGCCGTCCAGGGTCTGGCCCCGGGCGTCTACCTCCACCACCCGGCGCGGAACGCGGTCGAGCTCGTCAGGGCGGGCACATTCCGCGAGCAGGCCACCCGCATCGCCGCGAACCAGAAGTACGCGGGCGACGCGCACGTGAACCTCTACTACCTCGCGCACCTGCCGTCGATCCTGGACCGCTACGGCGACCGCGGCTACCGGCTCGCGCAGCTCGAGGGCGCCCTGCACGCCGGCAAGCTGCACCTCGGCACGCACGCGCTGGGGCTCGGCGCGGTGGGCTCGACCTCCTTCGACGACGAGGTGATCGACTTCTTCTCCCCGCACGCCGCGGGGAAGGACTACATGTTCGTCACCGTGTTCGGCAAGCGCCGCCGCAAGGGGTGATCGCGTGAACATCGCCGCGTTCACCGCGAACCCGCATCCCACACTCGCCGGGCTGCGCGCCACCGAACCGGTCTCGTGGGTGCCGGAGCTCGGGTGCTGGCTGGTGACCAGCCGCGATGCCGCCCTGCGCGTGCTGCGCGACGCGCGGACGTTCACCGTGGACGATCCCCGGTTCTCCACGGCGCAGGTGGTGGGGCCGAGCATGCTGTCGCTGGACGGGCCCGCGCACACCGCGGCGCGCAAGCCGTTCGCGGGTCCCTTCCGCCCGGTCGAGGTGGCGCGCCGCTTCACACCACGGGTCGCGGAGCTGGCCGCCGACCTGGTGGCCGCGATCCGGCCGGCGGGCCGCGCGGAGCTGCGCTCGCGCTTCGCGGGACCGCTCGCGGTGCACGTGGTCGCCGAGACGTTGGGCCTGCCGGACGTCGACTCCACCACCGTCCTGCGGTGGTACTCGACCTTCGTCGCCGCCGTGTCCGACGTGACCGCCGGTCGCCCGGTGCCGGCCGAGGCCGCCGCGGCGTTCGAGGCACTCGCCGGGCACGTGCTCGGCGGCATCGACGAGAACGGCTCGTTGCTCGCCGACGTCGCGGCAGGCGGCCTCGGGAAGGACGAGGTGGTGTCCAACGCCGCCGTCCTGCTGTTCGGCGGCATCGAGACCACCGAGGGCATGATCCTCAACCTGCTCTGGCACCTGCTGCGCCATCCCGATCAGCTCGCCGCCGTGCGCGCCGACCTCGACCTGCTCCCGAACGCCGTCGAGGAGTCGCTGCGGCTCGAACCCGCGGCCGCGGTCGTCGACCGGTACGCGACCCGCGACGTCGAGGTGGCGGGTGCGCCGATCCGGCGGGGCGACGCGGTGACCGTGTCGCTCGCCGGCGCCAACCGCGACCCCGCGACGTTCCCCGACCCGGACGCGTTCGACGTGCGTCGCGCGAACGCCCGCAAGCACCTCGCCTTCGCGCACGGCCCCCACGTCTGCCTGGCGATGGACCTGGCGAGGCTGGAGACGCTGATCGGCGTCCGCACCGCGCTCGTCGAGCTGCCCGGCCTGGCGCTGGACGAGCGACAACCGGCCGCACCGTCGGGTCTGGTGTTCCGAAAGCCGCAGACGTTGCACGCCCGCTGGACGCCGTAGCCCCGGAACGCGAGCCCCGGAACACGGCGGGTCGGATCACGCCCGCAGGAGCTCGTCGATCGCCTCCGGCGCGTAGGCGCGACGCATCACCAGGTCGGCGAGGCCGCGGGAGGCGGAGGCCTCTCCCCATGCGCTCGCCTCGACCTGCAGGCCCTCGGCCACCCGGTCGACGACGTCGCCGTGCACGCGGGCCCGTACCCCGTCGACCATCGGCTGCAGGCGACCGACGGCACCGCCGAGGAGCAGCCGGCTCGGGTTGACCGTCGCCACGATCGCGGCGAGGGCGCGGCCGAGGTGGTTCGCGGCGGCCGCCAGCTCGGCGAGCGCGCCGGCGTCGCCGTCCTGCACGGCGGCGACCAGCTCGTCGAGGGTCGGCAGGGCGAGGCGCTCCATCATGCCGGCGCCCGAGCTGAAGGCGGCGAGGCAGCCACGGCGCCCGCAGCGGCACCGCGGGCCGTCGGGGTCCACGAGGATGTGCCCGATGTCGCCCGCGACGCCCCGGGAGCCCTCCACCACGCGGCCGTCCACGACGACGCCGCAGCTGATGCCGGTGGCGACCTTGGCGTAGACCATCGTCTCCTCGGGGGTGCTCTCCCCCAGCGCCTCGGCGCGCCCGTCGTTCTCCACGACGACCGGGACGGGGAAGCGGCGCCCGACCGCGGTGAGCACGGCGTCGGCCGGCCACGCGGCGATCGTCGTCGCCGAGCGGACCAGGCCGGTGCGCACGTCCACGGGCGCTGGTACGGCGACGCCGACCCCCGCGAGGATCTCGTCGCGGGCGAGCAGCATCGCGCCGATGTCCAGCAGCGGCTCGAGGACGTCGTCCGCCGGCCGGGCCAGCACGACGGGCAGGGTGCGCGACCGCAGCTCCCGCCCGTCCGGGTCGGTGACCGACACCCGTGCCACCGCCTGCCCGATCGCGACGGTGAGGACGACGCGGCCGCGGTCGTCGAAGCGGATCCGGCGCGACGGCCGGCCGCGCGCCGCACCGAGCGCCTCCCCCTCGTAGATCACACCGAGCGCGGAGAGCTCCTCGAGGCGGGCGTAGAGCGTGGAGCGCGCCATGCCGCTCACCTCGAGCAGCTGGGCGCGGGAGAGCCCGCCGGTCTCCCGGATCAGCCCGAGGATCGAGCCTGCGGAGGGCGCGGGACGAGTCATACGTGGACGACGACGAACTGCCGGTGCACCTCGACGTCGTAGCGCTCGGCGCTGTACGGCCCGGGCCGGTACCCCGCGTCGGACAGGTCCGCGTCGGCGGGCTCCACGGTGGCCTCGTAGGCCCGCACCCGCGTGCGGGCCGGGTCGAACCACGAGCGCCCGGTGGCGATGTCGAACTCCCAGCCGTGCCACGGGCAGCGCAGGATCTCGCCGCCCCGCAGGTAGGTGTACTCCCCCGGCGTGCTCGACGTGACCAGCCCGGTGAGCACCCCGTCGCACAGCCGCGCTCCGGCGTGCGGGCACCGGTTGCGCAGCGCGTAGTAGTGCCCGCCCACGTTGAACACCCCGATCGACCGCCCGTCGATCTCGACGATCTTGCGCTGGCCGGGCCCGATCTCGTCGGTCGTGCCCACGATGTGCCTGGTCATCGGTCGAGCCCGTAGAGCGCCATGGCGTTGCCGCCGAAGATCCGCGCCCGCGCCTCGGGCTCGAGCTTGGCCCTGATCGCACGGTCCGGGTCGTCGAAGTCCCAGTGCGGGTAGTCGGTGGAGAAGAGGATCTTGTCCGTGCCCTTGTCGTCACCACCGCCCATGTTGTCGAAGACGGTGAGCAGCTGCCGGGGGTCGGGCGGCTCCTCGATCGGCTGCGTGGTGAACCAGATGTGGTCGCGCACGTACTCCGACGGCCTGCGGGACAGGTGCGGGACCTCGTCGCGCAGCCGCGCCCAATGCTTGTCCAGCCGCCACATCAGCGACGGCACCCAGCCGAAGCCGCCCTCGATGAGCACCACCTTCAGCGTCGGGAACCGCTCGAAGACTCCCTCGACGACCAGGCTGACGAGCTGGGTCTGGAAGGCCTGGGCCATCGCCGTGTGGTCCTCGATGTAGAACGACGGCCACCCCGAACCGGTGAGCGGGTTGGCGCGACCGCCGCCGAAGTGGACCCCGACGGGGAGGCCGTTGCGGACGGCCGCCTCGTAGATGGGCCAGTACCTGCGGCGCCCGAGCGGCTCGTCGGTGCGCACGAGCAGCAGCACCTGCACGAACCCGGGGTGTGCGGCGGCGCGGTCGATCTCCTCCGCCGCGAGCGCCGGCTCCTCGTACGGGACCGAGATCCCGGCCCGCAACCGCGGCTCCTTCTCCAGCCACTCCTCGACCTGCCACTCGTTGACCGCGCGGCAGAGCGCGGCCGCGTACTCCGGGTTCTGCTGCCGGTTGGCCTTGCTCAGGCAGTTGAGGATCCCGTAGCGGATGTCGTAGGCGTCGAGGAGCTGCTCGCGCATGAACTCGAGGTCGCCGCCCGGGGGCAGCCCGGACGGCGGCCACGCGTCGGTGCGCGCCGCCCGGGGAGCGCCCTTCGGGTAGGACGAGCCGCCGTCGCCCCTGTTGCCGTAGGTCTCGTCGTACTCGCGCCACCGCCGCGGCAGGTACGGGCGCAGCGAGCCGGGGGCCAGCTCGTTGTGGATGTCGCAGTCGACGAGGGGCGGGCGGGGCCGGGACATCGACGATCACTCCCCGAGGCGGTAGGTGTCGAGTGCGTTGCGACCGAGGAACCGGGTCATGGCCTCGCCGGCGAGGCCGATCGGCGCGGACCGGGCGGGGTCGTCGAACTGGCGGTGCGGGTAATCGGTGGAGAACATCAGCATCCGGTCGCTCCCCAGCCGGTCGATCACCTCCAGCAACCGCTCCGGCTCGTCGGGCTCGTCGAGGGGTTGCGCCGTGAGCCGCACCGAATCGCGGATGATCTCGGACGGGAGCCGGTCGACCCACGGGACCTCCCGGCGAAGCCCCTTCCAGTTCTTGTCGAACCGCCACATCAGCGGCGGCAGCCAGGTGAACCCGCCCTCGACGAGCACGATCCGCAGGTCGGGGAACCGCACGAGCACACCCTCGCTGACCAGGCTCACCAGTTGCGCCTGGAACACCTGGGCGACGAGGACGTACTCCTCGAGGTAGTAGCTCGGCGCGCCGACCGGTGTGATCGGGTTGCCGCCCGCGCCGCCCGCGTAGACCCCGATGGCGAGCCCGTGGCGCTGCGCGGCCTCGTAGATCGGCCAGTACGACCGGCTGCCGAGCGGGGCACGTGCCCGCACGGGCATCAGGACCTGCACGAACTCCGGCCGGTCGCCGATCCGGTCGATCTCCGCTGCCGCCCGCTCCGGGTCCTGGCTCGCGACGACGACGGATCCGCGCAGCCGCGGTTCGCCCGCGAGCCACTCGGCGTGCTGCCAGTCGTTGACGGCCCGCGCCATCGCGACGGCCCAGTCGGGGTTGTGGATGCCGTCGACCCCGTAGATGCAGTGCGTGATCGCGATCCGTGTGTGCCAGGGGTCGAGCAGCTGCGTGCGGAGCAGGTCGGGGTCGGAGCCGGGCGGGCCGGCCGCGGGACGGGAACCCGGGATCGCGGAGAGCGGCGATCCGGGCGGGTACAGATCGGACTCGAGGCTCTCGATCCCGCTCTCCCGGACGTAGTCGCGCCAGCGCGCCGGCAGGTACGGGAACAGGGACTCGATCGAGCGCGGGGTGATGTGCACGTCGGTGTCGACGAGATCCACGTCCGGCCACTCCACCGGGCGTGCGTACGGCAGAGCAGTGGCGATCTCCGTCATCCGACCCCCGATTTCCGTCCGTTCGTCGAACGTAAATCGCCTGGGTGCGGGTGTCAACGGCGCCCGTCGGCCTGATGCACCGCGGGCGCGGCGCTCGGCAGCCGGTCAGATCGGGGAGTCGAAGATCGTGACGTCCAGCGCGGCGAGGCGGGCGGGGTCGCGCAGGATGTCCATCTCCCTGATCCGGTCGTCCCGCACGGTGAGAGCGGCGACCGCGTAGAGCTCCCCGTCGAGCCGGGCCACCCAGCCGGCCGCGCCGTTGACCAGCGCCGGCCGCGTGTCGAGACCGAGCTGCGAGAAGAACGCCGCCCTCCTGGCGACGTTCTCCGCGCCGCGCATCTCGAAGAGCGTCCCGCTCCCCGTGTCCTCGCGGATCACGATGTCGGGATCGAGCACGGCGACGAGGGCGTCGAACTCCCCGTGGCGCGCGGCGGCGAGGAATGCCCCGACGACCTCCTGCTGCGCGGCCGCGTCGGCGGCGGTGGTCGCCTCCACACCACGGATGCGGCGGCGTGCGCGGCTGGCGAGCTGGCGCGCCGCATCGGGCGAGCGCTCGAGGATTGCGCCGATCTCGTCGAAGGGAACCGAGAACATGTCGTGCAGGACGTAGGCCAGCCGCTCCGCAGGCGACAGCGTGTCGAGCACGACGAGCAGCGCGAGGCCGACGGAGTCGGCGAGCAGCGCCTCGTGCTCGGGGTCGATGGCGTCCGCCCGGTCGACGATCGGGTCCGGCAGGTATCCGTCGAGTGGCTCCTCGCGGCGCGTCGCCCGGGAACGGAGCATGTTGAGCGCCACGCGTCCGGTCGCCGTGACGAGCCAGGCTTCGAGGTTGTCGATCCCGGCGGCGTCCGCGCGGCTGAGCCGGATCCAGGCCTCCTGGACGACGTCGTCGGCCTCGCTCGTGGAGCCCAGCATCCGGTAGGCGACGGCTCGTAGCCGGGGCCTCAGCTCCTGGAACCGCTCCGCCAGCCGGTCGCGCTCGGCCATGTCACGTCCGCGAGCCGCCACGGGTCTTCCCCTCGAGAGCCCAGAAACGGAAGGAGTCCGATCATCATGTCGGCACACGACGGCTTCGTCACCTACGACGAGCTCAGCGGGCCTGCCCTGGACCCCGCCCGGTGGAGCCCCGCGCGCCTGCCGCTTCCGACAGGCGGCGACCACGTCCCGCAGGACCCTGCCGCGCAGGTTTCCGTCGACGGGGGCGAGCTGCGAGTGACGATCCCGCGCTTCTCGCTGTCGCACGACACGTTCCAGCCTGCCGACAGCGCCAAGTACCTCGTCTTCTCCACCCGCGAGTTCGCGCTGCCGGCCGACCGGCCCGCGACGTTCGCCGCCGACTCGGCCGTCGAGAACATCGGCGGCAACCCGGAGGACTACCGGAAGGGCATGGCCGCGTTCCACGTCTTCGACTTCGAGGCCAGTTTGCGCGTGTTCGCCGTCTGCGGGACGTCCACCCGCGTGCTCGCCCTGCACGAGCAGCTGGGCGCCTGGGGCGCGGGCGATCCCTTCTACCACGTGGTCGAGTCGCCGTACGAGGACTTCGACGACGACTTCACCCGGCTCCGCACGTGCGAGATCACGCTCGATCGGCGCAGCTCGGCCGCGACCTGGCGGGTCGACGGCCAGACCGTGTACCAGGCCCACGGAACCTTCATCCCCGAACAGGTCCGCATCGGGATCGGGATCTGGACACAGCTCCCGATCCGCGACGGCCGCAGCCGCTCGCTCGACGGTCAGGGCCTGAGCGCGCGGTGGAGCCGGTTCCGGGTGAGCGGAGTCTGAGCCGTGCCCCTTGACACAGGCCGGTCACGGGGCGTGTTCTCCACGGGGACACGCGCTCGACACCGGAGAGATTTCACATGGCGCAGCGACTGCTCGAGCCCGACACCAGTACGTGGAGCGGCCGGCTGCGTCGCAGGCGACCTCCGCTCAAGCTCCTCGCGGCCGTCGCGGCGCTGGCGATCGCGCTGCCGGTCGGCGCACAGCTCGCAGGGATGTTCCCGGCGCTGTCCGCCACCTTCGCGCCGAAGACCGTGGACCGGGGCCCGGCCCCACTGATGGCCGCGCTGAGCGACATCTCCGAGTACCACGCCGCCACCGGCACGTTCCAGGTGCTCGTCGACATCGAACGCGACACCCCGCACATCCCCGCGCTGATCAGCGGCGAACGCACGACGCTGTTCGCCACCGGCCACGTCGACGCACTGGTCGACCTCTCCGGGCTGGGGCCGGATCGGGTGAACGCGTCCGCCGACCAGAGCGCCGTGACCTTCACCCTGCCACCCGCGCGGCTGGCGCCGTCCACCCTCGACCCGGCGGCCACCCGGGTGGTCGGCCGCGAGCGTGGCGTCGTCGAGCGGCTCGCGGGTGTCCTGCAGAACAACCCCGTCGACGACGAGGACCTCTACCAGCTGGCGGCGCGCAAACTGGACGAGACCGCGCGGGCGAGCGACCTCACCGCTCGCGCCGAGGCCAACACCCGCGACATGCTGACGTCGCTGGCACGCTCGCTCGGGTACGAGCAGGTCACGGTGACGTTCGGCGAACCACTCTGACCGCGGGCCACGACTCGTCGCCGTCCGCAGCCTCCGCGACGGCACCGGCGGCGTCGGCCGCCACCGGCACCGAGCAGAAGCCCGTCACGGTCTGAGCCCGTCGGCGCTCCGTGCAACGCGGGGGCCGGTGCCGGCAATGATCGGGTATGACGACCAGTGAGGGGGCACCGGCCGCGACCGCGCCGCCGGGCGAGGACGTCGCGCTCTGGGCGGCGGCGCGGGCCGGCGACCCCGACGCGTTCACCGAGCTGTACCACCGCCACGCCGACCCGGTGTGGCGCCACGCCCACCGGTTGACCGGCTCCCCCACGGCGGCCGAGGACATCCTCGCCGCGACGTTCCTGACGATGTGGCGGCGGCGTGCGGAGGTGCAGCTCGCCGGCGGCTCGCTGCGTGCGTGGCTGCTCGCGGTCGCAGGCAACGAGGCACGCACGGAGTGGCGGCGCACGCACCGCCGGCACCGGCTCCTGCGGCGGGTCGGGCCCGCGCCGCACGTCGTCGACCACTCCGACGCCGTCGTCGCGTCGCTCGACGACCGCCGCCGCGTGCACCGGGTCCTCACCGCGGTCGCCCAACTGCCGTCCGCGCAGCGCGAGGCGGTCGCGTTGTGCCTGATCGGCGACGTCCCGTACCCGGAGGCGGCAGACGTGCTCGGGGTACCTGAGGCGACGCTGCGCTCCCGCGTCCACCGCGCCCGCGCAACTCTGCGCACCGTCGTGCCCGAGGAGGTCCGATGAACGAGCTGCAGCTCCCGCCCGCCCCACCGCTGCCGGACGAGGTGCGCGAGCGCGCCCTGCGCACCGTCCTCGCCGGGACGCGGGCCCCGCGGCGGCGCTTTGCTCCTCTCGTCGCGGCGGTGGTCGTCGTGATGGCGACGTTGGCGGCGGTCACCACGGCCGTCGCGATGACCGGACCGGGCGCGGACGAACTCGACCCCCGGCTCGCCGCCTCCGGCCCACCCGCTCCCACCGGCGATCCCGCCATCGACGAGGCGCTCGGCCGCTGCGCGGCGGCGGTCGCCACGTCTGGTTCTCGGGACGAGTACCCACCGACGGCGGGGTGGCGTGTGACCGACGTTCTGTCGCACGCGGGGGAGGGTCAGTTCTCGGACACCGATCTGGTGATCGACGGATCGTTCGCCTGTCACGCGGGTCCATACCACGTCTGGGTGTCGACCGTGGGCGGGCGCCCTGCCGGTGGGATCGAGGTCGCCCGGCTCGGCCCCGGCTCGCTCGTCCTGTTCAATCCGCAGCGGCTGCTGGTCGAGGTGGACCCGGGCGACGGGTACGTCAGGACGTCGACGACGGCCGTGCAGATCGTCAGCTTGACGCCGGCACACGAGGACTGGCCCGTACGGCGCTTGATCGTCCGCGGCTCGTACGACGGTCCGCTCCCCGATCCCGGCGAAGCCGCGGTCGAGGTGCAGGATCGGCCGATCCTGAACGGGCAGGCACAGCCGACGAACGTCGAGGCGTGCCTGGACGACCAGCTCGGCACGTGGGCGCTCGGATCGGACGAGCCACAGGAGACGGTCCTCACCCAGGACGCGCAGGGAGACCTACCGCGTGCGCTCGTCGGTCGCGTGAACGGGCGCTGGGCCGCCGTCTGCTACGACGGTCCGGAGGGACCGGTCGCGGTCGAGGGTCCGCTCGACCCCGCCCGCCTGTCGGAGACCCGCCTCGTCAGCTCCCGCCGCCGCGACGACCTGGTCGTCGCGCTCCTGACGGTCGCGCCGGACGGCGAACGGGTCGAGATCGCCACGACCCCCGAGCCCGGTGCGGTCGGCTCCGGGGCCGCCTGCACGCTCCGGGACGGCTTGGCGCTCTGCATGCTGCGCGCCGAGGGCGCTGTGGACGTGCGCATCTTCAGCGGCGGGGTAGGGACCACCATGCCGGTCCCCTGAGCACATCACGACCGCCGGGCACCGTCACCGGCCTCATCGCAACGCGGCCGCGCGAGCCCGGGCACCGGGCCGCGCGGCCGCCGCAGCACCACGAACGCGATCGCGCCCGCCGCGGTCACCGCGGCCAGCACGAGGAAGGCTGCGGGGTAGCCGCCGGTGCCGCCGGCGACCGCGGTGACGAGCAGCGGCCCCACCACCAGCCCGATCGATACGAACCCCGCGGACCACCCCATGATGGTGCCGAACGAGCCGACGCCGAAGTAGTCCGCGCGCAACGCGGTCATCACCGGACCGCGGAGCCCCCATGCGAACCCGTGGACGATCGCCGTCGCCATCAGGAGGCCGAAGCCGGACACGGTCGCGAACCCCACCAGCACGCAGGTCTGCACGACCATGCACGCGGCGGCGAGCCGGCGCTTGTCGAGGCGATCGGCGATCAGGCCCGTGACGACCTGGCCGATCAGCTGCGCCGTCGACATCACCGCAACCGTGAGACCGGCTGTCGCGAGCGGGATGCCGTGGTGGGTCATCAGTGGCACGAGGTGCAGGCTCACGGCGCTGACCGCGACCAGCGCCGTGCCGTGCCCCACGACGAGCAGCCAGAACGCCGCCGTCCGCAGGGCGCTCCCCAGATCGTGGTCGCCCGGGCGGCGGGGCGCCGCGGACACGCCCACCGGGCGCGGCCTCCGATCGGCGGGGAGGGCCGCGCTCGCGACCAGGCCCACCGCCAGGATCGCCACGGCGACGCCGACGAACGTGGCGCGCCAGCCGGCCCCGGCCAGCGCCCAGGTCACGACCGGCACGGCCAGCCCGCCGAGCGCGATCCCGGTCGGGAGCAGCCCGAGCGCCAGCGTCCGGCGATCCGTCATCGTCTGCACCACCGCCACGGTCAGCGGTGTGATGCCAGCGGCCGAGCAACCGAGCGCGATCACGACGACCGCGCCGACGAAGTGCGAGGCATCGGCAACGGCGGCGGCCACGGCGAAGCCGGCTGCCGTGACCACCGTTCCCGCCCGGGCCACCGCCCGCACCCCGACCCGGTCGCAGAACCATCCGGTGAGCGGGGAGAGGAAGCCGTTGCCGAGCTGGACGATCGCGTACCCGAGCGCGATCACCCCCGGTGACCAGCCCGTGTCGTCCGTGATCACCACGAGGTAGGCGCCGAAGGCACTGATGATCAGGCCGTTCTGCAGGGTGAGCAGGACCGACCCGCCCACCACGACCCACCAACCGCTGCGTGCCGTCGACCTCACGGGGCCATCGGAGCGGACACGTCACGGGCCTCCGCCTCGAACTGCCGGCGTGCCCACACCAGATCGGCCTTGCCCGTGTTGAGCCGCTGCACCTCGGGTACCACGACCACCCGGCGCGGCTTCTTGTAGCCGGCCAGCCGGGAGCCGACGAACGCGCCGAGCTCGTCGGGATCGGCGCCTGCCCCGCGCTCCAACGACACCGCGGCCGCGACGACGCTGCCCCAGCGAGGGTCCGGAACGCCGAGAACCACGGCGTCGCGCACGGCCGGGTGGCTGCGCAGCACGAGCTCGACCTCGTCGGTGAAGACCTTCTCGCCCCCGGTGTTGACCACCGAACTACCACGGCCGAGCAGCCGCAGTCGCCCGTCGGCCTCGAGGGTGGCCAGGTCGCCGGGCATCGTGTAGCGCACGCCGTCGAGATCGCGGAAGGCGCTCGCGGTCTTCTCCGCATCGCCCTCGTAACCCGCGCCGGGAACGACCGGTGCGGCGAGCACGCCGATCGCTCCCGAGCCGGGGACGACGTCGCGGCCGTCCTCGTCGAGCAGGCGCGCGCCGGGCACCAGCTCGAAGCTGCCCGCCTCGTCGTCGATGGAGGCCCGGTTGACCTCGGATCGGGCGTACACCCCGCCCTCCGCCGACGCGATGGTGTCCACCAGCGTGAGGTCGGCGTGGGCGAGCAGCCTGCGCTTCACGCCGGGGCTCCACACCGCGCCGATGCTGCGGATCCGGCGCAGGGAGTCGATCCCGAGCGGGCGACCGGCCGCGGCCCTCTCGTCGAGGGCGTCGAGCAGGCGCAGCCCGAACGCATCACCCACGATGACCAGGTCGGTGACGCGGTGCCGCGCGATCGCGGTCAGGAGCCCGGCTCCCGTCACACCCCTGCCGGTCAACAGCGCGACCGGCGCGCCGACGGACAGCGCGCCGAGCGCGGCGTACAGGCCGGTGCCGTGCATCAGCGGCGAGGCGGGCAGGTGCACCATTCCGCGCGGACCGTGCGGGTCGATGTCGAGCGCCTGGTGCAGCGCCTCCATCGCGTCGGTCTCGTCCACCCCCAGGGTCGCGAACCCGCCGGACCGCACCGAACGCAGCCGCTCGGCGTGGCTCCCGATCACGGCCTTCGGGTGGCCGGTGGTGCCGCCGGTGAACAGCCGCCACTCGGTGTCACCGCGAGGGCGCCGCGGGTGCCTGCCGGCCGCGGCGACCTCGGACCCGAACCCGCCTGCCGGGTCGATCCGGACCAGCAGATCGCACCCCGGAACGGGGCCGGCGGCCTCGGCGACGACGTCGGCGAGGTCCTCGTCGACGATCACGGCCCTGGCCCCGGAGATTTCCAGCAGGTACCGCACTTCCGCGGCCCGGTACCGGTAGTTGACGTTCACCGGTGCGGCCATCAGCTTGAACAGCGCGTGGAGTGCGATCAGGTACTCGGGCGAGTTCCGGGCGTCCAGCCCGACGCGGTCACCGGCACCCACGCCATGGGCAGCCAGGTACCCGGCCAACCGGTCGGCCCGTTCGTCGAACTGCGCCCAGGTCAGCTCCCGCTCACCGGCGGCCACCGCCACCCGCCCCGGCGCCAGGTCGGCGATGTGCTCGAAGTGCGAGGCGAAGTTGTCCTCCAGCCCGAGGGTCATGATTCCTCTTCCTCCAGGCCGAACAGCCGCGCCGCGTTGTGCAGCATGATGTCGGGCTTCACGCTGTCGCGGATCTCGGTCTTCTCCAGGTCCGCCATCCACCGCTCGGGGGTGAACAGCGGGAAGTCGGTCCCGAACATCACCTTCTTGCGCAGGAGGGTGTTCGCGTACTGCACCAGCTGCGGCGGGAAGTACTTCGGCGACCAGCCGGACAGCTCGATGTGGACCTGCGCCTTGTGCGAGGCCACCGCCAGTGCCTCGTCCTGCCACGGGAACGACGGGTGGGCCATGATGATCGACATGTCGGGGAAGTCGACGGCCACGTCGTCGAGGTGCAGCGGGTTGGAGTACTTGAGCCGCACGCCCCCACCGCCCCTCGTGCCGGCACCGACGCCGTTCTGCCCGGTGTGGAACAGCGCCGGCAGCCCGTGCTCGGCGAGCACCTCGTAGATCGGGAACGCGACCGGGTCGTTCGGGTAGACCTCCTGGACGCTCGGGTGGAACTTGAAGCCGCGGAACCCGTAGCCCTCGATCAGGCGTCGGGCGATCTTCGCCCCGGCCTTTCCGCGCGCGGGGTGCACGCTGGCGAACGGGATGATCACGTCCGGGTGCTCGGCGGCGATCTCGCCGATCTCCTCGTTGGTCGGGGCGTGCTCGTCCCGGTCGCCGAGCGAGTCGACGGTGAAGGCGACGGCCGCCATGCGCCGCTCGCGGTAGAACGCCGCGAGCTGGTGCAGGTCCATGCCGAGCACGTCGGACTTGAAGTGCGCCTTCATCTGCGCCATGCGCTCGGCGCCTGCCTCGGAGTGTGCAGCCTTCGTGGAGAAGTGCACGTGGGTGTGCACGTCGATCGCGACGAGATCGGCGGCCAGCAGCTCGGGCGGGTTCACGCCGGTCATCGACCGCCCCCGACGGTGGCGCCGACGGTCGCTCTGCCGCGGTCGATCACGACGGTGCCGTCGTCGGTGCGGGTGCGGTGCAGGATCTGCCCTCCGCCCTCGTCCCAGATGTCCACCGTCAGCGCCTGCCCAGGTGTGACGGTGGCGCTGAACCGCCCGTACATGCGGGTGAGGCGGGCCGGGTCGCCGCCTGCGACCTCGTGCAGCAGCGCCCGGCCGGTGACGCCGTACGTGCAGAGCCCGTGCAGGATCGGCTTGCCGAACCCGGCCCGGGCCGCGAACGCCGGGTCGGAGTGCAGCGGGTTGCGGTCGCCGGAGAGCCGGTAGAGCAGCGCCTGCTCGGGGCGGGTCTCGTAGCGCACGCTGTGGTCGGGCGCGCGGTCCGGCGCGGCCCACTCGTCGCGCGGCCCGCGGTCTCCCCCGAAGCCACCCTCACCGCGGATGAACAGGGCGCTGCGGTTCGTCGCGAGCGGTTCCCCGCCGCTGAGAACTGCGGTCGACTCGGTGACGACGAGGGCGCCCTTGCCCTTGTCGTACACGCCCGTCACCCGGGCCGTCGCCGTGACCGTGCCCTCGACCGGAACCGGACGGTGCAGGGTGATCTCCTGCTCGGCGTGCACCAGCATCGCCGGGTCGAACGTGCCGAACGGGGGCGGCGGCGCCTGCGACAGCAGCACCGCGAACGTCGGCAGCACCTGCTGGGGCACCCCGTCGCTGTTCTCGGTGGTGAACGCCAACTCCTGGGTGGGCTCCCCGAGCCCCGCCCCGACGCCGACGGCGTAGAGCAGGGAGTCGGTGGAGGTCCAGGTCCGGGTGCGTGGCTCCCCTTCGGTACCGACGGCTCCGGGATCGACGGGCATCAGGCTCCTTCCTGTTCGAGGATCGGTTCGAGGATCGGGTGGTGGCAGGCGGCGAACCTGCCCGGCTTGACCTCGCGCATCTCGGGCACCTCGGCGGAGCACCGCTCGGTGGCGGCGGGACATCGGGTGCGGAAGCGGCACCCGCTCGGCGGGTTGATCGGTGAGGGCATCTCGCCGCGACCGCGGTCGGCCTCTTCGATATCGGCTCCGGTGATCGTCTCCATCGACGGGATCGACGAGACGAGCAGCCGCGTGTACGGGTGCACCGGGTCGTCGAACAACGCCGTCGTCTCCCCGAGCTCGCAGATCCTGCCGAGGTACATCACGGCGACCCGGTCGCTGATGTTGCGCACCACCCCGAGGTCGTGGGCGATGAACACCAGCGTGAGCCCGTAGCGGCGCTTCATGTCCTCGAGGAGGTTGAGGATCTGCGCCTGCACCGACACGTCCAGGGCCGACACCGGTTCGTCGCAGATCAGCACCTCCGGTTCGAGCACCAGCGCCCTGGCGATCGACACCCGCTGGCATTGCCCGCCGGAGAACTGGTGCGGCCGCCGGTCGGCAACCTGCTGCGGGTCGAGCCCGACCGCTTCGAGCACCTCGGGCACGACCCGTGCCCGCTCGTCACCGCGGCCCCACACCACCAGCGGGTCGCCGACGATGTCCGGGATCCGGCGCCGCGGGTTCAAGGAGGAGATCGGGTCCTGGAAGATCATCTGCAGCTTGGGGCGCAGCTCCCGGAGCTCGCGGGGCGAGAGCGTGGTGAGGTCACCGCCGTCGAACACCACCGATCCGCTGGTCGGCCTGGGCAGCTGCATGATCGCCCGGCCGGTGGTCGACTTGCCGCAACCGGACTCGCCGACCAGCCCGAGCGTCTCTCCCCTGCGGACGTCGAGGTCGATCCCGGAGACGGCGTGCACCATCTGCCCGCCGCCCACCGGGAACTCCACGACCAGGTCCTTCAGCAGCAGGACGACGTCGCTCTCGCCCTCGCCCCGTGCGCGGGTGTCCGGACCCTGCTCCGTGCGCGCCGCGGTCATCGGTCGAGCCAGGCCGTCGCGAAGAACATGTCCCTCGTCAGGTAGCGCACCACGCCCTTCACCTCGGGTTTGGCCACGGTGGAGAGGTAGCCGCGGCTGTAGTAGGCGACCGCGATGTCCTGGTTGGTCTTGAGCCCGACCTGCTGGTAGAGCCTGGTCCGCTCGGCCTCGTCCGTGGTGGCGGCGGCGCGGTCGAGCAGCGTGTCGACCTCGGGGTTGGAGTAGCCGCCGTAGTTGGCGTTGCCGCCCGTGCGCATCAGGTTCACCACGGCGGGATACGGGACGTCGGTCGGGCCGCCGACCCAGCCCGCGATCTGGAAGTCGTGGCTCTGCACGACGCTCGAGGAGTACTGGGCGAGGTCGAAGAACTGCGGCTGGAGCGTGATGCCGATCTCGGCCATCTGCGCCTGCAGGAACTCCGCGAACTGCACGCGGTTGGGCGCGTTCGTCGTCTTGTACTGCACGGTGGCGCTGCCGCCCGCGGCCACGTACTCCTGCACCAGTTGACGGGCCCGCTCCGGGTCGTAGGACGGCCACGCCGCCTCCGCCTCGGGGGTCGAGTACCCGCTGTCGGCGCCGAACCAGTTCGACGCGCGCGCCATCTGCCCGCGGAACTGGGTGGCGGCCAGCGCATCGAGGTTGATCCCGCGGACGACGGCCTCCCGCATCCGGCGGTCGTCGAAAGGTGCCCGCCCGTGGTTGAAGTAGATGTACTCCGCGCCGTTCCCGGGGCCGTAGTACACCGTCAGGTTCGGGTTCTGCATCCCGCGCAACAGCTCGGTGTGGTAACCGCCGAAGATCAGGTCGACGTCGCCGTTCTCGATCGAGGCGTAGCGCGTCTCGGTGTCGGGCAGCGGGCGGAACTCGAGCGCGTCGAGGTAGGGCATGCCCTGCTGCCAGTAGTGGGGGTTGCGCGTCAGCACCATGCGGGAGTCGCGCACCCACTCCGACAGCACGAACGGACCCGCGCCCACGGGGTTCTTGCCGATCTCGTCGCCGTAGCGGGCCAGCGCCGCGGGCGAGACGATCGTTCCCAGGTTGCCTGCTGTGAAGTTCAGCGCGAACGCCGAGGCGAACGACCCGAACGGCTCCGTGAGCGTGAACTCGACCGTGCGCGGGTCGATCGCTCGCATCGAGCCGATGCGCTGCGTGTAGAGATGGCCGGGCGAGGCCGCCTTGTCGATGTGGCGCTGCACGTTGCTGATCACGGCCTGCGCGTCGAGCGGGGTGCCGTCGGAGAACAGGACGCCGTCGCGCAGGCCCATGCGCCAGGTGCGGCCGTCGTCGGTGGTCTGCATCGACTCGGCGAGGTAGGGCTGCGGCTCGCCCTTCTCGTCGAGCTTCAGCAGCGAGTCGTAGACGGCCACCGCGGCCTGGTTCGTGTTCTGGACCGTGGGGTCGAAGCTGACGGCCTCCCGGTCGGTGCCCATCGCCAGGGTGCCGCCGCGTCGCGGCGTCCCCTCGGCGGCGAGGTCACCCCCTCGGGCGTTGACCGCACTGATGCCGTCGCTGCCCGCAGGCGCCGACGCGGCAGGCGTGACGCTGCCACAGGCCGCGACCACCGTGAGGCCGAGCAGGAGTGCGAGCACCCGAGCTCCGGTGGACGAGCGCCGTTGCTCGTTCGCGTTCATAGGAGGACCTTTTCGTCGGTGACGGGGATACCCGCGGCGCTCACGCCGCGCTCGATGTTGCGCGCCCGGGCTTCCGCCCAGGCCGGGCTGCCCACCGGGAACCAGCACCGGTAGGTGTGCTCTGCGGATCCGGCCTCCCGCAGCGGTGGCTCCTCGGTGAGGCACCTGTCCTGGGCGAAGGGACAGCGCGGGCTGAACGTGCACCCCGCCGGCGGGTCGATCAGGTCCGGCGGGCGTCCGGGGATCACGTGGAGCCGGGTGTGGTTCGGCCCCGCGAGCGGCGGCACCGCGTTCATCAGGGCGGCGGTGTAGGGCATCCTCGGCTCGGCGAAGAGCACGGGCGTCGGGGCGGACTCCACGATCCGTCCCGCGTACATCACGGCGATGCGGTCGGAGCGGCTGCGCACCACCCGCAGGTCGTGCGTGACCAGCAGCATCGCCATCCGGAGGCGGGACTGCAGGTCGGCGAGCAGGTCCAGGATCTGCGCCTGCACGGTGACGTCGAGGGCCGTGGTCGGCTCGTCGGCGAGCAGCAGCCGCGGGTTGCAGGAGAGCGCGATCGCGATCGTGACGCGCTGCCGCATGCCGCCCGACAGCTCGTGCGGGTACTGGCGCACCCGCCGCTCCGGTTCGGAGAGCCCCACCGAGTGCAGCAGCTCGACCGCCCGGCCGAGCGCCTCCCTCTTCGGGACGCGCTCGTGCTGAACGATCGTCTCCGCCAGCTGCGCACCGATGCGCTTGACCGGGTTCAGCGAGGTCATCGGGTCCTGGAGGATCAGTGCGATCTCCGCACCCCAGTACGCCGACAGCTCCTTCGCCGAGAGCGCGGTGAGGTTCGTGCCGTCGAACGTGACGGTGCCCTCGACCTCGGTGCTGCGCCCTCCGGAGACGAGCCCCATGAGCCGGCGGGTGAGCACGGTCTTGCCCGAACCGCTCTCGCCGACGACGGCGAGGACCTCCCCGGCCTCGACCCGCAGCGAGACGCCGTCGACGGCGCGCACCACCCCCTTCTTCGTGTGGAAGCGCACGACGACGTCCTCAGCGGTCAGAAGGGCGGTCACAGGTTGCTCTCCTTGACCTCGAACTGCTTGCGCGTGCGCTCGCCGATGTAGTTGATCGACAGCACGGTGAGGAACATGACCGCGGCCGGGAACAGCGAGATGTAGGGGTAGGTGAGCAGCTCGGTGCGGCCGCCGGCGATCATGCCGCCCCAGCTGGGCGTGGGCGGCGGGATGCCGAGCCCCAGGAACGAGAGCGAGCCCTCCACCACGATGAAGACACCGATCATGATGAAGCCGTAGGCCGCCACCGGGAGCACGACGTTCGGGGCTATCTCCCGCGCGATGATCCGGAGCGGGCTGCACCCGTACGCTCGGGCCGCCAGCACGAACTCCCGCTGGGCCACCACGAGCGTGGCCGCGCGGGACAGCCGGATGAACGTCGGCACCGACAGGATCGCCAGGCCGAGGATCAGGTTGGTCAGGCTGGACCCGAGGATCGCGACGATCGCGATGATGAACACGAGTCCCGGGAACGCCAGCACGACGTCGGTGACGAGCGCGAGCATGCGTTCGATGCGTCCGCCGAAGTAGCCGGCCAGCATGCCGAGGAAGCCCCCGACCAGTGCGCCGAGCCCGACGGCGCAGATGCCGACCAGGAGCGACGCCCGCGCCCCGTAGACCACGCGGGAGAACGTGTCGCGGCCGAGGGTGTCCCCGCCCAGCCAGTGCTGCGGGGTGATCCCCCCGAACACGTTGGTGTAGTCGGGGACGGCCGGATCCCAGAGCGGCAGCAACGGGGCGAACACGGCCGCCAGCACCACGGCGGCCAGCCAGGTCCACGCCACGTACCAGCCGAACGGGGTGCGCTCGGCCCGGCGAACGCGGCTGGTCGTCTCAGGCATCGCCGTGTCAGGCATCTCTGCGCACCCGCGGGTCGAGGGCCAGGTACAGCAGGTCGATCAGCATGTTGATCACGACGTAGGCGACCGCGACGAACAGCAGCGCACCCTGGAGGATCATGTAGTCGCGGTTGAACACGGCCTGCACGATGAGCTGGCCGAGCCCGGGGATCGCGAAGAGCGTCTCGACGATCACCGTGCCGCCGAGCAGCCGCCCGATGTTCACCCCCGACAGCGTGATCAGGGAGAACGACGAGGGCCGCAGCGCGTGCCGGAAGAGGATCCTCGCCGGGCCGAGCCCCTTCGACCGGGCCATGAGGATGAAGTCCTCCTGCAGCGTGGACACCATGTCCGAACGCAGCAGCTGCCGGTAGACCGCCGCCTCGGTGATCATGAGCGTCAGGCAGGGCAGGACGATCGATCTCACGTTGCCGAGGGGGTCCTCGAACAGTCCCGTGTAACCGGTGGCCGGCAGGATGCTCGTCACCCCTCCGGCGAAGAGCACGATCAGCACCATCCCGAACACGAAGTTCGGCATCGCGGCGGCGCCGAACCCGATCGTCATCGACGCCCGGTCGACGAGCCCGCCGGGGCGGTAGGCCGAGTGGACGGCGAGCGGCACCGCGATCACCAGCGCGAGGAGCTGGGCGATGATCGTGATCTCGAACGTGACGGGGATGCGCTGGGCGAGCGCCTCCGCGACCGGCTGGCCGGTGCGGAACGAGCGGCCGAGGTCGCCGGTGACCACGCCGCCGAGCCAGTCGGCGTAGCGCACGAGGACCGGTCGGTCGAGCTGCAGGTCCTCGCGGACCTGCTGCACCTGCTCCGGGGTCGCGTTGTCGCCCGCCACGACCACGGCCGCGTCGCCGGGCAGCAGGTCGACGACCAGGAAGGACAGGAACGTCACGGCGAGCAGCACGAGCAGCAGGTGCACCAGCCGCTTGCGGATACGACGGACGGCGAACATCCGCCTGCCACCGCGGGGACCCGCCGCGGTGACCGGTACCGCCTGCGTGGTCGCCATCGTGTCGGCCATGGCCGCGGCGTCGTCAGTCGCCCGCCGCCGGGAGCCGGGAGTTGCCGGGGTCGTACCTCTGGACCATCGGATCGGCGTCGGTGCCCAGCAGGCGCCAGTCCTCGCCGTCCTCGAGGATCTTCTCGGCGGAGCGGATGCCCCGGTAGTCCATGTCGGGGGCGACCGCGGGTGGCTCGCCGCCCTCGGCGAGGCGCTTCGCCGCGGCGATCAGCAACCTGCGCATCCGGATGATCGCCTTGTCGGACGTGCCGAGGTGCTCCTGCGAGCGGTCGTAGATCGGACCCATCGTCTCGGTGACCATGAAGTCCTGGCTGATGAACTCGCGCACGCCCGAGTAGGTGGTGGTGCGCTGGTCCTCACGGTCGATGCCGAAGTCGTTCTCGAGCGTGTAGCGCCGCGGGATGATCCCGTTGCGGCCGACCTCTGCGGGGCCGAACTCGAAGGGGCTCACCGCGAAGAGGTTGGTGCCACCGACCTCCTCGATGCCCTCGTTCACCCGCGTGGCGAAGCTGTAGCGGTAGGTGTTGTGGTCGTCGACCGGCACGAACAGGCCGTGCTGGGTGCTGAACGGCACCGAGGCGATCACCGTGTGGTACGGGTAGCAGTACGCGCTCATCCGCACGTGGGTGTGACCGGCGGGGGTGGTGCGGATGCCGACGTACTTGAAGCCGTACCAGGTGTCCTCGATCTCCAGGCGCGGCGCGCGGTCGTGCTTCCAGAACGTCCACGACATCGCGTTCGAGGGGTAGCCGGGCTTGTCGCTCCCGTCGTCGGGGATGTCGTCGACGCCGTTCCACTGGTGCAGCCAGGAGATGTGGGAGGTGTCCATGTTGCCCTCCATCGCCTGCATCCAGTTGCAGCTGGTGTGCAGCTTGGTGGCGGCGACCTGGTCGGGCTCGAGCGACTCGGTGCCGAAGTCGCGGAAGGGCGTCATCGCCTCTGCCGGGCCCATGTACGTCCACACGATCCCGCCCGACTCGTGGGTGGGGTAGGACCTCGCGCGCACCCGCTCCTTGAAGGTGCTGGTCGGTGGCTCGCTCGGCATGTCGATGCACGTGCCGTCGGCACCGAACTGCCAGCCGTGGTACGGACACCGCAGCCCGCAGGTGCCGTCCGGGCCGAGCTCGTTGCGGCCGTAGTACAGGGAGGCGCCCCGGTGCGGGCAGTTCTCCTGGATCAGGCCGACCTTGCCGAACGCGTCCCGGAAGGCGACGAGGTCCTCACCGAGCAACCGCACGCGCACCGGGTCGCCCGCCGGTGTCGGCAATTCGCTCACCAGCAACGCGGGCGTCCAGTATCGGCGCAGGAGATCGCCCATAGGAGTGCCCGGTCCCACACGTGTCAGGAACTCGTTGTCCTGTGCAGAGAGCATCGTCGGCCTCTCGGATGTGGTGGTGTGTTCGGGAATTCGGGTGGCGGGGAATGACGAACCGTCGACCAGCGGCACTCGATCAACACGGCACAGCGCTGCTCGTCGGTGAGCTCGGCGCGCCCCGGCTCCGGGATCACACGACCATGACCATAGCTAAGGACAACCAGGCCGACAACCATATTGTTAACAATCTTGGTAATGTGCGTGCATGGTTGCTGGCGGCGAGACGGCCCCGAGCGAGGCCGTCGCCGCGGTGGTGCTGGCCGTGCGCGACGGGATCATGCAGGGCAGGTACGCGCCCGGGCAGCGGCTGCCCGAGGCCGACCTCGTGTCGCTCTACCGCGCGTCACGGGGAACCGTTCGCACCGCGCTCGCACAGCTGGAGAACGAGGGCCTCGTGCAGCGCGAACGCAATCGCGGAGCCCGGGTCCGCCCCATCTCGCTCGAGGAAGCCGTGGAGATCACCGAGACCCGGGCCGTCATCGAGGGGCTGTGCGCGGCCAAGGCCGCCGCGCGCGCCACGGACGACGACCGCACCCGGCTCCGCGAGCTGGGCGACGCGATGCGCTCAGCCGTCGAGAACGCCGACATCCCGGCCTACAGCCGCACCAACCAGCTCGTGCACCGCGCCGTGCGGGAGATCTCCGCGCACCAGACCGCGGGCCTGATGCTGGACCGCCTGCGCACCCAGAGCGTGCGGTACCACTTCCGGGTGGCCCTCCTGCCCGGCCGGCCGAGCGTCGGCCTCCGGGAGCACCTCGACGTCATCGAGGCGGTCTGCTCCGGGGACCCGGACGTCGCCGAGCGGACGATGCGCGCCCACCTGCTCAGCGTGGTCGGCGCGCTGGAGGAACTCGCAAGGAGCCAGCCCGGTTGGTGATAGCGGCCCGACCATCAGCGCCGTCGATACCCGGGTAGAAGCGATCGTTGTTTCCGGAGATCCGCCGCAATCGCCTACGCTCGCTCCGATGGAGGAGCCATGTGGCTGGTGACCGGGATCGACGAGGAGCACCGGTTTCCCGACTGGGTCGCCGCGGCCGCGTTCTACCGGCAGATCGTCGAGGACTGGGTCGCGAGGAACGGCGGGCCTGATCGATGTGGGGACCAGGCCCGGCGTGTTCAGGACCTCCCGCCGGGCGGTTCCCAGGAGGTCGAGTTCACCGCCGCGGACGGTAGCGGTGAGACGGTGCGGTTCGCGCTGTCGTGGGACATCGGCGGCGGCCGGACGGACCATTTCGTCGCCTGCTGAACACCCCTGGAGGTCGGACAGCGCTGATGAGAAGCACCACCGTTCTGGCCCTCACCCTCACAGCACTCGCGGCCTGCGGCGGCCAACCGGCGCAGCCGCCTCCCCCACCTCCGGGTCCGACCGGGCCGACGATCATCACCTACACGGCACCGGTCCCGATGCCGCCCGAGACGACGCCCGCGGCGCCCCCGGCGGGCTCGCAGGCGACGAGCTGGACCATGCCGGACCTCGTGGGCTCCGTTCTCCAGGACGCGCAGGACAGCATCCAACGGCTCACCGGCTACGGGATCGTCCTCACCACGTCGCACGACGCCACCGGAGCCGGGCGCATGCAGGTGGCCGACCGCAACTGGAAGGTCTGCACCCAGAACGTGCCGCCGGGTGCGGCGATCACGTCGTCCAGCCGCATCGACTTCGGGGTCGTCAAGGTCGACGAGTCCTGCTGACCGGATCGCTACGGGCCCGGTGCTGTCATCGACGCGTTCGATCGTCGGGCCGCGAGATCGGTTCCGTCCGACCGGCCACGGGGCGCTGCGCGAAGGCCTCGAGGAAGGCCTTGTTCCACGCCCCCTCCCCGCCGAGCAGGAACGAGCCGGACCGGTGACCCCGCCACAGCTGCGGCCGCCAGCGCTGCACGGCCTCACCGATCGGGACCCGCTGCCCCTGCCCGTCGCCGAGGCTCACCAGCCACCTGTGCTCCTCGCCGGGCGCCCTGACGCCGCCGAGCGCCCAGGCCCACTCCAGCTCCGTATGCCGCGCCACCGCCTGGGCGTCGGCCGGGTACAGCTCCAGCCAGATCGGCACCAGGACGATACGACGGCTCACCCAGGGCACGAGATCATCGCGGGTGCGGCGCAGCTGCCGGCGGCGACTGACCTCGTTCGTCATGACACCCACCCCGGACAGCTCGGTCCAGGCCAGCCGCACGAGCTTGCGCCCCCGCCCGTCGAGCACCCGGATCCCCTCGTGGTCGATCACCAACCGGGCAGGCAGGCGGCGGCGGGTGTGGATCACCCAGGCGTAGAGGAGAACGATCAGCAGACCGGCGGCGCCGGCGATCAGCCGGACGGCCGGCTCCTCCGGCCCGGCGACGAAGGAGGCCAGGCAGCCTGCGGCGATCAGCAGGGTGAGCGCGTGGACGATCGCCCGCGCGACCTGCGTGGATCGGGTGCGGGCGGTGAGGTCGATCTCGTTCGGGGCCACGGTAGGAGGTTCCATGCCGCGGAGGCTCGCAACCGGGCCGCTGCCGGTGAAGGAAGAGTTCTTCCGTCACCGAGCAGGCGGGAGCGCGGCGCCCACCGGCGGGGCACCTCCCGGGCGGTGGTCGAACGCCGGCGACGGTGCGGCGCCGACGCCACGCCCGGGAGGCCACGTGCCTCGGAGAGCCTCTTGGATCAGGTCAGGTCGAACCGGTCGAGGTTCATGACCTTGTCCCACGCCGCCACGAAGTCCCGCACGAACTTCTCCTTCGCGTCGGCGCACGCGTAGACCTCCGCGATGGCGCGCAGCTGCGAGTTCGCGCCGAAGACGAGGTCGGCGGCCGTGGCGGTCCACCTGACGTCGCCGGTGGCCCGGTCGCGGCCCTCGTACACGTTCTCCGTCTCCGAGACCTTCCACTCGGTCCTCATGTCGAGGAGGTTGCGGAAGAAGTCGTTGGTCAGCGTCTCGGGCCGGTCGGTGAGGACGCCGTGCCTGCTCTGCTTGAAGGTGGCGCCGAGCGCCCGCATGCCGCCGAGCAGGACCGTCATCTCCGGCGCGCTCAGGGTCAGCAGGTAGGCGCGGTCCACCAGCAGGGTCTCCGGCGGCAGCTTCTCCCCCGCCCGCAGGTAGTTGCGGAAGCCGTCCGCCTTCGGCTCCATCACGGCGAACGAGTCCACGTCGGTCTGCTCCTGCGAGGCATCGGTGCGCCCCGGCGTGAACGGGACCGTGATGTCGTGCCCGGCGTCCTTCGCCGCCTTCTCCACCGCCGCGCAGCCTGCGAGGACGATCAGGTCGGCGAGCGAGACCTTCTTGGCCGTCTGCGAGACGTTGAAGTCGCGCTGGACCTGCTCGAGGGTCTGCAGCACCTTGCCCAGCTCGTCCGGGTCGTTGACCTCCCAGTCCTTCTGCGGCGCGAGGCGGATCCGCGCCCCGTTGGCCCCGCCGCGCTTGTCGGTGCCGCGGAAGCTGGCGGCCGACGCCCAGGCGGTGTGGACGAGCTGGGAGATCGACAGGCCCGAGGCGAGGACCTTCTCCTTGAGGGCCGCGACGTCCGCGTCCCCGATCAGCTCGTGGTCCACCGGCGGGACGGGGTCCTGCCAGAGCTGGGGCTCCGGGACCCAGGGGCCCAGGTAGCGCGAGACGGGGCCCATGTCGCGGTGCAGGAGCTTGTACCAGGCCTTGGCGAACGCGTCCGCGAGCTGGTCGGGGTTCTCGTGGAAGCGCTTGGTGATCGGCCCGTAGATCGGGTCGACCTTCAGCGCGATGTCCGAGGTCAGCATCATCGGCGCGTGCCGCTTGGACGGGTCGTGGGCATCCGGCACCGTGCCCTGGGCCTCGGGGTTCTTGGGGGTCCACTGGTGCGCACCCGCGGGGCTGCGCGTCAGCTCCCAGTCGTACCCGTAGAGGTTGTCCAGGTATCCGTTGTCCCACCGGGTCGGCTCGTTCGTCCAGGCGCCCTCGAGCCCGCTGGTCATCGCGTGGGGGCCGGCGCCGGTGCCGACGCTGTTCTTCCAGCCCAGACCCTGGTGCTCGACCGGGCACGCCTCGGGCTCCGGGCCGATGTACCGGGGGTCGACCGCGCCGTGGCACTTGCCGAACGTGTGGCCACCGACGATGAGGGCGACCGTCTCCTCGTCGTTCATCGCCATCCGGCCGAAGGTGTCCCGGATGTCCCTGGCGGACTTCACCGGATCCGCGTTCCCGTTGGGCCCCTCCGGGTTCACGTAGATCAGGCCCATCTGCACGGCGCCGAACGGCTCGGCGAGGTCCCGCTCGCCGCTGTAGCGCTCGTCCCCGAGCCAGGTGTCCTCCGGGCCCCAGAAGATCTCCTCCGGCTCCCAGATGTCCTCCCGCCCGAAGGCGAAGCCGAACGTCTTCAGGCCCATGTCCTCGATGGCCACGTTGCCGGCGAGGACGAGCAGGTCGGCCCACGAGATCTTCCGGCCGTACTTCTCCTTGACCGGCCAGAGCAGCCGCCGCGCCTTGTCGAGGCTCGCGTTGTCGGGCCAGCTGTTGAGCGGGGCGAAGCGCTGCGCGCCGTCGCCGCCGCCGCCCCGGCCGTCGTGGATGCGGTAGGTCCCGGCGGCGTGCCAGCTCATCCTGATGAACAGCGGCCCGTAGTGGCCGTAGTCGGCAGGCCACCAGTCCTGCGACGTCCGCATCACATCGACGAGGTCGCGCTTGAGCGCCTCGACGTCGAGGGACTCGAACTCCTTCCGGTAGTCGAAGTCCTCGCCCATCGGGTTGGCCCGAGGCGAGTGCTGGTGGAGAACCTGCAGGTCCAGTTGGTTCGGCCACCAGTCCCGGTTGGTCCTGGGCCGGGTCACCTCGGGGGTCGGGGAGGGGATCGCCGGGTTCTCGGACTCGCTGATGCTCTCGGTCACGTCCGCTCCTTCGCCTGTCTCGCCTGTTCCTCTTGTGCCGCGGCGCACGCGGGGCAACGACCCTGGTACATGACCTCGGCCTCGTCGATGGCGAAGCCGTGGTCCTCGGACGGGGTCAAGCAGGGAGCCTCGCCGACCGCGCAGTCCACGTCCGCGATCGCGCCGCACGACCGGCACACGACGTGGTGGTGGTTGTCCCCCACCCTCGCCTCGTAGCGCGCCACCGAGCCCGGTGGCTCGATGCACCGCACCAGGCCCGCCGCGGTCAGGGCGCGCAGCACGTCGTACACGGCCTGGTGGGACACCTCGCCGAGATCGTCACGGACGAATCCGATGATCGAGCTCGTGTCGGAGTGCGGATGCTCGTGCACGGCGGAGAGCACGGCCAGCCGTGGCCGCGTCACCCGGAGCGCAGCCCCGCGCAACATGTGCTCGAAGTCCGACGTCGTTGGCACCGCGTCCCAGCGTGGCCCAGATTCTTGAACGTCTCAACTCGGGAGCACCGGCATCGCTCAACCGGTGCCCGGCCGCGCGCATCGGCTCATCGGCGAAACCCGATCGGGCCAGCGGGGTCGTACGCGCGGCCACGAGCCCGGTCGACTCGGGCTACGAGGCCTCCACGGAGTCCGCGACGTCGTCAGCGCCGCCGGGAACGAGCGACCGCCAGACCTCGGCGCCCCCCATCTCCACCGTGATCCGGAAAGCCGCGCGCCGGAGCGCGGCGGCGATCTCCGCGTCGTCGGGCGGCCCGCCGACAACGGCGACGGTGGCGGCGATGCCGTGATCGTCGAAAACGGGGGCGGCCAGGACGGCCATGCCCACCGGTGCGCTGACGGTGGAAAGGCCACGCTTGCCGGCGTCGGCCACCTCGGCCTCGATCCGGCGCCGCTTGACCGGGTCCAGGCTCTCCCAGTACTTGGCGATCGTCTCGTGGTCCTTGGAGAAGCACAGGAAGAGGTGCCCTTGGGCCGAGTCCATGTCGAGGGTGGTGCCCACCCGCACCGTGACCAGGATCGGGCCGGTGCCGATCTCGTTGACCAGCGAGACCACCGGGCCCGCCGAGCCCCACAGGGAGAGCACGACGGTGAGCCCGGTCTCGCGGGAGAGGCGGCGCATGTGGATCGGCGCCAGGTCGAGCACGCGGCGCTGGCCCTGCGCCACCGCGCCGAGCTGCACGAGCAGCGGACCGGGTTCGTAGGCGGCCTGCTCCTCACGCGAGCGCTCCAGGACGCCGGCCAGCACGAGGGAGCCGAAGTATCGGCTGACCGTGCTGCGGTTCAGCCCGACGAGTGAGGCCGCCTCGGCCACCGTGAGCCGGGGCCGGTTGACGGTGAACAGGGCCAGCAGCTGTCCGACGCGCTGCACCGCCTGGATGTCGCCGGTGCCGCCCGAGCCGCTGGTCAACAGTCCTCCTCCGCGTGCGTCCGGCGACTATACCGAGCACCCCCCGCCGCTCACGGGAACAGCAACTGCGCTGCGTTGCCGCCCACCATCGCCCTGATGTCGTCCTCGGCGTTCCCCGCGTCCAGCAGGGCGCGCACCATCCGCCGGTACGCCGTGACCGGCAACGGATTGCCCTTCTGCCCCAGATCGGACGAGAAGACGGTGTGCCCGACACCCGCCTCGCGGAGGAAACCGGCGACCTTCTCCACGGGCGGCTCGGTGGCGTTGCGCCCAACCACCATGGCCAGGCAGTGCTCGACGTAGGCGCCCTGCCGGCACCAGGCGCCGATCCGCTCGGGGGCCGCACCGACGATGAAGTCGGGGTGGCTGACGACGATCCGCTCGACCCCGGCCGCGACCGCCGCCGGCACCAGCACGTCGATCTCGTCGGCCGGCAGGTGCCCGCAGTTGAGGATCGCCGACTCCCCCGCGATGACCGACAGGATGTCCCGCGCCTCCGGGACGAGGGCACCGTCCTCGCCCACCACGCTGATCGGCTCGTTGTCGCGCAGCGGGATGCCGGCGACGGGGAAGCCGCTGTGGTGGTGGTGGCGATGGAACTCGATGTGCGCCGTGGACGAGATCGTCGGGAACCACACCACCCGCCCACCCAACCCCAGCGCGAGCTCCACCGCATACGGGTTGAGCCCGCCCACGGTGCGGTTCAGCGCGACACCCCCGAACACCCGCACCCCGGTCTCGGCCAGCCCGACCGGCCCCAACGCGAGGATGTCGGTCTGCATGCTGTGGTGGTGGGACTTCGCGACCAACGCCCGGAACCCGACCGAGGCCGCATCCACCGCGGCATCCAGGATCGACATCCGCCGCGGGAACGGGCTAGGCCCGGGATGGGTGTGCAGATCGACCGCGCCGACGAGCAACCCGTCGACCTCCGCGTCCGGGACGAACCGGTCCGCGTCGAGCGTCTCGTCCCACAGGCCGCTGACTGTCTGGGTCATCAGGAACTGCCCTTTCTCACGTGATTGCGGTCGCGTCGGGCGGCGAGCCGACCCGGCTCAGCGGTGTCACCCCTGCTCCTTCGCCGGGGTGAGGGACGGGGCGGGTATGACGCCGACCGGGGGCGTCACGTCCACCCGGTGCGCGTCCTCTCCCGCACGACGCAGGTCGATCCCCCTCGTCTCGGGCCCGCACATCGTCGCGACGAGGATCAGGATCGCGCCGAACGCGGCCAGGATGCCCGCGGTGTGGACGAACGGCACGAGGGCGCTGAGCCAGATCATGTAGTAGGAGAAGAAGGACGGGATGATCACCGCGGTCCCGTAGGCCACGCCCCATCCGGTGGACCGGACGATGGTCGCGAAGCGCTCGTTGATGTATGCCGGCAGCACGCCGAACGGGGCGACGGTGAGGCAGTGCGCCGCCACCGCGAGGAGGGTGAGGTTCCACCACCCGCGGACCGACCCGGATCCCACCAGCGTGATCACCACGGGGTACAGCGTCAGCTGGAGCGCGCCGCCGATGTAGAGCGCAGGCTTGCGGCCGATGTGGTCGGAGAGCCAGCCGAAGAAGATGTACGACGCCATGCAGACCGGGATGACCAGCTGGGTGTTGGCCAGGTCCGCGGGGGTGTAGCCCTCGTTCTGGAGCAGGAACTGGTTCAGAACGCTGGTGGTCACGGTGACGATGAAGAAGAGGCCCGTCATCGTCACCCACGCCTGGATGAACGCCCGGCCCGGCCTGCCCCGCAGGATCATCCGCACCGGCGACTCCACCTGTTCCCCTGCCTCGGCGACCGCCTGCTTCTGGATCTCCGACTCGTCGACCCTGCGGCGCAGGAACCAGGCGACGAGGAACGACAGGACGAAGCCGAGGACGAACGGCAGGCGCCAGCCCCACTGCACGTAGGGCGAGTCCAGCCCGCCGCTGGGCGCGACCAACAGGGTCAGTGCCATCGCGACCGCCACGAGGAGCGGGCCACCGCTCGCCGCGCACTGGATCAACGCGCCGATCAGGCCCCGCCGGTGCGGCGGGGCGTACTCGAGCGCCATCGGGGTGGCAGCGGTGTACTCCCCGCCGAGGAAGATGCCTTCGACGAAGCGGAGCACGAGCAGCAGGGTCGTCGCAGGGATCGCGCCGATCAGCTCCGCGCCCGGCAGGCAGGCGATGAGCAGCGAGATGGTCCCGAACCCGTAGATCGTGACGGCGCCGATGCGGCGGCGCCCGATCCTGTCCGCGAAGTGCCCGAAGATCAGGCCACCGAGCGGGCGCCCGAGCAGGGTCGCGGCGAGCGTCATGCCCGCGAAGATCGACTTGGTCTCCGCGGACATGTCGCCCTGGAAGTAGACGAGCGCCGGCAACAGCACCGACGACGCGATGTAGATCGAGTACGAGTCGACGGCGAAACCGGCCCAGGCGCTCAGAACCGCCCGCCGTCGCCGCGTGACCGCGCTCGGGCCGGAAGTGCTCTCGGGCATGACAAGTCTCCTTCAACGCTGAAGACAGCTTGACCATGGGGGCACTGCGGACTTGCCGTGACGAGATCCCGTCACGACCGGAGGAGGATCAGTCGACGGGGCTCGGGTACTCGTCGGCGTTGAGGACCCATCCGGGCCGCGCGGAGAAGTCGCGGCGGGGGCCGGCGAAGATGTCGATGAGGTGGTTGGCCCGCCACCCGATGCCCTGGGAGGTGTGGATCGTCGGCGGGGGGATGATCGTCAGGGACGGGCTCCCGACCCGCGCGTGGTCCTCCGGCCGCCACTGCCGGCCGTCCGTGCCCCACGGGGTCTGGATGTGGTGGATGTAGGTCCCCTCGACCACCAGGCTGGCCTGCTCGAAGTCCTCGTGGAAGTGCGGCGACATCCTGGACAGGTCCCGCGGGCCTGCCGACGGGGGCAGGAAGTTGACCATGAACGCCCGGGTCCGGAAGATCCGTCCGAAGCGCTTCGGGTCGGCCGGTACGTCGGACATGAGGTAGGTCCGCCACCGGTAGCCGTCCACCGGCTCCGGCCAGGGTTCGAGCGGAGCGACGTGCGGGTGCGGGGTCTCGTACGCCGCGGCGTTGGACGCCTTCGCGGCCCACTCGGCCTCGTCCGACTGCAGCAGCGAGACGACCGGGCCGGTACCCGTGCTCGTGATCGCGCTCTCCCCCGGCGGCACCACCACGAGCGCCGGGCCGGTCACCTCGTGGGTGTCGCCGGTGCCGGTCGTGCCGCTGACGGCACTGCTCTCGTCGATCAGCAGCAGCACCTGCTCGGACCGCAGCGCGGACTTCCAGACGAGGTCACCCGCCACCGGCTCCGTGTAGATCAGCACGAAGTTCTGCCCCCGGACGATCCACTGGCTGCTGCCTGCGGCCGACACGACGTCGGGCGGGAGCACGGAGAAGTCGAGGAACTGCGGAGCGGCGATACCGCCATCCGCCACCGGCGCCGATGCGCTGCTGGGCGCGGCCAGTGCCGAGCGCGGGTCGTCCTTCGCGTAGGCCATGGGTGGTCAGTCCTCCTCGTCTGCGGTGGGTGCGGCGAGCGCGGAGCGGGCCGTCGACGTGATCCGCCGCGCGGCCGTGCCGAACATCCCCGTGTCGTTCCCGACGAGGAGGAACCGGCAGCCCTGTTCGGCGCGCAGCCGGATCTGGTCCTCGCCCTGCACGACGGTCCCGACCGGCACGCCGGCCTCCACGGCCGTCGCGATGCACGTGGTGACCGCGTCGTGGACGGCGGGTGAGCCGGCGGGTTCCCCCATGGACAGGGAGAGGTCGCCGGGGCCGATGAACACGGCGTCGACGCCCGGTGCGGTCAGGATCGCCGGTAGGTCGTCGACGGACTCCTTCTCCTCGATCATGGCGATCCGGGCGATGTCCTCCTGCCCGACGCGCACGTACTCGGCGGGGCCGCCCGGGAGGTCGCCCCACAGCCCGGCCCGCGACGCGTACCCCATGCCGCGGGTGCCCTCGGGCGGGAAGAGGTACTGGCGCATGGCGGCGCTCGCCTGTCCCGCGTTGGAGACGTGCGGCACGAGGATGCCGGCGGCGCCCGCGTCCAGGTAGCGCTGCGCGTCGCCATAGCCGTGGTCGGTGATCCGGACCAGCGGCGCGACGCCCATCCGCGAGTACACGACCACCAGCGAGTAGACGTCCCGGACCGAGAGCAGCGCGTGCTCGGTGTCGATGACGACGAAGTCGAAGCCCGCCTCGCCGAGGAGCTCCGCCACCTCGAGCGCCGGGATCTTGACGAAGGTGCCCACGACCGGCCGGTCGGAGGATCGGAGCAGCTCACGGAACACGACGGCCCTGTCCTCCCTGTGTTCAGCTTGCGAACATGTTGTTCGCGATGCAGACTCGCATTCCGGGAGCTGGTCGCGCAAGAGGAAGCCCCGGCCCGGCGTCCCGTATCGGTTCAGTGGGAGAGAGAGGAGGGCACACCGTGACCGAGCGCCTGTCCCGCATCGCCCCGGAGGCCATGACCCCGGAGCAGGCGGAGATCTACGCCAGGTTCACCGGCGGCAAGCGCACGAAGTCGTCCTTCTCGCTCGTCCATCCGGAGGGTGGGCTCATCGGGCCACCGAACGCATGGCTGCTGAGCCCTCCCCTCGGGCGCGTGTTCGAGCGGATCGGCTGGACCATGCGGTACGAGCTCCAGCTCTCCGACCGGGCCTGCGAGATCGCGATCCTGCTCGTCGCGTTCCACCGCGAGAGCCCGTTCGAGCTGTACGCACACCGGAAGGCGGGGCGGGCCGCAGGCCTCACCGACACCGAGATCGAGGGTCTCGCCACCCGCACCCCGCCCACGTTCCGCTCCGACGAGGAGCGCACCGTCTTCACCACGACGCTGGCGATCCTCGACCACCAGAACCTCGACGACGCCGAGTACGCCGCGGCCACGGCCACGCTGGGCGAGCGCGGGCTCTTCGAGCTCGTGACCCTGGTGGGCTACTACGACCAGGTCGCCACCCAGCTCGCGATCTTCGGCGTGGAGCCGCCCGGCGACGCGTGAGCCGGCGGATCCCCGGGGGGAGGGACGCGTCGGCGGCTCCGAGGCGTCCGCCGCTGCCGCGCAGAGCCGGATCGAGGTGGTCGACCCAGGCCTTGCCGGCAGGTCCGGTCAGGCCGAGTACCCGCCGTCGACGGGCAGGACGACGCCGGTGACCTGGCTCGCGCGGTCGCTCAGCAACCACGCGGCGGCGTTGGCCACCTCCGTGGTCGTGCCTGCCTTCCGCAGGGGTACCGCGGCGATCCGGCGTTCCACGGCCGCCGGGTCGTTCTGCCGCCACTGCGTGAGCATCGGGGTCTCGGTCGGCCCGGGGGCGACCACGTTGACGCGGATGCCGAGCGGCCCGTTGTCGTGCGCGGCGGTGCGGGTGAGGCCGATGACCGCGTGCTTCGTGGCCTGGTACGCACCGAGGCCGGTGTTGCCGCGGAACCCGCCCACGCTGCTGGTGTTGACGATCGACCCGCCCGACTCGCGCATCGCCCGGATCTCCTCGCGCAGGCACAGCCACGTGCCCTTGACGTTCACGGCCATGATCCGGTCGAAATCGTCCTCCGACACGTCGTCGAGCCGGCCCTGCCCGTTGATGCCGGCGTTGTTGAAGGCGCCGTCGAGCCGGCCGAACCGGTCGAGGGTGGCGTCGACGAATCCCGCGACATCGGCTCCGACGCTGACGTCACCCGGGGCGTACGCGACATCGTGCCCCGCCTCCGTGAACTCCTCGGTGAGCGCCGCGAGCGCGTCCTTCGACCGCGCGGCGAGCATGACGGAGGCGCCCTCCCCGGCGAAGACCCGTGCGGCGTCGGCCCCGATGCCGGTGCTCCCACCGACGACGAGCACGACCTTGCCCGCGAGCAGTCCCGTCGTCATCGCTGCAACACCACCTTCTCCGCGCCCTTGAGCGCGAGCATCCGCCGGACGTCGGCCGGCGTCGCGATCTGCTTGCCCAGGTCGGCGAGGATCTCCCGGGCCTTGCGCACCTGTTGCGCGTTGCTGGTCGCCTTCTCGCCCTTGCCGATGTAGAGGTTGTCCTCCAGCCCCACCCGGACGTGACCACCGAGCCAGGCGCTGTGCGTGCAGAACTGCATCTGGTGGCGTCCCGCGGCGAACGCGGAGAAGTGGTAGTCGTCGCCGAAGAGCTTGTCGGCGATGGCGACCATGTGCGTGAGGTTGGCGTGGTCGGCCCCGATCCCGCCGAGGATCCCGAAGACGCCCTGGATGAGGAACGGCGGCGTGGCGAGCCCGCGCTCGGCGAAGTGCGCGAGCGTGTACAGGTGCCCGATGTCGTAGCACTCGTACTCGAACCTGGTGCCGCCCCGCTCACCCAGTTCCCGCAGCGCGTACTCGATCTGCTCGAAGGAGTTGACGAACGGCCTGCGGTAGGTGTTCTCGACGTAGGGCTTCTCCCACGCGTGCTTCCAGCTGGTCACCTTCTCGGCGATGCCGGAGAAGACGAAGTTCATCGACCCCATGTTGAGCGAGGCGAGCTCCGGGCTGAACCAGGTCGCCGCGGCGAGCCGCTCCTCGATCGTCATGGACGACGCCCCGCCGGTCGTGATGTTGACGACCGCGTCGCACCGGGCGGCGATCGGCGGGATGATCTCCTCGAAGACGGCCGGCTCGAAGGCCGGTCTGCCGTCCTCGGCGTGGCGGGCGTGGAGGTGGATGACCGCCGCCCCGGCCTCCGCCGCGGCCAGCGCCTCCGCCACGATCTCCTCCGGCGTGATCGGAAGGTGATCGCTCTGCGACGGCACGTGGACCGAGCCCGTCACCGCGGCACTGATGATCACCCGCTCCGCGGCGATCACGTCGATCCCCCGGCTGGAAGCATGTGTCGACCTCCGCGTCGTTCGAGATACGAACTCGCCGTTCACCATACGGGTCGGTTGCTGGCGCTGTCCACGGCGCCGGCGAGCACGACGACCCGCCGGAGCTACGCGGGACGGCAATTACCGTGAAGATCGGTCCCGGCTCGCCGCCGGCCCCGGTCCGCTCACCCCTACTGGAGGACCTCGCCCGTGAGCGAGCAGCACGTTCTCGACAACCCGATCCGCGCCTCCCTCCTCGGCCCGCACGCGCACTTCGCGGTGCGGCACGGGTCGGCGGTGCGGTACCCACCCGACGTCTGCCCGTTCGTGGCGCTGCCCGACGAACCGGACCTCGGCGCGTGGACGGACCTCGCCGCACTGGTCGGGCCGGACGCCACCGCGGCCGTGTCGGCACCGCGCGTCGAGCCGCCGCCGGGCTGGGAGGTGCTCGCCGAGATCGCCGCCGTTCAGCTCGTCGACGCCGGTGTCGAGGTCGACCCGGACCCCGAGGCGGTGGTCCTCGGTCCGGCGGACGTGCCGGAGATGCTCGCCCTCGTCGAGCGGACCCGGCCGGGGCCGTTCCTGCCCCGCACCGTCGAGATGGGCACCTACCTGGGCATCCGACACGGCGGCGAGCTCGTCGCGATGGCGGGCGAGCGGCTGCACCCGCCGGGTTGGACCGAGATCAGCGCCGTCTGCACCGACGTGCGGTTCCGCGGGCGCGGGCTGGCCACGCGGCTCGTGCTGGCCGTCGCCGCGGGGATCAGGGAGCGCGGCGAGATCCCGCTGATGCACGCCGCGGTGTCGAACGTGAACGCGATCCGGCTGTACGAGTCGCTGGGCTTCACCCTGCGCAGGCACACCCGGTTCGTCGGCCTCCGCGCGCTCGCCGACGCGGCCGTCGCCTGAGACGGCGGGCCGGCCGGGGCGCCGCCCCGATGGCGGCTGCCCGACCGGTCGGGCTCAGGTGCCGCAGTAGGTGACGTGGGGGCGGCTGCCCGCCGGCGCCGGTTCGGCGTAGCGGTCCAGCCCTTCACGCTCGACGAACGGTTGGGAGACGACCTCGACGAGGCGGTGGAACGGCGCCATGTCCCCCGCGGTGGCCGCGGCCAACGCGTCCTCCACCACGTGGTTGCGCGGGATGTAGACGGGGTTGACCCGGTCCATCGCCGCCGCCACGGCGTGGCGGTCCGGGGGCAGCAGGGCCTCCCACCGAGCCGACCACGCGTCGAACGCCTCCGGCTCGGTGAACAGCGACCGCGCCTGCCCACGGTGCGGATGATCCGGGCGCAGGTGCGACGACAGCGTCCGGAAGAACCGCGTGAAGTCCACGTGCTGGGCGTGCAGCAGCGCCAGCAGGTCCCGGAACAGCGACGCGTCCGGCGCCTCCAGGCCGAGCTTCGCGACCATGCCGTCCGCCCAGTACCCCTCGTACCGCTCGACGAACGAGATCACCACCTCGGTGGCGGCCCCTACCGCCGCGTCCACGTCGTCGTCGATCAGCGGAAGCAGTACCTCGCCCAGCCGGGCGAGGTTCCACTGGGCGATGCCGGGTTGGTTGCGGTAGGCGTAGCGGCCGCCGTGGTCGATCGAGCTGAAGACCGCGGCGGGGTCGTAGGCGTCGATGAACGCGCAGGGGCCGTAGTCGATGGTCTCCCCGGAGATCGTGGTGTTGTCGGTGTTCATGACGCCGTGCACGAATCCGACGAGCATCCAACGCGCCACGAGCGACGCCTGCGCGTCGACGACCTGCCGGTAGAACTCCAGGTAGGGGTCGGCCGCCTCGGCCGCGTCGGGGAAGTGCCGCGCGATCGCGTGGTCCGCCAGCTGCCGCACGAGCGCCGGGTCACCTGCCGCGGCCGCGTACTGGAACGTGCCGACCCGCAGGTGGCTCGCCGCGACCCGCGCCAGCACCGCACCGGGCAGCAGCGTCTCCCGCACGACCTGGTCCCCGGTGGCGACCACCGCGAGCGCGCGGCTGGTGGGGACGCCCAGCGCGTGCATCGCCTCCCCCATCACGTACTCCCGCAGCATCGGCCCCACCGCCGCCTTGCCGTCCCCACCGCGGGCGAAGGGGGTGCGCCCGGAACCCTTCAGGTGCAGGTCACGTCGCTGCCCCCGGCGGTCGACGAGCTCGCCGAGCAACAGCGCCCGCCCGTCGCCCAGCCGGGGCTGGTAGGCGCCGAACTGGTGGCCCGCGTATGCCTGCGCGACGGGACGCGCATCCTCCGGAAGCCCGGCACCCACGAGAAGCGCGACACCCGCCGGCGTCCGCAACGCCTCGTCATCGAGCCCCAGCTCACCGGCCAGTTCCTCGTTGAGGACCAGCAGGGCGGGCGACGGTACCGGCGCGGCCGTCCACGGCACCGACAGGCGGGGCAGCTCGCGGGCGTAGGAGTGGTCGAACTGCAGCAGCGGTCCGGCGCTGACGCTCATATCCCGAGGCTACGTGGCGGGCCGGTTCGGTTGCCCCGACTGGATCAGCCGGTGGGGCTGATCACCAGCCGGGCGATCCGGTCGCCACGGAACTCGAAGGTCATCGGCCCGGTGCCGTTGAACCCGTTGCCCGTGACCCGCAGCGTGGCGACCACCCGGTCGGGGTCGTCCGTCGGCTCCAGCGAGACCAGTTCGAAGTGCGACTGCTTGCCGATGTTGTCGGTGCGGTTCCACGACGCGATGCCGTCCCGGCCGTGGAACACGTTGCCCCAGTCGTCGAGGACCGCATCGTCGGTGAAGGCGGCGACGAACGCGTCGGAGTCGCCGGTGTTGGTGGCGTCGATGAAGGTCTGCAGCGCCGCGGGGACGGCGCTGGTGCTCCCGGTCATGGCTCTCTCCTCTTCCGCCCGTCCGCTCTGATCCGCGTCGCATCCCGGATGGCCGCGACGCAGGCCGCAATCATGGCGTGCGCGAATGCCTGCGGGTCGTCGTGGGCCGCGGGGCGTTCCGGCACCACGACGTGCACGATGCCCTCGTCGAGCAGGTCGAAGGCACTCACCCGCTGCCGCTCGGCCATGAGCGGCGCGTGAGCCGTGTCGTGGTGGACGATCGCGCTGGCGCCCTCCGGCGGCAGCGGCGACAGCCATGCGTGCTCGGCGGCGATCACGCGGTCGGCCGGCAGCAGGGCGAGTGCCGCTCCCCCGCTCCCCTGCCCCAGCAGCACCGACACCGAGGGCACCGACAGGCTCGACATGTCGGCGAGGCAACGTGCGATCTCCCCGGCGAGCGCGCCTTCCTCGGCGCGCGGGGAGAGGGCGGCGCCGGGCGTGTCGATCACGGCGACGAGCGGGAGGCGCAGCTCCTCCGCCAGCCGCATGCCCCGGCGCGCCTCGCGGAGCGCGGTGGGGCCCAGCGGCCGGTCCGGCGTCTGGTGGCGGCGGTCCTGCCCGACCAGCACGCACGGCAGTCCGCCGAACGCGGTGAGCGCGAGCAGCAGCCCGGCGTCGCGCTGCCCGTCGCCGGTGCCGCTGAGCGGGATGACGTCGTCGGCGCCGAGCCGCAGCAGGTCGCGGACGCCGGGGCGGTCCGGCCGGCGGGTCAGCAGCACCGACTCCCATGTCGACGTGCGCCGAGGCGGTGGCGCGCCGAGGCCGGGGGTGGGCAGCGGCACGTCACCGACGACGCTCGGGGTGAGCAGCCGCAGCACGCGGCGCGCCACCGAGGCCAGCTCCTCGGGGGCCACGACACCGTCGATGACGCCCTTCGCGACGAGGTTCTCGGCGACCTGGACCCCGCTCGGGAACGGCTTGCCGGTGAGCGCCTCCGCGATGCGCGGACCGAGGAATCCGATGAGCGCGCCGGGCTCGGCGACCGTCACGTGCCCCAGCGACCCCCAGGACGCGAACACGCCACCCGTCGTCGGGTTGCGCAGGTAGACGAGGTAGGGCAGGCCCGCGGCCTTGTGCGCCACGATGGCCTTCGAGATCGAGATCATCTCGACGAACGCGGGCGTGCCCTCCTGCATCCGGGTGCCGCCCGAGCAGGTGGCGACGAGCAGCGGAAGCCGTTCCCGGGTGGCCCGCCGGACCGCCGTCACGATGCGGCCTGCGGTGGCCCGGCCGATCGACCCGGCGAGGAAGGCGAACTCGCCCGCGATCACGGCGACGCCGGTTCCCTCGATCGTGCCCGCGCCCGTCACGACGGCCTCGTCGACGCCGGAGCGCTCCTGCGCCGCCACGAGCTGCGCCGCGTACCCCGGTTCGAGTCCGGTGAGGTCGATCGGGCTGTCCCAGCTCTCGAAGGTGTCACCGAGCACGAGCCGGATCAGGTCGCGGGCACTCGGACGGGTGCGGATCATCGGCGCTCCCCTCCCGCGAGCCAGGCGCGCACCGAGGCCCCCGCACCGTCGAGCGTCGGCGGTGCTGTGTGCTCCGTCCTCGTGACTTCACGGCCGTCCCGGTCGAAGAACCGCAGCGGCGGGCCCGCGAGCTGCACGCGACCCAGTGTGTCGTGGTCGACCTCGATGAGCAGTCCCTGGCTGCGGGTCTGCTCCCACGCGTACACCTCGTCGAGGGTCCGCACCTTGCCCGCGGGCACCCCCGCCTCGGCGAGCCGCACGAGCAGGTCGGCGGCCGGCCACCGTCCGAAAACGTCCTCGATGAGTCCGACGAGCTTCTCGCGGTGGGCGACCCGCTCCGGGTTCGTGGCGAAACCGGACATCTCGGGGTCGATGTCGAAGGCCGCGCAGAACCGCTGCCAGAGGCCTTCGCTCCCGACGGCGATCTGGACCGAGCCGTCGGCGCAGCGGAAGAGCCCGTACGGCGCGATGGACGCGTGGTGGTTGCCCTGCCCACGCCCGACCTCGCCGGCCACGGTCCACCTCGTGGACTGGAAGCCGTGCACACCGACCGTGGCGGCGAGCAGTGAGGTGCGCACCACCGTGCCTGCGCCGGTACGGCCGCGTTCGAACAGCGCGGCGATGGCCCCGTAGGCGCCGTACATGCCGGCCAGCAGGTCGGCGATGGGCGTCCCGACCTTCTGCGGGTCGTCCGGGCCCGGCCCGGTCAGCGACATCAGGCCCGCCTCGCCCTGCGCGATCTGGTCGTACCCCGCCCGGCCGCCCTCGGGACCGTCGTGGCCGAACCCCGTGATCGAGAGGATGACCAGCCGGGGGTTGGCCTCGTGCAACACGTCGAACCCGAGCCCGAGCCGGTCCAGCACGCCGGTGCGGAAGTTCTCGACGAGGACGTCCGCGCGCTGGACCAGCTCGATGAGGACAGCCCGGTCGTCGGGCGCCTTGAGGTTCAGCGCGATGGACTCCTTGTTGCGGTTGGCGGACAGGAAGTACGTCGACTCGAGCCGGTCCGCGTCACCCACGAAGGGCGGGCCCCAGCCGCGGGTGTCGTCCCCCGCGCCCGGCGCCTCGACCTTGACGACCCGCGCACCGAGGTCGCCGAGCATCATCGTGGCGTGCGGGCCGGCGAGCGCCCGGGACAGATCGACCACCAGCGTGCCGGAGAGCGGGCCGCGCGCGGTGTCGGACATCGAGCTCACCCCTTTCAGACCACGCCGGTGACGACGAAGGCGACCCAGGCGAGAAGCGGCCCGGCGACGGTGACGATCACGCTGTAGCCCAGGATCTGCTTGTAGAACCGATCCTCGGGGATGCTGTCCGGGCGGTTGGCGACCATCAGCGCGCCGTTGGTCGAGAACGGGCTGACGTCGACGATCGTCGAGGACACCGCGAGGGCGGCGACCACCGCGACCGCGCTGATGTCGCCGGAGGCGACCAGCGGGATCGCGATCGGGATGATGATCGGCAGGAGCGCCGTCGACGAGGCGAACGCCGAGGTCACGCCGCCGACGTAGCACAGCACCAGCGCGCCGACGAGCACCGTGCCGAGCCCGGCGGCCCAGGTGCCGACCGCCTCCGGGGCACCCGCCGTGCTGAGGATCGTCGCGAACGTGCTGACGCCGGCGACGAGAAGCACCGTCGACCACGCGATCTGCTTGATGGCGCCCTTCTGCTCCTTCGGGAAGAGCGCGGTGAGGATGACGGCCGCGGTGATGGCGGTGAATCCGATGTTCCGCTCGAACACCAGCGCCACGAGCGCCACCGCGACGAAGGCGACCAGGGTGATGACCTGGTCGGTGAGGATCCTCCGGCTGCTCTTGACCACGGGCGGCGCCGTCGCCACCCCACCGCCGGACGCGGGCGGGGAGGGCTCGACGGCCGACTCCTCGCCCTCGATCCGCCGCCCCATCAGCTCGCGCCCGCCGAGCACGAGGAACAGCACGACCGCGATGGCGAGGTTGAAGAGCAGGCTCGCCAGGAAGATCGCCTCCTCCTGCACGGGCAGGCCGTTCTCCCGCATCACCGAGTTGGTGATCACCCCGTAGATGCTGATCGGCGAGAACCCGCCTGCCTGGGCGCCGTGCACGACGAACATCGCCATCATCAACGCGTTGATCCGGTGCCGCCCGGCGAACCCGAGGGCGATCGGCCCGACGATGGCGCAGGCGGCGGGGCTCGCGGCGCCGATCGCGGTCAGCACCGCGGTGACCGCGAACATCACCCACGGGACGAGCCCGACCCGGCCGCCGACCAGCCGCACCGCGCCCCGGACGATCAGGTCGACGGTGCCGTTGTTGCGGGCGATGGCGAACAGGTAGGTCACACCCACCAGCGTCAGCACCAGGTCGCCGCTGATGCCGTCGATGATCTCCCGCTCGGAGAGCCCGAGGGCGTACATCCCCACGAACCACGCGGCGACGAAGCCGAGCGCTCCCATGTTGATCGGCAGCACGGTGCCGACGACGAACAGCGCGACGAGCGCGATGATGGACAACCACTCTGCGGACATGATCGTTCCCTGGGTCTCCGGGGCCGGGCGGCCCACACGAGGCGCGTCATCGTTGACTGAGATCACGCGTGGCTGAGTGGCCTAGCCAATAGGTCTCTGGGTCACTTGTCAAGGGCAGGCGTCAGCCAGGGAAGAGACCGGAGAGAACGTCAGATCACTCGTCGCGCAGCAACGCGACGTCGGAAACCGCTTCGATGTGCGCGGCCATCGCCGCGCCCGCGCCCGCCGAGTCGCCGTCGCGGATGGCGTCGGCGACCTTGCGGTGCGCGTCCAGTGACTCGCGGGGGCGGCCCGGTTGGGAGAGCGACTCCACGCGGCTCTCCCGGATCAGCTCGGAGATCTCGGCCATGAGCCGGGCGAGCAGGCCGGAGTGCGCCGCGGCCGTCACGGCGGCGTGGAACTGCTCGTCGCCGGCCACCCCGCGGCCGCCGCCCTCGATGTCGCGGCTCATCCCGTCGAGCGCGGCGTCGATGGCGGCGAGGTCGTGGTCGGTGCGCCGCTTGGCGGCGAGCCCCGCGAGCTTGACCTCGAGGGCCTCGCGGGCCTCGATCACCTCGCGGAGCCGGTGGCGCCGGGCGTGCAGCGCGGCGAGCACCTGCCGCTCGGCGGGGATGTCGCGGATCACCGCGCCGTCGCCGTGCCGGACGTCGATCACACCCTGGACCTCGAGCGCGACGAGGGCCTGGCTCACCGTCGCCCGGCTGACGGCGAGCTGGGCGGCGAGCTCGCGTTCGGGCGGCAGCCGGTCGCCGACCTTCAGACCCTCGGTGTGGATGTGGTCCAGCAGCCGCTCGACGAGCTGCTCGTACAGCCGGGTGCGGGCGAAGGGGCGCAGTGCGTCCCTCCGGCGCCCGGGAGCTGCGGTCACGGTCGACGTTCCTCTCCGGCTGTCATCACCCCGAAGAGTACAGGTGACCTACTGGCTAGGTCAGTGCGCGCGCCGGTAGGCGACGACGCCCGCGACGACCGTCCACACCATCGACAGCAACCGCCCGACCGGAAGGGCGATGCTCGCGTAGTAGATCACCAGCGACAGCACGGACAGCACGGCGATCCCGCCCGCGACCAGACCGAACCAGCGGGTGGGTGCGCCGAAGAGCCGTTCGCGGCCGAGCACCAGCGCCGAGCCGAGGACGAACACCCCGAGCGTGACGACGCTGAGCACGCCGCCCGCGTAGAAGCTCGCCTGGCGCAGGGCCAGGACCGCGGCGTCGCTCGCCGACGTCACGATCATCGCGAGCGTCACCGACAGCACGGACGAGAGCACCATCGCGGCGACCGACAGGTAGCCGACACGCGGGAGCCACGCGGTGCCGACCGCGCGCAGGGCAGGCGCGAGGAAACCGACGAACACCGCGAGGCAGACCACGGACAGGACCTGCAGACCGGCGGTGAGCCCGACGGCGAGGGGGTTCGCCGCGTAGAACGCGGCCACCTCCGAGGCGGGTGAGCCCGGCAGCGGCAGCGGGCGATCGGCGACAGCGCCGGACACCGGGCTCACCGCGAGGTACGCCCCGAGGAACCCGACGGGGGCGAGAACGCCTGCGGCGAGGTCCGAAGCGGAGCGGTTCCGGGACGAGGCGGGGACGGCCATGGTGCATCTCCTTCGATGGGATCGGAGTGCTCACGATCCGGAATCGGGCACGCCTGCGCGTCCCGCCCGGGAGGCGATCCCGGGTACCGCGCCCGCGGTATCCGCAGGTGCCGTCCTGCGCTCCGGGAGGTACGGCGGCCGGAGCTAACGCACCGTCCCCGCCATCGCGGCGACCCGGCGGGCGAGCCGGGCGGCGGCCTCGCGCAGCTCGGGAGGCTCCAGCACCTCGGCCTCGAAGCCCAGCCGGGCGATGTGCACGGCCAGCCAGTCCAGGTCCACCCCGCCGACGACGAGCACGCACCACCCGTCGCGATCGTCCTCGACGCGCCCCACCTGCGGCGGCACCAGGTCGCGCACCTCGTCGGGCCGCGCGTGCAGTCGCACCCGGGCGAGGTAGCGGTACGGCGCCGCGGTCACCGACCGCTGCACGTAGGAGACCGGGTCCGGGTGCTCCCTGGGCCGGAAACGCCACGTCGTCGCCGTCACGTCGCGCATCCGGTCCAGCCGGAACGTGCGCCAGTCGCCGCGGTCGACGTCCCAGGCCATCAGGTACCAGCGGCGGCCGGTGGCGACCATCCGCACGGGCTCGACCGTGCGCTCGCGCTCCTCGCCGGCGTCATCCCCCCTGCGGCTCGCGTACCGGAACCGCACCCGCACGGCGTCGCGGCAAGCCCGCGCGAGCGTCACCAGCAGCTCCGCGTCGATCTCGACGCCCGGGCCGACGAGGGTCTCGGTGGCGCCGTGGACCGCCCGCACCTCGGCGCGCAGCCGGGGCGGCATCACCTGGTCCAGCTTCGCGAGCGCCCGCAGCGCCGCCTCCCCTGCCCCCGCGACCGTGCCACCGGACGCCATCCGCAGGGAGACCGCCGTGGCGATCGCCTCCTCGTCGTCGAGGAGCAGTGGCGGCAGTCGCGTGCCCGCGCCGAGCTGGTAGCCCCCGCCGACGCCCGCGGTCGCGTGCACGGGGTAGCCGAGCGCGCGCAGCCGCTCCACGTCCCGGCGCACCGAGCGGTCGGTGACACCCAGCTCGGCGGCGAGCTCGGCAGCCGTCCACGACGGCCGGCGCTGCAGCAGCGCCAACACCCGCAGCACCCGCTCCGTGGTCGCCTCGACGGACACGCCCTCATCGTTCCACGAATCACGGAAGGCACCTGTCCGCTATTCGCGAGAGGCTGCTGCCGTGACCGACCAGACCTGGAACTCCCTGCTCCGCGACCAGATCGACTGGCACTGGACCCACCAGCTGCGCGATCGCCTCGACGGGCTCGGCGACGACGAGTACTTCTGGGAACCGGCGCCCGACAGCTGGAACGTGCGCCCGCGCGGCACCGGCACCGCGCCGGTGCAGGCCGGGTCCGGGGCGATGACCATCGACTTCGCGTTCCCACCGCCCGACCCGGCACCGCTGACGACGATCGCATGGCGGCTCGGGCACGTGATCGTCGGCGTGCTGGCGATGCGCAACGCCGCGCACTTCGGTCGCGCCCCCACCGACTACCAGTCGTTCGAGTACGCGCCGACCGCGGCCGCGGCGCTGGCCCAGCTCGACGAGGAGTACGCCACGTGGCTCGCCGGGGTCGAGTCCCTCGGCGAGGCCGGGCTCTCCCGTCCGTCGGGTAAGGCCGAGGGCCCCTACGCCGAGCTCCCCCTCGCCGCGCTCGTGCTGCACATCAACCGCGAGCTGATCCACCATCTCTCCGAGGTGTGCCTGCTCCGCGACCTCTACCTGCACACCAACCGAAAGGCCGGCTGACATGACGCGCGACGTACAGATCACCTTCGACTGCGCCGACCCGGCAAAGCTGGCGGCGTTCTGGGCCGAGGTGCTCGGATACCGGCTGCAGGACCCTCCCGAGGGCTTCGAGTCGTGGGAGCAGGCCCTGGATGCGCTGGGCGTACCACCGGAGCGGCGCAACGACGCCTCGGCGGTGGTCGACCCCGAGGGCTCGCGACCACGGCTGTTCTTCCAGCGGGTGCCGGAGGGCAAGCAGGCCAAGAACCGCGTGCACCTCGATGTTCGGGCCGCGCCCGGGCTCGCAGGCGACGCACGGATGGCGGCCCTGGAGGCGGAGGCCGAGCGGCTCGTCTCCCACGGCGCCACCCGGCTCGAGCGCCACGAGCCCGCTCCCCCGCTCGCCGGTGGTCACATCGTCATGGCCGACCCGGAGGGCAACGAGTTCTGCCTCGACTGAGATGCCGTGCGGCCGCTCACAAACCGACGGACCGGAACAGGCCTGCGAGCCAGATCAGGAAGTTGCTGACCACGCCGGGCGGGGTCGGGGTGCCCGAGCCCCCGGAGGGTGGCGGGGTCGCGCCGGTCGCCGCTGTGCCGCCACCCGTGCCGCCGCCCGCGGCACCGGCGGCGCTGCCGGAGGCCGCCGACCGGTCCCCGCCGTCAGTGCTCGGGCAGAGCAGCTCCTGCAGGCCGACCGGGAGGTGGGCACACGCCTCGCCGCCCGTGCCGCCGTCCGAGGACCCCGTCGACGCCGCAGGAGCGCCGGTGCCGGGAGCCGCGATCGCGGTGCCGGGTGCGAGGAGCAGCATCGCCGCTGCCATCGCAGAGCCTGCCGCAAGACCGGCCGCTCGCATCATGTCCCCTGACCCCCTCCTGAGCAGTTCCGCAGAACGCACGAACACGCTACAACTGCGCAATTCCCCGGGCAACGCGCTCGAATTCCCTCCGATCATTCATTCCCCGTTTCGGGATGAGGCGGGGCGCTCGTCCGGCGGATCGTGCTCCGCGTGGCCGCCCGCCGGCCCGCCGGTGGCTCAGACGGTGATCCCGTACTGGCGGATCTTGCGGTAGAGCGTCGAGCGGGCCAGGCCGAGCGCGGCGGCCGCGGCCACCCGGTTGCCCCCGGCGTCGCGCAGCGCGGTCACGATCGCGTCGCGTTCGAGCTGGTCGACGGGCCGCAGCGTGCTGCGCGGGGCGCTGTGGCAGAACTCGGGCAGGTCGGCCGCCTCGATGCGCCCCACCGGACGGCGGCGCAGCGCGGACGCGAGCGCGTCCCTGAGCTGGCCCACGTTGCCGGGCCAGTCGTAGCGGCCCAGCAGCCGCAGCGCGTCGCGGGACAGCCGCACGTCACGTCCCGGGGCCAGCTCGGCCAGCAGGGCATCGACCAGCACGGGCAGGTCTCCGGTGCGGTTGCGCAGCGGTGGCACCGTCGCGGACGTCCGGAACAGCGCCAGCAGCGCGTCGTGCGGGGTCTCCGCGGTGGTGGCGGCGACGGACGGCGCAATGCCGCCACCGAACGCCCCGAGGAGCGCGTCCACCGCGGCGCCCGACAGGCGGTCGACGTCGCGCAGCACGGGCAGGACGGACGGTGACTCCGGCCGCAGGATCGTCGCGGCCACGTCAGCCGGGGCGGCCTCGACGTGCTCGGCCTCGATCCCGACGACGCGCCCCGTCTCGTGGGTGCGCCGGTAGAGCTCGGACAGGAGCGTGAACCGCCCGCTGCCGGGCTCGCCGATGACGAGGACCGCCGAGCCGGCACGCAGCGCCCGCGCAACCGTCGCCGATGCGGCACGCCAGGCGCCGGACCCGCTGTCCGCCGCTCGAACGGCCCGCGCGAGCGGCCCCGCGCTGCCGTCGACCTCGTTCAGCACCGACACCACCGCGACCATCCCGGCGACACCGCCACCGGCGGTCACGGTCGAGCCACGCAGCCGCACCCTCGCCCCGGACGGCAGGTCGACCCGGTCGTCGACCCCGGGGTGGCGGAGCATGACGAACCGCACGTGGTCCTGCAGGGCCACCATGTCGCCCGCGTCGAGCAGGGTCTGCATCGGCGAGTTCGCCATCACCGTCCGCGGCCCGACGGCCAGCACGGCCTGCCGGCTGCGCCCGTCCACGCGGGCGTAGGCGTCGAACAGCGCCTGCTGCTGCTGGTTGCGGTCCGCCAGCAGGTTCTGCTGGATGCGGGCCGCCGCCGACCGGACGAGCGAGTGCAGGATCGGCGAGGAGTTCTCGCTCAGGCAGCTGATGTCCAGCACGCCCTCGATCCGGCCGGTGAACGGGTCGCGGATCGGGGCACCGGCACAGGCGTAGGGCTGCAGGCTCTCGACGAAGTGCTCGGCGCCGACGATGTGCACCGACTCGCCGAACTCCAGGACCGTCCCGACGCCGTTGGTGCCGACCGATCCCTCGGCGTAGCCGAAGCCCTGCGCGAAGTACTGGCGGTCCGCGACGCGGCCGAACAACGGGCTGCTGTCCCTCCGGACGAGCAGCCGGGCCCGGTCGTCGGTCAGCGCCACGCACGTGGGGATGTCCGCGATCTGCTCGGCGAGCTGCTCGATCACCGGCCGCGCGCAACGGACGAGGCGCGAGCCGACGTCGAGGTCGGCGTGGTACTCGGTGGTCACGACGCCCGGCTGGACCCCGCTGGCGACGCTGCGCCGCCAGGACGCCGCCACGTGGTCGGGCACCCCGCGCAGATCCGCGTCCGCGCGCTCGAGGAACTCGGCGCGGGCGGAGACGAGCAGGTGCCGGCGAGCCGCGAGGTCTCCCACCCGTCCGCACCTCCTCGTGCCTTCATCACATGGTGCGCCCGCGGTCAAGGACCGCGGCTGTCCGATTTTGGGACAGGACACGTTCCGAGAGTGCCGCGTACGGTGATCCACGTCACGACGTCCACGCGCCGAAGGGCGAACCATGACGACTGCACCAGGGACAGCGCCGCAGCAGGACATCGCCGGGATCCAGGACGGCGGCCACGTCGACGTCCTGATCGTCGGGGCCGGGGTCTCCGGGATCGGGGCAGCGCACCACCTGCGGGACCGGTTCCCCGACCGCACGTTCGTCATCCTGGACGCGCAGGACAACCGGGGCGGAACGTGGTGGACCCACCGGTATCCGGGGGTGCGCTCGGACAGCGATCTGTTCACCTACGGCTACCGGTTCAAACCGTGGCGCGGCCCGTCGATCGCGGAGGGCAAGGAGATCCTCGCCTACCTCGACGAGGTCATCGACGAGGACGACCTGCACCGCCACATCCGCTACCGGCACCGGGTCACCGCGGCGAGCTGGTCGTCGGAGGATCGGCGCTGGACCGTGGAGGTCACCCGGGAGGACAGCGGGCAGAGGCTGCGCTTCACCACCGGCTTCCTGTGGATGTGCCAGGGCTACTACAACCACGCCAAGCCCTATCAGCCCCGGTGGAAGGGCATGGACAGGTTCCAGGGCGTGATCGTGCACCCCCAGAGCTGGCCCGAGGACCTCGACCACACCGGCAAGTGCGTCGTCGTCATCGGCTCCGGTGCCACGGCGGCCACGCTGATCCCCGCGATGGCCGACAAGGCCGAGCACGTGACGATGCTGCAGCGCTCCCCCTCCTACTACTTCGCGCCGCCGGTCACCCACGAGCTCGCCGTGACCCTGCGCCAGCTGGACATCCCGGAGGAGTGGACGCACGAGATCCTGCGCCGCCAGTACATCTCGCAGCAGCAGTGGCTGACCCGGACGTCGCTCGAAGCGCCCGACGAGGCGCACGCGTTCCTCGTGGAGTCGATGCGCCCGCTGCTGCCCGAAGGTTTCGACATCGAGAAGCACTTCACCCCGCAGTACCGGCCGTGGCAGCAGCGCATCGCCGTCGTCCCGGACGGCGACCTGTTCGCGGCCCTGCGCGAGGGGAAGGCCTCGATCGTCACCGACACCATCGAGGAGTTCACCGAGAAGGGCATCCGGGTCGGCTCCGGGGAGGAGATCGAGGCCGACATCGTCGTCACGGCCACCGGCTTCAACCTGTCCGCCTTCGGCGACGTGGCGTTCACCGTCGACGACGAGCCGGTCGACTTCACGCAGCGAGTCACCTGGCGCGGCATCATGATCAGCGGCGTGCCGAACATGGCGTACGTGTTCGGCTACTTCCGGCACAGCTGGACGCTGCGGGTGGACCTGGTCACCGACCTGGTGGACCGCCTGTTCCGGCACATGCAGGACAAGGGCGCCACGGTGGTGGTCCCGACGCTGCGGCCGGAGGACGCCGACATGGAGATCCGGCCGTGGTCGGATCCGGAGAACTTCAACGCCGGCTACGTCATGCGCTCCCAGCACGTGCTGTTCAAGCAGGGCGACCGCGAACCGTGGACCCACATGATCGAGCACGAGCAGGAGATGGAGATCCTGCCGAAGGCCGACCTCGACGACGGATCACTCGCCTACCGCTGACCTGGAGGTCCCCATGCCCGTGCAGGCCGTTCGCACCGGAGTCTCGCTGAACTACGAGGTGAGCGGCGAGGGAGATCCCCTCCTGCTCGTGATGGGCACCTCCGGCTCCATCCCGCTGTGGGGCGAGCTGGTGCCCCGCCTCGCCGAGCGCTACCAGGTCATCGCCTTCGACAACCGAGGACTCGGGGGCAGCGAGCGCGGCGAGGGCCCGATCACCGTCGCGTCCCTCGCGGAGGACGCCTCCGCGCTGCTCGAGGCGCTCGAGGTGCCGAGGGCGCACGCCATGGGCTGGTCGCTCGGGTCGGCCATCGTGCAGGAGCTCGCCCTGGCGCACCCGCTGCAGGTCGCGTCGGCCGTCCTCTACGCCACCTGGGGCCGGTGCGACGGCTACCAGCGCGCGATGCTCTCCGCGCTCCGGCTTCCCTACGCCGTGCGGGACATGGAGGCCGCGCTGACCGTCGCAGGGCTGGCGTTCTCCCCCGAGCTGATGGATCGCCCGGACGTCCAGCAGCTGTTCGAGCCGATGTTGCCGGCCTTCCCCCAGACCGAGGCCCAGATGGCGGTCACCGTGGAACAGTGGGACGCCGACCTCGCGCACGACACGCTCGACCGCCTCGCGGACATCGAGGCGCCGACCCTGGTCGTCGTCGGCGAGCAGGACCTGCTGACCCCGCGGCGGCAGTCGAAGGCGGTCGCCGACGCCATCCCCAAGGCCCGGTACGAGCTGGTGACCGGGCCGGGGTCGAGCCACGGCCTGCACATCGAGCGACCCGACGACCTGGTGCGGATCGTCACCGGCTTCCTCGACGAGCACCGGATCCTGGCCTGAAGAGGGGGTGCATGCGGGGGATCCGGCCCAACACCCGGCTCCGGTGCGGGATCGTCGCGGTGAGGTGCACGTCATCGGGGCCGTGCAGCCGTCCCGGGGCGTGCGGTCGATCGCCGGCCGAGGGAGGTCGAGATGGGCAAGTCCATCGACGGGAGCGCCATCGACGAGGTCCTGCAGGGCGCCGTCCGCGCGGGCGCCGTTCCGCACGTGGCCGCGATCGCCGCGGATCGCGACGGGATCGTCTACGAAGGCGGTGCGGGGGTGCGGGCCGTCGGCGAGAGCGACGACCGGGTCTCGACGTCGACCCAGTTCCGGATCATGTCGATGACCAAGATGGTGTGCACCGCCGCCGCACTCCAGCAGGTCGAGCGGGGCGAGCTGGAGCTGCAGGCGCCGGTCGACGCCTACTGCCCCGAGTTCGCCGACGTGCAGGTCCTGGAGGGCTTCGACGGCGACACGCCCAAGCTGCGCCCCGCGGGCGGCCGGGCCACGGTGAGGCAGCTGATCACCCACACGACGGGCCTGGGCTACTGGTTCTGGAACGCGGACATCGCCAAGTACGAGAAGGTCACCGGGCTGCCGAACGTGGTCCCGGGATCGGCCGAGGCGTTCAAGGTGCCGATGGTCGCCGACCCGGGTGCGCGCTTCGAGTACGGGATCAACACCGACTGGCTGGGCAAGGTCGTCGAGGCCGTCGCGGGGCAGACCCTCGACGTCGTGATCAAGGATGGGATCACCGGGCCGCTCGACATGGGCGACACGATGTTCCGCCTCGACGAGGCCCGCCGGGAGAACTGCGTGACCGTGCACCTCAGGGGCGCGGACGGGGCGTGGACGTCGGCCGGCGAGATCCTCAACCAGAACCCCGACTGGTGGGCGGGCGGCCACGGGCTCTACTCGACCCCGAGGGACTACATCCGGTTCGAGCGGGCCCTGCTCCGCGGCGGCGAGCTCGACGGCGAGCGCATCCTCGCGCAGGACACCGTCGACGCGGCCTTCTCCAACCAGATCGATGATTTCGACTTCCCCGCCGAGATCCTGACGGCCGACCCGCCGACCTCGAACTCGCTGCGCGTGGGGCCGGGCTGGAAGTGGGGCTACGGCCTGCTGCTGAACACCCAGGACGTCCCCGGACGCCGCAGGGCGTTCACGGGAGCGTGGGCGGGGTTGCTCAACACGCACTTCTTCGTCGACCGCACGACCGGAGTGTGCGCATCGATCTACACCAACTCACTGCCGTTCATCACCGAGGAGGCCTGGAAGCTGTACGGGGACTTCGAGGCCGCGCTCTACGCCTCGCTCTAGATCCACGGCTCAGCGCGCCTCGGCGCCCTTCGGCAACGGGGTCGGCTGGTAGGCCAGCAACCGCCACGTCCCGTCCGCACGGACCCACACGGCCAGCGCGCGGTTGGCGAGCGTCTTGCGGGTGCCGCCCGCGGTGATGTCCGCGTGCATCTCGCCGATCACCAGCGCCGTGTCGCCCTCGACGACGATCCGGTCGATCGGGTGGTCGATCCGGTGGTAGTCGTAGTAGCCCGACTCGAGCTTCTCCCGGTAGGAGTCGAGGGTGTCCACGCTGCCGGTGGAGTGCGTGTAGGTCAGCTCCGGGTGGGAGAGTCCGGCGAACGCCTCGACGTCGCCGCGCACGACGGCGTCGTAGCGGGCGTCCTCGAGCGCCCGGATCGTCGCCTCGATCTCGGTCTCCGTGCCGGTCATCGGCTCGTCTCCTTCGTCCGAACGCCTGCACGGCGACGCCCGCGGCGTCGGGGTCCGGCAACGCCCTCTCCTTGTACACGACGTACGGGACGCCCCGCTGCGCTTGTGCGCAGCACCTCGTAGGAGACCGCGCGATCGAGCCCGCCGCCCTCGGCGATCAACGGACAGATCAGCCCCAGGGGCGGCCGCGTGCCCGGCCGCGCCGACGTTCCTCCCGCACGAGCTCCTCGACGGCCCCGGGCGGGTCGTCGAGGAATCGATCAACTCGGCGCGCGCACGGGCCGCGGCCTCAGACACGCCAGCTTGCTCACATCGTGGATGTGTGCTCATATTGTGAGCAACCTGGTCCGGGCGGTGGCATCCGTCCGACGTCAAACCTCGCTCCGCTCAACGCCGAGCGCACACAGAGGAGAACAAGCCGTTGTCCGACACCGTGGTCTTGATCAACACCGGGGTCGCCGTGCTCGCGGTGGTCCTGCTGATCGTCCGGTTCAGGCTCAACCCCGTCGTCGCGCTCGTACTGGGCTCGGCCTACCTGGGGCTCAGTACCGGGCTGGGCGTCGAGGGCACCGTGAAAGCGATCACCGGTGGATTCGGCGAGATCATGGCCGAGGTCGGGCTGTTGATCGCGTTCGGCGTCCTGACGGGCGCGATCCTGCAGGAGATCGGCGCGATCGAACGGCTCGTCGCCACGCTCCTGCGGGTGTTCGGCCCCAAGCGGATGCCCTACGCCCTGTCGGTCACGATCGCGACGGCCCTCCAGTCGATCTACCTCGACGTGCTGCTCGTGATCTCCGCGCCGCTCGCGCGCAACCTCGCCCCGCGGATCGGCAAGCTGGGTCTCGCCCGGATGGCGACCGCGCTCGCGATCGGGCTGGAGTGCGGGATCGTGCTGATGGTCCCCGGCGTCGGCACGCTGGCGCTGGCCGGCCTGCTCGGCGTCCCGCTGGGCAAGATGCTGGTCTTCGGCCTGATCCTCGTGGTGCCCACCGTGATCATCGCGGTCGCGATCATGTCGTTCCTGTTCCGGAAGGGGTGGTGGGATCCGGCGAAGGACGAGGGTCGCATCGACCAGGCGGCGATCGAGGACGGCGAGGAATCCGCCCCGCAGCCCCGCCCCGGGGTGACGTCCGCGGAGCGACCGGACGACGCCGGCGCCCCGGCCGCGGTGGCCGTCGACGTCGCCGCGGATCCTGCCGTCGAGGAGCGCCGGCACGTGCGGCTGATCGTGCTCTTCGCCCCGCTGCTCGGTGCGCTCCTGCTCATCGGGGTCGGCGCGATCACCGAGATCGCCGCGTTCCAGAACCCCGTGGTCGACTTCTTGTCGGAGCCGGTGATCGCGCTGCTCCTGGGCATGGTCGGCACCAGCCTCGTCGGGCGGTACACCGCGGGCCGCAAGCGGATCGAGCGGGCGATCGGGGCCGGCTTCCGCGAGAGCGGCCAGATCCTGATCCTCACCGCGGTCGGCGGTTCGCTCGCCGCCACGATCAAGGAGGCCGGGCTGGGTGACATCCTCGGCCAGTACTTCACCGCGCAGACCGCGGCACCGCTGCTCATGGTGTGGGTGATCGCCGCAGTTCTCCACGTGGCCGTCGGCTCGGTGACGATCTCGGCGATCACGGCCGCCGGCATCCTCGCCCCGGTCGCCCCCGTCATCGGGCTCGACCCGGTGCTCATCGCGCTCGCCGCGGGCGCAGGCTCGCTGTTCGCGGTGCACGTCACGAGCAACACGTTCTGGCTGCTCCAGTCGCTGATGGGCCAGACGACCCGCGGCACGCTCAAGACCTGCTCGGTGGGTGTCTCGATCGCCTCGGTCGTGGCGATCCTGCTCGTCCTGCCGCTGAGCCTGGTCGTGTGACCCCGACGGAGAGCAAGAGGGCCGGAACCCGAGAGAGGACGCAATGGACGACGCCCCGATCCAGCCCCTGCGCGGCGTGCGGGTGCTCGAGCTCGGCAACTACATCGCCGCACCGACGGCGGGGAGACTGCTCGCCGACTTCGGTGCCGAGGTGATCAAGATCGAGCGCCCCGGCACCGGGGACGAGCTGCGCAACTGGCGGCTGTACCAGGGGACGACCTCCCTGCTCTACCGCACGATCAACCGGGGCAAGAAGTCGGTCACGCTCGACCTGCGCACGCCGCAGGGGCGCGACGTCGTGCTCGATCTCGTACGCCGGTGCGACGTCCTGCTGGAGAACTTCCGTCCCGGCACGCTCGAGAAATGGGGGCTCGGCCCCGACGAGCTGAACGCGGTCAACCACGACCTGGTGATCGTGCGGATCTCCGCCTTCGGGCAGACCGGTCCGTTGGCGGAACGGCCCGGGTTCGCGGCGGTCGCAGAGGCCGTCGGCGGGATGCGCGAGCTCGTCGGCGAACCCGACCGTCCACCGTCGCGGGTGGGCGTCTCGATCGGCGACTCGATCGCCGGCCTGTACGCCGCGTTCGGTGCCGTGATGGGCCTGTTCCGGCGCCGCGCGGGGACCGGCACGCCTCCGCTGGCGGAACGGATCGTCGACGTCGCGCTCAACGAGGCCGTGCTCTCCATGATGGAGTCGCTCGTGCCCGACCACCTCGCCTACGGCGTGCACCGCACCCGCACCGGCGGCCGGATGGAGGGGATCGCCCCGTCCAACTCCTACCCGTGCGCAGACGGAACGAGTGTGATCATCGCCGGCAACGGCGACGGGATCTTCCGGCGCCTGACGACCGTGATCGGCCGCCCCGACCTCGGCGAGGACCCCGCTCTCGCCTCCAACAGCGGGCGCTGGACCCAGCGCGAGCGGCTCGACGAGGCGATCGGCTCCTGGACGGCCCGCCTGCCCCGCCCTGCGGTGCTCACCGCGCTCGACACCGCCGGGGTGCCAGCAGGCCCCGTCTACACGGCCGCCGACATCGTCGAGGACGAGCAGTACCGCGCGCGCAACATGATCCAGTACTTGCCGGTCGACACCGGGGAGGGGCAGCAGCGCGAGATCGGCTTCCCCGGGGTCGTCCCGGTCATCGGCGACGTCTCGCTGCCGGTGCGCAGCCTCGGCCCCGATCTCGGCGAGCACACCGCCGAGGTCCTCTCGGGCCTGCTCGGTATGGACGAGGAGGAGATCATGGTGGTCAGCGGGGCGCGGTCGTGACGGCGGTGGAACTGCGCGACGTGACCCTCCGCGACGGGCTGCAGCTCACCGGCAAGGTCCTGCCCACCGCCCGGAAGGTGGAGATCGCCCGCGAGCTGCTGCGCCTCGGCGTGCCGAGCCTGGAGATCGGCTCGATGGCCCGGCCCGACCTCGTGCCCGCGATGAGCGGCACGCTCGACGTCGTCGCCGCCCTGACCCCTGAGGAGCTCTCCCGCTGCTGGATCTGGGTGGCCACGCCGCGGCACGTGGAACGGGCGATCGCGGCGGGCGCGGTCAACGTGCAGTACTGCTTCTCCGCCTCCGACGCGCACAACCGCGCCAACATCGGCCGCTCCACCGAGGCGAGCCTGGAGGCGATGCCTGCCGCAGTCGAGCTGGTCCGCGCCGCGGGTGGGCGCATCCAGCTGTGCATCGCGACGTCGTTCACCTGCCCGTTCGAGGGGGCGGTGGCGCCGGAGCGCGTGCTCGCGATCGCGAACGACCCGCGGGCCGCCGGTGCCGAGGACGTCGTCGTCTGCGACACGCTCGGCCAGGCGACGCCTGCCGAGGTGGCGCACCTCGTCGGACGCGTGCGGCGCGAGACCCCGCCGCGGCGGATCGTGTTCCACGGTCACGACACCTGGGGTCAGGGCGTGGCCAACAGCCTCGCCGCCGTGAACGCGGGGGCGCAGGTCGTCGACGGCAGCCTCGGCGGGCTGGGTGGCTGCCCGTTCGCCCCCGGCGCGAGCGGCAACACCGCCACAGAGGACCTCGTGTTCGGCACCCGACCTGACTGGCTCACGCCCGGCCGCTTGGCCGGGCTCGTCGCGCTGGGGGAAGGCCTCCTCGCCGAGCTCGGGGAACCGAACCGCTCGAAGGCCGCGCAGGGTGCACGGTCGCGGGCCACGGCGTTCCCCTGGACGATCGCTAGTGCCCCGGTCCGGGGCACTAGCCGGGGGGGCGACCACCCAGCGTGCGCGTGAGCTTCTCCGCGGCCCCGACGAGCAGGTCGACCCACTCCTCGCAGCGGGATCGCGGCATCCGGATGGTCGGGCCGCTGAGCGCGAGCGCGCCGACGAGCTCGGTGGACGCGTCGAAGACCGGGGCGGACAGGCCCGAGGAGCCGTCCTCGCGCTCGGCGGTGGTGATCGCGTAGCCGTCTTTGCGCGTCTGCGCGACCAGCTCCCGGAGCAGCTCCGGGTCGGTGACGGTCGTGTCCGTGATCGACTCCAGCGGCTGGGAGAGGATGCGCTCGGCGAGCTCCTCGTCCCAGGCCAGCAGGACGCGCCCGGCCGAGCCCGCGTGCAGCGGGAGGAGCTTGCCCACGTACATGTCGCGACGCAGGGCGTGGCGCGTCTCCGCCATCGCGACGCACACGCGGAAGCCCTGCTCCTCTCGGAAGAAGCAGGCCGTCTCCCCCGTGGCGTCGCGGAGCTCGCGCAGCACCGGGCTCACGATCGTGAGCACGTCGACGCCCTTGACGGCCGGCGCAGCCCAGTACGCCATGCGAACCCCGATGCGGATCTGGTCACCGGTCCGGTCGAGCAGCCCCTGCGCCACCATGTTGGTCACCAGCCGCTGCACCGTGGAGGTCGGCATGCCGGTGGCCTGCTGGATCTCCGACAGCGTGAGCGACGGGCGGGCGAGCGAGAACGCGTCGAGGATCTCGGTGATCTTGCCCAGCACGAGCAGGGGCTTCTGGCTCGTCGAGGTGGCGCCTTCGTCCGCCGACATGACACGAATCTACTGGCTGGGAAGGAGCACCCGGTCGGGCGAGGCTCACGAAGACGCTCTTGACCTCGGTGTAGGCGTCGATGGCGTGGTGGCTCATCTCGCGCCCCAGCCCGGAGGCCTTGAACCCGCCCCACGGGGCGGCCGGGTCCGGCACGGGCAGGCCGTTGACGAACACCGAGCCCGCCCGGATGCCGGCGGCCAGGCGGTGGGCAGTGCGCAGGTCCTGGGTCCACACCGCGGCGGCGAGCCCGTAGTCGGTGTCGTTGGCGCGCGCGACCAGCGAGGCCAGCTCGTCCTCGTCGGAGTAGGTCAGCACCGACATGACCGGTCCGAACACCTCCTCCCGGGCGATCCGCATCTCGTCGGTCACGCCCGTGACCACGGTGGGCGCGTAGAACCAGCCGGTGTCGCGGGCCCGCATGCCGCCGGTGACGATCTCGGCGTCCTCCTTGCGGGGCCACCTCGACCAGGTTCTCGACGTGCGCGAGGTGGCGGGCCGACACCAGCGGGCCCAGCACCGTGCCCTCCTCCATGCCCGGCCCGATCCGCACGGACTCGGCGCCGGCGGCGAGCTTGGAGACGAACTCGTCCTCGCGCCGGGCGTCGACGTAGAAGCGGGTGTAGGCCGCGCAGACCCGGCCCGGGCCACGGTGGTGATCACGTCCTCGGTCGCCGGGTCGAAGGTCGGGTCCTCGGCCCCGCCGGAGCCGCCGACCCACTCGCCATCGATGTAGAGCTTGTTCGTGGTCATGGTGATCCCGTCTCGAGGAGCTGCGCTCCCGCGATCCTCCGCGACGGGCGGCCGCCAGCCGTTGTCCGTGCGTGCGCGCCGGTGGTTCCGGAGCGCGGTCCTACCCGGCCGAACGGAGCTCGCGGGGCGAGATCCCGAACTCCGCGCGGAAGCAGCGCGAGAAGTGCGCGGGGTCGACGAAGCCCCAGCGCCGCGCCACGGCCGCGATCGTCTCGCCCGCCAGCCGCGGGTTCTCCAGGTCGCGGCGACACGACTCGAGCCTGCGCCTGCGCACCCACGCCGACACCGAGGTCCCCTCGTCGTGGAACAGCTCGTGCAGGCGCCGGGTGGAGATGAAGTTCGCGGCGGCGATCGTCCCCGGGGACAGGTCCGGGTCCTGCAGGTGCTCCTCCAGCCACCCGACGACCCGCCGCAGCGGCGTGTCCGGGCCCGCCTCCCGGTACTTCTCCACCACGGCCGCGGCCACCAGGTCCGTGAGCGTCCGCGCCGTTCGTCCGCCGCACGGCCCGGCGAGGTGGTCGGGCCGTTCGGCCAGCTCGCGCAGGAACGGCCCGGCGAGCCGCCCGAGCCCGTCGCGTTCGGAGAGGCGCAAACCGACGGCGGTGGCGAGCCGGCGGTCGTCCAGGTCCAGCAGCCGCCGCGGCGCCATCAGGACGAGGGTGCGGAACCCGGCGTCGTTCTCGATCGCGTACGGCGCGTCCACGTCGTAGACGGCCATGTCGCCCGGCGTGAGGACGCGGCGCCGCCCGTGCTGGACGAGCACCGAGCGCCCCGCGAGCTGGAAGGAGATCTTGCACAGCCGCGTGCGTTCGCGGCCGATGTCCGCCGCGCTCCGGGTGACGGCGTTCGCGGTTCCGGCGGACACGTCACCCAGCACGACGTCGGGCGCGTGCTGGACGCGCACCCGACCGCGGAACGCGGCACGGCTTCCGTGGACCGACAGCTCCAGCGACGGGAACGTCGAGGCGACCGCCTTCCCCCACGAGGCGAAGCCGGCGATGGACGATTCGGCGTGCGGCGTCGGCACCGATCTCCTCCGATCCTCGCGGTTCCGCAGAGGATTCCAGCCGCTGCCGAGCCGCGCCACCGTCCCGGCGTCAGCCCTCGCGCAGGGGCAGCCGACGGCGGTCCTGGGCGAGCCTGCGATAGACGAACAGCACGACGCCGGAGAGCAGCGCGAGCCCGATCAGCACCTCTGACGGAGCGCCGCGCGCCCTGAGGACGGCGTTGTCCGTGCGCGCACGCCGGTTGTCCCGGAGCGCGGCTTCCGCCGGACCGGCCGTTCCTCCCGCGTACGTTGGTGCGGCTGCACGCGCGAAGGGAACCCATGTCGATCACCGCGGACCAGGTCCATCGCAACGCCCGCATCCACACGCTCGACCCGGCCCGGCCTGCGGCGTCGGTCCTGGTCGTGGCCGGGGGGACGATCGCCGCCGTCGGTGACGAGGAGCTGCTCGGCCGGGTCGTCGGCGAGCCGGAGGTCGTCGACCACGGCGGCGCCTTCCTCATGCCCGGCCTCGGGGACGTCCACAACCACCACCTGACCGCCGGCAGGGCAGACCTGTTCGAGCTCCAGCTCGACGCCGCCGCCGACCTTCAAGACCTGCTCGACGCCATCCGCGGCTGGTCGGCGAAGCTCGCCCCCGACGCCTGGGTGGTCGGCGGCGGCTGGGGGAGCCCGCTCATCCCGGCGCTGTCCGACCGGACGGCCCTCGCCGCGCTCGACGAGGCCGCAAGCGGCCGCCCCGTCCTGCTGCGCGACGACAGCTGCCACAACCGATGGGTCAGCTCCGCCGCGCTCGCCCTCGCCGGCATCGACGCCGACTCCCCCGACCCGGCCGACGGCACGGTCATGCGCGACCCCGCCACCCGGGCACCGGTCGGCCTGCTCATCGAGGCCGCCGTCATCCCGGTGGAGCGCGCCTACGCCGCGTCGGCCCCCACGAGCGTCGAGCAGAACGCCGAGGCCAGCCGACGGGGCATCGACATCCTGCACTCCTTCGGCATCACGTCCTTCCAGGACGCCGCAGCCTCGCTCGCGATGCTCCAGGCGCTGAAGCACCTCGACGACACCGGCCGGCTCGACGCATGGGTCGTGACCTCGCTGCAGGTCAACGACAAGATCTTCGGCACGTACCCGCTGGGGCAGGACCTGATCGACCGGCGCGAGGGTTACCGCAGCACGCACCACCGGCCCGACTTCGTCAAGATCTTCCTGGACGGCGTCCCCACCTCGAAGACCGCGGCGTTCCTCGACCCCTACCTGCCCGACGACGAGCACGGCACCGAGTGGCGCGGTGAGACCACGATGAGCCAGGACGAGCTGACCGGCTGGCTGCTCACCGTCGCCGAGCAGGGCCTGTCCGCGAAGATCCACTGCACCGGTGACGCATCGGTGCGCATGACCCTGGACGCGGTCGCGGCCGTCCGCGCCGCCGGGCACTCGCGCCCCACCTTCCACATCGCCCACGGCCAGTACATCGCAGACGACGACCTGCCCCGCCTCGCCGAGCTGGGCGTCGTCGCCGACATCTCCCCCGCCCTGTGGTTCCCCACCGTCATCTTCGACGCCATCTGCGCCTGCGTGCCCCGCGGTCGCGCCGAGAAGCTGCACCCCAACCGCAGCCTCCTCGACGCCGGCGTGCTCATCGCCGGTGGCTCCGACTGGCCCGTCGTGCCCTCCCCGAACCCCTGGTACGGCATCCAGGGACTGGTCGACCGCGCCGACCCCACCGGCACGATCCCCGGCCGCCTCTGGCCCGAGCAGGGGATCACCGTCGCCGAGGCCCTCCATGCCTACACCCTCGGAGCCGCACGCGCGATGGGCACCGACGACGTCACCGGCTCCCTCGAACCGGGCAAGTCCGCCGACTTCGTCGTGCTCGACCGCGACCCCCTCAGCGTCCCCGTCGACCAGCTCGCCGCGACCGCCGTCGAGCAGACGTGGTTCGCCGGACGCAAGGTCCACGAGCGGACGGGGTGAGAACGCGCGCCGGAGCGCTCAGCCGGTGGCACCTGCCGCTTCGTCCGACGACCGGCCGCTGACGGGCGAGTCGAACACGCGTTCTACGATCGCCGGCGACCCGCCGCACCGCCATGAGGGAGCACAGCCAGCGATGACCAGCCCCGAGGAAACCACCACCGCCACCACCGCGATCGCGGACGACGCGGCCGCCGAGCCCGCCAAGCCGCGCCGCGGCCGGCCGAAGGGTTCCGCCGCCCGCACCACCCGCACGATCGAGCTCACCCTGACCGTCACCGGCACCGCCGACGGCGACTGGCAGGCCGAGCTCAAGCAGGGCAACACGTGGCTCAGCCGCGGTCTGCCCGTTTCCGCCACGGCGGTGTCGAAGGCTGCGCAGGAGCTGCACGCCGAGCTGGCCGCCCCCATCGACGCCGTCATCGACGCCGCCCGTGAACAGCGCGCCGCTCGGGTCGCGGCGCTGGAGGCCGAGCTGGAGCAGGCGCGCAAGGCGTTGGCCGAGCTCGAGGAGTGACGGGGCGGGCCTGCGCCTACCATCAACCGATGCTCGTCGAGCACCGCGGCCGTCGCCCCGTCGTCCCCGCCTCCGCCTACGTGGCGCCCTCGGCAGTGGTGTGCGGCGCGGTCCTGCTCGGCGAGCGCACGCGCGTGCTGCACGGAGCCGTGCTGACCGCGGAAGACGGTGAGGTCCGCGTCGGCGACGACGTCGTGGTCATGGAGAACGCGCTGGTCCGTGGCCGTGGCACGCATCCGGCGGTCCTGGGTGATGCCGTGCTGGTCGGACCGCACGCCCACGTCAACGGCGCACGGGTCGAGGACGAGGTGTTCGTGGCCACCGGCGCCTCCCTCTTCCCCGGCTCGGTCGCGGGCGCGGGGTCGGAGCTGCGGATCAACAGCGTGCTGCACGTCAACTCGCGGCTGGCGCCACGGACCGTCGTCCCGATCGGCTGGGTCGCCGCCGGCGACCCCGCCGAGCTGTTCTCGCCCGACCGGCACGACGAGCTGTGGGAGGTCCAGCGGGAGCTGGACTTCCCCGGGACGGTCTACGGCGTTGCGCGGGGCACCCCGATGCGCACGATCATGGCCCGGCAGGCGGAGTTCTACGGGGCGCACCGCGGGGATCGCGTGGTGGAGGATTCCTGACGTCGGCACGATGGCGTTGCCGGCATCCGGCCAGGGGCCACCCGCGTCCTTACGGCCGGGCACGACCCGTCACGCCCGGTCGTTGACGGGAGGAGACCGCCGGCCGAGGAGGACCCGATGTCGTCGCCCTACGAGCCCTACGAGCCCTACCAGCGCGATTCCGACACCACGCCGATCGGGCGGCCCCTGCCGGCGAGCAGCCGGATCGGGGCCATCCTCGCCCACCTGTCGGCGCCGATCGCGGCGCTGCTGAGCGCGGGCTCGCTCAGCCTGCTCGGGCCACTGATCGTGTGGGTGGCCCAGAAGAACGACCCGTTCGCCCGCCGCGCAGCCGCGGGCGCGTTCAACTTCAACCTGAGCTTCTGGCTGCTCTACCTGGTCAGCTGGCTGCTGATCTTCACCGTCGTCGGCGCGCTCATCGGCATCCCGCTGATCATCGTGCTGTTCGTGGTGTCGGCCTGGTGCCACATCAAGGGGGCCGTCCGCGCGGCCGACGACCGCGCGTACGACTACCCCTTCCAGATCCGCGTGCTGTCCTGAGCCGCCACGCCGCGCCGGTCACTCCGTGGAGATGAAGACGTTCTTCGTCTCGGTGAAGGCGCTGACCGCGTCGGGGCCGAGCTCGCGCCCCAGCCCCGACTGCTTGAACCCGCCGAACGGCGTCCAGTACCGCACCGACGAGTGCGAGTTGACCGAGAGGTTGCCGCTCTCCCACGCCCGGGAGACGCGCAGCGCCCGGCCGATGTCGCGGGTCCACAGCGAGCCCGACAACCCGTACTCCGTGTCGTTCGCGAGCGCCACGGCTTCCGCCTCGTCCTCGAAGGGCATCACGGCGATGACCGGTCCGAAGATCTCCTCCCGCCACTGCCGCGCGTCCTGCGTGACGGGGGCGAGCACGGTGGGCGGGAACCAGTAGCCGGGCCCGTCAGGGGCGGTGCCGCGGAACGCGACGGAAGCGGTGTCGTCGACGTACGAGGCGACCTTGCTCCGGTGGTCCGCGGAGATCAGGGGTCCCATCGCGGTCGACTCGTCGGCCGGGTCACCCACGGCGTAGCCCTTGACGGCGGGTTCGAGCAGTTCCATGAACCGGTCGAGGACACTGCGCTGCACGAGGACGCGCGACCGGGAGCAGCAGTCCTGTCCCGCGTTGTCGAAGGCCGCGCCCGGCGCCGTGGCGGCGGCGCGCTCGAGGTCCGCGTCGGCGAAGACGATGTTCGCGTTCTTCCCGCCGAGCTCGAGCGTCAGCGACTTCACCTGGTCCGCACAGTGGCGCATGATCCGCTTGCCGACCGCGGTCGAGCCGGTGAAGACGACCTTGCGGACCAGCGGGTGGGTCACCAGGTGCTCGCCCGCCTCCCCGCCCGTGCCGGGCACGACCTGCAGAACGTCCTCGGGCAGCCCCGCCTCGAGGGCCAGCTCCTGCAGGCGCAGCGCCGTGAGCGGGGTGTACTCGGCGGGCTTGAGCACGACCGTGTTGCCCGCCGCGAGCGCGGGCGCGAAGCCCCAGGCGGCGACCGGCATCGGGAAGTTCCACGGCACGATCACGGCGACGACGCCGAGCGGTTCCTGGAAGGTGATGTCCACGCCACCGGGCACGGGGATCTGCCGGCCGGTCAGCCGTTCGGGTGCGGCCGAGTAGTACGCGAGCACGTCGCGGACGTTGCCCGCCTCCCAGCGGGCGTTGCCGATGGTGTGGCCGGAGTTGCGCACCTCCAGCCGGGCGAGGTTCTCGATGTCGGCGTCCACGGCCTCGGCGAAGCGGCGCAGGAGCCGGGCCCGCTCGCCCGGCGCCACGTCGCGCCACGGCCCGAACGCGCGCTGGGCACGCGCGACGTGCTCGTCCACCTCCTCGCGGCCGCAGAACTCGACGGTCGTCAGCACCTTCTCGTCGACCGGGCTGATGACGTCGTAGCTGCTCGTGGTCATGGGCACACCTTCCTCGACACGCTCGCGCCGCTGCCGTGCCGCAGCGACCGACCCAGTGAACAACCCGCGCGGCGCGGTGCTGCGCCGGGTGCCTCAGGCGCCCGGGACCCGGCCGAGGAAGTCCACGATCCGCGCGGTCAGCAGCTCGGTGGCAGCGGCGTCGTACGAGGCCAGCGAGCTGTCCTCGAACAGGTGCTCGTCCCCCGGGTAGAGGAACAGCTCTGCGGTCGGTCCGGCCGCCTCGACGAGCTCGCGGGCGGCGTCGATGTCACCCTCGCCCGCGAAGTACCCGTCGTCGACCATGCCGTGGATCTGAACCGGGACGCCCTCCGGCCACGGACCGATCGCCCACTCGCCGCTGACGGGCAGGCAGGACTCCATGAGGACCGCCCCCGCGGCCCCGGCCCGGGTCTGTGCGAGCCGCTGCGCCAGCACGGCGCCTGCGGAGATGCCCGCGTAGACCAGCTCGGCCGGGAGGTCGGCGGCCGCGGCGGCGGCCAGGCCCGCGAGATCCGGGGCCCCCGGGCCGTCGGTGAACGCCAGACCCTCCTCGATCGTCGGGAAGACGCGGCCCCCGTACAGGTCCGGGGAGTGGACCGCGTGCCCGGCGGCGCGGAGCCGGTCGGCGAACGCGACCACGCCGGGCGTGAGGCCCTGGACGTGGTGGAAGAACAGGACCTCCGCCATGCGGCGGAGCGTATCGATCAGTTCTGGAGCGGGTTCGGGGAGCGTGCGACCACGTCGCGGGCGACCTGGGTGAAGGCCCGGATCCGGTGCGTCTCCGCCGTGGTCCGCCAGATGAACCGGCGCTCCCTGCGCAGCCCGTCCCGGATGGGGACGTAGGCGATGTCCGGCCTGATGTCGAAACGGGCCGCGTGCGCGGGGACCGGGAACATCCCCCGACCGGCGCCGATGAGGGAGAGCATCTCCTGGACGGTGCCGAACTCGGGGCCCCGCTCGATCGGCCTGCCGCCCGGTGTTCGCCGGGGTACGAGGCTCTCGTCCATGTAGTCGGGCAACGCGCGCGGCCGCAGCACCTTGTCGCGGGCCAGGTCCTCCAGCGACACCGACTCCTGCCGGGCGAAGGGATGGCGGGCCGAGACGGCGAGCACCGTGGGTTCGTCGAAGAGGACCGGGCTCGTGGCGATGTCGGGTTCGGCGACCTTGACCGGGACGAGGACGAGATCGGCCTCGTCGGCGCGGAGTAGGTCGAGGAAGTCGCTGTAGCGGGCTTCGAGGACCTGGACGTGGCAGGCGGCGTGCAGATCCTGGAACGCGGCCGCCACCTGGTGCAGGAACTGCCCGACGGCGGTGCCGACGAAGCCGACCCGCAGCTCGCCGTCGATGCCGCGCCCGGCGGCGATCGCCCGGTCGATGCCGTCCAGGATCTGCTGGTAGGCGGGCCGCAGATCCTCCTCCAGGCGGCGTCCGATCGGGGTCGTGGCAACCCGCCGGCTGGTCCGCTCGAACAGCGCCGCACCGATCCGCCGCTCCAGCTTCCTGATCGTCTGGCTGACCCGGGCCGTGGACACGTGGAGGCGTTCGGCGGTGCGGCCGAAGTGCAGCTCCTCGGCCAGCATCAGGAAGATCTCGAGGTCGCGCCGCTCCACCATGAACCTCTCACCGTGAACCTGTGGGTTAACGACCGTTGCACACCTGGTCGTTGTTGCCAATCCCGTCGACGGCGATCGTCGAGTCGTCCACTTCGGCACCGGATTCACAGCACCGGATTCACAGCACCGGATTCACAGGGAGCGACCATGACCGACCAGCTCACCCTCGTCATCGGCGGCAACGGCAAGACCGGCAGGCGCCTCGTCCAGCGGCTCACCGCGCAGGACCGGCCCGTCCGCATCGGCTCGCGGTCCGGCGGGGTCCCGTTCGACTGGGAGGACCCCGCGACTTGGGAGCCCGCCCTCGAGAACGTGGACGCCGCCTACGTGTCCTACTACCCCGACCTGGCCGCGCCCGGGGCACCCGCGGCGATCGGCGCGTTCGCCGAGACCGCGCTGAAGGCCGGCACACGGCGTCTGGTGCTGCTGTCGGGGCGCGGCGAGGAGGAGGCCCAGGCCAGCGAACAGGCGCTGGCCGCATCGGGTGCGGACTGGACGGTGCTGCGGTGCAGCTGGTTCAACCAGAACTTCAGCGAGAGCTACCTGCTCGACTCCATCGTGGCCGGCCACCTGCACCTGCCTGCCGGCGACGTCACGGAGCCCTTCGTGGACGCCGACGACATCGCCGACGCCGCCGCAGCGGTGCTCAGCCAGGACGGGCACATCGGCCAGGTCTACGAGCTGACCGGTCCCCGCCTGCTCAGCTTCGCCGACGCCGTCGCCGCCATCTCCGCCGCCACCGGCCGCTCCATCGGCTACACGCAGATCCCGGTGGAGGACTTCGCCGCGGCCCTGGCCGCCGAGGGGCTGCCCGGGAACGAGGTCGAGCTGGTGAGCTACCTGTTCACCTCGGTGCTCGACGGCCGCAACGAGCACCTCTGCGACGGCGTCCAGCAGGTGCTGGGACGGCCCGCCCGCGACTTCGCGGACTACGCCCGCGACACCGCCACCACCGGCATCTGGCACTGAGACACCGGTACCGGCCGCCGGAGCGGCCGGTACCGGTTGGATCAGGTCACTCGGCCAGTGCGGGGTTGCGCTTCACCGCGACGAGGCTGGCGATCGTGGTGATCGCCAGCACCCCGACGATCACCGAGAGCGACAGCCCGATGCCGATCTCCGGCACCGGGATCGGCTCACCGCCGTTGAGGAAGGGCAGCTCGTTCTCGTGCAGGGCGTGCAGCACGAGCTTCACGCCGATGAAGGCCAGGATCACGGCGAGCCCGTACGGCAGGTAGATCAGCTTGTTGAGCAGGCCGCCGAGCAGGAAGTAGAGCTGGCGCAGACCCATCAGTGCGAACGCGTTCGCGCTGAACACCAGGTACGCCTCCTGGGTCAGGCCGAAGATCGCCGGGATGGAGTCGAGCGCGAACAGCAGGTCGGTGAGCCCGATCGCGACCATCACGATGAGCATCGGGGTCGCCCAGCGCTTGCCGTCGATGCGGACGGTGGTCTTGGAACCGTGGTAGTTCTCCGTGACGGGGAGCACGCGCCGGACCAGCCGGACGACCCTGGGCTCGGTCCACTCTTCCTCGCCGCCTGCGATGCCCTGCCGCACCATGTTCACCGCCGTGTAGATCAGGAACGCGGCGAAGAGGTAGAACACCCAGCTCAGGGCGTTGATCGCGGCGGCGCCCACTGCGATGAACAGACCGCGCATCACCAGCGCGATCACGATGCCGACCAGCAGCACGCGGTGCTGGTGGACCGCCGGCACCGCGAACGACGTCATGATGATCACGAACACGAACAGGTTGTCGACCGAGAGCGAGTACTCGGTGATGTAGCCGGCGAAGAACTCCCCGGCGTACGTACCACCGGCGAAGTACCAGACCCCGAGGCCGAACAGCACCGCGAGCGCGACGTAGAAGAGCACCCATCGGGTGGCCTCCTTTATCGTCACCGCGTGCGGCTTGCTGTCGACGAGGAACAAGTCCGCGATGATGATGGCGGCCAGGCCGCCGATGGTGGCGAACCACAGCCAGACGGGCACGTTCAAGGGGAGCCTCCAGGTCTCGGGCAGCAACGAGCCGCCCCGAGGTCTCTCCCCTTCGCGGTCCCGTGCCGGAACCGCGAATCGATGGCGCCGGGTTCGGGGTCCGCGTGATTGGAGTTCCTTGGCCGCGGGGCCCCTCACCGTGCTGACGGCGCCACCGTTGCCGGGATACTCCCCTACGGTGCCCCTTCAGCGTGCCCGATTGATCACGATCACCGCCATGGCAGGTGACCTAGAACACCTGTGACGACGCCCCTGGACGACCGGCAGGCCGTCCCGATCGGGTGGTCCTCCGACGCCTCCCCGGTGCCGGGTTTGCGGACCCCGGAGTCGTTCACCCTCGCGCCGGGCCACGCCGCGCACACCACGATCACGTGGCTGCCGCCGCAGGACGGCCAGGGTTGGACGCCGACCACGATCGTCGTGACCCCGCCGGACGAGACCCGCTCGGCCCGCCTCGACTGGCCGGGCGGGGCGGTCCTTCGGCAGGACGGCGCGACCCACCCGGGCACCTACGTCGGGCCCGTCAGCCCCGGCGCCGGGGGCTGATCCCGCACAATGGCGAGGGTGCAGACGTACGAACTGCGCCCGATCGGGTGGGTCCGCTCACCGCTGACCGATCCTGCCGCGGCGCCGAAGCAGGGCGACGAGGGCGCGCCGCCCGCCCGCATCGTCGTGCGCCCCGAGCTGGCCGAGGCGATGGCCGACCTCACGGCGGGAGCCACGGTCATCGTGCTGACCTGGCTCCACGAGGGCGACCGCGGCGTGCTGTCCGTGCACCCCCGCGACGACGCGACAAGGCCGCGGACGGGCGTCTTCTCGACCCGATCGCAGGACCGCCCCAACCCGGTCGGGCTGCACCTCGTCACGATCACCGGCATCGACGGCACCACCCTCGACGTGCGCGACCTCGAAGCCGTCGACGGCACACCGGTGATCGACATCAAGCCCGTGCTCGGACCGGAGCGCTGACGCCCGGCGGTCCCGCCCACGTCGGAAAGGAACCCACCTCGTGATCGTGCTGCCCGCGGCGGCGTTCATCTGGCTCGGCATGGTCCTGGCCATCTCGTTCCTCGAGGCGCCGCTCAAGTTCCGCGCTCCGGGGGTCACCGTGCCCCTCGGCCTCGGGATCGGGCGCATCGTGTTCGCCGCGCTCAACCGCGCCGAGCTCGCCCTGCTGCTCGTGGTCGGCGTCGCCCTGGCCGTCGGTCCGCGCACGCCGGCGCTCGTCGGGATGGCGGCCGCACTGGCCGTGCTGCTCGGCGTGCAGCTCGGGTTCCTGCGCCCGGCGCTGAGGCGCCGGTCGGACCAGGTGCTCGCCGGCGACGACACCGGGACAGAAGCGCCCCGCTCGCGCCATCACCTGGTCTACATCGCCCTCGAGGCCGTGAAGGTCGTCGTGCTCGCCGCTCTCGGCGCCGCCGCGCTCGTCGCGATCGCCTGAACCCCGCTCGGTCGGCGGGCTCAGCCCGAGGATCGACGGCCCGCCACCGCGGCGGCCTCGTGATCGGCATGGGCGCGCCGCAGGAGTGCCATGAGCTTCTCCTCCTCGCGGATGCGGGCCCGGTACTTCTCCGGGAGCCTGCGGAGCTGGGCCTCCTCGGCGAGGAGCTTCTGGAAGATGTCCTCGCGCACCGCGGGGTCGGTCTCGCACGTCAGGTACTCGGTGGCGTGCCGCCTCGCCGCGGCGACGAGGTTCACCGCCCGCCCCTTCGCGCTGGTCAGCGAGGCGATCACGGTGACCACCAGCACGCCGATGATGACGACGAGCGACACACCGGTGCTGATCTCGACGACGGGCACCGGTTCGCCGTCGTTGATGAACGGCACGTTGTTCTCGTGCAGCGCGTGCAGGATCAGCTTCACGCCGATGAACGCGAGGATCGCGGCCAACCCGAAGGAGAGGTAGACGAGCCGGTCGAGCAGCCCGTTCAGGAGGAAGTAGAGCTGGCGGAGCCCGAGCAGGGAGAACGCGGTGGCGGTGAACACCACGTAGGTGTTCTGGGTGAGCCCGAAGATCGCGGGGATCGAGTCGAGCGCGAAGAGGATGTCGGTGCTGCCGATGGCCGCCATGACCAGCACCATCGGCGTCATGACCCGGCGGCCGTCCACCACGGTGAAGAGCTTGTCCCCGTCATAGACGTCGGACGTGGGGAAGAGCCTGCGGGCAAGCCGCACCATCACGTTGTCCGCCGACCGTTCGTCGGAGTCGCGGTGCGTGACGATGTTGCCCGCCGTCATGAGCAGCACGACCCCGAAGACGTAGAAGACCCACGCGAAGGTGTTGATCAGCGTCGCGCCCAGGAAGATGAACGCGGTCCGGACGATGAGGGAGATCGTGATGCCGAACAGCAGCACCTTCTGCTGGTCGGCGCGCGGCACCCGGAAGCTGGTCATGATGACCAGGAACACGAACAGGTTGTCGATCGACAGCGCCTTCTCGGTGACGTAGCCGGCGAAGTACTCCGCCCCCATCGCGCCGCCACCGAAGATCAGCACCCCGACGCCGAACAGCAGCGCGATCCCCACGTAGATCGACGACCACACGGCGGCTTCGGACAGCCCTGGCACGTGCGCCCTGCGGACGTGGAAGAAGTAGTCGAAGGCGAGCAGAGCGAGGATCCCCAGTACCGTCGACCACCACAGCACGGCGGGCATCATCGTCGCCCCGTCCGGCCCGGCCGGGACCGGGGATAGGCCGGGAGGGAAGCCCCTCTCGTCACACCGCCTCCAGTGGATCTCGATGATCGTTCCGTGCGGTTTCCGCACCGGGGACGGCCTCAGCCAACCAGCAACACCGCAGTGGCGACAGATCCGGGTGGTCCGTCGATCGGGTCACGGGCTCGTCGCGGCCGGGTGCCACGGCGGAGGCGCGGACGACCGGACCGGGGCTCGCCACGGGCGGCACCCCGCGCCCGCTGCTCACGCGGAGATCCGTAACGCGGCACGGCGGATCGGCGACCAGTCGCCCGGTGAGTGCCCCTGAACGCCGATCGAGAAGGAGAGGTGCGGCGCCGTGGCGAGGGAACGGGCGATCGACATCGAGCTGGCGACCGACCGGCAGGCCTACCTGCCGGGCGACGCCGTGACGGCGTTCGTCCGGCTGAACCCGCGCGAGGATCTCGAGGACGTCGAGTGCTCGGTCGCGCTCGTGCACATCGACCGGTATCCCACCGGCGACAGCGGCTACACCGACGACCGCGCGGTCGCCGGGGAGTACGTCCTGGCCGAGGACGCCCTCGCCGGGGGCCTGGCCCGTGAGCTCACCGCCGTGCTGCCCGTGCCCCGGCGGATCGTGCCCCCGGAGAAGCCGGAGGACTGCGCCGACGAGCGCTTCCCGCTCTCCGGGGACGACGCCGATCCCGAGAGCTACGACAGCTGGATCGAGCCGGAAGAGCGGTGGGGCCCGCCGACCAGCGTGGGGCCGGGCGGATCGTCGCTGTGGCTGGTGCGCTGCGAGGTCACCGGTTCCGGCCGCTTCCCCGACCCGGTGGAAGTGCCGATCGCGGTGCTCGCCCCGCAGGTTCCGATGCCTGCGGAGCAGCCCGTTCGGCAGGGCGGTGGTACGCCGCTGTGCACGGTGTCGTTCTTCGGGCTCCCGCGCAGCAGCGTGCCGCCCGGCACCACGCTGCGCGGGACCGTGCGGCTCGTCGCGAAGGACCACCTGAAGGCCCGCGGCGTGCGCATCGAGCTGGTCCGGCACACCGCCGTCGCCTCCGGGCGCGGGCGCACCGCCGTCCGACACTCCGTGACGACGGTGGCCGCGAGCGGCCCCCTGGAGCTGCGGCCACGGCAGCCGAAGGACCTCGCGTTCGCCGTCGAGGTACCCGTTGACGCCGGGCCGTCGATCGTCTCGGAGGACTACCGGGTGGACTGGCTGCTCCGCGCTGTGATCGACCGCCCGCTGCGCCGCGACGAGGTGTGGGAACAGGCGATCGCGGTGCACACGAGCTGACCGCGATCACCTCCCGTCGAGGAGCTCGACCACGAGCAGTGCCGCCAGTACCGCGACGGGGGCAGCACGGGTCTGCCCAGCGGGCAGGTCAGCGAACCACGGATCTCCCGGGCCAGCGGTCGAGGGCGTCGCCGATCCAGAGCCGCATCGCCGGGTGCACCGGGAGGGTGTCGAGCCGCGCGGGGTCGATCCACGCCGCGTCGCTGGTCTCGACCTGGTCCGGCCGGGGAGATGTGGAGCCGGAGCTGGGCTCGGCGTGGTAGCAGACGGTGAACGGCTGGCGGACCCGGCCGGCCACCGAGCGGATGACGTGGCCGGGATCGGTGTAGACGCCGGAGACGCCCAGGACGCCGATGACGATGCCCGACTCCTCGGCGACCTCGCGCTGCAGCGCACCGACGGCCGTGTCCCCCACGTCCACCTGGCCCCCGGGGAGCTCCCACTTCCCGTTGTCCACCCGGCGCACCAGCAACAGCCGGCCGTGGTCGTCGCGCACGGCGGCGAACACCGACGGCGCCACGAGCTCAGCGGGCGGCGCGCCCGGATCGTGGAAGAACTCCTGCCGCGACACGAGCCACAGGATCCATCACGACTGACGGTGACGACGCCGGGTACGGGTCGGCGGCTCCGACCGGGCGTGCCGATTCCCCCGATGGAAGGCCGCAGCCGCCGCGATGGTCACCTTTGTCGGAAACCACAGGCCGAGGGGTCGGCACGGTCGGTCGAGATGCGATCAGTCGAAATGCACGTGGCCCGGCGCGGAGACGGCGTCGTTCACCCGGCGCCGCACGGCGGGGTGCATCACCAGCCGGTCCAGCTCGCCCCGCTCCGCCCACATCGCGTCCACCGTCTCCACGCAATCCGGGCGGACCCCGGTGGCCGGTTCCGCGCTGCGTCCAGGAGATCCGGGACGCCGGCCTGCGCCGGTCGTGCCGCCTGCGCCGTTGCCGCTCGGCTCGCCGCTCCCCCGGGGGCGGGCGTGGAAGCAGATCGCCAGTTGCTGGCGCACCCCTTCACCGGCGTACACCAGCACGTGCGAGGGATCGCTGTAGACGCCCGCCAGCCCGGTCACCGTGATCCCGAGACCGGCCTCCTCGGCCACCTCCCGCACCACCGCATCGACGGCGGACTCCCCCACGTCGATCCGCCCACCCGGCAACTCCCAGTTCAGATCATCGGCCCGCCGTACCAGCAACACCCGCCCGACACCATCACGCACCACCGCGAACGCCGCCGGCAACACACCGTCGGCCCGCGGCGCATCACGATCGTCGTAGAACTCCGCCGTCCGTGCCACCCGCCAAGCGTCCCCCCGGGTCGCACGGCCCGCCCGCACCAGGCGCGACCATTCCAGCGAGTGCGCCGCATGCTCATCCGTCGTCCACTTCTCCGCCATCTGATGAACACCTGGGGTTCATGTTCTGCACGGCCCCGCCGCCGGACGTTCATCCCGGTCGCCTTGTCCGCGTTCACCGAGGCGGCCGACGATCTGCACGTGATCGCGCGGCACACGCTGCGTCGAACGGTCCGAGCTGCGTCCGGCCGCCATGTTGTTCACCGGTGACCTCACCGAAGCCGGGGAACCGGCGCCTACCAGCGCCTCAGCGCGCTCGTCGACCCGGTGGCCGCGCGCATCGGCGCCACACCGCTCTACGTCATGGGCAACCACGACAGCCGCCCCGAGCTACGGGAACACCTGCTCGGAGAGGCGCCCGGCGACGAGCCGTACGACTACACCGTGCGGCTGGACGGGCTGCGGGTGATCGTGCTCGACACGACCGTGCCCGGCTACTCCCACGGCGAGCTCACCGGGCCCGCCCGGTGTTCGGCGCCGAGCTCGCCGACGACCTGGGCCCCCGCTACGTACCGGTCACCCGCTCCCCCACGCCGGTGCCGGGCACCCGGCCGGGCCGGTTCCACGTCGGGCAGGTGGTGGACGATCCGGCCGCCCGCTACTTCATCTGCGGCAGCCCGCGGTTCGTCGACGGGGTCCGAGCCGACCTGCTCGCGGCCGGGGTCTCCCGCACCCGGGTCCACACGGAGCGGTTCGACTCCTGATCGCCGCTGCCGAGGGCGCCGAGGACGCGCAGCACCGCGTCCTCCTGGTCACGCCGCACCCCTGCCGGCCACGGGAGGCTGACCAGCAGTTCGTCCTGCGTCGCCGCGAGCTCACCGAGCCGTTCGGCCATCGCCGCCTCGTCGCCTCCGACGACGAGCGCGTCGATCAGGGCAGGCGTCGGTTCGCGGTCCGCACCGACGGGCAGGCCTGCCGCCTCGAACATCGCCGTGTACTGGGCGTTCTGGGTGAACGGGAGCAAGGCGGCCCGCCCGGCGGCGAGGAGCTCCTCCCGATCGGTGCCCGCCATGACGTTCACGTGCGTGATGATCGGCGGCGCCGGGCGGTTCGCGGCCGCGGCGCCGCGGGCGATCGCGGGACGGGCGACCGTGTCCAGGTGGTCGAGCGGCACGTTCCAGGACATCGCGGCGTCGGCCACCGCGCCTGCGGACTCGAACATCCGCGGGCCGAGCGCGGCGAGGGAGACCTCGACCTGCGCCGGGTGGGGCAGCTTCGCGTCGACGGTGTGGAACTCCCCGGCGTGCCGGGCTTCGCCGGTGCCGAGCGCGGTGCGGACGATGTCGACGTACTCGCGCACCCGGGCGACGGGCCGGGTGATCGGCGTGCCGAACCCGTTCGCCATCACCGCGAGGTTCCCGGTGCCGACACCGAGGCGGAACCGGCCGGGAGCCAGCTCGGCCAGGGCGATCGCCTGGGTGGCGAGGTTGAGCGGGTGGCGGGTGAACGCGGGGACGATCGACGTCCCCACCCTGATCCGCGCGGTCCGGGCGAGTGCGGCCGCTGCGACGGTCATCGTGTCGTGCCCGAGTGGTGGCATCACCAGCCACGCCGTGTTCACACCGGCACGTTCGGCCCGCTCGACGAGGTCGATGGCGGCCGGAGCGCTGGCGGGGAAGAAGCCGATGCCGATCGTGGCGCGCTGTGCGTCGGAGGTCATGACGATCACCGTGCCGCCGTTCGGGCGAGGGATCGAGTGGCCCGGAAGCCATGATGCGCGAGAATCGGGCCATGCCAACCGCCCGACCGCACCGCGTCGCCGTCCTCGCGCTCCCCGCCGTGCTCCCGTTCGAGCTCAGCATCCCGGGCCGGGTGTTCGGGGCGGCCACCGATCCCTCCGGGTCACCGCTCTACGAGGTCGTCACCTGCTCGATCGACGGCGCCCCCGTCCCGAGCGCCGAGGACTTCACCGTGGTCGTCCCGCACGGGCCGGACGCGCTCCGTGAGGCCGACACGGTGATCGTCGCGCCCGTCGACCTCGCGTCCGCCGACGAACGCGCGATCGCCGTCGCCGCCGCCGCGCTCCGCGAGATCGGCGACCGACCGCGGATCGCGTCGATCTGCACCGGCGCCGACGTGCTCGCCACGGCCGGCCTGCTCGACGGGCGCCGCGCCACCACGCACTGGCGGCACACCGCCGAGTTCGGCCGCGACCACCCCTCGGTCCGGCTCGACCCGGACGTCCTCTTCGTCGACGAGGGCGAGATCCTCACCTCGGCGGGCGCGGCGTCCGGCATCGACCTCTGCCTGCACATCATCCGGCGCGACCACGGCGCCGAGGTCGCCAACCGCGCGGCGCGCGCCTGTGTCGTCCCGCCCTACCGGGACGGCGGCCAGGCGCAGTTCATCGACCACCCGGTGCCGGCCGAGACGGCGGCGTCGACGGCCGCCACCCGGGCGTGGGCGCTCGAGCACCTCGACCGCCCGCTCAGCCTCGCCGACCTCGCCCGCCACGCGACGATGAGCAGGCGCACGTTCACCCGCCGCTTCCGGGAGGAGGTCGGGATGAGCCCCAACCGCTGGCTCACCCAGCAGCGCGTCGAGCTGGCCCGCCGGCTCCTGGAGACCACCGACATCCCCATCGACCACGTGGCGGCGCGGGCCGGCATCGGCAGCGCGTCGTCGCTCCGGCTCCACCTGGGCACCGCGCTCGGCGTCGCGCCCAGCACCTACCGCCGGACCTTCCGCTCCCGGGAGGACCGCCCGAGCGAGTGACCGAGCCGGCCCTCAGGCGGGGATCGCCATGGCTCGCGACCGGTTGAGCCCGCCGAGCAGGCCGATCGTGCGCGCCTGCTCCTCGGGCGTACCGATGTCGGTGTACGCGATCGACACCTCGGTCGCGCCGGCGGCGAAGTAGCGCTCGATCGCCGCTGCCACGGTCTCCTCGTCACCGATCACCGCGAGCTCGTGGGCGTGTGCGAGGCCCTCGCGCCGCACCGACTCCTGGGCGGCGGGCACATCGTCGTAGAACGCCATGTGCGCCGCGGCCCGCTCACGCACACCGTCGACGTCGGACGTGACGACCGCGGGCACGACCATGACGATCCGCGGTGCGGGGCGACCGGCCGCCGCCGCGGCCGCCGAGATGGTGGGCACGATCGACCCGGCGAGCGTGGCCGGGCTCGCGAGGTAGGGGAACGTTCCGTCCGCCAGCTCGCCAGCCAGGCGCAGCGACTGCGTGCCGACCGAGGCGAGCAGGATCGGCGGTGGAGTTGTGGCGCCGGGTACGACGACGGGCATCGGGGTGACCGCGGTCAGCATCTCCCCGTGCAGGTCGACCTCGCCCGTCTCGAACACGGAACGCAGGGCCGTCAGGTACTCGCGGGCGTAGCGGATCGGACGGACCACCCGGGTGCCGTAGACGTGCTCGAGAAGCGGTGGGGAGCCGAGTCCCAGGCCGAGCTGGAAGCGGCCGCGGCCGGCGGCCTGCGCGGTCAGCGCCTGGGCGGCCACCACCAACGGGTGGCGCGGGTAGATCGGCACGACGGCCGTGCCGACGGCGATGTCGGGAACGGCGCGGGCGATGAGCGCCGCGAGCGAGAGCGCGTCGACGTCGAAGAACTGGCTGATCCAGATCGCGCCGACGCCGGCGTCGGCGGCCATCGCCGCGACCTCGACGTAGTGATCGACGGCGTTCTCCGACGCCGTCGGGGAAAGGCTGAGTCCGATGGTCACGTCCAGCACGCTACGGATGCCTCGCGATCGTTCCCATGCCACGGACGCTCGTTTTCATGTCCGATCGTCCACCGTGCTGGGTCGATCGGTACCGTGGCGGTGTGGACGTGCTCAGCGACGCGATCGCGGTCATGCGGCTCGGCCGCCCCCATGCCTCGCGCACCCTCGCGGCGGCGCCGTGGGGCTTCCGGTTCCTCCCGTCCAGCAGTGCGGGGTTCCACGTCGTCTTGCAGGGCTCGTGCTGGGTGCTGCCGCCCGACGCCCCGCCGATCCACGTGCACGCAGGCGATGTCGTCTTCCTGCCCAACGGCCGCGGGCACGGGCTCTGCGACGACCCCGCGACACCGCTGGTCGACGTGCCACCGACCGCGCTCGTCGAGTTCGGCACGCCCGCACCACCGGAGTCACCGCTCACCGACGCCTCCCCCGCCGCCACCGGCGGGCAAGCGAGCACGGCCCTGCTGCTGTGCGGTGCCTACCAGCTCGATCGCGGGCACACCCACCCGCTCCTGCTCGGGATGCCCGACGTCATCCACTTCCCGGCACGGGTCGGGCGGCACCCGTCGCTGCGCGCCGCCGTCGACCTGCTCGGCACCGAGCTGGAGACGCGCCGTCCGGGCTCGGATGCCGTCGTCACCGCCCTGCTCGAAGCCCTCCTGCTCTACATCGTGCGCGCGTGGTTCGAGTCGGCACGATCGCTGGACCCACCCGCCGGATGGGCTGCCGCGATCGGCGATCCCGTCGTCCACCGGGCGCTCCAGCTGATCCACGAGCGGCCCGCCGATCCATGGACCGTCGAGTCGCTCGCGGCCGGTGTCGGGTTGTCACGGGCGGCGTTCGCCCGGCGCTTCACCGAGCTGACCGGCCAGCCCCCGCTGACCTACCTCACGTGGTGGCGGATGGTGCTGGCCGGCCGCCTGCTGCGCTCGTCGGACGTGTCGCTGGACACCATCGCCGGCCGGGTGGGCTACTCATCGGAGTTCGCCTTCGCCAAGGCGTTCAAGCGCCACGTCGGGATCGCACCGGGCAGGTACCGCCGACAGGCAGCCCTGCCCGAGACCGGCTGACCCACCCTCCGGCACGCCATCACGCCGTCACGCCACCACTTCCCACGACGTCGAGACCGGACGGCTCCGCGGTTCGGTCCTCGACTGCGTAGCCCGAGCCAACGACGTCGAGGTTCTCGTCAGGACTTGCGACCGACGCCGCCGAACTCGGCGACAGCGGGGGGCTCGCCGAAGATGTTGGGTTCCGGTCGCCAGTGTTGGATCGGCACCACGCCGGGCTCAACCAGCTCCAGCCCCTGGTAGAACCCGCGAATCTGCTCGCGGCTACGGACGTTGTACGGGACGCCGCCGCTGTCTCGGTAGCGCTCGAGCGCCGCGACGTACGCGGGGCTGGTGTCGTCTCCATCGCATTGCACGAGGTAGCTGCCCGCGGGCAGCGCACCCAGCAGCCGCGACACGATCGACCGTGCCTCGTCGTAGTCCTGGATGTGGCCGAGCACCCCGATCAGGAGCAGCGCGATCGGCTGGCTGAAGTCCAGGGTCTTGCCCGCCTCCGCCATGATCGACTCGGGGTCGTGCAGGTCGGCGTCGATGTAGTTGGTGATGCCCTCGGGTGTGCTGGTCAGCAGTGCGCGAGCGTGTGCCAGCACGAGCGGGTCGTTGTCGACGTAGACGATCCGTGATTCCGGGGCATCCCGCTGGGCCACTTCGTGAGTGTTGTTGGCGGTCGGCAGACCGGTGCCGATGTCGAGGAACTGACGCACTTTCTGCTCGATCACCAGGTAGCGGACCGTCCGGAGCAGGAAGTGCCGGCACGCGCGCGCCTTGTCACGCTGCCCCGGGTAGATCGCGAGGAACTCGTCCCCCGCCTCTCGATCGGCTTCGTAATTGTCCTTGCCGCCGAGCCAGTAGTTCCAGATGCGAGCCGAATGCGGAGTCGTGGTGTCGATGTCGCGCTGCACCTGCCCGTGACCGTTCGTGCCGTCAGCCATGGCTGCCCACCGCCCCGTCCCCATCAACCGCCACGCCCGAACCCTAGCCCTGTGGCCGTGAGCCGCGATCTCCGTCCTCCGCCGGCGGCGCTGCCCTGACCGTGAGCAGGACGTAGACCAGTGCAGCCACCGCGGAGGCGGCGAGAAGACTGACGTCGACCCCGTTCGCGATGTCCGCGAGCGGGCCGCCGAACAGCGGCGTCTGGATCGTCAGCAGGCCGGCGATGGCACCGGCAGCCCACGCCAGCACAGCCGGGATCCGCCAACCACCGGTGTACCAGTACCGGCCTCCGGTCTGACCGCGGTTGAACACCTGGAGGTCGTCGGCGTGGAACCGACCGCGGGCCTGCACGAACCAGATCCCCACGATCACCGCCCATGGCGCGCTGAGCTCGGCGAGGACCAGCAGGGCCGCGGAGATCGACTCCTGGACGTTCGGCGCGAGCAGCCCGACATACACCAAGGCGACCGCGACAACCCCGATGATCACTGTGGCGCGGGGTCGCGTGAGCCGGACCACCACCGCGTCCAGGTCGAGCCCGGCGCTGTAGAGCGACGAGGCCGTGAGCCCCACGCCGCCCAGGACGGCGAGCGGCAGCAGTACGACCGTGTACCACGACGGGGACTCCCCGGCCAGGCTGACCGTGAAAGGAGCGAAGGGGTCGGTGAACGCAGTGGATACGACCGCCCCGACCGTCGCAGGAACCACGAAGCCCACGAATATTCCGGCGGAGGCGACGGGCACCAGTTTCCGCGCCGGATACCGATCCGACCGGATGTACCGTGACCAGTCCCCGAGAATGGTGCACACGACCAATGCCCCGGCAACCCCGACGGTCGCCGCGACCGACAGCCATGTCGGCCAGAACGTACCCAGCAGGTACTCCCCGCCGGCGTAGTCCCACTCGATGTCGGCGGCGAAGGCGACCGGCATCAGGATCAGCAGGATCCCACCGCTGACTGCGAGGATCGCGGTGGAGCGCACCAACCATCGGTATCCCCAGATGGCCACCGCTACCGCAATGGCTGTGATCAGGGCATACGCCCCGGTGTAGGAGGCCGGGGACTCCGGCAGGCCGAACAACCGGCTCGCGACCGCAAGGCCGGCCGAGCCGCTGGTCCACACCGTGAGCGCAACCGACACGAGGCAGGTCCCCAAGCCGATCGCACTTCCGATGAATCGCCCCCGGACGCCGAACGTCGCGCCCGACGCCGTCGCATTGTTGGTCGCGGTCCGCGAACCGATGAGAATCAGCGGTACCAGCAGGATCTGGCCGACCGCCGTCCCGATCGCGATCGCAGAGATCGTGGACCACAGCCCCAACCCGAACGTGATCCCGACCCAGCCGAACGCCACAGCACCCAGACCGACCGAGGTCCCCACGAAGATCACGAAAAACGTTCCGGGCGTGGAGGTGCGTTCCTCGACGGGAATGCGATCGATGCCACGCCGCTCGATGCCACGCCGGTCGATGCCGCCGCGCTCGGTGCCGGCCCGTCGGACGTCCGGGGACGGGCCCCGTGCATCCTCTGGCAACTGTTGACGCTCAACGCCCATGGGCCGCATCCCCCCAGCTCCGCATCAGCCGCTCGGGAACCCTATCGGGTGTACGGCGCATCCCACTCGAGCCGATCCCGGGTAGCGCGCCCGAGGGCTCAGGGCACGATCGCGTCGACGTAGCCGCCGTCCACGCGCACGGCGGCACCCGTGGTGGCCGAGGCGAGGTCCGAGCTGAGGTAGGTGACCATCTTCGCGATCTCCTCCGGCTCGATCAGCCGCTGGAGCAGCGACTGCGGCCGGTGCTCGCGCATGAACCGCCGCTGCGCCTCGTCCCACGGCAGGTCCGCGCCGACCATCTCGGCCACGAAGTCCTCCACGCCCCCGGTGTGCGTCGGCCCCGCCAGCACCGAGTTGACCGTGACCCCCGTGCCCGCCGCCGCCTTCGCGTAGCCGCGCGACACCGCCAGCAGCGCCGTCTTCGTGACGCCGTAGTGCACCATCTCGGCCGGGATCACCACCGCCGAGTCGCTGCCGATGAACTGCACACGCCCCCAGCCGCGCTCCATCATCCCGGGCAGGTACGCCCTGGTCAGCCGCACCCCGGACAGGACGTTGACCTCGAAGTAGCGGCGCCACTCCGCGTCGTCGACCTCCAGCACCGGGCGGGCGCCGAAGATCCCGAGGTTGTTCACCAGCACGTCGACGCGAGGCAGGTCCGCGACGAGGGCCGCGGTCGCCTCCGCGTCGGCCACGTCGGCGACCGCGGCGCGCAGCTCGGCACCGGGCACCTCCGACCGCAGCCGCTCCACCGCCTCCTGCACCCGCTCCGCGCTGCGCCCGTTCACCGCGACCGTCGCCCCGGCCGCGGCGAGCCCGGCCGCGATCGCGAACCCGATGCCCTGGGTCGAGCCGGTGACGAGAGCCGTGCGCCCGGTCAGATCGATCTCCATACCCGTCCGTTCCCACCGCGACGCCGGCTCGAACCCCGCACGGCGACCCGGCCGGTCAGCCCGGGCGCTGCGCCTGGATCGCGGTGATCGCGACGGTGTTGACGATGTCGGTGACCGTGGCACCGCGGGAGAGGTCGTTGACCGGCCGCGCCAGACCCTGCAACACCGGCCCGATCGCGACCGCGCCGGCGCTGCGCTGCACGGCCTTGTAGGTGTTGTTGCCGGTGTTCAGGTCCGGGAAGACCAGCACCGTCGCCCGGCCGGCGACGGCGCTACCGGGCAGCTTGGTGCGCGCGACGCCGGGGTCGACGGCGGCGTCGTACTGGATCGGACCCTCGACCGGCAGCTCGGGCGCGCGTTCGCGCACGAGCGACGTGGCCCGGCGCACGTGCTCGACGTCGCTGCCCGAGCCCGACTCGCCCGTCGAGTACGACAGCATCGCGACCCGCGGCTCGATCCCGAACAGGGCGGCCGTGCCTGCGGCGGAGATCGCGATGTCGGCGAGCTGCTCGGCCGTCGGGTTGGGAACGACCGCGCAGTCGGCGTAGACCAGCACGCGGTCGGACAGGCACATGAGGAAGGCACTGGACACCAGCGACACCCCCGGCGCGGTGCGGATCACCTCGAACGCCGGCCGGATGGTGTGGGCGGTGGTGTGCGCGGCACCGGACACGAGGCCGTCGGCGTGGCCCTGGTGCACCATCATCGTGCCGAAGTAGGTCGGGTCGGCCATCAGGTCCAGCGCCACCGGCACCGCGACGCCCCGGTGCCTGCGCAGGTCGGCGTAGACGCGGGCGAACGGCTCCCGCCACGACGAGGTCACCGGGTCGACGAACCGGGCCGCCGAGACGTCCACCCCCAGCGCGGCGGCCCTGGCGCGCACCTCGTCCTCGCGGCCGAGCAGCGTGAGGTCGGCGACTCCGCGCAGCAGCAGCTGCTCGGCGGCCCGCAGGATCCGGTCGTCCTCGCTCTCGGGCAGCGCGATGTGCCGCCGCTGCGCCCGCGCCCGCTCCAGCAGCTGCTGCTGGAACATCAGCGGGGTCGTCCGCCGCGGGCGGGCGACCGCGAGCTGCTCCCGCAGCCGCTCGTGGTCGACGTGGTCCTCGAACAGGGCGATGGCCGTGGCGATCTTGCGCGCGCTGTCGACGCGGATCGCGCCGCGCACCTCGCGGACCGCCGTGGCCGTCTCGTAGGTGTCGGTGTCGGCCGCCAGAACCGGGATGCCCGCGGCGTCGAACCCGGAAGCCATGCGCCGGACCGGCTCGATGACCATCCCGCCCGAGAGCAGGAGGCCGGCCACCGAGGGGTACCCGGCCGACGTGCACGCCGCGAGGATCCCCGCGACGATGTCGGCCCGGTCCCCGGGCGTGATCACCAGGTCGCCGTCGGCGATGCGGTCGAGGAAGGCGGGCAGGCCCATCGCCCCGACGATGACGCGCGCCACCTCGCGCGGGGAGGCGGGCGCCACGACCGAGCGGGCGCCCAGCCGGTCGGCGATCTCGGCGACCGTCGGCGCGGCGAGCAGCGGCACCTCGGGCAGCACGCCGCCCGGCAGCTCCCCCACCGCCGCGCTCATCCCGTCGCGCACCGCGTCCACCTGGTCACAGGCGACGCGGTTGCAGACCACAGCCAACACCGAGCACCCACGATCGGTGAGCACCGCGACGCCCTGGTGCGCCGCCTCGAGCACCTGCTCGGCGGAACGGGCCCGCCCGCCGACGACCAGCAGGACCGGCGCGGCGAGGTTGCGCGCGGTGTCGACGTCGAGGTCCAGCTCGACGAGCGGTGCGGCGGAGGTCGAGTCGCTCCCCTCGAGCAGGACGAGGTCGGCGTCCGCACCCACGCGGGCGCACCCGTCCAGCACGCGGGCGAGCAGGCGCTCGTACCCGTCCGGCCGGTCGGCGTCGTGCAGGTCGTCGGCGGTGAGCGCGAACGAGCTCCGGTAGTCCTGCGCAAGCGCGTACCGGCGGCGGATCAGCTCGACGTCCGGATCCGGCGGCTCGGCAGCGGCGACGAGCGGGCGGAACAGCGCAAGCCGTCCGGCGTGGCGGGACAGCACCTCCGCGAGGCCGAGCACCACCGCCGACTTGCCGGTGCCGGCTTCCATCGCCATGACGTACACGTGCCGGGTCACGGGGTCCATCATCGACGGCCGAGAGGCGGGCCGCCGGGGGACGTGATTCACGACCCGTGGTTCAGCCGACGCTCGTCCAGGCCGCGACGGAGTTGCTCCAGAGCACGTAGAGCGCGAAGCCGCCGACACCGAGCAGGCCTGCCACCGGCTGCGCCATGCACACCATGCCCCAGCCGGCCAGCACGACGAGCGAGAGCAGTGTCAGCGGCGCCCGGCGGACCGCCAACCAGGCCGAGGCACGCAGCAGCGCGAGCAGCGGGAGGCCCGGCATCCGGGACAGGCCGGCCAGCGCGATGATCGCGGTCGGCCCGCCGAGCAGGACCAGCGCTGCCAGCAGCGGACCGATGACGGCCGCCCACGGCGTCGCCCAGATCGCGAGGACGTCGACGACCACGACGAACAGCAGCGCGCACAGCAGCCCCCACACCGCGGTGGCCCGCCCGGCGTGGCGGCGCACGCCCTCCCACGCGTCCCGGAACGGCGCGGGGACCCCTCGCCCCCACGCCGCGCCGAACGCGTGGAAGGCGCCCGCGACGCCGGCGCCGAGCGGGAGCGCGGCGACGAGCAGGGTCGGCCACGCCGCGAGCGGGTCGGCCAGCAGCGTGACGGCGGCGACGAGCGGCAGTGCCGCACCGCCGAGGCACGCCGCCGCACCCAGCCCGAGGTAGGCGATCTCGAAGATCACCTCGTAGGTATCGGGCCGCCGCAGCGCCGCACGCAGGCCGCTCACCCCTTGAGCCCGCTCGTCGCGATGCCCTGGATGAACTGCCGCTGCCCCAGCAGGAACACGAGCACCACCGGGAGCACGGAGATCACCGATCCCGTCATGATCATCGCGTACGCCGCGTCGTACTGCCCGACGAACGAGCGCAGTCCCAGCTGGACCGTCCACAGCTCGTTGCTCGTGAAGTAGATGAACGGGCCCATGTAGTCGTTCCACGTCGAGACGAACGTGAGGAGTCCGAGGCTGGCGATGGCGGGGCGGGACAGTGGGAGCATGATGCGCCACCAGATGCGGTACTCGCTCAGCCCGTCGATGCGCGCCGCCTCGATCAGCTCGTCCGGGATCGACTGGTAGTACTGGCGCATCAGGAACACGCCGAACGCACCGAAGGCCTGCAGCAGGATGATCGACAGGTGCGTGTCCACCAGGCCGAGCTGTTCCATGATCAGGTACTGCGGGATCATGTAGGCCTGCCACGGCACCGCGATCGTCGCGAGGTAGGCGAGGAACAGCCAGTCCCGGCCGGGGAAGCGCAGCTTCGCGAAGCCGTACGCGGCGAAGCTGCCGGTGATCACCTGCAGGAACGAGATGACGACCGCGAGGAACGCCGAGTTGTGCAGGTAGGCGAGCATCGGGATCTGCGTCCAGATGTCCGCGTAGTTCGACCACACGAACTCCCGCGGGATCCACTGCGTCGGCACCGTGAAGACCTGGTTGTCGTGCTTGAGCGACGAGGAGATCATCCACACGAACGGCACCAGGATCAGCAGGCACAGGCCGGTGAGCAGGACGGAGTAGGCCACCGACCGCAACGTCAGCGGGGTGGCGCGCCGCCGCGGTCCTCGCTCCGGACCGGCTTCCGCGGTCGCCGGGTGCGGGATCGGCTCGACCGTCGGGTTCGCCGTCATCAGGCCTCCCTCCGGCGCTGGATCAGGAACTGGATCACCGTGAACCCGGCGACGAGGACGAAGAGCACGAGCGAGATCGCCGAGGCGAGCCCGAACCGCCCCTCCCGGATGCCCTCCTCGTAGATCATCTGGGAGAGCACCTTCGTCGCGCGACCGGGCCCTCCGTCGGTCATCACGACGATGAGGTCGAAGACCTTGAAGCTCGCGACGGTGCACATGACCAGCACGAAGAAGGTGGTCGGCCTCAGCCCGGGCAGCGTGATGTTCCAGAACCGCTGCCACGCGTTCGCGCCGTCCACCCGGGCCGCCTCGTAGAGCTCGTTCGGGATCGTCTGCAGCCCGGCGAGGAAGAGCACCATGTAGTAGCCCATGTCCCGCCAGACGCTCGCGACGATCACCGCCGGCATCGCCCACGCCGTGCTCGACGTCCAGCCCGGCGGATCGCTCACCCCGAGCAGCTGCAGGAACTGGTTCACCGGACCCGACGTGGGGTTGAAGAGCATGTTCCACACCACCGCGACCGCCACCAGCGACGTCACGTACGGGAGGAAGAACGCGGTGCGGAAGAAGCCGAGGCCGGCGAGCGTGCGGTTGAGCAGGAGCGCGAGGCCGAGCGAGATCGCCATGGTGAGCGGGATGTGCCCGGCCGCGTAGTAGGTGGTGTTCCAGAGCGCGATCCAGAACGTCGAGTTGCGGATCATCCGCTCGAAGTTCTCGAACCCGACCCATTCCGGGTCGCCCCACGGGCTCCAGTCCATGAAGGACAGCGCGAGCCCGAACACCATCGGCACGAGCGTGAGGAGGGCGAACCCGAGGAAGTTGGGCAGGATGAAGCTCCACCCGACCAGCGTCGGGCGCAGCGAGCGACGTCGCGTGGGGGCCGCGGGCTCGGGCGGACGTCGCTTCCGCAGGGCCGGCGCTGTGCTGACCGTCATGGGGTCACCGTCATGGCATCTCCCGGTGGGCCCGCCCTTCCCGGGCGGGCCCACGTGCTCAGAGGACCTCGTTCTTCACGCGGTCGCCGGCGTCCCTGATCCCGTCGGCGATCGACTTCTGGCCCGCCATGATCAGCTCGTGCTCCTCCTCGAGGATCGTGTCGATGTCGCTGGTCACCTCGCTGACCGGCATCTCGAGGGCGACCTTCTTGTTCTCGGTGAAGGTCGTCCTGGACAGCTCGTCGGCGGGCAGCGCCGTGAACGCGGCCGTGACCGCGTCGGAGCCGTACGCGGGCACGACGCCGATCCCGGCGAGCACCTTGGCGCCCTCCTCACCGGTCGCGAACCCGATGAACTCCTTCGCCACCTCGACGTTCTTCGCGTTCTCGTTGACCGCGAACGCCGTGGGCGAGCCGAAGGTGGCCGTCTCACCGCCGGGGTTGATCTGCGGCATGGGCGCCATGCCCCACTCGACCGAGCTCGTGCCGCCCTCGATCGCGGCCTTGATGCCCGCGATGTACCAGGTGCCCATCGGCATCATCGCGGTCTGCCCGGTCTCGAACATCGAGCGGTAGTTGACCTGCTGCGTCTTGGCCGTCCCGAAGTCGAGAGCGGCACCGGCGTTCTGCAGGTCCAGCGCGAGCGCGTACTGGTCGGCGAAGAACCCGTAGTCGCCGCTGAGCTGGTCACCGCCGGTCTGGGCCGCCGCGATCGCCTGGACGACCGAGCGCCAGGTGTGGTGGTAGGTGCCGTAGACCTTCTGGCCGTCGGCGGTGGTGCCGCTCGTCAGCTTCTTCGCGAGCTCGCTGTACTGGGCCCACGTGAGGCGGTCGGGGTGGGGCAGACCGGCCGCGTCGAACAGCGCCTTGTTGTAGTAGAGCACCCAGAAGTCCTGGCGGTAGGGCACCGCGGCGTACTTGCCGTCGATGTCGAACGGCTCGAGCCCGGCGATCTTGTCGGTCGGGAGCTCGCCGACGAGGTCGGTGAGGTCGAGCAGCTGGCCGCGGTTGGCGTAGCGGGCGTAGTCGATGACGTTCTTCATCGTGAGGACGTCGGTCGTGTCCCCACCCGCGAGCATCGTCGCGACCTTCTCCGGGTAGTCGTCGGCGAGGATCTCGACCGGCTGGATCGTGACGTTCGGGTGGGCCGCCTCGAACGCGTCGAACAGGGCGTTGAACTCCGGGGTCTTGTCCAGGTTCCACGCCGACACGGTGAGGGTCACCGGACCCGAGGGGTCCGCCGCGTCGGAGGCTGATGACGAGCAACCGGCGATGGCGAGGGTGGCCGCGGCCGCGATCGCGGCGAGGGCCGATGGGTAGCGCTTCATTGCGTCTCCTCGTGTGGGTCGGGAGGCGGGGCGGGGGTCTCGGGGAGCGGGCGATCAAGATCCGTGGCGCACCTCCGGCAGGTCGACCTGGCTCTTCGCACCGTCCGCCCAGGTCACGGCCACGTGGTCGCCCACGACGTCGACGACGGGCGGCTCGGCCGTCCGCCCGGCCGCGGCGAGCAGAACCCCGGCGACGTACCACCGCCCCTCCTGCACGGCGCCGGCGCTCGCCCGCCACGGGATCCGCGTGGTCGCCGAGAGCGGCGTCGCGTCGGGGAGCGTGAAGACCCCCGACTCCGGGAGCCCGCCGAGGTCGACCACGAGCGAGGTGACCCCGCCGGGTGCGACCGGCCAGCCGGTCACGCGCAGCGCGCCGGCGAACCCCTCCTCGACCCGCACGAGCCGCACCTCCCACGGACCGCGCACGATCGAGCCGACGAGGACGTCGGGTCCGACCGTGACCTCGCCGGACCGGCCCGAGCCGTGGTCGGGCTGTCCCGGGGTGGGCACCACCCAGTGCGCCGGCCCGATCGAGAAGCCGTGGCAGGCGTCGCCGGTGGTGCCGAGCGCGAGCGTGCGGAACCCGGCGCGGTGGGAGGCACGTCCCTGCGGGTCGAGCAGGCTCGCGGCGGCGTCGAGCGGCTCCTCCCAGCCCGGCGCCGACAGCACGGGGCTCGTGGCGGTGGAGTACCCGAGGCGCGCGTAGAGCGGCGAGTCGGTGACGAGCACGCCCTCCTGGCCGTGATCGGTGCCGTGGTTGACCACGCGGACGATCCCGTCCGACCGCGTGCCGGCCACGAGCCATCCCGGCGCGGGCATGGCCGTGGCGATGTCACCGCGCTCCACCGGGAGTGGCTCCTCGGCCGCCGTCCACACCGGGTGGTCGGCGGGGAGTGCGAGACCGGCCATCCCCTTGAACGCCCAGTACGGGGAGCCGGGGCCCGAGTAACGCTGGGCGATGGGGCGCCACGCGCCGTGCCAGCCCAGCGGGAGCAGGCCGTGCTCGTCGGGGACGCCGTGTGCGAGGAAGTGGTGCAGGACGCCGCTCGCGGCGCGGCGCAGCTCCCCCGGCGTGAGCGCAGTGCTGCCGGCGATCGCACCGGCCCAGAACGGTGCGGCGGCGGCGAATCGGTAGGTGAGGCTGCGGCCCTGGATCAGTGGCCCGCCGTCGGCCCCGACGAGCGCCGCGGCCTGCGGGAGGAAGGCGTCCAGCCGCGCGAGGTAGTGCTCCCGCAGCTCCTCGGCGCGCTCGTCGCCCCGAGCCATCTCCAGCCAGATCACCGGGTAGAAGTGCAGGGCCCAGCCCGCGTAGTGGTCGAACGACCGCTCCGGGCCGTCGGCGAACCAGCCGTCTGCCCGCACGAAGCTCTCGTGCACCGCGAGGTCGTGGTCGAGGTCCGCCTCGCTCCACGGGCCACCGACGCTGCGCAGGAAGGTCTGCGCGACGATGCGGAACCACACCCAGTTGATCGGCGGGATGCGGGCGCCGACCAGCTCGGCCAGGTAGTCGACGAGCCGGCCCCTCGTGCGCTCGTCGAGCCGGTCCCAGATCCGCGACCTGGTCAGGTGCAGCCCGAGCGCGAGGGCGGCCGCCTCGACCTTGGCCTGGTCGTGCTCGCCGGGCCGCACCCAGCGCCCCGGGTTGCGGGGGTCGACGCCGGCCGCGATCCCCTCGGCGTACCACTCGGCGAGCTCGGCGCTCGTCGCGTCGTCGGTGCCGGCGATGCGGAAGGCGGCACCCATGAAGCTGCGCGCGAAGCCTTCGAGGCCGTCGACGCGCGTGCCGTACCCGCCGGGTTCGCCGGGCGGCGTGATGGTGGCGTGGTCCGCGCTCGCCCAGGGCCGCAGCGCGGCGAGCAGGCGGTCGGCCGTCGCCAGCCAGTCGGCGCGGTCGAGCCCGGTGTACGGCGCCCGCTCGTTCATGCCGCCACGCCCAGGTCGGCCACGGTCACCTGGGAGGTCAGCGGCTCGCCCTTCACCCACCGCTCCAGCTCGTCGAGCGCGGCGTCGGTGAGCCGCAGCGTCTCGCTCCCGAGCGAGCCGGAGATGTGCGGGGTGATCGACACGTTGGGGAGGTCGTAGAGCGGGGAGTCCTCGGGGAGCGGCTCCGGCTCGGTGACGTCGAGGATCGCGTCCAGCCGCCCGCTCGCGCACTCGCGGGTGAGCGCGACGGTGTCGACGAGCGCACCGCGCGCGGTGTTGACGACGGTGGCGCCGTCGCGGAGCAGGGCGAGCTCGCGCGCACCGATCATCCCGATCGTCTCGGGCAGCAGCGGCGCGTGCAGGCTCAGCACGTCGACCGAGGCCAGCACCTCGTCGAGGCCCGTCAGCCGCGCGCCGGCGCGGGCGACGACGTCGGGGTCGGCGTAGGGGTCGTGGACGAGCACCTCGGCGGTGTCGAGCTGCTGCAGGTGGGCGACCACCCGGCGGCCGATGCGGGAGTACCCGACGATGCCGATCCGCCGCCCGTGGTTCGTGTACCGGCCGGAGTGGAGCTGGGCGCGCCACCCGTTGCGGAACTCCCGCGGGACCCGCGCGAGGTACTGGGCCCGCTTGCCGGCCAGGACGATCTGGGCGTAGGCGAACTCGGCCACCGGGATGGCGTTGGCCTCCGCCGCGGAGGTGATGACGATGCCCCGCTCCCAGAACTCGTCCGTCACGAGCGGGCGGATCGTGCCCGCCCCGTGGAACACGGCGCGCAGCCCGGGCATCCGGTCGAGCCGTTCCCCGGTGAGGGCGGGGGCGCCCCACGAGGTCACGAGCACCTCGACGCCGGCGAGCCGGTCCCCGAGGGCAGGGTCGTCGAGGTCGACCGGCGCGGGCTGATCGAGCCGGCACAGCCCGCCGAGGCGGGCGATGCGCTGGGCGTCGAACTGCGTGGCGAACGTGTCCGGCCACATCGCGAGGAGTGCGGACGGTCGCTGCGGCTCGCTCAAAGAACGTCTCCTCGTCGTCGTGCGGCCGCATTGCGCCGTCGGTGGCGTGGACCCTACGATCCCGGCGATCACAGTCAAGCCAATCGAACAGAAACGAACATGGTCGTTCACGCTCGATCGAGTGCCCAGCGCGCGATCTCGCCCGGCGTACTCGTCGACGCCTGGCGGGACGCGTCGCCGGTGAGCCCGCGCACGCTCTTCCCCGCAGCCCGGGACCGGGTGCCCGACCGGTCCGTGGAGGTGCTGGGTGCCGCCGTGGCGGAGGACCGGTCCGCCGGCTGGCCGCCCGCGCTCCTGCGCGACTACGCCGCCTATCCCCTGCGCGGCGAGCGGACGACGTACGAGGAGGTCGTGCGGGGCCGCCTCGGGCGCATCGCGCGCGCCACCGCCCTCGCCGCGGTCGCCCCCGAGAGCGGCGCGCTCGACGACGTCGCCGACGGGGCGTGGATCGTGGCCGAGCAGAGCACCTGGTGCTGGCCCGCACACGACGACGGCTTCACGCGCACCGGCGGGGTCGTCCCCGACCTGCACCGGCCCTACCTCGACCTCGGGGCCGGGGAGACGGCCGCCACCCTCGCCGTCGCCGCACTCGTGCTCGGCGAGGAGCTCGACGCCGCCTACCCCGGCCTGCTCGCGCGGGTGGCCGCCGAGGCGCGCCACCGCGTGCTCGACCCCTTCCACGCCCGCCGCGACTGGCACTGGCTCGGTCTGACGGGCAACGTCCACAACTGGAACCCCTGGATCCACGGCAACCTGATCGTCGCCGCCCTCGCCTTCGACCCGCCCGAGCGGCGACGGGAGACGCTCCGGCTGTGCGTCGAGGGCATCGACCGCTACCTCGCGTCGCTCCCCGCGGACGGCGGGATCGACGAGGGCGGCGGCTACTGGTGGCACGGCGCCTGCCGCGCGCTCGAGGCCCTCGACGTGCTCGACCGGATCTCGGGGGCCGCGCTGTTCGACCTCGTCGCGGTGGACGGGCTGCTCGCCTTCCCGCACCGGATGCAGATCTCCTCGCAGTGGTACCTGTCGTTCTCCGACGCCGAGCCCCGCCCCCGGGACGAGCAGCCGTGGTTCCGCCTGCGCCGCTGGGGCGAGCGACGGGGGCTCCCGGAGGTCGTCGCGCACGCCACGGCGCACCACGATCCCGCCGCACCGATCCCCCTCGGCTGCGGGGCGGCCCGGCTGATCGACGCGCTCCTGGACGCCGAGCCGTCCGCGGCAGGTGCCCCGCCGCTCCCCCGGTCCGTCGGGCTGCGGTCGATCGGCCTCGCGGCGGCCAGGGAGCGCGCGGGCACGCCCGACGGGCTGTTCGTCGGCGTGAAGGCGGGGCACAACGGCCAGAACCACAACCACCTCGACCTCGGCGCCGTCCAGATCGCGGTCGACGGCGTCCCGGCCGTGGTCGACCCCGGCCGCCCGACGTACGACGGACGGACCTTCTCCCCCCGCCGCTACGAGCTGTGGCCGATGCGCAGCGAGTGGCACTCGACGCTGCGCCCGCGCGGGCTGGACCAGGAACCCGGGGAGCGGTGGACGGCGACGCTCGACGGGGGCGACGACGGGTCGCGCGCCGCGTGGCGGATCGACCTGAGCGACGCCTACCCGCTCGCCGAGGGCGAGCGGCTCACGCGCGAGGTCGCGCTGGACCGGACGACCGCGACCGTCACCGTGCGGGACCGCTGGTGGTTGAACGACGACCAGGAGACCGCTTCGGTACTGGTCCTGCACGGTGTGGTGACGATGGAGCCGGGCGTTCTCGTCGTCCGGCCACCGGGCGCGCGGGCCCTGCGGATCCGGCACGACGCCGAGCGCCTCGAGGTCACCGAACGCGCGCTCGGCGATCCGATGCTCGTCGCCGCGTGGGGCGCCCGCCTCACCCGCGTGGAGCTCGTCGCGGCCGCCGACCGGGACGGCCTCGACCTGCAGGTGCAGGCTGTGCCATGAGCGACGGACCGGCCGCCCCCATGTTCGCCATCGCCCGGCGGGAACGCATCATCGAGGAGCTGCGCCGCACCGGGTCCGTGACGGTGCGCGAGCTCGCCGCGCAGCTCGGCGTCACCGAGATCACGATCCGCCGCGACATCACGGCGCTCGCCGACCGGGGCCTCGTCACGCGCGTGCACGGCGGCGCCACGCTGCGCAGCGCGCTCGACACGAGCGTCGCCCGCACGTCCGACGCGCTCGGCCCGGCGCTGTACCGGATCGGGATGGTCGTGCCTTCCCTCAGCTACTACTGGCCCCAGATCGTCAACGGGGCGCGGGCCGCGGCGGCACAGGGGCGCGTCCAGCTCGTGCTGCGCGGCGCGTCGTACGACCCCGCCGACCAGCGCAGGCAGATCGCCGCCCTCCTCGACGCGGGCGTCCACGGCCTGCTCGCCGCACCGGAGGTGAGCGGCCGCGACGGCCTGGCGATCCTCACCTGGCTCGACTCGCTGGACGTGCCCGTCGTGCTCGTCGAGCGCCGCGCCCCGCACTCCGCGGCCCTGCGCAGGCTCGAGTGGGTGAGCACCGACCACGACTTCGGCGCGAAGATGGCCGTCACCCACCTGTACGAGCAGGGCCACAGGCGGATCGGCCTCGCGATCTCCCGCGACTCCCCCACCGCGCCGCAGCTGCGGCGCGGCTGGGAGCAGGCGCTCACCGAGCTCGGCCTCGACACCGAGGTCGTCGCCGCCACGCTCACCGACGTCGAGGGCAGCGAGCGCGACGAGCGCTTCGGGGAGATCGTCGCGGCGTGCCGGGACACCGGGACGACCGCGCTCATCGTGCACGCCGACCCGCAGGCGATCCTGCTCGAGCACTACTGCACCGACCGCGGGATCGACATCCCGGGCGACCTCGCGATCGTCGCCTACGACGACGAGGTCGCCGAGAACGGCACCCCGCCCATCAGCGCGCTGCGTCCGGCGAAGGAGCACATCGGCCGGCTCGCGCTCGAGACTCTGACCACCCGGCTGCGGGAGGGGGACCGGCCGATCCAGCGCACGGTCGTGCTGCCGGAGCTCAACGTGCGCGAGTCGTCGGCGGCGCGGCTCGGCGGGTGAGCGGGCCCTCGGTCACGACGTCGGTATCTCCCCGCCGGCGTCGCCGCGTGACGAGTCGACGAATTCCGAATCGCCACCGGTTGCCGCCATGACGATTCGGAGGAACGCGCGGCCGGCCGGGGACAGCGGCGCACACCTCGAGAGCAACTGCACGCGACGGGACACGGGCGGATCGAGTGCGGCGATTCGCGCACCCTGGCGCGCCGCATCCTCGGCCATCGGCCGGGGCAACAGCGTCGCGCCCGCCCCGGCGAGCACCAACGGGACTATGGCGGCGCGGTGGGGCGTCTCGACCGCGACGCGCAGCGGGAGGGCCGCGCCGGACAGCGCGGACTCCAGGATGGCCCTGCTGTTCGTGCCCGGCGGGGTGACGACGAGGTCGAACGCCACCACCTGGGCGACCGTCAACGACCCGTTCGGCCCGGTGTCCGTGTCCGGCGGGAGAACCACCAGCATCTCCTGATCCGGCAGCTCGAAGGTCCGGAGGTCGTCGACCGGGATCGAGAAGTCGGTGAGCCCCAGTTCGGAGTGCCCGCCGCGCACCATCTCCGCCACCGCGGCCGCGTGCTCCGGATCCTCGATGCCCACGACGACCGCCGGGTACGCCTTCCGGAAGACCCCGACCAGATCGGCGAGCGGGTGGACGGCCAAGGTCGTCTGGGCCACGATGTCGAGCCGCCCCGCCGTCAGGTCGGACACCATCCGGACGGCGGCGCTCGCCGCCGCGAAGTCCATGAGCACCTGCTGGGCCGGCCTCAGCAGCGCTTCGCCCGCCGCCGTGAGCACCACGCCGCGACTGCGCCGGTGGAACAGCAGGGCGCCGACCTCGCGCTCGATCGCCTTGATCGAGTGCGACAGCGACGGCTGCGCCACGTGGAGGGCCGCGGCGGCGCCGGTGAAGCTGCCGTGTGCCGCGACCGCGAGGAAGTACTCCAGTTGCCGACGATCCACGGCGTCCTCCTGAGTGGGCTGCGCTGCGGCATGTTCTCACCCGCGGAGAAACGGCGCCTCACCCTCCCATAGGGCCGTTCTATCGGAGATATCGAAAACTCGTCTCGGACCGCCTGTCACTTCCGGCCGCGCCGAAGGTGATAATCCCGGAATCCGATCGAATTACGGTCGCCCCCTGTTCGCCGAAAGGACCCACTGTGAGCAGCTTCGCCGCGGGGCGCCACATCCTGCCGGAGCCGGAGCGCGCGCAGAACGTCGTCACGGCCATCGGCATCGACGACCAGAAGGCGGCATTCGAGCCCGTCCGGCCCATCCAGCCACCCGCGGGCGCACCCCACGTCGTGATCGTGGTGATGGACGACCTCGGCTTCGGCACCTCGAGCTCGTTCGGCGGGCCGTGCCGGATGCCCGCGGCCGAGCGGCTCGCCGACGGCGGCCTGCGCTACACCCGCTTCCACGTCACGGCGCTGTGCTCGCCGACCCGGCAGGCCCTGATGACCGGGCGCAACCACCACGCCGTCGGCATGGGTGGCACCACCGAGATGGCCACGTCCGCGCCCGGGTACAACGGGTTCCGCCCGCGAAGCGCGGCGACCGTCGCGCAGATCCTGCAGGGCAACGGCTACAGCACCGCCGCGTTCGGGAAGTGGCACCAGACGCCGCCGCGGGAGATCAGCCCTGTCGGTCCGTTCGAGCGCTGGCCCACCGGGGAGGGCTTCGACACCTTCTACGGGTTCATGGGCGCGGAGATGAACCACTGGTACCCCCTGCTGTACCGGGGCACCACACCGGTCGAGCCGGACCGCCGCCCCGAGGACGGCTACCACCTGTCCGAGGACCTGGCCGACCACGCCATCGACTGGGTGCGCACGCAGCGCACGCTCACCCCCGACCGCCCGTTCTTCACCTACCTCGCCTTGGGCGCGTCACACGCACCCCTGCACGTCGCGCCGGAGTGGCGGCGGCGCTACCGCGGCCGGTTCGACCACGGCTGGGACCGCCAGCGCGACATCACCCTCGCGCGCCAGAAGGAGCTCGGCGTCGTACCCGACACCGCTGAGCTCGCCCCGTGGGCCGACGGCGTGCCGCACTGGGACGAGCTCGGCGAGAACCAGCGCGCGCTCGCCGTCCGCTTCATGGAGACCTTCGCCGGCTTCACCGAGCACGCCGACGCCCAGGTGGGCCGGTTCGTCGACGCCCTCGAGGAACTCGGCGTGCTCGACGACACGCTGTTCGTCTACCTGCTGGGCGACAACGGCGCCTCGGGTGAGGGCGGCATCGAGGGCACCGTCGTGGAGCACCGGCTCGGCCACGGCATCGTCGACGACCCGGACGAGATGATCTTCGAGCTGGACGCCATCGGCGATCCGACCACCTACCCGATCGCCCCGGCGGGCTGGGCGCTCGCCCTCAACACGCCCCACCAGTGGACGAAGCAGGTCGCCTCGCACCTCGGCGGCACCCGCGACGGGCTGATCGTGCACTGGCCCCGTGGCATCGCAGGCCGCGGCGAGCTGCGCCACCAGTTCCACCACGTCATCGACGTGCTGCCCACGATCCTGGAGTGCGCGGGGATCCCGGCACCGACGAGCGTGGGCGGGGTCCACCAGCAGCCCGTCGACGGCATCAGCATGCGCTACACCTTCGACGCGCCGGACGCGCCGGACCGCCGCCGCACGCAGTACTTCGAGATGTGCGGCAACCGCGGCATCTACCACGACGGATGGATGGCGGTCACCCGGCACGGCACGCCGTGGGAGATGGTCGCGACCCCCGGCCGGAGGTTCGCGGACGACGTCTGGGAGCTCTACGACCTCGACGCCGACTGGACCCAGTCGCGCGACCTGGCCAACCGACACCCGGACCGGCTGCGGGCGCTGCAGGAGCTGTTCCTCGTCGAGGCGGCGAAGAACCAGGTCTTCCCGCTCGACGGCCGGGTCACCGAACGCGAGAACCCGACGCTCGCCTGCCGCGTGGACCTGCTCGGCGCGCGGAGGTCGGTGACCTACCGCGGCGGCATGCGCCGGTTCACCGAGGAGACAACGCCCAACGTCAAGAACCGGTCGCACAGCATCGTCGCCGACATCGAGACCGCCGAACCCGACGCCGACGGTGTGATCATCGCCCAGGGCGGCCGGTTCGGCGGGTGGTCGCTGTACTGCACGGCCGGGCACGCCTGCTACGTCTACAACCACTTCGGACTGGCGCTCTACCGGATCCGCACCCGCGACGCGATCCCGGCCGGCCGGCACGAGATCCGCATGGACTTCCTCTACGACGGCGGCGGGTTCGGCAAGGGTGGCACGGTCGTGCTCACCGTCGATGGCGAGAAGCTGGCCGATGGCCGCGTCGAGGACACCATTCCCTACTACTTCTCCTTCGACGAGACCCTCGACGTCGGCGTCGACCTGGGCACCCCGGTCACCGACGACTACCCCGAGATCGACAACGGGTTCACCGGCATCGTCCACACGGTCCGGATCGACCTCGGCGACGACGAGGCGGGCGCGGGAGAGGACGACGGCGGCCTGCACCGCCGGGTGATGACGTCCCAGTGAGGTGACCTCCCGGGATCGCACGTGCTTCCGGCCGCCGGAGCGATGATCAGCGGCCTGGCGCGAAACCGGTCGAATGCGGCCGTAGGTGCACCCACCCGCTGATCAAGCCCGCCCGTGGCGTCACGACGGGTGGCACAACACCGGGTTCTCCAGTTCGACGCAGGGACGCTGTCCGTGGGCCCGAATGATGTCCCGCCCGACCTCGTTGGTGAGGTACCTCAGAAAGCTGGCGGCCAGGGAGTGGGCGTCGGGCTCACCGTGGGTGTAGGCGTACTCGGTCTCCCAGAAGGGATAGGCCCCGTGATCAGCCGCCTCGAGCGTGGCCTCCTGGCCGCCGATGCGCAGCAGCAGGAGGCCGTCGTGACCGGATGCCGCCTCCAACTCGCCGTATCCAAGGGCACCGGGAGTCTGCGCAACGGCGTTCAGCACGTCATCGGTGGTGGGCCGCTCGCATCGGATGACTCCCGACGGGGCACCGCTGCCCACGCTCTCACAGTCATCGGAGTTGCGCGCCGGTTCCCACCGGCCCCCGAGAACCCGATTCTCGAACGTACGGCGAGTGCCGGAGTCGCCTGGCCGTCCGACGAGCCGCACGGGGAGGTCGTTGCCGTTGACCGCCGCCCAGTTCGTGATCCGTCCGTCGTAGATCTGCCGGATCTGCTCCAGTGAGAGATCCTGGACGCCCGCCGCGGGGTTGACCGCCATCGTGAAGAGCGGAAAGGCGATCGGCCGGGGCAGCAACAGCGGGTACCCGTCACCCTTGGCCCCGTCGGAGAATGCGAGCACGTCCGGGCTCGCCGCCTCGTCCAGGCTGCGCAGTCCTTCGAAGCTGCCCCTGAAGTCGAAAGCGAAGCCGGCGTCCGGACACGTCCTCTCGTACGCCGCGGCGGCCTCTCTCAGGACGGGCGCGAAGGCCGTGGAACCCACGAGCGTGAGGTTCCCACCAGCGCAGTCCAGCGGGACGTCCTGATCGACGAGGCCGAGCACGAACGGCTCGGTGAGGGCGACGAACACGAGGAGGCCGACCAGCACGGTGACCCAGCGCGGCAGTCCGGTGCGGCCCTCGGTCCTCGTGATCCGCCCATCACCCACGCCACCCGTGATCGTGCCGTGCACTTCCGGATCGGCGAAGCTGCCTGCCCCGTTGCCGTCGGCGCGTTCGAGCACGACGAGCACCTTGTAGTGGGCGGACCGGTTCAGCTTCACCTTGGGGAGCTTGACGACACCGACGCTCGGGGAGGCTTCGTCCTGCCCCATCCCGAACCCGGTGGCGTTCTCGTTCGGATCGAAGAACGCCGCCATGTTGGGGTCGCTCAGCTCCGTCGGGACGATGCCGGAAACCTTGCGCCCGGGGAACCTGACCCGGATGCCGACGGGGTCGCCCGCGGGAACCGCGTAGTCGGTCTCGTCGATCTTCGTCACGCCGATGTTCTCGATGCGCAACAGGACGAACGACGGGTCGGCCAACGGTGTGCTGTCCTCGCGTTCCAACCGTCGCCACGCCCCGGCGTGGAGCGAGCTCACGTCGGTGGGGGTCGTGTCCATCTGCACGCGATAGCCGAGGCGTTTGCGGCCGACGAAGAGGAACTCCCACAGGAATGCTCCGGCCGTGACCAGGACACCGATCATCGCGAGCAGGATTTCCCATGGAATGTCGGGCATGACCGCCTTCGGTTCATCGCGGAGCAAGGACCGTGTTCCGTCCAGCACGGTCTTCACATGATCCCGCCTCGGCGAACTCCTTCGACATCCGTTGGTAGAACGTTCGCTCGATGTTTACGAACGAACTCGTTCCCGGTGACGCATCGGGAACTGGTGGGTTCATCCCTGACCGCGTTCGAGCGCACCGGGCGCGGCCACGCCGCGGACACCCGTTGCGCCGCGGCGTACCCCGACGGGCTGACTAGGGTGGGCGCAGACGAGCCGAGGAGTGAGCAGACCGTGACGGAACCGAGTCGCGACATCAGAACCGACGTACCGGGCGCGGCCCGCATCTGGAACTACTGGCTGGGCGGCAAGGACAACTACGAGGCCGACCGGCTGGCCGCCGAGGCCGCCCTGCAGTACTACGACATGGCCACCTTCGCCCGGCAGTCGCGGCAGTTCCTCAACCGGGTCGTGCGGTTCCTCGCAGGCGAGGCCGGTATCCGGCAGTTCCTCGACATCGGCACCGGCCTGCCCACCATGCAGAACACCCACGAGATCGCCCAGTCGATCGCGCCGGAGTCCCGGATCGTCTACGTGGACAACGACCCCATCGTCCTGGCACACGCGCGGGTCCTGCTGCGGAACACCACGCCCGAGGGCGTCACCGACTACGTCGAGGCCGACTACCACGACCCGGACCTGATCATCGAGCGGGCGCGGACCATCCTGGACTTCGAGCAGCCCATCGCGGTCATGTTCATGGGAGTCCTCGGCCACGCGCGGGGCTTCGAGGAGTCGCACGCGATCGTGGCGCGGGTGGTGGACGCGGTGCCCTCCGGCAGCTACCTGGCCGTGTGGGACGGCAACGACACCAACGCGGCCCTCAACGCGCTCGCCGAGAACTACGCGAAGTCCGGGGGCGTGCCCTACATCCAGCAGCCGATCGAGCACATCCGCGGGTACTTCTCGGGCTTGGAGATGGTCGAACCCGGCCTGGTGTCCGTCACGGAGTGGCGGCCGGAACCCACCGAGGTCGGCACGGTCCAGCCTCTGCCCGAGACCACGGGTGGCGTGGCGCGCAAGCCCTGAGGATCACCACACCGGGTCGAGCCCGGCAGCCCGACGCCGCTCAGACGGCGGCCCGGCCTGCCGGGCGCTCCATCTGCTCCACCAGGCTGCGCGGACGCATGTCGGTCCAGTTGGTCTCGATGTGCTCGAGCATCTCCTGGCGGGTGCCGGGACCGTGCACCGCCGTCCAACCGGCCGGGACATCGGCGAACGTCGGCCACAAGGAGTACTGGCCCTCGCCGTTGATCAGCGCGTAGAACTCGCCGTTCTCGTCGTCGAACGGGTTCGTCGACATCTCCTACCGCACCTCCGAATCGCTACTTCACATCGCTGCTTCACATCGCCACTTCACTGCGCCAGAACTCGCGCGACCGCCGGGAACCACTCCCCGACCACCTCGGGGTCGAGCAGCTCCGAGTGCGCGCAACCGACCCGTACGACCTCGAGCTCACCGGCGACGTGGGGCCGCCACTGCTGCGACGCCGTACCGGTGAAACCCTGCTCGGGGACGGTGGCGTCGACGAAGACGACGTCGCTCGTGACGACGGCGAGCTCGGCGTGCTCGATCATGTGGTCGCTCGCGAGGTAGGTCTGCACCACGCGCGCGATCCGGTCGTCGTCGAGCACCGCGATGGAGCCGCCGTTCGCGCGCACCACCGCGACGGCGTCCGCCACGGTCATGGCACCGGAGAGATCCACGGGAATCGGGTAGCCGAGCTCGGTCAGCAGCCCCTCGATCGCGGCGGAGCCGTCCCATTCGTCGAGCTCTCGCCGCCCTGCGGGCAGGTGGGTGTCGAGCATCGCCAGCAAGGCGATCCGGCGCCCGCGCGCGGCGAGCTCGGCCGCGACCTGGTGGGCCACCGCGCCACCGAACGACCAGCCCATCAGCTGGATCGGCCCCTCCGGAGCCAGGCGCCCCACCTCGTCCGCGTAGCGCTGCACGGTTTCGGCGAGCGTCACCGGCGCGGTCTCGGGGTCCTGCAGTCGCGGCGCCTGCAGGCCGTAGAGCGGGACGTCGGCAGGCAGGTAGGGCTTCAGCCCGGCGAACTGCCAGCTCAGGCCGCTCGCGGGATGGACGGCGAAGAGCGGTGGCCGTCCGTCCCCTTGGTTCAGGACGAGGACCGGGTCCAGTCCCCCGCGGTGCTCGCCCGTACCGGCGATCCGCCGGGCCAGCGCCGACACCGTGGGTGCGGCCATCAGCTCGTGCACGGCGATGTCGACGCCCAGCTCGCGCCGGAGCGCGGTGGCGAGCCCGACGAGCAGCAGCGAGTGCCCACCGAGGACGAAGAAGTCGTCGTCGCGGCCGATGCCCTGCACGCCGAGGATCTCGGCGAAGATCGCGCACAGCCGCCGTTCGAGACCCGACTCCGGGGCGGTTCCGGAACCGCTCACCGCGACCTCGGGCGCGGGCAGCGCAGCGCGGTCGATCTTCCCGTTGGGGGTCTGCGGCAGCGCGTCGAGCACCGTGACGATCGACGGGACCATGTAGGCGGGGAGCCGCTCGGCGGCCGATTCCCGCGCGTCCGACGCGACGTCCCCGGACGCCGCCACCACGTACGCGACGACCCGGTCCTCGTGCACCGCCACCGCGGCGCGCCGCACGCCCGGCACGGACTCGAGCACGCTCTCGATCTCCCCGAGCTCGATGCGGAAGCCGCGCACCTTCACCTGGTGGTCGCTGCGGCCCAGGTACTCCAGCGTTCCGCCGGCGTCACTACCGGAAGGGGCCCAGCGGACCAGGTCACCGGTGCGGTACATCCTGGCTCCGCTCCCGAACGGATCGGCGACGAAGCGGGCGGCGCTGAGCCCCCGCCGGTTCAGGTAGGCCCTGGCCACCTGCGGGCCCCCGAGGTACAGCTCGCCGACAACGCCGGGCGGCACCGGCCGCAACCGCTCGTCCAGCACGTGCGCGGTGGTCCCGGCCATCGGACGCCCGATCCCGGGCTCGCGTTCCACGTCGGCGCTCGTCGCCCAGACCGTGACCTCGGTGGGGCCGTACATGTTGGTCAGCCCGGCCGCCCGCCGCCCGAGTGCGGTGGCCAGCCGCGCAGGCAGCGCCTCGCCGCCGACGAGCGCGGTGACGCGTGCCAGGTCCGGGTCGGCGGCGTCCAGCAACGCGGTCCAGAGCGACGGGGTCGCCTGCATCGCCGTGATCGACTCGGCCTCGATCATGTCGGCGAGCAGGCGCGGGTCGCGGACCTGCTCCGTGGAGGCCAGCACCACGCACGCCCCGCTGCTCAGCGGCAGCATCAGCTCGAGCGTGGCGATGTCGAAGGAGAGCGTGGTGACCGCGAGCAGCCGGTCCGAGGGGGTCAGCGGGAGCGTGTGCCGCGCGGCCGCGAGGAAGTGCGCCAGGTTGCCGTGCCCGACCACAACCCCCTTGGGACGGCCGGTCGAGCCGGACGTGTAGATCACGTACGCCGCGGCCGCCGGGTCCGGTTCGGAGAGCGAGACCGGATCAGCCGGGTCGGCGAGGTCGCCGACCGTCACGAGCTCGGCGGCGCACCCCTCGAACGACCCGCGGGTCTCGCCGTCGACGAGGACGACCGTAGGCGCGGCGTCGGACACCACGTACCGCAACCGGGCCGCCGGGAACTCCGGGTCCAACGGCAGGAACGCGGCACCGGCCTTCGCGATGCCCACCAGCGCGACGATCATGTCGAGCGACCGCGGCAGGGCCACGCCCACGATCGTCTCCGGGCCGGCGCCGCGCGCCGCCAGGCCTGCGGCGACCGCGTCGGACGCGGCGTCGAGGTCGGCGTAGCTCAGCGTGGTCGCGCCGGAGCGCACGGCGGGCGCGTCCGGGGTGCGTTCGGCCGCGTCGGCGAACTGCCGGAACCACGCGGGGCCGGGGGACGCCTCGGCGCCCCGGGACCATCGGGCGATCGCGCCAGCGTCGTCGTCGGTCAGCAGGTCCAGCGTCGGGTACGGGGCGTCGGGGTCGGCGAGGGCGCTGCGCAGCAGCACCTCGAAGCGTGCCGCGAGGGACCGTGCGATCTCCGCGGTGCAGCGGGCGGCGTCGTACTCGACGGACAGCTCCACCGGACGCCCCGGCCCGGCGTCGACGACGGTGAAGGTGAGGTCGACCTTCGGGTCGGCGGTGAATCCCGGCGCCTCCGCGGTCGGCAGGCCGAACATCTCGCCGCCGGAGATCCCTGCGCTGCCGTCGGGCCTGCGGTGGTATCCGAGCATCACCTGGAACAGCGGGTTGCGGCCCGGCACCCGGACCGGGTTGACCGCCTCCACCACCTGCTGGAACGGCAGGTCGGCGTGCTCGAGCGCGGCCAGCCCGGTCGCCCGCACCCGGTCGAGGAGCTGCGCGAACGACGGCGCCCCTTCGAGATCGGTGCGGACGACGACCGTGTTGACGAAGAAGCCGACCAGATCGTCGAGCGCCGCGTCCCCCCGGCCGGAGGTGGGGCTGCCGATCGGGATGTCGGTGCCCGCGCCCATCCGGGACAGCAGCATCGCGAGCGCGGCGTGCAGGGCGAGGAACATGCTCGACGACGACGCGCGCGCCTGCTCCCGCAGCCGGTCCGCGAGGGCGGCGTCGAGCCGGGCCGAGACGCACCCTCCACCCGTCTCGCCGGTCGCCACGGACGGCAGCGCCAGCTCCTGCGGCACGCCGGCCAGCTGCCGGACCCAGAAGTCGCGCTGCCGGCTGCACCGGCTGTGGGGGTCGTCGGGCGAGCCCAGGACGTCGCGGTGCCACAGCGTGTAGTCCGCGTACTGCACCGGGAGCGGGGCGAGCTCGGGCGCCGCGCCCGCCCGGCGGGCGTGGTAGGCGGCGTCGAGGTCGGCGAGCAGGGGCCGGTCCGACCACTCGTCGACCGCGATGTGGTGCAGCACGAGCACGACCACCGTGTCACCGGTGTCGGTCTCGCGGATCAGGGTGGCGCGCACCGGGATCTGCGACGACAGCGCGAACGGCCGCGCGATCGCGGCGGCCACGATCGACCCGGTGTCGGTCGTGAGCGCGTCCCGGACCTCGACCTCGGGCACCGCGTGATCGAGGACGCGCTGCTCGGGACCCTCCACCACTAGGGTGCGCAGCACCTCGTGCCGCGCGACGACGTCGGCCAACGCCGCGGTGAACGCGCCGGCGTCGACGGCACCCCGCACGCGCAGCAGCAGCGGGTAGTTGTAGGCCACCGACTCCGGGGCGAGCTCGTGCAGCAGCCACAGCCGCTCCTGGGCGGGTGACAGCGGCAGCCGCTCCGGGCGCGGCATCGGCGCCACCCGCGTCCGCGCCGGTTCCCGGCCTTCGTCGACCACCGCGGCGAGCCGTTCCGGCGTGGGGTGGTCGAACAGCTGCCGCAGGGAGACGTCGACGCCGAGGTCCTCGCGGATGCGACCGATCACGCGGGTCGCCAGCAGCGAGTGGCCACCGTGGTCGAAGAAGTCGTCCTCCACACCGAAGGCTCCGGCGCCGAGCGCCGCCGCGAAGATGGCGCACAGCGCCCGTTCGGTGTCGGTCGCGGCGTCGCGGCTGCTCACAGAGACGGTCCGCGGCGGGGGCAGCGCTGCGGTGTCGAGCTTGCCGTTGACGGTCAGGGGCAGCTCGTCGACCACCGCGTACGCGGTCGGAACGAGGTGGCCCGGCATCCGGTCCCGCAAGTGCCTGCGCACCTGGTCGATCAGCCGGTCGGGGTCCACAGGGGACTCCGCGGGGATCAGGTAGGCGACGAGCCGCTTGCCGCCGGCGCCGTCATCGGCGGCGATCACCGCGCTCCGGCGCACGCCGGGTGCCGCGGAGGAGTTCGCCTCGATCTCGCCGAGCTCGACCCGGTAACCGCGGATCTTCACCTGGTCGTCGGTGCGGCCGAGGAAGTCGATGTTGCCGTCGGGTCGGACGCGCACGAGGTCGCCGGTGCGGTACATCCGCGTGCCGGAGCCGTGCGGATCGGCGACGAACCGCTCGGCGGTGAGCGCCGGCCGCTTCAGGTAGCCGCGCGCGATGCCGACGCCGGCGATGTACAGCTCACCGGCGACGCCCGCGGGCACCGGGCGCAGCCACTCGTCCAGCACGAGTGCCCGCGTGTTCCAGATCGCGGTGCCCACGGTGGCCGTCGGGCTGTCCGCGGTGCCGCCGCCGAGGGTGTTGATCGTGTACTCGGTGGGGCCGTACAGGTTGTAGCCGAGCACCCCGTCGGCCTCGCGCAGGGTGGCCCAGAGGCTCTCCGGGACCGCTTCGCCGCCCAGCAGCACCAGCGCGGGCCGGTGCCCGTCGAGCAGTCCCACCTCGACCAGGTGCTGGGCGTAGGTCGGCGTCACGTTCACCACGTCGATCAGGTGGCGGTCGCAGTACTCCACGAGGGCACGCGCGTCGCGGCGCAGGTCCTCGTCGCACACGTGCACGTGGTGGCCCTCCACCAGCCACAGCAGCTCCTCCCACGACATGTCGAAGGAGAACGACACGGTGTGCGCGATCCGCAGCCCGCGCCCGGCCGCGGCGACCGTGGGTCCGAAGATCGCCTCCCGGTGGTTGAGCAGCATGTTCGTCAACCCGCGGTAGGGCGTGACGACGCCCTTCGGGCGCCCCGTCGAGCCGGACGTGTAGATGACGTAGGCCGGGTGGTCGAGGCGTCCGGGGGTTCCGGGCGCGAAGCCTGCGACCTCCTCGACCGGGGCGTCGGAGAAGTCCGCCCCGTCGGAGTCGGTGCGGATCAGCTCCACGCCGCACGCGGCCAGGCGCGGCGCCACCGCCGCCGTGGTGAGCAGCAGCGCCGGCGCGGCGTCGTCGACGACGGTCCGCAGGCGCTCGTCGGGGTGGTCGAGCTCCAGCGGCAGGTAGGCGGCTCCCGCGCGGAGCACCGCGAACAGCGCCACCACCATCTCGATCGACCGGGGCAGCGCGAGCCCGACGATCGTCTCCGGTCCGGCACCGCGCGCGATCAGCATCCGGGCCATCCGGGAGATCGCGCCGTCCAGCTCGCGGTACGTCAGGGTCCTGGGACCGGAGGTCAGCGCCGGGGCGTCCGGCGTCGCGAGCGCCTGCCGCGCCAGCAGCTCGGCGATCGTGAGGTCACCGATGGGGTGCTCACGGGCGGCGTCGGCCGCCTCCTGCGCCCCAACCTCGGCCGGGGTCAGCACGGGCAGCGCCGCGATCGGCGTGCCGGTTTCCGTGCCGGTGTCCATGCCGATGTCGTCGGCGAGGCGGTGCAGCAGTCGTTCGAGCCGTTCGAGCAGTGCCGCGGCCTCGTCGGAGCCGACGACGTCCGGCCGGTACTCGAGCTTCACCCACAGCCGCTTGCCGGGCATCACCACCCAGGTCAGCGGGTAGTGCGTGGCGTCGACGCTGCGCACGCCGACGATCCCGTTGCGGGTCTCGAGGTCGGAGAAGGTGTCGTCGTCGAGGAAGTTCTGCAGGACGTAGAGGCTGTCGAAGAGGGGGCCCCTGCCCGCCGCACGCTGCACGTCGCCGAGCCCGAGGTACTCGTGCGGCATCGCGTCGAGGCGGTGCCGCTGCACCTGCCGCATCGCCTGCGCGGGCGTCGCGCCCGGGGCCAGCCGGATGCGGGCCGGCACGGTGTTGAGGAAGACGCCGACGACGTCGTCGATGTCGTCGAGCTCGGTGGGCCGGCCTGCCACCGTCGTGCCGATGACGACGTCGGAGCTGCCCGCCGCGTGCCCCAGCACCACGGCCAGCGCGGTGCTGATCAGCGCGTTCATCGTGACGCCCGCCGCCCGGACCTGCGCGGTGAGCCGGGCGGTGACCTCCTCGGGGATCTCGGCGGAGATCCGCTGCGCCAGCACCGGCTCGGTGCCGACGGCCTGCGGGTACAGCAGGGTCGGCGCGGGCAGGTCGGCGAACGTCTCCCGCCAGAACGCCGTGGTCTCCGCGACGTCCTGGCGGCCCAGCCAGTCGAGGTAGTCGACGAAGCTCCCCCGCGGCGACCGGACCGGCTCCCCGCGGTAGGCCTCGAAGAGCCGGTTGAGCACCAGCTCCCGGGACCAGCCGTCCCACAGCAGCAGGTGGTAGGTGAACAGCAGGTGATCGCGACGATCGGCCCGGTGGATCACCGTCATCCGCGCCAGCGGTGGTTCCCGCAGGTCGAAGGGCGCGCTGCGGTCGGCGTCGGTGAGCTCGGCGATCCGGCGCTCCGCTTCCTCCTCGTCGAGGTGGGTCAGGTCGACCTCGGTCATCCGGCACCGCAACCCCGTGCCGACGAAGGCCACGGTGCGCCCGTCGCCGACGGTGCTGAAGCCCAGCCGCATCGCGGCGTTGGCGGCGAGCACCTGCTCGTAGGCGGCGGCCAGCCGGTCGGCGTCGAGCCTGCGGTCGAAGTCGAACGCGTTCTGCGCGAGGTAGACGTCGGCGTCGGCGGCCAGCTCGGACTGGAACCAGATCCCCTCCTGCAGCGGGGACAGCGGCCAGACGTCCTCCACCTCGACCGTCGTCGCGGCCGTCACGGCGTCGAGCTCGGATGCGGACAGGTCGGGGTGGTGCACGTCGGACGGCCGCAGGCTTCCGGTGCCGCCGGCAGCGGCCGCCAGCTCCCGCAGCACCGCGCCGAAGGCGTCCCGCAGGTCGCCGAGCGGGCCGTCGTCGAGCCACCCGTCGGCGTAGGTCAGCACGACCTCCAGCTCCGGCCCGCTCGCGGTGTCCTCGCAGTAGGCGTTGACCTCCAGCAGGTACGGGGTGCCCATGTCCGGCGCGGGTCCGACGCGCAGCGCGGCCGTCTCCGGTGCCGCATCCCACGCCTCGGAGCCCGGCGCCCCGAAGCGCCCCAGGTAGTTGAACAGCACCTGCGGCTGCCCCAGCCGGGCGAGCGGCGCCGCGGTGCGGGCGTTGCAGTAGCGCAGCAGCCCGAAGCCGCAGCCGCCGTCGGGTGCGGCGCGCAGCCGGTCGCGCACCTCGCCGATGCGGTCGCTCAGCTCACCGGTACCCACCGGCAACCGGACCGGGGCGATGGAGGTGAACCACCCGACGGTGCGCGACAGGTCGACGTCGCCGCGGGAGAGGTCCTCCCTCCCGTGCCGTTCCAGGTCGATCGTGAGGTCCCCGTCGGCCACGCCGCGTGCCTCGCGCCAGCGGGAGACCGCCGCCCGCAGGGCCGTCACCAGCGTCTCGGTGACGTCGGACCGCGCCGCGGCCGGCACGGTGGTCAGCAGCGGCAGCGTCTCGTCCGCCGTCAGCCGGAAGCGGTGCTCGCGGGTGTCGCCGACCGTGCGGCCCACCACGACCTGGGTCGGGTCGAGGTCGGCGCCCGGTGCGAGCACCTCGCTCCAGTGCGTGAACTCGGCCAGGCGGGCGTCCTGCGCGGAGGCCTCGTTGAGCACGCGGGCGTACGTCCGCAGCGACGTCGCGACGGGTTCGAGCGCGCCGCCCTCCCACGCCGCGCGCACGTCGTCGAGCAGGATGCGCCACGAGACGCCGTCGACCGCGAGGTGGTGCACCACCAGCAGCAGGCGGCCCGGTTCCGCACCGCGGTCGAAGAACACCGCGGCGACCATCCGGCCCTCGTCGGGACGCAAGCGGTTCGCCGCCGCGTCGGACTCGACGCCCAGCAGCTCCGCGAGGCCGTCCTCGTCGAGGCCACTTCCGTCAGGACCACGGGCGTCCACCACCGTGAACACGTCGTCGAGGGCGGGCAGCTCCCGCACGGTTTCCAGCGCCCACAGCATCGGTGCCGGCCGGGACAGGCGCAGCCGCAGCGCGTCGTGCCGGCGCAGGAGCGCGCTGACCACCGCACCGATCCGGTCCGCGGTGGCCCCGGGCGGGGTGAGCAACAGCTCGGACTGGTTGAACCGGTCGACGGTGCCGCCGAGCTCCGCGAGCCGGTGCACGATCGGGGTCAGCATCACCGAGCCGATCGCGTCCGGGTCGTCCTCGGGGACGGCGGGCTCCTCCGGAGCCGCCAGCGCCGCGAGGGCAGCGGGCGTCCGGTGGAGGAACACCTCGCGCGGGCTCACCCGCAGGCCGATCCGCTTCATCCGGTTCACCAGCTGCAGGGCGATGATGCTGTCGCCGCCGAGCGCGAAGAAGTCCGCGTCCGCTCCGGGCGCGTCGACGCCGAGGATCTCGCCGAACAACGCGGCCAGCGCCTCGGCCGAGACGCCCACCTGCGCGGTGCCGACGTTTTCGCCGACGGGGTCGCGGCGCGGCTCGGCGATCGCGGGCAGCGCGTCCCGGTCGAGCTTCCCGTTGATCGTCAGCGGCAGGCTCTCGACCACCGCGAAGACGGCCGGGACCATGTGCTCGGGCAGCACCGTCGCCGCGTGCCTGCGGACCGCGTCGAGGTTCGCGTCGAGGTCCGCGGCATCGCGCGCGACGAGGTGCGCGACCAGCCGCGGCCGCCCCTGTGCGTCGCGCTGCACGCTCACCGCGGCGCCGTCGACCCCGTCGAGCTCCAGAAGCGCCGCCTCCACCTCCCCGGGTTCGATGCGGAACCCGCGCAGCTTCAGCTGGTGGTCCGAGCGCCCCAGGTAGACCAGCTCTCCGGTCTCGGTCCAGCGGGCGAGGTCACCGCTGCGGTAGAGCCGCTCCCCCGCCGCGTTCGGGTCGGCGACGAACCGGGCCGCGGTCAGGCTCGCGCGGTCGAGGTAGCCGCGCGCGAGCTGCCCGCCGGCCACGTAGACCTCACCCGTGACCCCGGGCGGAACCGGCTGCAGGTACCGGTCGAGCACGTGCACCGTGAGACCGGCGAGCGGCGTACCGATCACGCTGTCGGTGCGCGTCACGTCGTCGCAGGACAGCGCCCGGACGGTGACGTGCACGCACGTCTCGGTGATCCCGTACATGTTGACCAGGCGCGGGCCCGTGTCGTCGACCGCGTCGCCGTGCCGCTCGAACCAGGGCGCCAGCCTGCGCAGATCCAGGGCCTCGCCGCCGAACACGACGTAGCGCAGCGCGAGCGGCCGCGTGCTGTCCCGATCGGCCGCGATCAGCGAGTAGAACGCCGACGGCGTCTGGTTGAGCACCGTGACGGCCTCGTCGGACAGCAGCGCGCGGAACCGTTCGGGGTCGCGGGCCACGTCGTGGTCGACGACGACGAGGCGGCCCCCGTGCAGCAGCGCGCCCCAGATCTCCCACACCGAGAAGTCGAAGGCGAAGGAGTGGAAGAGCGTCCACACGTCGTCCGGACCGAAGTCGAAGTCGGCCGCCGCGCCGGCGAACAGCGCGGTGACGCTGCGGTGCGGCACCGCGACGCCCTTGGGCAGACCGGTGGAGCCGGACGTGTAGATCACGTAGGCGTCGGCGTCCGGGTGCCCGGCAAGGGGTACGGGACCGCCTGCGGCGCCGGGGCCGTCCACCATGAGCACGGGCGGGCCGCCCTCGGGCAGCACGGTCGCCGTCTCGTCCACCGCCAGCACGCAGTCCGGCGCGGAGTCGTCGAGGATGTAGGCGATGCGGGCCGCCGGGGAGCCCGGGTCGATCGGCACGTAGCAGCCGCCTGCCTTGAGCACCCCGACCACCGCGACGATCAGGTCGACCGACCGCGGCAGCACGATCGCCACCCGCGACCCGAGCCGCACCCCCTGCTCCGCGAGCCGGTGGGCCAGCGCGTCCGAGCGGGCGTCGAGCTCGGCGTAGGTCAGCTCGCTCCGCCGGTCGCGCACGGCGACGGCATCCGGGTGGGCGCGCGCGACCTGCCGGAACCGGTCGGCCAGGGTGCGATCGTCGGCGTCCGGCACGGACGCGCGGCCGACGGGGGGCGCGGCGCCCACGCGGAGCCCGGCGACGGTGGTCGCGGGGTCGTCGGCGAACTGTTCGAGGAACAGCGCCATCTGCTCGACGAGCCGCCGGGCGAACCCGGCCTCGACGAGCCCGGTGTCGTAAGTGATCTTGAGCCGCAGCCGCTCGTCCGGATGCACCACCAGCGCCACCGGGTAGTGCGCGGCGTCGGTACCGTCGATCCACTCCGCGGTCGGGAGCCCGTCTGCGGTGGGTTCCGACGGCTCGGTGACCGCGAAGTTCTCGACGACCACGATGGTGTCGAACAGCTCGCTCACGCCGGCGATCCGCGCCAGCTCCACCAGCCCCAGGTGCTGGTGGTCGAGCACCGCGAGCTGCTGGTCCTGCAGCCGCGCGAAGACGCTGTCGAGCGGTTCGCCCGGCGCCCATGCCATCGGCACGGGCACGGTGTTGATCAGCGGACCGACGATCTGCTCGATGCCGGCCGCATTGCCCGCCCGGCCCGACACCGTGGAGCCGAACACCACGCGTTCCCGGCCGAGGGTGCGGCCGAGGAGCAGGCCCCACGCGCCGTGCACGACGGTGGACAGGGTCACCCCGGCGGCCCGCGCCCGGTCGGTGAGGCGTGCCGTCACCTCCGCCGGGAGCTCGTGCTGCACGTCGGCGTGCGACGTGACCTCGGCTCCCTGCGGTACGTCGATCAGCTTCGTGGGCCCGTCGACGCCGGCGAGCACGCCGGTCCAGGCCTCCCGCGACGCGGCGGGATCCCGCCCGGCGAGCTGCGCGACGTGGTCGGCGAAGGTGACCGCGGGCGCGGGCAGGTCGGTGCGCCCGGTCCGCACGAGCTGCCGGTAGGCCGCCATGACGTCGTCGAACATCAGCGGGTACGACCAGCCGTCGGCCAGCAGGTGGTGCATGGTCTGCACCAGCCGGTGCCGGTCGTCGGCGAGGGTCACCAGCGTGTAGCGCAGCAGCGGCGGCGCGGCGAGGTCGAAGACGGTGCGGAACCGCTCGTTCGCGATGTCGGCGAACGTGCCCGGCCGGTCGCGCAGATCCACCGCCTCCCAGTCCGGGGACACCTGGCCGGCGACGACCTGCACCACCCGGCCGTCCCCGAGCTCCCGGAACCCGGCGCGCAGCACCGGGTGCCGCGCCACCATGGCCTCCACCGCACGGCGCAGCAGCTCCGGATCCACCGCGCCACGCAGCTCGAGGACGTGCTGGATCACGTAGGGGTCGCGGTCGGCCACCTCGCCCGAGACGGCCTGCACCGAGTGGAAGTACATGCCCTGCTGCAGCGGCAGCAGCGGGAGCACGTCGGCGGGACCGCCGGGGATCGCGGCCTCCAGCTCGGCGACGTCGTCCATCGTCATCGTGACGAGCGGGAAGTCCGACGGCGTGTGCCCGGCCAGCTCGGCGGAGGCGGCGACGGCGCGCAGCGCCTCCTCCCACAGCCACGCCAGGTGCTCGATCTCGGCGCGCGACATGATGCCCGTCGGCCAGGTCAGCACGGCCGAGAACTCGGGGCCGGCCGCGGTGTCGTGGGCTGCGCTGTCATGGGTTATCGCGTTCACCGACAGCGCCCGCACCTCGGAGCTGGGGTCGACGCCCTCGCCGAGCGCGTCGTAGTCGCCGACGGGCTCCCAGTCCGCCTCCGCGCCTGCGCCGAACCGGCCGAGGTAGTTGAAGAGGATCTGCGGCTCGACGTCGGGCAGGTCGACCTCGGCGTCGAGGTCGTTCAGCACGCCGTAGCCGATGCCGCGCGCGGGCACCCGCAGCTGTTCCTTCACGGTCTTGACGGCGCGGGCCAGCCGCGGCCCGGCCGCGACGACGTCGTCCCACTCCAGCACGCCGGGGTCGAGTCGCACGGGGTAGAGGGAGGTGAACCAGCCGACCGTCCGCGACAGGTCCAGCTGCCCATCGGTCTCGAACGGCTCCGGCTCTCGGCCGTGGCCCTCGAGGCTGAGCAGCACCGCCGAGGACTCCGCCCGGCCCCGCAGACGGCGCCAGTGCGCCACCGCGAGCCCGAACGCGCTCAGCAGCACGTCGTTGATACCGCCGTGGATCGCGGCGGGCACCGTGGACAGCAGCGGCCCGGTGACCTCGGCGGGCAGTCGCAGCGTCACCGTGTCGGTGGTCGCTGCGACGTCGACCGCCGGGTCGAGCGCCCGGCTGCCGAGATCCGGGTCCGGCGTGGACACGATGTCGCGCCAGTACTCGGCCTCGCCGCGGAACAGGCCGCGGTCGGCGGCCGACCGCATCCGCCGCGCCCAGGTGCGGAAGGACGTGGCGACCTCGTCGAGCTGCGGTGGGCGCCCCGCTCGCACCGCCGACCAGGCCTGCGCGAGGTCGGCGGTCAGGATGCGCCAGGACACCCCGTCGATCACGAGGTGGTGCACGACGAGCAGCAGGCAGCCGGCACCGGCTTCGTCCCGGAACCAGTGCGCCCGCACCATCGTCCCGCCGCGGGCGTCCAACGCCGCCGCTGCGGCGCGGGTGGCCACCGCCATCTCGGCACGCGTGGGACGGCCGCTGCGCTCGGTGACCTCCAGCAGCCGGGAGACGTCGGTGGAGCCGGGGTCGCGCACCCACAGCTGCCAGGCGCCCGCCGAGCCGACCGCGTCCACCCGGGCCCGCAGCAGGTCGTGGCGCTCGAGGATCGCGGCCAGCACCGTCTCCAGCTCGGCCCTGGTCATGCCGGCCGGGGTGCGCACCACCATCGACTGGTAGAAGTTCTCGAGCGGCATCCGCTCGAACGCCGCCAGGATCGGGGTGGTCGGCACCGCGCCGACGCCCACGTCCCGCACCTCGCGGGGCCGTTCGGCCCGGACGGCCGTCCCGGCGGCCATCGCCTGCACCGTCCGCTTGCGGAAGACGTCGCGGGGGGCGATGTCCAGGCCGGCCTTGCGGGCCCGGCCGCACAGCGTGATCGAGGAGATGCTGTCGCCGCCGAGGGTGAAGAAGTCGTCGTCGACGCCGACCTCGTCCGCGCCGAGGCCGACGACCGACGCGACGATCCCGACGAGCACCCGCTCGGCCTCCGTGCTGGGCGCGCGGCCGCCGCGCCGCGCCACCGGCCGCGGCTCGGGCAGCGCTCCGGTGTCGAGCTTGCCGTTGACGGTCAGCGGCAGGTCGTCGACCACGCCGTACAGCGTCGGGACCATGTAGTCGGGCAGGACGTTCGCCAGCGCCGCCTGCAGAGCCGACGGCAGTTCGTCCCGGTCGGCCCCGGCGTCGGGCACCACGAAGGCCGCGAGCCTCTTCACCGCTCCGTCGGCGCGGGCGATCACCGCGACGCGCCGCACGCCGGGCTGCCCGGCGAGCACCGACTCGATCTCGCCGAGCTCCACGCGGTAGCCGCGGATCTTCACCTGGTCGTCGGTGCGGCCGAGGAAGTCGAGGTTGCCGTCCGGGCGGCGCCGCACGAGGTCGCCGGTGCGGTACATGCGCCCACCCGGGTTCCACGGATCGGCGACGAATCGCTCGGCGGTGAGCCCCGGCCGGTTCAGGTAGCCGCGCGCCAGCCCGGCGCCCGCGATGTAGAGCTCCCCCACCACGCCGGCGTCCACCGGCCGCAGCCAGCCGTCGAGGACGTAGGCGCGGGTGTTGAAGATCGGGTGCCCGACCGTCGACGTGGTGCTCTCGGCGGTGCCCGCGCCGAGGGTGTTGATCGTGTACTCGGTGGGGCCGTACAGGTTGTAGCCGAGGGAGTCGCTCTCGCGCAGCGCGGTCCACAGGCTGTCCGGCACCGCCTCGCCGCCGAGCAGCATCAGTGCGAGCGGGTGCCGGGTGACCAGGCCTTCCTCGATGAGGACCTGGGCGTAGGTCGGCGTCACGTTCACGACGTCGATCCCGTGGCGGCGGCAGTGGTCGACGAGCGCCCGCGCGTCGCGGCGCAGCTCCTCGTCGCAGATGTGGACCTCGTGCCCCTCGACGAGCCAGAGCAGCTCCTCCCAGGACATGTCGAAGGAGAACGACACCGTGTGCGCGATCCGCAGCCGCCTGCCCCCGGCGGCGGAGACCGTCGGGTCGAAGATCTCGACACGGTGGTTGAGCTGCATGTTCGTCAGCCCGCGGTACGGGGTGACCACGCCCTTGGGGCGGCCGGTGGAGCCCGAGGTGTAGATGACGTACGCGGGGTGGTCGAGGCGTCCGGGCCGGTCCGGCGCGAACGCGCCGAGCTCGGCGGCGCCGGGTGCCGCGGCGGGATACGCGCTGAGGTCCAGGGTGTCGAGGTCGGTGACGGGGGCGGCCGTCCCGGCGAACCTCGACGACACGGCGCTGGTCGAGAGCAGCAGCATCGGCCGCGCGTCGGCGGTCATGGCCGCGAGCCGCTCGTCCGGGTACTCCAGGTCGAGCGGCAGGTAGGCCGCGCCGGTGCGCAGCACCGCGAACAGCGCCACGACCATGTCGATGGACCGCGGGAGCGCGAGCCCGACGATGCGCTCGGGCGCGGCGCCTGCGGCCAGCAGGTGGTGCGCGAGCCGGTTGACGCGCGCGTCGAGCTCGTCGTACGTGAGCCGGGTGTCGCCGAACACCAGGGCGGTCTCGCCCGGCAGGGCGGCGGCCCGCTCGGCGAGGAGGTCGGCGATGGTGGCCGACCCGATGGGCTGCACCGCCTTCTCCCACTCGGCGTGCTGGGCCGCGGCGTCCGACGGCGTCAGCAGGCCGATCTCGCCGACCGGCTGCGCGAGGTTGTCGGCCAGCCCCAGCAGCACCTGCTCCAGCCGCGCGAGCAGGGCCGCTGCGATATCCCGGGGCACCACGTCGCTGCGGTGCTCGAGCTTGATCCACAGCCGCTCGCCCGGGTAGACCACCCAGGTCAGCGGGTAGTGGGTGGAGTCGACGCCTGCCGCCGAGAGGATGCCGTGCTCGGCCTCGAGGTCGGTGAAGGTCTCGTCGTCGACGAAGTTCTGCAGGACGTAGAGGTTGTCGAACAGCTGCCCCTTGCCGACGGCGCGCTGGACGTCGCCGAGCCCGAGGTACTCGTACGGCATCATCGCGATGCGCTGCTCGTGCATGCCGCGGACGGCGTCGGCCATGGTGGCGCGCGGGTCGAGGCGCACGCGGGCCGGGATCGTGTTGAGGAAGACGCCCACGACCGACTCGATGCCCTCGACCTCGGTGGGCCGCCCGGCGACGGTCATGCCGAACACCACGTCGTCGGTGCCGGCCGCGTGGCCGAGCACCAGCCCGAGCGCGGTGCCCACGACGGAGTTCAGGGTCACGCCGATCGCGCGCGCCTGCTCGGACAGGCGCGCGGTCATCTCGGGGGTGAGCTCCACCGACATGCGGGTGGCGATCACCGGATCGGTGCCGACGGCCTCCGGGAAGAGGATGGTCGGCTCCGCGAGGTCGGCGAAGGCCTGCGACCACGCGGCGGCCGACGCCTCGTCGTCCTGCTCGGCCAGCCAGGCCAGGTAGTCGGGGAACTGCGCAGGCACCGGCTCGGGTGGCGCCTCACCGCGCCGCACCGCCGTGTAGGCGCCGAACAGCCTGCGCAACACGAGCTCCCGCGACCAGCCGTCCCACAGCAGGAGGTGGCGGGTGAGGAGCAGCCGGTCCCTCCCGTCTCCGCGCAGCACCGTGAGCCGTACGAGCGGCGGGCGCGTGAGGTCGAACGGGGTGCGCCGGTCCGCGGCCATGATCACCTCGGTGCGCTCGGCGCGCTCCCCGGCCGACAAGCCGGACAGGTCGATCTCGCTCACCGACGGCTCGAGCCGGGCGGCGACGACGGCGACCGGACGGTCCAGCCCGCTGTCGGTGAAGCCGAGCCGCAGCGCCGAGTTCTGCTCCAGCAGGAGCGCGCAGGCCCGGGTGAGCGCGTCGACGTCGAGCCGGGAGTCGAAGTCGAACGCGTCCTGCGCGAGGTAGACGTCTCCCTCGCCGGCGATCCGCGACTGGAAGAACAGGCCCTCCTGCAACGGCGACAGCGGCCAGATGTCGGCGACCGGCACTGCGGCGGCCGCCTCGATCGCCTGCACGTCGTCGAGGGAGAGGTCGACGAGCGGGAAGTCCGACGGCGTGTGCCCGCGCAGCTCGGCGCACCCGACGAGCGCGCGCAGCGCGTCGACCCAGAGCGACGCCAGCTCGCCGACCGCGCCCGCGGCGAGGATGCCGGTCGGCCAGGTCATCGTCGCCGAGCCGCCGGTTCCCTCCCCCATGACGTTGATCTCGAGCGCGTCGACGGGCGAGCGCGGGTCCAAGCCGGATCCGACGCTGGTGAAACCCCACTCGTCGTCGGAACCGCCGGCGCTCCGGCCGCGGTAGTTGAACACGATCTGCGGGGTGACCGCCGGCAGGTCGGCGTCCTCGTCGAGGTATCGCAGGACGCCGTAGCCGATGCCGGCCGACGGCACCCGCAGCTGGTCCTTGACGAGCTTCGCCGCCCGGGCGAGCCGAGGCCCCGCAGAGGTCACGTCCGCCGAGGACACCTCACCCGGGTCGAGCCGGACCGGGTAGATGCTCGTGAACGATCCGACGGTCCGGGACAGGTCGATGTGCCGCCCGCTCGTGTCGAAGAGGTCGCCCTCCCGGCCGTGCCCCTTCACACGCAGCAGCACCGCCGAGCCCGCGTCGACGCCGCGGCGGCGCCGCCACTGCTGCAGCGCGACGGCGAGCCCGGTGAGCAGGATGTCGTCGACACCGCCGTGGATCGCCGGGGCGAGGCTCCCGAACACCTCGGGGGGCAGGTCGACGTCGAGGGTGTCGGTGGTCGCGTCGACGTCGGTCCGCGGATCGAGGGCGCGGTCGCCGAGAACCGGGTCGGGTGTGCTCAGCACGTCGCGCCAGTGCCCGAGCTCGGCGCGGAAGTCCCCGCTCTCCGCGGCCTGCCGCAGGATCCGCGACCACGACCGGTAGGAGGTCCCCACCGGCTCCGGCTCGGGTTCGCGGCCCGCCGCGAGGGCCTGCCAGGCGGCGGCGAGGTCGGCGGTGAGGATGCGCCAGGACACGCCGTCGATGACGAGGTGGTGCGCGACCAGCAGCAGCCGGCCCGCGTCGCGGAACCAGTGCGCCCGCAGCATGACCCCGCGCCGGGCGTCGAGCAGCGCGGCCTCCTCCCGGGTGGCGCGCTCGACCACCTCCGGCGACGGCTCGGCGTCACCCGTGCTCTCGGTGATCGGGACCGGCCCACCCGCGGCCTCGGGCACGTGGAGCGCCCACGCGCCGCTCGTGTCGTCCCCGGTGTCGACCGCGGCCCGCAGGAGCGCGTGCCGGTCGACGACCGCGCGCAGGATGCGTTCGAGATCCCCGCGCGTCAACGACGCGGGGGTGCGCACCAGCATGGACTGGAAGAAGTTCTCCAGCGGGATGCCGTCCTGCACGACCTCCGCCATCACCGGCGTGAGCGGCACCGGCCCGGCGCCGTCATCCGCCTCCGGGGCGGGGGCTGCGTCGAGGGCGGCGTCGAGGGCGTCGCCGAGGCCCGCGGCCAGTGCCTGCACGGTGCGCAGCCGGAAGATGTCCCGCGGCGTGATCCGCATCCCGGCGCGGCGGGCCCGGCCGGACACGGCGATCGAGGTGATGCTGTCGCCGCCGAGTGCGAAGAAGTCGTCGTCGATCCCCACTCGCTCGAGGCGCAGGGCGTCGGCGAAGAGGCCGCAGAGCCGCTCCTCCCGCTCGGTGCGCGGTCCGCGGTCGGACACGAGGCCGCCGAAGTCGGGGTCCGGCAGCGCCTTGCGGTCCAGTTTGCCGTTCGGGGTCAGCGGGAACGCGTCGAGCACCACCACGATCGAGGGCACCATGTGCTCGGGCAGGACCCGGGACACCTGCTCCCGCAACGCCTCGGGGTCGATCCCCGCACCGACGACGTAGGCGACGAGCCGGCCGTCCCGCACCACCACCACCGCGCGCGTGACCTCGTCGGCGGCCACCAGCGCGGCCTCGATCTCCCCCGGCTCGATCCGGAAGCCGCGCACCTGCACCTGGTGGTCGCTGCGGCCGAGGATCTCCAGCACGCCGGTGTCGTCCCAGCGGGCGAGGTCGCCGCTGCGGTACATCCGCTCGCCCGCCGCGTTCGGGTCGGCGACGAACCGCTCCGCCGTCAGCCCCGGCCGGTTGAGGTAGCCGTACGCGAGCTGCACGCCTGCGATGTACAGCTCACCGTCCGTACCGGGCGGCACCGGGCGCAGCGCCCCGTCGAGCACGTAGAGCCGGGTGTTGAAGACCGGCCGCCCCACGGGCACGGACCGCCGGTCCGGCCGTTCCGAGGTGTCCCAGCCGGTGACGTCGATGGCGGCCTCGGTGGGGCCGTAGACGTTGTGCAGCTCGGCGCCGGTCAGCTCGGTGATGGCCCGGAACCGCGCGACGACGTCCGCGGGCAGCGCCTCGCCGCCGCAGATCACGCGCCGGAGCGAGGTGCACCGGCGAACGGTGGGTTCCTCGAGGAACACCCCGAACATCGACGGCACGAACTGGGCCGTGGTGACCTGGTGGGCCTGGATCAGCTCGGCGAGGTAGGCCGCGTCCTTGTGCCCCTCCGGCTTCGCGATCACCATCGTGGCGCCGGACATCAACGGCCAGAACAGCTCCCGCAGCGACGCGTCGAAGCTCGACGGGGTCTTCAGCAGGGTGGGTTCGCCCGGTTCCAGTCGGTAGGTCTCCTGCATCCACGACAGGAAGTTGGCCGCGGCGCCGTGCGGCACGACGACGCCCTTCGGGCGCCCGGTGGAGCCCGAGGTGTAGATGACGTACGCGGGGTCGGCGGGCGTGACCTCCACGTCCGGGTTCGACTCGTCCCCGTCGGTGGGGAAGGCCGCCGGATCGTCGAGCACGTGGGCGGGCCGGGCGTCGTCGAGCATGAAGGCGATCCGCTCGGCCGGGTAGCCGGGGTCGACCGGCAGGTAGGCCGCGCCCGCCTTGTGCACCGCGTACAGCGCGACGATGAGCTCCACCGAGCGCTCGAGCACGACGGCGACCACCGACCCGCGCCTCACGCCCTGCGCGATGAGGCGGTGGGCCAGCCGGTTCGCGCGCGCGTTCAGCTCGGCGTAGGTGACCGCCTCGCCCTCGAACACCACGGCGGTGGTGTCGGGGGTGCGTGCCGCCCAGTGCTCGAAGCGGCTGCGCAGGGTCGGGGCGCCCAGGTCGTGGGCGGTGTCGTTGAACGTGTCGAGGACCAGCGTCCGCTCGTCCGGGCCGATCAGCTCCAGTCGGCCGACCGGGACTCCGGGATCGGCCGCCAGCCGGTCGAGGACGTGCGTCACCTGCCGCAGCAGCCGATGGGCACGGTCCTCGGACACCAGGCCGACGTCGTACTTCACCTCCACCCGCAACCGCTCGCCGGGGAAGGCGACCATCGACACGGGGTAGTGCGAGAAGGTGGTGGACGTGAACCCGCGCACCGACAGGCCGTCGTCGGCCGGGGCGTAGACCTCGGGGAAGTTCTCGACGATCACGAGCGTGTCGAACAGCGTGCGCAGACCCCGCGACCGGGTCAGCTCGGCCAGCCCGGCGTGCTGGTGGTCGAGCACCGCGGTCTGCTCGTCCTGCAGCCGGCGCACCACGGCGCCGACCGGCTCGTCCTTCGCCCACGTCATCGGCACCGGGACGGTGTTGATCAGCAGCCCGACCACGGCGTCGACCCCGGGCACGGAGTTCCCGGCGCGCCCCGAGACGGTCGATCCGAAGACGACGGTGTCCTCGCCGACGGTGCCGCCCAGCAGCAGGCCCCAGGCGGCGTGCAGGACGGTGCTGAGGGTGACGCCGAGGTCGCGCGCGGTCCGGGCCAGCGCCGCCGTCGCCTCGGCCGAGAGCTCCTCGGCGACGATGCGGTGCTCCCCGACCGCCGCACCCGGGTCGGCGTCGACGAGCAGCGTCGGCTCGTCGACGCAGGCCAGCGCGTCGGCCCACACGGCGCCCGTCTCCTGCGCGTCGGAGCGGGCGATCGCGGCGATGTGCTGGCCCAGCGCGACGGCGGGCAAGCCGCGCAGCGTGCCGCGGTAGGCGTCGACGATGTCGTTGAACATCAACGGGTACGACCAGCCGTCGGCGATGATGTGGTGCATCGTCTGCACCAGCCGGTGCTCGGTCGGGGTCAACGACACCACGCTGTAGCGCAGCAGCGGCGGCTCGGCCAGCACGAACGGCCGGGCCCGGTCGGCGGCGGCCGCCCGCTCCAGCTCGGCCACCGCGTCGGCGTGGCTCCGGTCGGTGAGGTCGATCGCCCGCCAGTCGAGGTCGACGTGCCCGCTGACGACCTGGACGACGCGCCCGTCGGCGAGACCGCGGAACCCGGCGCGCAGGGCGGGATGGCGGTCGATCATCGCGGCGACCGCGTCCTTCAGCTTGTCCGCGTCCAGCGGGCCGGTGAGCTCGGCGATCTGCTGGATCCGGTAGGCGTCGACCGTGTCGTCGGCGTCGTCCCCGTAGCTCGCGTGGAAGTACATACCCTCCTGCAGGGGCAGCAGGGGCAGCACGTCCTGCAGGTCGGGGACCTCGCGTTCCAGCTCGTCCACATCGGACGGATCGAGCTCGACGAGCGGGAAGTCCGACGGCGTGAACCCCGCGACCGTCTCGTCGCCCGCGATCGCACCGAGCCGTTCCAGCCAGAGCTCGGCCAGCGCCCCGACCTCTGCCTCGTCGAGCACGGCGGCCGGCCAGCTGAACCGCGCCGACAGCACCGGACCGTCGGTGGTGTCGACGGTGATGGCGTTGATCTCGAGCGCGCGCGGCAGCGGCATGCGCGGGTCGCGGTCCTCACCGACCTCGGAGTCAGCGGAGAACCGGCCGAGGTAGTTGAACAGCAGCGCGGGCGCCACCGCGAGATCGGCACGCGCGTCCGTGAGGTACTGCAATGCGCCGTAGCTCAGCCCGTTGCGGGGCACCGCACGCAGCTGCTCCTTGATCCCCTTGACGACCGCGGCCGACCCGCCGTCGGGGACCTCGATGGCGACGGGGTAGAGCGTGGTGAACCAGCCGACGGTGCGGGAGAGGTCGAGGTTCCCCGTCAGCAGCTCGGCCTCCCGGCCGTGCCCTTCCATCTCCAGGAGGAGCCTGCGGCCCGCAGCCTCGCCGCGCCACTCGATCACGGCCAGCGCCAGCGCCGCCACCAGCGCGTCGTTGACGCCGCCGTGGATCGCGGCGGGCACGGCGCCCAGCAGCGGCTCGGTGAGCGCGCTCGGCAGCGTGACGGTCAGCTCCCGCTCGGTCGCGACCGTGTCGACGCCCGCGTCGAGTGCCCGGCGGCCGATCACCGGGTTCGGGGCGGCCGCCACCTCCCGCCAGAAGGCGAGGTCGTCGTCGAACTCTCCCGCCCGCGCGGCGTCGGCGAGGGCGAGCGCCCATTCCCGAAAGGAGGTCGACGCCGGATCGGGCGTGCGGCCCGCCCACAACGCCTGCAGGTCCTCGGCCAGGATGCGCAGCGACACGCCGTCCACCACCACGTGGTGGACGGCCACGACGAGCCTGCCGTGACGTTCGCTCCCGCGGTCCAGCCACACGAACTCGACCATCCGGCCGGAGCCTGCGTCCAGCCGGGACACGGCGGCGGCCGTCTCCCGGCTCAGCCGCTCGTCGACGGACTCGTCCGCGCCCAGCCGCACGTGGGTGACGGACGGCGCCGGAACCTCGGCGGGCACCCGGACCGTGGGCCTGCCGTCGGCGCCCGTCGCGACCACCGCGCGGAGCACGTCGTGATGGCGCAGCAGCGCCGAGGCCACCTCCGTGAGGCGGTCGGGCGTGAGCTCGGCCGGGCTGTGCACGGTGATGGACTGGTAGAAGCCCTCCGACGGCCCGGTCTCCCAGAGCCACTCGAGGACGGGGGTGGCCGGCAGGCCGCCCACCGGCTCGACGGTCGCGACGCGCTCGGCGGGATCGGCATCGCTCGCGGCCAGCGCCAGCGCTGCCGGGGTGCGCAGCTCGAACAGCTCGCGCGGCCGCAGGACGAGCCCGGCGCGCCGGGCCCTGCTGACCACCCCGATCGCGACGATGCTGTCGCCGCCCAGCGCGAAGAAGTCGTCGTCGGCGCCGACCTCGGGGAGCCCGAGGACGTCGGCGAAGATCCCGCACAGCGTGCGCTCGCGCGGAGTGCGCGGCGCCCGCCCGGCCCTGCCCTCGCGCCGCGGTTCGGGCAGGGCCTTCCGGTCCACCTTCCCGTTCGACGTCAGCGGGAACGCGTCCAGCACGGTGAACGTGGTGGGAACCATGTACTCGGGCAGCCGGTCGGCGCACCACCGGCGGAGATCCTCCTCGCCGACCGTGGTGGCGAGCGCGTAGCCGGCCAGGTACTTCGCCCCCGCGGCGTTGTCCCGCGCCATCACGACCGCCTGCCGGACACCCGGGTGGGTGGCCAGCACCGCCTCGACCTCCTCCAGCTCGAGGCGCATACCGCGGATCTTCACCTGGTTGTCGGCACGGCCCAGGAACTCCAGCGACCCGTCCTCGTGCCACCGCGCCAGGTCACCGGTGCGGTAGAGGCGCGAACCGTCGTCGGCGAACGGGTTCGCGACGAACCGGGCCGCCGTCAGACCCGGCGCGTTGACGTAGCCGCGGCCGAGCAGGAAACCACCCGCGTAGAGCTCGCCCCCGACACCGACCGGCGCCGGGTGCAGGTTCTCGTCGAGCACGTAGAGCTGGGTGTAGGGGTTGGGCCGCCCGATGGAGGTGGCGATCCGCTCGGCGTCGTCCCGGTAGATCACGTGCGAGACGCCGATCGTGGCCTCGGCGGGGCCGTACCCGTGGTACAGCGTGGTGGTCAGCTGCGCCCGGAACCGCTCGAACAGCTCCGGCGTCAGGACCTCCCCACCGCACCAGACGTGCTTGAGCCCGTCGAGCTTCGCGGTGCCGCGCGCCATCTCCAGCAGCACGTCGAGCATCGAGGAGACGAGGTAGACGAACGTGACGCCCTCGGTGGCGATGACGTCGAGGAGGTACTGCGGATCGCGGTCGCCGCCCGGTTCGGCGACGACGACGTAGCCGCCGGAGACGAGCGGCAGCAGGATCTCGTTGACCGAGATGTCGAACGACAGCGGTGCCTTGAACAGCGCGGCGTCCCCCGGCCCGAAGCCCAGGATCTTCTCCACCTGCCACTGCAGCCGGTTGCAGATGGCCTCGTGCCGGATCATGGCGCCCTTGGGCTTGCCGGTCGACCCGGACGTGAACATCACGTAGGCCAGGCGCTGGGGCTCGACGGTCACGGCGGGCGGCCGGGCGGGGAGCCCGGCGTAGGCCCATGCGTCGAGGTCGACCACCGCCGCGGGCACGAGCGACCCGCCCTCGGGCGCGCCGGTCCCGGCCGGGGCGGTCACCATCATCACCGCACCGGCGTCGTCGAGCACCTGCCTGCGGCGCTGCTGCGGCCACTCCGGATCGACCGGCACGAAGGCGCCGCCCGCCACCATGATCGCCAGTACCGAGACCACCATCTCCGCCGACCGCGGGAGGTGGACGGCGACGACCTGCTCCGCGGTGAGCCCGCGCTCCAGGAGGTGGTGCGCGAGCTGGTTCACGCGCTCGGCCAGCTCGGTGTAGGTGAGCTGTACCGAACGCCCGCCTCCCCCGCTCCCGGCCACCAGCGCGAGCGCGTCGGGATGCGCACGCACCGCGCGTTCGAACATCTCGGCGACGGTCGTGGTGTGCGAAGGCAGCGTCGAGTCGTTCCACTCGGCCAGCGCCCGGAGACGCTCGGCCAGGGTGTCGAACGCGTCCCGCTCGATGGTCATGCCAGTCCCACCTCGTCCTCTCGGGAGGGTCCTTTCGGAGGGCGCTCGTCAGTCGGCTACGGCGGTGGCCCGCGACCGCCACGCACCCCACAGCTCGGCGTACCGTCCGCCGGCCGCGAGAAGTTCGGAATGGGCGCCTGCCTCGACGATGCGTCCGTGTTCGAGCACGATCACGCGGTCGGCGGCCGCCGCCTGGGTCAGCCGGTGGGCCACGATCAAGGTCGTGCGGCCGGCCGTCGCGGCCGCCGCGGCCAGCTCCAGCCCGCGCGCGCCGAGGCTGCCCGCCTCCGCGGTCGCCTCGTCGAGGATCGCCACGCCCGGATCACGCAGCACCAGCCTGGCGAGCGCGAGCTGTTGCGCCTGGGCCGCCGTGAGGGTGCGTCCGCCCTCCCCCACCCGCGTCTCGATGCCCTCGGGCAGCGCGTCGACCCAGCCGAGCGCGTCGACGCACGCCAGCGCCGCGCGCACATCGTCCGCCGTGGCGTCCGGACGCGCGAGCCGGAGGTCGTCGACCAGCGGCCCGGCGAACACGTGGACCTCCTGGCTGACGATCGCCACCTGGGCGCGCAGCTGGTCCGAGGTGAGCTCGCGCAGCGCGACCCCGCCCAGGCGCACCGAGCCGCCCGTGGGGACGAGCAACCCGGCGGCGATGGCCGCCAAGGTGGTCTTCCCCGCCCCCGTGGACCCGACGAGGGCGACCCGCTCCCCCGCCTCGATCCGCACGCTCACCCCGTAGAGCACCGGAATGCCCGGTTCGTAGCCGAACTCGATGTCCCGCAGCTCCAGGGAGGAGTCCTCGGGGGTGTGGGCCACGCGGAGCGCAGCGGGCGCCTCCTCCGGGATGCTCACCACCCCGACCAGCCGAGCCAGGCCCGCGCCTGCCGACTGCACCTCGTCGAAGCTGTGCAGCACCGTGCCGACCGGATCGAAGAGCCGGTGGAACAGCAACGCGGCCGCGGTCGCCGCGCCGACCGTGACCAGGTCCCCGCGGACCAGCACGAAGCCGACGATCAGAATCACCGACAGGCCCACGAACTCGGCGCGGTTGGTGCGTCCCACGAACCGGGTGAACAGCGTCACGATCCCGATCGAGAGGTCCCGCGCGCGGACGGCGGCGGCGTCGATCTCGGTGAGGTGCCGCCGTTCCAGGCCGTAGGCGTGCACGGTCCTCGCCCCGAGCATGCTCTCCATCAACGCCTGCGACCGGGCCGCGACCGCCTTGCGCTGGTCGGCGTACATCGGAGCCGACCGCGGCAGGTACCACCGCAGGCCGAGGACGTACAGCGGGACCGCGGCCAGCCCGGCGAGCCCGAGCCGCCAGTCCAGTCCCGTCATCGCGACGATGCCGAGCACCGCCACCAGCAGCGAGGAGATGACCTTCGGCAGGACCTCCGTGACGGCCCGGCCGATCGTGTTGACGTCGTCGCCGATCCGCGACAGGAGATCGCCCTTGCCGGCCTTCTCGATCACCGCGGTCGGCAGCGTCAACGCCCGCTGCACGACGCGCTCGCGCAGCGTGGCCAACACCGTCTCGCCGAGCCTCGTCGTGAGGTACGTCGCCGCCGCTGAGCTGATGCCGCCGACGACCGCGGCGACGACCAGGACGATCGAGATGGTCACGAGCGACGACGCCGGTTCCTGGCCGCGGACGCGGTCGACCAGCTGGCCGAAGACGTACGCCGGCAGCACGGCCGCGGCCGCCGCGACGATGCCGATCATCAGGGTGCCGACGGTCAGCGCGAGATGGTGGCGCAGCTCGGCGAACAGCCACGACCACGACTCGCGAGGCCCGGCGACGGGGAGCAGGGTCATCAGCGGAGCACCGCCTTCCGGTACTCGCTGTCCTGGTCGACGAGCTCGTCGTGGCTGCCGGTGGCACGCACGGCGCCGCCGTCGATCATGACGATCCGGTGGGCGGTGGCGAGCAGGATCGGGCTGCAGGTCACCAGCACCGTGGTGAACGTCTGCCCGGGCCCGTGCCGCAACCGGGACAGACCGCGGGCGATCGCGTGTTCTGTCACCGAGTCGACGGCGGTGGTGGGGTCGTGCAGCACCAGCACCGGAGGCCGGGCGAACAACGCCCTGGCGAGGGCCAACCGCTGCCGCTGCCCACCGGACAGGCTGGTGCCCCGCTCCGACACCTCGGTGTCGAGCCCCCCGGTCTGGGTGCTCACGACGTCGTCCGCGGCCGAGGCGCGCAGCGCCCTCTCGAGGAAGGTGCTGTCGAGGAGGGCGGGATCGCTGGTCGGTGCGTCGCCGACGAGGATGTTCGAACCGACCGTTCCGGTGAAGATGTCCGTGTTGTGCGGCTCGACCAGCAGTGCCGCGCGCGCCGCGCGATGCTCGACGGAGGCCAGGTCGACCCCGCCGACCGCGATGGTGCCGCGGTAGTCCTCCGGCGGGACCTGCCCGGACAGCGCGGTGACCAGCGCCTCCGCGTCGGCCGCCTGTGGTGCGACGACACCGACGAGCTCGCCGGGCCGCACCGACAGGTCGAGGCCGTCGATGCTCCGGTAGCGCAGGTCCACGATGTCGAGGCCGTGGGGCGGGGCGTCGAGGGCGCGCCGCCCATCCGGAACGAGCGGCGGCGCCGACAGCACCAGCGCGACCCGGTTGGCCGACGCCCTGGCCTCGGCGACCCAGCTGGGCACGACGGTCAGCTGGACGAGCGGTTCGACGAGGAACTGGGCGAGCCCGATCACCGTGACGAACTGCCCGATGCTGAGCGCGCCGTCGAGCGCCAGCAAGCCCGCGGCGATGGCGATCCCTGCGGCCAGGAGGTTGCTGATGGTCGTCGAGATCCCCTCGAACCCGCGTTGGGTGCGCGCCGCACGCAGCGTTGCCCGCAACGATCGCCTGCTCACGTCCCGATACCGCTGGGTGGCCGCGTCCTGCGCTCCGATACCGCGCAGCGGCCGCAGGCCCGAGACCAGGTCGGTGGCCACCGAGGCGGCCTCGCCCGCCGACTCCTGCTGGTGCTGGATCCGGCGCGTGATGAGCGGGGTGCCGAGGTGCAGGAGCACCAGCACCAGCGGCGTGCCGACCACCACGGCGAGGCCGAGCGGGACGTTGATCACCAGCAGGGTGATCGCGCACACCGCCGTCGCCGTCACCGAGGCGACGATCCGGGGGATGTAGTCCAGCAGGTACGACGCGTTGTCGGCGTCGCTGCTCGAGATCGTCAGCAACTCGCCGGAGCGCAGGTCGGATCGGATGCCGCGCGGCTGCAGGATCTTCCCGGCGACCTCCACGCGCAGGGCGCACCCCTCACCCGCCTCCGCGTAGGTCAGCAGGCGTGCGCCGAACCGCCACATGAGCGACAGCACCACGAACAGGACCGCCAGCACCGCGACCCAGAAGACCAGCGCCCCGACGTCACCCGTGGCGACCGCCCGGTCGATGATCACGCCGATGACCACGGGGACGAGCGCCTCGCAGATCTGGTGCCCGCCGTACATCGCCGACCCCGTGGTCAGCCAGCGCCGGTTGCGGCGGATCCCGTCGAGCAGAACACGTGAACCGGTCGTCGCCATGGGCACTATGCGCGGTCGCCGGTCGGCTGCAGCGACTCGGTGATCGACTGCAGGATCTCGGCGGACCGCACCGCGATGTTCGACAGCAACGACGAGGTGAGCCCGTGCGTGTGCTCGGTGCCGCCCTGGAGGTAGATGTTGCCGGAGTGACGCTCGGAAGTCTGCAGGCGGTAGTCCCGGGTGACCTGCGGCCCGTCGGCCGGTATCTGCGGACCGCCGAGATCCCCGAGGATGTCGCGCAACGGCATCGGATCGAATCCGGTGGCGTACACCACGGCATCGCACTCGAGCGTGGTCACGCGCCGGGTCGGCTTGTGGACGACCTCCACCCGCACGCCGGTCGAATCCTCCCGCACCGCGCGCACGCTCGACGCGCCGTGCATGAAGAGCCGCCGCGCACCGGAGACCCGCTCGGCGTACTCGCGCCGGTAGAGACTCTCGATCAGCGGGAGATCGACGCACGAGTAGTTCGTCGACCGGTGGTAGTCGAGCAGTTGCCTGCGCACCGCGGGATCGGCGGAGAAGAAGTCGTCGACGGCCGCGGGATCGAAGACGCGGTTCGCGAACGGGCTGTCGTCGGCCGGGCTGTAGCCGTAGCGGGCGAACACCCCGTGCACTTCTGCGGCGCCGAAACGGTCGTGCAGGTACTCGGTGACCTCCGCCGCGCTCTGGCCGGCGCCGACCACCACGAATCGCTGGTGCCGCAGCTCGGGAAGCTCCTCGAGGTGGTCGAGGAAACGGTGGTTGTGGAACTGCCGCACGGAAGGCCGGACCCCGCTCGGCAGCCGGGGTGTCAGTCCTCCGGCGAGAACGACGTTCCGGGTGGGCAAGGCGTACGAGCCGTCGGGTCCCTCCACGACGACCTCGAGCCGGCCGTCGGCATCACGCACGGCGACCGCTTTCGTGTCGTACCGCACCCGCGCGGACACCGACTCCGCCGCCCAGAACAGATAGTCGTGGAACTCGAGCCGGGTCGGGAAGAAGGTCTGATGATTGATGAACTCGGTGAGCCTGTTCCGCTCCGCCAGATAGTTCACGAAGCTGTAGCGGCTGCGCGCGTTGCGCTGGGTCGCGAGGTCCTTCAGGAAGGAGATCTGCATGGTGGTGCCGGGCAGGAGCATCCCGGTGTGCCACCCGAACTGCTTCTTGACCTCCACGAACTCGGCCCGGACCGGTCGCGGGTTCGTCGCGTTGTACTCCTCGATCGCGATGGCGAGGCCGAGGTTGGACGGCCCGAAACCCACGCCGACGACGTCCAGGGGCTCATCCCCCTCGGCGTGCGGCTCCGCGATCCCCGGAGGCATGGCCTCCTCGGACATGACGAGCGACATGATCACCTTTCCCCCGAGAGATGAGCGAAGCCTAGCCTAACTACACCGGCCTTCGAGCAACGTTGCGAACATCACCTTCCGGCCGCGGCGCCGGTGCGCCACCGACTCCTACCTGGCCACGTGAGGTAATGCTAGCCTCAGCTAACTTCTCGAAGGGGTGTCGATGCAACCCAGTCACAGCGGACACAGCAACAGGGGCCTCTCCGGCGTAGCCCGCTGGAAGCTCCGAGGTCACGGTGTCCGATTGGCCGCGCTCGTCGCATTTCTTCTCGCCATCGCCATGGTCGGCGCCTGCAGCTCCGCCCCGGCCCCGGGCCCCTCGGACGAGGCGGTCTCCATCTCGCACAAGTTCGGCGAGACCGAGGTTCCGAAAGACCCCGCCCGCGTCGTCACCGTCGGCTGGAACGACCAGGACTTCGTGCTGGCACTGGGCATCGTCCCGATCGTGACCCGCGCCTGGTTCGACAGCTACGACAACTACCCCTGGGTGCAGGAGGCCACCGGCGGAAAGGGCGTCGCCACCATGGGCGGCGACGGGATCGACTACGAGGCCGTCGCCGCGGCGAAACCCGATGTGATCTTCGCCGTGTACGAGACCGTCGACCGGCCGACCTACGACCGGCTCTCCCAGATCGCTCCGACGGTCATCCAGTCCGGCGAGTACCCGGACGAGGAGACTCCGTGGAACGTCCAGCTGCTTCTCACCGGTAAGGCGCTGGGCAAGGAGGCCGAGGCGCAGACCCTCGTCGACGAGGTGAACGCCAAGATCGAAGCGGCCAAGGCCGCGAACCCCGGGTTCGCCGGCAAGGTCCTCGTCGAGGACTTCGGCCCGGAGAACGGCGGGCATTACCTCATCGGCAAGGGTGATCCGCGCCGCGCGCTGTTCGACGCACTCGGATTCGAGGCCCAGGAGCACGTCGGCGACCTCAGCGAGGAACAGCTCGCACTGATGGACCGCGACGTGCTGTTCGTCAACGGCGCCACCAAGCAACAGATGACGGCTTCACCGGTATTCGCCCGGCTGGGCGTCGTGCAGAGCGACCGCACGCTCTACACGACGTTCGACTCCAACCTGAGCGGAGCGCTCTCCTACAGCGGCCCGAAGGCACTGCTCTATGCGCTGGACCAGCTGGTTCCGCAACTGTCGAACGCGGTCAACGGAAATCCGGTCGCGGACCTCTCCAACGCCTGAGACGGACGTCCGGGTCGAGGCGTCGCAGGTGTGGCGGCGACTCTAACGATCAGCACCATCCGGGTGAAGGTCGATCACCGACGGTGACGCCGCCGCACGGCGCGGCAACTCGTTGCAGGCCGCGTCGATCTCCCTGCTTGCGCCGTTCGGACTTCCCGCTGTCGGCCGCCGGCAGGAGTTCACCGAGGTCGGCGTCGACGGGCGGGCGCCGGGTAGCGCCGGGCGGCCTGCGGGGAGCCGTCGAGCTGTTCGGGTGACGGGGGACGAACGAGCGGACCGACCCTTCTCGGGGCCGCAACGGGACGGCGGCGGGAGGCGATTGTTCAGCTGCCCACCGCCTGTTCGAACGCCAGCAGGAAGGCGTCACCCGTGCAACCGCCCGCCAGCCCGCACCGCCCTCACCCTCGAGGCGGCGAGGCCATCACCGTCGCCGAGCTGCTCGCCCGGTACCGAGGCACCCCCGTCCCCGTGCAACCCCGACGCAACTCGGGCGACGGGGTCTCGGTCGCGGCCCTCCTGCGCCGCGAAGGGCGCGGCCCGCACGCGGCGGACCGGCCACTGCTGCCGCGCGGACACGCCCGGATCGCGGCGGCGCCCGCCGATCCGCCCCGCCACGGCGGCCGCAAAGCGGCAGCGGTGGCGGGCGTGCTGTTCGCCGCCACCACGGTCCTCGCGCCCGCGGTGGTCGACGACGGCTCGGGTCGTTCGGCCCCCTGGGCCGGCTCCGACGCCCCACCACCGCTCACCGACCTGTTGGGGCTCCCGGGAGAGAGCACACTCGCCGACCACGCCGACGCTGGCAGCCTCGTCACCGCCGCGGTGCGAGAGCTCTTCGCCGACGCCCTCCCTTCCGAAGTGGACTCCGCGGCGGTCCACGCCGCTGCGCAGCAGAAGGGCGGCCGGGTCCTCGCCGTGCGGTACCCGGCAACGCCGGGCGCGGCACCCACCGGGCCCATCGCATCCCTGCCCGGGAGCCTCCCGCCCACCGGAACCGACGCGCCGCCCGGCGGGACGGGGCCGTGGCCGTACCCACCGGGCGCCGGCGCGCCTGCTCCCGGTGGCGGCACCACTGATCCCGGAGCACCGCCCGACGGCGGCCCCGGTGGCGCACCGGGCCCCGGTCCCTCTTCCGGAGGGCCGACGATCGGTGCGGCGCTGTACCCACCCACGCTGACGACGCCTGCGGCGCACCTGCCGGCGGCGGGCCTCGAGCTGCCCGTGGTCGGTCCGGTCCGCGCACCTGCCGTGACCGCAGGGGCCGGGGTCGTCGATCCCCCGACGGTCCGCGCCACCCTCGACCGGGACGGGTTGGAGGCGGTCACCGGAACAGCGGAGATCGGCCTGCCGGACGTCGATGTCACCGACGTCCAGGTCGGCGCGGTCACCGCCTCCGGGGCGAGCGTCACGACACCCGACGTCGACGTCTCCGGCGCCCGGGTCGCGCTGTCCGCCGACGCGCCGCCCGCGCTGACACTCCCCGCCGTGACCGTCTCGGCCACGCAGATCGAAACGCCGGACCTCGCGCTGGGGCCCGCGGAACTGGCACTCCCCGACCTCGAGCTGCCCGCCCTGCAGCTCAACGCGGCCGACGAGCAGGACGCGGACCAGGACACCCCTGAACCGGTGGAGCCCGAGCCCGATCCCACCGACCGGCCGGCCGAGAGCGACGACGCGACCCCGGCAGCCGAGGATCCCGAGACCGCCGAACACGCTGCCGAGCCGGCAGGCGACACTCCGACCGGCGAATCCGACGAACCCCGGGCGGGCAACAACGGGAACGACACCGACGCCGTCAGCACCGACCCCGACAGCGACACCGACAGCGACACCGACACCGACAGCGACAGCGACAGCGACAGCGACAGCGACAGCGACAGCGACAGCGACAGCGACAGCGACAGCGACAGCGACAGCGACAGCGACGATCGCGACGGCGACGATCGCGACGGCGAGAGCAGCGCCGGCAGCGAGGACACGCCGGTCGACACCGGTAGCAGTCGCGGCACCGACGACGTCGACGAGTAGGCGACGTCGTCCCACGGCGCCCGCTCGGCGTCCCGCGCTGCTCACGGCCCGGGGGGAAGGTGCACGATCGCCGTGTCGTCGCTGGCGAGGTCGACCGGAATCTCGACGTCAGGCCACCACACCACGACGACGCGCGTACGAGCCCCATCGGAGGTCCCGTAGTGGTGCACCTCGCTGAGAATGCCGCTGAGCCCGTGCCCGCCCGCGCGCTCGATGAAGATCGGCTTGCCTCGGTGTCCCGAGTGGAGCTCGCCCAGGAAGATCGATCTGGGTTCGTTGTTCACAGGTCCCCGACCTGTCCGCTGCCGACGACGACGGCTCACCGTAGCGGGTGATCACTCATCTGATGCGTGCAGCCGCCTCCCGATCACCCTCGGCGATCGACTCGAGGGGGACGGGCCGGACTATTCGGCGCCTGCGCTCGTTGAAGTCTCGAGCCGGAACGCCCGATCGTCGTTCAGGCGCCGGTCTCGGAACGGCGCGGCGGCAGGTGGAGCACCCGTCGCGTGCGCTCGTCGATCTCGGCGCCGCCTTCCTCCGAGTGCCGGATGCCGCTGTACACGAGATCCCAGAGCCGTTGATTGGCCTCCAGCAGCCCGAACGGCAGGGTGAGCCGCTGGCCGGCCGGCCCGACGAGCCGGAGCGCGAGACCTCGCGGCGAATCCGTGACGCTGACCGAGCGCAGCTCGTAGAGCGGTAGGTGGGTTCCGGCGCCGTCCGCGTCCACCTCGGCGACGGCACGCGCACCGGCCCGCAGCACGACGGTCGGCTCGGAGGCGTTGTACCAGAACGCCAGCACGGCAACCGCCGCGACGACGGCCGCGGAGATCAGAAAGGCGAGCGTCCGGTCCTCGGCCGTGAACCACACGACGAGCGCGATCACGACGGCGACCGGCAGGACCATGTACACCGCCCCGAGAGCGGCGTCCCGCAGGCGTCTCGGCGGGCGGGCCGCGACGCTCTCCAGCAACGGATCACCCTGCCCGGTCGAGGCGACGAACAGCCGGTCGGCGACCTGGTGGTGGGCGGCCTTCAGCCGGTAGCGCTCACCCTGCCAAGGACCGTCGACGCGCGGCGCGGTCGGCGGCCTCCGCTGCCCGGACGAGTCCGGTGCGGGAGGCAGATCCCCGTTCGACACCACCACCTCCTCTAGAACAGGCCGCCGAAGAAGTCGCCGACAGCGCGACCCGCGGACTTGACCCCGCCCCACGCGTCTTGGGCGCGGTCCCCGATCCAGTCGTCGACGTTCGTGTTGGCGAACAGCATCGAGGCCCCGACACCCACCAGGATGCCGCCCGCGACCGCCCACCCCGCGACCGGAACCGCGGCCGCCGCCCCGGCCGCAATGATCGCCGCCTGCGCCCCGGCACCCGCGGCCGCACCGACGATCGCGGTCGAGCCGGCCCGACCGACCGCGTGCGCCGGGTCCTCGCCACCCGAGATTCCGGCGGCGACATCGATTCCCACACCGATGATCGTGCTCGCCCCGGTGACCTTGGTCAGCCCGCGACGGACGGTCTCCTTGACCCGGCTGTCCCCCATCACCCGGCTCCCGTCCGGCCCGGTCGTACGGTTGATCGGGTCCGCAGCGGTGCGCGCGCTGAACCGCTGCGCGCCTTCGGGGATGTGCCCGTGGATCCCCCGCGGCACCCGCCGCTGCGTGATGTCCCTCAGCTGGCTCGACGCCTGGCGGTAGTAGTCCGCGAGCCGCTGGTGGCGAGCGGCCGCCTCCGGCGTGCTCGCCCTCGCCGCAGCCCGCTCGTGCCGGGTGGCGGCATCGTTGTAGGTGCCGATCCCCCGGTAGTAGTTGTTGGCCAGGTCCACGCCGACCCCGGCGACCGTCGGCGCCGCGCCCGGGTCCCAACCCTGCCGCTGGTCGTTGCCACGCAGCCCGTTACCCGTGTTCCGATCGCCGATGTTGCCGTTCCCGGCGTTGTCGTTGCCCTGGTTGTCGTTGCCCAGGTTCCGGTCACCGACGTTCCGATCGCCCACGTTGTCGTTGCCGCGGTTGTCGTTGCCCTGGTTGCGGTCACCGACGTTCCGGTCGCCCAGGTTGTCGTTGCCCTGGTTGTCGTTCCCGACGTTCCGATCCCCGACGTTCCGGTCACCGGTGTTGTCGTTGCCCCGGTTGTCGTTCCCGACGTTCCGATCCCCGACGTTCCGATCCCCGACATTGTCGTTGCCCCGGTTGTCGTTCCCGACGTTCCGATCACCCACATTCCGGTCACCGGTGTTGTCGTTACCCCGGTTGTCATTACCCCGGTTCCGGTCACCCACGTTCCGGTCACCGACATTGTCGTTACCGCGGTTGTCGTTCCCGACGTTCCGATCACCCACATTCCGGTCACCGGTGTTGTCGTTACCCCGGTTGTCATTACCCCGGTTCCGGTCACCCACGTTCCGGTCACCGACATTGTCGTTACCGCGGTTGTCGTTCCCGACGTTCCGATCACCCACATTCCGGTCACCGGTGTTGTCGTTACCCCGGTTGTCATTACCCCGGTTCCGGTCACCCACGTTCCGGTCACCGACATTGTCGTTACCGCGGTTGTCGTTCCCGACGTTCCGATCACCCACATTCCGGTCACCGGTGTTGTCGTTACCCCGGTTGTCATTACCCCGGTTCCGATCACCCACGTTCCGGTCACCGACATTGTCGTTACCCCGGTTGTCATTACCCCGGTTCCGGTCACCCACGTTCCGGTCACCGACATTGTCGTTACCGCGGTTGTCGTTCCCGACGTTCCGATCACCCACATTCCGGTCACCGGTGTTGTCGTTACCCCGGTTGTCATTACCCCGGTTCCGATCACCCACGTTCCGGTCACCAACGTTGTCGTTACCCCGGTTGTCATTGCCTCGGTTCCGGTCACCCACGTTCCGGTCACCAACGTTGTCGTCACCCCAGTTGTCGTTCCCGACGTTCCGATCCCCGATGTTCCGGTCACCAACGTTGTCGTTACCGCGGTTGTCATTACCCCGGTTCCGGTCACCCACGTTCCGGTCACCGACATTGTCGTTACCCCGGTTGTCGTTCCCGACGTTCCGGTCACCCACGTTCCGGTCACCAACGTTGCCATTGCCCCGGTTGTCGTTGCCTCGGTTGTCGTTTCCGATGTTGCGGTCACCGATGTTCCGGTCGCCGACGTTGTAGTTGCCGACGTTGTAGTTGCCGACGTTGCCGTCGCCGCGGTTGTGGTTGCCGACGTTGGAGTTGCCGATGTTGTAGTTCCCCCGGTTGTAGCTACCAACGTTGCCGTCGCCCCGGTTGTAGCTACCCACGTTGGAGTTGCCGACGTTGTAGCTACCCCGGTTGTAACTGCCGACGTTGCCATTGCCCCTGTTGTAGCTACCGACATTCGAGTTGCCGACGTTATAGTTCCCGCGGTTGTAGCTGCCGACGTTGCCATTGCCCCTGTTGTAGCTACCCACGTTCGAGTTGCCGACGTTGTAGCTACCCCGGTTGTAGCTACCGACGTTCCCGTCGCCGATGTTGTAGCTACCGCTGTTGCCGTTGCCCCGGTTCCCGTTCCCCCGGTTCCGGTTGCCGATGTTGCCGTTGCCGACGTTGTAGCTTCCGGTATTGCTGTTGCCCCGGTTCCCGTTGCCCCGGTTGCCGTTGCCGCGGTTGTTGTCGCCGATGTTGCGGTTGCCGTGGTTGTTGCTACCCCGGTTCCCATGGCCCTGGTTGTTGTGGCCGTGGTTGTTGTTGCCCCGGTTGGCGTTGCCGACGTTCCCGTTGCCGATGTTGTCGCTGCCGGTGTTGCCGCTGCCTCGGTTGCGGTCACCCCTGTTGCCGTCCCCGACATTCCCGCTTCCGGTGTTCCCGCTACCGAGGTTGCGGTCGCCCTTGTTCGCGGAGCCGCGGTTCAGATCGCCGCGGTTGCGGTGCCCCACGTTGCGGTTGCCGATGTTGTGGTTCCCGACGTTCAGGTCGCCCACGTTGTGGTCGCCGACGTTCCGATCGCCGGTGTTGTGGTCGCCGAGGTTGAGATCGCCCTTGTTGTGGTTGCCGATGTTGCGGTCGCCGACGTTGTGGTCGCCCTGGTTCAGGTTCCCGATGTTGTAGTCGCCGTTGTTGCCGTCGCCGACGTTGCCGACGCCGTTGTTCATCTCTTCCTCGACCGTCCCGGTGCACCCGATGCCGCAGCCGACGAGGACCGCGCTGGTCCGGGAGTTGCCGGACGGTCCGCTGCGGGGCTGGTCGGCGGCGGGCTGCTCCGTGACCGCGTCGTAGATGACGAACTCAGGGGCGCTGGAGGCCTGGGAAGCCGTCTGGCCGGTGCAGCCGCCGCCGGCAACCGTGCAGGCCGCGGTGCTGTTCGAGCCCCGCCGCCGCTCGCTGGCACCGAGGTCGATCGCGTTCGTCTCGCTCGCAGCCTTTCCGCCGCACGACATCGAGCCCACGGGGCAGGTGCTCTGCGCGCTGGAGCGGGAGACGCTGACCGGCCCGGAGACCTGCACGGGTCCGTGCGCGGTCATCACCGGCTCGGAGCGGTTCTGCACCAGCGTGTTCGTGTCCGCCCCGCAGCTGCCGCCCGCGCCGCGGGTCTCGCAGGACGTCGTGCCCACGCTGTCGCGATACGCCACGTCGCCGGACGCGGAGCCGGTCGTGGCGCTGCCGGCCCGCCCCGAGCAGTCGGCGGTCTGGCAGGCGACCCGCGCGTGCGCCTCGCTCCACGCGATCAGCGGTCCGGTGTCGCCGGTCGTGGTCGTCCGCTCCGTCTCCTCCGCCGGGGCCGGTGCCGCCGGATCCGTGCTCGGGACCGAGTCGACCCTTGCCGCGAGTGCGCGGGCGGCGGACTCGGCGTTGCGGTCGGCCAGCCAGGCGTCGGCGGCCGTCGGTTCGTGGTCGTTGCTCACACGCGACGTCGAGTCCGACACGCACCCCGTGGCGTTGGCCTCGCAACTCGACGTGCCGGTGGTCTCACGCACCGGTGCGGACGCGCCACCGGCCGCGACCCCGACGCCCTTCGCCCGGGTGCCGCTCGCACCCTTGCCGCCACACCCGGCGACGCCCGCGCAGTCGACGACGGCGTTCGCCGAAGCGGTGCCGGTGGAGTTGGCGGTGTCGCCCGGCCCATCGACGCTGCCGGACGAGCCGTCCGCGACGGCGTGGCTGTCGGCCATGCAGGCGCCTGCGCTGATCTCACAGCTGGACGATCCCTCGCCGAGCCGCTGGGAACCGGTCCCGCTCGCCGCATCCGCGCTGGCCGCCGTCGCGCCCTTGCCCGTGCAGCCGGCCACGCCACCACAGTCGACGGTCACCTCCGACGAGCTGGTCACCAGCGCATCGCCGTCCGACAGCGCCGGCCCGTCCGCGGACTCGGATTCGGACTCGTCGATCGACGTCTCGGTCCCGGTTCGGCTCGTCGCCTCGCACCCGCCGCCCCGCACCTCGCACGACGCCGTCCCACGGCTGTCGCGACGCGTTCCGGCCGTCGCTCCGTCCGCGGACCCGCTCGTCGCGGTCGTCCCGCTCCCGGAGCACTGCGCTTCGGCGCAGTCGACCTCGACGCGGGCGGCACCGTCGATGTCGAAGCCGTCACCCGACCCGTCGACGTCGGACTCGGAGACCGCGCGGCACCCGCCGCCCCCGACCGTGCAGCTCGCAGTGGCGTCCGTGGCCGCCTCGGGCGCCTGTGTCGCGGTACCCGCGGTCCCGGCACGGTGATCTGCGGCGGTCGACGTGGCAGCCGAACCGGCGCAACCGGCGCCACAGTCGACCTCGGCCTCTGCCTCGGCCTCACCGGCCTCGTCCAGCTCCACCGAGCTGGACGTCGCGCAGTCGCCGCCTTGGCACCGTGCCGACGCGCTGCCGGCGCCTGCCGCCGCATCCACCCGGTCGGCCGTGCCCTCACCGTCGCTGCTCGCCATCCTGGCCCCGCCGGCGCGGTCGCTCCCGGAGCTGTTGCTCTCACACGACCCACTCGTGCTGTGGCAGTCCGCCGAGGCGCCGTCCGGCACGGCCCGGGAACGCTCTTCACACACTCCACTGCAGCGCGCCGACGCCTGGGTAGCCCGGCCGTCCTCGTCGCGAGCGGCAGCGCTGCTCTCACAACCGCCGGACACGTCGCACGACGCGGATGCCTCGTTGTCCCCCGACCTGGACGACGCGCCGCACCCCGACACACCCGACAGCGCCACGCACCGATCCGAGTCGCGCTCGCCGTCGGCGTCCTCGGTCGCCGCCCCGCATCCGACGAACACACCGCTCGACCCGCAACCGGAGACCGCTCCCTCGCCGTCGAGGTCGTCCTCGGACACCACGTCCAGGTCGTGCCCGGTGGCGTCCATCAGCTCGTCGGTGGCCTCGTAGACCTCGTCGCGCCGCTCCTCGTGATCCGCGACGTTGCGCTCGTGCTCACGCTCGGAGGTGGTGCCCGCCGCGACCATCCGCTCCTCGGTCGCCAGCTCTTCCTCGCGGTCCGCCAGCTCCCGGTGCCCGTCGACGACCTCGTCGATCAGCTCGACCCGCTCGGGCGACAGTTCCGCCCTGGCCGCTTCTGCCTCCGCCACCCGCCGCTCGTGCGCGGCCTCCTGCTCGGCGTGCTCAGCGGCCGTCTTCTCACCCGCCGCGACCTCGCGGCGGCTCTCCTCGAGCGCCTCCGCGCTCTTGTCCGTCTCGATCCGGTCCCGCAGAACCTGCTCTGTCAGCTCCTCGGAATCGGAGTACTCGTCCTCATCCTCGTCATCATCGGAGTGGCGCGCCGAGGACGGAGGACCACGCGCGCTCTCTGCAGACAACAGGCGCGAACTCAGCGTCCCCTCCGCGCATCCACCGCCGGACGCCTCGCACGAGTCGGCGTCGGTCCCGTCGGCCGGGATCGCGTCATCGCCGTCGCCCGGCGCGACCTGACGTTCGCCCGCGTTCTTGGTGCTCACGTCCCGCGTCAGCACGGCCTGCTGCGGCTCCGGCCGATCCGACGGCCCCTCACGCGACCGAACCGACCGGGACACCTCATCGGCCAGCTCGTTCACGGCATCGGCGAGATCCTCGCCGAGACCGTCGGCATCGCCGTCGGACTCCACCGCTTCCCGGACGACCTCGACCACCCGGTCACCGATTCGATCCAGCTCCTCGGCGTCCACCCGCGGGCGCCGGTCCGACGCGTCGCGCATCACGACCTCGCCACGCCGCTCCGACGGCGCCACCAACCGGTCGACGACCTGCGCGGTCTCCGCGCCGGCCCGCTCGGCCAGCTCACGCAGATCCTCCGACTCGCCGGCATCGTCGTCCTGCTCCGACCCGTCGCGCGTCACCTCGAACCGCTCACGCAGTACCGACTCGGCATCATCATCCGCGTCGGACAACCGCTCCCGGGCCGGCGACCCGACCGCCTCCCCATCGGGATCGTCCGAGTCCGACAGCCGTCCTGTGCCCGTCACGCCGTCGTCATCGAGGTCACCACTGCGCCGCGCCGGCCCCCGGTCACCACCGATCCGCTCGGTCAGCTCCCGCACCGCCCGCGCGACGTCGTCGCGCTCGATGTCGTCGCGCTCTGTGCCGTCGCGACCTGTGACGTCGCGGTCGGTGTCTTCCCCGTCGGCGGCATCGTCACGATCACGTTCGGCCCACTCGGCGCGAGCCGCCTCCACGCGGTCGCTGATGTCCTCCCCGGAGGACGCAGCCTCGACCCACTCGGGGATGCGCGCCAGCACGTCCCGCGCTGCTTCGCCGGCATCGTCGCCCTGCTCTTCCACCAGATCCTCGACGGAGTCGGTGACCTCGCGCGAGACGTCCTCCGCCGCGACGACCGCGTCCCGGTTCTCGCGCTCGTCCCCGTCCTCGCGGGACTCGCGGCCTCCCCGGCTCAGCTGCCGCGCATCATCCGACACCTTCTCGGCGAGCGCAGACCACCGCACGGCACCGCCGTCGTCGCCTGCCGCCGACACGCTTCGTCCGGCGGTCCGGTCGCGCTCGTCACCCGCCCTCGACCGCACGTCCGGCGACTCATCGCGCTCCTCGAGCGCTTCGGCCCCGGACCGTCGCCCGTCACCGATCCCGCTGTCGTCGGCTGCCTCGACCCGATCCCCGCGGTCGGCCTCGCCCGTGACCTCGCTGCCCTCCGCCCGGCGCCGCACGGAGGCGCTCACGTCGGCCGAGTCGGTGTCAGCGGCGTCGGCCTCACCGTCGGTGTCGGTCGGGCTCCAGGGGGCCGCCAGATCCTCGCGGTCGGCCTCGTCCCGTCCGAGCCCCGGCCGGTCGGCGCCGCTGTCACGATGGCCGTCGTTCGTGCTGCGGCGCGCCCCGGTCTCGGTCCGGTCCGCCGGGTCACCGCCCCCGTCGACCGGCCGCGTCCGATCGCGGCGATCTTCACGCCCCTGGCCGTCGTCGCCGTCGCGCCGTCCGGCTCGCGCGGCGAGCTCGTCGCGGACGGTCTCCCCGGCCTCCTCGGCGCGGTCACCGCCGTCCCCCTCGGAGGCGGTCTGCGGATCGACGCCCTCAGCCTCGGAGTCCCGCGCCTGCCCGCGTTCACGCGTCCCACCCGGCTCCTGTGCGGCGGAGCGGTCGCCGCCGTTCGTGTTCTCCCGGTCCGCCGGGTCGTGGTCGGCCTGGTCCTGGTTCGCCGGTTCCCGGCTCTCGTCGTCCCCGGCGTCCCCGGTGCTCTCGGTGCCCGGCTCCCGCTCCGCGTTGCGGCTGCTGCCGTCGGAGCGTCGTTCCTCCCGGCGGGACTCCTCGTCGTCGGACTGCCGGCGCGAGGTTCGTTCACCCGTGCGCTCGCCGCCGTCGACCGGACCGCTTTCCTCCGACCTGCGATCGCCGGACGACCCGTCCTCGGTATCGGCCCGGCTGGCCCGCGAGCTGTTCCCCTCCCGGCTCTCGGAGCCGTCCGAGTCCTCCGGGTTCCGCTCGCGAGACTCTTCCTTCTCGGAGTCCTTCTTCTCGGACTCCTCTTTCTCGGACTCCCGCTCCTTGGACTCCTGCTCCTTGGAGTCCTTCTTCTTGGAGTCCTTCTTCTTGGAGTCCTTCTTCTTGGAGTCCTTCTTCTCGGAGTCCTTCTTCTCGGAGTCCTTCTTCTCGGAGTCCTTCTTCTCGGACTCCTTCTTCTCGGACTCCCGCTTCTCGGACGCCCGCTTCTTGGACTCCTTCTTCTCGGAGCCCTCCTCGCCGGAGTCCTTCTTCTCCGACTTCTTCTCCGAATCCGAGCCTTCCGAGTCCGATCCGGAGTCCCCACCGTCATCGCCACCGTCAGAACCCGAATCGCCGTCTCCGGAATCCGAGTCGCCATCTCCGCTTCCTGCGGGGCTGATGCCGCCTTCCTTCATCAGACCCTGCTTGACGGCTGCAACCTGCACGACCGGTATCGCTGCCGCCGCGGATGCCGGGGCCGCCGTCAGGAACGCCGCCCCGACCCACAACACCACGACCGCTCCGGCGAGCGTGCACAGCCACCGCACCACCTGCCACAGCCGGTCGACCGGCGAGAGCCGCAGCCGCACGGCGTCGACGTCGGCACGCACAGCAAGGCCGAAGGCCTCGCCTTCGCGCACAGACACCTGACCCATGACGAAACTCCAGACAGTCGCCGCCGCGCGGCAGAGTGGACGGAAACATCGGGACGTGCGGCCAGGGATCGGCCCGCTGACGTCCGGGTACGGCTGTCACCGGCCCACGCCGCGCCTGAGGCAAGCGGCCCTACCGGCGATCCACGCCGCACCACGCCCCGGCGGCCCGCCAGTTGCGACACGTCAGCAACCGACTCGGGCCCACCGTGGGCAACTGCGAGACTGCACGGCGCCCGCATACGGCGAGCACCGGACGCATGAAGCGTGCATGGCGCCCGGATGACGATCAGGTGCTTCCTGGACTCGAACCACGTGGACGGTCGGTGCGCCCGCATCTGCCCACCGACGTACTGGTGGGCATGTGCTGGGATCGCGCGCGGACCGAGTTGGAGACAGCCGGGATCGAGTTCTTCACCGACACCCAGCGAGACGACAGCGGGTCGTGGTTCCATTTCCGCGGCCCGGACGGGAACGTCTACGAGCTCATCAGCCGAACCCGTTCGGCGTGACGCCGCCGGGACATTTTTCGATCCCGGCAACTGCTGTCACGGTTGATCGACCACAGCCGTCGTGGACACCTGGACGAGGCGCAGAGCACCGCCGCGCACTACATGCCGAGCAGGTCGTGGATCGCGCGCAGTACCGCGTCGGGGCGGCGCCAGTGGATGGAGGCGTGTCCGGCGCCGTGGACGAGGCGGTTCTCGCCGCGCGGAACCGATGCGGCCAGGTCGGTGTACAGCCGCCGCTTGCCCTCGATCTCCTCGCGCAGCAGCGCATCGGACTCGCCGATCAGCACCGCATTCTTGAAGTCGTCGACATCCATCGCGGTGAGGAGGATCAGCGGTACGTCGGGGAGCGGCCCTGCCTGGCGCAGCTCGTCGAGGAACCGGTCGCGGTAGGGCACCAGCGCGTACCCGTCCATGATCCATTCAGGACTGACGTGGCGGTCGACGAGCGGCTCGCGGATCTCCTCCGGCCAGTCCGCCATCATCCGCGCGAACAGCCCGCGGTAGAGCTGGACGGCCTCCTCCGGCAGCTCGTCGGGCAGCTCCTGGTCGGGGTCCCACGCGGCCCGCATCTCGGTCAGCTCGCGGGGCATGTAGGAGTCGTAGTCCTCGTGATCGGTCTCCATGAGGACGAGGCCGGCCACCTCGTCGGGAAAGCGCGTCGCGTAGTGCCGGGCGAAGAGGCCGCCGAGGGAGTGGCCGACCAGCACGTAGGGAGCGGGCGTGCCGGCGGCCCGCAGCAGCTCGCGCAGCTCCTCGGTCACCTCGGCCGAACTGAGCGGAACGGCGACCCGGTCGCTCCACCCCGTCCCGGTCCGGTCGTAGACCACGCTCGTGGTGAGCTCGGCAGCCTTCTCCTGGACGTCCCAGTAGTCCAGGCCGACCCCGCCGGCCCCCGCCAGGAACACCACGGCCGGAGCCCCGCTTCCCGAGCTGTGCAGCAGCAAGCGGCGACCCCCCACGTCGAAGTACCGCCCCAGGGGTGGTCGGTCCTGCATCGCCGCCCTCGCGTTCGTGCTCATGGCAGACCCCTCGCCGCAGCCATTCCCAACTTTGGAAACGGTACCAGATGTGGGATCGTCGGCTCGTGGATACGCTCGGCCTGCTCGTGCATCCGGTCCGGCTGCGCATCGTGTTCGCCATGTCCGGCGGACAGACGCGGACGACATCCGATCTGTGCGCCCGACTGCCCGACGTCCCCAAGACGAGCGTGTACCGGCACGTCGGGGTGCTGGCCGACGCCGGCGTCCTGGAGGTGGCGCGCGAGGAGCGCGTGCGCGGCGCGGTCGAGCGCCACTACCGGCTGCGGCACGAACGGGCGGCGATCGGCGCCGACGTGGCCGCAGCGATGTCGCTGGACGACCATCGCCGCGCGTTCGCGGTCGGGATGGCCGCGGTGCTCGCTGAGTTCAACTCCTATCTCGACCGGCCCGGCGCCGATCCGACCGCCGACCGGGTCGGCTACCGGCAGGGCGTCCTGTGGCTGCGCCCCGACGAGCTCACGATGCTGATCGATGGGCTCCGGTCGGTGCTCCGGAACGTGGTCGACAACGAGCCCACGCCGGACCGCAGCCCGCACCTGGTCACCGCGATCTTCTTCCCGGCCGGCGAGGAGACCCCGCACACGCGCTAGGAAGCCGTCGACGTTCTCGGCAGCCGCGCCCCCGGGCGTTTGCGGCCCTTGATACATTGTGCTTCTATGCATAAAGGTTCAAGCTATGCGAGGTGGTCGTGCAGATCGACAAGGACCTGGTCGCGGCGTCGGCGACACCGCTCGTGCTCGCGATCCTCGTGGAGGGCGAGAGCTACGGATACGCGATCCTGAAGCGGGTGCGCGAGCTCTCCGGGGGTGAGCTCGAGTGGACCGACGGGATGCTCTATCCGCTGCTCCACCGCCTCCAGCGGCTCGGGTACGTGACGACGGAGTGGCGGACGCCGCCCGAGGGACGTCGCCGCAGGTACTACGCGATCACCGACGACGGGCGAGCGGCACTCGCGGAACAGCGACGGCAGTGGGTCACGGTCACCCGCGCACTGGGCGACATCTGGCGAGGTCCCGGTGGACTGATGCCCGCGCTCGGCGAGGTGTGAGCCATGGATCGGGTGGAGTCGCAGATCGCCGAATGGCGGGCCTACGTCACGAAGGCACCGGCGGTCGCGGACCGCGACGTCGACGAGCTGGAGGCCCATCTCCGCGACCAGATCGCGGAGCTGGGCGCGGCCGACCTCACGGCCGACGAGGCGTTCCTCGTCGCCGTGAAGCGGATGGGCGACCTCGACAGCCTGTCCCGCGAGTTCGCGCGCGAGCACAGCGGCCGGCTGTGGAAGCAGCTCGTCCTGGGCGGTGAGGACGAGGCGGTGCGCTCGTCCGGCGGGTGGTTCGAGGCGCTCGTCCCCGCCGTGGGTGCGGCGGTCACCGTCCAGATCGCACGCCTCGCCGCCGGGTTCCCCCAGGACGAACCGGGCTGGCTGCTGCGGAACGCGGGCCTGCTGGTGCTGCCGTTCCTCGCGGCGTACTTCGCCCGGAGGCGGCGGCTCGACGCGCGGCGGTGGCTGCTCACGGCCGCACCGTTCGTGCTCGCCGCGCTCGTGGTCAACCTCTACCCGTACCGCCCGGGCTCGGCCACCGAGCTGCTCGTCGCGCTCCACCTGCCCGTCGTGCTGTGGTTGGCGGTCGCCTACCCGTACATGGACGGCACGGTCCGGTCGCACGAGCGGCGCATGGACTTCGTCCGCTTCACCGGTGAGTGGGTCATCTACTACGTGCTCATCGCGCTCGGTGGCGGCGTGCTGCTCATGCTCACCGGCGCGATCCTCGATCCGATCGGTGTCGAGGTCGAGCGGATCGCCGAGTGGGTGCTGCCGTCGGGCGCGGCCGGTGCCGTGATCGTCGCGGCGTGGCTCGTGGAGTCCAAGCAGCACGTGGTGGAGAACATGGCGCCGGTGCTCACGATGCTCTTCACCCCGCTGTTCGCCGTGATGCTGACCGTCGCCGCGGTGACCTATGTCGTGTCCGGGGTTGCCGCCGCGTTCGACCGCGAGCTGCTCGGGGTCTTCGACGCCCTCATGGTGGTCGTGCTCGGGCTCGTCCTCTATGCGATGTCGGCGCGGGACCCGTCCCGGCCGGCCGGGCTGATGGACCGCGTCCAGCTGCTCGCCGTCGGGAGCGCCCTCCTGCTCGACGTGATGGTGCTCGGCGCGATGGTCGCCCGGATCGGCGATCTCGGGTTCACCCCGAACCGGACGGCAGCGCTCGGCCTCAACCTCGTCCTGCTCGTGAACCTGGCGGGTACCGCATGGCTCTCGATGCGGTTCCTCGGCGGGCGGGCCCCCTTCCACCGCGTCGAGCGATGGCAGACCCGGTACCTGCCCGTCTTCGCCGCCTGGCCGGCAACGGTCGTCGCCGTTCTCCCGCTCGTCTTCGCGTTCACCTGACCCGCGCTTCGTATCCCACAAAACGATCTCTGCGAGTAACTTTCCAACTACTCCTCGTGACCTCGCGGCAGCGTGGTCGTTGTGCCGGGTGCACGACCGACAGGGACCCGAAGGACCGATCAGCCCGTCGCTACGCCACCTGTCGAGCTTCGAGACCAGGACAACGACCGCCGGCCGAGCGCCCGGCGGCTTCGGACGAGGAGTGTCCAGAATGATGTGGTGGCACGGGCCCGCGATGAACACCTGGGGCTACGCGCTCACGACGCTCGGCATGGTGCTGTTCTGGCAGCTCGCGGTCTTCGGCGCGATCGTCGTGGTTCGTCATCTCGGCCGCTTGAACGAGTCCGTGCCCGAACGACCCCTGCCGCCCAGCTACTCGCCGAGCGCTCCGCCCGCCGCGAGCTCGACGAGCAGGAGCAGCGAGGACATCCGGACAGGAGTGGACCGCAGCGAGCCGGCCGCGACGTCGCAGCGACCGATCCTCAGGCTCGTGTAGGAACGCCGGCTCCGTTGCCCGCCGGGTGCGTCCCGGCGCGTGAGTCAGGACGGGCTCACGACCTCGCTCGCCGTGGCGGCCGCGATGGGCAACTGCCCGAAGAGGGTGCGCTCCACGTACTCGGTCGCGATCGCGACCACGTCCCGGTCGTCCAGGCCGACGACGGGCGGCAGCCGGAGTATGTGACGCGTCAGCGCGACCCCGAGCAGGTGTGTACTGAGCAGGCCTGCGCGCAGCTCCACCTCGGGCCCCTCGCCCAGTAGCCGGCGGACCATGGCGCTCACCTGGCCCGAGAACACCGCGCGGAGCCGCTCGGCCGCTTCCTCGTGGGTCACGGCCGAGCGCAGCAGGATGCTGAGCGGTCCGTTCCGGTCGTTTCGCCACATCGTCACGAAGTGCTTGGCGAGGACCCCCGCGGCCTCGTCCCGGGAGATGGCAGCGAGGTCCGGCAGCTCGAGGTCGACGTCCACCGCCGCCGTGAACAGGCCGTCCTTGCTGCCGTAGTACCGCATCACCATCGACGGGTCGATGTTGGCGTCGGTGGCCACCTGCCGGATGGTGGTGCGCTCGTAGCCCTGCTCGGTGAAGCGCGCCCGCGCGGCACCGAGGATCGCCTCACGCGCGGCGAGGGATCGGTTGGTGAACGGCACTCGCCGACACTATGCGAACGGTTGTTGGAGGGCGAGCAATGCCCCGGCCCGAGCCGCCGGCGGCTCAGGGCCGGACCGGATCCAGTGCCGCGCTGGTCGCCCGGCTGATCACCACCTCACCCGAGATCGTGTCGACCTCCTCGACCGCGAAGGCCGCGAGGCTCTCCCGGATCTGCCGAGCGCCCTGTTGCGCGCGCTCCAGGTGCACCGCCGATTCGAAGACGGTGATCGTCAGCAGAGTGTCGGGGCCCGTGCGCACCGCCTGGTAGCTGACGATCCCGGGAGGCACCTGGACGGCAGCCGCGGAAGCGCCACCACCCATCGCCTCGATCTGACGCGCAAACTGCACGTCGACGGTGCGCATCAGCTCGTCCATCGAACCCTCCATTCGGTAGCGGCGGATCATGACGCTCTTCCGGTCGCTCATCGGCTCCTCCTGCTGGAATTGCGAATGATGCCAACGATTGTAGGCCAACAGACGTTGGAGTCCGCCAGGCTCCGTTCGCCCCCGCAGCCTGCGGCGGTCACCCCTTGTGGATCTTCACGGTGACGCTCATGCCGGGCACGAGGGCGAGGCCCCGCGGGTCGTCGAGGGCGATCTCGACCGGGATCACCTGGGTGACCTTCTGGAAGTTCCCCGAGGTGTTGGACTCGGGCAGGACGGAGAAGACGCCGGCCGCGCCACCCTGGACCTCGCGGACGCGGCCGGTCAGGTTCCCGCCGGGGAACGCGTCGACCTCGATGTCCACGCGCTGGCCGACGCGGACGTCGTCGATGTCCGTCTCGTCCACCCGTGCCGTCACGTAGATCGTGGAGAAGTCGTAGGCGACCGCGAGCTGGGTGCCTGCCGTGACGAAGGCGTCCTCGACCGCGTTGTCGATCACGACGGTGGAATCGGCCGGCGCCCGCACCGGTATCTCCGGCTGGACGAACGCGCCCTGCATGCGGATCCGCCCGACGACGTGGTCCGCCGTCAGCCGCGCCCCCTCCCCCGCCGTCCAGTCGACGACGTACCCGCTGGTCGGCGCGTTGACCGAGATCTCGTCCCCGTCGACCTGGGCGTTGTCCGTGGTGACGTAGCTCTGCGCGTCGATCACGAACCACGCCGTGGCACCGCCGCCCAGCACCACCGCGAGTACCAGAACGACCAGCAGGCCGATACGGGTGGTGCGCCTCATCCTGCGGCGCCCCGCCGGCGAAGGGGATGCACCCTCGCTCGTCGCGATGGGCTCCGTGTCCGGGCCCTCAGTCATCGACACACCTCCATGGGATGACGGCTCCGACGCGCTCACTCATCGCGCGGCAGGCAGCAGCACCTGCTGCCCCTCCCGCAGGCCCGAGATCACCTGCGTCCGGTCGGGCCCCACCACTCCGGGATCGAAGGGAACCGGCTTCTGCGCACCGCCCGGCTCGACGACGGTCACCGTCGCGCGGCCGTCCTCCTGGCGCACCGCCGCACTCGGCACGGTCAGCACGTCGCCGATCTCCTCCGTCACGACGGTGGCACGCACGGTCTGGCCGTCCTTGAGCCGCGGATCGTTGCCGCTGATGATCATCGTGACGTAGAAGTTGACGACCCCCGAGACGGCGGTGCCGCTCGGGGCGACAGCGAGCACGGTGCCGGTCAGCGTGAGATCCGGGATGGCGTCGACCGACACGTTCGCCTTCTGGTTCGCCGCGATCCTCGCGGCGTCCGACTCGTTGAACGGGGCGACCACCTGGAACGCGTCGATGTCGTCCAGCACCAGGAACTGCGTGCCCCCGGGCCGGGCGGGATTCGCGACGGCGCCCATGGCGGCCTGCGCCGCCGACGGGCTCTCCACACCGGGGATCGCCGCGCCGCTGCCGGGCGCGAGCGCGCTGGTGCCGTTGCTCGGCGTGAGGTACTCGCCGACCGCCCCGTTGAGCGCGGAGACGGTGCCTGCCACGGGGGCGCGCAGGGTGGCGTCGTCGAGGTCACGCTGGGCCGCCGCCAGGGCGGCCTGGGCCGTCACGACCACGCCCCGCTGCTGCTCGATGTCGAAGGGGCGATCCGACTCCTCCGAGTTCGCGCTGTTGCGGGCGCTCACCAGCGCCTGCTCGGCGTTGGCGATCGCGATGTCGCCGTTCGCCTTGTCCACGTCGCGCTTCTCGACGGCGCTGTCCAGCGTGTTCTCGCTGGCCGTGACCTTCTGCTCCGCCGCGGTGACCGCCGCCTCGGCGGCGCTGCACGCGGGGTCGGTCGGGTCGAGGACGGGCAGCGATGCCTCGGAGGAGTCCTCGTCGTCCTCGCTGCCGTCGCCCGCTGAGTCGCCGCACGCCTCCCGGTCGCGCTCGAGCCGGTCCTCCGCCTCCTCGTGCGCCTCCCGGTCGGTCGCCAGTTGCCGCTCGGCGTTGTCGATCGCGACCTCGTCCGCGTTCAGCACCGCTTTCGCCTGCCTGCGCGTCGCGTCGAGGATCTCCTCGGCCTGCGAGACGGCGTCCTGCGCCCCCTCGACAACAGGCGAGTTGATCAGCCGGTCGAGCACGGCCTGCTGCGACCTCAGCTGCCCTTGCCGCTCGGCGAGGACCTGGCGGAGGAAGAAGTCGTCGAGGGTGGCCAGCACCTGGCCGGCCTCGACGCGATCCCCGACCTTCACGAACACGTTGGTGAGCTGACCGCCGTACCGGAACCCGAGGTTCTGCTGGCTGATCGCGCTCATCGAGCCGCTCGCGGATACGCCGGTGGTCACGGAGCCGCGCGTCACCGCCGCGGTACGCGGCGCCGACGGCTCCTCCCCCGTGCACCCCACCACGGTCAGTGCGACCACAACGGCTGCCGCCGCCTGCGCGGCCCGCCGCAGCTGGCCTGTACGCGCATGACGCCCGTCCATCTCCACGCTCCCCCCGCTGCCTCTGCCCTCGTCTTGCATTAGGTACTCGGAGTTCTCAATTTGAGATCGCTGGGAGCCTAGCGGCCGGGTCCTGTGCCAACACACGTAGGTCTCGGACACGCAGGGGAGACGGCTCGACCCGCAGGCACCGGCAGGCAAGGGTCAGCTCGATCCGGCGGCACCGGCTCGGAAGCGACTCCGGCTCGCCGCGGGGCGCGCCGGGGCCGGGGGGTCAGGCGCGCGTCAGCGGGACGACGACGGTGTCCACGATGTCGACCAGCAGCGCGTCCGGGATCGGGCCACCGCGCAGCAGGAAATGCTCGCGGAGCACGGAGGGGCCCACGTTCGCCACGAGCGGGGTGAGCGCCGCCGGCCGCACCTCGCCGCGAACGACGCCGCGCCGCAACGCCTCGAGCATGCTCGCGGTCACCGGCTCGATGAACCTCGCCCGGACGACGGCGCTCAGCTCCGGATCCTCCACCGTCTCGACCAGCAGGCCGCGCACGGCCACGCCGATCGGCCCGTTCAACACGGTGGCGATCCGGCGCAGGAAACCGAGCACGTCGTCGCGGACGCTGCCGACGTCGGGAACCTCCAGCGCCACCGGCACCGCGTGCTGCACCGCGTCCACCACGAGTTCGGCGCGACCGGACCAGCGGCGATACAGCGACCCCTTGCTCGCACCGGCCCGCTGGGCGATGCCCTTCATGGTCAGGTCGGCGTACCCGACGTCCACGAGCTCGGCCAGGGTGGCCTCGTAGATGGCGGAGTACAGCTTCTCTCCCCGCCGCCGGGACCCCTTGCGGTGATCGGGCGCTTCGACGGGCGGCGCGCCAGCGGAATCACGCTCGCGCTGCGCAACCGTGGTCCCACCCTCGCCCGCCGCTGCCATCGGAGCGAGCATACCCAAGGTGCCGTCAGTTTCGGTTTACGACTCCTCATCGACTCTATTAGAGAACTTCTAGATCTCTATGCGACGATGATGGGCATGACGGAGACAGCGAGCCGAGCGACGCCCTCCACGGGCCGGGCGGGCGAACGAACGCAGGAAGCAGCGGGCGCGTCGCCGGCACGAGGGGAGCCGCCCGACACGGGCCGGTCGTGGGTGGTGTCGCTGCTGGTGCTGATCGTCGGGATGTTCATGTCCGTACTGGACGTGACGATCGTGAACGTGGCGATCCCGGCCATTCAGGACGACCTCGGCACCACCACCGAGGACGTGCTCTGGATCGCCACCGCCTACACCCTCACCTTGGGCGTGGTTGTTCCGCTGAGCAGCTGGCTCGGTGACCGCTTCGGGCTGAGCCGGGTCTACATGGCGACGCTGCTCGGCTTCGCGGCCGGCTCCGCGTTGTGCGGCCTGGCCTGGAACCTGGACAGCCTCATCGCGTTCCGCGTGGTGCAGGCGGTGCCCGGCGGGATCATGCCGGTGGTCACCTTGACGATGGTGTACCAGATCGTGCCGCGGGAGAAGATCGGCATCGCGATGGGCATGTACGGGCTCGGCATCGTGTTCGCGCCCGCGGTCGGCCCGGTGCTGGGCGGCTACCTCGTCGAGAACGCCGACTGGCGGCTGATCTTCTTCATCAACGTGCCGATCGGCATCCTCGGCCTCGTGGCCGCGTACCTGCTGCTACCGGACTCGGGGCGCGGGCCGCGCCGCCCGTTCGACCTGCTCGGCTTCCTCACGATCGGGTCCGGCCTCTTCGCCATCCTCCTCGCCCTCCACGAAGGCGAGGACTGGGGCTGGACGTCCTACCCGGTGCTGATGCTGATCACGTTCGGGCTGCTCGGCCTCGCCCTGTTCGTGCTGATCGAGCTGGAGGTGGCGCACCCGCTGCTGGACGTGCGGGTGTTCCGCCACTGGGCGTTCACCAACTCACTGCTCCTGCTGTCCATCCTGACCATCGGGCTGTTCTCGGTGCTGTTCTACGTACCCGTGTTCCTGCAGCAGGGCCAGGGGCTGACAGCGTTCGAGGCGGGGGGGCGGATCCTGCCCCAGGCACTGGTGGTGGCGGTGATGATGCCGCTCTCCGGCCGGCTCTACGACAAGATCGGCGCCCGCCCACTGGCGATCACCGGCTTCGCGATCTCCGCCTACGGCACCTACCTGCTCTGCGGCATCAACCCCGACATGACACGCGGCGACGTGGTGGTGTGGACCTGCGTGCGCGCTGCCGGCATGGGCATGGCGATGATGCCGGTGATGACCGCCGGCATCGCCAGTCTCCCCAAGGAGAAGGTGAACGAGGGCAGCGCGCTCAACAACGTCACCCGCCAGGTGGCGGGCGCGATGGGCCTGGCCGTCCTGACCGCGATGGCGAGCGGGCGACAGGCCCAGGCGATGGCCGACCGCGCCGCGCTGCTGCCGGCCGCCACCACCGAACTACCCGCGCTCGGCCTCGCAGGCGGCGACGTCATCGGCATGTACGCCTTCGTGCAACGCACCCAGCTCGACGCACTGGCCTCCTCCTACAGCGACGTCTTCCTGGTGACCGCGCTGGTCACCCTGCTCGGCGCGCTGCTCGCGATTCCGCTGCGCGCCGGGCCGGCGAACGGACACGCAGGGGCACCACCCGAGCTGTGACCAGGCCGCCACGCCGTCTAGGTCATGTGACCGGACAGCTCGCCTGCCTTCGCCTGGACGAGCCTGCGGACGATGAGGGCCGCACGGGACGGCTGGCTGTCCTGACGCTGGGAGAGGCAGAGCGTGACGGGCTGACCGTCGCGCAGCGGTAGCCACGCGAGGTCGTGGATGTCGGCCGACGTGTCGAACCGCGCGAGGATGCCCAGCCCGGCACCCTCGCCGACCATGACCTTGACGGTGCGAGCCGACATGGCCTCGACGACGATGTCGGGACGGGCGACGTGCCGGTGCAGCATCTCCCACAGCACGGTTCCCGATCTCATGGCCACGATGGGCCAGGTCTCGAGGTCGCGCCACCCCAGCTGCCCGCGGGAGGCGAGCGGGTGATCGACGCGGACGTAGACGCCGACCGGGGCCGAGACGAGCGGCACGCGTCGTAGTCCCGCCGCGGCAGGAGCCGTCGGCATGCTGATGACCGCGAAGTCGGTGGCCGCCGGTGTGTCGCCGGTGGGCGGAGTGCTCGCGCTCGCTCTCGCCTCGATCCTCGTCGACATCAATCCCCTCGGGATCACCGGCGGGTTGATCCTCGGCGCCGCCGAGCCGTCGGTACGGCCCCGCCTCTTTCGCCAGCTCCTCACCTACGGCCTGATCTCCGTCGTCATCGCACCCTTCCTCGCGTGGCTCGCCTTCGGTGGGTGGTAGCCACCCGCACATCGAGGACCGGTTCGGAAGGGAATGCCCGTGCGCACCCGTATACGACGTCGTCCGGTTCACACCTTCGGCGAACGGATCGTCGAATTCGCATTCGGTCGCAGGAGCGAGCCGGGTTCCGTCGCATGAGAAGACGTCTGTTCCTGCCGACGTCCGGGCACGTATTCTCCTTGATCAAGCGAAACGGAGAGTCCGCATAGCGGAACACAGAGGGGTTCACCGATGCATCCTGCTCCGCCCGCACTCGACCCGGTCCGCACGCGCAGGGTCGCCATGGCCACCCTGATCGGCACGTCCATCGAGTGGTACGACTTCTTCGTCTACGGCGCGGCGGCCGCGCTGGTGTTCGGCAAGCTGTTCTTCCCGACCGCGAACCCGCTCACCGGAACGCTGCTCGCATTGTCGACGTTCGGCGTGGGCTTCGTCGCCCGCCCGGTCGGCGGGGTGGTGTTCGCGCACTTCGGCGACCGGATCGGCCGCAAGTCGATGCTCGTGCTGTCCGTGCTGTTGATGGGCGGCGGCACCTTCCTCGTCGGGCTGCTGCCCACCGCCGAGACGATCGGGGTGGCCGCACCGATCCTGCTGGTCCTGCTGCGCATCGTCCAGGGCATCGGTCTCGGCGGCGAGTGGGGTGCTGCCGCGGTGATGGCGGTCGAGCACGCGCCGCCAGACCGACGCGGGTTCTTCGGCAGCTGGCCGCAGGTGGGGGTGCCGGCCGGCATGCTGACCGCCAACCTGGCGCTGCTGATCATGTCCGGCAGCATGCCCGAGGAGGCGTTCCTGTCCTGGGGCTGGCGGGTGCCGTTCCTGGCCTCGATCGTGCTGGTCGTGGTCGGCATCGTGATCCGGCTCAAGGTGCACGAGTCACCGGTGTTCGAGCAGGCCAAGGCGGCCGGGAAGATCGAGCGGCTGCCGGTGCTCGCGGTGCTGCGGAAGCAGCCGACGAACGTGCTGCGCGCGGCGGGCCTGAGGTTCGCCGAGAACAGCACGTTCTACATCCACACGACGTTCGTGCTGACCTACGGCACGACGCAGCTCGGCATGGAACGCGGCGATCTGCTGCTCGCGGTGATCATCTCGTCGGCTGTCGGGCTGGTCAGCCTGCCGTTCTACGGCTGGGCCTGCGACCGTTTCGGTCGCCGGCCGGTCGTGCTCTGGGGTTCACTGGTCCTGCTCGCCATGAGCTGGCCGTACTTCTGGGCGCTCGACACCCGGTCGTTGCCGATCATCGTCCTGGCGACCGTGGTGGCGGTGAACGTCGGCAACAGCGCGGTGTACGCGCCGCAGCCGGCGTACTTCTCCGAGCTGTTCGAGCCGGAGGTGCGCTACAGCGGGGCGTCGATCGGGGCGCAGGCGGCCAGTGTCTTCGCGGGCGGCCTCGCCCCGGTGATCGCGACCGCACTGCTGAACGCCACCGGCGGGTACGACCTGATCGCCCTCTACATGTCGGCGATGGTGATGATCACGATCGTCACCGCGCTGTTCTCGCCCGATCCTTACGGTGCGTCGCTGCGCCGCCGCGAGCAGGTGGTCACATGACCCGCCCAGTTCCTCGACCCAACCCAGCCACCCCGCCCAGATGCGGGCTCGGGGCGAACCGGATCGACACGACAGTAGCCCCGAGCCGGGCGTGAGACAGCGCGGCCCGAGCTGGGAACGGCGCGCCCACGAGACGGACCACCCCGGCAGCGGCACCCGGGGTACGTTCCGCGGAACGCACCGCGATCGCGTACGGCTCGGTCAGCGACCGCATTCCCCGCGTCGCCCCACCGATACCGGAGCGATCCGGCTCGATCCAGGCCGTCGGAGTCGACGTCGTCGCGAACACCATTTGTCGTTGCGCCGGACAACAGCGTGGCGAGGTCCCGGATAGCGCGCCGTCCGAACGCGCGGGCGTGCTGTTTCCCGCGAACCCTCTTCGGAGATCGGCTGCACCGAAACCCGTCGGATATCTCCGATCCGCCAGTACGCGCGCCCGGGTCGGTGACCGTCGCCGAGCCCGTGGGCGTCGAACTGCGCCGCCGTGGCTCTCGTCACACCGCCCTCGTCTTGAGTGTGCCGCTACGGCACGAGGTCTCCTGGGGCCACCGCAGCACCACTCACCGACGGAAGGACGGACCCGTGATCGACCAGAGGCGTGGCCGCGAGACGGACCTGCCCACCAGGCCGGAGCCCGCCGCGGCGCAGCCGACGCTGCTCGACCACATGGGCGGACCGATGGGTTTCGTCTACTCCACCGTCCCGGTCGTCGTGTTCGTGGCGGCCGGCGCGTTCCTGCCGCTACCGATGACGATCGGCGTCTCGCTCGCGGCCGGGCTGGCGCTCACCGGGTTCCGGCTGCTGCGCGGGGAACGCTTCACCTCGGCGATCGGCGGGCTGCTCGGCCTCGCGATCGCCGTGGGCATCGTCGCCTGGACCGGGTCGGCGAAGGACTTCTTCGTGCTCGGGATCTGGATGGCGCTGGCCGGCTTCGTCGTCACCTTCGGTTCCGTACTGGCCCGCAGGCCGCTCACCGGCGTGATATGGAACCTGATGCACGGCAACGAGCACGCCTGGCGCGCCGACGCGGTCACGCTGCGCGCGCACGACGTCGCCACCCTCGCCGCGGCGGCCGTGTTCGGCGCCCGGTTCGTCGTCAAGGAGTGGCTCTACCTCGCCGACTCCACCACGTGGCTGGCCATCGCCAAGATCATCATGGGTACCCCGCTGACGGTGCTGGCCGCGCTGGTCGTCCTCTGGGCGTTCCGGCGCACCACCGAGCGCCTCGTCCCGCAGCAGCGGACGCGCCCGACGGGATCGTGACCGGACCCCGAGTCCGACAGCGGGCCTTGACCATGCCGTGACGGCATGGTGTGGACTGCAGGCATGGCCTGGAGCACGCGGGAGATCGCCGAGCTCGCCGGCACCAGTCTGCGGGCGGTTCGGCACTACCACGAGGTCGGGCTGCTGGCCGAACCCGAGCGACGCGCCAACGGCTACAAGCAGTACGGCGTCTCGCACCTGGTCCGGCTGCTGCGCATCAAGCGCCTCACCGACCTCGGATTCTCGCTGTCCCAGATCGCCGCGATGGGCGACGCCGACGACCATCCGCAGGAAGCTCTGCGCACCCTCGACGCCGAGCTCGCGGCCACCATCGAGCGCCTCCAACAGGCCCGTCTGGACCTCGGCCTGATCATGCGCCAGTCGCTGCCGACCGACCTGCCGCCCGAGTTCGCCACGGCCGCCCGGGTGCAGATGTCCGACGCAGACCGATCACTGATCACGGTGATGACGCGGGTCATCGGATCGGCCCCTCGCCAGGCCTACGCGGACATGTTGCAGAACCTCTCCGACGAGCCCGTGAACAGGGAGTTCGACACGCTGCCCCCCGACGCCGACGAACAGACCCGCCGGGACCTCGCCGAGCGCATGGCGCGCTACGTCCGGGAGCTGTTCGACGCCTACCCCGACCTGCGCGCACCGCACATCGACGCTCCTCGCGGCGAGGCCTTCGCCATGAAGACGATCGGCAAGGCCCTCAGGGACCTCTACAACCCCGCACAGCTCGACGTCATGCGGCGCATCAACACGCTGCTCGACCCGTAGCCGCCGGGTGCCGCGGTTGCCCGGGATCGCCGTTCCGGCGCTCACCCGCCGGCGCCCGTCAGGACCGTTCGGTGAGAAAGGTCAGTACGGCGTCCAGGAACTCGGCCTGCCGTTCGACGTTCGCCATGTGCACCGTGGGCAGCACGGTGAACCGCGCGCCGGGAATCGTGGCGGCGAGCTCCTTCCCGTGGCCTGCGGACGTGACGGTGTCGTGCTCGCCCGCGATCACCAGTGCGGGGTTGGGGATGATCGCAGCCGTGCGGCGCAGGTCGTAGTCGCGCACCGCGGCCCAGCTGCCGGCCACCCCCTCGCGCCGCGTGGCGAGCAACGTGCGGCGGAAGCCCTCGACGACCTCGTTGTCGCCCTCCAGCATGTGGGCCGGGAACCAGTTGCGCAGGAACATCTCGGCGGTGGCGCGCATGTCGGGGGCCTCCAGCAGCTCGGCGATCGGCCGGTCCCACTGCTGCGGCGGGCCGAGGTACGCGGCGGTGTTGGAGAGCACGAGGCGGTCGATGCGCTCCGGCACGTGGATCCCCAACCACTGCGCGACGATTCCGCCGAGCGACAGACCGAGCACGTGCACCCGCTGCAGGCCCAGCGCGTCCAGCAGCTCCACCACGTCGCGCCCCAGCCGGTCCAGCGAGTACGGGCCGCTCGGGACGTCGGAGGCGCCGTGGCCGCGCGCGTCGTAGCGCAGCAGGCGGAAGTGCTCGGTGAGGGCCGGCACCTGGCCGTCCCACATGTGGAGGTCGGTACCGATCGAGTTCGACAGCAACAGCACCGGCAAGCCCTGCTCGCCGTCGAAGCGGTAGGCGATGCGGACGCCGTCACCGGTGGTGATGGAGGAGGAGGTGGAGGGCTGAGCGTTCATGCCCTCAGCCTAGGAACGCCGTTGCAGATTGCCATTACAAAGATCAGACGTGCTCTGTAGGCTGACTCGACAATGTCCCGCTTCACGCTCCACGAGTTGCAGTGCTTCGACGCCGTCGTGAGCGACGGCGGCTTCCAGGCCGCCGCCGAGCGGCTGCACCGCTCGCACCCTTCGGTGTTCGCGGCCGTGGCCAAGCTGGAGCGCCAGCTGGGACTGGACCTGCTCGACCGCTCGGGCTACCGGGTGCAGCCCACCGAGGCCGGACGCGCCTTCCACCGCAAGGTGCGCTTCCTGCTGCACGAGGCCGAGGACCTGCAGACGTACGCCGCACAGCTGGCGATGGGCGAGGAGGCCGAGCTCCGCGTCGTGCTCGGGGACCTGTGCCCGTTGCCGCCGGTACTGGCGCTGCTCAGCGGCTTCTTCGGGCAGCGTCCGCAGACGCGGCTGCACCTGCAGTTCGAGACGATCACCGGCCCCTGGGAACGGCTGCTGGAGGACGAGGCCGACCTGATCGTGCACCGGGTCCCCAAGAGCGACGTCCGGATGGAGTGGATCGACCTCGGGCGCGTCGCGATGGTGCCGGTCGTGGCGCCCGGATTCCTGCCGTTCCCCCCGTCCGCCGACCTCACGCCGCAACGGATGCAGGCCTTCACCCAGTGCGTGATCCGGGACTCCGCGCGGCACCCGGCCGAGCCGGGCCATTTCCTCGTCGAGGGAGCGCCCCAGTGCTCCGTGCCGGACCACCTCATGAAGAAGGAGCTGGTCCTGCACGGCATGGCGTGGGGGCACCTGCCCCGGTTCATGATCGAGGCGGAGTTGCGCGACGGGCGCCTGCTGTCCATCGCAGGCCGGCATTTCCCCGGAGTGGTCGAGGACCTCGCGGCGGCGCGCAGGCGCGACCGGCCGCACGGGCCGGTCGGCGACCAGCTGTGGGCCTTCCTGGCCGACCACGCACCGGTCCTGCAGCCGCGGCTGGGCCGGGTGCCCAGGGCGAAGGGCGTACCAGCGGCATGACGAGCGGCGCAGCCCGCGCCGAGCAGGACACCAGCGCCCTCGAAACCGCACTGCGGTGCTGCCGGGACCGATCGTGGTGCGACCGCTCGGCCGGGAACGGTGCGCCGACGCGAAGACGTCCTGTCGATCACGCGGTGAAGTGGACGACCGCCTTGATCCGCTCGGGGTCGGTGTCGAACGCGGCAGGCCAGCTCTCGAGCGGCACGCAGTCGGTCAACAGCCCGTCGAGCCACGCCGGGTCGGCGCGGCGTAGCGCGGCGTGTGCCGCCTCGAAATGCCGGCGGTTGGAGTTGACGGTGCCGATCAGCGTGCGGTTCCGGGAGATCAGCCTGCGCGCCAGGTCGGCGGGGTTGATCGCGCCCGCCGATCGGACGTCTCCGGCGCCGACCAGGCAGGCGGCTCCGCCGGGTGCGGTGCGCTCGACGGCCTCGGCGAGGAGGGCGCCGCTGCACTCCACGACGGCGTCGAACGTGCCGCGCGCGGATTCGGGTGAGGAGTGGTAGGTGGCGCCCAGAGCGCGAACCTGCCGCGGCTTCGGACCGTGTGCCAGCCGGTCCACGACGTGGACGTCCAGGTCGCGCTGCACGGCGAGGAAGGCGGCGAGGAGACCGATCGGGCCGGCCCCCAGGATCAGGGCCCGTCGCCGGGGTCGCCGCACCGCGTGGTGGTCGAGCAGCTCCCAGGCCTTCGCGACCACGCTGGTGGGCTCGAGCAGCACACCGGCCAGGTCGAGGGCGGGGTCAACCCGCACGGCGTAGTCGGGTTCGAGCCGGAACCGTTCGGAGCCGAACCCGTCCCGGCCGAGGATCCCGCGCTCGGTGAACCGGCCGTTCTCGCAGAGGTCGAACTGGCCCGCGGCGCAGGAGGCGCACGGAACCGGGTCGGGGCGGCGCACGATGCCGACCACGAGGTCGCCCGCCGTGACGGGCGACCCGGGAGGTGCTTCCAGCACCCGGCCCAGTGACTCGTGGCCGAGGATGAGCCCCGTACGGCCCGCCGGGATCTGCCGAGGCCCCTTCGCGACGATCTCGCGGTCCGTCCCGCACACGCCCAGGGCGACGGCCTCCACGAGGAGGTCGCCGTCATCCGGCGCGGGTTCGGGGACGTCGTCGAGCACGAGGGTGCCGCCGTGCTCGTGCTGGTGGACGCTGAGCGCGCGCATCAGGCCGCTCCCTGCCCGAACCGGCGGAGCCCGATCGGGCGTGCCTTGCTCGGAACGAGCACGGTCAGCTCCGGGTGGTCGCGTTCGGCCAGCGCGACCGCGCGCGAGGGGTGGCCCGGGTTGCCCTCGAACATGTCCCAGTGCATCGGGACGAGCACCTCGGCTCCCGCGCGCACGGCGAGCTCGACCGCCTCCTCGGCGGACATGTTGCCGACGATGCCGCGCGCCTCGCGCTCGGCGTCGCGGCCGTTGACGGGCAGCAGCACGACGTGCGCCTCCAGCCGGGCGAGCTCCTCCGCCAGGCCGGGGTAGGCCAGGCAGTCGCCGGAGTGGTAGATGCGCGTGCCGGCGAGGTCGAGGACGTAGCCGAGGAAGCGCACCAGCCCGCCGGACAGCGCCGCGCCGGTGCCGTAGGCGTCCGCCATGTCGACACCGTGGTGCGCTGCGAGCGGGTCGACCCGTACCGATCCGATCGTGACCGGCTGGCCGGGCTGGGCCGGTTCGATCAGCTCACGGCGGATCCCGAGCGACTCGAGCCGGTCGGCCACCGGCTCCGGCACCACCCACCGGGCCTCCGATCCGGCCTCGGCGAAGGCGCGGGCGACGTCGACGTCGAGGTGGTCGCCGTGCTCGTGCGTCACCAGGACGGCGTCCACCCCGGCCGCGTCGGCCGCGGGGAACGGCGGCGGGAACCGGCGCGCCCCGCCCGGGGTCAGGTAGGGGTCGACCAGAACCGTCGCGCCTGGGCCGCGGAGCAGGAACCCGGCCTGCCCCAGCCACCACAGCAGCACCTCGCCCTCGCCGAGCGGCACGCCCGCCGCGTCGGCGAACGACCAGGCCCGGGTGCGCGCTGCCGCCGTCATGCCGGCGTGGGGGCGTCGGGGGCCAGCAGGCCCTCGTCCCGGAGCGCGGTCCACAGCTGCGTCGGGACCTCGCGGGAGAAGGCGTCGAGGCATGACTGCGCCTCGTCGGCGTTCTTCACCCCGGGGATCACGGCGGCGACGGCCGGGTGCCCGAGCGGGAACTGCAGCGCGGCCGCGGGCAGCGGCACGTCAAACGAGGCGCAGACCTCCTGCAGGCGGCGGGCCCGTTCCCGCTCCTGCTCGCCCGCCTCCCGGTAGTAGTAGGTCGCGCCGGCGGCCGGGCCGGTGGCGAGGATCCCCGAGGCGAACGGCTGGCCGATCACGACGCCGACCCCGCGCTCGGCGCACCGGTCGAGCTCCGCCAGGCCGCCCTGCTCCATCAGCGTGTACGGGCCCGCGACGAGGAACACGTCCGGGTCGAACCGGTCCAGCCAGTGCGACACCAGCCCGATCTCGTTGATGCCGAAGCCGACGCCGCGGATCACGCCCTGCGCCTTGAGGTCCTGCAGTGCCGCCCAGCCCGACCGCAGGAGGTCGTCGGTGTGGGCCTCCATCCGCGCCTGCGGCGCGAGGTGGACCGTGTCCAGGTCGTGCACGAGCACCAGGTCGACCGCGGAGACGCCCAGCCGCTGGATGGAGTCCTCCAGCGAACGGAGGACGCCGTCGCGGCTGTAGTCGTAGTGCACCTCCCAGGTCGCGCGGTCGCCCATCGCGATCCGGGCCGACGGGCGCTGCACCGAGCGGGCCGGGCGGATCAGGCGCCCGACCTTCGTCGAGAGGACGAACGGCTCGTCGCCCTGGCCGCCGGAGCAGCGTCCGCCGAGATAGCGGCCCAGCCGCTGTTCGCTGATCCCCCGCCCGTAGAACGGGGCGGTGTCGTAGTAGCGGACGCCGCCCGCCCAGGCCGCGTCGAGGGCGGCCACCCCGTCCTCCTCCCGGTACTCGGACCGGGGCGGCTTGAGCGCGCCCCCGCCGAAGCCGAGCTGCGTGACCTCGACCCCGGTGCGTCCGACCTCCCGTGTCGCCGCCGGCTTCACGACGGGACGGGGGTGATGGCCTTGCCCGTCGAGAACCACGAGCGGATGTTGTCGATCACGCACTGGTCCATGTCGCTGCGGGTCTCGAACGTGTTGCTCGCGATGTGCGGCACGAGCACGACGTTGTCGGCCTCGACCAGCGGCTGCGGGACGTTCGGCTCGTCGTCGAAAACGTCGAGGCCCGCGCCGCCGATCGTGCCGTTCGTGACGGCGTCGACCAGCGCCTGCTCGTCGACGAGCCAGCCCCGGGCGACGTTGACGAACACGCCCTCCGGGCCGAGCGCCGCGAGGGTCTCGGCGTCGACGACGTGGCCGACGCCCGGCCCGCCCGCCGCGCACAGGAACAGGAAGTCCGACTCGCGCGCGAGCTCGACGCCGGTGCGGTGCAGCCGGTACTCCACGTCGGGCGCCGGGCGCGGGTCGTAGTAGGCGATCTGCATGTCGAACGCCTCGAGCCGCTTGGCGAGCATCCGGCCGATCCGGCCCATGCCGAGGATCCCCGCGCGCTTGCCGGAGAACCGCCTGCCGGACGCGGCCGCGCCGCCTGCCGCCCAGTGCCCGGCGCGCACCCAGCGGTCGCCCGCCGTGATCCGGCGGGAGACGTCCATCGCCAGCACCACGGCGGTGTCGGCGACGTCCTCGTACAGCACCGGGGTGGTGGTGACGACGATGCCGCGTTCGCGGGCGGCCGCGAGGTCGGTGCGCTCGAGCCCGACCCCGAACAACGTCGTGATCTCCAGCTTCGGCAACGCGTCCATCATCGCCGCCGACAGCCCGATCATCGGGTTCGACAGCGCGCCCCGGACGCGCTCGGCCGCGGGCCCCAGCGAGCCCGCGATGTCGTCGAGCGATGCGACCTCGTGCAGGGTGAACTCGGCGCCGAGCGCTTCGAGCACGGCAGGGCGTTGCCTGCCGATGACGGCGATCTCGACCCGATCCGGCGTGCTCACGAAGACCCCCATGGGTATCGGGAGACGGATGTCTCCTTGCTGGTCATGGACGCTCCCCCGGCGCCGCGATCCGATCGGCGACCTCGGGGTTCACCAGGTTCTCCGGCCGCTTGCCGGACAGCGCGTCGCGGACGTTGCGGGCAGCCATCCGGCACATCTCCCGGCGGGTGGTTCCGGTGGCGCTGCCCAGGTGCGGCAGCAGCACCACGCGCTCGCGCAGCTGCAGCAGCTGCGGGTCCACCTCGGGTTCGCGTTCGAAGACGTCCAGGCCCGCCCCGGCGATCACGCCGTCGCGCAGCGCGGCGGCCAGCGCCGCCTCGTCGACGATCGGGCCGCGCGCGGTGTTGATCAGCATCGCACTCGGCTTCATCTTCGCGAACGCCGCGGCGTCGAACCGGTGGCGCGTCGAGTCGGTGAGCGGCGAGTGCACCGACACGAAGTCGCTGCGGGCCAGGAGCTCGTCGAATTCCACGTACGTCACGCCGAGCGTGCGCTCGTCCTCGGCCGGCAACCGCTGCACGTCGTGGTACAGCACGGTCATGTCGAAGCCGCGGGCCCGTCGCGCCACGGCCCGCCCGATCTGGCCCAGCCCGAACAGCCCCAGCGTGGCTCCGAAGACGTCCACGCCCATCTGTTCCTGCTTGATCCGCCAGTGCGTGTACTTCCCCGCCCGCAGGAACGCGTCCCCCTCCGGCACCCGGCGGGCGGTGGACAGCAGCAGCGTGAACGCCAGGTCGGCGGTGGCGTCGGTGAGCACGCGCGGGGTGTTGGTGACCGCCACCCCCGCGCGGGTCGCCGCTGCCACGTCGATGTTGTCGAAGCCGACGGCGACGTTGGCGACCACCCGCAACCGCGGGCACGCCGCGAGGAACTCCGCATCGATCCGGTCGGTGAGCAGGCAGATCAGCCCGTCGTAGTCCGCGGCCGCCGCCCGCAGCTCGGCGGCGGGCAGCGGCCGGTGGTCGCGGCGCAGGTCCACCTCGATGCCGGTGCCGTCGAACTCCTCGAGGGCCTCCTCGAGGATCTCCTGCGAGACGAGGACGCGAGTCATGCGTACTGCCCCGTCGCCGGGACCTTGATCTCCCGGCCGCCCTCGAACGCCTGCGCCACCACCGCCGTCGCCGCCGAGCGCATCAACGCGGCGTCCGAGCCGACGGTGAACATCCCGTAGCCGCGGGCGTGCCAGCGGCGCACGGTCTCGACGCTGTCGCAGTGGATGCCCGCGACGACCCCGTGCCGCCGGCAGGTGTCGACGATCCGGTCGATCAGCTTCTCGTGCTCGGGGTTCTCGACCTTCAGCGTGGGCGTCATGCCGTGGCCGAGCGCGAGGTCGGACGGGCCGACGTACACCGCGTCGACGCCGGGGACCTGCAGGATCTCCTCGAGGTTCTCCACCCCGCCGGGTGTCTCGATCATGACTGCGACGATCGTGCGCCGGTTGGCCGACTCGGGGCTGTAGTCCGGCACGTCGAGCGCGGCCCGGATCGGGCCCCAGCTGCGCATGCCCATCGGCGGGTACTTCGCGGCCGCGACCGCCGCCTTCGCGTCCTCGACGGTGCTCACCATCGGCACGATCACGCCCTGCGCGCCGGCATCGAGGGCCTTCATGATGTGGTCGGGCTGGTTCCACGGCACCCGCACGAACGCGGGCGTCCGAGTGATCGACAGCGCCTGCAGCATCGGCATCATCTCGTCGTAGCCGATCACGCCGTGCTGGGTGTCGATGCAGACCCAGTCGAAGCCGCAGCGGCCCATCATCTCCGCCGAGAACGAGCTGGGGATCGAGCACCAGCCGCCGATCGTCGCCTCGCCGCCGTCCCACAGCTCCCGCAGTGTCCTACCCATCTGTCCTCCCTGGTCGGCATTCACGCGAAGGTCAGCTCCCGCTTGCTCTCGATCTTGTTCACGTCCAGGTCCATGCCCAGGCCGGGCTCCGTCGGCGGTGTCACCTTCCCGTCCACCGGGTGGACGGGGTGGGCGAGGAACCACTGGTGGATGACGTTCCACTTCAGCAGGTACTCCACCATCGGCGTGAGCGTCACCGGCTGGGCGAAGCTGAAGTGCGTGTTGGCGGGCACCGAGTGGCCGTGCGGGATCAGCTGCACGTCGTACGCGCTCGCCAGCGCCGCGATCTTGAGCATCTCGCTGATGCCGCCCGCCCAGTACGTGTCGGGCTGGTAGATGTGCATGGCGCCCGCGGCCATGAGCTGGTGGATGCCCCAGCGCGTGTACTCGTGCTCGGCGCCGGACACCAGGATCCCGGTGCGCATCCGGCGGGTGATCTCGGCGTAGGACTGCGGCTTGTCCGGCAGCACCGGCTCCTCGATCCACCGCGGCGCGTACTCGGCCAGGCGGTCGACCATCTGCAGCGTGTACGGCACGTCCCAGGACATCCAGGCGTCGACCATGATGTCGACGTCGGGCCCGACGGCCTCGCGCAGCGCCGCGACGAGCGCGACGTTCGCCGCCATCCCGGCCTTGCCGTCGGTCGGCCCGTGCCGGGGGAACCACTTGGTGGCGGTGAACCCCTGCCCCGCGATCTCGGCGGCCCGCTCGCGGGCTCTGTCCAGTTCGAGCGAGTAGCCGAGTGCCGAGGCGTACGCGGGGATGGAGTCCCTGGTCGGCCCGCCGAGCAGCACGTACACCGGGACGCCGAGGTGGCGGCCCTTGAGGTCCCACAGCGCGCAGTCGAGCGCGCTGATCGCCAGCATCTCCACGCCCTTGCGGCCGTGCACCGCGTGGCGGTACATGACGTCCCACAGGTACTCCGTGGCGAGCGGGTCCTGGCTCATCAGCAGCGGCGCGAAACCCGTCTCGATGACGTGGGCCTGCTCGCGCGTGATCGGGCCTGCCGTGCCGGTGACGCCCACGTCGGTCTCGATGTGCACGAACACCGAGGTCATGCGGTAGGAGCCGGAGCCGGCCCGCGGCAGGAACCACGGTCCCTCGGCCTGGAACTGCGGATAGATGTCGACCGGGCGGATCAGGCGCTCCTCCCAGAACGCGCCCGGGTGATCGAGGGTCCCGCTGTACTCCACGCAGCGAACGGCTGCGATCTTCACGGTCGGTTCTCCTTCGTCGTCCGGCTCATCCCACCTCGAACAGCTCGAGCTGCTCCTGGATCTGCCGCAGCGCCGCCTGCAGCGCACCGGGGCCCGGCGGCGTCGGGCACGGTGAAGGACCCCGGATCACGTTCTCGGGCTGCGTGAAGCACGAGTGGCGCGTCGATCGATCGTCAGAACGGTCGAACCACGTTCTCCTCGAGGAGAGGAGGAACAGGTCACGGACGCGCCCGGTCAGCGAGAACGCTCGGACGCCTGTGTGAAAGCCGCCTTCATCGTCGCGCGGCGCTCGGGCAGCTGCTCCGGATCGAACTCCGGCGACCGGATCCAGCCGATGAGCTCCTGCTCGGCGGCGATGATGCGGTCGGCCGCGGCAGGCAGCTCGGCGGCGATCTCGTGCGGGATCAGCAGCACCCCGTGCTTGTCGGCGTGCAGCAGGTCGCCGGGCCGCACCGTGATGCCGCCGACCCGCACCGGCTCACCCACGCCCTCCACCCGGGCGTAGCCGTGCGACACGGTGACGGCGGGGGCGAAGAAGCGGAAGCCGATCGCGTGCGCCTCGTCCAGGTCGCGCACCGAGCCGTCGGTGACCGTTCCGAGGCAGCCGAGGGCGGTGAACGTCGTGGCCATGACCTCGCCCCACAGGGCGCCGTGCGCGGGCCGCTCGTCGAGGTCCTGGACGACCACGATCCGCGGTCCCGGGACCGCCTGCACGTGTGCGGCCAGTGCGTCGGGCGAGTACCCCTCGCTCGCGCCGCGCGCCCGCATCGTCGCGGTGGCCGCGTAGCCCACCATGACGCCGAGATCGGGGAACTGGCACCGGATGTCGTGGCTCATGTAGCCCTCGTCGCGAGGGCGGACGTCGAACAGCTCGATCGCGTTGGACAGGGTCGGAGCGTCGTACTTCTTGAGCGCATCGAGCACGGACGGGTCGAGCGCATCGGACATCTGTACTTCTCTCCCTCGACGATGAGAGCGGCGCCGGGACGGCCGCGGACCGGCCCGACGCTAGCATCTGGACAGACCAGATTGGAAGGCCAGATGTCAGAGGAGTCCGCGTGAAGGAACAGCACGTGCTGGTGGCGGAGCTCGTCTCGTTCCTGCTCTCGCGCGACTACGGCCCCAACGAGCGCGCGCCGTCCGAGCGGGAGCTCGCAGAACGGTTCCAGGCCGGCCGACCGCAGGTCCGCGAAGCCCTGTCGGTCCTCGAGGCGCTCCGGCTGATCGAGCGCCGGCCGAAGTCCGGCATCTACCTGACGCCCGAGTCGGCCAGCATCGAGACGCTGCGGCTGTTCGCGGAGGTCGGCATCCCGCTCTCGCGCGACGAGGTCGGCCAGATCATCGAGGTGCACCGCATCCAGGAACTGGAGGCCATCCGGCTCGCGTGCCGCCGGCACAGCGCGGAGAACATCGCCGAGCTGCGCGCCTGCCTCGGCGACTGGGAGGAGGCGATCGCGAGCGACGGCCCGTTCGCCGAGCTGGACCGGGTCTTCCACTGCGGACTGGTCAAGGCCACCCAGAACACGGTGCTCCTGCGGCTGGTCAACATCTTCTACCTCATGACGCAGCGGCGCCGGGAGTTCTTCTTCCGCGGCCTCGACCGCCGCAAGCAGTCGTTCACCGAGCACCAGAAGATCTTCGAGGCGGTCGTCGAGCGCGACGAGGAGCGCGCGGTGGCGCTGCTCGACGCCCACCTGCAGGGCGCGGACAGCTACTGGCAGGACCTGATCGGCCGCTGACCGGCTCGCCTCTGGCACCATGATCTGCCGGACCCCACCACGAAGGGCGCAGCGTGAACCGCGATCTGGACGCGTTGCTGGACGTCGCCGTCGGCCTGGCCCACCGGGCGGGGCGGCTGCAGCTCGAGCGCCGGGCCGCGCTCGTCGTCCAGGGCGCCAAGGCCCACGCCAACGACCTGGTCTCCGACGTCGACCTCGCGAGTGAGCAGCTGCTCGTCGACGGCCTGCTGCGGGCGTGCCCCGATGACGGGCTGCTCGGCGAGGAAGGCACGTCCCGGGCGGGGACCACCGGGTGGAGCTGGGTCATCGACCCGCTCGACGGCACCCGCAACTACATCTCGGGCACCGGGCCGTGGTCCGTCTCGATCGCCCTGCAGGAGGGCGACAGCACACGGCTCGGCGTCGTGCACGACCCGGTTGCGGGCGAGACGTTCACCGCGGTGGCCGCGCATCCGCCCCGGCTCGGCGGGCACGCGGTCACCGCGAGGCGCGCCACCCGCTTGACCGAGGCCCTCGCAGGAGTCAGCTACAACCCCTCCCCTGCCACGAAACAACGGATCGGCCCGGTCCTCGCCACGCTCCTGCCGCGCGTCGGCGACGTCCGGAGGCTGCCCGCTGCCCTCGAGCTCGCCTACCTCGCCGTCGGGCGCCTCGACGTCGGCGTCGTCATCGGCACGCACCCGTGGGACGTCGCCGCCGGACTGTTCCTCGCCTCCCAGGCCGGCCTCGTCCTCACCGGTCCGGACGGGGAAGCGACGCCGGAGCTGACCATCTGCGCCGCACCGCAACTGTGGGACGACTTCGCCGCGGTGCTGGCCGAGACCGATCTGCTGTCCTGAGGCCGCCGGCTGCCCCGCTCAGGGCACGAGGATCGCGCGTCCGCGGACCCGGCCGGCCGCGAGATCGTCGATCGCCTGCTGGAAGTCGTCCAGCCGGTACCGCGCGGTGTGCAGCGTGACCAGGCCCCGAGCGGCGAGCTCCATGAGGTCGCACAGGTCGTTGTAGCTGCCGACCAGGTTGCCCACGATGTTCTTCTCACCGGAGATCAGCTCGATCGTCGGGACGTCGACGTTCTCTCCGTAGCCGACCACGTGGTAGTCACCTGCCTGCCTGGTCATCCGCAGGCCCTCGGAGGTGCTGCCGCCCTCGCCGACGAAGTCGACCACGACCTCGGCGCCCGCGCCGTCGGTGAGCCCGAGGACGTGGTCGACGTGCCCGCCGTCGGCCACCACGCCCTCGTCCGCCCCGATCGACTCGGCCAGTTTCACCGCCTCCGGGTTGCGGTCCAGGACCACGATCCGCGCCGGTGTCAGGGCCTTGAGCACCTGGATGCCGATGTGCCCCAGACCGCCGGCGCCGATCACGACGCAGGTGTCGCGCGGACCGAGCCGCCGGGCCGCCTTGGCCGCCGCGTGGTACGCGGTGAGGCCCGCGTCGGCGAGGGCGGCGACGGCGGCCGGCTCCAGGGAGTCGTCGAGCTTGACGACGCTGCGGGCGGAGGTCCGCAGGTACTCGGCGTATCCGCCGTTCGTGTCAATGCCCGGGAACTGCGACTGCGTGCAGTGCACGTCGTCGCCGGAGCGGCAGGCGCGGCACAGCCCGCAGGTGATCAGCGGGTGCACGATGACCTTGTCGCCCTCGCGCACGTTGGTCACCGCGCTCCCGACGGCGTGCACCCAGCCGGCGTTCTCGTGCCCGATCGTGTAGGGCAGCGCGACGCCGGACTTCTCCTCCCACTGCCCCTCGAGGATGTGCAGGTCCGTGCGGCACACCCCGGCACCGCCGATCTTCACGATCACGTCGAACGGCTCGACGACGGTCGGCTCGGCCACGTCGGTCATCTCGAGGTCGCGGTGGTACCCGACCACCTGCACGGCCTTCACGATGCTGTCTCCTCCAGGTCGTAGCGGGTGGCCAGCAGGCCACGGCAGAAGTGGGCGTTGCCCTCGAGCGAGATCCGGGTGGACCGGGCCATCCGCAGCCGCAGCGGCACCTCGTCGGGCCGGTAAGGGGTCCCATCGGAGTCGACCAGGACCGGGAGGACGGGGTCGTGCCCCAGTCCGATGGCCGCGCGCCGGCGCAGCAGCGCCGCGGTCGCGTCGTCGGCGGGGAGGTCGCCGATCGTCACCCGGTGCAGGTCGGCCTCCGTCCGATGGGGGTCGGCCCGCATGAGCCGGGTCAGCACCCGCTCCATCGCAGCGGTGTGCGCCTTGCGCCGGAACGTCTCGCGCAGCTCGTCCAGGCTCTCCTCGGCCTCGTGGGTGAACGTGCCCCGGTAGCCCGCGTCGGCGGCCAGTCCGCGGTTGATCAGGTCGGAGTCGTGGTGGTCGTCCAGCTCCACCGTGACCCGGCGGGTCCAGTGCAGCGACACGAGCGCGTCCTTGGCGTCCGAGGCCATGAGGTAGGCGAAGTTCGGCGAGCAGAAGGACGTGGGCAGGCGCAGGTGCACCGTGACGCGGTCGCCGTCGACATCGAGCGAGCGGACGAAGCCGAGGTCGGTGATCGGCTCGTCCAGCTCCGGGTCGACGACCGTGCCGAGCGCCCGGAGCGCGTCCTGTTCGGGGGTGGGCATGCTCAGGCCACCGCCACGGCCTGCGGCTCCGCGCGGGGGAGCTGCAGCTCGGCGGGAACCGGGATGTCGTACATCGCGGCGGCGTTCAGTCCGAGGATCTTCTTCTTCTGCGCGGTGGTGAGCGGCGCGTACTCGGTCATGTCCTCGGGGATCTGGAAGTCGACGAACTTCTCGATCAGCCAGCGCGGCGTCCAGAGCGCGTAGTCGCTGGAGAACTGGATGCGGTCCTCGTCGAGCCAGTACAGGAGCTCGCCGATGATCTGCGCGAAGTACTTCGGGCGGGTGTGGATGAACGGGATCGCCACGGCCAGGCCGGCGTGCACGTTGGGCTCCTGGGTGGCGATCCAGCAGAAGTCCTCGAGCCGCGGCAGGCCGCAGTGCTCGATGACGAAGTTCATCTCCGGGAAGTCGGTGGCGACCTTGTCGACGTCGGCGACGTCGAACGCGTCGCGGTCCAGCGGGCGGATCGTCGGGCCCTTGTGGATGTGGATGTTGCGGATGCCCAGCTCCTGCGCCGCCTCCAGGTAGCGGTACGACCACGGGTCGTCGAGCTTCCAGCCGCGGGACTGGCCGTACCACTCGGCGGTGTAGAGCTTCACGCCCTTGAGCCCGAACCGCGCCGCGTCCTCGCGGAGCTGCTTCAGGCCCTCCTCGCCATTGCGGGGATCCCAGAAGTGGTTGTAGGTCAGCTTCTCCGGGTGCGCCTTCGCGAGCGCCGACGCCTCCTCGGTCTGGCCGAATCCGTTCCGGTAGAACTCGCCGAGGAAGGCCGGCTGGAAGATCGCGTGGTCGACGTACCCGACCTCGAACAGATCGTGCACGAGCCGGTCGGCGCCCTGGTGGAGGTACTCCTCGTAGGGCCACACCTCGGAGTCGGGGCTGAGGTTGCGGTGGTAGTCGTAGAAGCAGTCGATGAACTGCTTGCCGTGGATGTTGCGCTGGTTCTGCGGACGCGCGTCCCAGAGCGCGATGTGCGCGTCCACGATGAAGTAGTTCTCGCCGTCCTTCGAGTACATCGTTGTCTCCTCGTCCCGCGGCAGGTGTGGTGGTCCGCGATGGCCGGGGACGCTAGACAGCCGGCAGCCCGGTGCGGGCCCGGGAGCGTCTCAATCTGAGACCACATCACGGCGACGCCCCGACACCGTTGTGTCACAGTTCGAGGACGCAGCGAAGCGTGCGAGGAGGTGTCCGGTGGACGGAGAGGCGCAGCTCGCCGAGCGCGAGCTCATCGCGCGGGAGCGCGGCGGAGCGGTCCCGGTCTCGTCGCGGCTCACCGCGTCCTGGCGCCGCAGCGCGGGCTACGGGGTGTCCCTGGACGCGGTGAACCCGGTCTTCGCCGGCCAGGTCGACGACGGCTCGCTCTTCTTCGAGTGCGGGCAGGAGGTGTTGCGCGGGCTGCACGCCACGCTCGCCGACGAGCCCGTGAGCCTGATGCTCACCGACAGCGCGGGCCTGGTGCTGAGCCGGATGTGCAACGACACGACCCTGCTGCGGGCCCTCGACCGCGTGTACCTCGCGCCCGGCTTCGCGTTCTCCGAGCGGGAGGCAGGCACCAACGGGCTGGGCCTCGCCCTCGCCGACCGCGCGCCGTCACTCGTGCGGGCCGACGAGCACTACTGCACCGGCCTGTGGGGCTACACCTGCGCCGCGGTGCCGGTGGCGGACCTGGCGACCGGACAGCTGCTCGGCAGCGTGAACCTCACGACGTGGTCGCGGCAGGCGGACAACCTGCTGCTCGCGCTCGCCCAGATGGCGGCGGGCCACACCGCTGCCCTGGTGCAGGCCCGCTCGCGCGGCGCCCGGCCGCGGCCGGCTCCCCGCGGTGAGGTGTTCCGGGTCGCCCCGGCCGAGCCGGACGAGCCCTCGCCCGCCCTGTCCGCGGCCTGGCGGGACCCCCTGGACACGGTCGTGGCGGCGTTGCAGGCGGGGCGCGGCGTCGCGGTCGTCGGCGAGCCGGGCGCCGGTAAGGCGGCCCTGCTCGCCGCGGCCCACCGCCGGGTCCGCCCGCACGACCGGCTGCTGACCGCCCGTCCGCCCGCCCCCGGTGACTCCGAGTCCTGGCTCGCCCTGTGGACGCCCGAGCTGGGCAAGGAGAGCACGAGCGTGGTCGTCGGCCGCGTCGACACGCTCTCCTCCTGGGCCGCCGCGGAGCTCGCCGCGATCCTCGAGCGGGTCGGGCGGCGCGCCTTCGCCCTCACCGCCGAGGACCCGGCCGCCATCCCGGCCGCGCTGCAGCAGCTCGTGGACGAGGTGGTCGAGGTGCCCCCGCTGCGCTACCGGCCCGACGACGTGCTGCCGCTCGCGCGCTGGTTCGCCCGCCGCGCCCGGGGTCGCGACGTCCGGTTCTCCCCCGACGCCGCCCGGGCGCTGACGACCTACCACTGGCCGGGCAACGCGACGCAGCTGCAGCGCGTCGTCCGCGAGGCGGTGACCCGCGGTGACGTGGTCGACCCCCGCCACCTCCCGGCCGAGGTGTTCAGCGGCGCCACCCGCCGCCTCACCCGGATCGAGACGATCGAGCGCGACGAGATCGTGCGCTGCCTGGTCGAGCCGGGCACCACCGTGGGCCGGGCGGCCGCCGAGCTGGGCATGAGCCGGGCGACGATCTACCGCAAGATCGCGCAGTACGGCATCCGGATCCCCGGCCGCGGCTGATCCCCGACCGCAGGCCCCCGGCGGCCGGGGGCAGCGGCAGGCACCGAGGAGTAGGTTGCCGAGGACCGGCAGCGTTCGCGCCGGCGCGGAAGGTGGCGGCTTCGTGGATCGTCGACGGGTGTCGCCGGCCCGGCAGCGTGTGGTCGGAGGAGCGCCGTGACCGACAGCGGCACCCCGCAGCGGGCTCGGGCCGGGAGCGATCTCCGCACTGCGAGCGACTCGTGGTTGGCAGACGTCGCCCGAGGCGCGGGTCGCGAGGTGGGGAACGTTCCGATCGAGCTCCTCGGCGACTACCTCCCGCTCCTCGCCGAGGCCGCGGTGTCCGGTCGAAAGCCCGATGCCGTCGAGCTCGATGCCGTGGGGCTTCTGGGTCGGCGGGCCGCGGAGCTGGGAGTCTCGGCAGGCAGCGTCGTACAGCTCTACCTGTCGGCAGCGCAGCAGCTGTGGCAGCACCTTCCCGCGGTCGTCCGCTCCCGCGACAGCGAGGTCGTGCGTACCGCGGCCGCCGCCGTGCTGCACGTGGTCGACGAGGCCGTCGCGCGCCTGGTCGAGGCGTACACCGACGCCCGCCGGCAGATGGTGCGGTGGGAGGAGACCCTGCGACGCGAGTTCATCGAGGACCTCCTGCGCGGTGACGCCGACGTCGGCCGGCTCGTGGAGCGCGCAGAGCCCTTCGGCCTCGACATGACCCGTCAGCACCAGGTCGCGCTGGCCGCACCGGCGGGCCGGCTCACCGAGACCGAAGCGACGATCAGCTCACTCGAGCGCGCCGTTGTGCACTGGGCGGGCGACCGCGACGTCCTGGTCGCCACGAAGGACGGCTGGATCGTTGCCATCACCCCGGCCGACACGGACGTTCCCGGGGCGCGAACCGGGCCGAAGACGCTCGGCGATCTCCTGCTCAAGGAGCTCGAGCACTCCCGCGGAGGGCCGTGGCGGGTCACCGTCGGTCGCCCCTATCTCGGGTCCTACGGGATTGCCCGGTCCTACGAGGAAGCCCGCGAGGGCCTCACGATGGCCGTGCGATTGCGCCTCGACAGCCCGCTGATCCAGGCCGAGCAACTGCTCATCTACCGGGTGCTGCTCCGCGACCAGCCCGCGATCGCCGACCTGGTCCAGTCCGTACTGGGCCAGCTGGTGCGTGCGCGCGGCGGGGCCGAACCCCTTCTCACGACCCTCGACGCCTACTTCGCCACGGGCAGCGTCACCACGGAGACGGCGCGCCGACTGCACTTGTCCGTCCGCGCCGTCACCTACCGCCTCGACCGGATCAAGACCCTCACCGGATACGACCCCACCGACCCGGCGCAACGTTTCACCATCCACGCCGCGGTGCTCGGGGCGAGGCTGCTCGGCTGGCCGGAGCGTGACTTCACGGTGGACCGCTAGCCCGAGACCACGTGCAGGCCCACCCAACCGAGCCAGGCACTAGCGCGTGTTTACTAATCGGCGGAGCCAGATGTTGATCTCTACGATCTGGGTGGTGGCTTCGAAGCGCAGGGCGAGCTTGTCGTAGCGGGTGGCGAACCCTCGGTGCTGTTTGTGCAGGTTGATGCTGCACTCAACGGCATGCCGCTGGCGGTAGATGTCGGGGTCGAACCGTGGAGGCCGTCCACCACGTGATCCACGCTTACGCCGGTGGGCCTGCTGGTCGCGCTTGATCGGGATAGTCGCGCGGATACCGCGTCGGCGTAGGTAGGCGCGGTTGGCCCAGGATGAGTAGGCCTTGTCGGCCAGTACCCGGTCCGGTCGGGTCCGGGGCCGCCCCTGCCCGGGCCGCAGGACCCGGATGCGTTCCAGGACCGGCACGAACTGCGGGCTGTCTCCTCGATGCCCGGCGGTGAGCAGCATCGACAGCGGCTTACGCCCCTGCTCAGAAGCCAGATGCAGCTTTGTGGTCCATCCGCCACGGGACCGGCCGAGTGCGTGGTCGGCCGGCTCATCACCGGGTGGTTCGACTTGACCGGCCGGGTCTTGGCGGGCGCCCGCGGCGTGCTGGTGCGCCCGCACGATCGTGGAGTCCACCGACACGTCCCAGCAGATCAGGCCAGCCTCGTCACCGAGTTGCTGCAGGCGTTCCATGATCCGGGTCCAGATGCCGTCACGTTGCCAGGCCCGGAACAGGCCGTAGACCGACTGCCAGGACCCGTACCGCTCGGGTATGTCCCGCCACGGTGTGCCGGCACGGGTCCGCCACCGGATCCCGTCGATCAACTGTCGTCTGGTCCACGTTCGGGGCCGCCCACGCCCACTCACCGCAGGTAGCAGGGGTGCAAGCAGCTGCCACTGCGCGTCGGTGAGGTCATGACGGGCACCCGCGGGTACGGTCCCCACGAGGTCTCCGGTGGTGATGGTCTTCTTGGTCGTTGATCCATCTACCGGAGGCCTCACTCATCTCCGCCGACCGACACGCGCTGGCCGACGACGAAGATCCACTTTCTAAACAGGCGCTAGTGCTTCCCGCCGGAGGTTCGTCGGGGGTATCGGTGGATCCAGCTTCTCGCTGGGCGTGGCGGCGGACAGCCCTCGTACCGGGCGTACTCGGGCTGGTCGCCGCTGCGTCCAGCGTGGAGCTGGGCCGCCGAGACCCTTGGCGAACCTCCGGCGGGGAGCACTAGGCCGCGCTGGAACGTCGTGTACAGATCGTGGTCGAGCACGGCGATGGCGACCGTCCTGCTGGGAACGGTGTTCGGCGCAACCGTCGGCTGACCCCGCAGTGCGGGCTCGGAGACGCTCCCTCGATGAGGGCGTTGACGACGCCGAGCCCTGGGCCGAGAGTTCTGGAAGGCAGTCCCTCCGAACCGCGCTCCGGTCGGGTCGAGCGCTTCCGGCCGGAACCCGATTCAGTGTGTGCCTACGCAGTGCAGGTGGAGGAGAGGCGTGAGCCAGATGTCGTCGTCGGGGCCGTTGCCGGCCGCGTTCTTCGGTCACGGCAACCCGATGAACGCGCTCGAAGTGAACCGGTACAGCCAGGCGTGGCGGGCCTACGGGCAGGCAGTGGCGCGGCCCCGCGCGATCCTGGTCATCTCGGCGCACTGGTACATCCAGGCCACCGCGGTCACCGCGATGCCCCGGCCGCGCACCATCCATGACTTCTTCGGCTTCCCCGAGCGGTTGTTCGAAGTGGACTACCCAGCTCCGGGGCTGCCGGAGCTTGCCGAGGAGGTCAGCGATGTGGTGCACCCGATGTGGGTCGGGGCGGACCTCGACTCCTGGGGCATCGACCACGGCACCTGGTCGGTGCTGACGCACGCGTTCCCGGCCGCCGATATTCCCGTCGTGCAGCTGAGCATCAACGCGAACAAGCCGTTCGACTACCACCTGGAGCTGGGAGCGAAGCTGGCGCCGCTGCGGGAACGCGGGGTGCTCGTCGTGGCCAGCGGGAACGTGGTGCACAACCTGAGGGGCATGAGCCGTCACATGACCGACGACGGCTACGACTGGGCCAAGCGGTTCGACGAGGCCGCCAAGGCGGTGATGCTCGATGCACCGACCGAGGCCGCGACACTGGACGCCCACCGCGAGTACCAGCAGGCGGTGCCGACCCCCGACCACTTCATTCCGCTGCTGTACCTGGCCGGCCTCGCCGGCGCCGCCGGTGGCGGCGGTACCGAGGTCCTGGTGGACGGCTACGCGTACGGGTCGCTGTCGATGACCGCCTACACCCTGGGGCTTTCCTGTCCCATCGACGCTCAGCTCCCCGGCACGCCGGTGTTCCCGACGGACGTGCCAGGCGACTCCTCGAACATCTGACCCGCTGCAGCATCCATCTACTACGTCCACGCGCCGTGGCACCGTGCCGGCCGAGTGGTCATCCGACGGTGGCGTGGGTCAGCGGGACGTCGAGGTCGGTGAGCCGGTTGGCGTCCACTTGCGTGCCGGATCGGATCAGCTCCCGGATCGGTTCTGTCACCTCCCAGACGTTGACGTTCATCGCAGCCGTGAGGCGCCCGTTGTTCAGCCAGAACGCGATGAACTCGCGGGTCGCGGTGTCGCCCCGGATCACGACGTCGTCGTGGCCGTCGGGGTCGGTGTACCCGGTGTACTCCATGCCGAGGTCGTACTGGTCGGTGAAGAAGTACGGCAGCCGGTCGTAGCTGGCGGCCCGGCCGAGCATGGTCTGGCCGGCGATCACCGGCTGGTGCAGCGCGTTGGCCCAGTGTTCGACGCGGAGCTGCCGGTGCAGCAGCGGGTGGTAGGCGTTGGCGACGTCGCCGGCGGCGAGGATGTCGCGGTCGGAGGTGACCAGGTGCCTATCGACCAGGACGCCGTTGTCGACGTTGAGCCCGCAGGATCGGGCCAGCTCGACGTTGGGGACGACCCCGATGCCGACGACGATGACGTCGGCCTCCAGCTCCGTGCCGCCGGTGAGCAGCACGGTGCCGGCGGACGACGGGTCGCCGGCAGCTGGCCGGATGGCCTTGACGGTGACCCGGCAGCGCAGGTCGACATCGTGGTCGCGGTGCAGGTCGGCGAACACCTTCGCCACCCGGGGTCCGAGGACGCGGAGAAGGGGCAGCTCGGCGCGTTCGAGCACCGTGACCTCGGCGCCCGCGCCGCGGGCGGCGGCGGCGGTTTCCAGGCCGATCCATCCTCCGCCGATGATCACGACCTTGGCGCCGGGCCGGAACGCGGACGCGAGGTGGTCGCTGTCATCGAGGCTGCGCAGGTAGCGCACACCGTCGAGTTCGGATCCGGGCACCGTCAGCTTGCGTGGCGTTGCGCCGGTGGCCAGCAGCAGCTTGTCGTAGTGCAACCGGCCGCCGTCGCCGGTCACGATCTCGTGTGCGCGGCGGTCGATCGCCGTGACCGGGGTGTCGAGGCGGAGTTCGACCTGGTGCTCGGTGTACCAGTCCGGCGGGTGCACGTAGACGGTGTCGCGGTCGGAACTGCCCTGTAGGTATCCCTTGGACAGCGGTGGCCGCTCGTAGGGCCGGTGCGGCTCGGCGCCGAACAGGACGATGCGTCCGTCGAAGCCTTCGGTGCACAGCGCTTCGGCGGCCTTCGCTCCGGCCAGTCCAGCGCCGACGATGGCGAACGTGCGTGGATCGCTCATGTGGGATCTTCCTCTTCTCCGCCGCCACGTTTCGCGGCCGCGAGCTTCTGCTGGAGGGTCTCTGCGAGGGCGGCCCAGGACTCCTGGAACGTGGTCAGGCCGTCGTGCTCGAGCTTGTCGACCACGTCGTCGTAGTCGATGCCGAGATCGGCGAGCGCCGCCATCGCCGTGGCCGCGTCGCCGTAACGGCGGCGGATGGTGTCTCCGCGCACGACGCCGTGGTCGGCCACGGCGCGCAGGGTGGCTTCGGGCATCGTGTTGACCACGCCGCCCGTGACCAGTTCGAGGACGTAGCGGGTGTCGGCGTAGGCCGGGTCCTTGACCCCGGTGGAGGCCCACAACGGGCGCTGTGGTCGCGCCCCGGCCTCGGCGAGTGGCCGCCATCGGTCGGAGGCGAAGACCTCCGCGTAGCGCTGGTGGGCCAGTCGCGCGTTGGCGATCGCAGCGTGGCCACGCATGCCCTTCGTCTCGACGGAGCCGACCGCGTCCAGGCGCTGGTCGATCTCGGTGTCGACCCGGCTGACGAAGAAGGAGGCGACCGAGGTGAGCCGGGTCAGGTCGTGGCCGGCGGCGCGGGCCCGCTCCACACCTTCCAGGAAGGCGCCCATCACCTCGGCGTAGCGCTGCAGGGAGAAGATCAACGTGACGTTGATGCTGATGCCCTCGGCCAGGCACTGCGCGATGGCCGGCAACCCGGCCCTGGTCGCCGGGATCTTGACGAACAGGTTGGGCCGGTCCACCAGCCACCACAGCTGGCGGGCCTCGGCGACCGTCCGCTCGGTGTCGTGCGCGAACCGGGGGTCGACCTCGATGGACACCCGGCCGTCCACGCCGTCGCTGGCATCATGGGTTCCGCGCAGCACGTCACAGGCCCACCGCACGTCGAAGGTCGTGATCATGCGAGCGGCCTCCTCGACCTCGACGCCGCGCATGGCAAGATCGCTGAGCTGTTGGTCGTAGCAGTCGCTGTGGCTCATCGCGCGCTGGAAGATCGTGGGGTTGGTGGTGACCCCGACGACGTGGCAGTCGCGGACCAGGTCCGCGAGGCTGCCCGAGGCCAGCCGGGTGCGGCTGAGATCGTCCAGCCAGATGGCCACCCCGGCTGCGGTCAGCTCGGCGAGCGGATCAGCCACGACGACTCCCGGTTGCAGCCGAGCCGGCCCCGGTGGTCAGGGCCAGGAACTCGGCGCGGGACCGGGGATCGTCCCGAAGACCACCGAGCAAGCTCGAGGTGACGGTGCTCGTGCCACCGGCGCGTACGCCGCGCAGGGTCATGCACATGTGCTCGGCCTCGATCACCACCCCGACCCCGCGTGGCTTCAGGTGGGTCTGCAGCCAGTCGGCGACCTGCTTGGTCAGCCGCTCCTGGACCTGGGGTCGGCGGGCGAACAGCTCGACCACCCGCGCGAGCTTGGACAGGCCCAGGATCCGCTGGCCCGGCAGGTACCCGACGTGCGCGGTGCCCAGGAACGGGAGCATGTGGTGCTCGCAGACCGAGTGCACCGGGATGCCGCGGGCCAGCACCAGCTCGTCGTAGTCCTCGTCATTGGCGAACGTGGTCAGGTCGAAGGACCGCGGGCTGAGCATCTCCGCGTAGGCGTGCGCCATCCGACGGGGCGTGTCGGCGGTCGCGCCGCCGTCCGTGGCTACGCCGAGCGCGGTCAGGAAGGCCGCCGCGGCACGCTCGGCGCCGACGAGGTCGACACCCTCGACGGGAGGAACGACCCGCAGCGGAGTGGGCGGCGGGAACGCGCGAGCCGGCGAGGTCACGACGTCCGCCCCCAGTGACGCACCCAGGAACCGCGGTGACCGAACGCGGCGGCGAGGCGTGCGAGGGCCAACGCGCCGACGAGCAGCCCGAAGTCGCGCAGGGCGATGTCGTAGAAGCCGCCGAGGAGCAGCAGGTTGACGATGATGCCGGCCAACCAGGCGGCCACGACGTACCCGCCGATGCGCGGCGACACCGCGACGAGCACACCGGCAAGGATCTCCACCACGCCGACCGCGAGCATCGCCTGGTGGGCAGTGCCGGGTACGAGACCGTCGATCTGCGGGGCGAGGTAGCCCTCCCAGTCGGTGAGCAGCCCGAAGAACTTGTCCAGCCCGAACAGCACCGGCGCCACGGTGAACACGGTGCGCAACAGCAGGAACGCCTGGTGAGCGGCCGGGCCGGGGTCGATGCCTGGACGGGGTGCCGGGGTGTCGCGGTGGGTGGTCATGATTTCCTCCAGGCTCTAAAAGACGATAGCGTGGACGTTAGAGCGTCCCGCCTGTTACGTCAATGCCTGTGTCTTTTAGAAGGAGTCGATCATTGGACGAGTTCGTGTCGCAGGTCAGCGGGGTCAGCGCGCTCGCCGAGCCGGCGCGCCGCGCGCTCTACCTCTACGTCGCCGCGCAGCCCCAGCCGGTGAGCCGGGACCAAGCCGCGGAGGGCGTCGGCCTGCCCCGGCACACCGTGAAGTTCCACCTGGACAAGCTGGTGGAGGAAGGACTGCTCGACACCGAGTTCCGGCGGCTGTCCGGTCGGAGCGGCCCGGGCGCAGGACGGCCGACAAAGCTGTACCGGCGTTCCGCCCGGGAGGTCGCGGTCACGCTGCCGCCGCGGCACTACGACCTGGCCGGGCGGATTCTGGCGGGCGCCGTCGAGGCCGCCGCCCGCGACGGGGCCCCCGTCCTCGATGCGGTGCACCGAGTGGCCACCGAGTGCGGACGTCGCCTCGGGGCGGAGGAACAGCTACGCGACAGAAGCCCCGCTGCGTCCCCGCTCGACGACGTCGCCATGACGCTCGCCGGTCACGGATACGAACCGCGCGCCCAGGACGGCGTGCTCGAGCTCGCGAACTGCCCGTTCCATGCGCTGGCCCGGGACCACACCGCCCTCGTGTGCGGCATGAACCTCCACCTCATCAGGGCCATGCTCGGCGAGCTGGGCCACACCGACGTGCAGGCGAGGTTGGATCCGGCGCCGGGTAGGTGTTGCGTGACCCTGACCCGCGCGCCGGCGTAGATCGTTCAGGACGGGCGCCTTACTGGCAGAAGGGCCGTCCGGCGCCGTCAGGACCCGGTCGAAGTGACACCTTCGGCCGACAGCTGGCACACCCGGCACAACGTGGTCGTCGGGATCGCGGCGAGGACGGCGATCGGGATGCCGGCGTCACAGGCGCGACACCGGCCGTAGCCGCCCTCGCTCATCCTGGCCAGCGCGAGCTCGATGTCCGCCAGGGCCCGCCTGGCACCGCTGACGAGCAGGGCGCGGACTTCACGCAGCGCTCGAGCCGCGTCCCCGTCCGTCGCTCGAGGGCCGTACCCGATCAACGACGTCCCGTTCTCGTCGTGGGCGAGGAGATGAGCGAGCTGCTCCTCGCGGAAGTCACGTTGCCGCTCGAGCTCGTCCCGCAAGGCGGGTAGCTGCCGCACCAACCAGCGGGCGCCGGCGTGCTGACGCCGCGACGACGCGAGCGACGACTGAACCATGCTGACCTCCACGAGACTGGAGAACGGCCGGAACGGCACCGGCACCGCACGGACGGGCCGTTACGGCAGATGCGGGCCATGACGCGGGGCGGTGGCGCGGCCGGGTACCGCTCCCGGGCGGCGGGCCCTGACCTGCTTCCACCATGCGCGCCCCCGGGCCGGCGGGGCAGGGGATGTCATCGGCCGAGAACGCTGAGGTTGTGTTGCCGGGCCCCGGCAAAGCGACCGGACGACAGCCGAGGTCGGGAGCCACCAAGCACCCCTCGGCCGGGCGCATCGATCAAGCTCCGTCGGAGTCGCTCGTCACCGGTTCGTCGTGCCAGGTGGGGAGCGCGAGCGTGGAGTCCATCCGGCGCAGTTCGTCGCGATGCAGAGCGCTGAGGCGGCCCAGGATCTGCTCCCCGTCGGCGGTCAGCTGTACCCGCACCGCGCGCGCGTCGTCGGGATGTGGCACGCGCTCGACCAGGCCCTGCCCCTGCGCCCGGTTGACCAGCTCGACCACGCTGTGGTGGCGCAGCTGCAGCCGGTCGGCCAGCTCCCGCACCGTCGCCCAGTCCCGTCCGGGGAATCCCTTCAGCGCCAGCAGCAACTGGTACTGCTGCGGCGTCAGGCCGTGGCTGCGCACCGTCTCCTCGCTGAAGCGCAGGTAGCGGCGGATCCCGAACCGGAACCGGGCCAGCGCCTCGAAGTCCTGCTTCGTCAGCGCTCCGGAGCCTGCCTGCCCGTCGTCCGCCGCCACGGTCACATGACACCACTCATCCGCCCCATCTCGCTCCGTCACGTTCGAACTATATCGCCTCACGATACATCGTGCTACGATACAAATCCTTGATCACGAAACCGGCTGCCGCGAGGCAGGAGCTGATCAGGAGGTGCACCGTGCTCAGTGACCGTGAACGGGAGACGCTGCGCGAGGTCGAACGCCGACTCCTGATCGAGGATCCGGAGTTCGCTCGATACTTCAAAGCTCGCGCGCAACGCCTGCCCCACCCCGCCGACGGGCTGGGCATCAAGATCTTCCTGATTGCCGGGCTTCTGATCAGCGCACTCGTGCTGGTCGCCGGGTCGCTGGGTGGAGCAGCGGCATTCGCCGCCGCGACCGGGCTCATCTGGCTGACGTGGCGGTGGGCAGGCCGGATGGACCAGCCGCCCCCATGACGGGCCGATCACCGACCGGGCCGGCCGGCTGATCGTCGAGAACCGGAACGGCCGAATCCCACGGACGGAAGCGGAGGACAAAGATGATCACCATCGTCGTGCTGATCGCGGTCGTGGCCGCGGCCCTGGCGCTGGTCGGCTCGAGCGTCCGGATCGTCACCCAGTACGAGCGGGGCATCGTGTTCCGCTTCGGCCGGGTCCTGCCCGAGACCCGGGGCCCCGGGCTGGCGCTGATCGCCCCGGTCGCCGACCGGCTCGAGAAGGTCAACATGCAGATCGTCACGCTGCCGGTGCCTTCCCAGGACGGGATCACCCGGGACAACGTGACCGTCCGGGTCGACGCCGTCGTCTACTACCGGGTCGTCGACCCGGTGCGGGTGGCCGTCGACGTGCAGGACTACGGCTCGGCGATCCTGCAGGTCGCACAGGCGTCGCTGCGTTCGATCATCGGCAAGAGCGAGCTGGATGACCTGCTGTCCAATCGGGAACGGCTCAACCAGGGCCTCGAGTTGATGATCGACAACCCGGCGGTCGGGTGGGGGGTGCACATCGACCGCGTGGAGATCAAGGACGTGGTCCTGCCGGATTCGATGAAACGGTCGATGTCACGGCAGGCCGAGGCCGAGCGGGAGCGCCGGTCCCGGGTGATCACCGCGGAGGGTGAGCTGCAGGCCTCGCAGAAGCTCGCTCAGGCCGCCGAGGTGATGGCCGAGCATCCGGCCGCGCTGCAGTTGCGGTTGCTGCAGACGGTGGTCGAGGTGGCCGCGGAGAAGAACTCGACGCTCGTGCTGCCCTTCCCGGTCGAGCTGCTGCGCTTCCTCGAACGGTCCACCCCGGCCGAGGCCCGCAGCGGCGACCCGGCGACCGTTCCCGAGCCCACGCCGGCCATGACACGGCCGGAGACCAACGGCGCCGGCACGGCCGAGTCGTCAGCACCCGCGAAGCCGATCGTTCCCGCGGCCACGCACGCGGCGGTGCAGCCATGAAGCCGGATGAGGCGCGGGGGCCCGTCGTCGTGGGGGTCGACCACGTCGGCTCCGCGAGCGACGCCGTGGACTGGGCTGCTGCAGAGGCCGCGACCCGCGGATGTCCACTGCGGATCGTGCACGCGATCCATCCGCTGCTTCCCGCGGATCCCTACGGAGTCGGCTCGCCGATCGAAAGTCTCGTCATGGCAGGAGCGGCAGCCCGGTCCGTATTGCAGGGCCACGCGGCTCGCGCCCGATGCGTGGCGTCCGACCTGGAGGTGACGACGCGGCTGCTGTGCGGATCCGCGACATGGGCCCTGCTCGACGAGGCGAGCCGCGCCCGGCTGCTCGTCATGGGCAGCCGCGGCCTTCATGGTCTTCGCGCGCTGCTGGCCAGGTCGGTGTCGGTTCGGGTTGCCGCGTGCGCGCCCTGCCCAGTCGTCGTCGTCCGAGCCGAACGAGCCGAGGATCGTTCCGGTGCCTCGCCGCGGGTCGTCGTCGGCGTCCATTGCGACTCCGCATGCAGCCCTGCGATCGGGTTCGCGTTCCAGGCCGCCCAGCAACGCGGTGTCCCTCTTGCCGCCGTGCACGCCTGGGACCCGGACCCTCCGGCGGACCTGGAAGCGGTTCACGCCCCCTCGACGATGGCCGAGGCCGCCGCGCGCAGGACCCTCGAGCGCGCTCTCCAGCGGTGGCACGCCCGGTACCCCGACGTCCCGGTCGTCACCAGGCTCGTCCGCGGTGACCCCGCTCGCGCCGTGGCCGCCGAGTCCCGCGGTGCGGCCTTGGTCGTCGTCGGTTCGCGAGGACGAGGGCGGTTGACGGGAACCGTGCGCGGGTCGGTGAGTCAGGCGGTGCTGCGCCACGGCCGCGGCCCGATCGCGGTGGTTCGCCACGGCCTGGGCCACTCGAGCACCCGCCGGGCCCGCTACGGCTTCGGCGCCGCGACGGGGCGCTGACTAGTGCTAGCGCAACGGGTCGAACGGGATCAGTGCAGAGGGCGTCCGGCCGGTGGTGATCGCCTCGGCCAGTAACTGTCCGGTGAGCGGGCCCAGCACGATCCCCCACATGCCATGGCCGCCCGCGGCGAACACCCGGGGGGAGGTCGTCCGACCGATGAGAGGGAGGCCGTCCGGGGTGCAGGGGCGTGAGCCGACCCAGTCGTCGTGGCGGTCGCCCAGTTCGAGCCCGCCCAGGAACGGCCGAACGGCGTCGACGAGGGCTCGGGCGCGGCGAGGATCCCACGGTTCGTCCGGGCGCCGGAACTCCATCATCCCGGCGACCCGGAGCCGATCGCCCAGCGGCGTGCACGCCACGCGCTGGGCAGGCAGGTAGATCGGGCCTGCCGGCATCTGCCGGGTCGGCACGCTGAAGCTGTAGCCGCGTCCCGCCTGCACCGGCCGGCGGATTCCGAATCGGCGCGTGAGCCGGCCGAGCCACGCCCCGGTGGCGACGACGACCGCGTCGAAGCGGCGTCCGTTCTCCTCGGAGTGCACGGCCACGTGGTCGCCGACGTCGCGCACGTCTCGGATCTCGTGATCCTCGAGAATGGTCGCGCCCCGCGCCCGGACGGCGTCGGCGAGGGCCCGGACGTATGCCGGAGGGTTGATGTACCGCTGCCCGTGCAGGCGTACCGCTGCGCCGACCTGCTCGGTCAGCGCGGGCTCGAGGCGCCGAGCCGCTGCCCCGTCGAGCACCTCGAAGTCGACCTTCTGGCCGACCGAGCGCATCGTCTCGAACTCCTCGAGCAGGTCGCGCCGGTCCGCCTCGTGGGGAAAGCACAGCAGGAACGGATCTGCTCGGTGCGTGGGTGTGACGACTCCCCCGGCGCCGAGCTCGTCGAACGCATCCAGCGCGCGGTCGTTGACCGTCACGTAGGCCTCCATCGCCCGACGCCATTGCCGTGCGGTGCATCGGCGGGCGAAGCCGAGGAGGAACCGCCACAAGCGCAGATCGGCGCGGATCGGCAGGTACACCGGCGAGCTGGGATCCGCGACCGCACGCATCCCGTAGCGGAGCACCGCCGGGTCGGGCAGCGGGGTCGTGAGAGCCGGGGCGAGCCACCCGGCATTTCCCCATGAGGAGCCCGCGGCGACCCGGCGCCGTTCGAAGATCGTCACCTCGACCCCGCGTTCCTGCAAGAACCATGCGGTGGCCAGCCCCACCATGCCGGCACCGATGACCGCAATGCGGTGCGGACGTCCACGCTCGGTGTGGGCTTCCTCGACCGGGCACGGCCAGGACGGGCGATCCGTGTGGGGCAAATGCGACACACCACCACGTTGCCGAGGCGGGGCGGTGCCGTCGGGAGCCGGCCCCGGCCAACTTGGGAGGGGCGTTGTTGCCGCAGTGCGGCAAGGCTGCGCGAGTGCACGTCCAGAAGGGCTTCCCGCAGCACCCGAGACTCCCGCGTATCCCGCTCCGGCACTGTGCGCACGGTCGCGCCGAGCTTCCGGCGAGCCCGCCCGATCGAACCCCGCGTGACGGTCCCCGCGGCGCGGGCATTTCGCCGGGCGGGACTTCGCAGGGGTCGAACCCGGCAGACTCCGCGACGTCGCCATTGCCGGTGGCCGGAAACAGCTGAGTCATCGCGGCATCGCCGTCGAGCAATGCCGACGATTCGGGCCTTTTGTGCTCGACGTCGTCGTATCGTGATGCGTGAGCACGGCCGGACCCGGCCGTGCTCATTCTCATCCGGGCATGGCGCGCTGCGTCGGCTGGTCTTTGCCGGGAGCGCGACCGAACGTCCACCGCCGATCGAGGAGCACGATGACGACCGACAGCCAACAGGTCTGGTTGACCCGGGATGGCTACGAGCAGCTGCAGGAAGAGCTTCTGAGGCTCGTCAAGGAGCGGGCCGGGGAAGCACCTCCGGACGGGCGGTCGGGGGTGGCCGACGGTGCCGGGGACAGCTCGGGCGAGGACCCGTTCGCCGTTCGGCGGGAGCGGGATCATCGGATCCGGAAGTTGCAGCAGATGCTGCAGGACCCGATTGTCGGCGGAGTGCCCCCCGATGACGGGATCGCCGAACCGGGAATGGTGCTCACGGTCTCCTTCGCCGACGGCGGGGACGAGGAGACGTTCCTACTGGCTGAACGGGAGAAAGAGGTCTACCCCGACGTCGAGATCTGCTCGCCGGACTCGCCCCTCGGCAGGGCGCTCGTCGGCGCGAGGGAGGGTGAGCAACGCCGGTACCAGCTGCCGGACGGTCGGGTGATGACCGTGACGCTGAAGCGGGCCGTGCCCTACGGCACCCACTCCGGCTGAACCCGGGCACGGCCCAGCCGATACGAGTCCAGGCGCACGGCCGGGATCGGCCTGCACGAGCGGTGCGGACCCGCTGCCGGGCTCCAGCAACGTAGCGGGTGCCGAGTTCGCCGAGGAGGACCCCTGCCGGCAACTCCACGCACAGGCAGCGTGGAAGGTGCCCGATGGGGCAGAAGGGCATGCAGATCGACCCCCTTGACGGTCTGCATGCCCTTCTCGTCGGGTTCGAACCGTCTCTGACCGACGTGCGCTTCCGGCGATCCGAGTCAGAGCTCGATCGGAGGCTGTGATGGGTGTGTCCGTGAGCCTGGACCAGGTGAGGTGCCGCAGTGAGGCCCGACATCATGACGTCGCGCCACCTCGAGCCACCGCCCTCCCGGGTGCGGATCTCGACATGAACCTGGTCGCGTGGATCGTGGAACGGGCAGGAGTGCGATGCCTGATCGAGACCCCCGATGACGGCACGACCACGATTCTGGCCGAGCCACAGCTTCGGAACGGCCGGACGCACTGGGCCGTTCGCGCCACGCGGGTCCGCGCACCCGACCCCGACCGCTGTGACCACGTTCGCGTCGGGCCGAACAACGACAGCCCGACGGCGATGCGCGTCCTGGACCCGGACGAACGTCGGCTGGCCGCGCTCATCGTCGCCCAGGCACTCCGCGTCGAGCCGGAGGAGACGTTGACGTCCGGCGAGGTCGAGGCACTCGGGCTCGGGTAGCGCCGGGCTCGAGGTGATCTGGACGCACCCGGCCGGACGTCATGACCTGGTCAGGAGTCGGCGACGGTGTCCTCGGTGAGGAGGGCCGGCGGCGCCTGCAGGTCGCGGGCCCGGAACAGCATCGCGTGCTCGACCCCCATCTCCTTGCCGTTCAGCGCGAGGAACATCGGGATGAAGTCCGCGGGCGCGGGATGGTCCGGGAGCGCGGCCAGATATGCGGCGTGCGCCTCCAAGGACGCGACGCCGCGTCGCAGCGGTTCGCCGGTGACGTCCACACCGTGGGTCACGCCGGGATCGCCGGCGATCGCGGGGACGAGGATCCAGCGCACGCTGCACGGTTCGAGTCCTTCGTCGTCGACCTGCTCGGCGAAGACCCACCGGTTGCCGGCATCGCGCACCGCATCGAGGGTGGCCAGACCGGCGACACGATGGTCGGCCTGGTCGTAGCCCATCGGCGTCTCGACCGCGTACCCGAAGGTGACCACGACGTCCGGCTGGAACCTGCGGATCTCCCGGCAGATGTCGCGGCGCAGATCCAGGCCGTAGACGAGCATCCCGTCGGGGTGTTCGAGCACGGTGAGGTGCTCGACGCCCACGGCCGCGCACGCGGCCCGTTGCTCGCCGAGGCGCAAGCGCGCGGTCTCCTCGGGCGGGTTCGGCATGCCTGCCTCCCCCCGTGTGAGCAGCAGGTAGCCGACTTCGATCCCGCCCGCGGTCCAGCGCGCGACGGCGGTGGACGTGCCGTACTCCATGTCATCCGGGTGCGCGACGACGCAGAGCACGCGCCGGAAGGACTCCTCGGGCAGGGCAGGCACCAGCTCGGTCATCGGGCGAACCGTCCTTCCGTTGCAACGTTGCGACGACGGCGAGTCCAGCGATACGCGCGCTGCTCAGTGAACCCTGCAACGGAACGATGACCAAGCTCGGACGAACCTCAGCAAGGTCCTGGCCACACCGAGGGCCTTCGGTAGGAGGTCGACTCCGGCATCCAGGTCCTGCGTGAGCGGGTCGACCGGAGCAGACTCTGGCAGATGAAGTGGCGTCGGGTGTTGCCACTGGCCGCCGCAGCCGGGGTCGCCGCGCACGACCTCGTGCAGCGCCGGCACGCGTTGCTGCGCAACTTCCCCGTGATCGGGCACGGCCGCTACCTCGTCGAGAGGATCGGGCCCGAGCTGCGGCAGTACATCGTCGCGGGCAACGACGAGGAGCGCCCGTTCAGCCGCGACCAGCGACGCTGGGTGTACGCCTCGGCCAAGCTCGAGAACAACTACTTCGGCTTCGGCACCGACAACGACGTGGAGCACACGCCGGGCTACGTGATCGTGAAGCACCGGACGTTCGGCCGCGCCGTGCCCGCGTCGAGTCCCCGCGTGGGACGAGAGGCGTGGCTCCCCTGCGCCAAGGTGCTCGGTGCCGCCCGCGGGCGCAGACGCGCGTTCCGCCCGGACTCGGTCGTGAACATCTCCGGGATGAGCTTCGGGTCGCTCTCGGGCAACGCGGTGGCGGCGCTGAACAAGGGCGCGGCGCTCGCCGGGTGCATGCAGAACACCGGCGAGGGCAGCGTCTCGCCCTACCACCTGCTCGGCGGGGAGCTGGTGTGGCAGATCGGCACCGGCTACTTCGGCTGCCGTGACGAGCGCGGGCGATTCGACCTCGCACGGCTGAAGGACGTCGTGGCGGCGGCCCCGATCCGCGCGCTGGAGGTGAAGCTCAGCCAGGGCGCCAAGCCCTCGCTGGGCGGGCTGCTCCCCGGTGTCAAGGTCTCCCCGGAGATCGCCACCACGCGCGGGGTCCCCGTGGGGCGCGACTGCGTGAGCCCGTCCCGGCACGCCGAGTTCACCGACACCGACGAGCTGCTGGACTGGGTGGAGATGCTCGCCGCGGAGACCGGCCTCCCCGTCGGCATCAAGTCCGCCGTCGGTGACATGGAGTTCTGGGACGAGCTGACCCGGCTCATGGCCGACACCGGACGCGGCGTCGACTTCGTCAACATCGACGGCGGCGAGGGCGGCACTGGGGCGTCGCCGCTGGTCTTCACCGACTCCGTCGCCCTGCCGTTCCGGATGGGCTTCAGCCGGGTCTACCGGACGTTCGCCGAGCGGGGGTTGCACGAGCAGGTCGTGTTCGCCGGCGCGGGGAAGCTGGGGCTACCCGACAACGCCGTCACCGCGTTCGCGCTCGGTGTCGACCTGGTCTACGTCGCCCGCGAGGCGATGCTCGCGATCGGCTGCATCCAGGCCCAGAAGTGCCACACCGACACCTGCCCGACCGGCGTGGCGACGCAGAACCGCTGGCTCGCCCACGGTCTCGACCCGGAACTGAAGTCCGTGCGGGCGGCGAACTACATCCGCACCCTCCGCCGCGACCTCCTGAAGGTGGCAGAGGCCACCGGTGTCGAGCACCCCGCCCTGATCAGCACGGACGACGTCGAGATCCTCACCGGCCAGACCGTGGGCACGCCGCTGCACGAGATCTACGGCTACGAACGCGGCTGGGGCCATCCGTCCGCCGCCGATCGGGCCGAACTCGTGAAGCTCATGGCGGGGACGGCATCGCAGGGCGGTTCGGCGCAGCCCTCGCCCACCGCCGCCGGTCGATCCTGAGGCGGCCCGATCGGGGTGCGGTCACGAGCGGCCCCCTGCAGCCCGAGCGGCCCGGGCAGCACTGCTCGGCGAACGCGGCGCGGAGCTCCGGCGGGCCCACGACCTCGATGTCGGCGTCGAAGCGGGCCAGTACGGCCGCGAGGCCGGGCCACGACCAGGAGCCGGCCGTCACACCACAGCGGTGCTCGTCCAGTGCCTCCACGACAGCATCACCGGCGAAGGGGATCACCTCGGCGGCGGGCAGGGCCAGCACCGGCGCGGTGGGCACCCGCCTTCGGCATGCTCACCGACCGCTTCGGCGTCATGTGGATCCTCGACGTCGCCGCCGGCGCCTGATCACGACGCCGCACCCACGCACACGTTCATGCTCGAGCTCGTGCGGACTCGCCAATGAGGTCCTCGGACCGCTGGAGGTGCCCGAGCAGCTCGCGGTTCACGATGTCGGGGGCCTGCTGGTGGACCCCAGTGCCCGGCCCCCTCCACGACCACGGTGCGGAGGTCGGCGAACGTCCGCTCGGTCGTGTCCACGCGCATGAAGGTCGTGACGGGGTCCTCGCCACCGGTGATGAAGAGGGAGGGCCTGCGGATCACGTGGTCGAGGCGGGTGCACGCCTCTCGCCAGTTGTCGTCGATGTTGCGGTAGTAGCCGAGCCCGCCCGCGAATCCCGTTTCCCGGAATCGGTCGACGTACTGCGCGAAGAGCTCCCGCGGCAACCAGGCCGGCGGGCTCACCGGCTCCGATCCTTCTATCAGCTCGTAGCGGTCACGGAGGATCGCGGCCAACGTGCGTGCCACGTCGTGCTCCAGCATCGCCTCGGACGGACCGGGCTCCTGGAAGCGGATCTGGTAGAACTGCTCGCCCCAGCGGGCGCGCAGGATGTCCGTCGGTGGAGCGGGGGCCGGGAGGACGTGGGGCACGCTGAGACCGGTCAGCGAGGCGACCGCCTCCGGGTGGTCGACGCCGACCTGCCAGACGCGCGCGGCGCCCCAGTCGTGGCCGACGAAGTGGGCGGTCGTCGCGCCTTCGTGCTCGAGCAGTCCGACGAGGTCGAGGGCGATCTCGCGCAGGGCGTAGGCCGGCCGGGCGCTCCGGCCGTACCCCCGCATGTCGACGGCGACGACCCGGAATCCCGCGGCGACCAGGGCGGGCACCTGGTGCCGCCAGGTGATCGAGAGGTCGGGGAAGCCGTGCGCGAGCACGACCAGCGGCCCTTCGCCACGCACCTGCACGGCGAGATCGACGCCGTTGACCCGCCAGGTCTGTGGCGACGTCATGCGAGCGGCCGTCCGGACGCTTCGGGCAAGGGAACCACCAACACCCGCGCCGTGTTGCATATCTCGCCGTGGCGGCGATGGCGTGCTGCTCGTCGCGGTAGCGCTCCCACACCGCGGTGAACAGCTCGCCCTTGCCGCCGAAGTGGTGGTAGAGCTCGCGCTGCGAGGGCCGGCCCTGTTCCCGGGGCTCCTCGACTCCGTCCTCGCCGCCGCAATCAACCGGGCACCGCCTGGCGATCCGGCTGTGCCGGCCCGGCGCCGTCGACCGGTTCCTCGTCAGAGCCGCCAGGACCGCAGCCAGACCGCCTGCGGCGACTGACGCAGGGCGGACAGGGTGGCGTCCGGCAGCACGGTGTCGGTGTCGGTGAGGACGTACCCGTGTCCAGCGCGGGTCGACAACGACTGGCCGACCACGTTCACGCCGGCGTCTGCGAGCACCCGGTTGATCCCGGCCAGCACGCCGGGCAGGTTCTCGTGCAGATACCCCATCCTGAACGCGCCCTGCGGGTGCGGTGCGGACACCTGCGGCAGGTTGACCGAGAGCGCCGTACTTCCCCCCTCGACGAACCCGAGCAGCTTGTTCGCGACGAAGTGCCCGATCTCCTCCTGCGCCTCCTGCGTCGAGCCGCCGACGTGCGGGGTGAGGATGACGTTGTCGAGGCCCCGCAACGGCGAGTCGAACGGGTCGCCTTGCGCCTTCGGCTCGAGCGGGAAGACGTCGATGGCGGCGCCGGACAGGTGCCCGGACAGGATGTGGTCACGCAACGCGGCGTCGTCGACCACCATTCCGCGGGAGGCGTTGATGAACACCGCCCCCGGCTTCATCATCGCGAACCGCTCGGCCCCGAAGAGCCCCGCGTTGCCGGGCCTGCCGTCGACGTGGATGCTCACCACGTCCGCCTCGGCCAGCAGCTCCTCCAACGACCCGACCCGACGCGCGTTGCCGTGCGCCAACCGGTCGGCGGTGTCGAAGAAGATCACCCGCATGCCGACGGCCTCGGCGACGTTGGACAGCTGGGTGCCGATGTTGCCGTAGCCGACGATGCCCAGCGTGCGAGCGCGGACCTCGTGGCTGCCCTTCGCCGACTTGTCCCACACACCCTCGTGCATCCGCTGGGTCTTCTCCGTGAGCCTGCGGGCCAGGGCGACGATCTCGCCCAGAACCAGCTCGACGACGCTGCGGGTGTTGGAGTACGGCGCGTTGAACACCGCCAGGCCCCGGTCGGCCGCAGCCTCCAGGTCCACCTGGTTGGTCCCGATGCAGAAGCACCCCACCGCCAGGAGGTCCTTCCCGGCATCGAGCACCGCAGGCGTGACGGTCGTGTTCGAGCGGATCCCGAGCACCGACACCCCCGGCAGCTCGGCGGCCAGCTCGTCCTCGCTCAGCGAGCCCGAACGCACGTCGACCTCGAAGCCCGCACGCCGGAACGCCGCTGCCGCGACCGGGTGGATGTTCTCCAGCAGCATCGCTCTCACCCGGCCAAACCTAGGCGTGGACGGCATCGCGCCGATACCCGGCTCGCACGTCGCCCACCCACGATCACCGACCGGGTGGCACGACGCCGGGTCACAGGACGGAAAGACCGACGCCCGCCGCCGCGGTCAGGGCGCCAGGTAGTTCGCGGCGGCGATGGCGGCGACGAGCCCGGGCTGCTCGGCCCGCAGGTGCGCGATGGCGGCGGTGAGATCGCTGGGCCGCTCCCCCTCGCCGAGCATCCATCGCGTCTCCGCCCGCGCGACCGGGATCTCGAAGCCGACGATCCGCGGCACCCGCCGCGCCACACCCGCCTCACCGAGCTCGTCCACCCGCCACTGTCCGGGCCGCCCCCGCTCCATGTGCTCCACGAGCATCCGGACGCACCGGAGGGTGTGCGCATCGTCCGGCGAGAGCGCCGGGGTGCCGTGCGCGTGGACGGCCTGATAACCCCAGGTGGGAGCCATCTCGCGCCCCTCGTACCAGGACGCGGAGATGTAGGCATGCGGCCCGTGGAAGACCGCGACGGTGGGCGCGCCCGCCCCGAGCGCCTCCCCGTGCGGGTTGGCGCGCGACAGGTGCCCGACGACCACCGCGCGCTCCCCCGCCTGCGCCTGCAACAGCAGCGGGAGGTGCGAGATGTGGATCGTGTCGCCGAACGGCGTGACGAGCGTGGCCAGCGGATGCGCGGCCACGAGCGCCGCGGCCTCCACGTCGATGCGGTAGGGGTCGAGCTCGCGGCGCACGTGGTCGCCTCACATTCCGAGGTGCTGCCTCGTCGGACCTGCAGAGGTGACCACCATCCCCGAAGGAGACCGACGCGTGGAACCCGTCAACGCCGCGATCGTCTACTACAGCGCCACCGGCACCGTGCACGCACTGGCGCGAGCCGTGGCGGAGGGCGCGGAGAAGGCAGGCGCCGAGGTGCGGCTGCGCAGGATCGCCGAGACCGCGCCGCAGGCGGCGATCGACGCCAACCCGGCATGGGTGCAGCACCTGCAGGATTCCGCCGACGTGCCCGTGGCCGCCCTCGACGACCTGGGGTGGGCCGACGTGGTGCTGTTCGGCACCCCCACCCGCTTCGGCAACCCGGCCGCGCAGCTCAAGGCCTTCATCGACACGACAGGTCCGCTGTGGTTCGCGGGCGGGCTCGCCGGGAAGGTGTTCTCGGCGTTCACCGCCAGCAACACCGCCCACGGCGGGCAGGAGTCCACGATCCTGGCGCTGAGCAACGTCTTCTACCACTGGGGCGGGATCATCGTGCCCCCCGGCTACACCGACCCCGTCCAGTTCCGGTCGGGCAACCCCTACGGCGCCTCCCACGTGGCCGGGGACGGCCCGCCCGGTGAGGTCGCCGTGGAGGCGGCCCGCTACCAGGGCCGGCGGGCGGTCGAGACCGCGGCCGCGCTCAAGGCCGGCCGCGCGGCGTAGGGGACGGACATGGGAAACACGCCCGAGGACGAGGTCGGCGCGCTGCTGGACGAGCGGGTCGAGGCCTGCCGCGCCAAGGACATCGACCGGCTGATGGCGCTCTACTCCCCCGACGTCGTCTACTTCGACGTCGTACCCCCGCTGCACTTCACGGGGACCGACCCGGTGCGCCGGAACTTCCAGCGCTGGTTCGACGAGTACGAGGGCCCGATCGGCCTCACGACCGTCCACCAGCAGGTCGCGGTGAGCGGGGACGTCGCGTTCGCGCACATGATCCACCACGACACCGGGCCGCTCGACACCGAGAGCGCGACGCACGAGCAGGTCGAGGACCGCAGCCTGTGGCTGCGCTCGACCGTCTGCCTCCGCAGGACCGAGCACGGGTGGCGGATCACGCACGAGCACATCTCGCTGCCCGTCGACCTGCGGACCATGCAGGCCGTGCTGGACCTCACGCCCTGACCGGTCAGCGGACGCCGCACCGCCGTCATGATCGATCCGAGCAGCATCTCATCGCTACCGCGTCCGCACTGACGTGCTGCTCACGGCCACTGCTTCCATAAGATCGCCGACGTGCCGGGCACAACGGAAGCCAGGAGCGTGCCGATGTCACTTGCCGACGTCCGTCATGAGATCGACCGACTCGACGATCGGATCATCGAGCTACTGGCCCTCCGCCAGCGGCAGGTCGCCCGTGCAGCGGCCTACAAGCGCGACGAGGAGGGCGTTCGCGCGCCGGATCGTCGCAGACAGATGATCGAGCGGTTGCGCACCCGTGCCGCGGAGGTAGGAGTGGATCCCGACGTCGTGTCCCAGATCTGGAACGCGATGATCGACGCCTTCACCGAACTCGAGATGCGAGAACACAAGGCATCGGGGCCGCAATGAGGCAGCGGCGTGAGGTTCTCCACGAAAGATGTGGGCGGGATGTCGAGACCGGCTGGACAGCTCCGTCCCAGGGGCAGATGCGGCCGGCGTGGCCGCACCACCCCACGTACCGGAAGGACAGCCGCCATGGCCATCGCCGAGGACCTCGACCGCGCCACCGACTCGCAGTGGGACTGGGTCGCCGAGCACACCCGCACGTACCTGGGCTCGGGCGGCACAGAAGGTCATGAGAACAACGGCGTGCGCACCCTCGTGCTCGCCACGACCGGACGCCGGACCGGTACGCCTCGCCGCACCTGCCTGATCTACGGCACCTCGGGCGACGAGTACGTCGTCGTCGCCTCCAAGGGCGGTTCCGAGCAGGACCCGGCATGGTTCATGAACCTCGAGGCGGACCCCGGCGTCGGGGTGCAGGTCGGCACCCGCCGGTTCACCGCACGCGCCCGCGTCGCGTCCTCGGCCGAGCGCCCGGCGCTCTGGGCCCAGATGGTGGACATCTTCCCGCTCTACGACGACTACGCCCAGAAGACCGACCGCGAGATCCCGATCGTCCTGCTCACCCCGCTGGGCGGACCCCGTTAGCGCGGTTGGTCTCCGCCGGGCGCGTCCTCCATGCGGCGCTGCCCGGCGGCAGGACCGGGATGGGCAGATGCCGCCTCCGCACGGTCCGGCCGCAGGAGGAGCTCCGGTGGACAAAGCGGATCAGGGCTACTGATCCCCGCGCAGGTAGCGGGTCACCATGGCGACCAGCTCGTTCTCGAACGTCTCGACGGGGATGGTCCGCGGGGCCGCCATGAACTTGTGCGTGTTCATCTCCACGGTGAACAGGATGATCTCCGCGGCGACGTCGGGGTCGCCCACGCGGATGTCGGGGTGTCGGCCGATGACGTCGCGGACCTGGGCCGTGCGCAGCTTCCCGTGCCGGTCGATCGTGTCGAGCAGCTCCTGGGAGACCGGCGCCTCCTCGATCATCACCCGGAGCAGCCGGGGATCGTCGCTGTGGTTGTCGATCGCGTCGCGGATGAACGCCCGGACCGTCGCCTCCAGCGTCCCGGGCGAGAGGTCGAGCTCGTCGACGTCGGTCCAGGTGCCGCGGTCGATGTGCTGGATCAGGAGCTCGGCGAGGATGGCGTCCTTGTTCGGGAAGTACTGGTACAGCGAGCCGATGGAGATGCGGGCGCGCTCGGCGATGCGGTTGGTGGTGCCGGCGGCGTAGCCGTGCTCGGCGAAAACGTGAGCAGCCGCGGTGAGGATGCGCTCGCGCGTGAGCTCGGCGCGCACCTGACGAGGCTTCCGACGTGGCTCCAAGCGGCGGTTCGCCGACGGCATCCCGGTCCTCCTCGGAGGCGGCAAAAGCGAGTAGCAAATACCTGAGCTAAAGCTCACAATAGCGCTATGAGCTGCGAAAACAAGTCGACCGGTGCCGTCTCGTGATCCCGAAGCTGCGGCTGCCCCAGGCGCGCACGATGATCACGCTCGAGGTGCGCCGCCGCGAGTCGCTGACGCCGAGCTTCGCGAGCCTCACCCTCGGCGGGCCGGCGCTGCAGGACCTGATCGTGGCCGGCGGCGACCAGACCGTCCGGCTGTTCTTCCCGCGCGAGGGCCAGACCGCGCTGCGGATGCCGACCGCGTCGAACGAGGCGTGGATGGCCCAGGTGCTGCTGATGCCGAAGTCGGTCCGCCCGCAGGTCCGGAACATGACGATCCGCCGCGCCCGGCCCGCCGAGGACGAGATCGACATCGAGTTCGCCCTGCACGGCGACTCCCCCATGTCGTCGTGGGTGCGCCGGGTGCGGCCGGGGGACCCGGCAGGCATCTTCGACATGGGCACCACGTACCGGCCGCCGGAGTACGCGCAGTCGCAACTGCTCGTCGGCGACGAGACCGCGCTGCCGGCCATCCTGGCGATCGTCGACCAGGCGCCGCCGTCGCTGACCGCAGAGGTCTACCTGGAGGTGCCGACCTCGGCCGACGCGCGTGACGTGGTGGCGCCGCCCGGGGTGCGAATCCACTGGTTCAGCCGCGACGACGTCCCGGAGCAGCGACCGGGAGCCGTCGTGCTGGAAGCGGTTCGCCACGCGGCGATGCCGCCCGGCCGCGTCTACGCGTGGATCGCGGGCGAGTCCCGGCTGGCCACGTCGGTGCGGCGGCACCTGGTCAACGACCGCGGCGTGCCGAAGGCGGACATCTCGTTCGCGGGTTACTGGCGGCACGGCTGGTCCGCACCGGGCTGAGGGGGATTCCGATGCAGTCGAGCGCACTCCACCGCATGACGACGGTCGACGAGATCGAGGGGGCACTGGGACGGCCGCCGTCGATGATCATGCTGAAGCAGATCAGCGCCCTCGACGAGGGCTGCCGGACGGTACTGGCGCATTCCCCGCTCGCGGGTTTCGGCTACCGCGACGCCGACGGCGTCAGCCGCACGACGTTCATCGGCGGCAGACCGGGATTCGTACGCGTCCACTCGCCCACGCTGATGTCGTTCACCCTGCCCGATGGCGAGGCGCACGGCCCGGTGTCGTTCGTCTTCCTCCTGCCGGGCGTCGGGGAGACGTTGCGCGTCAACGGTTCCGTGGCCAGGCGGAAGGGTGCCGAGACGTTCGTCGACGTCGAAGAGGCGTACGTGCACTGCGCGCAGGCCGTCATCCGCTCGCGCCTGTGGCAGCCACCCGCTCCCACCGAGCCTGCGCCCGCGGTCGAGGGCGAGGGCCCGCTGTGCGGACCCGGCGTCGCCGAGTTCCTCGCCGCCGCCCCGTTCCTCGCCCTGTCCACCTGGGACGGGACGGGCGGCAGTGACACCAGTCCGCGCGGGGACCGGCAGACCGTTGCGCGGATCCTCGACGGCCGGACGCTCGTCATCCCGGACCGCAAGGGCAACAAGCGCGCGGACAGCCTCCGCAACCTCCTCCAGGACGACCGGCTCTCGTTCGCCGCCCTCGTCCCGGGGCGGACCGGTGTGCTGCACGTCAGAGGGCGGGGCTCAATCACCGACGATCCCGCGCTGCTGGAGACGATGGCGTTGCGCGGGACTCCCCCGCACGCGGCGCTGCTCATCGACGTCGAACACGCCGAGGTCACCGCCAGCGACGCCGTGACCCGGTCGCGGGTGTGGACCGCGGCCGCGCATCTCGAGACCGGCGCGACGCCGGACCTGATCGCCCTGGCCGGGGACCACCTCGCAGCGAACACGGCCGAAGCCGGGAACGGCCTGCTCGGTCGCGTGCTCGAGGTCGTCGCGGGGATCCCCGGGATCACCCGGGTGTTGCGGCTGGTGACGGACCGCGCCTACCGGTCCGGGCTGCGGAAGGAGGGCTACGAGGACGTCGAGGTCGGCTCACGCCGCGGCAGGCGACCGAAGGGTCCCGCCGTCGATCCCGCGGCGGTGAACCCGTTGCGGGAGGTGCGGATCGCCGAGGTGCGCCGGGAGACGCCCAGCGCGGTCACCCTCGTGCTGGAAGACGCCGAGCGCCCGGGTTCCTTCGACTTCCGGGCCGGGCAGTTCTTCACGCTGGTCGCGGACTTCGACGGCCGACCGGTGCGGCGTGCCTACTCCGCGTCGTCGGCGCCCGGGGCATCGCGGCTGGAGGTCACGGTCAAGCACGTCGAAGGCGGCCGGTTCTCGACCCACGTCCACCGGAACCTGCGCGCCGGCGACCGACTGTGGCTGCGCGGTCCGTCCGGGGCGTTCCACGTCGATGCGGCGGCGCACGACGTCGTCCTGATCGCCGCGGGCAGCGGTGGCACGCCGATGATGAGCATGATCCGCACCTTGCTGGCGGCGCCGGCCGCCGGCTGGATCGCGCTGCTCTACAGCAACCGCAGCGAGGAGGAGGTCATCTTCGCCGACGAGCTCCTCCGGCTGGAGAACGAGAACCCGGAGCGGTTGTCGGTCACGCACGTCCTGACCCAGGAGCGCGGGCGGCTCGACACCGCGGGCGTCCACAGCTGGCTCACCGAGCTGCGGCCGGCAGAGGACGCCCGGTACTACGTGTGCGGACCCGAGGCGCTGATGGACACGGTCCGGGGCGTCCTGACCGGGCTCGGCGTGCCGGACGACCGCGTGCACCAGGAGCGCTACACCAGCGGAGCCGACCCGACCGCCACGGCCACCGCGCCGCAGCAGATGATCGTCGAGCACGGGACGCGCGAGGTCGGCTCGGTGGTGGTCGAGCCCGGCCAGACGCTCCTCGACGCCGGGCTCGCGGCGGGGCTGCCGATGCCGTACTCGTGCACGGTCGGCAACTGCGGGGACTGCATGGTGAAGCTCCGCAGCGGGGAGGTCGCGACGAACGGGCCGAACTGCCTGACGCCGCGGCAGAAGGCCGACGGGTACGTCCTGACGTGCGTGGGATGCCCGCTGTCGAAGGTCGTCCTGGACATCGCCGAGCGGTGACGGCAGGTGATCCACCGGCCGGTGATCACGGTGTCCACCTTCGCCGAGAGAGTCGAGGAGGTGGTCGGCAGCATGTTGAAGAAGTCCGAGCGCACCGGCAGTCGTGGCGACGGGCCGTCGGCGCTCGCAGGTCACGCGGGCTCGATCTCGAGCGAAGTCCCGGAGCGAGCCTTCGCCCGCCTGCGGTTCCGCGCCTTGATGGCGAGCCGCAGCACCACCGAGCGAAGTGCCTCCGCGGGGCGGCTCGACGGCACGAACATCTGCTGCTTCAACCGTGCGATCCGCTGGTGCTTCCTGATGAACGGACGCAACCGCGACTCCCACGCGGCCAGTGCGGCCTCCAGTTCGTCCGGGTTCTCGCGCAGCGCCCTGCCCAGCTCGGCACCACCCAGGAGAGCGGAGGTCGCCCCCATTCCCGAGTAGAGGTTCGGACACCACGCCGCATCGCCCAGCAGCACGACCCGTCCGTTGCTCCACCGCGGCATCCTCACCTGGTGCACCGAGTCGAACAGGAACTCGGGAGCCTGCTCCACGGCGTCCAGCGCGTGGCGCACCGCCGGGTCGTCCATCCCGGAGAAGACGGTGCGCAGGCGCTGGATCGGGGATCCGGTGAACTGGCCCGCGACGTCATCGGTGCGGTAGGTCAGCAGGACGGTCGGGGCCCGATCGGCCAAGCCGAACACCCACACGGCACGGCCCGCGCGGGCGCTGATGATGCTGTCCGCCGCGGCGAAGGACGGCACCTGCTCCTGGAGCTGGAACGCGCAGATCATCGCGTTCCACGTCGTCATGTAGTCCTCGTGCGGGCCGAAGACCATCCGGCGCACGCCCGACCTCAGCCCGTCCGCGCCGACCACCAGGTCGAAGCCCTCGCAGTACTGCGCGCCGGTGCCGGCGTCCTCGAGCAGCACCTGCACCTCGCCGCCGGTGTCGTCGATCGCGACGGGCCCGGTCGCGAACCGCACGTCGACCCGCCCGCCAGCCGTCCCGTCCCCGGAGATGCCCTGCCAGAGCGCGGCTTCGATGTCACCGCGGAGCACTGCTGCGGGATCGCCCGGCTGGTGCAGGAACCCCACACCCGGCTCACGGTCCCCGCGTCGGGTCAGCGACCAGGCCTTCCCACCGTCCGGCGGGTTGCGCGTGTGCAGGTGGCCGTCGACGCCCAGATCGACCGCCGCCTGCCGCCCCTCCGGCATCAGTCCGACGAAGTAGCCACCCCGTCGGCGCTCGGGCGCCCGCTCGACGATCACCGGCGTCCATCCGGCCTGCCGGAGCCCGATCGCCGCGGCCATGCCGGCGATCCCCGACCCCACGACCAACGCTCGCTCCTGCACGATGCCCTCCTCGTTCTTCCTCGGTCGGGCCCGATCAGTCCGGGACGACGACGGCGCGGGTGCGCCCCTGGTGCGCCCATGCCTCGCCGATGCGGCTGAGCGGGTAGGCGGTGTACGGCGCGTCGAAGGTCCCGTCGGCGAAACGGGCGAGGACGTCGGGAATCTCGGCGATCATCTGCGCCTTCGAGACCGACCCGGTGCCACTTCCGGTCACCCGGATCCGCCGGCTGCGCAGCAGCGCAGCGGGCAGCGCCGCGTCGGTTCCGGCGAGCGACCCGATCTGCACGTAGTCGATGTCGGCGCTCTCGTCCACGCCGCCGCCTCCCAGCGCGGCGAAGGCGGCCTCGGCAACGCGGCCCCACACGAAGTCGAGCACGAGTGGGGGCGGCGCTTCGGCGAGGGCAGCGCCGAGGGCGGCCGCCCATGCGGCGGGTTCGGCGTGCGCGAGCGGAACGGTGACGGCGCCGAGACCGCGCAACCGCTCCAGCGCCTCGGGGTCGCGCCCGGCCGCGATGACCCGGTGCGCCCCGAGGGCCAGCGCCGCCCGCACGGCCAGGCTGCCCGACATGCCGGTCGCCCCGAGGACGAGCACGGTGCCGAGCGCGCCCACCTCCTCGCGCCGGGCGATCAGCGGCATCCAGCCCGACATGCCGGGGTTCATGCCGGCGGCGACCGCGAGCGGATCGGCCCCGGCGGGCAGCTCCACCTCGAACGGCGTGACCAGGCGTTCGGCCATCGTGCCCCACGGCGGCCTGGGGAGGCCGGTGTAGACCAGGCGCCCGTCCTCGGTCCGGGCCACGGCGTCGACCCCCGGCACGAGCGGGTACGCCCCGTTGCTGCCGTAGTGGCGGCCGGAGGCCAGCCCGCGGACGACGTGGTGCAGACCCGCACCCACGAGCCGCAGCGGCTCCCGGCCGGGCCGCTGCTCCGGGTCCGGGAAGTCCGCGTAGACGGGTGCCGCGTCCGGGGTGCCGACGACTGCAGCGCGCATCAGAGTCTCCTTAACTAAGTTCAGCAGGTTTGATACCCACCGTCCCTGAACATTGTTAAAGTGTCAAGCGTGGCGAAAGGCATCTCCCGGGAACGGATCGTGGCGGCGGCACTCGAACTGCTCGACGAGAAGGGCATGGACGGCCTCACCGTCCGTGCGCTCGCCGCTCGGCTCGACGTGCAGGCCCCCGCGCTGTACTGGCACGTCCGCAACAAGCAGGAGCTGCTCGACGAGATGAGCACCGTCGTCATGCGCCGCGTCACCGGCGCCCTGTCGCAGATCCCTGCCGGCTCCGGTTGGCGGAACGACCTCGCCGCCTACGCCCGCGTCCTGCGCTCGGAGTACCTGCTCCACCGCGACGGCGCCCGCATCTTCAGCGGCACGCGCATCTCCGACCCCGACGTGGTGCGGGCGAAGGAGCCCTGGCTCGCACGTTTGACCGCGGCCGGATTCACCCTCGCCGAGGCGGACGACGCCACCGATCTGGTCACCGCGTTCGTGGTCGGCTTCGTCATCGAGGAACAGGAGCGGGGGCAGTCAGCAGAGACCGACCCGGGGCGGTACTCGCTCACCGGGCGCGACGCCTGGCTGGGCGAGGACGCCGAACTGGTCAAAGCTGCCGGGCACCTGCGCGACGACGGTGACCAGCGGTTCGAACGGCATCTCGGCATGGTTCTCGACGGGCTCGCAGCCCGGCTCGGCAGCTGACGGCCATGGCCTACACCGTGCTCGTCGCCGACGACGACCGCGCGATCCGCGAGTCACTGGGCCGCGCGCTGGAGCTCGAGGGACACCGCGTGGTCGGGGTCGACGACGGCGTGCAGGCGCTGACCCGTACCCGTCGTGAAGGTTTCGACGTGCTCGTCCTGGACGTGACGATGCCCGGCCTCGACGGGTTCGGGGTCTGCCGGGTCCTGCGCGCGGACGGGAGCCGGATCCCGGTGCTGATGCTCACAGCGCGGGTCGAGACGCCGGATCGGGTGGCCGGTCTCGACGCAGGCGCCGACGACTACCTGCCGAAGCCCTTCGAGCTCGACGAGCTCCTGGCCCGGCTGCGGGCGCTACTGCGCCGGGCCGCCCCGGCCGACGGCGACCGCGAGCCCACGCTGTCGGTCGGAGACCTGCGGCTCGATCCGGCAGCCCGGCGCGTCTGGTGGGCGGCCACCGAGCTGACCCTGACCAAGACCGAGTTCGACCTGCTCGAACTGCTCATGCGCAACGCGGGGGTCGTGCTCGACCACACACAGGTCTACGAGCGGATCTGGGGCTACGACTTCGGTGCCGACTCGAAGAACCTGGCCGTCTACATCGGGTACGTGCGGCGCAAGCTGGCCGCCGCGGGCGCCCCGCCCGTGATCCACACGATCCGCGGGGTCGGCTACACGGTGCGCCGGGCGTGAACCTCGGGACCCGGCTCGCGCTGGCCTTCGCCGCGGTCGCCGCCGCCGTCGCCGCAACGGTCGGGGTACTCGCGTTCTACTCCGCGGTCGAGCGCGTCACCGGCGAGGTGGACCGCGCCCTGCAGACCGCCGCGATCGCGGTCGTCGACGGGTACGAAGAAGTGCTCCACACCCCGGTCGCCGACCTCCCCGATGGCTCGCCGGACGGGGGCGGTGACCGGTCCCGGCCGCTGATCGCGCAGCGCATCGCACCCTATGGCACCGTCACGCCTCTCGGTGGGCGGCCGGTGACCCTCCCCGTCGGGCCCGCGGACCGCGCGCTGGCCTCCGGCACCGTGCGGGGCGCGACGAGCACCACCGAGGTGGCCGTCGGCGACGCCAGCCACGGCGTGGCCTACCGGGTGCTGACCACAGCGCTCGGCGGGGGGCGCGGAGCGGTGCAGGTCGGCATCGACATCAACCTGTCCCGCCAGGTGCTGAGCGGGCTCGCGAAGGAGGTCACCCTTCTCGCCCTGCTGGTGACGGTGGTCGCGGCGGGGCTCGGCTGGCTACTGGCGCGCCGGATCGCCCGGCGGCTGGTCCGGCTGACCACGATCGCCGAGGACGTCAGCGCCGCCGGACCGGGGGCCGGTGAGGTGCCGGTGGAGGGACGCGACGAGGTGGCCCGGCTGTCGTCCTCGTTCAACACGATGCTGCGCAGGCTCGCAGCGTCGCGAGAGGCACAGGAGCGGCTGATCCAGGACGCCGCGCACGAGCTCCGCACCCCGCTGACGAGCCTGCGCACCAACGCCAGCGTCCTGCGCCACCTCGACCGGCTCGACCCGAGGTCGCGCGGGCGACTGCTCGCCGACGTCGAGGGCGAGACCCGGGAGCTGTCCCACCTCGTCGAAGAGCTGATCACCCTGGCGTTGGCCCGTCGCACCGACGAGGAGGACGACGACGTCGATCTGGCCGCGGTCGTCCGAGCTGCCGCCGACCGGACCCGGCGGCGGACCGGGCGGGAGATCAGGATCGCGTCCGACGGCACCCGGGCACGCGGGCGACGCCACGCCCTGGAACGTGCGGTCGGGAACCTGCTCGAGAACGCGGCCAAGTTCGACGTCCGCGCCACCGGGCCGATCGACGTCGGTGTGCACCGGGGCACGATCACGGTCTCCGACCGCGGACCCGGGCTCGCGGCAGGCGACGTCGACCGGGTCTTCGACCGGTTCTACCGGGCGGGCACCGCGCGATCGCTGCCCGGCTCGGGACTCGGGCTGGCCATCGTCGCCGACGTCGCCGAGGCGCACGACGGCACGACGTTCGCCCGCAACCGGCCGGGCGGCGGCGCCACGATCGGGATCACGATCGGCGCGGACCGCCTCTTACCGGACTCCGTCCCGCATCATGATCCTGGTTCACCGGTGCCCGAGACAGTGGTGGGGAGCTGATCCCCGCACCGTCCAGGAGTGCCCGTGCCCGCCCCCGCTCCCCCTCTCGAGGTCTCCCCCACCCGGCAGGCCACGACGAGCGCCCCCGCCACCGGGTTGACCGCCGCCCAGGTGGCCGAGCAACACCGTGCAGGTGCCACCAACGCACCGGTGACGGGCACGTCGCGCAGCTACGCGGCGATCGTGCGGACGCACGTCCTGTCCACCTACACCACGATCCTGTTCTCGATCGGTGTCGTGCTGCTCGTGCTGGACCGCCCCGCCGACGCCCTCACCAGCGTCGGGGTCGGCCTGGCCAACGCGCTGATCGGGGCGGCGCAGGAGTGCCGCGCCAAGCGCAAGCTGGATCGGCTCTCCCTGCTGGACGACGCCGCCGTCCAGGTGCTCCGCGACGGCGCCGAGATCGTCGTCCCCGCGGCGGAGGTCGTCCGTGGCGACCTGGTGCGCGTTCGCGCCGGCAGGCAGGTCGTCGTCGACGGGCCGGTGGTCGCGGGGCACGTCGAGGCCGACGAGTCGCTGCTGACCGGCGAGCCGGACCCGGTTCCCCGCGGCGTCGGTGAGACCCTGCTGTCGGGCAGCCACTGCGTCGCGGGGAACGGGTGGCAGCGCGCCGATCTCCTCGGCGCACGGAGTCACGCCGGCCGGCTCACCATGGAGGCGCGCAAGCTCACCACCGAGCGGACCCCGCTGCAGCGCCAGATCGACAGCGTCGTTCGCCTGACCATCACCCTCACCCTCGCCCTCAGCGGGATCGTGCTGGGGCAGGCCGTCCTCCGGGCAGAGTCGTTCCTCGCCATCGTGCAGATCACCGCGGTGCTCGTCGGCCTGGTGCCCTACGGCCTGTTCTTCCTCGTCGCCGTCGCCTACGTCCGGGGCGCAGCCCGCATCGCGCAGCGCGGCGCCCTGGTGCAGCAGGTGAACGCGGTCGAGTCGCTCAGCCACGTCGACGTCGTCTGCACCGACAAGACCGGCACGCTGACGACCGGTCGGCTGACGGTGTCGGAGATCCTGCCGCTCGGCGGGAACAGATGCGACGACGTGCGGGCCGTGCTCGGCCGGTACGCGGCCTCGGTGACAGATGCGAACCTGACCTGCACCGCACTGGCCGCCGCGGTCCCCGGCGATGCGTGGCCGCTGCGCGACGAGATCGCCTTCACCTCCTCGCTCCGCTGGTCCGGGCAGGTCACCCGGGACGGAGCGGCGTGGGTCCTCGGCGCGCCGGAGGTGGTCGCTCCGCACCTGCGCCCTGAGATCGACGGCTGGGGGATCGACGACGAGGTCGTCGCGGACCGCGCGAACCGCGGGCTGCGGGTCCTGCTGCTGGCACGTGCCACGCGCCGCGGTGCGCCGCTGCGCGGCGACGACGGCCGGCCCGCGCTACCCGCCTTGGCGCCGGTGGCGCTGGTCGTACTCGTCGACGAGCTGCGCGGCGAGGTCGTGGAGAGCGTGCGCCGCTTCCGCGAGAAGGGGGTGGCGATCACGGTGCTCTCCGGCGACGACCCACGCACGGTCGCGGCGCTGGCGAACCTGGCCGGGATCGCGGCCGGCACCCCGGTCGCCGGTCCGGTCCTCGACACCCTCGACGACGACGCGCTCGACGAGCTGGTGGAACGCACCACCGTGTACGGGCGGGTCACGCCGGAGCAGAAGGAGCGGGTCGTCGCCGCGCTGCGCCGCCGCGGGCACCACGTCGCGATGCTGGGCGACGGCGTCAACGACGCTCGCGCGCTTAAGCGGGCGCACATCGGCGTCGCGATGCGCTCGGGCAGCCCGGTCACCCGCGACGTCGCCGACATCGTGCTGGTCGACGACTCGTTCGCCGCGTTGCTGCCCGCCCGCACCGAGGGCCGTCGGATCATCGACGGGCTGTCGACCTCGTTGTACGTGTTCCTGCCCCGGCTCGCCGTGCAGGCACTGGTCATCCTGATCACCACGGCGCTGGGGCTCGCGTTCCCCTACACCCCCGCCCAGGGCGGCCTGACCGCGCTGACGGTGGGGATTCCGGCGCTGTGCCTGACGATGTGGGCGCGCCCGACCGCTCCCGACCCGCACCTCCTCCGCACGCTCGCCCGCTTCGTCGCCCCCGTCGCGGTCGTCACCGCGACGTTCGGCACGCTCGTCTACGCCCTGCTCCACGCCTGGCTCCCCGCCAGGCTCCGTGCGGGCGCGATCTCCGCGGAGGAGCTCGCGAGGTTCGAGGCCGGCACCGGCGTGGCCCGCAGCGAACCCGGGTTCGTCGAGGCCGCGGCCACCCTCGGTGCCCAGACCGGCATGTCCGCGTTCACCACGCTGTCGTCGTTCGTGCTGCTGCTCTTCCTGAAGCCGCCACACCGGTTCTTCGCGACGTGGACCGCACCGGTCCCCGACCGGCGGCCCGCCTGGCTCGCCGCCCTGCTCGCGGTGACGTTCCTGATCGTGGCGGCGGTGCCCGTGCTCGCGTCCTCCTTCGGCCTCGCGGTCGTGCCCGAGCTGTTCGCGATCGCGGTGCCCGCGGCACTCGTCTGGTACGTGGCGCTCGCGGTCGTCTTCCGCTGCCGTGCCGCCGACCGGCTGGCCGGCCTCGCGCCGCGGCAGCCGCGACGTGCCGCCGACCCGGTCACGCGGTGACGGCCACCGCGGCCGCGGTCCTCACGGCGCTGGCCGACGATCCGCTGCGGGCTGTGCTCCTGGTCGTGGTCGGCGCCCTGCTGGAAGGCCCGGTCGTGACGGTCACGGCCGCTGCCCTCGCCGGCGTGGGCGTGCTGTCGTGGTGGAGTGTGTGGCTGGCCGCCGTCTCGGCCGACGTCCTCGCGGACACGCTCCTCTACGCGCTGGGCCGGCACGGCGCCCAGGGCCGATCGCGGCGGATGCTGGTGCGCCTCGGGCTCACCGACGAGCGCCGCGAGGCGCTGACCGTCCAGGTCCGCGCGCATCTGCCACAGGTCGTCGTCTCCGCCAAGCTCGTCGACCTCGGCGCGGTGCCGGCGTTCCTCGCGGCAGGGCTGGCCGGGGTGGGCCTCCGGCGCTTCCTCACCTGGGTGGTCCCCGCCACGATCGTGCGGTCGGGCGTCCTGGTCGGCATCGGGTTCCTCGCCGGGACGCGGTTCTCCGAGGACCTGGCCAGGCGCCCGTGGCTGCTCGCCGTCGGCGGCCTCGCCATCGGAGTGGTGCTGATCGTCGGTCGCGCAGCGATCACCCGACTCGCGGAACCGCGCAGCCACGTCACCGAATAGCTGCAAGATCCGCGGGGAGCGGCACACTGGAGCCATGACGGCCGCGCTCGTCCCCCGGGAACGGCGGGTGCTCGCCCCCGGCGCGGTGCACGTGCCGGACTGGCTCGCCCTGGACCGGCAGCGGCAGCTCGTGCGTGCCTGCCGGGAGTGGGCGAGCGAGGGGCCGGGGATCCGCGCGGCCGTGATGCCGAACGGCACCCGGATGTCGGTGCGGAGCGTGTGCCTGGGCTGGCACTGGTACCCGTACCGCTACTCCCGCACCCGGGACGACCAGGACGGGTCGCCGGTGGCCCCGTTCCCCGAGTGGCTCGGGGATCTGGGGCGCGAGGCCGTCGCCGCCGCCTACGGCGCCCCGGAGCGGGCCCTCGACTACCGGCCCGACATCGCGCTGATCAACCATTACGGCGAGGGCGCGAAGATGGGGCTGCACCGCGACAGCGACGAGCACGCGCCCGACCCCGTCGTGTCGTTCAGCATCGGGGCGGCGTGCGTGTTCCGGTTCGGGAACACGGAGAGCCGCGGGCGGCCGTGGACCGACGTCGAGCTGCTCTCCGGCGACCTGGTCGTGTTCGGCGGCGAGAGCCGGCTGGCCTACCACGGTGTGCCCAAGCTGCTGCCCGACCGCGTGGTGCCCGACACCGGGCTGGCGGGCGGCCGGCTCAACATCACGCTGCGCGTCTCCGGGCTCCGCTGACGACCCGGAGCTCCATACCGTCTTAGTCCGTCAGCTTCCTGGCGTCCTTTCCGTCCTCCACCACGTGCGCGCCGATCCGGAGTGCCGTCGGACGCAGCACCTGGTGGATCGCGCCCGTGCTCGTCACCGCGCTGTCGACGAGCGTGAATCCCGACGGTGCTGAGTCCGCGTCGAACAGCCGCTTGCCGATACCGATGACGACGGGGCACACCAGCAAGCGGTACTCGTCGACCAGTCCGGCATCGTGCAGCGTCCGGGCGAGCTGCCAGCTCCCGTGCACCTGCAGTTCGCGGCCCGGACGGTCCTTGAGCGCCTTCACGGCCCCGACGGGCTCGGCGGAGATCACCGAGACGTTCTTCCAGCCCGGGTCGGTGAGCGTCGACGAGACGACGTGCTTCGGCAGACCGTTCAGCTTCGCGGCCACGACGTCACCGGGGTCGGTGACGTGGGACCAGAAGCCGCGGATCATCTCGTACGTCGACCGGCCGAGGAGGAACTCGTCGGCGTGGTCGAACCAGCCTCCGACGATCCGGCCGAAATCCTCGTCCACGGTGAAGGGCACCTGCCATCCACCCCGGTCGAAACCGCCGCCGGCGTCCTCCTCGGGGGAGCCGGGGCTCTGCATCACGCCGTCGAGGCTGACGAACTCGTGCACGATGAGCTTCATCGGATGTCCTTTCGTACGAGGTCGACGCACCCTCGACCGCATCGGGGCACAGAGCGCATCGGGTGAAGGCGGTCGGGCTCGGCACGGCATCCCGCGGCTCGGCTTCCGGCCACCGGAGTTCCTGACGCTCCTGCTCCGGCTGCGGGGTGGTCGGCGGCGACCCCGTACCGGAGCGAAGATCGGATTCGCCGACGCCGGTTCTGGATGCTTGCCTCGCTCGGGTCTGTGCCGCGCCGACCCTTTCTCATCCGACCCCGGATATGAAGAAGACGCTTGGACAGCATTCGCCTGGATCTTGCCATCGGCGACGGAGAGCGAAGGCAGCCACTCATGAAGAATGCACGGGCGGATCGTGACAACACGCACCTGTGGTCTGCGCGGCGTCGTCTCCAAGCTCGGGAACATGACACTTCTCTCGAGCCCTGTCGAGGACGGGGACCACCGTCGCGCGGGCGGAGTCGAGCACAGTCGGTTTCGGGTGAGCCCGGCGGATGTCGCGCTGGCGGTGACGCGCCGATGGCCCACCGCCCTCGGCGTCGCCGCTGGCGCGGACGCGCTGATCGGCGAAGTGACCGATGAGACCACACGGGGCTACGCCGGCACACTGCCGATCCTGCCCTTGCTCTACGTGGCCGTGGTGTTGCTGCGCCGGCGCAGCGCGACCTGGCCCGTGCTGTTCGTCTGCCTCGCCCTGGTCGTCGGCCTGGGAGTGCAGGACTGGGTCGAACCCACCGTGGTCATCCTCGCCGTGGCACTGGCGGCGACGATCTGGGGTACCGGGCACGGACGGCACCGAGACCACGAGTTTCGGCTGCAAGTGGCCGGGATGGTCGGCTTCGGTGCACTCGCGGTGGCCGGTTTGCTGGCTTCTCCCGACCTCGCCCGATACCTCGTGGCTGCAGGTTGGCTCGCTCACGGGGTGTGGGACTACTGGCACCTGGCCAGGAACCGTGCTGTTGCACGCTCGTTCGCGGAGTGGTGCGGAGCGCTCGACGTCGTGGTGGGAGCGAGCTTGATCATCGGGCCGATGCTCTGACCACCTCCACCGGCCTCGCCGGACCCGGAAGTTCGACCATCTCACTGGGACTGGGCGAGGATTCGCTCGCGGGGAGGGACGGGTGCGGAACCTGCCGGCGGGCAGGCCCGGCGCACGACCAGTACGCCGTGGACGACCCCGCGCTACGCGTCGTCTGGGAGTACGCCGCCGGCCTGGACGTGCCCCTCTACCTGCACCGGCCAACGGTGTCGACACCCCGCACGTGCTCTCCGGGCACCCGGAGCTCACCGGGCCCATGTGGAGCTGGGGCACCGACACCGCCTCCCACGTGCTGCGGCTCGTCTTCGGTGGCGTCTTCGACGACTTCCCCGAGGCCAAGCTGCTGCTCGGCCACATGGGCGAGGGCCTGCCCTACGCGCTCTGGCGCCTGGACTCGCGCTGGGCCTTCCACGACCACCACGGCATCGAACTCTCCCGCGGCAACCCCTCGGCCTACCTGCGGCACAACCTCTACATCACCACCAGCGGCGTGTGCGACGCCCCACCGCTGCTGTGCGCGCTCCTCGCGCTCGGCTCCGACCACATCCTCTTCGGGACCGACTACCCGTTCGAGGACATGGGCACGGCCACCGAGTTCCTGCGCAACGCTCCGATCAGCGAGGCCGATCGGAGCAAGATCGCGCACGGCAACGCAGAACGCCTGCTCCACCTCTGACACCGCGCGCCGCTACGGGTGGGCGCCGGTGTCACGCGTCAGTTCGGCGGACGAGGAGACGCGTCGGCGGCGTCGATCCGGGACTCCTGGAAGCCGACGACCGCTTCACCGTTCGTCCTCGCCCACTCGGTCAGCATCGCGATGGGCTCCTCGAGGGAGCGACCGAGCTCGGTCAGGCTGTACTCGACCCGCGGTGGCGCCTCGGCATAGACACGGCGCTCGACGAGACCGCTGTCCTGCAGTCGGCGGAGCGTCTGCGTCAGCACCTTGCGTGAGACGCCGCCGATCAGCTCGACGAGCTCGCCGTGGCGCAACGGGCCCTTGCTCAGGGCGAAGATCGTGACCACGGTCCACTTGGTCGCGATGATCTCGATCGCCAACCGGGCCGGGCAGTCGGTGAGGAAGACGGTGCCGGGGCGAAGGCTCACGAGCCGAACGTTACCCATCGGTACCTATCGGCTCCCTAGCGTCGTGCTGAGCGCGCCACCGGCGCGCCTCGCCGGCCGACGCCGAGCGCCCCTCCCATCGGAAGGAACTGCCATGCCCACCCGGCACAGCACCTACGTCCTCGTCCACGGCGCGTGGCACGACGGGCAGGTGTGGAACCGCGTCGCTCCGCTGCTCGAGGCACGGGGGCACCGTGTCTTCGCACCGTCACTGACCGGTCACGGCGACAAGGCACACCTGCTGAGCCCCGAGGTCGGGCTGACCACGCACGTCGACGACGTCGTCGGTCTCGTCCTCGAGGAGGACCTGCACGACGTCGTACTCGTCGGCCACAGCTACGCCGGGATGGTGATCTCGACCGTGGCGAACCGCGTCCCGGAACGCCTCGCCGGCCTGGTGTACGTCGATGCGATGGTGCCGACGCACGGCGAGAACGCCATCGACGTCATGCCCGTCACCCAGATGATGATCGACGGGGCCGCCGGTGACGACGAACCGTGGCGCATCCCGCCGCTGCCGGAGCTCCCCGCACCGCTCGGCCTGTTCGGCGTCACCGACCCCGACGACGTCGCATGGCTCACGACCACGCTCGGCGACGAGTCGGTCCTCTGCTTCGAGCAGCCCGCCGAGATGGACAACCCCGCGCAGGAATCGATTCCCCGCACCTACATCCTCTGTGTCGGCAACGAACCCGAGGGGCTCATCCGCCGGCCCGTTCCCGCGTTGCGGCCCGACGGCGAGCCGACCCGGATCCACGAGCTGAACAGCGGACACGACTGCATGATCACACGGCCTGCTGAGCTCGCGGGACTTCTACTCGAGAGCGCGTGGCGCAGCGCCAGCGCGTCGCGGACGAGGTGGTAGGGGATCCCCATGGTGCGCACGATCGGGACCAGCTCGTCGTCCGCCCGCGGCGCGAATGCGTCGGGCGGGGTGAGGAGTCGCTGCGCCGCGACGCCCTGCACGGCAGCCTCGTGCGCATCACGAACCGCGAGACCGACTTCGGCGGCGCCCGCCTGCCGAAAGGGGCGCCGCTCCTGCTGCTGCTCGGATCGGGGAACCACGACGAGACGAAGTTCCCGGACCCGGAGACGCCCGGCTACGAGCCGACCCCTCGTCAGGTGGTGACGCCGGAAGGCGTTGCCACCGGCTTGGCATCGCCTCGGAGCCGAGAGGGTCGCCCAGAGCCTTCGAGGACTACTGGGCCGGCCGTGTCATGGTCAGATGACGCGGACGCTGTCGGCCTGCGGCCCCTTCTGGCCCTGGCTGGTCTCGAAGGAGACCCGCTGGCCCTCCTCCAACGACTTGAACCCGCTGCCCTGGATGGCCGAGTAGTGAACGAAAACGTCCTTCCCGCCGTCGTCGGGGGCGATGAAGCCGAAACCCTTTTCCCCGTTGAACCACTTCACGGTGCCCTCAGGCATATTTCCTCCTAGTGCGTGCTTGCGACGACGATCGTGCCACCTCACGGTGGCAGGGGCACGTCCCGTCCCTCGCACGCGGGACGACCAGCGACGCCGCCACGGCCCGCGGGGCCTGGGTGACGCGTAGCCGGGTGGCCATCACGCCAGCCGGGCGATCTCCTCGGCCACCCGTACCGGCCGGTGCGCGTGGAGATCGTGGTCGCCGCCGTGGAACTCCACGAGCTCCGCGTTCGCCAGGGCGGTGGCCGCTTCGGTGAGCTGTTCGCGCTTCCGGGCAGGGGTGGCGTCGCCGGTCGCCGCGAGCAGCAGCACGCGGCACCGCACCAACGGGTAGAGGGTCCGTGGCCGGTGCCGGAGCAGGCTGCCGATGATCGCGCGATGCCGCTCGCGCTCCAGTCGCGGCGTCACGCTGCCGTCGGCCCGCTCGCGGAGGTTGCCCAGCACCCCCTCGACGGCCGCGTCCGACCAGTCCGGGTGACCTGCGTGCAAGCTGGCGCGCACCGCCGCCGAGGTCACGCCGTCGAACCGCGGCGGCGCCAGCACCGACCACGCCGCGTCGAGGTCGGGGAACTGGTCACCGAGGTGCAACCACCCACCGTCGACGAGCGCGAGCCCGTGCACGAGCCCGGGACGGTCGGCGGCGAGCTGGAGCGCGATGTTGCCGCCCCACGCGTGCCCCGCGACGACGGGCGCGCTCCATCCGAGGTCCGCGCAGACCGCGGCGAGGTCCTCGGCCGCCAACCGTGTGGGGTCGGTCGGAGCCGCGTCGAGGTCGTCGGTGTCCGTGTCCGGGACGTCCTCGGACGAACCATGACCGCGCAGGTCCACCGCGACCACCGGGTGACCCGCCTCGGCGAGCCGCGCGGCGACGCCGTCCCACAGCTGGGCGTTGGACGACAGACCGTGCACCAACAGCACCGGCCGGCCACCCCCACCGCGCCAGGAGCGCGCGCCCAGCCCCGCCGGTCCGACCGTGGCCACCTCGGGCATCAGCACCTGGAGAGCCTAGGGGCGCTCAGGCGGAACCGATTCGCCGCCGCTGGTTCAGCTCTCCGCGCGGCCGGCGAGCGCGCTGCGATGGGCGGCCACGGTGCAGCACCTCGGCCGCCCGTGCGCCGCGCCGAGCGTCTGCGGGTGGCGCACGCCCTGCGCAACCTGCCGCGCATCCGTGAGGCGTTCGCTGCCGGGCAGCTCCCCTACTCGAAGGTCCGGGCGATCACCCGGATCGCCGGGCCCGACACCGCGACCCTGACCCGGCTCGCGGCCGAGATCACCGCCGCGACGCCGGGTATCCGGGCAGCCATTCCGATGACCGCAACGGCGGCCTCCATGTCCTCGGCGGCTTCTGAGGCGGCGGTCATGTCTCCGGCCGGCCCGAACGTGCAGAGCCTCCGTACATCATCAGCCGATCACTCGGTTCACCCGGCAACAGTCATCCCCCCATCGATGCGCCCTGTCGCGGGTGACCGCTGGCCCGGCCTGGATCTGCTTCAAATCCGGGCGGCGGTCCTTCGCTGCCCGACAGCGGCGCCGGATGTTCCGGATCGACCTCTCAGCACGTCGGCCGGCGGGCAGTCAGGGTGCGCTCGGCGCCGGCTCCGCGTTCCCGACGACGGCGCGGGCGCCGGTGCGCTCGGCGCCGATGCCGGCGGCGATCACGAACCCGATCCCGACGACGGCGCTCCAGCCCGGGACCTGGTGCAGTGCGACCAGCCCCACGGCCAGCGCGATCGCCGGCTCGAGCGCCATGAGCGTGCCGAACGCCGCTGTGGTGAGGCGACGCAGCGCGAGCATCTCCAGGCTGAACGGCACCACTGGGAGCAGCACGGCGAGTCCGAGCCCGACGAGCAACAGCTGCAGGTCGAGAGCGTCGAGCACCGCCGACGCATCCGTCAGTGCGACGACCACGGTGGCGGTCACGGCCGCGACCGGCATCGAGACCGCGAGGCCACGCAGGCCGGTCGCCTCGTCACCGACCTTCTGGGTCAGCACGATGTATCCGGCCCAGCAGACGGCAGCGGCCAGCGCGAACCCGACGCCGACGAGATCGGCTCCGCCGTGCCACGGCTCGGTGAGCAGCAGCACGCCGGCCGCGGCGACGAGCGCCCACAGACGCACCCGTCCGCGGCCCCGCGCGATCGCGACACCGAGCGGGCCGAGGAACTCCAGTGCGCTCGCGGTGCCGAGCGGGATCCGAGCGACGGCCGCCATGAACAGGAAGGTGAGGCCCGCCGTCACCACTCCGAGGAGGGCACAGGTCAGCAGGCCGCGGCGGGTGAACTCCCCCAGCGGCGGCCGGACGAGGACCGCCAGCAGGAGCCCGGCGAACGCGAGCCGGAGCCACGCCGTGCCTTCGGCGCCGAGGCGGTCGATGAGACCGACGGACACGGCGAGACCGAGCTGGACGCAGAGCATGGCGGCGACCGCGAGCACGGTGCCGAGGCGAGGGCCGGAGCGCATGACCCCTAGTACAAGCCACACCGACCGTTCGCGTCCACGTGACTTCACCGCACATATCGTTCATGATTCATGAATGGAAACCCGGCGCCTCGAGCTACTGGTGGCGCTGGCCCGGCTCGGCTCGATGCGCGAGGTGGCCGACGAGATGGGTGTCACCACATCGACGGTCTCGCAGCAGATCGCCGCGCTCGCGCGGGAGACCGGAACCGTGCTGCTCGAGCCGGTGGGGCGCCGGGTCCGGCTCACTCCCGCCGGACGGCGGCTGGCCGACCACGCCCTCACGATCCTCGCCGCGGTGGATGCGGCCCGCTCGGACCTGGACCCGGCCGCCGAGCCCGAAGGCACCGTACGGGTCGCCGGGTTCGCGACGGCGATCCGGCGGTCGCTGCTCCCACTACTGGCCTCGTTGGAGAGCACCCGGGTGCGGATGCTGATCGCGGAGCACGAGCCCGCCGAGGCACTGGACCTGCTCGCCGAGGACGCGGTCGACCTCGCCCTCGTCTACGACTACGCGCTCTCGCCGCGGACCTTCGACGATCGGTTCGAGGTCACTCCGCTGTGGAAGGCGCGTTGGGGCCTCGGGGTGCCTGCCGAGTCCGCCGTAGGAGGCCTGCCCGCCGCCGCGGGAGTGGACCGATATCGCGATGACGGCTGGATCGTGAACTCCCGCAACGACGCCGACGAGCGGGTGGTCGCCGCACTGGCCGCACTCGCCGGTTTCACACCCCGGATCGCGCATCGCGCCGACAGCCTCGACCTGGTCCAGGACCTCATCGCCGCAGGACTCGGAGTGGGCCTGCTGCCCGAGGGGATGCCGATGCGCTCCGGCGTGCGCCTGCTCCCCTTGCGCGAGCCCGTAGTGCTGCTCCGGGCGTTCGCCGTGGTCGGACGGGGTCGCGCCGCATGGGCCCCGCTGGCGATGGTCGCAGGCAGACTCGTCCGCTAGGGACCGTCGTCAACCGGTGACGGTGCGGCGGGACGGGAACTCCGGTCGGCGGCGTTCGGCGAAGGCGGCAAGACCTTCGCGCGCGTCGGCTGAGGTGAAGGCCTTCTGGCCGTAGAGGGCCTCACTGTGCCATGTCCGAATCGCGCCGCGGCAGCGTCCGCCCGCCTGCGATCTGCCCGGCATGACGCAGGCCCCGCACGATGCACACATCGACGCGACCGTGGCCGTCGACCCAGGCGAGGCTGCCGCCGCCGGCCGCGCCACCCGGACCGCGAGCCTCAACCCCTCCGCACCAACGGCTGGAGGGGCAAGCTCACCGGCACCCCGGGCGTCGCCATGGTGACCCGCGGGCCGGGTGCGGCGAACGCGTTCGTCGCCGTCCACACCGCATGGCAGGACGCCACTCCGCTCACCGCCTGCGCGTCGGGCCCGTGAAGATCGTCTCCGACGGCTCGCTCATCGGCCGCTCCGCGGCGGTCCACGAGTGCTACTGCGGCGAGCCGGACAACCTGGGCGTCCTGCAGCTCACCCCGGAGGAGCTGCACGCCGCCCTCGTCGCGTACCACATGGCGGGCTGGACGGTCGCCACGCACGCGATCGGCGACCGGGCGATCGACCACGTCCTCGACGCGATCGCCGAGGCCCAGCGCCGCCACCCGCGCGAGGTGCGCCACCGCATCGAGCACTTCGCGATCGCCTCCGACGAGCAGGTGCGGCGGTGTGCCGACCTGGGCGTCATCCCCGTCCCGCAGGGGGTGTTCATCTCCGACTTCGGCGACGGCATCCTCGAGGCGATCGGCCCGGAGCGCTCGGCGGGCACGTACCGCATGCGCTCCCTGCTCGACGCCGGCATGATCGTCCCCGGCTCCACCGACTCCCCTGTCTCGGACGCGAACCCGCTCGTCTCGATCCACGATCTCGTCAACCGGGTCACCGGTGGAGGGCAGGACTTCGCGCCCGCCGAACGCGTGAGCGTGGCGGAGGCGCTCACCGCCTACACCTACGGATCGGCGTACGCGGTCAGCCGCGAGGCCGACCTCGGCCGGATCACCCCCGGACGGCTCGCGGACTTCGTCGCGCTGAGCGAGGACATCCTCGCGATCGACCCGGCCGGGATCAGGGACCTGCACGTCACGGCGACGGTGATCGGCGGCGAGGTCGTCTTCGAGCGCGGCGAGGACTCGGCCTGACCCCGTCCTCGTGGTGCGGTGACGTGCGTCGCCGCCCGCTCCGGGCGGCGACGCCGTGACGTCACACCGGGACGGGGCCGGCCGCAGGCTCGGCCATCCCGGCCCCCTCGATCGCCGACGACGCGGCGGCCCGCATGCGGCGGAGCAGCCGTGCGGTGACCGGGCGCACCAGCGGGTGCTGGCCGCCGTTGGCGGCCGCCTCGGCACGCCACCTCTGCTCGCGCGACCGGAAGATCTCCGGGTCGGCCAGCTCGGTGCAGTCGAGGGTGTCGTGGTCGAGGTCGATGGTGATCGTGTCGCCGTCCTCGATCAGGGCGATCGGGCCGCCGAGTGCCGCCTCCGATCCGACGTGGCCGATGACCAGACCGACCGACCCTCCCGAGAAGCGCGCGTCCGTCATCAGCGCGACGGAGATGCCCTTCTGCCGGCACAGGGCCGTGATGCGTGAGGTCGGGTCCAGCATCTCGGGCATGCCGGGCGCACCCCGCGGGCCCTCGTAGCGGATGACGACCATGTCCTGGTCGGCGAAGACGTCCGGCGTGTCGATCAGTGCCCGCAGCAGGTCCTGCTCGCTGTCGAACACCCGCGCGCGGCCGACGAACCGGTTGTCGACGATCCCGGTCTCCACGCCGGCTAGCTTGATCACCGCCCCGCCGTCCGGCGCGATGTTGCCCGACAGCATGCGCAACCCGCCGGTCTTCTTGAACGGCTCCGCCATCCGGAAGACGACCTCTCCGTCCGGCGCGGGCGGGTCGAGCCGTGCGACCTGCTCCGCCAGGGTCTCCCCCGTGCACGTCAGCGTCGAGCCGTCGAGGACGCCGCCGTCGAGCAGCTCCTTCACCACGACCTGCACGCCCCCGACGGCGTCGATGTCCACCATGCTGTACCGGCCGAACGGGCGGGCGTTCACCAGCACCGGCACGCTGCGGGACAGCTGGTTGAACTCCTTCTGCGACATGACCTCTGTCCAGAAGTCGATGCCCGCTGCGCGGGCGATCTCGGGCGCGTGCAGGACCACGTTGGTCGAGCCGCCCATCGCGATGGCCACGATGGTGGCGTTGCGGAACGCAGCAGGCGTGGCCAGGTCGCGCGGCGTGATGCCGCGCTGGGTCATGATCTCGAGGCAGTCCACGAGCTGCTCGGGGAACACCTCCACCCGCCGCGGGTCCTCGGACGCGGGCGAGACCATGTGCAGCGGTTCGAGGCCCAGCAGGGCGATGAACGACTGCATGGTGTTGTAGGTGAACATCCCCCCGCAGCTGCCGTACCCGGGGCAGGCGTTGCGCGCCCAGCGCTCCCGCTTCGCCGGGTCCGGGTCGCCCGCCACCTGGAAGCAGCTGACCAGGTCGATCGTCTCCCCCGTCTCGGGATCCGTGCCCGGGCGGATCGAGCCGTCGGAGAGCACGACGGCGGGGACATTGCGCTCCATGATCGCAGCGGCGGTGCCGACCGGCGGCTTGTCGCAGGCCACCACCGCGATGACGCCCCGGATGTCGCTGCCCTCGAAGTGCAGCGACAGGCCGTCGTTGGTCGTCTCGCGACCGATCAGCGAGTAGCGCATCTGCGGCGTGCCGTTGCGCTGGCCGTCGGAGATGCCGCCGGAGTAGTTCGGTGCCAGCAGCCGGACCGGAAGGTCCCGCTCGCCGATCCGCCGTCCCATGGCGGCCTGGATGGCGTCGACCTTGTCGCTGACGCCGATGTAGCACACGCTGTCACCGAGGGTGCCGACGACACCCCAGGGCGCACCGTGGATCCGGTCGACGTCCTGGCCCAACGCCCGTGCAGTCGCCACAGCCTGGCAGTCCTGCCCAGGCCGCCACACGTCCTGACCCCCTGTCGTGCCCATCCGTCCTCTTCTCCGCCATACGGTCTCCGACTCGTCGCGAGCGCTGGGATCGGGCGAGCGCAGTCGGAGAGCTGCCGCACCCGATCCTTCCACAGGGTCGCTCGGGTGCGGCTCGCCCCGGCGCCGGAGACGGGTCGCTCCCGCAGTCCGCACCGCCGCACTCGCGTTGTCCCTCGACGGCGCCCCGGTTCTCAGCACGCCGCAGGAACGCCGACGCGGCACTCCGGGGGGAGCTCAGACCCCTGGTCGAGCCGGCGACGGCTCCGCGACGAGAAGGTCGTGCAGCGTGAGCTGTTCGAGCTCGGCGGTGATCGCGCCGGCCACCCGGCTGTCGAGGGATGCCAGCGCCGCCTGCACCCTTCGCCCCACCGCACAGGCCGGATCGGGGCCGTGCAGGCCCAGCATCGGCCGGCTCGGTGCCCGAAAGCTACTCACCGGCCTATCCCCGCCACCCGGTGACGACCGCGACCGAGGCCCTCACCGTGCAGGCCGCGACCGGTGGAGGGCTGACGCTGGGAGTAGGGCCGAGTCATGCCTGGTACATCCAGGACCAGCTCGGCATCCCCTACACCTCGCCCGTTCGGCACACCCGCGAGTACCTGACCGTCCTACGCCCCTTGCTGAACGGCGAACACGTGCGGCACTCGGGAGAGTTCTTCACCGTCGACACGAAGCTCGACGTCACCGCCCCGCCCCCCAGGCTGCTGATGGCGGCACTGGGGCCACGCATGCTCGAACTGGCCCGGGAGCTCACCGACGGGGTCGTGACGACGTGGGTCACACCCGAACTGATCGCCGAGCACGTCGCGCCTCGCGTCGGAACCGACATCCGCATCGTGGTCCAGGTGATCACGATGCTGAGCACCGAACCCGACCGTGCCCGCGAGAACCTCGCTCGTGACTTCGCCGCGGTCGGTGACATGCCCGCGTACCACGCATCCCTCGGGCGTGCGGGGCTCTCGAGCCCGGCCGACACCGTCGTCATCGGCGACGAGACGACCATCACCAACGCCTTGGCCCGATTCCGCGACGCCGGAGCCACCGACGTCGTCGTCTCCCCTCTCGGGACCTCCGCCGACCGAGCGCGGACCCTCGACCTCGTCGGGAGCTTCTCGCGGTGAGACGAGGCCATCGTTAATGTCGGTAAATCGATCGGGCGGCTTGTTAGCGTTCTCGGGTGCCTTCTCAGCGCGCCCTACTGCCGCGGTCGAAACCGGCCGCCGCGGGGATGTCGTCCCGCGCGGTTGCCGCGCTGCTGGACCGACTGGAAGCGAAATCGGTCGAATGTCACTCCATCATGGTGGTACGCCACGGTCACGTCGTCGCCGAAGGCTGGTGGGCGCCCTACTCGGCCGAACGCCCGCACCTGCTCTACTCGGTGACCAAATCGTTCACCTCGGTCGCCGTGGGGCTGGCGATCGCCGACGGGCTGCTCTCACTGGATGACCGGGTGGTGGACATACTGCCCGACCACGTGCCGGCCGACGTCTCCGAGCAGGGACGCCGCATCACCGTCCACCACCTGCTGTCCATGACAGCCGGACACGGCACGGACAGCCTCGACGAGGCATGGCGACTGGAACCGGGCGACCTGGTCAAGGGATTCCTGCGCGTACCGTTTCCCGAGGCCGAGGGGACACGGCACGCCTACGACAATCCGACCACCTTCGTCCTTGCGCGAATGCTGGAACGGGTCACGGGCCGCGGCCTCCCCGAGTTCCTCGACGAGCGCCTCTTCGAGCCCATGGGTATCGATCACGCCGAGTGGGACCGGGTGGCGAGCGGTGCCGCCTTCGGGTTCCACGGGCTGCACCTCACGACCGAGGCCGTCGCCGCGTTCGGTGAGCTGCTGCTGCGGGGTGGCCGCTGGGGCGAGCGGCAGCTCGTCCCGCGCGAATGGGTGGAGCTCGCGACCAGGCGGCACGTCGAGACCCTGCCTCCCGCGGACGGAGCCGGAAACCCCGACTTCCTGTGCGGTTACGGGTACCAGTTCTGGATGTCGCGGCACGGTTTCCACGGAAACGGGTCCTTCGGCCAGCAATGCGTGGTCGTCCCGTCGCACGATCTCGTGGTCGCTGTGACCAGCGGCCACCCGAACGCGGACTCGCCGGCACAGGTCGTGCTCGACGCGATCTGGGAGTGCCTGCTGCCCGACGTGGACGAGCCGAGGGCCGCCGGGGACGACGGCTCCCGGGACGACGAGATCCTCGCCGAGCGGCTGCGGCGGCTGTCGCTCCCGGGGGTGTCGGGTTCGGCTGCCGCGTCCCATTCCGGGGCGACGAGGATCGACGCCTCGGCCGAGGATTCGGCCCTGCCAGACGGGACTTCAGTGATCGTCGACCCGGTGGACGGCGGCTGGCTCCTCCAACTCGGATCGTCGTCCTTCGAGGTCGCGGTCGGTCACGGCGAATGGCGGGAGAGCTCGCCGCTCGGCCGCCCCGTCGTCGCGACCGGTGCCTGGCAGGGCGACAGGTTCGTCGCCGACCTCTACGTCATCACCACGCCACACCGGGTTCGGCTGGTGGTCGACGCCGGGGCAGGGACAGCGGTGGCGACGTGGAGCACCGTGCCCCTGACCGGCCCCAGCCTGGAACTGCACGTGAGGTCGCCGCTGATGACACAGCCCGACCTCGCGTAGGTGACATCGGCGTGGCTCACGGGTCGACCGGCTCGCCGAGTGCCTCCAACTCCGCGACGAGCCAGTCCCGGTAGTCCAGCACGGTGCATCCGAAGAGGTCCGGCGGTTGGCTGGTCACGATGCGGGGGACGCGAAGGGATTGGCGTCCGCGTGCCGGTGACCCCAGACGTCCGACGTCCCGAAATCGTGGGGGATCCACCCCTCGCCCACCTCGATGCCACCGCATCCGATCTCGAGGTGGAACCCGCTGGGGTTCCTGACGTAGAACGAGATGGCCTTGTCGTTCATGTGCCGGCCGAGGCTGATCGAGATCGGCACGCCGTTGGCCAGGGCCCGGTCGTGAGCGCGCCCGACGTCGTCGATCGAGCCGTGCTCGATCTCGAGGTGGTGGATGGACGGGGTGTCCGCGCGCGCCAGCGCGATGCTGTGGTGAGTGGCGTTGCAGCGCAGGAAGTACAGGCCGGGAGCGCGGTAGTCGGTCAGCCTGAACTCGAGCACGGACTCGTAGAGCTCACGGAGCTCGGCGAGCTCCGGACCGGCCAGCACGATGTGCCCGAGACCGGTGACCCCGGGTCGCGCATCGGCCGGGCGGGCCGGACCGGTCCGCACCTTGGCCTCACCGACCGCCAACTCCACCCGGTAGCCGACGGGGTCGGTGAACCAGCGGAGCCGGGTGGCACCGCGCAGCTCGACCTCGTCCGCGGATCCCTCCCCGACAGCGAAGCCGGCGTCGGTCAGCCGCTGGGTGAGCCTGTCGAGCTCGCGCGGGGAATCGACGATCCACCCCACCTCCCGCGGGCGGTCCTGCGCGGACGGATGCAGCGCGAGGCGGTACTTGAACTCGTCGAGCTCGAGCAGGGCCACCTCCTGCGTACCGATCTTGGCGGGCGTGACCCCGACACCCAGCGTGCGCCCGAACAGATCCACCCACGCGTCGACGTCGGTGACCTCGAGACCGACGTAGCCCAGCTTGCAGATGCCCATGACGGCCTCATCCCTCCGACGTGGCGGCCGCGGCTCCGCCCTGCAGGAACTCTCGAACGATGTGGTTGAACTCCGGCGCACGCTCGTACTGCACCCAGTGCCGGCATCGGGGAAGAACGCGCAGCTCCGCGTCGGGGATGCCGCGCAGGATCGTCGACGCCCACGTCAGCGGCACGGTCTGGTCCTCCCGGCCCCACACGAGCAGCGTGGGTGCACCGATCCGCGCCAGGTCGGGCGTGAGGTCGCCGAAGTTCGGAGGGATCGGCAGCTCGGGATGAGCCCGCAGGCTCGACTCGTACCGCTCGTCGATCAGCGCATCGGTCGCCAACGACTCGTCGTACACCATCAGACGGACGAACTGTGCCATCGCCTCCCGTGAGGGCTTCTCGGCCGCCATGTAGCCGAAGAGGTGCTCCAGCCCCACCGGCCACGGCGGCGCATCCTCAGGGAGAACGCCGCCGGGCGCCATCAGAACCAGTCGATCCACCCGCTCCGGATGGGCCACGGCGATCCGCATCGCGACGCCGCCGCCGTAGGAGTTGCCCACCAGATGGGCTCGGTCGATCCCGAGCGCCGTCATCGCGCGGCACACGCGTTCCGCCGCGTGGAAGATCAACGGCTCGTCCGTCGCGGACCGTGGCGAACGGCCCCAACCCGGAAGGTCCACCACCACGTTCCGGTAGGCCGCGAAGGCCGACAGGTTCGCCCCGAAGTTGCTCATGCCGGTGGCACCCGGCCCCGAACCGTGCAGCCACACGACCGGACTGCCCGTACCGAACTCGGTGTAGGCCAGTTCGGCGTCCCCGACATCCACCATGGTCGTCACCCTGGCGCCTCCATCCGTCGTGTATGTAACGCTCACTATACGACTCCGCGTCGCGTCATCACATGGCCCGCCCCCGACTCGACGCGCGATCGCGCAGATGTGCCGCCGATGCCCGCGGTTCGGACACGGGCACGGCGCTGGGGTTGACCTATCTCCTCACGGCCGCTGTTGCCCGCCTCCACAGCGCAGGCCGTCGACCAGGACTCCGACCATCCGCCGCCCGTGCTCGGGCCCGCGTCCGGGCACGGGCCGGCACAGCTGGGCGACGGCGTACAGGAGGTCCTCGGCGCCGATGTCGCCGCGGATCGCCCCCGCGGCCACGCCGGCGTCGAGCAGCGCCGAGAGGGTGGGTCCGAGCCGTTGCATGAAGTAGTCGGGCAGCCCGGCGAACGCCGGGTCGCCCGCGTGCAGCGCCGAGGCGAGCCCCCGTTTGGTGCCGAGCAGCTCGACGTACCGGTCGATCCACCGTTCGAGCGCCTCCGCCGGCTCGAACGCGGCAGCCAGTGCCGGGCCGGCCTCGGCGACGGCGTCGATCCCGCTCTCCACCACGGCCTTCACCAGGTCCGAGCGCTGCGGGAAGTGCCGGTACAGCGTGCCGACCCCGACACCGGCCAGGTCGGTGATCTCCTTCGCCGGCGCGTCCACCCCGGAGGCGTCGAAGACGGTCCGCGCGGCCTCGAGCAGCGCGTCGACGTTGCGCCGCGCGTCGGCGCGCCGCCGGCGCGGCGCCGGCGTCGTGTCCTGCGTCACTCCACCACCTCGGCTTGCATAAGCGGAATGCCATTCCGTATAGTTCCGGAAAGTTATTCCGCTTACGGTACGGCATCCCCGGCCGCGCCGACCAGCACGAAGGAGAGATCCGTGCAGTACCGCACCCTCGGCCGGACCGGCATCAAGGTCAGCCCCTACGCCCTCGGCGCGCTGATGTTCGCGACGTCCATGGGCAACGACCCCGGGGACTCCGCCCGGATCATCCACAAGGCCATCGACGCCGGCATCAACGTCATCGACACCGCCGACGCCTACGGCGACTCCGAGGAGGTGGTCGGCGAGGCGCTGAAGGGCCGCCGCGACGACGTCGTGCTCGCCACCAAGTTCAGCCGTCCCACCGGGCAGGACCCGAACCACCAGGGTGCCTCGCGACGCTGGATCGTCACCGCCGTCGAGAACTCGCTGCGACGGCTGCAGACCGACCACATCGACCTCTACCAGCTGCACCGCCCCGACCCCGACACCGACATCGAGGAGACCCTCGCCGCGCTGACCGACCTGATCCGCAGCGGCAAGGTCCGCGCGATCGGCGCCTCCCACTCCTCGGCCGCCGACATCATCGAGGCCCGGTGGGTGGCCGAGCGGCGCGGCCTCGCGCGGTTCCACACCGAGCAGCCCGCCTACTCCATCCTCAACCGCGGCGTCGAACGCGAGGTCCTGCCCACCGCCCAGCGATTCGGTATGGGCACCCTGGTCTGGGGCCCGCTCGGGCAAGGGCTGCTCACCGGACGCGCCCGCCGCGACCAGAACGACCTGCGCCGCGCCGGCCTGGTCCGGCACCTCACCGACGAGCACCGGCTCGACGTGGTCGAGCAGCTCGTCCCGCTCGCCGCGGAGGCGGGCCTGCCCATGACCCACCTCGCGATGGCGTTCACCATCAGCCACCCCGGCGTCACCTGCGCGCTCCTCGGCGCGCGGACCGAAGCGCACCTCGACGACCTGCTCGCCGGCCTCGACGTCACCCTCTCCGACGACGTGCTCGACCGCATCGACGAGATCGTCCCGCCCGGCAGCGACATCGGTGCGCTCGACCAGGCCTACCAGCCGCCGGCCATCCAGGACCCGAGCCTGCGTCGCCGGCCTCTCGCCGCACGCGCCGCGGCCTGAGTTCCCCGGTGGTCCTCCGTCGAGCCGATTACTGCGGTCCGGCGCACGTCACGTACCCGTCACTGCCCCGGGCCGCCTCACTGTCGCACCAATCCGCGGATCAGGGCGACGAACGGGGCAACGTTCGAGCTGTACGTGGCCCCGTCGAGGCTGTTGGCCACCGACAGCCCGTCGGTCATGGCCCGCCCGAGGACGGCCAGCTGCTCGACCATGGCCTTGCCGTCCTCGTCTCCGTGCGGCGCGAGGACGGGGGTGAGGGCGTCCACCCAGGACGCGTGCGCAGAGTCGCGGATGCGCCGGACGGTGGCGCCCACCGTCTCGGAGTCCTTGTGCGGGCCGACGCTGACGGCCAGCAGGAGACGAAGGTAGTCCGGGCGCCGATCGAGGGAGTCGCACGCCGCCGTGAACCACGCCTCGAGGCGATCGATCGGCTCGAGACCGTCGAACGAGGACGGGTTCGGGAACAACGCGTGCAACTCGTCGAAGGTGCGCTCCAACAGCGCGGCCAGGACACCGAGCTTGTTGCCGAAGTGGTAGTAGACCGAACTGGCCGGCAGCCCGGACTGCGCGCACAGGTCCGAGACGGCCATGCCGTCGTAGCCGTTCTTCGTGATGAGGTCTCGAGCCGCGTCCAGGATGAGGTCGCGGCTGCTCGCGCCGACAGTGGACGATGTCGAGCCCGGTTCCCTCACCACGGAGCCATGATAGGTACGGCTCCGCGCAGGAACGCCGCCCCTGCCTGATGCTCCGCGGTTCGTGCCACGTGCTGCGACCGCTCCCCCGGGTCCCGCCGCCTCGACACCGGAGCGCCGGCCGGCGGGTCGAACGAGGCGACCGTCCTCCCGGGCATCACGCCCAGCTCCGGTAGTCGTCATCGGGCAGCGGATGGTCGACCGGGGTGACCCGGGAGTAGACGGCCGTCAGGCAGCCCGGGCAGAAGAGCTGCCGGAACACCACCTCGGCATCGACGTAGACCGACGGGTCACGCCAGATGTGGGGTCCGGCATCGGTGGGCGGGGCGTCGCGGCGGGCGAGCGCCGCCACCAAGTCTCCGCCGTCCAGGCGCCCGATCTCCGTGCCGCAGTGGGTGCAAGTGACGGTCCGCCCCGCCGGCGTGTCCAGGACGGCGAGGTTGTCGTCGAGGCGTCGCGAACCGACGAGGTCCGGCTCGACGATCGGCGCGAGCCACGCGTCGGGCAGACCCGACTCCACCGCGCGTCGGCGCCGGATCTTCTCGCGAGTCTGGTCGGTCGCGGTCTCGTCCACCTCGCCGTTCTCCAGGAGGACGACGCCGTAGACGTCGCGCGCGGCGGCGGCCGAGACCCGCACCTGCAGCACGTCGTCGCGCACGCTCTCCGCGGGACGCAGCAGCGGATCGCCGTAGCCCCCGCCTGCCTGCCAGTGCAGGAACAGCGCGTCCCCGGGCCCGAGAATCGACTCCCCCTCGCAGGGCAGGACCTCGATCTCGCCGCCGAGCTCGTCCAGGGCGGCGGGAACGGCCGTCGCGCCGGCGAGCCGGGGCACGTCGACGCCGCGCACGACCAGGTCGAGCTGGGAGTTGCCCGGGTAGCCGCCCGTGAGGCCGACGTTCTGGTTGGCGACCTTGCCGGTACCGGACACGACCAGCGACATCGTGCCGTGCTGGTCCGGGTGCTGGACATAGCAGACCGAACCGCTCATCCCACCCCGCTGCCGACCCGGCCCGCCCGAGTCGGTCTGCTCGCGGCGCCACAGCGCGACGAGCGGGTAGAGGTACTCGGTCATCTCGACGTCAGGGGCCCGCGCGGAGGGGATGATGAGCCGGCCGCCGGTGTCGACCCCGTCGTGGTGCACCTGGGCGCCGTAGCCACCGGCCATGACGTCGAAGACCGGCGTGACGAACCCCTTGCTGCCGCCGCCGCGAACGTCCACACCGGACACCACGCACAGGTCGGTGGTGCCGTTGCAGATCGACTGCACGTCGGTGCGGTGCGCGGGTTCGGCGTCGAGCATCTTGGCGAGCACCTCGGCGACGAGGTTGCCCGCGCCCCACGCCGGTCCGAAGGGACCCTTGCCCACCGCGGCCGGGAACGAGGCGTTGGTGATGGTGCCCTCGTCGGTGATGATCTCGAAGCAGCGCATGAGCCCGCCCGCCGCCCACGGGATGTCGCCCGCCAGCAGCGGCAGCATGGTGAAGACGATCCCGGCGCGCAGGCCCGGGTACGGGCAGTTGATGATCCCGGTCTGCTCGGCGGTCCCGCGGAAGTCGAAGACCAGCCGGTCCCGCTCCTTCGTCATCGCCACCTTGATCGCGTGCAGACCGCGGTCGCCGGTCTGCGACTGCTCCTGGTAGCCCACCGCGGTCCAGGTGCCCTCGGGCAGGGCCGCGAGCTTCGCCCGCAGGCGGCGCTCGGCGTCGTCCATCATGCGGCGCATCACCGCCTTGACGGTGTCGACGCCGTACTTGGCGATGAGACGGAGGATCTGCTCCGCCGCGCCCTTGTTCGCCGCGATTTTCGCTCGCAGGTCCAGCCCCACCATGTGCGGGAGCCGAGAGCGGCGCACCCACGCGTCGGCGACGTCGCGCTGCAGCACCCCACCCCGGACGACCTTGATCGGTGGGGTGGGGAGCGCCTCACCGAACACGTCCTGGGCAGAGGGGCTGAACGAGCCCGGGCGCGGGCCGCCCAGGTCGACCTGGTGGGCGATGGCCGTCGTCCAGCCGAAGAGCCTGCCCTCGTGGAAGATCGGAGCCAGGATCGCCGCGTCGTTCTGGTGCAGCCCGCCGCCGATCCACGGGTCGTTGCACAGGAACATGTCGCCCTCTTCGATCCCCGGGTTGTCGCTGCGGTGGCGCAGCGTCCAGGTGATCGCGAGGTCCATCGAGCCGATGAGGCCGATGTTGTAGGTGCCGACCTGGACCTGCTCGCCGAGCTCGTCGCAGATGGAGAAGTTGAAGTCGTTCGACTCCGTGACGACGTGCGAGCCCGACATCCGCCGCAGCGTCTCCCCCATCTCCTGGGTGATCGCCCAGAGCCGGTGCCGGACGACCTCGTAGGTCAGGGCGTCGACCTGCTCGGCCTGCTCGTCGTCGATCTCGTGCAGCGGCAACGCGGGCGAGATCTGCGCCAGCAGCTCGGCGCGAGGGAGGGGGCGGCTGGTGAACTCGTCCGCCCCGGGAATCGTCGATGCCATGGGAGTCGTCCTCACTGGTAGCCCGTCCTCATCGGTAGCGCAGCACGAGGTTGCCGAGGCGGTCGACGCGGCCGGTCACACCGGCGGGGACCACGACCACGGTGGTCGGCACGTCGACGATCGCAGGCCCGGTGATCTCGTGGCCCGCGCGGAGCCGGGCGTAGTCGTACACGGGGGTGGGCACGAAGCCGATCTGGGAATCGAGGCAGACGGCGCGTTCCTCGAGGAGTGCGCCGGCCGGGTCGGGGCCGTCGGCCCGCCCGAGATCCGGCAGCACGACGGGGAAGCCGAGGGACGCCTTGGCCCGCATGCGGTAGGTGATCGCCTGCACGCCTGCTTCGCGGTAGCCGGCTCCGGAGCCGTTGATGCGCTCGTACTGTTCTTCGAAGCGCTCGAGGATCTCGTCGCCGGTGCGGTGGGTGAACCCCGTGTCCGGGAGGGTGACCGCGAGCTCGTTGACCTGCATGGAGTAGCGCAGGTCGATCTCGCGCTGCAGCGTCACGTCGTGGAACTTGACCTTCTGCTGGTCGAGGGCGCGCTCGAGGTCGGCCTCGAGCCGGGCGTAGTGGGACTCGAGCACGGTGTGGTCGACCGGGAAGGACGACGGATCGGACAGCTCGGCGCTCAGGGCGACGTCCGAGGCCGCGAGCCCGTATGCCGAGAACGCGGACGCGACGGGCCCGAGCGGCACGACTACCTCGCTCACTCCGAGGTCCTGGCAGTAGCCGGCGCAGTGGGCGGGGCCGGCGCCCCCGAAGGCGTAGGCGACGAAGTCGCGGGGGTCGTAGCCCGCCTGCACGACGGCGCGGCGCAGGAGGTCTCCCGCCTGCGCGTTCTGCACCTCGTGGATGGCGATCGCGGCTTCTTCGACGGTGAGCCCGAGCGGCTGCGCCACGTGCTCGCGGATCGCCTCGCGGGCCAGGTCCAGCCGCAGCGGCTTGCGCCCGCCGAGGAGTCCCCGCTCGCTCAGGATGCCGAGCACCAGGTTCGCGTCGGTGTTGGTGGGCCGCGTGCCGCCGGCTGCGTAGCAGGCGGGGCCGGGGACCGCCTCGGCGCTCTGCGGGCCCAGCCGGAGGTTCCCGCCTGCGTCCACCGCCGCCAGCGCGCCGCCGCCGGAACCGATCGTGTGCACCCGGATGGTCGCGGCGTTGATCGGGAACTGGTTGACGATGGAGCCCGGCGCCATGACCGGCGCCCCGTCGACGATCAGGCCCGCGAGGAAGGTCGTGCCGCCGACGTCGGTGGTGATGACGTTGCGGTGCCCGAGCTGCTCGGCCAGCCGCTGACCGCCGATGACGCCGCCGGACAGGACGGACCCGACCGTCGTGATGGCGTGCTCGGGCGCCCGGTCGGCCGTGATGGTGCCGCCCTCGCTCTGCATGACCAGCAGCGGGCCCTTGAGCCCACCCTCCTCCAGCTGCTCCTGCAATGGGGTCAGGTAAGTGCGCAGGCGGGGCCCGACCTGTGCGTTCATGATCGTCGTGGAGGCCCGCGCGAACTCGCGGATGCGCGGGCTGACCTCGCAGGAGAGCGTCACGTACATCTCGGGGGCGATCTCGTGGATCAGCTCGCGGACCCGCCGCTCGTGGGCGCCGTTCTTGAACGACCACAGCAGGCACACCGCGATCGCCTCGACGCCCTGCTCCACCAGGGTCCGCGCGACGCTGCGGACCTCGTCCTCGTCGAGCGGGACCAGGACCGTGCCGGCGTGGTCGATCCGCTCGGTGACCTCCAGCGCGCGGTACTTCGGGATCAGCGGCGCGGGCTTGCGCTGCCGGAGGGTGTCCTGGATCTCGTGGGCCGAGCGGCCGAGGGTGCGGCCCTCGGCGTTCATGATGTAGATCGAGTCCCGGTGCCCCTTGGTGGCGATCAGCCCGACGTCGGCGACCGTCCCCTGGACCAGCGCGTTGATCGAGGCCGTGGTGCCGTGCGCGATGTAGTCGGTCTGCGCGAGCAGCTCACCGACGCCGATGCCCAGCTCGGCGGCGAGCTCCTCGATCGCACGCATGACGCCGACCTCGCGCTGCGGCGGGGTCGTCGGCGTCTTGGCCGAGACGATCCGGCCGGCGCCGTCGGAGGCGACGGCGTCGGTGAACGTCCCGCCGACGTCGATGCCCAGTGCGTATGGCATGTGCTCTCCTGGTGGGTTCTTACCGCTGGTGGGCGGCCCCGCGCCCGGTGACTGTCTGCAGCAACTCGTCGGGCCGGCCGTCCGCGCCGCCCATCCAGGCCACGTGCTGGTCCGGGCGCACGAGCAGGAGCGCGGCCGGATACCGGTCGGGCAGACCTGCGGGCAGATCGACCACGGTGAGGGGAACCTTCTGCTCGCCGGCCGCCTCGATCCACGACTCGACGTCGACGCCGGTGTCGGTCCGCAGCAGGGTGAAGTCGGGTCCGAGCACGTCGAGCACGGACCGGCCGTCGGGGAGCCAGGCGTGCGGCAGCCGGAAGCCCACCCGCGCCCGCTCCTGGTAGTCGCCCATGCTGATGACCGGCTGCTCCTCGCCTCCGACCACCAGCGGCGAGCCCGCGTAGTGGTAGCCGAAGCTGAAGCCGTCGGGCGAGTACCGGTGCGGCTCGGTCACCGCGAGCCGGTCGGCGAGCGCCGCGCGGGCGCGCTCGCCCTCCGGGCCGGCCAGGTGGATGTCGGGCGAGACCTCCGCGAGGGACGCCCGCGCGGCCGAGGCCACCGCGCCGGCGAACTGCTCCCCCACCGGCTTGCGTTCGGACTCGTAGGCGGCCAGCAGGTCCGGCGGCGCCCAGCCGTGGTGCACCGCCGCCAGCATCCAGCCCAGGGTGGCCGCGTCCTGGATGCCGGCGTTCATCCCGAACCCGCCGACGGGGATCCAGAGGTGGGCGGCGTCGCCGGCCAGGAACACCCGCCCGTCCCGGTACCGCTCGGCCACCAGCTGGCGCCCGGTCCAGCGCACCACGCCGAGGACCTCGTGCTCGACGGGGCCGCCGACGGCCTCTCGCAGCAGTCGCTCGGGGTCCTCGCCGTCGGTGTCGTGGTCGGGGTCGAAGGCGACGTGGTGGAGCCACAGCTCGTCCCCGTCGATGGCGATCAGTGATGCGAGGCTGCGGCCGTAGGTCCAGTACGTCCACGCCCGGTCGCGTGCGGCCAGCCGCCCCAGCTCGGGCGAGCGCACGAACGTCGAGACGAACTTCCGGATCGCGTCCACACCCTGGTAGCGGATCCCGAGCTGCCGCCGGACCGCGCTGTGGGGGCCGTCGCAGCCGACCACGTGGTCGCAACGCAGAACCCGCGTGGCGCCCTCGTGCTCGCCGGACTCGACGACCGCCTCGACGTGGTCCACGTGCCGGCGCAGCTCGATCAGCCGGGTACCGCGTTCGAGGGTCAGCCCGGGGAGCTCGCGCGCGTGCCGCTCCAGGATGGGTTCCAGGAACAGCTGCGAGATCCGGTGCTGCGGCTCCGGGGTGGGCCAGGAGTCCCTGCCGACCCCGGCCAGCACCTCGGCGGCGGACGGCAGGTCGAGGCGGAAGATCTCCTCGCCGCGCAGCGTCGTCCGGTACTGGACCGAGCTCGGGTGGTCCTCGGGCAGGCCGGAGCGCCGGATCTCGTCGGCGATCCCGAGCCGCCGGAAGATCTCCATCGACCGCGCGGACGTCGTGTTGCACCTAGGGTTCACGGGCCGCTCGGTCGTCGCCTCCACGACGTGGCACGGCACACCGCGCCGCGCGAGGTCGATGGCGAGGGTCAAGCCCGTGGGCCCGGCGCCGACGACGAGGACACCGACGCGGTTCTCGTGACTGCCGGCTTCGTCGTTCATGCGCTCAGGAACTCCCCCACGAGGGTGCAGAACTCGTCCGGTCGGTCGACGTGGATCCAGTGACCGGCCCCCGCCACGACCTCGAGGCGCCCGCAGGGCAGAGCGTCGACCAGACGCCTCGAGACGTCGACCGGGCTCACCTGGTCGCGCTCCCCGTGCAGGGCGAGGACCGGGGTGCGCACGGTCGCGGGGTCGACGCGCGGCGCGTCGGCGACGTCGTCGAACATGGACCGGAAGGCGGCCTCGGCGCCGGGGCGCAGAGCCTGCTCCAGCCGGCGGGCCGCGAGGTCGTCGAGGAGCTCGCCGTGGGCGCGCTCGTCGGCGACCAGGCGGGCGAGGGCGGCGCGCATGGACTCCCTCGTGGGCTCGTCGTAGAAGGGGACGGTGCCGGGCAGCGGCCCGGTGCCTGCGCCGCCCATCAGGACGGCGCGCTCGACCCGGCCGGGCGCCGCGGCCATCAGAGCCAGCGCGGCGGCACCGCCCGCGGCCGAGTTGCCGACGAGGTGCACGCGCCGCAGCCCGTGATCATCGAGCAGGCGTACCACCTGTCTTGCCCGGGCCCGGGCCCAGGCGGCCGGCCCGCGGAGCCCGCCGACGCCGGCCTCCCCTCCCGCGATCTGCGTGCCGAAGCCGAGCAGGTCGGGAGCGAGGCAGCGGAACCCGGACGAGAGCCGGGAGCGCACCGTCGCCCAGTTGCTCGCGGCGTCGACACCCGGTCCGCCGCCGTGGAGCAGGACGAGGACCGGACCCCGGCCGGCATCCTCCGAGACGCTTGCCACCTTCACCTCCTGTATGGAACGCACGCTATAACAGATCCTGTGTTCACCGACGACGGTCGCGCCAGCTCAGGGCAGCTCGCCCGCCGCGAGCGGCGGATACAGGTCCGATGGATGCCCAGGTCCGACCGCGTCGGCGCGGTGGACATGCGCGGCGTAGATGACCGCCATCCCGCGCAGGCGCGCTGCGTCCAGGACCTTCTGGGTGGCCGGGAGCATGCGGCGGCCCTCCGGGAACTCCAGCGGCGCCCCCACCTCCACGAAGTCGTTCTGCATGTCGACGACGAGCACCGCCGTGCGACCGACGTCGACCACGGGTGCGTTCACGAGTCCCTCCCGACCTGGGATGACACGCCTTGCGTCGCCGCTTCCTGGGCGACTCCGGACGGGCCGGAGGGAGCCGACGGACCCCCCTCGGTCGCACGGGGAAGCGACTCGCGGGCGAGCAGCAGCGTTGCGCCGGCACCGACCACGGCCGGCCCGGCGAAGATCAGGAACATCGACCCGGGAGTCCATCCTGCCTGCAGCAGGAACCCCGCCAGCAACGGCGCCAGCACGGCACCGAGCCTGCTCACCGCGACGGCCAGTCCGAGCGCCGTCGCCCGTGCCCCGGCCGGGTAGAGGACCGGGACGATGACGTTGATGCCCGACACCGAGCCGTTGAGCAGGAGCCCCACGAGCACGGCCACCACCAGCGCGCCGGCCAGCGACCCCAGGGAGACCGAGAAGAGGACCAGTGCGATCGCGGCGCCGAGGAAGTAGGCCGCCGTGAGCCGCCGGGGCTCGACACGCATCGCGAGGAACCCCAGCAGCACCGCACCCGTGACGCCGCCGAGGCTGAACAGCACGCCCCCGCTGACGCCCTGCTGGTCGGACATCCCCGCCTGCAACAGCAGGCCCGGCGTCCACGAGCTGGCGAAGTAGAACGTCATCTGCGCCGCCGTGAACGCGATCCAGACCAGCACGGTGCGCAGTGCGTTGCGGCCGCGGAAGACCGCGTCGAGGGCCACTTTCCGGGAAGCGGGCACGGCCTGCGGCAAGCTCTCGACCGGCGGGTGACCGATCGAGACGAGAATCCGGTTCAACCGGGCTAGAGCGTTCCGAGGACGGCAGATCACGAGGTAGTCCATCGACTCGGGCAGGTAGCGCACACCCACCGCGAACAGGATCGCGGTGGCGACGCATCCGAGCACGAACACCGCCCGCCACCCGTACGGACCCATCAGCAGGCTCGTCGCGACGCCGGCGATGATCGCGCCGAGGCCGTACCCGGTGGTGATCAGCGCAACGACCAGCCCTCGCCGCCTGTGGTTGGCGTACTCCGAGGCCAGCACCGGCAGGCTCGCCGCCATCGCCCCCACCGCCGCGCCCGTTACGAGCCGGCAGACCACGAGCTGCCCGAGGTCCTGCGCCACGGCCGCGGCCAGCATGCCGAGCGAAGCCAGGGCGAGACAGCCCAACGTCAGGCGACGACGACCGATTCGGTCGGCCAGCGGGGCGAGGAACAACGCCCCGACGGCCATGCCCGCCAGGCCACTGCTGAGCAGGATCCCCAACTGCGACGGTGACAGGCCCCATTCACGGGCGATCGTCGGCCCGACGAAGGACGTCACCAGGAGGTCGAACCCGTCGACCAGGTTGATCACGAGACACAGGGCGACCGCCCTGGCCTGGACACGACTCATCGGTGCGCTCTTGACCTGCTCAAGGACGCTCATACGAACCTCGCTTCGTTGCGACGTTGCGACCCGGGCCCGCGCACGCGGGCCGTGAGCCGATGTGGAAGAAGGCGTCGACCGAGCGATACGCTCTCTGTATGGAACGCTCACTCTACAAGATCGAAATGTTGATGGCCACCCCCTTACCGGGTCCAGCCCGGACGGCCGGTCACGGGACGTCCGCCGGCGCCCTCACGGCGAGGCGCGACGGGGCAACGCGGCGCCCGTCCTCGCAGCGTCGATCACCGCGCGGCCAGCGCTGACGACGGCGCTGCCGCGGTCGCGCGAGCAGTGGCGTGCATCACTTTTCCTTGCGGTGACAGACCCGGCGCGGAACCGTGATCGCTAGGTAGACGAACCAGTTCGTCTACCTAGCGGAGAAGGGCTCACCAGCAAAGCGGATCGTCTCGCCCGTGTTCCGCGGAGCCGCTCGCCCGCCAGTCGATCCGACTGCCCACTTCATCTGCACCATTCGGAAGGATCAACCATGACCACCGCTGCCGCGTCGAGTTCGACGGGGAACGCGTCCGTTCTTCGATATCTGTATTTCGTCCGTTTCGGGTTCGCGATCGTGTGGGCCGCCTTGATGTTCGCGGTCGGGTCGGGCGTCGGGCCCGTGAGCGTGACACTGATCGTGCTGTACCCGTTGTTCGACGTGGCCGCCGCGATCGTCGATGCCCGCTCGTCCGGGGCGAGCGGATCGGCCCGGCTCCTGTACGTGAACATCGCGATCAGTTCGCTCGCCGCGATCGGCCTTATCGTCGCCCTCACCTCCGGCATCCCTGCGGTCCTGCGGGTGTGGGGCGTATGGGCCGTCGTCGCGGGGATCGTCCAGCTCGTCGTGGCCCTCACGCGCCGCAAGCTGGGCGGCCAGTGGGCGATGATCGCCAGCGGCGGCATCTCCGTGCTCGCGGGCACCTCGTTCTTCGTGCAGGCCGCCGCCGACGGCCAGACGCTGGGCAGGGTCGCCGGCTACGCCGTGCTCGGCGGGATCTTCTTCCTCGTCTCGGCCCTGCGCCTCGGCCGCGCTGCGAAGGGCAACTGACATGACCACCACTTCTGATGTCGCCGCCTTCGACGTCATCGTGATCGGCGCGGGCCCGGTCGGGGAGAACGTCGCCGACCGCGCGGTGCAGGGCGGGTTGAGCGTGGCCATCGTCGAGCGGGAACTGGTCGGCGGTGAATGCTCCTACTGGGCGTGCATGCCCACCAAGGCGCTGTTGCGCAGCACCGCGGCGGTACGGGCGGCTCAGCGACTGCCCGGCGCACGGGAAGCGGTGACCGGCGGCCTGGACACCGCGGCGGTGCTGCACCGGCGCGACAACTTCGCCTCGCACTGGAAGGACGACGGACAGGTGTCCTGGCTGCAGCAGGCCGGGATCACCCTCTACCGAGGACAGGGGCGCATCAGCGGCCCCCGCACCGTCGACGTGCCCGACAGCACCGGCGACGGCAACGGCACGGTCACGTTGACCGCACGCCACGCCGTGGTCGTCGCCACCGGGACCAGCGCACTCGTCCCCGACGTCCCCGGGATGGCGGCCGCGGCACCGTGGACCAGCCGGGAAGCCGCCACCGCCCACACCGTCCCGGCCCGGTTGGCCGTCATCGGTGGCGGTGTGGTGGCCATGGAGATGGCCACCGCCTACGCCGGCCTCGGCTCCGTCGTGACCGTGCTGGCCCGCGACGGGGTACTCCCCACCGCCGAGCCGTTCGCCGGTGAACGGGTCACCGAAACCCTGGAGAAGACCGGGGTGTCGATCCGGGTGGGCGCCGAAGCCCACGCCGTGCGCCGCGACGACACCGGAACCGTGCACATCACCCTCGCCGACGGTGAACAGGTCGAAGCCGACGAGCTCCTCGTGGCCATCGGGCGCCGCCCCAACACCACCGACCTGGGCCTGGAGGCTGTCGGTCTGACACCGGGTGCCTGGCTGACCGTCGATGACACCCTGCGTGTCCTCGACGCCCACGGCGGTCCGGTCGGGGACGGCTGGCTCTACGCCGCCGGGGACGTCAACCGCCGGGTGCTGCTCACCCACCAGGGCAAGTACCAGGCCCGCGCCGTCGGCGACCTCATCGTCGCCCGCGCCCGCGGGGCGCACGTCGACGACCGGGCATGGGGTCGGCACGCGGTCACCGCCGACGAACGCGCCGTGCCCCAGGTCGTGTTCACCGAACCCGAAGTCGCCTCCGTCGGACTGACCGCGGCCGCCGCCACCGAAGCCGGCCTGCGCGTGCGCATCGTCGACCACGACCTCGGCGCCGTCGCCGGAGCCGCCCTGCACGCCGACGGCTACGACGGACACGCCCGCATGGTCGTCGACGAGGACCGGAAGGTCATCGTCGGATTCACCCTCGTCGGCCCCGACGTCGCCGAACTCCTCCATGCCGCCACCATCGCCATCACCGCCGAAGTCCCCCTCGATCGGCTCTGGCACGCCGTCCCCGCCTTCCCCACCCTCAGCGAGGTCTGGCTTCGACTCCTTGAAACCTACGAACGACCCGCATGACACAACCGCTCGCCACCCCGCTCGGTCCTCCCCATCGACCGCCCTGCCCAGTCCGTGCGGAAACCGACGGAGCGGCGATCAGAGAGGTCGCCGCGCTACGACGTAGAGGCGGTCGGTGGGCGTCTCGACGTCACGGAGTGGGGAACGCAGGTACCACTCGATGTCCACCAGTCCGGCGGCGCGGACGGCGTCCACCACCTCGGAAGGGTCGTGCAGCACGAATTCCAGGTCGACGGGCGCACCGAAGAGCTCGTCGACGTGGCGCACCTCCTCACCTGCGTGCAGCGCGAACGCCAACCGCCCGCCGGGGACCAGCACCCGGGCGAGCCCGGCGATCACGGCCGGAAGCTCGGAGGTGGCCATGTGCACGAACGCGTACCACGCGGTGATCGCCGACCATCCCGCGGCGGCGCGCGGTCTCAGCAGGTTCGTCAGGTCGCCGACCTCGAACTCCAGATCCGGGAACAGGTTCCTGGCCTGGTCGATCATCGCGGGCGACAGGTCGACGCCGACCACAGAGGCCCCGGACGCCGCGAGCCGGGCGGCAACGTGTCCCGGCCCGGTACCGACGTCCGCGACCGGTCCGCCGTCCGCGTCGCGGGCGATGCGGTCGAGCAGCCAGCAGTCGAACGGTTTGTGCTCCAGCTCGGCCGACAGTTCCCGCGCGTAGCCCGCCGCGGCGGCGTCGTACCCGGCGAGCACACGGGCGTCGCGGACATCGGCGCCCGCGGCGATGACGACGTCCCGATCGACGGGCGCGGGTGGGGGTGTCGCCTCCGGCAGCGGGCCGAGCAGATGAGCCCACCGGCGATCCTGCTGACCCGGCCTGCGTTCCAACTCGACGACCAGGGGCTCTGACCGCGCTGCGAGCCCGCGGAGCGTGGCCTCCACCTCGGTGCGATCCTCGAACGGATGCAGCCGCGCGGCCCGGCTCCGCAGCTCGCCGGGGGTCTGCGGCCCACGCAGCAACAACACGGTCAGCACCGCCACTTCGGGCTCGCCGATCCCGACGTGCTCCTCGAGCCGCTGGTGGAACTTCACGACCCGGGATCCCGCGCCGGTCCACACCGGGCGGACCAGCTCGCGGTCCCTGAGCTCCTTCAGCGTCGCCTGCAGCAGCGAGTCGTCGTAGTCGGTGACCGGATCACGGCTGCTCGCCTGGTTGCAGGCGGTGCGCAAGGAGTTGAGGGTGAGCGGGTAGCTCGCCGGGACCGTGCGTTGCTTCTCCAACAGCGCACCGAGCACCCGCTGCTCGACGGCGGACAACTGCGGTCGTGACTCGGCCACGCCGGGAGCGTAGTACTCCCCCAGCATGATGATCATCACCCTTGCCGATCAAGGGTCCGCTCGGCGGCGGCGACCACGAGCGCCTTCGGCCACGCGACGCCCCGGTCGTCCATGGCCGTCGTCACGACCATGAACGCCCGGACCCGTTCGCCGGGTGGTGCAGCAGGGGCAAGGGCAGCCGGAAGCAGGCGCCCTCCCCCAGCGCCGTCTCCAGTTCGACGTCCCCGTCGTGGGCACGGGCCAGCGACCGCGCATGAACTCGCTCATGCCCGTGTCGGCGATCAGCCGGCCGCGCCCGATGACCACCAGGTGGTCGGCGGTCTGCGCCATCTCGCTCATGAGGTGGCTGGAGACGAGCACCGCCCGGCCCTCGCGGGCGAGCGACCGCATGAAGTCCCGGATCCAGCGGATGCCCTCCGGGTCGAGGCCGTTCACCGGCTCGTCGAAGATCAGCACCCGCGGGTCGCCGAGCAGCGTCGCCGCGATCCCGAGCCGCTGCCGCATGCCGAGCGAGAACTCCCCGGCACGGCGGCGGGCCACCCCGTCCATGCCGGTACGGGCCAGCACCTCGGCGACCCGGCGGCGCGGAAGGCCGTTGCTCGCGGCCAGCGCGAGCAGGTGGTCGTACGCCGTCCGGCCACCGTGCACCGCACCGGCGTCCAGCAGCGCACCCACCTCGGCCAGCGGCACGGGCAGGTCCCGGTAGCGCCGGCCGCCGATCGTGACCGAGCCCCCACTCGCGGCGGCCAGACCATGATCATCCGCATCGTGGTGGACTTGCCGGCGCCGTTGGGACCGAGGAACCCGGTGACCTGCCCGGCGGAGACGGTGAACGACAGGTCGTCCACCACGGTCCGGGGCCCGTACCGCTTGGTCAGCTTTCTCACTTCGATGCTCGCCACAGCCGGGATCGTGGCGACCCGCTCCGGCCGGTTCCTGGGAGCTTCTGTGCGAACCCTGTGAATCCACGGCTCCGAGCTCGCCCCGCGGGCCCCGCAGCCGCGGGACTCACAGGAAGGTCTCCGGGAGGTGTTCGGAGGGAGGGGTTGCATCCGATCGGAGCGACGATCTAGATTTTATCAAATGTTTGACACGACTGAGGCCTCCGAGCTCCCGCTCTCCGGAGTGCGGGTCGTCGACGCGGCGACGATCTACGCCGGCCCGATGATCGCGACCCTCCTCGGGGACTTCGGCGCTGACGTTGTCAAGGTCGAGCACCCGCGCGGCGACGGCCTGCGTTCCTGGGCGTGGCACAAGGACGGCGAGTCGCTGTGGTGGGCCCTCGTCGGGCGCAACAAGCGCGCGATCACGCTCGCACTGTCCGATCCGCGCGGCGCGGACCTGCTGCGGCAGCTGCTGGCCGAGACCGACGTCTTCGTCGAGAGCTTCCGGCCGGGCACGCTCGAACGCTGGGGTCTCGCCCCCGACGACCTGTTGCGGGTCAACCCGCGGCTCGTGGTCGTGCGCGTCTCCGGGTTCGGCCAGACCGGCCCGTACCGGACGCGGCCCGGCTTCGGCACCCTCGCAGAGGCGATCTCCGGCTTCGCCGACACCAACGGGCAGGCGGACGGGCCGCCGGTGCTCCCCCAGTGGCCGCTCGCCGACGGCGTCGCCGCCCTCGCAGGCGCGTTCGCGACGATGACGGCCCTGCGCCACGCCGAACGCACGGGCGAGGGGCAGGTCGTCGACCTGTCGATCTACGAACCGCTGTTCTGGATCCTCGGCGCCCAGACCACCGCCCACGACCAGCTCGGCATCGTGCCGAGCCGCCAGGGCAGCCGCACCGCCTTCAACGTGCCGCGCGAGTGCTACCGCACGCGGGACGGGCGCTGGGTCGCGCTGTCGGGTGCGACCACCGCCACCGGGCGGCGGATCCTGCGCGCGGTCGGACGCGACGACCTCGCCGACGCACCGTGGTTCGACGAGATCACCGGGCGCATCGCCCACCGCGACGAGATCGACGAGGCCATCGCGAGCTGGGTCGCCGACCGCGACAACGACGAGGTCCTCGCGACGTTCGAGGCCGCAGGCGCCACCGTCGGGCCGGTCTACTCGATCGCCGACATCGCCACGGATCCGCACTTCGACGAGCGGGGCAGCATCACCACCGTCGAGCACCCCGCACTGGGCCCCCTGCGGATGCAGGGCCTCATCGCGAACCTCACCCGCACCCCTGGCCGCATCCGCACCCCCGGGCCGCTGCTGGGCGAGCACAACGACGAGATCCTGCGCGACCTGCTGGGGTGCCCGCCCGACGAGCTCGCACGGCTCGTGTCCGAGAGCGTCGTCGGGCCCAGCGGCACCCGGCCGGAGGTCCCGTCGCCCGAACCCGCCCCGGACGCCCCGTCCGTCCGCACGAGCTGACCGAACGGCATCGCATCTCAAGGAAGAGGACAACCCCCGGATGTCGACAACCACCCCACCGGAGCCGCGGCAGGTCCGCCGCGTCGCCCTCGCCAGCGGCATCGGCACGATGCTCGAGTACTACGACTTCTACCTCTACGGGGCGCTCTCGGCCACGATCTTCGGTTCGCTGTTCTTCCACAGCACGGACCCGGCGGTCGGCACCCTGCTCGCCCTGGCCACCTTCGGTGTCGGCTTCGTCGCCCGCCCGCTGGGTGGGGTGATCGCCGGACACTTCGGGGACCGGGTCGGGCGCAAGTCGGTGCTGATCGCCACGCTGGGGCTGATGGGTGCCGCGACCGTCGGGATCGGCCTGCTGCCCACCTACGAGACCATCGGCATGGCCGCTCCGGTCCTGCTCGTCACGCTGCGCCTCCTGCAGGGCCTCGCCCACGGCGGGGAGTGGGGCGGGGCGGCGATCATGACGGTCGAGCACGCCCCCGAGGGCCGCCGCGCCTTCTACGGCACCTGGCCGCAGATGGGCGTCTACGCGGGGATCGTCGTGTCGAACCTCGTGCTCGGCGCGTTCCTGCTCCTCCCGGAGGACCAGTTCCGTTCCTGGGGCTGGCGCGTCCCGTTCCTGCTCGGCTTCGTGCTCGTGGTCGTCGGGCTGTACCTGCGGCGGTCGATCACGGAGTCACCGGAGTTCACCCGCGCCGCCGCGCAGGCCCAGGAACCGGTCAAGGTCCCGATCGTCGAGGCTCTGCGCACGAGTGGACGCAGCGTCTTCGTCACCTTCGGCGCCAAGGCGGCCGAGACCGGCACGTTCTACCTGATCACGGTGTTCGCCCTCACCCTCGCGAACCGCGAGTCCGGGCCTGGCCAGAGCGTCGCGCTGAACGGCGTGCTCGTCGCGAGCCTCGTCGCGATCGGCACCGTGGGCCTGTTCGGCGTGCTCGCCGACCGCGTCGGCCGCAGGCCGGTGTACGTCTTCGGCGCCGCGTTCATGGCGGTGTTCGCCTTCCCGTTCTTCTGGCTCGTCGGCACCGGTTCCTCCGGTGCGCTGTGGGTCGCGCTGGTCGTCGGGCTCGCCGTCGGCCACGCCTCGATGTACGGCGCCCAGACCCAGTACTTCTCCGAGCTGTTCGACGCGCGCGTCCGCTACAGCGGCGCATCGCTCGGCTACCAGCTCGGCGCGGCGCTCATCGGCGGGTTCACCCCGCTCATCGCCGCCGCCCTGATGCTGCGCTCGGGCGGCGAACCCTGGCCCGTCGCGCTCTACATCATCGGACTGTGCCTGGTGACAGTCCTGGTCATCACACTGTGGGGCCGGGTCCGCACCCGCACGACGACGCCGGCACCCGCGGCCGGCGCGCCCACCGCGTTGTGAAGGAGATCCAGCGGATGACGACGATTCCCGACCGCACGCTCGCGGCGGTCGTCCGCGCGTTCGGCGAGCCGATCGGCATCGAGGAGGTGCCGGTGCCGCCCACGGTCGAGGCGGGCGGCCTGCTCGTCGAGGTCGTGGCGTGCTCGCTGTGCGGCACGGACGTGCACTGCTGGGAAGGCTCCTTGGCCCTCGACATCCGGCTGCCCCTGATCCTCGGGCACGAGATGGTCGGGCGGATCGTCGCGATCGGCGAGGGCGCGGACGTCGACTCCGTCGGCCAGGACCTGCGGGTCGGCGACCGCGTGATCTGGACGCACTCGTTCTGCGGGCGCTGCGAGATGTGCACGCGCAAGCGGCCCGCGATGTGCCTGAAGCGCACCGCGTACGGCCACGTCTCGATGCAGGAGTGGCCGTACCTGATGGGCGGGTTCGCCCGCCACTCCTACGTGCTGCCGGGATCGGGCCGGGTACGCGTACCGGAGACGATCCCGGACGCGCTGGCCAGCATGGCCAGCTGCGCGCTGCGCTCCGTGGTCAACGCCGTGGAGCAGGCCGGCCGGGTCGGCCCGGAGCACACCGTGGTCGTGCAGGGGGCGGGCCCGCTCGGGATCCTCGCCACCGGGCTCTTCGCACAGGCGGGCGCGGGGCGGGTCGTGACGGTCGGCGCGCCCGCCGCGCGCCTGCAGCTCGCGACGGAGTTCGGCGCCGACGAGGTGATCTCGCTCGAGGACACGCCCGACCCCGCCGACCGGCTCGCCCGCGTCCGCGAGGCGACCGACGGGCTGGGGGCCGACCTCGTCGCGGAGTTCTCCGGGCACCCGGCCGCCTTCGCCGAGGGGGTCGAGATGGCCGGTCTCGGGGCCCGCTACCTGGTGGTGGGTCAGCTCGGGTCCGGCACCACGCCGATCGCGCCCGGCACGATCACGAAGAAGAACCTCACCGTGATCGGCTCGTTCTCCGGCGACGTCTCGCACTACCACAAGGCCCTCACGGTGCTGGAGCGCTACGCCGACCGGCTGCCCTTCGACCGGCTCATCAGCGGGCAGTACCCGCTCGACCAGGTCAACGACGTGATCTCGCGCATGCAGGCGTTCCAGGAGATCAAGCCCGTGCTGCTGCCCGCCGCCACCTCATGACACCACGCACGCTCGCAGGAGGTTCTCCTCGATGACCGTCCAGGACCGGATCGACACCGGTACCGACCTCGTCGCCACCCTCGCCTCGACCGCGCGGTCCGGCGCCGGCACCGGGGGTCCCGTCGCCCTGCCGATGCTCGTCGGCGGGCAGTGGACCGGCGCCGTGGACGGGGCGGTGTTCGACTCGTACGAGCCGCGCAACGGCGGAGTCTGGGCCACGCTCCCCCGGTCGTCGGCCGCGGACGTCGACCGCGCGGTCTCCGCGGCCCGCCGGGCGCTGACCGGTGCGTGGTCGCGGGTCAGCGCCGCCGACCGAGCCCGCTTCCTGATCCGCATCGCCGCGGTCGTCGACCGGCACCGGGAGGAGCTGGCCGTGATCGAGTCGCGCGACAACGGCAAGCCGCTGCGGGAGGTCCGCGCCGAGATCGACGCGATCGTGCGGTACTTCGAGTACTTCGCAGGCGTCTGCCAGACCGTCCTGGGCGAGACGCACCCGCAGCCGGCATCGGCGTTCAGCTACACCCGCCGCGAGCCCGTCGGGGTGGTGGGCGCGATCGTGCCGTGGAACTCCCCGCTGCTCATGCTGGCCTGGAAGCTCAGCCCGGCGCTCGCGGGCGGAAACACGATCGTGCTCAAGCCCGCCGAGGAGACCTCGGTGTCCTCGATCGCCTTCGCGCACCTGATCGCCGAGGTCGGGCTGCCGGACGGGGTGTTCAACGTGGTGACCGGGTTCGGCGAGTCGACGGGAGCCGCGCTCGTGGCGCACCCGCAGGTCGACAAGATCGCCTTCACCGGGTCGACCGAGGTGGGCAGGCAGATCGCCGCCACGGCCGCGGCCGACCTCAAGCTCGTCACGTTCGAGCTGGGCGGCAAGTCCCCGACGCTCGTCTTCGCCGACGCCGACCTCGACGCGGCCGTGCACCGCACCGCGTACGGCATCTTCTCGGCGGCAGGCCAGACCTGCCAGGCGGCGTCGCGCATCCTCGTGCAGGACTCCGTGCACGACGAGTTCCTCGACCGGTTCGCCGCGCTCGCCCGGCGGATCCGGGTCGGTGACCCCCTGGCCGAGACGACCCAGATGGGCTCGCAGATCTCCGCGCAGCACCGCGACAAGATCGCCGGTTACGTGGAGAGCGGCACGCAGGAGGGCGCGACGCTCGTGTGCGGCGGCTCCCGGCCCACCGAACCGGCGCTCGCTGACGGCTACTACTTCACCCCGACGATCCTCGACGGCGTCGACAACTCGATGCGGATGGTCCGCGAGGAGATCTTCGGGCCCGTGACCGGGGTGATGACCTTCACCGACGAGGCCGACGCACTGGCCAAGGCCAACGACACCGAGTACGGCCTCGCCGGGTCGGTCTGGACCCGCGACGTCGCCAGGGCCCACCGGGTCGCCGCCGGCATCGAGGCCGGGCTGGTCTGGGTCAACACCACCCGGACGATCAACCACCTCGTGCCGTTCGGCGGCTACAAGCAGTCCGGCTACGGCCGGGAGGGCGGCCTGCAGGTCATGGAGCACTACACCCGGGTCAAGTCGGTGTGGGTGGACATGCAGGACGAGCTCCCGAACTGGTACGCGGACTGACGATGGGAGCGAGGAATCCCGCACACCTGCGGCTGCGCACCCTGCTCTTCGTGCCCGGCGACCGCCCGGACCGCATCCCCAAGGCCGCCGCGGCGGGCGCCGACGGGATCGCGATCGACCTCGAGGACGCGGTCGCCCTGTCGCGCAAGGACGCGGCCCGACACGCGGTCGCCCAATCGCTCGGCGCCCTGCCGCCGAGCGGGCCGGTCGTCACGGTGCGGATCAACGCCGTCGACACCGGCCTCGCCGAGGCGGACGTCGACGCGCTCGAGCCGGTGCTCGACCGCGTCCACCTGGTGATCGTCCCGATGAGCTCCAGCCCGGACGCCGTCCGCGCGGCGGCCGCCCTCCTCGGGAAGGCCGAACGCCGGGCGGGCCTGGAACCGGGCCGCACGGGGATCATCCCGCTGGTCGAGACCGCGGCCGGGATCGCGGAGGCGCGCGAGATCGCCGCCGCCGACGAGCGGGTGCACACCCTCGCCTTCGGCCCGGCCGACCTCTCCCGGGAGCTCGGTGTCACCCCCACCGCCGACTGCGAGGAGCTGTTCGTCGCGCGCTGCCAGCTGGTGCTGGCCGCGGCGGCCGCCGCGAAGCCGCAGCCGATCGACGGGCCCCACCTCGACCTCGACGACGCCGATGGCCTCGCGCGGTCCGCGGCGAAGGCGAGGCGCCTGGGGTTCGGGGGCAAGCAGGTGCTCCACCCCCGCCAGGTCCCCGTCGTCGCCTCGGCGTTCGCCCCGACCGCCGACGAGCTGCGGTGGGCGCGGCGCGTCGACGAGGCCTTCCGCACGGCGGAAGCGGCCGGTGTCTCCTCCATCCGCCTCGACGACGGTACGTTCGTCGACTACCCGATCGCCCACCGTGCCCGGGCCCTCCTCACCGAGGACGACGACTCGCAGCACGGCCACGAGCAGAGCCCGAGGAAGCCCTCCGCATGAGCCCCGACTCCCCGCGCATCGTCGTGACCCGCGCGCTTCCGCCCGCCGCACTCGAGCCGCTGTACTCCGTCGGTCCGGTGTGGGTCTCCCCGCACGACCGGCCGCTGTCCGTCGCCGAGCTGCACCAGGCCGTCGACGGCGCGAGCGCGATCATCAGCATGCTCAACGACACGATCGACGACGACGTCCTCGACGCGGCGGGTCCGGACCTGCGGATCGTCGCGAACACGGCCGTGGGCTACGACAACCTCGACGTGCGCGCGATCACCGCCCGCGGGGCGATCGCGACCAACACACCCGGCGTGCTGGTCGACGCCACGGCCGACCTCACCATGGCGCTGCTCCTGGACGTCACGCGGCGGGTGTCCGAGGGCGACCGGCTCGTGCGCTCCGGGGCGGGGTGGTCGTGGGACATCTCGTTCATGCTCGGGTCCGGGCTGCAGGGCAAGCAGCTGGGCATCATCGGGATGGGGCACATCGGCCAGGCCGTTGCGGCGCGCGCCGCGGCGTTCGGGATGGACGTCGTGCACCACTCCCGGCGGCCCGTCGAGGCGGGCGGTTCCCGCCCGCTCCCCCTGGACGAGCTGCTGGCCACGTCGGACGTCGTGTCACTGCACTGCCCGCTCACGGTGCAGACCCGCCACCTCATCGACGCCGACGCGCTGCGGTCGATGAGGAGCAGCGCCTACCTGGTCAACACCGCCCGTGGGCCGATCGTCGACGAGGCCGCGCTCGCCGCGGCCCTCGCCGACGGTGAGATCGCGGGCGCCGCCCTCGACGTCTACGAGAACGAACCCGAGGTGCACGACGCCCTGCGCGGGCTCCCCAACGCCGTGCTGGCCCCGCACCTCGGGTCGGCCACGGTCGAGACGCGGACCCGCATGGCCGAGCTGGCGGTGGAGAACGTCGTCGCCACGCTCCTCGGGAAGGATGCGCCGACACCGATATCGGTACCGTCCACCTGACGCGGGGACCGACCAGGAAGGGGCTCGATGCCGGGCAAGCGGGATCGCGGGACGACGACCAAGGCCGAAGAGGCCTTCACCGTGATCCGGCGGCAGATCGAACGCGGGCAGCTCCCCGGCGGCGCGAAGCTGACCCTGCAGAGCCTCTCGGACGAGATGCAGATGAGCCTGACGCCCATCCGCGAAGCGCTGCGGATGCTCCAGGCGCACGGTCTCGTCGAGTACCGCCCCCACCACGGACACGTCGTCACCCGTTACTCGATCCCCCGCGCCGAGGAGATCTACCTGCTCCGCGAGACGCTCGAGCCGCTGGCGACCCGCCTCGCGGCGCAGCGGGCGTCCGAGCGGGAGCTCGAGGAGATCCGCGGGCTGCACGAGGAGTTCCGCGCCGCCGCCGAGAAGGAGGACGGCGGGCAGGGGGTGATCGTCGACCTCAACGCGCTGTGGCACCGGGCCGTGTACGAGGCCGCCCACTCCGGGTTCCTCGACGACTTCATCGACCGGCTCTGGACGGGCGTGCCGTACCAGGCGATCTGGTTCATCCACCGCCGCCACCGCTCGGTGCTCGACCACTCGGCGGTCACCGAGGCGCTGCTCGCGCGCGAGGCCGACGCAGCGGGATCGGCGATGCTCAACCACATCGAGCGGGGCAAGAAGGCCACGATCGAGCACCTGCGGGCCATCGGTGCTCCCGAGACCTGACGCCGTCGCTGCCCACGACCGGGAGCACCCCGCCACCGCGGATCATGAGCGTGAAGATCGCGGGTGTCGGTCGTCCATGGCTGTCGCGACAGCCATAGGGAACCGATACTGCGGATCAGCGGGACCCGTCATCGCGTCCAGCCGGTGCCGGGCGGTGCGGCGTTCCGCGGACCGGCCGTCGGAGGCCGCAGCAACAGCGTCCTCGTAGGAGTCGAAGCCGGCGATCACGCCACCGTAGGCCAGGTCACGAGCGCACGAGCGACGCGATCGGATCTTTCGGGGCCGGCTGGGTGTCAGGCGGTGGGCGGGAGGACGACGACCTTGCCGGCCAGCGTGCCTGCGGCGGCCTGGGCGTGGATGGCCGGCAGCTCGGCCAGCGGTACCCGCTGGGCGACGTCGACGCGCAGCTCGCCGCGGTCGATCAGCGCCACCAGCCGGGACAGCTGTTCGGCATCGTTGCGGACGAAGACGTCGATCCCGCGCACGCCGCGCTCCTCGTCGGTGGGCGCGGGCATCCACACCGTCGTGTTCACCACGACACCGCCCGGGCGGACCAGGCCGGCCAGCGCGGCGAGCTCGGCCGGGTCGATCGGCGCGAGGTTGAGCACCACGTCGACCGGCTCGGCCACCGCCGCGGTCACCCCGGTGGTGGTGTGGTCGATGATCTCATCGGCGCCGGCGGACTCGACCGCCGCGCTGCTGCGCGGGCTGGCCGTGGCGATCACGTGCGCCTCGGCCCCCTTGGCCAGCTGCACGGCGTAGCCGCCGACCGCTCCGCCAGCGCCGTTGATCAGCACGCGTTGCCCGGCCTGCAGCTTGCCGTGGTCGAACAGCGCCTGCCAGGCGGTGAGGCCCACCACCGGCAGCGCGGCGGCGTCGGGCAGCGGGACGCTCTTGGGTGCCGGCGTCAGGACCGCGGCCGGCGCGAGGACGTACTCCGCGGCGGCGCCGTTGCCGTCCATCGGCAGGAAGCCGACGACTTCGTCCCCGACCTCGACGCCGTCCACGCCCTCGCCCAACGCGTCGACCGTGCCGGCCACGTCGAGGCCGGGAGTGTGGGGCAACACCACCGGGATCGGGCCGCGCATGAAGCCCCCGCGAATGTTGCCGTCGACGGAGTTGAACGACGTCGCGGCGACCCGGATCCGGACCTCACCGGCTCCGGGGACCGGCTGCTCCACGTCCTCGTAACGCAGGACAGCGGGGTCGCCGTACTCGTGGAAACGCACTGCCTTCATCGACTTTCTCGCCTTCACTCGAAGTGGATCTGCTTCGAACTCGAAGCAACTACGGCCACGCTACCGCTGCTTCGAATTCGAAGCGAAGTGACGTCGGTCACCGCCCCGTGGGGCCGTCGCCGGTGGATGGCGACGCGCACGACGAGGTGCCGACGGCCCGTACGCCGAATCGCGCGCGTTCCGCAGCCGGGAGTGTCATCATCTGGGGGGTAGGCTCGCCCCTGATCGAGCAAGCTGTTGCGGCTCTGCGAGCGGGCGACGCGGCGAAGGCGCGCCGGGTGGTCGAGCAGGCCGCCGCCGACGGCGCATCGGGCACGACCCTCGAAGCCCTGGGTGAGGCGCTGTACCTGGAGCGGGAGTATGCCGCCGCCGCCGGCTGCTACGAGCGGGCGTACGTCGCCTACCGACGCGAGCGCCAGGTCATCGCCGCCGGCCGCGCGGCACGCACCGTGGCGTGGATCGTCGGGAACGTGCTCGGCGACTGGGCCGTGCAGAGCGGGTGGCTCGGGCGATTCCGCCGCATCCTGGCCGAGGTCGGCGAGGACAGCTCCGAGCACGGCTGGGCGCTGATATACGAATCTTTCGCGGAACCGGACGCACTGGCGCGGGAGAACCTGCTGCGCGACGCGATCGCGATCGGGCGCAGGCTCGGCGACCCCGACGTCGAGTTCGAGGCGTTGGTGTGCCTCGGCGGGGTGTTCCTCATGACCGGTCGGGCCGAGCAGGGGCTCGGCATGATCGACGAGGCGCTGGCGGCGGTCTGCGCAGGCGAGGTGGCCGAGACCGCCACCGTCGATTCGATCTTCTGCTTGTTCTTCTGGGCATGCGAGCTGGTCACCGACGTCCCGCGGGCCGACCAGTGGATGCGCCGCGCGGCGAAGCTCGTGCAGCGGCACAACGTCGCCGGCGCCTTCTGCCGCGCCCACTACGGCGGCATCCTGACCGCGGCCGGACGCTGGGAGGAGGCGGAGGTTCAGCTCGTCGAGTCCACCCGGCTGTTCGACGTCGGTATGCCGCGTGCTGCGGCGTTGATCCGCCTGGCGGACCTACGCCTGCGGCAGGGGCGGCTGGAGGAGGCCGCCCAGCTCCTCGCAGGCCTCGACACCCATCCGGACGCGGCCCGCACACTTGCTGCCCTGCACCTGGCCTGCGGCGAGACGGCGCTGGCCCGGGATCTGCTGGAGCGGTGCACCGCCGGTTCGGACGACGCCGTGCCCCGGGTCGGGGAGACGACCAGACTCGGCCCGCTGCTCGCGGTGCTCGTCGACGTCCATCTCGCCGAGGGCGACCTCGACAGCGCCGAGCGGGCCGCCCGCCGTCTGGGCCGTCTCGCCGAGGCGCAGCGCGGGCCCTACCTCGCGGCGGCCGCCGCGCTGGCCAGGGGGCGCGTGTGCGTGGCCAGCGGGCAGGGCGACGCCCGCGGCTGCCTCCACTCGGCATTGGACGGCTTTGCACGGGCACAGCTACCGATGGAGCTGGCGACCACCAGGCTGGAACTGGCGCGGGCGATGGAGGGGCTCTCCCCCGAAGTCGCCGTCGCAGCGGCGAAGGCGGCGCTCGAGGCCTTCGAGCGGCAGGGCGCCGCCCGGCACGCCGACGTCGCCGCAGCGCTGCTCCGGTCGCTCGGTGCGCCCGTCCGGACCGGCCCCAAGGGGGTCGGCGCGCTGACGAAACGGGAGACCGAGGTCCTCCAGCTGATCGGCATCGGGCTGTCCAACGTCGAGATCGGCGAGCGGCTGTTCATCACCCGCAAGACGGTCGAGCACCACGTCGGCAACACGCTCGCCAAGCTCGGGCTGCGCAACCGCGCCGAGGCGGCCGCCTATGTCGCCCGGCACAAACCAGCCGGGAACTGAGGGATCTCCCCGATACTGGCGCGCTCCTGCATCCACATCCTGGTCTCCCAATCTGCTGACCGGGGGCAGGAGATGAGCGAGAACCGATACGACGTCATCGTGGTGGGCGCCCGGTGCGCGGGTTCCCCGACCGCGATGTGCCTGGCCAGGGCGGGGTACCGGGTCCTGGTCGTGGATCGGGCGACGTTCCCCAGCAACACCATCTCGACGCACCTCGTCCACCCACCAGGCGTGGCGGCGCTGCGGCGATGGAGCCTGCTCGACCGGGTGACCGCGACCGGGTGCCCACCGATCCACACCTATGCATTCGACCTCGGGCCGTTCACGATCTCCGGAGCCCCCGGGACGCCCGACACGCCGGTCGCCTACGCCCCACGGCGAACGGTGCTGGACAAGATCCTCGTGGACGCCGCGGCCGAGGCCGGAGCCGAGGTGCGGGAGGGCTTCACCGTCTCCGAGGTCGTCCACTCCGACGGTTGTGTGACCGGCGTCCGCGGGCACGGCCGCACCGGTGCGACCGTCACCGAGCATTCCCGGGTCGTCGTCGGCGCCGACGGCCTGTACTCCCGTATCGCCGAGGCCGTCCGGCCCGAGCAGTACCACTGCCGGCCCCGCCTGCAGTGCAGCTACTACACCTACTACACCGGGCTGCCGACGAACGGTCGGTACGAGGTCCACCTCCGACCCGACCACGGGCGCGGGTTCGGGGTGATTCCCACCAACGACGACATGACGCTCGTCATCGGCGGCTGGCCGATCGCGGAGTTCGAGGCCAACAGGACCGACATCGAAGGCAACTTCTTGCGGATCTTCAACCTGGTGCCGGCCTTCGCCGAGCGGATCCGGGCTGCCCGCCGCGAGGCCCGTTTCGTCGGGACGGCCGTGCCGAACTTCTTCCGCAAGCCCTACGGCCCGGGGTGGGCGCTGGTCGGCGACGCCGGCTACAACAAGGACTTCATCACCGCTCAGGGGATCACCGACGCCTTCCGCGACGCCGAGCTGTGCGCCACAGCACTGCACGAGGCGTTGTCCGGGGAGCGTCCTTTCGATGACGCGATGGCCCGCTACCACTCCACCCGGGACCAGCACGTCCTGCCGATGTACGAGTTCACCACCCAGCTCGCATCGCTCGAGCCGCCACCGCCCGAGCTGGCGCAGGTCCTCGAGGCCGTGCACGGCAACCCCGACGCGATGGACGCCTTCGCACAGGTCAACGCAGGGGTGATGTCCCCGGCCGAGTTCTTCTCCGACGGGAACGTCGCCGAACACCTACGGCGCCGCCTCCGGGAGACGACGGGGTAGGTCGGTCGACGGTGTGACAGTTGCTTCCTGATCGTCGGCGCCGTGGCAGGTGGACAGCGGTTCCGCCTCGGGCATTCACGTGTTCACCCGCGCACCACGGAGGAGGGGTCGCCATGGCTCAGAATCAACCGTCCAGCGGCAGCGCTGCTCGGTGGGGGCCGTTGTTCGGCTCACACGCTCGGGACTGGGCGGAGACCTGGGAGGGGCCCGATGGTTGGGGAACGACGGTGTACGAACACGTTCTCGGCCGGGCCGAGATCGGACCGGGGAAGAAGGTGCTGGACTGCGGATGCGGCGCCGGGCGCTTCGCGCGAATGGCCGCTGACCGCGGCGCGCGCGTCGCAGGCATCGACGCGGCACAGCAGCTCGTCGCCATCGCAGCAAAGCGGGTGCCGGGCGGGGACTTTCGAACGGGCGATCTCGAGGCGCTGCCGTGGCCCGATGACGCAGTCGATGTGGCGACCGGATTCAGCTCCTTCCAGTTCGCCGACGACAAGATCCGCGCCCTGATCGAGGCCGGCCGGGTATCGCGCGATCTCGTGGTCGTGGTCATCCCCGCACGGGTGCCGGAGTCGGGCATCGCGGCGGTGTTCAAGCCCCTGTTCCCGCTGTTCCCGCCCGAGGCGCTGGAGAGCATGAAGCACAGCGGCATGTTCGCCCTCTCCCAACCGGGCGAACTCGACGACCTCCTGGCAGCGACCGGGCTGGTTGTTCACGATGACGACGAGGTCGACTGCCGCGTGCGCTTCGACGACACCGACACCGCGGTGCGGGCTCTCATCGGAGCAGGTCCGACGCAACTCGCGATCCACCGGTCGGGCGCGCACACCGTCGCCCAGGCGATGCACGAGGCGCTGACTCCCTTCATCGAGCCGGGCGGCCGGGTCACACTCCCAGCCTGGTTCCGAGCCGTGATCGCCAGAACCGAGAACGAGCGATAGGACGACCAGGACGTGGGCGGAGGCCCCGAAGTCCCGCGACGGGCCGCGGTCTCGGCTCGAGTTGCCGGCACCGCCCTGTGCAGATGCCAACACCGGCGCCACAGCTACGCAACGCCCGCATCTGTGCAACCTATTTGCAGTTCTTGTGGTTGCCTGCCACGTTGCCAAAAGAAATCGGATTGCCTGTGACGATGTTTGGCGGAAGCGGCCTGTAGCGGGCAACGATGCACCCTTTTCTCTTCACGGCTGCATCCAGGTTGCCCTTCATCTGACTGAAGCTGTTGACATCCGCGCAGTAAGGGCCGACAGGGGTCTCGCTGAGCAACTTGCAGAAGTTCAGCGCAGGGGATCCACTGAGACCGCTCACCTTCTTCTGCATCGCAACGGTCTCCTGCTTCGAGTAGTAGACGGAGCAGGTGATGATCCCGCACTCTCGCACCGCTGTGGGCAGCAGCGCCAGACGTCCTCCCATGGGTTGACCCCTCTTCAGATCGGGGCCCTCGGATGATGCGGACACGACTTGCATCGCGCTCGACTCGATCGCCTTGCGGCCGCCCTCTTCGGCGTACGCCGATGGCCCTGCTGCACCGAAGATCATGATCGAGGTCAGGGCGACCACAAGGGCCCCGGGAAGTATCTCTCTCATCTTTCACCTCGCAGACCGGCTTCGTTGCCCCAGTCCCAGGCTGCAGCCATCGAACCTCAGGTGTCGATGTCAGATCACGCATGGCAATTGACTCGCAGTGCACATTGCGTCGTCCCCGTCGCCGACGCCCCGGCCGATCGATGTGCATCGGGGCTCGGCGGCCGGCGGCGGCGTCGAGTCGCTACTGCTCGCTCATCAGCCGCCGGTATGCGCCGGGGGGTGTTCCGTGCGCGGCGCGGAACAGCCGGTGGAAGTTGGTCGCGTCGGCGAATCCCCACCGCGCGGCGATCGCGCCGATCGACCGGGTGGCCAGGGCCGGGTCGGTCAGGTCACGGCGGCACCGGTCCAACCGTCGCCGGCGTATCCACTCGGCGACGGTGTGCGGTTCGGGCTCGAAGAACTTGTGCAGCTGTCGGAGGGAGATGTGGTGTGCGGCGGCGATCGCGGTCGGGGACAGCCCGGGGTCGCCGAGGTGTTGGTCGATGTGGGCGTAGATGCGCCGCAGCAGCATGTTGCGCTGCGCGTCGGGCGGGAGCGCAGGCCGCCGGTCCAGCCGCGCGGCAAATGTGGTGGCGATCAGGTCGATCACCGCGGTGGACACCGGGGTCGCTTCGGCAGGGTCGTAGGCGGCTGCATCGGTGGTGATCTGCCGCAGCAGCGTGGACACCAGCGCAGCGGTGCCGTGCCGCCCGGAGACGGGTACGGCGGTGAGCTTGGCGACCTCGCTCTGCGGCAGCGGCAGCGTCCCACGGGGTAGCGTCAGCGAGACCACGCGCTTGGGCCCGCGGCCGCTCGCCATCGCCGACGAGGGCCGGGTCATGTCGACGATCGCGAAGTCGCCCGGGCGCAGCTCGGCCTGCCTGCCGTCCTGGGTCACGACGAACTGTTCGCACGCGATGGAGAACTTGATCTCGTACGCGTCCAGCTGGTCCGGGTACCCGGCGGTGCGGCGGGCTTCGCCTGCGGTGAGGGCCGGGCTACCTCCATAGGAGAGGATGGCGGCTTCCACCGCCCCGAGGGTGTGGATCGCGCAGCGGGCGCGGAACCAAGGGTGCCGACCGGTGAGGAGGCGGAGGTCGGTGTCGAGAGCGTCCCGGTGGCGGTGCAGCCAGTAGTCGTAGCGCTCGTCGTCCTGCACGTCGTCGGTACTGAACTGGACGCCCACGTCGCCGCCTCCTCGGTCCCCGTGGAAGAGGTTCGAGTGGCGCGACGGTAACCCGCCCTGGTGCGTCCCGCTCAACCGAGAATCAGCCGCATCGCTCCGTGGCGACGGCCTCGACCAGGTCGAACGGCCCGATGCGGTCGACGATCCCCGACATCTGCAGACCGGCGCGCGTGAACAGCTCGCGATATTCGGTCGCCGTGCGCTGCCGCGCTCCGCGGACGTTCATGACGAGCATCTCCAGATCCATCAGCTTCGCCGGCGACGCCTCCAGCGTGTCCGGGAGCACCGCCTCGGCGAGCAGAATCCGGCCACCGGGCTTCATCGCATTGCCGCAGTTCCGCAGGATCTCCGCCGCGCGTTCGTCGTCCCAATCGTGGATGATGTTGGCGAGCACGTACACGTCCCCACCGGCCGGCACCTCCTCGAAGAAGCTGCCGCCGATGTATTCACAGCGGTCTCCGACGCCGGTCGCCTCCACGATCTGGCCGGCCACCACGTGGGGCAGGTCGAACAGCACCCCGCGAACGCCGGGATTTGCCGCCAGGATGGCGGCGATCAGCCCACCCCGCCCACCGCCGACGTCCACCACCATGCCGGCCGCCCCGAAGTCGTACTCGCCGGCGATCGCCGCCAGAGAGCGGCTCGACGCCACGGTCATGGCGGCGTCGATGATCCGCCCGTCCTCCGCCTGATCGCGGACGTGGTCCCAGCAGGATGCGCCGTGTACCTGCTCGAAAGCCGGCTCCCCGGTCCGCACGCCACCCAGCAGGCCGGTCCACGCCATGCGGTGGAACGGCCTGCCGACCATGATCGCCCACTCGCGCAGCGAGTCCGCCACGTCGCTACGCAGCAGGTCGCCGAGTGGGGTCGTGGCGAACCGCCGCCCGTCGAGCTCCTCGACCACCCCGACGTCCCCGAGCGCCCGCAGCAGCCGGTACAGGCTCGACGCGTCCGCCCCGACGGTCGTCGCGATCTCATCCACCCGACGCGGACCAGCCGCCAGCGCGTCGACCACCCCGAGATCGGCCGCAACGCTGATGGCCTGAGAAACCATGGAGCCCCACGTCAACTGCATCATGTGCGCCCTGAGCGGCGCCCCCGACTCGTCGCTGGACATGCCCCGAACATGATCACGAGCCACCTCACCGTCGATGGCTCCGAACGCATGGACGTCGGCAACGCGTGCATCGTCGAGACCGGGGCCTCGAAATCACCCCCACCGTGCGGTGGCGGCGGTGCCGCCGATCGGCTCGGCGCTACACCTGGTTGCCGAGCTTGAACTCACGAGGAGCCTCCCCGGCGCGGGTGTAGGAGAACCCGTCCGCCCCGATCGTCACGTCGGCCTCGCGCGCTTCCGTGCGTTCCTGCAGCGCACGTGGCGTGCCGTCGAGGTCGAGCACGGTCGACGCCTCGGCGTACCAGGACGGGACGACCGGGTTGCCCCACCAGTCGCGGCGCTGGTTGTCGTGCACGTCCCAGCGGACCACCGGGTTGTCCGGGTCACCGGTGTAGTAGTCGTGGGTGTAGATCTCGATGCGGTGCCCGTCCGGGTCGCGCAGGTAGAGGTAGAACGCGTTGGACACACCGTGGCGGCCCGGCCCGCGCTCGATCATGTCCGGGCGGCGCGCCGCCCCGAGGTGGTCGCACAGGTGCAGGATCTGGCTGCGCTCATGTGTGGCGAAGGCGATGTGGTGCATGCGGGGGCCGTCGCCGCCGGTGAGGGCGATGTCGTGCACGGTCGGTTTGCGGTACATCCAGGTCGCGTACACCGTGCCCGCAGCGTCCTCGATGTCCTCGGACACCGTGAACCCGAGGCCCTCGTAGTAGCGCTGGGCCGCGGGGACGTCGGGCGTCACCACGTTGAAGTGGTCCAGGCGGCTGATCGCGCCGGCGCCGTGCAGGTCGTAGCGCTGGGTGAGGCGCTCCACGTGCTCGGCGTCGAAGAAGAACTCCACGGGGAAGCCCAGCGGGTCCTCGATCCGGACGGCCTCGCCGATCCCCCGGGTCGCCCCCGCCGGTACCCGCTCGACGCGGACGCCCAGAGCCCGGTAGTAGGCCTCGGCGCGATCGACCTCGGCGGCCGAACGCACCCGGTAGGCCAGCCGCGCGCAGGCGGCCGTCTCCCCCTGGCGCAGCACGAGCGAGTGGTGCAGGTACTCCTCGAAGGCGCGCAGGTAGAGCGCGTCGGGCTCCTCGGCGGTGACGACCAGCCCGAGCAGGTCAACGTAGAACCACCTGGCCGCGGCGAGATCGGTGACCACGAGCTCGGCGTAGGCGCAGCGGATCACATCGGGCGGCGGCACGGACGTCATCGGTCCCTCCCCGCCGGGCCGGCGCCGAACCGGGGCGTGTGCACCTCGCCGAGCGTGACGTGCACGGCCTGCTCCTCCGTGTAGAAGTCGATCGAGCGGTGGCCGCCCTCGTGGCCGAGCCCCGACGCCTTCACCCCGCCGAACGGGGTGCGCAGGTCGCGGACGTTGTGGGAGTTCAGCCAGACCATCCCGGCCTCGATCGCCTGGGCGACCCGGTGACCGCGGGTCAGGTCGCGGGTCCACACGTAGCCCGCGAGCCCGTACTGGACGTCGTTGGCCAGAGCCACCGCCTCGGCCTCGTCGTCGAACGGGGTGAGCGCCGCGACGGGGCCGAAGATCTCCTCCTGGAAGATCCGCGCGGTCGGCGGGACGTCGGCGAACACGGTGGGGGCGACGTAGTTGCCCTCGGGCAGGTGCTCGGGGCGCCTGCCGCCCGCGACCAGGCGGCCCTCGGTCTTCCCGATCTCCAGGTAGCGCAGCACCCGCTCGTGGTGCTCGGGGTGCACCAGCGCGCCGACCTCGGTCCGCGGGTCGTGCGGATCGCCGACGACGACGTTCCGGGCCCGCTCGGCGTAGCGCTCGACGAACTCGTCGTAGACGCTGCGCTGCACGAGGATGCGCGAGCCGGCCGTGCACCGCTCCCCGTTCAGGGAGAACACGCCGAACACCGACGAGTCCAGCGCCGCGTCGAGATCGGCGTCGTCGAAGATCACGACCGGCGACTTGCCGCCGAGCTCCATCGACAGCCCCTTGAGGTGCGGGGCGGCCGCGCGGAAGATCTCCCGGCCGGTCGTCGTCTCGCCGGTGAACGAGATCAGCCGGGTGCCGGGGTGCGCCACGAGCGCGGCGCCTGCCTCCTCGCCGATGCCGTTGACCAGGTTGAACACGCCCCGAGGCAGGCCGGCCTCGGTGAAGATCTGCGCCCACAGGCTCGCCGACAGCGGGGTGAACTCCGCGGGCTTGAGCACCACCGTGCAGCCCGCCGCGATCGCCGGGGCCAGCTTCCAGGACTCCAGCATGAACGGGGTGTTCCACGGCGTGATCAGCCCCGCGACGCCGACCGGCTTGCGGTTGACGTAGTTGAGCTGCCGGCCCGGCACCTTGTAGGCGTCGTCGGTCTGGCCGACGATCAGGTCCGCGAAGAACCGGAAGTTCTCCGCGGCCCGCTGCGCCTGGCCCAGCGCCTGCGTGATCGGCAGCCCGGTGTCGAACGTCTCCAGCTCGGCGAGCCGGGCGTCCTGCGCCTCGACCAGGTCGGCGATCCTGTTGAGCACGCGGGCCCGGGCCCGCGGCGCCATCGTCGGCCACGGGCCCTCGGTGAACGCGCGCCGCGCGGCGGCGACCGCGGCATCCACGTCCTCCGCCCGCCCCGCGGCCGCGGTGGCGTACGTGCGGTTGGAGACCGGGTCGAGCACGTCGAACGTCGCGCCGCCGACCGAGTCGCGCGGCTCGCCGTCGATGAAGTGCTGCAGGTGCGTGGGCAGGCCCTCGGGGACGTGCCGGGTGGCGGGCTGCGTCTGTGTCATGCGGTCACCTCGGTGTGCGTCTCGGCAGGGAGCGCGACGGGGGTCAGGTACTGCTCGGCGGCCGCGGCGAGAGCGCGGACGCGTCGCTGCCCGCTCTCGGTGAGCGGGATCAGCGGGGACCGGACGTGGTCGCTCCCGATCAGCCCGCGCTCCTTCATCAGCCACTTGGCCGGGGCCGGGTTGGTCTCGACGAACAGCAGGTCCACCAGCGGGTGCACGCCGTAGTGGATCTCGCGGGCCCGCTGCGCGTCGCCCGCGACGGCGGCCTCGTACATCTGCGCGACGGCGGCCGGGGCGATGTTGGCCAGCGCCGAGACGAACCCGGCGCCGCCCAACGGCAGGAGCGGCAGGCACAGCAGCTCGATCCCGGACCAGACGAGCAGGTCGGGGCCCGCGGCGTGCAGCACGCGGGAGAAGTGCTCGAAGTCCTTGGTCGTCTCCTTGACCCCGACGAAGTTGTCGTGGTCGCGGAACAGGCGCCCGACCGTCTCGGGGGCGATGTCGACGGCGGTGCGCGACGGGACGTTGTAGGCCACGATCGGGAGGTCCGGGAACTCGCGCGCGACCGTCGAGTACCAGACGTACAGCGCTTCCTGCGTCGGCCGCGCGTAGTACGGGGTGATGACGAGCGCGGCGTCCGCCCCGGCGTCGCGGGCGGCGGCGGTCAGTTCAAGGGTCTCGGCGAGCTTCTCCGAACCGGTGCCGGGGAGGAACGGCACGCGGTCGCCGATCTCGGCGGCGACGGTGCGGAAGCCCTCCGCGCGCTCGGCGATCGACTGCGCCGACGGCTCGCCCGTCGATCCGCCCAGCGAGATGCCGTGCGAGCCCGCGGCGAGCTGCCAGCGCACGAGGGTGCGCAGGGCCTCGTGGTCCACGTCCCCCGCGTCGGTGAACGGGGTGACCAGTGGCGCGATCGAGCCGGTGATCCGGGCGGGGTCGGAGCGGAATCTCATGGCTGTCCTTCCTGTGCGGGTGCGGCCTGGCTCTGCAGGACCGCGCGCACGGTCGCTTCGCGGTGGGCGCGGGCGGCGGCCTCGATCTCGGCCGGGGGCGCGCCGCGCGCGACGAGGTCCAGGAGGCCGTCGTGCTCGCGCACCGACTCCGCCGCGCGGTCGGGCACGAACGAGAACACCGACGAGCGCAGGCCCGACACCCGCGCCCAGCCGCGCTCGACGAGGTCGAGCAGGTGCGGGTTCGGGCACGGGTCGGTGAGCACGCGGTGGAACTGCTGGTTGAGCCGGGTGTGCCGGAGCGGGTCCAGGTCGTCGAGGCCGGCGCGCATGGCCTCGTTGAGCCGCCGCGCCTCGGTGAGGGCGGACGGCGGCAACAACGGGGCCGCCAGGCCGGTGGCGGCGCCCTCGACGACGGCGAGCGTCTCCACCGCCCATCGGTACTCGACGGGGTCCAGCCCGCGGACGGTGGCACCGACGTTGCGGACGACCTCGACGAGGTCCTCCGCCTCCAGGCGGCGGACCGCTTCGCGCACCGGCACGGTCGAGACGCCGAGCTCCTTGGCCAGCACGCCCAGCACCAGCCGGTATCCGGGCGTGTAGGCCCCGCTCTGGATGCGCCCGCGGATGAGGTCGTAGGCGAGGTCGACCTTGGAGACCGGCTGGGCGTCGGAGAGGGACGTCACGACGGGGCCTGCTCGGCGTCGTACCGGTCGCGCCACGGCCCGGACAGCGGGTAGAGCCCTTGCAGCCCGGCGCCCTCGGCGACCCGGGCGGCGATCCACGCCTCCTCGCGCTCCTGCTGCTCGGCGGCGCCGAGCACCTCCTCGACCAGGCCCGGCGGGATCACCACGACCCCGTCGTCGTCGGCCACGATCACGTCGCCGACCTGCACCGTGGCGCCCCCGCAGGCGATGGTGACGTCGCCCTCCCACGGGACGTGCCGCCTGCCCAGGACGGCCGGGTGCTGGCCCGACGTGTAGACCGGCAGGTCGATCGCGGCGACGGCGGCGGCGTCGCGGGCGGCACCGTCGGTGATGATCCCGGCGGCGCCGCGCACCTGCGCGCGCAGCGCGAGGATGTCGCCGAGCGTGCCGGCCGTGGGGTCCCGGCGGGCCTCCATGACGAGGACCTCCCCCGGGCCGATCGAGTCCACCGCCCGCTTCTGCGCGTTGTAGCCGCCGCCGTGCGCGGCGAACAGGTCGGGCCGGAACGGGACGTAGCGCAGCGTGCGCGCGGTGCCGACCAGCCGGCGGCCCGGGACCAGCGGACGCACCCCGTCGATGCTCGCGTCGTCGAAGCCGCGCTTGCGCAGCTGCACCGACAGCGTCGCGACGGCGACCCGGTGCAGCCGCTCGCGGATCTCGGCGGACAGGCCGGGCGGCCCGGGCGGCGGCGTGCCCCAGGCGTCGGCGCGCACCGCGTCGTCGACGTGTGCGGGCGAGCCCCACGGGGCCAGCGGCGGACCCTCGACGACCGCGGTGCGCAGCAGTCCGGTGCTGCGGGTGCCGTCGACCGTGCCGACCTCCACCTCGACCACCTGCCCCGGCTGCGCCACGGACGCGCCCGCGGGCGTGCCGGTGAGGATGACGTCGCCCTCCTCGAGCGTGAGCATCCGCGACAGGTCGGCGACCAGGTGACCGAACTCGAACAGCAGCGTCGCGCTGGTGTCGTCCTGCACGAGCTCGCCGTCCAACCAGGTGCGGATCCGCAGGTCAGCGGGGTCCAGCTCGGCGGCGGGCAGGAGCGCGGGCCCGAGCGGCGTGTAGCCGTCACCGCCCTTGGACCGGACGTTCGAGCCCCGGTCGGCGGTGCGCAGGTCCTGCAGGCCCAGGTCATTCGCTGCCGTTACCCAGCCCACGTGCGCCCAGCCGTCCTCCGGCCGCACGTGCCGGGCCGGGCTGCCGATGACGAGCGCGATCTCGCCCTCGAACGCCAGCAGCTCGGTGCCGCCGGGCTTCTCGACGCTGCCGGAACCCGTCAGCGAGGAGGACGGCTTGAGGAAGTACGACGCGGCGGTCGGCGTCCGCCCGCGCTGGGCCGCGCGCGACGGGTAGTTGAGGTGGACCGCGACGACCTTCCCGGGCCGCCTCCCCAGCGCTGCGGTCACCGCATCCGGGCCGCCGGGCTCCGGTCCAGGCATGTGAGGTCCCTCCGTACGGTCGCATCGTTTACAGGATCGTATATCTTCTCGTGTCCGATCGCGACCCTCTCGTCGCGTTTCAGCTCCGCTGCGGGACCCGGCGCGGGTCGAGCACCGTCGCGCCGCCCTCCTGCTCGGCCTGGTTCTCCACGCCGAGGTCGATTCCGGTCCGGTCCCGCAGGAGCGCGTTGGCCGCGACCGCGAGCACGAACATGCCGAGCAGGTACACCCCCACCGCGTGGACGCTCCCGGTCGCCTGCACGAGCGCCGTGGCGATGGTCGGTGCGAACGCACCGCCGAGGACGGCGCCGAGCGCGTACGAGATCGCCACGCCGGAGAAGCGCACCGACGCGGGGAAGATCTCCGAGTACCACGCGGCCTGCGGGCCGTAGGCCAGGCCGAGCCCGAACGTGAACAGGGCAAGGCCGAGGAACAGCAGCCCGGCATCGCCCGAGTCGACCAGCAGGAACATCGGGAAGACGGTCACGATCAGGCTGCCGTAGCCGATGAGGTAGGTCCGCTTGCGGCCGATGCGGTCGGCGAGGTACCCGGACAGGTAGGTGGTGAGCACCCACAGGGCCGCGGCACCGGTGATCGCCAGCAGCACCGGGGTGCGGCCGAGGCCGACGGGCCCGTCGGGGTTCGTGGCGTAGCTGGTGATGAAGCCGCCCGTCGTCATGTACCCGGCCGCGTTGTTGCCCGCGAAGACGAGGGCCGCGAGCACGACCAGGAGCCGGTGCCTGCGGAACAGCTCCACGACGGGCACCTTCGTCCGCTGCTTCTTCTCCGCCATCTCGGCGAAGACCGGACTCTCGTCCACCGAGCGGCGCACGACGTAGCCCACACCGATCAGCACGACGCTGAGCAGGAACGGCACCCGCCAGCCCCACTCCAGGAACGCGGGGCCCGGAGAGACCACGCCCGTCATCAGCGCGGTGACGCCGGAGGCGAGCAGCATGCCCAGCGGCACGCCGAGCTGCGGGAACGCCCCGGCGCGGCCCCTGCGGTCGCGCGGGGCGTGCTCGACGGCCATCAGCACGGCGCCACCCCACTCCCCGCCCGCCGAGACGCCCTGCAGGATCCGCAGGACGAGCAGCAGGACGGGCGCGAGGACGCCCGCCGTCTCGTAGGTGGGCAGCAACCCGATGAGGCTGGTCGCGCCGCCCATGAGCAGCAGCGTGAGCACGAGCATCGCGCGGCGCCCGATCCGGTCGCCGAAGTGCCCGGCCAGGAAGGCGCCGAGCGGGCGGAAGACGAAGCTGATCCCGACGGTCGCGAACGACAGCAGCAGCCCGATCTCCGCGCCGGCCGGGGCGAAGAACAGCTGGGAGAAGACGAGGCCCGCGGCCGTGCCGTAGATGAAGAAGTCGTACCACTCGATCGTCGTGCCGACGACGGTCGCCACGGCGACGCGCCGCTGGGTGGCCGCCGCGGTGCGGGCAGGCGCGGGTGCACTGGTCATGTCGGTTCCTCGGGTGGGTGGGTCAGGCGTCCCAGCTGACGGGGAGGGCGGTCAGGCCGCGGAAGACCCAGCCGTGCCAGGCCTCGGGGCGGCGGGGGTCGGTGCGCAGGCCGGGCAGGTCCGCGTGGAGCAGGGGCACCGCGATCTCGCCGACGGACATCCGGGCGGCCCAGTGCCCGGCGCACAGGTGCACCCCGCTGCCGAACCCGAGGTGTGGCTGTCGCGGGCGCGCGATGTCGAATGCGTCGGGCCGCTCGAAGACGGTGGCGTCCCGGTTCGCCGCGGCCACGACCACGCCGATCGGCGCGCCCGCCGGGAGCGGCACGCCCTGCAGCACCACCGGGCGCGTCGTCTCCCGCGGGTACATCCCGATGGGCGAGAGCCAGCGCACGGTCTCCTCGAAGACGGCGGGCCACAGGGCCGGGTCGGCGAGCACGCGGTCGCGCTGGTCCGGGTGCCGGGAGAGCGCCCACACCGCGCCGGTCACGACGTGCTGCGGCTCGTTCATGCCACCGGAGATCGTCAGCTTGACGTTCGCCGCGACGTCCGGGAGCGGGAGCCCGCCGTGGACCAGCGCCGAGGTGATCGTGCCGTCGGGGTGCGCGCGGTAGTGCGGGACCAGCTCGTCGAGCAGCGCGTCGACCTCGCTGCGCGCGGCGTCGCAGCGCCGCCAGATCTCGGGGTCGTCGTGCAGGTTGCCGGTGCCGGCGATGAACGCGTGCGACCACCGCTGCATGTCCGCGACCCCGGCGCCCTTCAGCCCGAGGAGGTCGATGAGGTTCTGCGCCGCGACCGGCCCGGCGTAGTCCCGGTCGAGGTCGGCGTCGTCCGGGCCGCGCTGGCGCAGGACCTCCAGGTGCGTGCGCGCGTTGCGCTCGAACACCGGCTCCCACCGCGCGCGCAGGGTCTTCGGCCGCAGCACCGGGTTGACCGCCCGCCGCTCGCCCGCGTGCTCGGGGTCGTCCTTGCGCAGCATCGGCCGGGCCCCGAGGGCCCGGGCCAGTGTGGCGGCGCCGCCGCTCACGTTCGCGCTGAACGTCTCCTGGTCCTCCTCGACGGCGCGGCACGCCGCGAAGGAGGTGACGAGGTAGCGCCCGAGAGACGGCACCCACGCGACCGGCGACTCGTCCAGCAGCCGGCGGTAGGTGGGATACGGGTCGGCCGGCATCGCCGCGGGCTCGACCCAGTCGGCGGTGGGGACCGCGGGAGTCGACGTCGTTGTCATGGAGGCTCCTTCGATGGGCTCGGTCAGGCCACGGCCGGCTCCCGGGCGAACTCCTTCAGGCAGAACGCCGGATCGCGGAGCCGCCCGGGTTCCGGCGAGCGCCCTGCCGCGAGGAGTCGTCGCGCAGCCATGTGGTCGGCCGGCCGGTTGAGCGACTCGACGACGACGAGCCGCCCGTCGCGGAAGCGGCAGACGGAGAACCGGCCGGTGGCGGGATCACCGCAGAGGACGTTCTCGTCGCCCGGCAGGCGCACCCCGGCGATCTGCAGCTTCAGCGCGCCCTGATGGCTCCAGAACCACGGCACGCCGGTGTAGGGGCGGGCGCCGCCGAGGATCGCGGCGGCGACGTGCCTGCCCTGATCGGTCGCGTTCTGCACCGACTCGAGCCGGATCCGGGTGCCGGTGTGGACGCTCGGGTGGCTCGCGCAGTCGCCCACCGCGTAGATCGCCGGGTCGGGTGTGCGCAGGCACTCGTCGACGACGATCCCGTCGACCACCGGCAGCCCCGCCGCGGCGGCGAGCGCGGTGCGCGGTGCCACCCCGGTCCCGACCAGCACGAGGTCCGCCCGGTACTCGGTGCCCGCGCTGCTCACCGCGCCGGTCACGCGCCCCCGGCGACCGGTGAACGCCGCGACGGCCTCGCCCAGCCGCAGGTCGGTGCCCGCCCGCCGGTGCACCTCGGCGACGTGGCCGGCCGCCTCCCGGGACAGAGCCCGGGCCAGCGGCCGGTCCGCGGCCTCGAGGACCGTCACGGCCGGCCCGTGCGCGCGGGCGGCCGCCGCGACCTCGAGCCCCACGAAGCCGGCGCCGACCACGAGCACGGAGCGCGCCCGCGACAGCCCGGCCCGCAGAGCCTGGGCGTCGCCGAGGGTGCGCAGGGCGTGGATCCCGGCCAGGTCCGCCCCGGGAACCGCGGGCACGCGGTTCGCCGCCCCGGTGGCGAGCACGAGGACGTCGTAGGGCAGGGCGGCACCGTCGTCGAGCAGGACGGTGCGGGATGTGCGGTCCAGCGCGGTCGCGGTCACCCCGGTGCGCAGGTCGATCCGGCGGTCGGCGAAGAACCGCTCGGCCCGCAACGGCAGCGGCACGGGCGTCCCACCGGGCGCCAGGTGCTCCTTCGACAGCGGTGGCCGCTGGTAGGGCAGCACGGGCTCGCCGCCGACCAGGGTGATCGGCCCGTCATGGCCGCCGGCGCGGAGGGCGTCGGCGGCCTGCACGCCCGCGTGCCCGGCGCCGATGACGACGACCCGCTCAGATCTGGGTCGCGGGCACATCGACCTCGACCTCCTCGAGGCCACCGGCGCCGAGCGTCAGCTGGCAACCGAGCCTGCTGCGCCGTTCGTCGCGCGGCGCGGCCGTGCACTCGAGCATCTCCTCCTCGTCCTCGCTGATCGCGGGCAGCGCGTCGAGGTGGGGCTCGCGCACGTACACGTGGCAGGTGGCGCACATGGCCTGTCCCCCGCACTCACCGACGATGCCGTCGACGCCGTTCTGCACGGCCGCGCGCATGACGTTCGAGCCGGCGTCGACGTCGACGACGTCGGTCGCTCCCCCGTCGCGATGGAAGATCACCTTGGGCATGCAGCACTCTCCTGGAAGAACGGTCAGCCCCACAGCACGGGCAGGTCGGTCACGCCGCGGAACACCCAGCCGCCCACCACCGCCGGGCGGGCAGGATCGAGGCGCAGCCCCGGGAGCTCGGCGAACAGCCGCGGCAGCGCGACGGCCACCACCGACGCCCTGGCGATCCACGCGCCCGCGCAGAAGTGGTTGCCGCCGCCGAACGCGAGATGGGGCTTCTTGGGGCGGTCGATGTCGTAGGACTCCGGGTCGGTGAAGACCGCGGGGTCGCGGTTGGCGGCGCCGACGACCACGCCGAGACGCGCGCCGCGCGGCACCGCCATGCCGGCGAGCTCGGTGTCCCGGGTGGCCTCGCGGGGATACATGCTGATCGGCGCGACCCAGCGGATCGACTCCTCGAAGGCGTCCGACCAGCGCTGCCCTGCGAGCACGCTCGCGAGCTGGTCGGGGTGCGACAGCAGCGCCCAGGTCGTCGTCGCGATCGCGTCGCGGGGCTCGTTCAGCCCGCCGCCGATGGTCATCTTCAGGTTCGCGCGCAGCGACTCGAGCGGCATCGGGGTGCCGGCCAGCTGCGCCAGCAGGCTCGCGTCCGGGTCGGCCCGCAGGACGGGCAGCATCTCGTCGATCGCGGCATCGACCTCGGCGGACGACCGCTCCGCCAGCGCCCAGACGTCCGGGTCGTCGGCGTAGTTGCCGGTGCCGTCGATGAGGGTCTGCGACCAGCGCTGCATGTCCTCCTGGCCTGCGTTGCGGAAACCGAGGACGACGCGCAGGTTCTCCGCCGCGTACGGCGCCGCGAACTCCGACACCAGGTCCGCGCCCGGACCTGCGTCCTTCAGCCGGGCGAGGTACGTCGCAAAGCTGCGCTCGAACACCGCACGCCAGTGCTGCTTGATCGCCTTGGGCCGCAGGACGCCGCCGTAGGCCTTGCGTTCCACGTCGTGCTCGGGGTCGTCCTTGCGGAGCATGCTGTGCCCCATCGACCGCTTCATCAGCGACCCGGTCTCGTCGGCCGAGAACCGCTCCTGGTCCAGCTCGACCGTGTGGCAGGCCTCGTAGCCGATCACCAGGTACCGGTTCACGGCAGGGACCCAGTGGATCGGGGCGGTGCTCCGCAGCCGCTGGTAGATCGGGTAGGGGTCGGCGTACAGGTCCGGGATCGTCACCCGGTCCGCCGCCGGGATCGGCCTGGCCCCCGTCACTTCCACGGTCATCGTCGAGCCGCCCTTCCACTCCGCTCCGAGTCGCTGACGAGTGTGGGCAGGGCCACCTCCACAGGTAAAGTTCAAATAAGCTCGCTTGGAGCAAAGGAAGGGTTCGGTATGGCGGCGTACACCCTGCGGCAGCTCGCGTACTTCGTGGCGGTCGCCGAGGCCGGATCGATCTCCGGTGCCGCGGCGACGCTGCACGTCACGCCGACCGCCGTCGCCTCCGCGATGACCGACCTGGAGCGCGTCCTGCGCACCCAGCTCATGGTGCGCCGCAAGGCGCACGGGGTGGCGCTGACACCGACCGGCGCCTTCCTGCACGAGCGCGCGCGGACGCTGCTGCGCGACGCCGACGAGCTCGAGCTCGCGGCGGCCAGCGGCGGGACGGAGCTCGCCGGCCCGCTGGTGCTCGGCTGCTACGTCACCATCGCGCCGACGATCGTCCCGATGCTGATGGAGTGGATCGCCACGCACCACCCGAAGGTCGAGCTCACCGTCGTCACGGGCAGCCAGGCGGAGCTCCCGCAGCGGCTCCTCGCCGGGGCGCTGGACCTCGCGATCGGGTACGACATCGCGCTGCCCGACGGGCTGGAGTCGGTGCTGCTGTACCGGACACCCGCCTACGTCCTGCTGCCCGACGGCCACCCGCTGGCCGCGCGGGAGGTCGTGCCGCTGGACGCGCTCGCGGACGAGCCGCAGATCCTCCTCGACATCCCCCCGGCGGCGCAGCACACGCTCCTGCTGTTCGAGCGCGCCGGGGTCACCCCGCGGATCGCCCGGCGCACGTCCGACTTCGAGCTCACCCGCTCGCTGGTGGCCAGGGGGTTCGGCTACGCCATCCTCATCCAGCGGCCCGCCGTGGACCGCACGTACGAGGGCCTGCCGGTGGTCGTCCGGGAGATCACGCCCGCCAGCCCGAGCGGTGGCGTGCGGATGATCTGGCCGCGGGGGGTGCGGCTGTCGGACCGGGCCGCCGCGATGGTCGCCTTCGCCACCGAGCACGCCCGCGACCTCGACCCGCGGATGCGGCGCCAGGCGCTCGGCCTGCGGTGAGGCGAACCGAGGGTCAGGGGCGCCCGACCGAGGACCAGTACTGCACGGCGCGCGTGTGGTCGACGTCGCCCAGGTGCTCGAGCGCATCGTGCAGCGCCCCGTACACCCGCTCGCCCGCGCCGGCCGCGGTCGCGGTCCCCCGCAACAGGTCCACGGCGATGCCCACGTCCTTCGTCATGAGCGGCAGCGAGAACCCCGAGGCGTACCGGCCGCCGACGACGTGCTCGCCCAGCACCTCACTGCTGACGAAGCTGCGTCCGGTGGAGGTGTTGAGCACATCGACGAGGACCGCGGGGTCCAGCCCGAACCGCTCCGCCGCGACGAGCGCCTCGCCGCACGCCACGAACGTGGACGCCGCGACGAAGTTGTTGAGCGCCTTCACCGCGTGCCCGGTGCCGAGGCCGCCGGTGCGGTGGGTGCGGGCGCTCATCGCGTCGACGACCGGCTGCGCGCACTCGGCGGCCGCCGGGTCGTCCGCGCCCATCATGATCGACAAGGTGCCGGCGACGGCCCCGGGCACACCGCCCGAGACCGGTGCATCGACGAGCGCCACGCCGTGCTCGGCAAGCCGGGCGCCGAGGGCCACCGTCTCCTGGGGCACCGACGAGCTCATGTCGACGACGACGGCGCCGGCAGGGAGGTGCTGCGGCACCCCGCCCTCCCACTCCAGAAGCGCCTTCGCCACGATCGCCGACGTCGGCAACATGGTCACGACCACGCCGCACCCCGCCAGGTCCGCGGGCGTGCGCGCGACCCGCCCCCCGGTCTCGGCCGCCAGCCGCTCCTCGACCTCGGCCGACTCGTCGCGCAGCACCAGGGAGAACCCGGCAGCGGCGACGTTGCGCGCCATCGGGGCGCCCATCCGCCCGAGCCCGATGAACCCGACCTCCCCACCGGCCTCGCCCGTCACGCCTGCCCTCCCACCGTCGTCCGCTCCTCGACTGCGGCCCGCGCCGCCCGGAGCCCGTCGACGGCGGCCGGGATCCCGCAGTAGACCGAGGCGTGCAGCATGAGCTCGCGCAGCTCCTCGGGCGTGACGCCGTTCGACAGCGCTCCGCGCAGGTGGATGCCGACTTCGTGCGAGCGGTTCGTGGCGACCAGCATCGCGAGCGTCACGAGGCTGCGGGTCCTGCGGTCCAGGCCGGGACGCTGCCAGATGTCGCCGAAGATGTGTCGGGTGACGAGGTCCTGCAGCTTGTCGTCCCACTCGTCGGTCGAGCCGACCTGCTCGTCGGCGCCTGCGGGGCCGAACATGTCGCGGCGCAGCTCCAGGCCGAGGTCGTACAGCTCGTCGTGGATCATCGAGCGATGGCTCCTTCGGGGTTCGTGGTGACAGGGGTCTCGAAGCTGGACGGGATGCGCCGCAGGGCCAGGATCGCGGCGCTGGAGATGGCAGCGAAGCCGATCATGAACACGCTCACCGAGTAGACGGTTCCGGTCCAGCCCTGCAGCGCGGTGGCGACGAGCGGCGCGATGCCGCCGGACAGCGCCGCTCCGAGGGCGTAGGACAGGGAGGCGCCGCTGGTGCGCACCTCGGGCGGGAAGAGCTCGGCGAACAGGGCCGCCTGCGGCCCGTAGGTCGCGGCGAGGCCGAGGGTGAGCACCACGACGGCGACGACCACGAGCACGGGTTCCCCGGTCTGCATCAGGGCGAAGAACGGGAAGGCCCAGACCGCGATGAACCCGTAGCCGAGCAGGTAGACCGCGTGCCGGCCGATCCGGTCCGACCACGCGGCGAACGCGATCATCGACACGAACCACGAGACGCAGCCGACGAGCAGCACCGCGAGCATGAACCCGCGCGACAGCCCCAGCGTCCCGGTGCCGTAGGAGGGCAGGTAGGCGAGGAACAGGTAGCCGACGGCGTTGTTGCCGACGAACGACGCGATGGCCAGTGCGATCCGCCCGGGGTAGCGCCGCACGACGTCGACCACCGGCAGCCGTGCCGTTCGCTCCGCGGCCCGCACGGCTCGGAACGACGGGCTCTCCTCGACTGCGCGCCGGATGACGAACCCGATCACGACCATGACCACGCTCAGCAGGAACGGGACCCGCCAACCCCAGCTCTCGAACGCGTCCTGCGGCATCACCGCGACGAGCAGGAGCATCACCGAGTTGGCGAGGAACATCCCGGTCGGGGTGCCGAGCTGCACGAAGTTGCCGAAGACCCCACGCCGGCCGGCCGGGGCGTGCTCGACGGCCATCAGCGCGGCGCCGCCCCACTCGCCGCCCGCGGAGAGCCCCTGCAGCAGCCGCAGCGCGACGAGCAGCACGGGAGCCCAGACACCGGCCTGCGCGTAGGTCGGCAGCAGGCCGATCAGGGTCGTCGCCGCACCCATCATCGTGAGCGTGAGGACCATGACCTGCTTGCGACCGATGCGGTCACCGAGGTGGCCTGCGAGCACACCGCCCAGCGGGCGGGCGACGAACCCGATCGCGAACGTCGCGAACGCCGCCAGCGTGGCGGTGAACGGGTCCATCTCCGTGAAGAACAGCCGCCCGATCACGAGCGCCGACGCCACGCTGTAGACGTGGTAGTCGTACCACTCGATGCTCGTGCCGACCGCGCTCGCGAGCGCGACCCTGCGGTACATGCCTGGGCTCGGCGCCGGAACGACCGGCGAGCCGCTGTGACTGGTCATCCTTCTCCCTTGAAAGAGCACCGCGTCGTTCACAGAGCAGCGTCGTACTCCGTCCAGACGGTAGGAGCCGGACACGGCAGCAGGCTTGGCCGTGCGCGACGGGCACCGGTCGATCCGCGCCGCCCGCTGCACGGACGCCGCGGCCCGGCCGCGCAGATGCGACGATGCCGGAACGGACCCGCGGAAGGAGTGCACGGTGCAGGACGACGTCCGGGAGCTGCGGCCGACCGGTACCGCCGCACCGGCCACCGTCGCGGCCGGCAACCTGGAGGAGTGGCGCGGCGTCGTGCACGCCGACCACCTGCCGGTCGTGGTCGACGTGCCGGGCGGCGGGGCGTTCTCGGGGACCCTCACCGCGCACCGGTTCGACGAGCTGGTGGTGCGCGAGTTCGAGGCCCGCCCGCACGTCGTCGCGCAGACCTCACAGGTGCCGGCGGACGACGGCTGCTACAAGTTCGGGGTCCAGCTCGACGGCTACAGCCTGTTCTGCCAGGACGGGCGCGAGGCCGCGCTGACCCCGGGTGACCTGGCCTTCTGCGATGCCACGCGGCCGTACGAGCTCGTGTTCCGCGAGAGCTTCCGGATGCTCACCGTGATGTTCCCGAAGTCGTGGTTCACGTTCGGGCCGGACACGATGGCGCACTTCACCGCCACGCGGTTCTCAGGCCGGCAGGGCGCCGGGCCGCTCATCGCGAAGACGCTGTGGGACGTCGTGCACCACGCGGCGGAACCACGCAGCCGGCAGGCCCAGCGCGAGGTCGCCCGCAGCGTGGTCGGCCTGCTGTCCGGCTACGTCGGAGCCCGCTGCGCCGACGAGATCGCCACTCTGGCGGCGCCGGAGACCCTGTTCTCCCGCGCGACCGAGTTCATCGCGGCGCACCTCGCCGACCCCCAGCTCACCCCGGCCGCGGTGGCCCGCTCCCAGCACGTGTCGCTGCGGCTGCTGCAGCGCGAGTTCGCGGCGCACTCGACGTCGGTCGCCGGCTGGATCCGCGAGCAGCGGCTCGAGCGCTGCCGCCGCGACCTCGAACGCTCCGACGCCCGCACACCCATCGGCGAGGTCGGCGCGCGCTGGGGACTCATCGACGCCGGGACGTTCTCGAAAGCGTTCAAGGCCGCTTACGGCGCCAGCCCCCGGGAATACCGCGTCGTCCATCGAACGACGATGCAGCGGTCACGCCGCGTGGCGATCTGACGAACCGCCCCCAACAGATCGATCAGAGAGGGGGCGCCCCGGACGAGCCGATCGCGTCTGTCGCGATCGGCCGGCCCGGCTACGGGACCCCGAAGGCCGCCGTGTTCGCCGACGCCCTGCCCGCGATCATCGGGGGCGAGATCCTGGAGTGCCGGCTGGCGGGCGCAGCACCCCGGGCTGTACGGCTGACCCGGCTCGGCAAAGCCGCGCCGGCCCGGTACCTCGTGGACACCCGGGCGCGATCAGCACGCCTCGGCGGCGCCGTTGCGGCGGGGGTCGGCGCACGATCGCGGACACAGCGCGGCTCTACTCGTGGCACTCCCTGTACTAAGCGGACTCCCAGCGCTCCTCGACTGGTCGGCAAATTCCCGCCGACAGACCGTCCGGGCGAGAGGACCACCGATGGCACGTCTGACCCATGGCGAGATCATCAAGGAACCCGACACCACGCAGGCAGGGCTGGCTGCCGCGACGAGCCGCGGGGCCGACGCCGCAACGGCCACCGCTCCCGTCGACCTGCACAACTTCGACCTGCTGTTCCCTGACCTGCAGAACGATCCGGCGAACCTGCTCGAGGTGTCGCCGAACACGGTGACGCAGCTCGAGGACCTGGGCAAGGCGATGCTCGACCCCACCACCCCGAACCAGGCCGACGCGGCGAACAACTCGCCGGTCCCCGCCGTCTACACCTACTTCGGGTACTGGTCGGGCTCGCCCGACGCAGCTCCGACTCGATCATGCGGAACCCCGGCTGGCTGCCCGGCCTGCCGGCGCAGCACGCTGACGGCTTCGAACTTGCCGACCTGCTGCGCTACGCCGGCGTCCTCTCCGGGGGCACACCGCCCACGGTGTACACGGTCAAGGCGGACGACACACTGTTCGGCATCGCCCGCGACGAGCTGGGCGACGGCGCACGGTGGCCGGAGATCTTCGCCCGCAACCGCGCCGTCATCGCCCGGCCCGACCGGATCTTCCCCGGCCAGAAGCTGTACCTGCCGACCGGCCCTGCGCTCGTGCCGCAGCTGCGCTTCCACGTCGTCGCCCCCGGCGAAACGCTCAGCGAGATCGCCCGCAACCACATGAACGACGCCTCACGGTGGCCGGAGATCTTCGCCCTCAACGCCAGCATCCTGACCAACCCCGACGTCATCATCGTCGGCCAGGTCCTGCAGCTGCCGCCGAAGTAGCGACGGGCTGAGTTGCGCCGTCGTCCGACGTCTCGGACGACGGCGCAGTTTCGCGCATTCCAAGGAGGGACAGCGGCCGGCAGGCTGCACGTAGTCGCAACCGGGCCGCTACGGCACACCGATGCTGGCTACTTCCTGTCCGTCCGGCAGTTCACCACCGAGTGAGCCAACGGGGTGCACGATGACCAGTCGCTTCCGCTGCACGCCTACGTCGTGCTGTCACTGCTCACAGCTCGAACAGGCCTGCCGCACCCATGCCGCCCCCGACGCACATGGTCACGACGACGTACCGGGCGCCGCGCCGGCGTCCTTCGAGGAGGGCGTGGCCGACCATGCGGGCCCCGCTCATGCCGTAGGGATGGCCGATCGCGATGGCGCCGCCGTTCACGTTGTACTTCTCGGGGTCGATGCCCAGCCGGTCCCGGCAGTACACCGCCTGCGAGGCGAAGGCCTCGTTGAGCTCCCACAGGTCGATGTCGTCGACCGTCAGGCCGTGCCGTTCCAGCAGCTTCGGGATGGCGAAGACCGGGCCGATGCCCATCTCGTCCGGCTCGCACCCGGCGACGGCGGTGCCGCGGTAGGTGCCCAGCGGCTCGAGCCCGCGGCGGGCGGGCTCGCCCGCTTCCATCAGGACGACGGCGGCGGCACCGTCGGAGAGCTGCGAGGCGTTGCCCGCGCTCACGGGACGTGGCCGCCACGATCGCGTTCCTCGCCTCGTCCGATGCGGACTTCATCTCCGGCGCGGACATCGTCGTCGACGGGGCGATGATCGCATCAGCGTCCTGGGGCACCGCGCGAACCGCCTGGCGGGCGCACGAGCCCGGTCATCGGTGAGTGCTCGTGCGGCGGGGGCGACTTGTCGCACGAGTGATCACCCGCCCGTCCCGCCCCGTAGACCAGCGCCGGCCGGCCGCGCCGTCCAGGCCCTCGTCCTCCCTCGGAGGTCTGCGGCCGCGACGCCGGGACCGGCACGCTGACGCCGCCGAGAGCGGATCTACTTCCCGGTGCCCGGCGGATCCGTTTCCACATCCGCCGGCCGAGTTCGGCGGCATCCGGTGCCTGGAACTGCTTCCGCCATTCGTCGATGTCCGCCTCATTCATCGGAAAGGTCGTGTGTGGTGCGGTTGCCTGGCGATGGGCGATCCGGGCGCGTTGGACGTCCTTGTCGACGGGCAGGTAGACCACTCGGCACGAGGCCCCGGCCGATGTTGCCAGCCAGCGCAGTGCCGACCGTTCGTCGCGGCTCCAGAGGCCGAAATCGAGTACGACGTTCGTGCCCAGTTGCAGCGCTTGCAGGGCTAGTGCAATGAGCTGTCCTTCCAGCAAGTCGCGCTTGCCGTCGGGCTGAGACCCGTCGAAAAGGGAGATCATCCACTCGTCCGGGGTCAGCCGTAGCGCGCGGTTCACCGCGGCGAGCTCTTGTGCTCGAATGGTCTTTCCGGCGCCGGGGAGCCCGACCATCAGCAGCAGATTGGCGGGTTCGGATCGCACGTCGTCATGCTCCGGCGATGGCCGGTGATGCGGGATGATGCTCCTTGAGATGGCACTCAGCTTTCGCGGTCTGGTCGCCGTGTGTCGGGCACGATTCCGTCAAGTACGTTCCTGGCCGCTGTAGTCCCCTGCCCACGAGGGCTTCCTTCGCCCCTCGTCGCGACGGCGGGCGAGCTCATCCAGGTGGACGGCGAGGCGGTGAGCTACGAGATAGACAGCACGTTGTGCGCAGAGGAACTGGCTGTCCCAGATCACTGCGACGAGCTGCTGCCACGGCTTCATTCCGCCTCCACTTGTCGCTGGACACCGGTGGACCCGCCGTTCCGCCTGCAGTCAGATCGGACTGGACGCGGTGCTCATGCGTCGCCTCCGGTTGACGTGATCGTGCCGCCCATCAGAAGCATCACCCTCGTCACTGTGAACACGCTGAAATCGACTGTGAGCCAGCTGAAAGCCGAGCCGATCAGGACGAACGTGACACCACTTCAGCGGCGCTTGCGATTCTCAGCGCGGCTTCAGCAGGCGCGCCGCACACTACGAGCCACCACCTCAGGCCGCCCGCACCGAGGCCGTCGACGACCAGGAGGCCGTCCGGTTCGGCTGATCAGGCAGAGGAAGGGCCATGACGACCTTGCAGGACGACACCGACACTTCAGCAACTGCGGAACGTGTGTTCCCAGACGATGGCGGGCGGGCGGAGCAGACACTCTCCGCCTGCCCGTGGCACCCTCTCCCGGAGGACGCCATCGTCCAGCTCGTCGCGATCGAGCGCCGCGCCGTCCACAGGCATCGAGCCGGGTCACCGAGCCAGCCGGCGCACGTGATCTGGAGTGTGCTGATCCGCCGGAACGCAACGGCCCACGAGCGGCACGACCTACCGCTGGGTGTGTACCGAGCCCTCGCCCGGGATGGAGGCGAGCGGGTCCAGCCCATGAGCGAGATCAGAGGCCGGCGACTCAACGCCGCAGTCGAGCGGGCAACGGGCCGCCAACGGGCACGTGACGGCCACGCCCACGGACCCATCGCGCAAGGAGTACCTGCGGATTCTCAGGCATGAGCATGCATCCCACGTCTCGTGGGTCCCGATCCGGATCGGATCCTCGCCTTCGACCAGCTCTGGCGCGGGGGTGGAGCCGGTGGCCACCGCTATGCCACACGGCCCCAGGACTGGATCAATGTGAAGGTGGTGCCCCAGCGTTCGGGCTCCTTCAGTTCTGCTTCCGCCTCGGTGCGCAGTCGTGCCAGCTCCGTCGCGTCCACAAAGGAGAGCAGTCGTGCCTCGAGCGCTGTCGTGAACTGCAGGGGAAGCCGCAGGTACGGGTGCCCCGGGGGAAGTGCCAGAACCTCGGCTCGAACGTTCGCCTCGACGCCGACGCGTCGGAACAACTGCAGCTGTTTGCGTCCGGCCTCGGCATCACCCCATCGACGGAAGGCTTCGCGGATGAAGGTGATGAGCTGCTGGAGGGCCGGCGCCGGCGGGTTGAAGTGCCAGCTTCCCCAGTCGGGGTCCTCCAGCACCACGACGCCGCCGTGGTGGGTCAGCCGGAGGTAGGTCGCCAGCTGTTCCTCGACCCGCCCGAGCGGGGTGAGCTCGAACCGCGCGTGCACCAGGTCGAACGAGGCCGGCTCCAGTGCGGTGGCGAACAGATCGTCCTTGATGAGCCTGACGTTGGATAGCTGCTCGTCTTTGACGAACTGTGCGGCCGCGGCGAGCATCGCGTCGTCGATGTCGGTTCCGACCACCTCCCCGTCGGGTCCGACCCATCGGCTGAGCAGACGGAGCCAGCCGAGGACACCACAGCCGACGTCGAGGGCGCGGCCGCGTCCCGGGCCGATGGCCTCGAGTAGCCTCTGCCCACTGGGCTCCCACACCCGGGACTGAAGCTGTAGCCGCTCCAGCTCAGAGGTCTGACCGGCTAGCAGGTACTCACCCGCAGCCATCGCGTTCTCCTCCACGTCGGGCTGCTTGGACGTTGTCGAGAAACGTCGACCGCTCCTGCAGGAGCGGGGCCGCATCGGGCAGCCGAGTGTCCGCTCGACCGGCAGGAGCGGCAAGCCGCCGGCCGGAGCATCCACAACGCCCCCGGGTGCCAGCGCCGCGTCGGTGCAGCTCATGACGCAGCCGAGCGGGTTCGTCCGACCTGTGGACCGACCAGCTCCCGGTCGGGACACCGCTGCCGACGCGCATGGGATGTTCGGCCACGCGGTGGTCCGTGGTTGGGTCCTCTGCCCGACGACGGCACGAGGCGACCCAGCGGAGACTGAGTCTGTCGCGGCTGTCGCGCGGACAAGCCGACATCGCGTTGGTCAACCGAACGAACTACTTCCTGTACCTGCCGCTGGCGTCCTGGGAGTGAATCGTGCGCATACGACACATGCCGGCGACCCGGCTGGATTCCGTTGGATTCTCGGTCATGGGCTGTGGGCTGGCGACGACCTTCTTGTGGTTGGGCGCACTCAAGTTCAAAGATTACGAGGTCCAGAACGCAGAAACTCTGGTCACGGCGAGTCCGCTGACTTCGCGGCTTCGTGAGAAGCTGGGCGCACAGAAGCTCGCGCGTCTGATCGGGATCACGCAGATCACCTTGGGCTCTTTGATCGCGGCAAAGCCGTTCGCCCCACAAGCCTCGGCGGTTGGCAGCTTCGGAGCCGCGACGATGATGCTCGGTACGCTCAGCTTCCTGGTCACGACACCGGAAGCTTGGCAGGAGGGGCAGGGAATGCCGCAGCTGTCCATGTTGGGCGAGGCCCTGTTGAAGGACGGCGTGCTCCTCGGCGCCGCCATCCTGACGGCTGCCGAGTCGCTTCGAGCCGCTCGTGCGGGTAATCGGTCGCAGGGTGCCGCTGGACGAACCCGTGGGCACGCTCTGAGTTGACTCCGAGAAGCCACACCGTCCTGGACGATGTGATTCTGTCTCGACTCGATTTGCTCGCGGCCGATCTGCTTGCTCCGCGCAGCTCTCGATCGTGTCGGGTCGGCGGCTCGCTGTAGGAGCGAGAGGCGCCGGGTCCCGCCCCATCCACCGCGGCGCTACCGATTCCCGGGATGCAAACCGGTCGACGATCGGGTCGCGCTGGCCGGGATCGTGTTCGTTCTCGAGACCGGGACAACTGGAACCAGCTGCCCGCCGTTCCGCGGCCTTGCTGAGCTAGGTCGATGCGGCTGGATCGGCTTTCACAACCGCCCACACCGACTTGCCGGGACCCCGATCGGTCACACCCCAGGCCGCGGTCAAACCATCGACCAGGCGAATCCCGACGGCGCACGGGCCGGCTAGGTCGACCGGACCTCGTCCGGGAATCGGCATCGGGCACGGGCAGTCATCGTTGACGTCGATCCGCAGGCCGGCGCCAGCGCGCGCTACGCGGACAACGCAGGGGGCCTGCGCACGCACCACCGCGCACGTCACGAGCTGGGTCACCACCACCAAGGCGTCACTGATGATCGTCTCGTCGATGCCCCAGTCCTCACACACCGCCCGCATGAACCCGCGTGCCTCGCGCGGGGACGTCCGCGCCGGGGGCAGCCACAGCCATCGGCTCACGCGATCCCGGACGTGCGGCAGCTTCACGTGATGCCATCTACCCCGAATGGAAGGTACGAACCCCGGCAGCGGGAAGCGCTCGCCGGCGTTCCCGCTCGCGAATCAGTGCACGGACTCGCCGGTCCGATCGACTCGCGCCCAGTCCTCGACGGCGTCGCCACGAACACGGCCGCCGGGCCGGAAGCTCCCGGATCGCGTCGATCCGGCACAACCGGGCCACCGGCCGGCCCATCACCCGGTCCCTGATCGCCTACGACCACTGACCAATTCGGACTTACCCATCTAGTCCAACCGAGCTCGCGGCGCCTGAAAATGCCCCCGGGATCAGGGGCTGAACAGGTGAACCTGCCCGCTGCTGTGGCAACCGTCACGCGGTTCCGGTACGCCCGAAGCAGCGGTAGCGCATCGGAGGCGGGCTTTGGGGTTCGTGCTGGGGGTCCTGCCGTGGGTCCTGTACTGGGTGCTGATCGGCAACGTGATGTTCCGCCTTGTGGTGTGCCTCGTGCTCGCCGTTGCGGTGGGGACACAGGTGGTGTCCAGGCTGCGCCGCCAGCCCTGGCGCATCTTCGACCTCGGCAGCATCGTGGTGTTCGCGATCCTGACGCTCACCGCCTTCGTGTTCACCGACGCCATCCTCGAACGCTGGCTCCAGCCGCTGGGCAACCTCGGCCTCTTCCTGGTCGCGCTCGTCGGGCTGCTGGTCGGGCGGCCGTTCGTCTGGGAGTACGCGACCGAGTTCGTTGACGCCACGACCGCTCGCAGCGACAGGCTTCACGCTGTGACCACCACCATGACGTGGTTGTGGGTCGCGGTCTTCGCCGCCATGACGGTTGTCACGATGATCCCGCCCCTTGTCGACGAGGCCGCGACGATCCGCGACGCCGCCGGGTTGTTGTCCGTCCTCTGCTACTGGGTGCTTCCCTGCGTGCTGCTCGGGCTGGCCGCGTCGGCATCGGGCCTTGTCCCGCCTTGGTTCGAGATCCGCTCCGTGCCGGTCGAGCAGCGTGAGACCGAGGAAACGCCGGCCGCTGCGACGCAGTCGTCGGCACCGTCTGACATTGCCTCCGACACGCTTGTGCTCGACGTGCCGCAGGACTCCCGCCACGACGAGCCGTTCGCCGTGGTGCTCCACGGAGCGCCGGCCGGATCCGCGGTCGAGCTGACGGCGACCGGTAACGATCTGCACGGGCGCTTGTGGCGGTCTGCTGCGATGTTCGCCGCGCCGGCGTCGGGCCCCGTCGACATCGCCCTACTCGACCCGCTGTCCGGGGACTGGGAGCGGGCCGATGGCGACGCGCCGTTGTGGGCCATGCGGTTCGCTGCCGACGGCGTGACGCCCGACCTGTTCGTTCCGCCGACCGATCCGTGGCTGGTGACCGTGACTGCCCGTGTGGAGCGGGTCGGCGAAGTTCGGCGCACGGTCCGTCGGCACCCTCCGGCGGAGGGTGTGCGTTCCTCCACAGTGGAGATCGACGGCAGGCCGGGGCTGCTGGCGTTGCCCCCGGGCACTGCGCCGGCTGACGGCTGGCCGGCGGTTGCCTGCTTCGGCGGTTCAGAGGGCGGCTTCGAGTCGCAGGTCGGGCCCGCGATGCTCCTCGCGTCCCGCGGCTTCGCGGCCCTTGCCGCGAGCTGGGTGGATGAGGGCGCACCCATCGTCGCCGTGCCCTTGGAGCGGTTCGGCACGACCGTCCGGTTCCTGGCAGATCACTCCGAAGTCGACTCGGACCGGGTGGCGGGCATGGCGGTATCGCGCGGTGCGGAGGGTCTGCTGTCCGCTGTCTGCGCACACGAGGGTCCCCGTTGTCGCGGCTTGGTGCTGATCAGCCCCAGCAGCGTTACGTGGCAGGCGATCGGATCCGAGGGTGAGATACCCGACGCTCCATCGTGGACAGTCGCGGGTCGGGACGTGCCGTGGTTGCCGGTGCGCAGCGGCGCGCTGATGTCGCAGCTGGTGCGCAACGCTTGGTGGGCGAGCCGCGACGCCGCGGCACACCGTCCGACGCTGATTCGCCTGCGACCCGCTTACGAGGCCGGACTGCGTGGGCCGGCAACGGGGGCGGCCGATGCGCGGATCCCGGCCGAGCAGGCTGACGGCCCTCTGCTGCTGGTCACCGGAACCGAGGACGCAGTGTGGCCGTCCGGACCGATGGCGCAGGAGGTACTCGGCCGCCGGCTCCGCCCGTCCGACGAGCATCTGAGCTGCCGGGGCGCCGGGCATCTCGTCCGGCTCGGTGTGCTGCCCACCGACGCCCAGTGGACGGGCGGCATCGCCCTAGGCGGCACCCGGACTGCCCAGGCCGTCGCTCAGCGCAGTGCAACGACGAGGATCACAAGGTTCCTGTCCGCGGTGACGGCGAACTCCGGCGACGACCGTCGGCGCGCGGTGGGGACCCGCAGGCGATAGCCCTCGAACTGGAAGCGGTTATTACTCCAGCGATCGTGTCTGGTCGCGCTGGTACTGGCCGACCCAGCGCCTTCACGCCGGGTCGCCGACCGGGAGTGTTGAACGGTCGACGTCGCGGGCCAGCTTCTGCTCACCGTCCACCACGATCTGCTCGAGGGCCGGCCTGGACGATGTTCCCGGTCCGGGCCATATCCATATCAGGCTGTCCCCGACCGCCAACAACGTGCCGGGGTTCGACGACTACGCCGGACCGAGCGATCCGCGGCATGTTCCGCTCGCGATCTGGACCGCCCACGACCCGACGCTGAAGCTGGTGAGATGCGTTTCGGTCCATCTCGAGGACCTGACGATCCGTCACGGCACCCGGGCGGTGAAGCTCGACAACTGCAGGGATGTCCGGCTCGACCACGTCACGGTGTTCGCGGCCCCCACGGTGTGGACATCGGCGAGAACTGCCACGGGTGCATGCTCACCCACTGCGTCGTCGACGGCGGTTTGCCGACGTGGTACTCACCGACCCGCCACCCGAGAACCGCCGATGCCCCTTCATGCCTCGGCGTTCGTTCAACAACGTCTTCGTGGCGGTCAACACGGTTCCCCCGCGCCCGAGGCCGACCAGTTGGCTCCCGAACCCGACCTGGCCCGCCGCAGCGGACGGCAACTGCTACTTCCGCACCGGTGAGTTCCCGGACGGCGAACTGTTCCGGCGCTTCGCGTACTCGTTCCCCGGAGTGGCCGATCAGGTGGACGGCACGGGGTTCCCCACATTGGAGGCGTTGCGAGGTGGCGGTTCACCCCCACTGCCGCCGAGCACCATCTTCGAGCACAGCACGATCGTCCGGCCGCCCGGGTACGAAGAGTCGAGCATCGCGGAGGACCCGCACTTCCGCCATGTCCCGGCGCCGGCGGACAGTTCGCCCGACGACGACTTCCGGCTCGGGATGGAGAGCCCGTGTCGCGGAGGCGGCGTCGTGCTCACGGCCGACCTGCGCGTGCTCGACGGGGCGTTGCCGCGTGAGCATCCCGACATCGGGTGCTTCCGGTCGCATGCACCACCCCTGTCCGTCGGCGTGGACGGACACCGCACGTTCCCGGCGAGCTGATGCACGGAGCATTCGCGAACTGGTCCAGTGCATCGAGTGCATGCAATAGCGATATTTGACTTGCTTCTTCCCGAGCCGTTGGTTCAACCGTCGTCCGAATCCCGCCGCAACGTCAGCAGATCGTCGAAGTCCGACTTCGACTACGTCAGGACCCTCTGCACTGTCTCGCGCTCGGCCGCCAACACCTCTGGCCCACCAATCTCGTCAACTTTATCGGACCGGTCACCGACTGGCGTCCCTACGCACAGGCTCGTATTTGCAGCCGGGCTTTTCCCGCGTGCCGGGGCCGAGGTGCGCGATGCGGCCGTCGAGGGAGCAGCTCGATCAAGCGGCCGCGCTGCCGCGATCGCAGCCGGGCTGGCGGAGTAGGCCTGGGTCGGCCCGCAGCCTCGGCACCCACGGACGCTGCGTGCCTGGCTCCGGACGGTCCAGCAGGTACCGCTCCGTATCCGCTGGACCGCGAGAGCACGACATCTCCCCCAGCCGATGGCGTGCGGCACACGCTCGATCGGCATCGATCCCCGACTCAAGGCGTCCACGCGGCACGGCGTTGGTGTCAATGCTCGTGGGGGCCGCACAACGCACTCGGGGCGGCTGCGACGAAGTGTGTCGGAGGGCCCTCCCTACCCCGGGGCTCGTGCCGCCTCCCTGAAGTGGGGGGCGTGCACTGTGTGCATCTCCGTTCCCCTCGAAGAGAATTTCTCTTGCGGGTAGTAGCTATTCCCCCCCGTCGGAGCAGCAAGCTCACCCCAGGCCGAGGAGGAGGCCATGCGTCCAGTAGTTGAAGGTGACGAAAACGCAAGGACAGCCTGGCAACTCACGAAGAGTTGGTTGACTGCATCCTTGACCGCACTCGGCGCCGTCGCGGTGCTTGCGAGGATCTTACTTGCCTCGGTACAACCACTCGACCGACTCGCCAAAGCGCCCAGCTCGCCGTGCGGGACAACTCAGACCACCGGGGGGTCCGTCGACGTGGACTCGGGAACACCTCCGCTCAGTCGGTCCGAGCAGGGCCAGGAGAGGGCGGGGAGACCGAACGGGCAGAAGAGTCGGTGGCCCACGAACAAGTGGTGGGCCGCCAACACAACTGCGATCGGCGGTATTCTCATACTTTTGATCGAGCATGGCGCATCCAAGGCCGTGTTGACCACACTTGTTGCCACCGTCGTTCAGGCGATCGTTGCGTACATTTGCCCCAACTGTGACACTCTGGGCGGAGTTCCCGCGAAGACGTCGACAATGTGATCGGCCCGCGAAGCCAAGATCGTTCGAGTTGTCGGAGACCTGACGCTCCACGCTGTAGCCGGTGTCGGTGCGAGGGCCGGGCGGACGGCGGTGGTCGATGTGGACCGACCTGGCGCGACCCGGATCAGGTGGCGTCGCCCCGATCGAGCCTGCGCCGGTCCAGACTGATCGGGCCGGGCCCGAGCACGAACAGCAGGAGGAACACCCAACTGTAGAGAGCCGGTGGCTCCCCTCCGTTGTCCAGCCAGTTCCCGCCGTTCGGCAGGTGTATGACGAAGAAGGCGAAAGCCATCATCCCCGACAGGAGGAACGCGGCGACTCGCGTGTGGAACCCGACGGCGACGAGCACGATCAGGACGATCTCCACCACGGAGACCGCGACCATGAAACCGCCCCATGACTCGCCGCCCAGCAGCCCCAGTGCAGTGAGGGGATGCAGCACGAACAGGACGGCCACCGCGCAGCGGAAGGCCAGCATGGTCCACGGCTGCGCTCGGACCAGGAACTCTTGGGTGGATGTCGGCGAGACCGCTGTCGTCGTCTCAACTGGTTGGGACATGCGGACCAATCTGCCGATTCGTACACATATCCGCCAACGCGTGATGCGGATACCCGCCATTCGTCTCCCGCATGGTCGTCAGCGGCTGGGGAAACGCAGGATGCGATCGTCACCCTCGGGGGCGTCGCCGCTGCGTTGGTGCGGTGAGGAACAGGATGCCCAGGCGACGACCCACCGCCGCGGCAACGCGCGGGGCGAGGATCGGACGGCCCGGCGAGGAGGAACGAGGCATGGGGCCGAGGTCTGCCGAGGGGCGCCGGGGCGACCAACGCATACTCTGATCGCATACTATGCACATGCCGCATAGCGATCTCGGGCTGCTCCACGACCTGCGTGCCCTGTCCATCCTGCTCGAGGAGCGCAACGTGACCCGGGCCGCCCTGCGCTTCCACCTGAGCCAGCCGGCGATGAGCCGCACCTTGCAGCGGCTGCGGGGACTGTTCGACGACGAGCTGCTGGTGCGGTCCGGCGGTGACTACGAACTGACCCCCCGCGCACGGGCGATGCAGCACGAGCTCGCTCTGCTCCTCCCGCGACTGCAGAACTTCGTGGCCGGCAAGGAATTCGACCCCACGACGGCAACCGGGATCGTGCGCATCATCGGCACCGACTACACCACCTCGACGCTGGGCCCCCACCTGCTGCCCAAGCTGTTCCTCGCCGCTCCCGACCTGGAGGTGCGGATCGAGCCGAGGGAACACGACAGCTACCCGGCCCTCGAAGGGGGGCGGGCCGACATCGCGCTGTCCGTTCTCCGCCCGGCCGCCCCGCTGCGCTGGGAGCAGCTCTTCACCGACGACCTCGTCTGCGTGGTGGATCGAGACCACCCGGAACGGGACCGCTTCTCGCTGGCCGACTACACCGCGGCCCGGCACGTGGCCGTCACCGTCATCGACCAAGAGCAACCGATGATCGAACGGTGGTTGCAGACCCGCGGGCACAGCCGGACCGCCGCGGTCCGGGTGCCGCACTTCGTGTCGGCGCTCGCCGCCCTACCCGGCACCCCCCTCGTGGCCACGATCCCCCGCAGGCTCGCGGAGCTGCAGGCCGCCGCTGACCCACGGGTGCGACTGGTCGAGGCCCCGGAAGGTCTCGACCCCTTCCCGTACGGCATGGTCTGGCATCCCCGACTGGAAACAGACCCGACGCACACCTGGCTGCGCGGCATGATCCGCGCAGCAGCAATGGATCTCACCGAATCGTCCAGCGAAGAAGCACATTCTGAGGATTTGCTGAATCCCTTCACACCGATTACATGAGAGGGGGGTCAGCAGCCCCTGTATAGGCGCGCGGTTCGACGCCACCATGGCAGACGCCTGCCGATCCGACCGAACGCCACCTCGTGCGGGACTCGCCTTTCGGATCGCTTTCGCCGACATCCTGGAGCAACCCGATGCCACGGTTCCTGAGACGACCGACCCGGAAGAATCAGCCGAGCGGATTGTCTCGCCGACAGTTCATCGGCGGTGCCGGCGTCGTGGTCGCCGGCGCGGCGGCGGTCGCCGTGCCGGTGGTGGTGACCCGGTCCTCGACCCCGACGGTGACGACGCCGGGCGAGAACCTGGTGACCGTCGGTCTGCGGGTGAACGGCGAGAGCACGCGCCTGGAGACGGACCCGCGGTCGACGCTGCTGGACACCCTGCGCGAACGCCTCGGGCTGACCGGAACCAAGAAGGGATGCGATCGCGGGCAGTGCGGCGCGTGCACCGTCCACGTCGACGGGCAGCGGGTGCTGTCGTGCCTGACGCTGGCCGCATCCCTCGACGGGGCCGACATCACCACGATCGAGGGACTGGCCGACGGGGAGCAGCTGCACCCGATGCAGCAGGCGTTCATCGACCACGACGGCTTCCAGTGCGGCTTCTGCACCTCGGGGCAGATCATGTCCGCCGTCGCTCTCGTCCAGGAAGGCCACGCCGGGTCCGACGAGGAGATCCGGGAACACATGTCCGGCAACCTCTGCCGCTGCAGCGCCTACCCGTTCATCACCGACGCGATCAGGGACGCCCGCGAGGTGATGGCCTGATGCGCGCGTACGACTTCACCACGCCCGCCTCGCTGGACGGGGCGCTGCGCGACGCCCGCGACGGCAGCGCCTACCTCGCGGGTGGCACGACGCTGGTTGACCTGATGAAGCTCGAGGTGATGACGCCGTCGCGCGTCGTCGACATCAACCGGCTACCCCTGCGCGGCATCAGCGTCGACCGGGACGGACTGCACATCGGGGCGCTGGAGCGGATGAGCGACGTGGCCCGGCACGAGGACGTCCGGTCCCGCTACCCGATGATCAGCCAGGCACTGGAGCTGAGTGCGTCGCGGCAGCTGCGCAACATGGCCAGCATGGGCGGCAATCTCCTGCAACGGACCCGGTGCGGCTACTTCCGGGACGTGTCGACACCCTGCAACAAGCGCACACCCGGCAGCGGCTGCGCGGCGCTCGCCGGACACAACCGGATGCATGCCATCCTCGGCACCAGCGACGCGTGCGTCGCCGCCCACCCCAGCGACGTCGCGGTCACGCTGGTGGCGCTGGACGCCCAGGTGCACCTCACGGGGCGGGACGGCGCGCGGACCGTTCCGATCGGCGAGTTCTACCAGCTGCCAGGCGAAACCCCGCACGTCGAGAACCAGCTGCGCGCGGGTGAGCTCGTCACCGGGCTGACCGTGCCGCCCCTGCCGTGGGCGACCCGCTCCGCCTACCTCAAGATCCGGGACCGGCAGTCCTACGAGTTCGCCCTCACGTCGGCCGCGATCGCGCTCGACGTCGCGGGCGGCGTGATCCGCGATGCGCGGGTCGCAGCGGGTGGAGTCGGCAGCCGGCCCTGGCGGTTCACCGCCGTCGAGCGGGCACTGGTCGGACGGCCAGCGGCGGCCCAGACGTACGAGGCCGCCGTCACGCACGCCACGGACGGCGCTCGTCCCCTGACGCACAACGCGTTCAAACCCGCGCTGCTGCGCCGCACGCTGGTGCGCGCGCTCACCGGGCTCGGTGCGGCCCGATGACCACTCCGCTCGGTTCCGACGTCCCACGCGTCGACGGCCGGCTCAAGGTGACCGGCGCCGCCCGCTACAGCGCCGACCACTCCGAGGACCACTGGGGCGACCGGCTCGCGTACGCCCACGTCGTGCTGAGCACGGTGGCGCGGGGCAGCGTCCGTTCGATGAACGTCGACGCGGCGCGCGGTGCTCCCGGTGTGCTCGCCGTGTACACGCCGTTCGACCCGTTGCGGATCTACTCGGCTTCCCGGGGCGAGACCTACGCGCCGCTGCAGGACCGGGACGTCCGCTTCCGGGGTCAGGTGATCGGGCTGGTCGTCGCCGAGACGATCGAGCAGGCGCGGGAGGCGGCCGCGCTCGTCTCCGCCGAGTACGACACCGTCCCGGCCCGGCCCGGACCACCCTCGCCGCCGGGATGCCGGGCGAGCCGGTCGAAGGGGACGCCGAGTTCCCGGCGCAGGCCGGGCCCGTGCTCGCTCCCGGCGTGGCCTCGATCGACGACGCGCTCCGCGCGAGCGCGGTCACGGTCGACATCACCGTGACCCAGCAGCCGCAGAGCCACGTCGCCATGGAACCGCACAGCACGACCGCGGTCTGGCAGAACGACCACCTGACCGTCTACAGCGGATGCCAGGGGCCTGCGAACTACGCGAACACGCTCGCCGAACGCGTCGGGGTGAGCCGGGACAACGTCCGGGTGATCAGCCCCTTCGTCGGCGGCGGCTTCGGCAGCCGGGTCCCGACCTGGGGTGACGGTCCGCTCGCTGCCGTGGCCGCGCGGGCGCTCGGCCGCCCGGTCAAGCTCACGCTGACCCGCGAGCAGTCCTTCGTCCTGACCGGGCACCGCCCCCTCATCGAGCAGCGGGTCCGGCTCGGCGCCTCCCGGGACGGCGTGCTCAACGCCGTCAGCCACCAGTGCTGGTCCGAGATGCCCGTCGCCGGGGGATGGAACGAAGCACCCGCAGGGGAAACCACGACGGTGCTGTACCGCACGCCGAACCTCGCGATCGAGGAGCGGCTGGTGCCGATGGACACCCCGGCCACCTGGGCGATGCGGGCGCCCAACGAGGCACCGGGGATGTTCGCGCTGGAAACGGCCATGGACGAGCTGGCCGTCGCGCTGGGGATGGACCCGGTCGAGCTCCGGCTGCGCAACGACGCGACCACCGTTCCCGGCACCGACCGCGGCTGGACCAGCAGGCGGCTCGCCGAGTGCTACCGCGTCGGCGCCGAGCGCTTCGGCTGGGCCGACCGCAACCCCGTCCCCGGCTCCCGGATCGACGGCGAGTGGCTCGTCGGGCAGGGGACGGCCACCGCGATCTACCCCGCCAACCGGTCCGACGTGCCCGTGCGCCTGACGCTGCGGGACGACGGCACCGCCGTCGTGTCGACCTCGACCCCGGACATCGGCACCGGCACGTACACGATGGCCTCGATCGTCGCGTCCGACGCGCTCGGCATCCCGCTGGACCGGGTCGTCGCCGAGCTGGGCGACTCGGCGCTGCCGGCGGGAACGGCCGCCGTCGGTTCGCGGGCCGCCGGCACCCTCGCCCCGATGATCCAGGACGCCGCACGCACGCTGATCGGGGAGATCACCGCACTCGCCGTCCGGACCCAGCGCTCCCCGTTCCACGGGCTCGACCCGGCATCGCTGACCTACCGTGAGGGTCGCGTCGAGGGCAACGGCAGAGGTGTCACCTTCGCCGAGATCATCGACATGGCCGACCTGCCGCACGTCGAGGTCACCACGGAGGGCGGGGCGGGCGGGCCCGGCGGCGGGCGGGGCTCCGGAAGGCCCCGTGGCGCACGGCTTCGGCGCCCACTTCTGCGAGGTGCGGGTCAACCGGTTCACCGGCGAGCCGCGGGTCAGCCGCTTCACCACCGTCGTCGACGTCGGGCAGGTGATCAGCGCCCGGACGGCCCGCAGCCAGCTGGTCGGCGGCGTCGTCTTCGGCATCGGCGCCGCACTGCTCGAAACCAACCCGATCGATGAGGACAGCGGCCGCTTCGCAGGCGCGAACCTCGCCGACTACCTCGTGGCCGTCAACGCCGACATCCCCCCGATCGACGTCAGCTGGATCGACTACGCCGACACCGCCTTCAGCTCCGCGGGAGCACGCGGACTGGGCGAGCTCGCGACCGTCGGAAGCTCCGCCGCGGTCGGCAACGCCGTCTTCAACGCGACCGGCATCCGGATCCGGGACCTACCGATCACCCTCGACAAGCTCATCACCTGAGCGCGGGAGCAACCTCTGGGTGCCCACGACGGCCAGCAGCTCGAGCTTCGCGACCGAGTCGGTGCCGACCGCCGGGGTGAACCACAGCAGCCGCTGCGTGCCGTCCTCGCTGAACAGGCTCAGGCAGTTCACCTCGAGCAGCCCGAGCTCGGGGTGCACGATGCGCTTGCGGTCGTGGCGGCGGAACCCGACATCGTGGCGTGCCCAGTGCTGCGCGAACTCGGGGCTGCGCGCGGTCAGGTCAGCGATCAGCGCGGCCACCTCGGGGTCGTCGCCGCCGCGGCGGGCCATGGCCGCGCGGAGGTCGGCCACGAACGAGCGAGCATGCTCGTCGTGGTCTTCCGCGGGGTAGATCGCGCGCGACGCCGGGTCGGTGAACCACCGGTACAGGAAGCTCGCGGTCCACCCGGTCGTGGTCGGCGGCGGGCCGAGCAGCGCGGCAGCCAGCCGGTTCTGCACCAGCATCACGCGCAGGTCGGTGACCACCTGCGCCGGGGTGCCGTGCATCCGGTGCAGCAGGTCGAGCATGCCGGGGTGGACGTGGTCGGCCGGGCCGCCGGGTGCGGGAAGCGGGCGTCCGGCGAGGGAGAAGAGGTGGTCGCGCGCGTCCCGGCTCAGCCGCAGGGCCCGGGCCAGCGCGGCCAGCATCTGCTCCGACGGCTGGGCGCCGGCCCCGCGTTCCAGCTCGATGTAGTAGTCGACCGACGCACCGGCCAACTGGGCCACCTCGTCACGACGCAGACCGGGCACCCGACGGCGTGGGCCGGCCGGCAGGCCGACGTCCCCGGGCCGCACCCGGTCCCGGCGCGACTTGAGGAAGGCACCCAGCTCGACGAGGTTCACCTCCGCCACTCTGCCGGGGGCCTGGGTGCGCAGCCAGGGGGCGCCGGCCCTGGCGAACACCCACCGGTTGCCGCTGAGCTGCGACCGGTGGTTGCTCGTCGGAGAGGCTGCACGAGGGCCGGCCCTCATCCCTCGCGCAGCCTCGGCCGTGCTGGAACCGTCAGGTCGAGGTCGCGGTCGCCGCTCGGTCGACATCGTCCTCTGATCGTGCCGGCTGGAACTCGACCTGCGCCCGAGCCCGGGGAGCCGCTGCGATGACGAGGCCGCAGACCACAGCAGCGAGGATCACGTAGACCGCGATCGCCGAGGAGGAACCGAACTCGGTCAGCAGCAGGGTCGCGACGATCGGCACCGGAGCCGCCGTGACCGCACCACCCAGGTGGTAGGCCACCGATGAGCCGGTGTAGCGCGCCCGCGGCGGGAACAGCTCGGCGGTGAAAGCCGAGATCGCGCCGTAGACCAGGGCGTGCAGGACGGGAAGGGCGAGCAGGTAGGCCGCGAACACGCCGGCAACGGTCCCGGTGTCGAACAGGAGGAAGACCGGGAAGGCGCCGACCGCGACGGCCGCGCACCCGGCCATGAGGAAGTTCCTCGTGCCCGTCCGGTCGGCGACGATCGCGAACAGCGGCAGGGTCACCACCTGGATGGCGGCGGCGACCAGCAGCGCGACGAGGACGAGGCCCCGACTCAGCCCGAGGTGAACGGGGCCGTAGTTCAGGAAGAACGTGCTGGCCAGGTAGAAGATCGTGTTCGGGGCGAGCATGCAGAGCATCCCGACGACCAGCGCCCTCTTGTACGAGGCGAAGACCTCGGCCGCCGGGACCTTGACGACGTCTCCGCGCTCCCGGAGCGCGAGGAACTCGGGCGACTCCGTCACACGCAGGCGGATGTAGAGGCCGACCACGATCAGCAGCGCCGAGCACAGGAAGGGGATGCGCCAGCCCCAGGAGAGCAGTTGCTCCTCGGGCATGAGGGTCACGAGGAAGAACGCGCCGCTGGACAGGAAGGTCCCGGCCGGCACGCCGGCCTGGGGGAAGCTGGCGTAGAAGGCTCGGCGGTGCGCCGGCGCGTGCTCGAGGGACATGACGACGGCGCCGCCCCACTCGCCGCCCACGGCGAAGCCCTGGACGAACCGCAGCACGACCAGCAGGACCGGCGCCCAGGTCCCGATCGTCTCGTAGGTCGGCAGCAGCCCGACGGCGAACGTGCCTGCGCCCATCATGACCACGGAGAGCACGAGCATCTTCTTCCGCCCGATCCGGTCACCGAAGTGCCCGAACACCAGCCCACCCAGGGGGCGCGCGAGGAAGGCGACGGCGATCGTCGCGAACCCGGCGAGGGTGCCTGCCAGTGGGTCGAGCGCGGGGAAGAACAGCGGGTTGAACACCAGGACGGTGGCCGCGCCGAAGACGAGGTAGTCGTACCACTCGATGGTGGTTCCGATGAAACTCGCCACGGCGACTTTCGCGGCCGACGGCTTCTTGTGGGCATGCGGTTCGGAACGCATCGTTGCCATCCCCATCTCCCTGATCCGGGACTACTGGATACTGCGGCCGCCGTCGATGTCCAGGCAGACGCCGGTGAGGAAACCGGCCTGCTCGGACGCGAGGTAGAGAATGCTGTTGGCGACGTCCTGGGGGGTTGCGGTGCGCGCCATCGGAATGCCGGCGACCCAGGTCGAGCGGAGGTCGTCCGGCAGGGCATCCGCACCGGTGAAGCTCTTGACGAAACCGGTCTCGGCGATGACCGGGTTGACGGCGTTGACGCGCACGTCGGGGGCGACTTCGACAGCCAGGCCGCGGGTGAGGGTGATGACCGCGCCCTTCGTCGCGTTGTAGACGGTCAGGCCCGGGCGAGGGCGCTTCGCCGCGATCGAGGCGACGTTGACGATCACTCCCCCACCCCGGCGGCGGAGCGCGGGCACCGCGTGCTTGCAGCCGAGGAACACGCTGCGCACGTTCACGGCGAGTTGCCGGTCGACCGTCTCGACGTCGAGGTCGACGAGGGCTCCGGCTCGATGGGGCACGCCTGCGTTGTTGACCATGACGTCGATCCCCCCGAACGCCGACTCGGCGGCGTCGACGAGGCCTCGCACGGCGTCCTCGTCGGTGACATCGGTGGTGACCGCGATCGCCGACGGCAGGTCGGCGGCGACCTTCTCCGCGCCGACCGTGTCGACATCGGAGACGACGACGTGGGCTCCGGCGTCGGCGAACGTCCGCGCGGTCACCGAGCCGAACCCGCCTGCGGCCCCGGTGACGACGACGACCTTGTTCTCGAAAGACAGTTCCATGACAGCTCCTGTGCGGGCTGGGGTTCCTCGGTACCGGGCTTCGCGACGGCCGAAAGCCGCCGGCCCACCACGCGTCAACCGACGCCGGTCATCCGCCGCGGGTCGAGCAACTCGGAGAGCTCGTCCTCCCGCAGGTCCGTGCGCTCGCGGGCCACCTCGCGGATCGTGCGCCCGCTGGCGCGCGCCTCGCGGGCGACGGCGGCCGCCTCGTCGTACCCGATGCGGGGGGAGAGCGCGGTGACCATCATCAGAGTTCGCTCGACGGCCGCCGGTCCCGCCGACGTGGCCCGGATCCCGCTGATGCACCGATCGGCGAAGACGACGGCCGTGCCGGCCAGTAGCTCGATCGACTCCAGCAGGCTGAACGCGACGACCGGGGTCATCACCGTGAGCTCGAAGTTGCCGCGGCCGCCTGCCACGGCGATCGTCGCGTCGTTGCCCATCACCTTGGCCGCGACCTGGCACACCGCTTCCGCGACGATCGGGTTGGTCTTCCCCGGCATGATCGACGAGCCCATCGAGAGGCTGGGCACCTCGATCTCGCCCAGTCCCGCGCGGGGCCCGCTGTTCATCCAGCGGACATCGTCAGCGATCTTCAGGAGGCTGGCGGCAGCCGTCCGCAGGGCGCCCGAGGCGAACACGACGGCGTCGAGGTTGTTCTGCGCCTGGAAGTGGTTGTCGGTCTCGCGCAGCTCCACGTCGAACTCGGCGGCCAGTGCCGCGACGACCCGACCGGCGAACTCGGGGTGGGTGTTGAGGCCCGTGCCGACCGCCGTGCCGCCGAGGGCGACCTCGGCGAGGCCGCGCTGCGCCGCGCGGAACCTCTCGATGCTGCGCTCGATCTGTCCGGCGTGGCCGAGGAACTCCTGCCCGAGCCGGATCGGCACCGCGTCCTGCAGATGGGTGCGCCCGGGCTTGACGATCCCGTCGGTGGCCTCGGCGATCGCGCGCAGCGCGGTCTGCAGATGCGAGAACGCAGGCACCAACCGGTGGGTGATCCCCGTCTGCGCGGCCAGGTGGACGACAGTGGGCGTGACGTCGTTGGAGGACTGCCCGAGGTTCACGTGGTCGTTCGGGTGCACCGGGTGTCTGGTCCCCAGCGGCATGCCCAACAGCTGGTTCGCCCGGTTGGCGATCACCTCGTTGGCGTTCATGTTCGTATTGGTGCCGCTGCCGGTCTGGAACACGTCGACGCGGAAGTGGTCGTCGAGGAGACCGTCGCCGACCTCACCGGCCGCGGCCACGATCGCTTCGGCGAGCGCCGGGTCGAGCCGGCGCAGATCGGCGTTCGCCCGGGCGGCCGCTCGCTTGAGCGCTCCGAGTGCGCCGATGTAGCGCCGCGGGAGGCGCAGGTCGCTGATGGTGAACGTCTCGATCGCGCGCTGGGTCTGCGCACCCCACAGGGCGTTCGCGGGGACGATCACGGCCCCGTCGAAGTCGTTCTCCTCCCGGTACGCGGACGACCGGGCGGGGCCGCGCAGACCGGCGCCGGACGTGATCGGCTCGGCACTCACCGGTCCACGTCCAGCGCCACGTACTTGACCTCGAGGTACTCCTCGATGCCGAGCCTGCCGCCTTCCCGTCCCAGGCCGGACCGCTTCACGCCTCCGAACGGGGCGGCCGCGTTCGAGACGAAGCCGCGGTTGAGGCCGACCATCCCGGTCTCGAGACCCTCGGCGAGGCGGATCGCCCGACCGATGTCGCGGCTGTAGACGTAGCTCACGAGGCCGGACTCGGTGTCGTTGGCGGCGCGGAGCACCTCGTGCTCGTCGGTGAAGGTCGAGATCGGCGCTACCGGCCCGAAGATCTCCTCCCTCGTCATGCGCGCGGAGGACGGAACACCGGTCAGCACGGTCGGCGGGTAGAAGTAGCCGGGTCCGGACGGCGCCGTGCCTCCCGTGTGCACGCGAGCACCACGGCTCACGGCGTCGTCGACGAGCGCGGCGACCTTGTCACGCTGGACGGCGTCGATCAGCGGGCCGACCTCGACACCCTCGTCGACACCCGGACCGACCACCATCTTGCCCATCCGGACCGTCAGCTTGTCGGTGAACTCCTCGACCACGTCCGCATGCACGTAGAACCGGTTGGCCGCGATGCACGCCTCACCGATGTTGCGCATCTTGGCGATCATCGCGCCGTCCACCGCTGCGTCGATGTCGGCGTCCGCGCACACGATGAACGGGGCATTTCCCCCCAGCTCCATCGACGTCCGGAGCACCTGGTCCGCCGAACTGACGATCAGTTTCCGGCCCACCTCCGTGGACCCGGTGAACGACAGCTTCCGCAGGCGGGTGTCGTGGATCAGAGGCGCGGCGACCGCCTCGGGGTCGGACGTGGTCACGACGTTGAGGACCCCGTCGGGAAGACCCGCCTCGGCCAGTACCGACGCGAGCAGCAACGCCGTCAGCGGAGTCTGCTCGGCCGGCTTCAGGATCATCGTGCAGCCCGCGGCGATCGCCGGGCCGATCTTGCGCGTCGGCATCGCCAGCGGGACGTTCCACGGCGTGATCAGCAGGCTCGGTCCCACCGGCTGGCGCATCAGGACGACCCGCCCCGAGCCACCGGGCTCGACCGTGAAGTCGCCCTGGATGCGCACGGCCTCCTCGGAGAACCAGCGGAAGAACTCGGCTCCGTACGCGATCTCGGCGCGCGACTCGGCCAGCGACTTGCCCATCTCCAGCGTGATCAGCAGCGCGATCTCCTCGGTCCGCGCCACGAGGAGCTCGTAGGCGCGCCGGAGGATCTCGCCGCGCTCGCGGGGCGGCGTCGCCGCCCAGGAGCTCTGCGCCGCCGACGCCGCCGTGAGGGCGTCGACAGCGTCCTCGGCCGAGCCGTCCGCGACCTCGCACAGCGTCGCCCCGGTCGCCGGGTTCTCCACCGCGAAGGTCCGTCCGCCGGCCGCGGGACGGAAGCGCCCCCCGATCAGCAAGCCCTTTTCGATTCCGCCCAGCAACTCGATTTCGGAAAGCGTTCCGCTCATTTGCCTCGGAGTCCTCGTTCTGCCTCGGGTAGCCGACCGGCCGCTACTGTGCAGCGCCGGACTCCTCGTTGTCACCGGCGGCGACGAGCAGCGCCCTTTCGCCGGGACAGCGGGTCGTCAATCCGTACGTCACCGCCTGCTCGTATTCACGAACGAAGATCACCTATTCAGTTCTGGTCACCCCGCTGTTCCGGATCGGATGTCGCGGGTGCCACGAGTTCGCACTGGCGCGTCGAAGGCGAAGTACGATGCCGGAATGCTCTCGCCGTCGTCGACCGTCGCGTCGGATCTGATGCCGAGGCTGATGCTGCTGCACGCCATGACCGAGCGCGGTCACCTGAGCGCCGCGGCGGAGGCGGTCGGCGTGCCCCAGCCCACCGCAACGCGCTGGCTCTCGGCGCTGAGCCGGACGGTCGGTGTCGCGCTCACCCACCGTGTCGGCAGGCGGATCGAACTCACCCGGGCAGGCGTCGCGCTCGCCGAGTCCGTGGGGTCGGCGCACACCACGTTGGCGATGGGTGTGGCGCGAGCCCACGAAGCCGCCGACCCGGGGCGGGGCCAGGTCGTGTTCGGCTTCCTCCGGACGATGGGAGCGAGCCGAGCTCCCGAACTCCTGCGTGACTACCGCGCCACGCGGCCCCGCGTCCGGTTGGCGCTGGTGCAGGCCGCTCACGAGGAGCTGATCGAGAAGCTCCACGACGGGACGATCGACATCGCCATGAGCTCGGTGCGGGAGAGCGACGTCGACATCGTCGCGACGGAGCTCTTCCAAGAGCCGTTCGTCCTCGTCGTTCCGGCCGATCACCGCCTGGCACGCCGCGAGTCGGTCCGCCTGTACGACTGCCGCGACGAGACCTTCGTCGGGCTCTCCGTGGGGATCGCCCTCCGTCGCAGGGTCGACGAGCTGTTCGGCGCGGCCAGGGTCCGGCCGCGCTACGGGTTCGAGACCGACGAGGTCGAGACCGTGCGGGGGCTCGCCACCGCGGGTGTCGGGATCGCGGTCCTGCCCGCCCGCCACGGCGGACCCCTTGCCGGCTCCGCCGAGGTGCCGATCGTGCCCCGGCACTACCGGAACATCGGGTTGCTCGTTTCGACGCGCCGTCCGCTCGAGCCGACCGCTGAGGGCTTCCGGCAGCGGGCCTCCGAGCACAGCTGGACCCGGTCGCTCCGGGCCCGGCGAACGTCCGGCAGGGCGTGACGGGACGTTCGGTCGCGCGCTGAGGCTGTGCCCGCGCGGTTCGCGGATATCTGGCCCGCCCGCACTCCACTTAGCGTTCGTCCATGACCGAACGCACGTACGACGGGGTACAGGAGGCACGTCCGGTCGACGGAGCCCGGATGCGGGCGGTCCTCGGCCATTTCGCCTCCGGTGTCGTGGTCATCACCGCATCCGGACCGGACGGGCCACTCGGCTTCACGTGCCAGTCGTTCAGCTCGCTGTCCCTCGAACCGCCGCTGGTGTCGTTCTGCCCTGCCGGGACCTCGACGACCTGGCCGAGGATCCGCGAGGTCGGCAGGTTCTGCGTGAACGTGCTGGCTGCCGACCATTCGGACCTGAGCACCGCGTTCGCCCGCTCCGGCACCGACAAGTACGCGGGCGTCCGGTGGAGGCCCGCTCCCTCGGGCGCTCCCGTCCTCGACGGGGTCGCCGCCTGGATCGACTGCACCCTCGAGCACGAGTACCCGGGGGGCGACCACACCATCGTCGCCGGGCGGGTGCACGACCTCGCAGCGGACGAGACGCGGGAACCGTTGCTGTTCCACCGTGGCGCCTACGCGGTCACCGCGCCGTCGGCGCGGTGACCGGCTGTCAGCCGGTGTGCTCGTTCAGCACCAGGACGTGGCCCATGCGTTCTTGCTTGGTGCGCAGGTAGCGCATGTTGTGGGGGCTGGGAGTGGTGGCCAGCGTGACGCGGTCGAGGATGTGCAGGCCGTAACCGTCGAGACCGCCGTGTTTGGCGGGGTTGTTGGTGATCAGTCGCAGCCGGGTGATGCCGAGGTCGGTGAGGATCTGGGCGCCGGTGCCGTAGGAGCGGGAGTCGACGGGCAGGCCCTGCACGGTGTTGGCGTCGATCGTGTCCAGGCCGGTTTCCTGCAGGGCGTAGGCGCGGATCTTGTGGGCCAGCCCGATCCCGCGCCCTTCGTGGCCACGCAGGTAGACGACGGCGCCGGCGCCTTCGGCGGCGATCGCGCGCATGGCTTGTTCGAGTTGGGCCCCGCAGTCGCAGCGCAGCGAGCCGATGATGTCGCCGGTGAGGCACTCGCTGTGCACACGCACCAACGCGCCGCGGGGGCTGCGGGAGGCGGCGGCGGCATCCCCGTGGACCAGGGCGAGGTGCTCGGTGGCGTCGATGGTGGAGCGGTAGGCCACTGCCCGGAACTCGCCGAACACCGTGGGCATCGCCGAGGTGGCCACGTGTTCGACGAACCGCTCGGTCGCGCGCCGGTAGCGGACCAGATCCGCGATGGCCAGCATCGGCAGGTCGTGCTCGTCGGCGAACGCCCGCAGTGTCCGACCGCGGGCCATCGAGCCGTCCGCTGCCACGATCTCGGCGATCACTGCGACCGGATCCTGGCCGGCCAGGCGCAGCAGGTCCACCGCGGCTTCGGTGTGCCCGGCCCGGGCCAGTACCCCACCCTCGCGGGCTCGCAGCGGGAACACGTGCCCTGGCCGGCGCAGCTGCTCGGCGCGGGTGGCCGGATCGGCCAACGCCCGCAACGTGGCAGCCCGGTCGGCCGCCGACACCCCCGTCCCGGTGCTCGTGTGGTCGACGGTGACGGTGAACGCCGTGCCGTGCGCGTCGGTGTTCTCGGCAACCATCAACCCCAACCCCAGCACATCCGCGCGCTCGGCCGGCATCGGCGCGCACACGATCCCCGTCGTGTGCGCCACCACGAACGCCACCTGCTCCGCAGTCACAGACCCCGCGGACAGCACCAGATCCCCCTCGTTCTCCCGATCTGCATCATCGATGACGACCACCATCAGGCCCGCCGCCAACGCCGCCACCGCACACTGCACCGCCGACGTCCCCGGCAGCCCGGAGACGTGGACGCTCGGGTCCCCGATGGAGTGCGGCATCGTCGGCTCCTCACGGTCGCGTTGGCCCCGGGCTCGGCGTGGAACGATCGGGGTGCTGCGACGGTACGAGTGCCGACCCGGCACGAGCTATCCGCGCGCAGCCGTCACGTAGCCACAGAGCGCAGCGGCCCGGAGGGTGCGCACCTCACCGGCTCCGGCTACGCAGCGTTTCCCGCGGCAGTTCACCGAACCGTCCCCTGTACTGCTGCGCGAACCGGCTCTGGTGGAAGAAGCCCCACCGCAGGGCGACATCCGTGACCCGGGTCGACCTCGGGTCGCATCGCAGGAGTTCGGCTCGAACGTGGTCGAGTCGGATGCGACGCAGGTAGCTCATGGGTGACTCGCCGAGCTCCTGCTGGAAGGTCGCATGCAAGGTCCGGACGCTCATGCAGCCGATCCGGGCGAGCTCCTGCGGGCTGAGTGGTTGGTCGGCGTGCTCTTCCATGTAGCTGATCACCGGTCGGAGCCGGCCCGACCGGACTGGATCGGCGGGAGCGGCCAGGGCGTCGGTGTACTGGTGCCGGCCGGCGTGCAGCAGCTGAGTCATCACGAACGCCTCGAGCTGCTCGCGGGCGATCGGCATGTCGGCGAGCCCGCCGGGTCGGTTCAACTCACGGGCGAAGAACTCGACCGAGGCGAGCAGCGAGCTCCCGGCGGGCGTCGTCAGATCGATCCCGAAGTCGAAGTCCAGCACCCCGTTCACCGGCAGGTGGAGCTGCTCGCTGAGGTGGCCCTCCAAGCTCTCCCGGGAGATCTTGAGGATGAGCTGCCCGGCATCCGGTGACCACCGGACGGTGGTCTCCTGGTCCGGAAGGAGCACGAGGCCGCTCGACATGGCCCGGGTCGTCGCACGGGCGCCGTCTGTTCGGCGGGCCTCGGTGCGTCCCTCGACGGTGAGGTTGATGTGGTAGCAGTTCTCGGTCGGGGGCATCACGAGCTTCGCGCTGGACTGGTACGTGAGGTAGCCGATGGTGAACCGGCGGTTCGACGCGGCGTTGAGCGTCGCTTCCAGGCGATCCTCCGGCGCCGACAGCGCGTGGTCGAGATACACGCGGCTGACGACGTCGCGGGCCTCCTCGAGGCTGCGCGTGTCCATGATCGAGTACCTCGACAGCCGAGCTGACGGAGCGGCGGGGCCCGATGTCGTCGAAGGGTTCATGGGCCCGCCGCCTCCTCGCGTTCTCGCCCGTCCCGCCTTCGCTCGTCCGGGGATCGGCCACGCCGGCCCGCACGAGCCGGCGCCGCCGTCCCGAGAGGTAGGCCACAGTATGCGGCCCGCGCAGGCGCTGAACAGCCGATGAGCGCACCGCGCCAGCCGGAGAGCGCGGGCTCGGCTTGCTGATGTCCGAGGTCCGGCTCGCGTGGAACGGCTCTGCCGCTGCGTTCCGCGGCTATCGACGGGCGTCGGGCCGTTCCTATGGTCAGCCTCCATCCACTGCGCGGTCGGCGCGACGAAGGTCGGACGGAAGGAAGATCAATGACGACATCCTTGGAAGAGTTGAAGCTCTTCATCGGCGGCAAGTCGGTCGACGCCCGCTCGGGCCGCACGTTCGAGTCGCAGAACCCCTACACCGGTCAGCCCTGGGCGCGCCTCGCGGATGGCGGTCCGGAGGACATCGACGAGGCCGTGGCCGCCGCCCGCTCCGCCTTCGAGGGCGAGTGGGGACAGATGACGGGATTCCAGCGGGCCGCGACCTTGCGCAGGTGCGGGGACGCGATCGCCGCGAACGCCGAGCGGCTGGCCCGGCTGGAGGTCAACGACTCGGGCAAGCTGCTGCGCGAGATGCTCGGCCAGCTGAACAGCCTGCCGCAGTGGTACTACTACTTCGCGGGGCTGGCCGACAAGGTCGAGGGTCGCACCGTGCCGCCGGTCAACCCGAACTACTTCGGCTTCACCACTCGCGAGCCGATCGGCGTCGTCGGCGCGATCACGCCGTGGAACTCGCCGCTCCTGCTGCTGACCTTCAAGCTCGCTCCCGCGCTGGCCGCCGGTTGCACGGTGGTGGCCAAGCCATCGGAGCACTCCCCCGCTTCTACCGTCGTGTTCGCCGAGATCCTGCACGAGGCGGGACTCCCGGCGGGCGTGTTGAACGTCGTCACCGGCTGGGACCGCGCGACCGGTGAGGCGCTCGCCTCGCACCGGGGCGTGGACAAGATCGCGTTCACCGGTTCGACGACGACAGGTGCCAAGGTCGCGCAGGCCGCGGCGGCGAACCTCAACCGCGTCACCCTGGAGCTGGGTGGGAAGTCGCCGCAGATCGTCTTCCCCGACGCCGATCTCGACGCCGCCGCCAACGGCCTCGTCGCCGGTGTCTTCGCCGCTACGGGCCAGACCTGCATGGCGGGCTCGCGCCTGATCGTGCATGCCGCCGTCCACGACGCGTTGATCGAGAAGGTCGTCGCCCGTGCCGACACGATCAAGCTGGGCGACCCCACCGCCGCCGAGACCGAGATGGGCCCGGTGGCCAACCGACCGCAGTACGAGAAGGTCCTCTCCTACCTGCAGGGCGCGGCCGCCGAGGGCGCCGCCTTCGCCTGCGGCGGTGAGCCCGACGCCGAGCGCGGGGGCCTGTTCGTCAAGCCCACCGTCGTCACGAACGTGACCCCGGAGAACACCATCGTCCGCGAGGAGGTGTTCGGCCCCGTGCTCGCCGCTTACACCTTCCGTGACGAGGACGAGGCCCTCAAGCTCGCCAACGACACCCCCTACGGCCTGGCCGGCGCTGTCTGGACCAAGGACGTGCACCGGGCCCACCGCGTCGCCGCGAAGCTCCGCGCCGGCACCGTGTGGATCAACGCGTACCGCGTGGTGTCCCCCGCCATGCCGTTCGGTGGCTTCGGCGCGAGCGGCATCGGGCGCGAGAACGGCATCGACGCGATCAACGAGTACACCGAGAACAAGTCCGTGTTCGTCGAGCTCACCGGCGGCACCCGCGACCCGTTCCAGCTGGGCTGAGCACCCTCGTCGAAGGAGACGACCATGACCGCGACCGCCAACGAGCGCCTCGGGCTCGCCCCCACGGCCCCGCGCCCCGCGAGCGAGACCCGCCCCCTGCAGGACCGCAGGGAGACCAACCCGCTGTTCGGCGACCAGAAGATGAAGCTGGGGCTGTTCGGCATCAACTGCTCGTACGGGCTGATCATGAGCCACGCCCCGTCGTCGTACCGGGTGACGTGGGAGCACACCAAGGAGATCGCGCAGCGCGCCGACCGCATCGGCTTCGACGTGCTCGTGCCGGTGGCCCGCTGGAAGGGGTTCGGCGGCTCCACCAACTTCAACGGCAACTGCTTCGAGACCTACACCTGGGCCGCGGGCATCGCCGAGGCGACCGAGCGGATCGGCGTCGCCGCGACCTCCCACCTGCCCACCGTGCACCCGATCGTCGCCGCCAAGGCCGCCACCACGATCGACCACATCTCCAGGGGCCGGTTCGCGCTCAACCTCGTGATGGGATGGGTGCCACCGGAGATGGAGATGTTCGGCGGCGAGCAGCGCGAGCACGACGAGCGCTACGCCTTCGGCCAGGAGTGGATCGACTACGTCACGAGGCTGTGGACCGAGCCCGGCTCGTTCGAGGTCGACGGAGAGCACTTCCAGGGCGCCCTGCTCGAGGCGTACCCGAAGCCCCACCAGGCGCCCCGCCCGGCGCTGCTCAACGCAGGCAACTCGCCGGCCGGTATCGAGTTCTCCGCCCGCAACGTCGACATCAACTTCGCCTCGCTCGACACACTGGAGAACATCAGGGCCTACACCGACAAGGTGCGGTCGAAGGCCCGCGACGACTACCAGCGGGAGATCCAGGTCATGACATACGGCCTGGTCGTGTGCCGCGACACCGAGGACGAGGCAAAGCGCGCCTTCCAGCAGGTCGTCGACGAGGGCGACTGGGGGGCCGCCGGCAACGTCATCAAGATCGCTGGTTCCGGCGCGAGCCAGTCCTTCGACCACGCGGTCAAGAAGATGCAGGAGCGCTTCATCGCCGGCTGGGGCGGCTACCCCGTCGTCGGCACGCCGGAGCAGGTCACCGAGCAGCTCGCCGCCCTCAACGAGGCCGGCATGCAGGGCATGATCTTCGGGCTCATCGACTACAACGAGGAGCTCGAGTACTTCGGGAACAACGTCATGCCGCTCCTGAAGGAGGTAGGCCTGCGCCAGTGACCCCAGCGACGCGGCGTCCCGGCTCGGCATGGCGATCGCGCTCGTCAACGGGGTAGGTGGGGTAGATGAAGCGCGTCCACGCGGCGACGGGTTCCAGTAGGCGGTGTCGGTCATTCACTTGCGGCTGTCGGCTTCCACGGTCTCGAACGCCTTGCGTGCGGCGATGAGCACCGGATCCCACACGGGTGCGAACGGCGGCGCGTAGGACAGATCCAGGCTCAGAATCTCGTCGACATGCATCTCGTTCCAGATCGCGGTGGCGAGCACATCGATCCGCTTCGCGGCACCCTCCCGCCCGACGATCTGGGCGCCGAGCAGCCTGCCGGTGCGCTTCTCGGCGAGCAGCTTCGTGCGGATCGGCTCGGCGCCGGGGAAGTAGCCGGCGCGGGTCGTGGAGTCCACGGCGGTTGTCAGATAGCAGAACCCGGCCGCGTCGGCCTCAGCCTCGGACATGCCGGTACGGGCCACCTCGAGATCGCACACCTTCGTGACGGCGGTGCCGATGACCCCGGGGAAGGTGGCGTATCCGCCGCCGATGTTGATGCCGACGACGCGGCCCTGCTTGTTGGCATGCGTCCCGAGGGCCACGACGACCCGCCGCCCGGACAGCCGATGGACCGACTCGACGCAGTCGCCGGCGGCCCAGACGCCCTCGACCTGCGTCCGCATCCGGTTGTCCACGGCGATACCGCCGGAGGTGCCCAGCGGGATCCCGGCCTCCTCGGCCAGGGAGACGTTCGGCCGGACGCCGAGGCCGAGTACGACGAGGTCGGCGGGCAACCTGCGGCCGGCCTCCGTGTGCACCGCGACGGCCCGGCCGCTACTGCCGGTCTCGATCTCCGCTGCCCCGTCAGAAAGGATCATCGAGATGCCCATGCCACGGACGGCGTCGGCGATGAACGAGCCGATATCCGGGTCGAACGTGCCGACCGGAGTAGCGGCCTTGTCGACAACGGTGACATCCAGGCCCCGGACCTGGCACGCCTCGGCGATCTCCAGCCCGATGTAGCCGCCACCGATGATGACGACCCGACGCACGCTGTCGTCGAGCTCGTCGCGCAGGACCGCGCCGTCGCCCAGGGTCTGCACGCCGAACACGCCTGCGGCATCGATGCCCGGGATCGGCGGGCGGATCGGCACGCTGCCGGAGGCGTAGACCAGACAGTCGAAGTGCTCGTCGTACTCGTGGCCTGCCTCCAGATCGCAGGCGTGGACCGTGCGGGAATCCAGATCGATCGCCGTGACCCTGGTGCGGATCCGCACGTCGATCCCCTGCTTGCGGTGCTCCTCCGGGCTGCGCGCGACGAGCTCGTCCGGCCCGCCGACGCTGCCACCGATCCAGTACGGGATCCCGCACGCCGAGTACGACGTGAACCGGCCCTGCTCGAACGCGACGATCTCCAGATCGCCCGGATCCCGCCGCCTGCGAGCCTGGCTGGCGGCGCTCATCCCGGCGGCATCGCCACCGATCACCACCAGACGTTCCCGAGGCATTCCTGCACCATAGTGCGGCGGCGATCCGACGCGACCCACCTCCGCGCACCATCGGTCCCGGACGGCCAGCGCGCCGGAGCCGCTGACACCCGCGCCTGACCGGCTACGCCAGAGGTTCGACCACCAGCGTCGGCCAGCGCGGCTGCTCAGTGACTGAGCTCGCCGTTGTGAGCAACACCGGGCAGGTCGCGATGCTCGACCGCGGTCGTGTCCGGAGGCCCTTCGGGGCCTGCGGGCAGTGGGCGGGGTGGCTCGCCCTGCGTCTGCCACGCGCTCACCAGGCGCGGTACGACCTCGGCTCCGACCGTCGCCGTCCCGGCCCAGGCGAGGACGACCAGCCAGGAGAGCGGGTCGAGCGGTCTGCAGCCGAAGAACCGGCTCACCCCGGGCGTCTGCACGACGGCGGCGAGCGCGGCGAGCGATCCGGCGGCGGTCATCACGACCAGCGGGCTGCGCCGACCGGCCCACGCGGTCTGGCCGAGCTGGCTGGCGATCAGTGCGGCCAACCCCATCGTGCTGGCCCGGGCGGTGGTGCCGGTGAGCCGGCCGACGGCCCACGCTCCGCTGGCCCCGGCCGCCGTTGCCGCGCCGCGCACCAGCACCATCTCCCGAACCGAGCGGGTGAAGCCGCGGTGCGGGCCGGCGAGCAGGACGTCCCTGAGCGGATGCGCGGCCAGCAGCCCGTCGTCCTCACCGCCCGCGGCTGCGCGACGAGGCGCGGCCACCGCGACTGCCAGCGCCGGGAACATGTCGGTGAGCATGTTGACCAGCAGCAGTTGCCGGGTCGTGAGCGGGGACCGCCCGCCGAACGCGGTGCCGAGGACCGTGAACGCGATCTCTCCGGCGTTCCCGCCGACGAGCACCGACACCGCGTCGCGCACCCTCGCCCACATCGCCCGCCCTTCGCCGATGGCGTCGACCAGGCGGGTCAGGTCGATGTCGGTGAGCACCACGTCCGCGGCCTTGCGCGCGGCCGGCGACTCGGTACTCGTCACCGCGACGCCGACGTCGGCCAGCCGGATCGCGGCCGCGTCGTTGATCCCGTCACCGGTCATCGCCAGTGTGGCCCCGGCCCGCCGCAGCGCCGCCACCAACGTGACCTTCTGCTCCGGCGACAGCCGGGCGAAGACGGCGGCGCCGCGCACCAGCTCGGTCCGTTCGGCCTCGGAGGCCCGGGCGAGCTGGGCGCCGGTCACGACGCGGTCGGCGTCGGGAATGCTGGCCTGGGCCGCGATCGCGCTCGCCGTCTCCGGGTGGTCCCCCGTCGCGACCAGCACCCGGACCCCGGCGGCGCGCAACTGCTCCACGGCCGCGACCGTCGACCCACGAACGGTGTCGGCGAGGGCGACGAACCCGCGCAGCCGCAGCTTCCGCGCGGCTTCCTCAAGGTCGTCAGGGCACTGGCCGACCTCACGGTCGGCCACCGCCAGCACCCGCAACCCCTCGGCGGCGAGCTCCTTCGCCCGCTTCCGAGCGGCACCCACTCGATCGCAGCGCCGCAGCACCACCTCCGGGGCACCCTTCACGACGAGCCGTCCGTCCCGCACGGCGGCGGAGAAGGCGCGCCCGGTAGCGAACGAGAGGGTGCGGTCCGGCTCGTCCGCCGCCAGCATCCCGCGTTCCGACGCGGCCTCCAGCACCGCTCGGTCCGTCTCGTGCGCCTGGTCGTCCCCGCTGCCGACGGCCGCGGCGGCGAGCCCGAGCAGCTCGTCCTCCCCGATCGCGTCGTCCTGGTCAGCCGGCACCAGGCGGACCACGCGCAACTGGTTCTCGGTCAGCGTTCCGGTCTTGTCGAAGCACACGCTGTCCACCCGGCCGAGAGCCTCCAGTACCCGGGCGCTCCGCACGACCGCACCGCGGCTGGACAGCCGACGCGCGGCAGCCAGCTGCGCGACGGTCGCCACGAGTGGCAGTCCCTCGGGCACCGCGGCGACCGCGATGGCCACGCCCGCCCCGATCGCCTCGCGCAGCGGCCGCCCCCACAGCACGCCGAGCGCGGCCACGACGGCGCCCCCGGCGAGGGTCACCGGCAGCACGGCCCGGGTGAGCTCACCGAGCCGCGCCTGCACGCCGACCGGCGGTGGCGCCGTTCCGGCCGCGGTGGTGGCCCGCCCGGCCTGCGTCGCCTCCCCGGTCGCCACCACGACGGCCCGCCCGGTGCCTGCGACCGCTGTCGTGCCGTCGAAGAGCATGCACGTGCGGTCCGCGACGTCGGCTCCCGGCGTGGCCATGGACGATTTGGCGACCGAGAGCGACTCGCCGGTCAAGCTGGACTCGTCGACCTCCAGGTCGCACGCCTCCAGCAGCCGGGCGTCGGCGGGTACCACGTCCCCGGCTTCGACGAGGATGACGTCCCCGATCCGCAGGTCACCGGCGGGCACGTCCTCGCGCCCCCCGTCGCCCTCCCGGTGGGCGACCGTCTCCTGCTGCAGCAGCAGGGATTCGAGGGCCGTCTCCGTGCGCAGCCGCTGCAGGCTGCTGATCAGCGCGTTGCCGACCATGACCCCACCGACGAGCACGGCGTCGGTGAACTCACCGAGGATCGCGGTGGCCCCGGCCCCGGTACCGAGGATCGGCGTGAGCGGGTCGGACAGCTCGGCCGCGACCGTGCGGGCGAAGCGGACGGGCCAGCCGACGGGCCAGTGGACGACGGGGAGCGTGGACACGAACGGCCACGGCGGGTGCTGCACCTCGTCGGGTTCCGGGCGCCGATCGGCGAGCCGGCGGAGGACCTGCTCGGGTTCGAGGGCGTGCCAGGGCGTGTGCACGGTCGCGGGGGCCGGGGGCTGGGCGTCGAGCCGCAGCGCAGCCCACGTCCCGTAGGCCATCATCGCGACGGTCGCGATCTTGCCCGGCGTGGGGGCTTCCTTCTGTCCGCGGCGCGGATCGCCGACCGCGGCGAGCAGCGTTCCGAGCACGTTGCCGGTGATCGCCCCGCTCACTGCCCGGCGGCTGATGTCGCGGGCCACCTCGGTCGCGGCGACGATGCGGCACGCGTCCACGAGACCGGCCCCGGCCACCAGGTCCGCAGCCCACGCAGGGGCGCACTCGGCCCGCACCGGGGCGACGGCGACGTCGGCCGCCATCAGCGCCGGACCGTCCACTGCGGACACGACGAGCACGCCCCGCCCCTCCGTCTGCACGCGGCGCACGGTCGCCAGCAGCGGCTCGTCCGCGGGCGCCACCTCGTCGGCGAGGCCGGTGAGCTCGCGCGTCCCGACGTGCTCGGTGAGCACGAGGCGGTGGCCGGCACCGGTCGCCGCCTTGAGCAGCGCCTCGGCGCGTGGGTCGAGCTCCGCCGCGATCACCGCCGTCCCGACCCGCCGGTCGCCGTCCAGCACGGCCCTGGTCTCGCCACCGGGTGCGTCCGGCGACTCCTCCGGCGGGCCCAACCGGGTCCCGTCCCCGCGGTCGGGGCTGTCGAGCAGCCGTGCCGCCGCCGTCCAGATCGCCGGGTCGTCCCAGCCCTCGACCTCGGCGCTCGCCATGGCCACGATCGGTGGGCCGGTGCAGAGCGCGTCGCTGTCCACGACGACGGCGTCGATCCGGTCCAGGCGGCGGTAGGCGGAACCGTCCATCGGCAGCACGTCGCGCCGACACATCAGCAGGTCCAGCACCGACGCGAACGACTCCCGGCCCAGCGTCGCCGTCCTGGGGGTCAGGGCCTTGAGCAGATCAGCGGACCTCGCCGGCGCGCGGGTCAGGGCGAGCACGCCCAATGCGGCCGCGAGTGACGTCGGGCCGAGCCGGGACTGGTACGACTCGACCGGTCCCGGCAGCAGCGGGACCGGCCGCTCCCCCGGCGGCGCGATCGGATCGGATTCGTCGGCCAGGTCGGATCGGCACAGCTCCGGCTCCAGGCGGCGCCAGACGTCGCGGCGCGCGTACGTCTCCAGCGCCCGCTCGATGGCCGCGACGGCGTTGAGCGCCGGGACCGTCGGGCTCTGGGTGAGTGCGTGGAGCAGGGCGCTCGCGCCGGTGAACACGAGGTCCGTGCCGACCGGCCCGATCCGCTCCGTGACGCGGCTCGAGATCCAGCGCTGCGAGTCCGCCAGGGCGAGCACCAGGGTCGCGTGCCGGGTCAGCGCGGGCACCGGGAGGACCTTGCCCGCGAAGGCCACCCCGATCGCCGCGGTGTCGACGGCCGCTGCGATGAGCGCGGCCAGCAGGGGTTCGAGGTCGGCCGGGTGCTCGTCGTGGCGCGAGAAGACCTGCCGCCCCCCGCGCGCCTGCTCGATCGAGCTCACCACGCCGACGACGTCCTCCACCCGGACCCGCCGCTGGTCGAACGCGACGAGGACGCGACCGACCACGTCGTTGACGGTCGCCCACTCCACGCCCTCCAGCCGCTCGAGCCGCCTCCGCAAGGTGCGGCGGACCTCCGGGTCAGCCGCGACGGCCGGCTCGGCGAGCTCGACGTGCGCGTGACCGCCGTCGACCCAGACCCGGCGGTGGTGCCGCTCCTCCGCCGGTTCGAACATGCCTCGGGCGGCCTCCGCCGCCCGCTCCAGCCCGTCATCGGCCAGCGGGTCCGCCCCCGTCACCACGGTGCCGGCGAACCGGACCGTCTCGACCGCAGCATTCCGCGCAAGCCCCAACGAACCACCGGCCGCGGCCGCGGTCGCGCCGGCGGCGGCGCGGGTGGCGCGGACCCCGACCTTGGCCGTGCCGGCCACCAGGCCCGCCGCCAACCCGACACCGGTCGCGGTGACGGTCAACGCCGCCCCGGCCGTCGAGCGGGCAACGTCGGTGAAACGGGGTAGGGCCACCGGAACTCCTAGCGCGGAGGACATCCGTAGCGCACGTTTACCCCGTCCCCGAGACTCGCATCCGGTTGCAGACGATCCGGCAGGATTCCCTGATCCACCTGGGTTTGAATCCCGGCCGTTCGGGCATACCTCGAACCGATCCATGGATCGGGCCCAGCGAGGTGAGCAGTGGCCGGGAAGACGAGGAACGCAGACGCACGCAACGGCGGCACCGCGACGCCGGCTCGCGCGCAGGCAGGCAGCAAAGCCGAGGCAAGCGGGGACAGCGCACCGGCCGAGGAGATCCGCCCGGAGCACCCCGCGGAGGGACGTTTCGAAGGCCATCGTTCGGCGACGGTCAACCTCCCCTTCGTCACGGCGCAGTTCCGGATGCCGGACCTGCGCACCCCCACCCGCGAAGATCTCCAGGCCGCCGCACGCGGAGTCCGATCGTTGCTGCCCTCGCAACCGCCTTCGCGCAAGTCGATGCTGTTCTACGGCGGGCTGGCCGCGACCGCGGCCGCCGGAGTGATCGAATGGCCGGTGGCCACCGCCATCGGTATCGGCAGCGCACTGGCGAGCCGAGGCGCTGCCGACCCAGCGCCGCCCGCCCAGAAGCCGCCGACAGACGCGTCGCGGGACACGTGATCTGACCAGTTGAGACGGGATCGCCGCGCTGCGCCTGGGCAGGTAGCGCTGGCGCCCGGGTACGCCGGGAACTGGGATCGGGTCCGTCGACCGAGCCGCGTCGCGCTGTCCGCTACGCCCTGCCGGCGCTGATCGCGGGTGCCCGAGGTCGGGCTCGGGTCGCGTGCAGACTCTGCGGTGCGCCTACGAGACGGAATCGTCAGTGTCGCCGGGAGCATGCGGTATCCCAGGACGCCTCGAACCGGGTGGGCGGAGCAGGGCGTCAACACCGGATGCGCCCCGGCGATCCCGGGTGTCGTCGATGTCGGTGCCGTCGGCGGGCATGGCGGGCACCAGGCGGCACAGCAGCACGGCGATGGCGCCGGTGACCACGCCGACGAGGGTGCCGGTGACCAGGCTGGAGATCACCGCGGCGGTGCGAAGGGTGCCGTCCTCGACGGCGGGGCCGGTGCCGGCGAGCTCGCCGCCCAACGCGGGTGCGTCGCCGCCGAACGCGGTGTCCCACAGGAGTTGGTGGCCAAGGGCGAGGAACACCCCGTAGATCGCGCCGATGACCACGACGGTGGCGAACGGGCGGCGGGGGCGCTTCCACAGCACCGTCGCGATCCAGGAGGCGGGTGGGACGAACACCAGCAGCCCGTTGACGAACGAACCTTCCTCGATCAGGCCGAGGTCGTGCAGCACGACCCGGGGGGCGGCCAGCGCGGCCAGCCCGATCAGCACCGGCCAGGGGAATCCCAGCACCCGCGTCGCCCGGCTCACCGCAGTCCCTCGACGGTCCCGGCGCGCTCGCGGCGCTCGGTGCTGGCCGGCGCGGTCCGGCCGACCCACCGCAGCAGCGCGGTGAACGCCAACGCAGACGTCACCGCGCCCCCGGCCAAGCGCACCCAGTGCCCGGCCACGAACTCCTGGGCCACCTGACGCAGGTACTCCGGGGAGTGGGTACCGACCGGATCCACGAACATGATCTCGTTGCGCGGCCAGAAGAACAGCACCGAGAACAAGAACTCGCATGCGATGAACACCGCGGCCGCCGCCACGATCCACCAGCGCAGCCGCGGCTCCCGCCAGGTGAACGCCGTCGCCGCCAGGCACGTGAGCACCACAGTGGCACCCAGCGGCGGGAAGTAGTCACTCGGACCCCCCGCGACCAGGAACTCCCGCGCCCGGTCCAAGGACGCCGGCGCGTCGCCGAAGATGTTCGGATACAACATCACGGTCTCGGCGGCCACCCCGCCGAACGACATCATCGAAGCCCACACCAGCACGATCAACGCCACCGTGGTCCACCTCGTACGCGACATCCCCCTCGCGTCTCCTCTCGTCATCGGTCCTCGACGACCCACTGGGGGCCGCCATCACCCGACCGACGCTAGGTCCGCCCACCCCACCCCGACTGCCTCCTGACCGCGCGACCACGTGTCGCTCCTCGACGTAACCGGGCCCCGCCACCGCCGGCCGCCGAGCGACACCCGCGCGACGCCACCGGAGCGCACAAGCCCCCGGAGGGGCGACCGAGGCATCGCTTCTCGACGTACGCCGAGCGCCCGGAGTCACGCGTCTCGGCGACAGCGCCGACGGCGTCCGCGGCGCTAACCTGCGGCATCGTGCGAGCCGGCCGTCCCACCCGTTCCGATGCGCTGCTGGCCATCGCGGTGTCCTGTCTCGTGGGGGCCGCGGTCGTCACCGATGCCGGGCCGGTCGGCCGGGCCGCGCTCGCGTACGCGTTCGCGGCCGGCTTCGGCGCACTGGTGCTGGCGAGCCGCCGGTGGCCGCTGTGGGCGCTGGCCGCGACCGCGGCCGGCCTCGTCGGCTACTACCTGCTCGACCTGCCCCCGATCGGCTTGGCGGTTCCGGTGGCGGCGGTGCTGTTCGCCGCTGCCGACCACGGCCGACCCTTCGCCGCGGCGGGCATCGCGGCGGTTCTGCTCCTGGTCTCGCTGGCCGCGCGGCTGATCGAGGGCGACGACGTCGCCTACGTCGTGGGGCTGGCCCTCGGCTCGGACGCCGTCCTCATGCTCGCGGTGATCGCGCTGGGCGACGCCATGCGCAGCCGGCGCGCCCTGCGGGCGCAGATGGCCGGGCAGGCCGCTGCGGCGGCGGAGGAGCGACGCCGGGAAGCTGCCCGCCAGGTCGACATCGAGCGGATCCGCATCGCGCGCGAGCTGCACGACACCCTCGGCCACACCATGTCGGTGATCACCCTGCAGTCCGCCGTGGCAGCGGAAGCGATCGACGGCGGCTCGACCGCCGACGTCCGCGGCGCGGTCACGGCCATCGGCGATGCGGCCAGGAGCGCCATGTCCGAACTCCGCGCCACCCTCGGCACCTGGCTCGGCGGCCCCAGCACCCGCGAACCGCCGCCGGGGCTCGACCGGCTCCGCACGCTCACCGACGGCGTCACCCGCAGCGGGCTGCCGGTCGATCTGCACCTCACCGGGGACGTCAGCGGAGTTCCCTCGGTCGTGGGCACGACCGCCTACCGCGTCGTGCAGGAGGCGCTGACCAACGCGCTGCGGCACGCCGCCGCGTCTCGGGTCACCGTCTCGGTCCGCGCGTCCGCCACGGGGTTGTCCCTGGAGGTCTGCGACGACGGCCGTGGTGCACCGGCCGATGAACCCGCCGGGCACGGTCATGGTCTGCGCGGCATGACCGAGCGGGTCGCCCTGCTCGGCGGCACGGTGCACGCCGGCAACCTGGATGGAGGCGGCTTCCGCGTGCAGGCGCACCTGCCCCTCAGGAGGGCGGCCCGATGAGCGAGATCCGCGTCGTGCTCGTCGACGACCAGCACCTCGTCCGCGCCGGGCTGCGCGCTCTCCTCGAGCGGGCACCCGACATCGCCATCGTCGGCGAGGCCGGCGACGGGGCGACCGGGGTGACGGTCGTGCGCACCCACCGCCCCGACGTCGTGCTCATGGACGTCCGCATGCCCGGGACCGACGGGCTGCAGGCCACCCGGCGCATCCTCACCGACCCGGCGCTCGGCGACGTCCAGGTGATCATGCTGACCACGTTCGACGACGACGAGTACCTGTTCGAGGCCATCCGCGCGGGTGCGGCGGGGTTCCTGCTCAAGGACACCGCACCCGACGCCCTCCGCGACGCGGTCCGCATCGTCGCCGGCGGCGACGCGCTCCTCTCGCCCGCCGTGACCCGGCGCGTGCTGGCCGCGGCAGCCCGATCCGCCGCCGCGCAACCCGAGCGCCTCAAGGAGCTCACCGACCGTGAGCGCGACGTCCTCGCCCAGGTCGGGGCCGGTCGCTCGAACGCCGAGATCGGAAGCGTCCTGCACATCAGCCCCGACACCGCGCGCACCTACGTCGGCCGCCTCCTCAGCAAGCTCGACGCCCGCGACCGCTCCCAACTCGTGGTGATCGCCTACGAGAGCGGGCTCGTCCGGCCCGGAGAGCAGTGACATCGGGCTGCGGACGAGCAGCGACGCGCCGGCGGCACGGCACCAGCACCCGATGGGCGGTTGGCGGAACACCCGTTCTCCCCGATGACGGCCGCGCCCGTTGCGCGAGTCGTCTCCATCGCGCCCGGCCGGATCGTGCTCGTCGACTCCGAGGCGATCGCTGATCCCGCCCTCGAGCGCGGGACTCCATCAGCCGTTCGGTCAGCGCTCGGTGCTCGCCGGCCTGCTTCCTCTGGTGGTTGAACTCCGATGCGCCCGACCACCGCGTGGGCGTCGCCCCAGGACCAAGCCAGTCGCGTGACACATCGTCCTGGCCCGCCGTAGTGCCCGCCTGCAAATCGGCCTGAAGCGACTCGATCAGATGAGATGTTCACGAATCTGCGTCATTCCGGGTGCGGCGGTGCAATCGCGGCCGTCAGCCGCGCAACGAGCGCGCCCGGCCCACCAAGCGTGTACGGAGCGTCAAATTCACGAGGTCCCGTCAATGTGGGATCGCGCCCACAATCATCCTTGGACTGCAGTCGGCCGAGCGGGGCCGCATGGCCGGACCACCATGCCGTCACGTTCCGCTCACGTATCCGTCGTTGTGTACTCGCGGCGCATACTCGCAGGTTGCCGCGGCGAGTCACCCTCGATCCCTCACGTCGTGGCGCCGCTTCCCGCCCCGACATCAGTACCTCACGCGGCGGCGAGATCACAATAGCGAGCCGCTGCTGGTCGGTTCAGATCTCAGGGCGTGGGAACGGACTCCCAGCCAGGAAGATCCGGATCCGATCATGTTTCCCGTCCCGAGAAGAGGGCCTGCAACGCTGAAGCGAGGCAGGGGTTGCGCGGATCAACGATGAAGGGCTAAATGACGTCCCGGGCCGTTTGCGGATCGCGTTCGGATCACCAGCAGCGGCAGGGACTCGGCAGTACAGGCCCACGAACCAGGGAGTCGAGCGCATGATCACAACGACTCCGCTCGATCACGTCCCCTCGGCCGCCACACCCGCGCCGGACGTGGGGGACGTGCCCGCGGTGACGATCCGAGCCGTCTGGCCCGATCGCGAACACGCCCTGATCGGGATGATCGGCGCCGCGACGGACGCCGACAGCCTCGCCGAGTTGCGCGAGCGGGTGGAAGCGCTGCTGATCGGCGGAGTCCGCCACCTCCTGGTCGACCTGACCGAGGCGCCGGCCTTCGACCGTCCGGTGCGCGCGCTGCTCGCCGACGCGGCCGCTCGTCTGGCGGACCGGTCCGGGTGGCTGCGCATCCACCCCGGCTTCGACGAGACGTCGCCCCCGAACCCGGACGTCGACGATGCGACTCTGCCGGACCTGTTCGTGATCTACCGTTCGATGGCCGGTGGCACCGGAGGCCGTGGTGGGCGCTGACCACCACCGGGCCGGCACCGCCGACCCGGATCCCGATCCGTACGGGCTGCCCACGTCCACGCGCATGGCCGCGCTCACCGCGATCAGCGCGGTCCTGATTCCCCGTCAGGGCTTCCGCGCGACCCCGCAGTACTGGGTCACCTCGACGGGGTCCCCCAGCTCGCTCCCGTCGGGGCGCCACAACGAGCAGGACACGACACCGGGGTCGAGCAGCTCGAGGCCGTCGAAGAACCGGGTGAGCTCCGTCCGGCTGCGGGTCCTGATCGGTGGAGCACCGCTGGCGTTGTAGTAGGCGACCGACTCCGCCATCGCCTCGGCGTGCACCTCGGCCGTTGGATGGGACATCGCCAGGTAGCTCCCCGAGGGCAGGGCGTCCACGAGGCCGGCGACGATGTCGTGGGCGACGTCGTCGTCGAGCACGTAGTTGATGATCCCCAGCAGCATGAGCGCCACCGGGCGCGTGAGGTCGAGAGTGCTGGCTGCGTCCCGCAGGATCGTCTCCCAGTCGCGCACGTCGGCGTGCAGGTACTGGGTGGCTCCCTCGGGGGTGGAGACGAGCAGAGCACGCGCGTGCGCCAGCACGATCGGGTCGTTGTCGACGTACACGATGCGGGACTCCGGGGCGATCGCCTGCGCGACCTGGTGCGTGTTGTTGACCGTCGGCAGGCCGGTGCCGACGTCCAGCAGCTGCCGGATGCCGGCGTCGCGCACGAGGTGCGTGACGGCGCGGACCAGGAATCCCCGATCCGCCCGCGCGGAGTCGATCAGCTGCGGGAAGATCCCGAGCACCTCCCGACCGACCTCGCGGTCGACCTCGTAGTTGTCCTTGCCGCCGAGCAGGAAGTCCCAGAACCGCGCCGCCTGGGGGATCGTCGTGTCGACCACCACCGGTGGTGTGTTCGGCTCACCCATCGCAGCGCGTCCCCCTCGGCTCGTCACCCGTTCCGGGCGGCGGCCAGGTTATCCGAAAGCGATCCACGCCGCCCCGATGGCGCTGCACGGCGACGGCACCCACGTCGTCACGCTGGACAAGACGATCCGCACGATGTGCGAGACCCGCGCGTGGCGAGTCGCTCCTCCCCTACGGCCGCTGACCGTTCGCCTCGTGCCGGCCGTGACCGGTTCCGACGGGCGCGGTGAAGGTCCGGCGGTATGAGCCCGGCGACAGTCCGATCGTGGCGTGGAGGTGCTTGCGGAGCAGCGTCGCACTGCCGAACCCGGCGACGGTGGCGATCTGGTCGACGGTCAGGTCGGAAGTCTCGAGCAAGCGGCGCGCCGCGTCGACCCGTCGCTGGATCAGCCACTGGGCCGGGGTCTCGCCGACCTCGGCGCGGAAGCGGCGGGAGAAGGTCCGCACGCTCATGTTCGCGTGACGCGCGAGGTCGAGCAGGCCGATCGGCTCGTCGAGGTGGGCCAGTGCCCAGGTCCGGGTGGCCGCGGTCGACGATTCGGGGTCGATCGGCAGCGGGTGGTCGATGAACTGGGCCTGGCCGCCATCCCGCCAGGGGGCGACGACGCACCGCCGTGCCGCGCCGTTGGCCACCTCGGCCCCGTGGTCGCGCCGGACCAGGTGCAGGCACAGATCGATCCCCGCGGCACCGCCGGCCGAGGTGAGCACCTGGCCGTTGTCGACGAACAGCACGTCGGGATCGACCGATACCTGCGGGAAGAGGTCCGCAAACGCTCGGCACAGTGTCCAGTGGGTCGTCGCGGACCGGCCGTCGAGCAGGCCCGCTGCGGCGAGCACGAACGCCGAGGTGCAGAGGCTGACGATGCGACTGGACGGCGGGACGAGGGCGAGCGCCGCGGTGAGCTCGTCCGGAAGGGCACCCGTGGCCAGCAACTCGGGCGTCGGTTCCTGCGTCGCGATCACGACCGTGTCCGCCCGTGCGAGCAGGCGCTCGTCGTGCTCCACCGTGACGACGAAGTCCTGGCTGGTGCGCACGGGTCGCCCGCCGAGCGAGCACGTGGACACGCTGTAGAGGTTCCTGCCGTGCCGATCGAGGGCCTCCCGGAAGACCCGGGCGGGGATACCCAGGTCGAACGGGATCACCCCGTCGAGAGCGAGAACGGCGACGCGATGGGACATGGCCGGAATGTTACGCATGATGTCCTTCTAGCCACTGCCCTGTGTTCTCGAGCCGGACGAGGCTGGACGCATGCCCGAACAGATCAACGCCATGCGTGCAGTCGTCCAGCACTGCCTCGGTGGTGGCGAGGTGCTCGCCGTCGAGACGCTCCCGCGGCCCGTGCCACTGCCCACCGAGGTTCTCGTCCGCGTCCACGCCGCCGGGGTGAACCCCGTCGACTGGAAGACCCGGGAAGGACACGGAATGGCCAGAGTCCTCGGCGAACCGCCCTTCGTCCTCGGCTGGGACGTGGCCGGCGTCGTCGAGGAGGTCGGTTTCGGTGTCACGACCCTGGCCGTGGGAGACCGGGTCTACGGCATGCCGTGGTTCCCGCGCGCAGCAGGTGGCTACGCCGAGTACGTCACCGCGCCGGCGCGACAGTTCGCCCACTCACCGACCTCGCTGAACGATGCGCAGGCCGCGGCGGTGCCGCTGGCGGCGCTCACGGCATGGCAGATCCTCGTCGACACCCTGCACGTGCAGCCGGGACAGCGGGTCCTGATCACGGCGGCGGCCGGGGGTGTGGGCCACTTCGCGGTCCAGTTCGCCCGCCATCTCGGCGCGCACGTGGTGGCGACCGCGAGCACTGCGAACCACGAGTGGCTGAGCGAGCTCGGCGCGAACGAGGTCGTGGACTACCACGAAGCCGGGTACGAATCGCTGATCAAGAACATCGACAGCGTCGTCGACCTGGTCGGCGGGGGCGAGGACCTGCGGCTGGTCGCCACCTTGCGCGAGGGCGGGTCGATCGTCGCCGTGCCCGGCGGGGTGTCCGAGGCGCTCGCCGCCGCGGTCGAGGCCATCAACGGCCACGCGTCCTCGTTCCTCGTCGAGCCCGACGGTGCCGCGCTCGCGCGCATCGCCGAACTGATCGACGCCGGCGACGTCCGGGTCGAGGTCGCACGCACCTTCCCCCTCGAACAAACCGCCATCGCGCACGCCCTCGGCGAGACGAACCGCACGCGCGGCAAGATCGTCCTGACCCTCGACTCCTGAGGACCACCATGTTCTACGAGATTCGCCGCTACCGGGCCCGCCCCGGACGTCGGGACGACTGGGTCCGCTACATGGAAGACGTCGTCCTCCCGTTCCAGCAGGCCAAGGGGATGACCGTGATCGCCTCGTTCATCGACGAGGAGGACGAGGACGGCCACGTCTGGATCCGCCGGTTCGACGACGAGGACGACCGCGTGGGGCGCTCCGCCGCCGTCTACGAGGACCCCGAGTGGCGCGAGCGCATCGGCCCGACGGTCGGCGAGCTGCTGCTCACGGACCGCACCGTCGTGACCCGAGTGCGCCCGACGCCGGCGTCGGCGATGCAATGAGCCCTGTTCCGTCCAGGAGCAGCCAGAGGTGGTCGACCGCACGGGCGTGCGTGAGTGCGGAGCACACCCCGACCTCCGGGACCCGGCTGCCGCAGCGGGGACGGTACGCACGTCAGGCCTTCAACAGAGCGTGTGCGAGACCTTCCGGCGCGGTGAAGCAGGCCTCGTGGCTTCCGGGGGCGACGAGCGGCTCGACGCCGAGCCGCTCGGCGAAGCGGTCCCACCCGTACTCGCCGGGCGGCAGTGCGATGTCCTCACGGCTCAGGACGTAGGCGACCGGGATCCCGGCCGCGGCGTCGAGTGGTTCGACGGTCTCGGTGAAGTACTGGTACGGGTGCGGCACCATCAGCTCGTGGAGGGCCCGCTGCACGTCCTCGGGCGCGTCGTGGACGAACGCGGCCTGCCACACGTCCAGCGGCAGCGCCACGGTGTTGTCGTCGGACGCCCTTGCCAGGTCGGCGAACAGCTCCTGGTACCCCGGCGGGATCTCGTCGTGGAGCGAGCGGCCGCGAGCCGGGACGAAGGCGCTCCAGTAGACGAGCTTGCGCAGGCGTGTCCGAAGGTGGTGAGCGGCACCGGTCATCGGGTAGCCGCCCCAGCTGTGGCCGACGAGGGTCACGTCGCGCAGGTCCTCCCGTTCGACGAGGTCCACCACGGCGTCGACCACGTCCGACAGGTGCAGGTCCGTCGGATCGTCGCCGTCGTGCAGGCCCGGCAGGGTGGGCGTCAGCACGCGGTGGCCCGCTGCTCGGAGGTGTCGGGCCACCGGCCGCCACGCCCAGCCGCCGTGCCAGGCGCCGTTGATCAACACGAATGTCTCGGGCATCGTCGCTCTCGTCTCCGCTGTGGTGGTTCAGGACCGGGCGGACTGCTCGAGCACGCCCAGCGTGGAGAACACGATCTCCTCCGCGACGACCTCCAACGGCAGGCGTTCGAGGGCGTCGGAGACGGGCTCCACGCTGATCGGCGGGAGCTCGGCGGTCGACTCGCGGACACGGCGCAGGAAGCCGACCGTGTCGAGGGTGCCCCGGCCCGGATAGGTCCGGAGGTGGCGGGCCTCGCGCGCGAGGTCGACTCCGGGGCGGGAGGACACGTCGGAGAGCTGGACCACGGCGACGTCACGCAGACAGTCGGCGTCGATCTCGTCGACCGCGCTGCCCGAGCGGAAGAAGTGCACGATGTCCAGGACGATCGCCGCGTTGGGCGCACCGGCGTGGGCTACGAGACGCCGGGCCTCGGGGAGGTCGCGCACCACCGAGTACGGCATGAACTCCACCGCGATCAGCGTGTCCGGGTGCCGTTCGCACAGCTCCGCGAACCGGTCCGCGGCGGCAGGGAGGTCGCCGGTGAAGGCCGCGGTGTGCACCCGGTCGGGGCGAAGCGTCTCGATGAGCTCCTCGACCAGGCCGTTCGCGTGGCGCGTCGGGCCGTTGTCGCCGAGCCGGACGAGCTCGAACTCGGCCAGCGTGAGTCCGGCGTCGGCGAGGCGCTTCGGGATCTCCTCGAGCGGGATCCCCCGTTCCAGCGCGGAAACGCACTGGCCCACCGTGAGCCCGATCCCGGGGAAGCCCCCGGACGATGCCGCGGCGAGAATCTGCGGGAACGGGCGGTCACGGAAGCACATCGCACCGAGCGTGAACGGTGCGGGTGGCGACGCGTAGGCGACGGGCACAGGGCCTCCCCATTCGGGACGGTCGGATGATCTGAGTTGCCTGGGGCGACGCGCCGCTGTCGGGCGCCACCAGGGTGCCCGCGGCCCCGTCCTCGAACTCGACGGTGGCCGCGCGGACAGGGTCACACGGGCTCGTCGGCGGTCAGGGGCTCGGGTCGCCGGTCACGGGTGTCGTCGGACGTGGCCTTCGGCGTGCGCGCCGCCCGACCCTTGAGCACGACGGCCGAGATGGTGACGGCCGCCGGCACGAGCAGGACCAGGAAGACCTGCTGGTACTGCAGTCCCAGGGCGACCAGGAGGGTGCCCGCCGCAGCGCCGCCGATCGCCCCGATGCGCGCGATCCCGGTGGCCCAGCTCGTCCCGGTCGCGCGGATCGCCGTGGGGTAGAACGCAGCCGACAGGATGGGGAAGCCGGTGCCGGCAGGGTGGAGGAACACCCCGAGGAGGAAGATCAGGACGCCGACGACGACCATCGTCGGCGGGGCGACGGCGATCAGCACCAGCATCACGGCCGCACAGGCCATTCCGACGGCGGCGGTGCGGTGCAGGCCGAAGCGGTCCATCAGCCAGCCGATACCGAAGTTGCCGATCGTGGCACCGAGCTGCAGCAGCACACCGATCGTCGCCGTCGCGGTCAGCGAGAAGCCCACGTCGGTCAACAGGATGGGCAGCCAGCTGTTCACCAGGTAGATGATGAAGAAGGCCGCGACGAACCCGAGCCAGATGGTCGCGGTGCCCAACCGGAAGCGGCTCGCCAAGAGCCCTCCGACCGAGACTCCGGCGCCGGTGGACGGCTCGTCGAGCGTGAACCGGGTACCCGCCGGGACGGGTTCGGGCAGCATCCGGTTCACCAGGACCGCCAGCTCGTCCGCGCGATCGGCGCGCCGGGCCAGGAACTTGGGTGACTCGGGCAGCCACCGGTGCACGACGACGGCGTAGGCCAGCGGCAGCACACCACCGACGATCAGGGCCCAGTGCCAGCTCGCGATCTGCACCATCGCGCTGGTCAAGTACCCGGCGAGCGCGGCGCCGAGGGTCACGCCGCAGTAGGCGATCGCCATCATCACGCCGCGACGTCGCGACGGGGCGTACTCCGAGACCAGGGTCGTCGAGCTGGGCATCGCCGCGCCGAGCCCGAACCCGGTCAGCACGCGCAGGATCGAGAACCACCAGATGTCGGTGGTGAGAGCGGTGGCCGCGCACATCAGCCCGAAGAACACCAACGAGGCGATGATGATCCGACGGCGGCCGAGCCGGTCGGCAAGGGGGCCCCCGACCAACGACCCCAGGGCGAGACCGACCAGCCCGCTCGTCACCACCGGCCCGAGCTGGGCCTTGGACAGGCCCCAATCGGCCATCAGCGAGGGCGCGAGGTAGCTGACCATCGCGATGTCGATGCCGTCGAGGAGAAGGACCCCGGCGCACAGCAACAGAACGCGTCGTTGCAGGCGGCCGACCCCGTGGCGGTCGATCAGGCGCTGCAGGTCGGTCGAGGGTGGCGCACTCATGTGTCCTCCTTTGGACGAGGGTGCGGTGACGGTGGTGCGGGGATCAGGCGGGCGTCGGCGGGACGCCGGCGCGGGCGTTGCGCAGCACGTGGCGCAGAGCGGGCCCGGCGACCGGGACGGGGATTCGCGTACGGGGCGGCCAGGACCTACTCGACGACGGCGTCGACACCGTCGGCAGGCAGACCGAGCGCCGTGAGGGACATCTCGGCACCGAGATCGCGCGCGAGGTGGAACAGGTGCCCGGAGGGATCGGTGGTGCCGAGCGCAGCCTGCAGGGCCACGAGCGCGGTGGGGGCGGCCGGGAGGTGCTCGACCAGGCCGGTCAGGATCGTGCGGAGGCGTGCGTCGGGGCGTTCCGCAGGCTCTCGACGACGACCCGGGCGGACTCGGGCTCACTGGAGCCGGTCCGGACGGTGGTCCCGAGCGTCATCGCGGGGCCTTGGTCGTGTCCGGGTCGCTGGTGGTCAGGGGTTGACGCCGCGGCTGAGGTTCGTCGCCCACGTCCCGGAGGCCCAGCCCGCGGCGGCGAGCACCTCCGCGCACGCCGCCGCGGTGATGGCCGCTGTACGGGCCGCCGGCAGCGCGTCGAGCTCGTCGGAGAACATCTCGACCGCGACCGGGCAGGTGAGCCCCTGTGCAGCCATACCCGCGAGCAGGGCCGCGGTGCCGCCGTCCGCGCCCTGGCCCCGACCGGGCAGCTCGCGGTGGTGGCGGGCCTCCTCCCGCATGTCCGGCAGCGCCTCGGTCCGTGCCTCGCACAGCTGAAGGGAGGTGATCCGGTCGGTCGGCACGGCGGCGAGGTCGTCCAGGGTCGCCGAGGTCCGCCGCCAGTGCCACACGTCGATCAGGACCCCGGCGTTCGCGCGATCCGCCGCACACACGATGTGCCACGCCTCCGGCAGGGTCCGGATGGTGGTGAACGGCATGAACTCCAACGCGACCAGCACACCGTGCTCGGCGGCCCGATCGCAGAGCGCGCCGAACCTCGCCACGAGCGCAGCGGTCTCGTGCTCGGCGAACATCGACACGTTCAGCTGGCGGAACCCGACGGTGTCGGCCAGCGCCCAGATCTCATCCTCGGCCGGGTCGCACGTCGGGTCGGCCCAGTCCCAGAGGTGCTCCATCTCGAGCAGGCGCAGGCCGTGGGCGTCGAGCCCGGCCCGCAGCTCGCCCGCGCCGAGGCCACTCGCCCGGTGGTCGGCGAGGCGCAGGCCGAGCCCGGTGAAGCCGGCGGCGGACACCGCCCGCAGCCGCTCGGACATGTCGGCGTGGCGCAGCGTGTTGGCGCTGCAGGTCAGGGCGAACGGCCCGACGTTGGCGGTCACGAGGCGCCCCCGGCGTGCGGGTCGCCCGCGGTCGCGGAACCGGCGAGCCATTTCTCGCCCTCCTCGTAGAGCCGTTCGACGACGTACCCGGTCAGGCCGGGCAGGCCGGTCCTGACGGTGAATCCCGCCTTGGTCTGCAGGTAGCCGAGGTGGCGGTACCCGGCCGGGAACCGCCCCAGCAGCTCGGGATCGAGCTCGAGCCGCGCCGCGGGGTCCACGACGTCCAGCCGGTCCTTCTCATAGATCGGCTGGCGGCGGACGATCTTCCACTCGTTGTCGACCCGGGCGCAGAAATCGTAGAAGCGTCCGGCGCAGACGACGTCGACCTCGACGCCGTCGACCTCGGCCCGCTGGTCGATCGTCATCTTGGTCTGGGCGATCGCCCGGTCGTCGACGACGTCCGAAGTGTGCCCGCCCAGGAAGTGCAGGATGCGGACCCCGGACTCGAACCCGCTCCGGCTCGCGGCGATGAACTCCGTGGCGGGCCCCTGGAACCAGGTCGCCGTCATCCAGCCGTCGATCGGGTCCCACGCCGTGGCGAAGCGCTCCCAGTCACCGGCGTCGCGCCACAGCACCCAGTTGTCGACCAGCTCCCGCAGGGCCAGTCCGTCCTCCCGGCTCGTCGACACTGATGGACCTCCTCGTTCCCGCCCTGCCTCGCTGACCCCAGGATCGTGCGGGCCCGCCGAGCTCGGACACCACCCTGGACTGCCATCCAGTGGCAGGACTCAGGTCAGGCTGAGTCGGCGGGAGATGCTGAGGGCGGCGGTCCGCACAGCCGGGGCCAGGTGCTCGAGCCGGGTGTGCGAGTGGGTCACGATCCCGAGCGCCCCGCTGAGCCGCCCGGCGGAATCCCGGACCGGGGCAGCGACGGAGACCGCGCCGAGCGTCATCTCCTCGAAGGAGTAGGCCACGCCCTGCTCGCGGACGAGGTCGAGGTTGGACGCCAACCGCCCGGCCTGGGTGAGGGTGTTGCGCGTCAACGGCGCCAGTCCCCCCTCGACCGCGCCGCGGAGCAGGGGCGGCGGGGAGAAGGCGAGCAGCACCTTGCCGACGCCGGTGGCGTGCAGCGGTAGCCGACCGCCCACCTGGGTCGCGGTCGGGACCGCGCGCTGGGCGGAGATCTTCTCGATGCAGAGGGCCTCGCCGTCGTCGAGCACCGCCAGCTGGACGTTCTCCTGGGTCGCCTCGCACAGGTCCTGCATGATCGGCACGGCGGCCTCGCTGAGCCCGCGCTGCTGCGGGGCCAGCGACCCGATCCGGAAGAGCCGCAACCCCACCTGGTAGCGCTGGTCCGGCAGCCGCTGCAGGCCGCCCCATGCGACGAGTTCGACGATCAGCCGGCGGGTCGTGGACAGCGGGAGCCCCGAGCGCGTCGCGATCTCGGTGAGGCTCAGCGCCGGGTTGGCGATGTCGAAACAGTCCAGCACCGCCAGCAGCTTGCTCGACACGCTCCGACCCGGGACGGCGTTGTTGCCCGACATCGGTTCCCCTTCCGCTCGCTTGCCGACCACCCACACTGCCACTGAGCGGCAATCATGGCTGGTTCGTGCGCGGCCTCCCGCAGCATGATCCGAGCCGACTCCGACGAAGGGCAGGCCCATCCATGACCCCGCACGACCCGCCGCGCAGCCGACTCGGACTGATCGGGGCCGGCACCTTCGGCCTGCGCCACAGCCGCTTCGTCGCGAAGTCGGACCGCGCCGACCTCGTGGCCGTCGCCGATCCCACTTTCGCCTGGGACCGGCCGCTGCCGGACGAGCTGCTCGACCTCGCCCGTTACCCCGATCACCGGGAGATGCTGGCCCGCGGCGACCTGGACGGGGTGATCGTCGCGAGCCCCAGCGAGCTGCACGTGGCCCACGCCCTCGACTGCCTCGACGCCGGCGTCGCGGTCCTCGTCGAGAAGCCCGTGGCCGTGGACCGGGACCAGGCGCAGCCGCTGCTGGACCGGGTCGCCGCTGACCCGGGCGCCCGGGTCCTCGTCGGCCACCACCGCCGCCACCATCCCGGGGTCGCAGCCGCGCGGGCCCTGATCGAGGAGGGGCGGCTCGGCGAGATCCGCGCCGTCGCCGCCGTCTGGGCCACCCACAAGAACGACTCCTACTTCGACGTCGAGTGGCGCCGCCGCCGTCCCGGCGGGGGGATGCTGCTGATCAACCTCATCCACGAGGTCGACCTGCTCCGCCACCTCGTGGGGGAGATCGTCGGGATGGAGGCCATCGTCTCGAACAAGGCGCGCGGGCTCGAGGTCGCGGACACGGCGGGGCTCGTCCTGCGGTTCGAGAACGGGGCCGTGGGCACCCTCGTCGGCTCCGACTGCGCCGTCTCGCCGTGGGGCTGGGACCAGGCCACGCAGGACGATCCGACCTTCCCCCACCACCCGGGGCAGCCGTGCCTGCTGATCGCGGGATCGCGGGGCTCGGTCTCGGTGCCGGACATGACGGTCTTCTCCCAGTCCGAGCCGTCCTGGCTCGAGCCGGTGACCGAGGACCGCCGCCCCGTCGCGGGTGCCGACGCGTTCGCACGGCAGCTCGCGCACTTCGCGGACGTCGCCGCCGGTCGGGTCCGTCCGCTCGTCACGCCCGACGACGCGTTGCGCAGCCTCGAGGTGGTGCGCTCCGCCGGGCTGTCCCTCGCCGGCTGACCCGGCGCCGTCACGAGAGAAGGAGAACAGGATGTCCGACACCCCCGACGGCTTCGACCACGTGATGAGGGAGGTGGCGCCCGGGGTACGGCTGCACGCGGTGATCGGCGGCTCCGGCCCCGCGGTCGTGCTGCTGCACGGCTGGCCCCAGACCTGGCACGAGTGGCGGCCGATCATGCCCGAGCTGGCTCGCACCCGCACCGTGGTCGCGGTGGACCTCAAGGGCGCCGGCCGGTCGTCGAAACCGCTGACCGGCTACGACAAGGTCACCATGGCCCACGAGCTGGACGCGCTGCGTGCCCAGCTCGGCTTCGACACGGTGCAGGTCGTCGGGCACGACATCGGGGCGATGGTGGCCTACGCCTGGGCGGCGACGTGCCGGGACACGGTCACCCACCTCGGCTTCCTCGATGCCCCGCTACCCGGCGCCGCGGTCTGGGACGGCATCTTCGCCGACCCGATGACGTGGCACTTCCCCTTCCACATGAACCGGGACATGCCCGAATTCCTCATCCACGGCCGCGAACACGGCTACGTCGAGGCGTTCCTGCGCGGCCGAGCCACCAACCACGGCGCCATCACCGACGAGGAGATCGGCCTGTACGCCCGCTCCCTCGCCCAGCCGGGCGCCACCCGCGCCACGCTGGAGTGGTACCGCGCCTTCCCCCAGGACGCGGAGGACAACCGCACGCTGGCGAAGGAGCCACTCACCATCCCCGTGCTCGCCCTCGGCGGCGCGGACCGCTGGGGACCGCGGATCGTGGACATGCTGCGCGAGTTCGCGACCGACGTCACCGGCGGCTCGATCCCGGAGTGCGGACACTGGGTGGTCGCGGAGCGCCCCGGCGCCGTCCTCGCCGCCCTCGACACGTTCCTCACCGGTTGACCGGGCGATCCGAGTACGCCTCCGATGACGGCTTCGGCCGTCAGGCGGGTTCGGATCTTCACCCTTGTCTGCACCGAGCAACGCGACACGCGGGCGAGAACCTGCGCTCCGGCCCGATCGTCGTTCTGTGCTCGACTCCGGCGCTCCGGGTGCGGGGGTGACGATGTGCCTGCTCCGGCAGGTGGTGTTCCTGAGCGGCGACTGCTGCTGCCGCCCGGCATCTCGCGCCCTCATCTGTCTTCGACGGTGGTGTAGAGCGCGGCGGTTTCGGCCGCCTTGCGGGCGAGGGCCTGGCGCAGTTCGTCCGGGGCGAGCACTTCGACATCGGGGCCGAACGCGAGGAGCGCCTCGGCTGCGATCAGGGCGCGGAAGCGCAGTTCGACGATCTCCCGGGCTGGATCGCCGACGGCCTCGTGGAGCCCGCCGTCGGCGGGCGACGCGGCCAGGTCGGCTTCGTGGACGCGGAGGAACTTGGCCAGAACCTCGCGGTGCACGCTGACCGTGACCGCGAGCGGAGCGGGGATGTCGTCGATGCGGCGCCGGAGGGTGTCCCACACCTCTGCCAGTTCCACGCCGTCACGGCGCTGGACGGGCTCGTCGATGACGCCGGCGGACAGTGTGCGGTCGGCGCGGAAGAGCCCGGCTTCGCCGCGGTGGTCGGCGACGAGGTACCAGACGCCGGCCTTGTTGACCAGGCCGTACGGGTCGAGGGTGTAGGAGCGGACCCGGTTGTCGCGGCGGTGCCGGTACCGCAGCCGCAGGCGCCGGTCGGTGAAGACGGCCTGCTGGAACACGACCAGCTCGCCGGCGGGACGCTCGGGTCCGGGTGTCCCGCCCCAGCGGGCCGGGTCGATGAGGATGCGACGGCTCGCCAGGTCGGCGCCCGGCCGGTGCGGCGCGGGCAGCGCGGCCATCACCTTCCGCAGCGCGGACCCGATGGCCTGACCCAGGCCCAGGTCGGCGTGGGCGCTGCCGGAGAGCAGTACGAAAAGGGCCCGCGACTCGTCCGCGGTCAGCCCGGTGACGTCGGTGCGGAAGCCGGGCAGCAGGGCGATGCCGCCGTGCGGGCCGCGCACCGTGTAGACGGGAACGCCGGCCGCGGACAGGGCCTCCACGTCCCGCATGATCGTGCGGACCGACACCTCCAAACGCGCGGCCAGCTCGCCGGCGGGCAGCTGCCCATGGGTCTGCAGCAGCAGCATGATCGAGAGCAGTCGGTCGGATCTCATGTCCCGGAAACTTCCTCAGCTATATGACGGAGGATGTCATATAGCGCTGTGACAGTGGGGCCGTCATCGAGGCACTGACCGCTGGAGACCCGACGGACAGACCGGCGGGGACGATGAAGGAGCGCTGCCATGTTGCGAGGTTTCTGCACGATCACCTACTGGGCCGAGGACATGCCGGCGGCGACGCAGTGGTACGCGGAGCTGTTGGGCGTGGAGCCGTACTTCGTACGCCCCGTCGACGGGCCACCTTCCTATGTCGAGTTCCGCATCGGCGACTACCAAGCCGAGCTGGGGCTGCTCGATCGCCGCTACGCCCCAAAAGGCGCGGCGACCACCCCGGGCGGCGTCGTGATGAACTGGCACGTGGACGACATCGAGGCGGCATTCAGCAGGCTGCTGTCGATGGGTGCCACGGAGTACCAGCCCATCACGCCCATGCCGCCCCCACCCGAGCCGGAGTCAGGCTTCGTGATCGCGTCCGTCATCGACCCGTTCGGCAACATCCTGGGCATCATGTACAACCCCCACTACCTGGAGATCCTCGAGAGGACCGGCAGGGCGTGACCCCGCGCCTCGAGCCGAGCTGCTCGGGTCGCCCGGAAGTCCAGTCAAGGGCTTCGTCGAACTTCGGCTCGAACGCGAACGGGCCCACGGGCAGCAAGCGCTGTCACGGCCGGCCGGCGGGCCGAGAGCGGGGTCACAGCCAGCCGCTGTCCCGCGCGATCTGGACCGCCCCGGTGCGGGTGTTGGCCCCGCCCACCAATCACGACCGGAACGGACGGTTCCCCTGAACCGGCCGTGCACGGCGGAGGATCCCAGGCGCGCCGCCGTCTGAGCCTCGCTGGACCTGGGGCCAGACGCTGTAGGACCGTGGGGAGTCCAGGAGGGGAGCGGCAGCGATGGAGCCCTACTTCGATCTCGGCACCTACACGCGCGGGACGTCGACGGCCTCGACGAGCGCCCAGACGTGGTTCGACCGCGGACTTCTGTGGTCCTACGCGTTTCACCACGAGGAGGCGATCCGGTGCTTCGAGCGCGCGGTCGAGTTCGACCCGGGCTTCGCGCTGGCCCACTGGGGGATCGCCTACGCGATCGGTCCGAACTACAACAAGCAGTGGGAGGCGTTCGACCCTGTCGACCTCGCGGCGTCGCTCGAGAAGGCGTGCGACGAGGTCGCAGCGGCGCGCGCGTGCGCCGACCGCGCCGCGCCGGTCGAACGGGCGCTCGTCGAGGCGCTCGAGAGCCGCTACCAGGCCAACGACCCGTCGGCCGACCTCGTCGCGTGGAACGCCGACTACGCCGGGGCGATGCGTGAGGTGTATCGCGCGCATCCCGACGATCTCGACGTCGCGGCGCTCTTCGCCGACGCGCTGATGAACCTCACGCCGTGGGCGCTGTGGGATCGCTACACGGGCCAGCCGTCCGAGGGTGCGGCGACGCTCGAGGCGAAGGACGTGCTCGAGCGCGCGCTCGAGCGGCCCGGCGGCCGCAAGCACCCCGGACTCGTGCACCTCTACGTGCACCTGATGGAGATGTCGCCGTTCCCCGAGCACGCGCTGCCGGTCGCCGACCAGCTGCGCTCGCTCGTCCCCGACGCCGGCCACCTGGTCCACATGCCGACGCACATCGACGTGCTGTGCGGCGACTACAAGAGCACGCTCGAGTCGAACCTGCGCGCGATCGAGGTCAACGAGAAGTACGTCGCGCGCGAGGGCCGGGTCGGGTTCTACGCGCTCTACCACGCGCACGACCGCCACTTCGCGATCTACGGGGCGATGTTCCTCGGCCGGTCGCAGGTTGCGCTGGCCGTTGCGGCCGACCTCGAGGCCTCGCTGCCCGAGGAGCTGCTGCGGATCGAGCAGCCGCCGATGGCCGACTACCTCGAGGCGTTCGTCCCCATGCGCCTGCACGTGCTCATCCGCTTCGGGATGTGGGAGGACATCCTCGCGCTACCGCTGCCGTCCGACCCCGGGCTCTACTGCACCACCACGGCGATGACGCATTACGCGCAGGGCGTCGCGTACGCCGCGACCGGGCGCATGGAGGAAGCCGAGGTGGCGCGCGACGCGTTCCTCGCCGCCGTCCAGCGCGTACCCGACTCGCGCTACCTGTTCAACAACACGTGTCAGGACATCCTCGCCGTCGCCGGGGCGATGCTCGACGGCGAGCTCGAGTACCGGCGCGGCCGGTTCGACGCGGCGTTCGAGCACCTGCGCCGGGCGATCGCGCTCGACGACGCGCTGCCGTACGACGAGCCGTGGGGCTGGATGCAGCCCACGCGCCACGCCTACGGCGCCTTGCTGCTCGAGCAAGGTCGCGTCGAGGAGGCCGAGACCGTCTACGCCGAGGACCTGGGGTACGACCCGTCGATCCCACGCTCGTCCTGGCACCCCGGCAACGTGTGGAGCCTGCACGGCTACCACGAGTGCCTCGTTCGGCTGGGAAAGGCCGAGCCCGCTCGAATCGTCAAGCAACAGCTCGACGTCGCCCTCGCCCGCGCCGACGTCCCAATCAAGTCGTCATGCTTCTGCCGCACGACGCACCACGCAGGCGGTCTGTAGTTCCTGACCGATCACGACTACAACACCGGGGGCGCCAGAGGTGATCCTCGTACGGGGGGCGTACTCAGGTCGTCCGACAACGCAGCCAGCGGGCGAGACCGCCTGCTCAGGGCGGCAGATAGCTCGACCGTCGTAACGCCGACGGCGTTTCCGCTGATCGCACCCGTTCCCATCTGTTGCGAGCCCTGCCAGGGCGGCGGCCATCAACCGACAGCCTCCGACGCCATGAGCGGCCGCCGCCGTCGCCATCCGCCAACATGTGAGGCACGGACCCGGCGAACGCTTGATGACACGCTGGTCCAGAACTCTCCGCGCTCCAGCAAGGGCATGGCCGCCCCCGATCCGAAGCAGATCAGACCCGGCCGGGGCGACACCGGCCGGACCGACCGGCCGCCTGCCTATCTGCGGCACCAAGTCACCCGGTTCGCGCCTGCGACGGTGAGCAGCCGAACCGGGCGCGGAACAGCCGGCTGAAGTGCGCCTGTGAGGAGAATCCCCAGCGGAAGGCGATGTCGGCGATGCGGAAGTGCGCCAGCTGCGGCGACGTGAGGTCTGCCCGCGCCCGCTCGAGCCTGCGGGCGAGGATGTACTGGGCGACGGTCGTCTGCTCGGGGGCGAATGCGCGATTCAGGTGCCGGGGTGTCACGCCGGCCGCGCGGGCGACGACGTCGACGCTCAGCCCCGGGTCACCGAGATGACCGGCGATGAACGCTTTCGCGGCCAGCAGGTGCGACATGCTGCTCGACGAGCCTCGGCCGGTCCGCATGGTCTGCACCAGATCGAGGACCTGCTCCCCCGCGGCGTCGGCCCCGGCGGACGGCTCGGCGACCATGTCGAGCAGCACGCGGCGCAGCGCGCGTGCACTCGTCCCCGGCACCCCGGGGTCATCGCCCGGCACCAGCACCGGGCCGTGGCTCGCCGGCCGCTGCTCGCACCGTTCGGTGAACAGCTGATGGGGGATGTCGACCAGCAGCTGCCGCATGGAGGTGCCGAACCCGAACAAGTAGGGCTGGTCGGTGTCGTAGACGACGGTGTCGCCCGGCCGCAGGATCAGGCACCCGCCCGAGTGGTAGAAGAACGCGTCGCCCTCGACCATCATCGACACGAACGTCGCATCCTTCGGTCGCGAGCGGACCATCCCGGGGGCCCGCTCGATCGCGTGCGGGTTGCCGGCGATGTCGGCCACGCGGAAGGCATCCAGGCTCAGGTTGCACTGGCGGGCGAGCAGCCCGTCGGGCTGGTAGGTGGTGCAGGTCAGCCCGACCAGCGCGTCCGCGTTGTAGTCCTCCCAGTACGCCAGCCGGTCCCCGATGGCGACCGCAGCGGTGGACACGGAAGAGACCACGGTCGCAGCTGGCACACCGACCTCCTCGACGGCGCAGGTGGCCCATTCTCACGTCGTGAGGTAGCCCCCGTCCACCGGCAGGACGACTCCCGTCACGTAGGACGCGGCCGCGGACGCGAGGAACACCACCACGTCGGCGACGTGGCGGGGCCGCCCCCAACGCCCGAACGGCATGCGGCGCAGGATCTCCCCGCTCGCCGCCGCGTCGGCCTGCAGGCCGCGGGAGAGCGGCGTGTCGATCCAGCCGGGCGCGACCGCGTTGACCCGGACCCCGTCCGCGGCGTACTCGGCGGCCAGCGATCGGGTCAGTTGCGCGATCCCGCCCTTGCTCGCCGCGTACGCCGGCCGGTCGGCCGCGCCGAAGAAGGAGTACATCGACGCCGTCGTGACGATGCTGCCACCCGACCGGGCGAGCAGCGGCCGGCCGAGTTCGGCGGCGCGCATCGTGGCGGTGAGGTTGACCTCCAGCACCGATCCGAACACGCCCAGCCCGTACTCGTCGCGGTCGCGGCTGATCCCCGCGCAGCAGACGAGCACGTCGAGCGCGGGGAGGCCGGCGAACGCCGCGGCGAGGCCCGGGGCGTCGGTCACGTCGACCTCCGCGACACCGACCCGTTCGTGTCGCGGCGCCTCAGCACCTCCTGCATCGAGGCCCCACGCGTGCACGGTCGCCCCGAGCTGGGCGAAGCGCAGCGCGGTGCCGGCGCCGATGCCCGATGTCCCGCCGGTGACGGCCACGGTGCGGCCGGCGAACAGATCGTCGGCGAACGTCATCGGTCCTCCCCGCACCGGACGAGCGTCTTGATCGCCGTCGGCGCTCCAGCGGCCATGTCGAGCAGCGCCGCCGGGGCATCGGCGAGCGCGACCACGTCCGAGACCAGCGCGGCCAGGTCGAGCCGGCCGCGCGTGACCAACCGGATCAGCTCCGGGTGGCAGCCGCGGTAGCCCACGCTGGTGGTGACCCGCAGCTCTGCGTTGACCATGTCGTACGCGGGGAGCGTCAGCTCGTCGACCAACCCGAGCAGCAGCAACTCGCCGCCGCTGCGCACGCTCGACAGCGCGACGCCCACCGCGGCCTGGGAGCCGACCACCTCGAACGCGACGTGCGCCCGATCGCCGCCGGTGAGCTGCTCGAGAGCGGCGGCGACGTCCGCGTCCGGGGCGAGCGCCGCGTCGACACCGAAGCGGCGCCCCATCTCCCGGCGCGCAGGCACCGGGTCGACCCCGACGACACACGCCGCCCCGGCCTCCCGCAGCAGCGCGCACACGATCAGACCGACCGGCCCGAGCCCGACGACCACCGCGGTCTGCCCTGCGTCGAACGCGGAGCGGCGGATCCCGTGCAGTGCGACCGCGGCCGGCTCGAGCACCGCCGCGACGGCGAGGTCGAAGCCGTCGGGCAGCCGGTGGACCATGTACGACGGGACGAGCGCGTACTCGGCCATGCCGCCGTCGCCCATCAGCCCGGCGAATCCGAAGCCGGCGCACACCTCCGTCCTCCCCTCGCGACAGGCCGGACACCGCCAGCACCGGTAGTTCGGCTCCACGGCGACGGGCGCGCCCACGGGAAGGCCCTCGACCCCCGTGCCGGTGGCGGCCACCACCCCGGAGAACTCGTGCCCGAGAGTCAGCGGCGCCACGGCGCCGGACAGCGAGTGGGGCCGGTCGACGGGGATCGCGTGCGGCCCGTCAGCCACCTCGTGCAGGTCGCTGCCGCAAACCCCGCAATACGCAACCCGCACCAGCACATCCCCCGCACGCGGAGCCGGCAGGTGCACCGCCTCCAGGCGCAGGTCCTTCGGTCCGTACCAGCGGACGGCCTGCCCGCTCACCCCACCGGTCACCGGCCGGTCCGGGCGGGCGCGGTCTCGATCAGGGCCAGGCTGAGCAGCGTGACGACCAACGCGGCGCCCGCGGAGACGAGCATCGCGGCGTCGAGCCCGAACACGTCCGACAGCTGCCCGGCGAGCGCGGGCGCCACGAACCCACCCACGACCTCACCGACACCCATGATCAGGCCCAGCGCAGTGGCCATGACGGCACGCGGCACGGTCTCCGCCGGGATCGTCGCCATGAACAGCGTGAAGCAGCCCAGCCCGGTGTAGGTCAGCACGAGCGCGCCGAACAGCAGGCCAGGGCTGTCGATCATCATGATCGCCAGCGGCGACACCGCCGCCACCGCCGAGAAGCCGATCATCGTCGGCTTCCGGCCGATCCGGTCGGAGATCCCGGGGACCAGCGCGCCCCACAGCACCCACGCGATCCCGATCCCGCTCAGGACGAACCCGACGTCACCCGGCCCGAACCCCTTCACCTCGACGAGGTAGAGCGGGGTGAACGTCTGGGTCGTCAGGAACCAGGTCAGGAAGAACACCGCGATCGCCAGGCAGACCACGATGTTGCGGTGCCGCAGCACCCCGCCCCAGCCGCTCGCGCCGGGCTCAGGCGCGTCCTCGCCGTCGAGCGCGACCGTCGCGGGATGCCGCATCCGCAGGTCGCGCACGAGCCAGAGCACCAGCCCCGCCATGACCAACCCGGGGATCACGGTCGCGTAAAAGGCCGTGCGCCACCCGAACGACTCGGCGAGCCACACCGTGACGATCGGGCCGAGGACGCCACCGAGCAGCCCCGCCGACGACCCCTGCACCAGGCCCATGTTCAGCCCACGGCGGTGCGGCGTGGACGAGTACAGCATCAGCGGCTGTGACAACGGGAGCACGGCACCCTCGGCCGCCCCCATCAAAGCCCGGAACAACAGGAGGCTCGCGAGCCCACCGACGAAGCCCGACAGCGCCGAGAACACGGTGAAGGCGAGGATCGCCGCGATCAGCAGCGGCTTGCGCCGATCGGCGCGATCGGACAGGTAGCCGACGCTGATCCCGGCGATCGCCCAGGTCAGCGCAGGGATCCCGCCGAGCAGCCCGATCTGGGCGTTGTTCAGCCCGAGTTCGTCCTTGAAGTACGGGGTCAGGAAGTTCAGTGCGAGCCGGTCGAAGAAGACGAACCCGAAGGTCGCGAACAGCACGGCGAGCAGGACGTTCTCGTAGCGACCGCCCCGCGGCGGTGGCACGTAGTCCGCGGGAACGCGGGCAGGTGCGGTGTCAGCCATGGCCGCCTCACCGAATCAGCGTGTCGATGACGTCGGCGCCCAGCCCGGTCTCCGCGTAGTGCTTGCGGCAGAGCGCGAGGTAGTCGTGGACGTCGAAGTGGCCGCAGCTCTCCCCGTTCTCGTCGAGCCAGATCAGCGGCCCCTTGACCACGAAGAAACAGCGCATCGGCTCGTCGGACTCATAGGCGACGAGCGTGTGCCCCTCGCCGGGCGTCTCGAAGACGAACGAGCCCGGCGTCGCCGTCCACTCCTGCTCGAGGTAACCCCACCTGCCGGAGATCGTGTAGGCGAACACCTCGTGCGGGTGGTAGTGCCGGTTGACCAGCCCGGCCGAGCGCGCCCACAGGATGTCGGCCCACCGGTTGTCCCGGGGCGAGATCCACAGCGGCCGCGAGCCCACCGTGGGGCTCAGCGGGACGTAGTAGCGCTCGTCCTCGATCGGCGCGAACTGGTGGAACACCTCGGGCTGCGCGTCCGGCTTCAGCGCGTCGGTGATCGGCGCGAGCCCGCGCCAGAACTCTGTTCCCACCTCGGACACCATCGTCTCCGCTCCTCTCCGGGACCGGCGAAACCACGCGGTCCCCGCAGGACGGAGTCAAGGCGACGAATGGGGCACTCGTCTTTCCCGAGCCGGACACATCCTTTGCCTGTTTCGGACACGGCTGCTGGTCCTGCCTCCCCCACCGAGATGACGGCGGCAGAGCAAGTCGCCTACTGGTGCACACTCCGAGGAACGCCACACCGGCACCACTGACTGGGCCCGCTCCCGAGTGAGAGCTGCAGCCGTAGACCATGATCATGATGCTGTCGGGGGGCGGTGATGGTTGTCCCGTGCGCGGTTGTTGATGCCGGGCCGTGTCGTCCGACCCCGACTTCCTGCGTCGGCATCGGATCGGGGTGGCCATCGGCTATCTAGCGCTGCCCAAGGGCAGGAGGCGACGGAGCCACCGACGCCCTCTGCGCGTGGCCTCGGTTGGCCGAGCCGACCGGATCGCGGCGCACAGCGAGCAGGGAGGCCCGTCCGGCGCAGCCATGGGCGCCGCGGCCAATACGTGTCCGCAGATCGCTCGGACCCTTCCGTCGCGTCGCTGTACGGCAGCGGCGAGTTCGAGATCTGGGACCTCATGGGCGCGCTTGTCGCCGCAGCACGTGACTGTGACTGTCAGAACCGAGGAACCCCGGAGTCGCCGCTGCGATGACGAATGGCCTGGCACATCCGGGTCGCCCACAAGAAGCACGATCACGTCCGCGGCATGCAGATGCAACTCGGGAATGCAAGTGCACTCGGGAAGGGCACGTGAGCCGATGGCCTGGTAACGGCCTGCACATGTACCGACCCGAACGGCCCAACAGCACTTGACGACCGCGGACAAGGTGGAGGGCGACAACGCCGTCCTCGCGGCCGGGGGCACGGGCGTCGACGCCGGAGTGCTCGACGCCGGACCGGAAAGCACCAACCGGCGCACGGTCGGATTGGAGGCCGCGCCGCCGTTCGACCTCGGCGTGACGGTCATGGCGCGGGCGATACCCAACGCTGCGGTAGGCACGGCGGGGGGCGACTCGGTCGACGGCCGCCCGCGAGTGCGCGGCCGCGAGCAACCGCCGGGAGACGCGACGAGGTGGCGACGAACCACGAGAACAGATGGGCGCTGCGCGAGCTGGCCGAGAACCGGGGTGCTGCGGCGCGACGCGGGTGGCTGGGACCCGCTTCGCCACCGTGTGGGACCCCGACGAGGGCTGGATGACCGCGACGTGGTTCCAGGGGCCCGCCCCGGACTTCATCGCAGCCAGCAGGCCGGCTTCGAGAGCCGGGGGGAGCATCCTGCACTTCCTGGGCGGGCAGACCGCCGACGTCGTCGGCGAACGGGCCGTCGCGCAGACGAAGATTGGCGCGCCGCAGAACGACCGCCATCGCAACCAGCGGAGAGATGGGAGAGTCATCAGTACTGAGGAGCGCAACCGTGCGACGGGACACGGGACGGCCGAGGCGGTGGCGATGAAGGCGATCGTGCAGGACTCCTACGGTGAGGCCGAGGACGTCATGCGCCTCGCCGAGATCGACCGACCCGAGATCGGCGAGGGCGAGGTGCTGCTGCGGGTGCGCGCTGCCGGCGTGGACCGGGGCGTCTGGCACCTGATGACCGGCCTGCCGTACTTGTTGCGCGTCATCGGCTACTGCGGGGTGCGGGCGCCCAGGACCAGGGTCCGCGGCTCGGATGTCGCGGGGCGCGTCGAGGCGGTCGGCGCGGACGTGACCGGACTGCGGCCCGGCGACGAGGTGTACGGCGTCGCCGACGGTGCCTTCGCCGAGTACGCCGTGGCCACCGCGGACAAGCTCGCACCGAAGCCGAGAAACCTGTCAGCGGAGCAGGCTGCCGCCGTCCCGATCTCGGGCCTCACCGCCCTGCAGGCAGTCCGCGACGGTGGGCAGGTGCAGCCGGGACAGAAGGTGCTGATCATCGGCGCCTCGGGAGGCGTCGGGACGTTCGCCGTGCAGGTCGCGAGAGCGTACGGAGCGCACGTCACCGGGGTGTGCAGCAGGGCGAAGGTGGACCTGGTCCGCTCCCTGGGCGCGGACAACGTCATCGACTACGCCGTCGGCGACATCGCGGACGACGGGCAACGCTACGACGTCGTTCTCGACATCGGCGGGCACCGCTCGCTGACCCACCTGCGGCGCGCCCTCACCGCGACGGGCAGGTTGGTCATCATCGGGTCGGAGACCGGCGGACGATGGCTGGGCGGCTTCGACCGGTCGCTACGGGCGCCGCTGCTGTCCCGCTTCGTGCGGCAGACGCTGACCATGCTCGCCAACTCGGAGAACGCGTCCGACCTCATGGTGCTCACCGACCTCATCGAGTCCGATGAGGTAACTCCGGCCATCGACCGCATCTACCCGCTGAGCGAGACCCCCGCCGCCATCCGATACCTGATCGACGGGCATGCCCAAGGCAAAGTCGTCGTCACGGTGTGACGCAATCACATGGCGCGGTCGTTGCTCAATGAAACTCGCAACGGCTTGCCGGTGCAGCGCGGGCATTCGAACCATTCGGATTCGCGCGCGTTGCCGATGCAGGAGGGTCGAGCGGAGGTGGGCGGCTCGGAGGCGCGCTGCGGGGTTGTCGGAGGCGAGGCTCATCGCCGTGTTGCCGTCGCCGTCCGGCCCTCGTAGCATCCTTGAACAGCGGTCCAATCGCCGCTGCCGAGTGAGCGCACGCGCGGGCATTGTCACGGTCCCTGGTCCCCGGGCTTTGATCTTTCGTCCGGCGCTCCGCACGTTCATGCTTGCCAGCTATAGGGGACACCATGCGCGGAGCCGTGCAGCCGGAGAACAGCGCTCGCGACCGATCGGGCGTGCGGATCATGTCCGTTCAGCCGGATCGGGACCATGCCTTCGTCGAGGTGATCGGTGTGTGTGGCGACGAGGGCGTCGCCGAGTTGCGACAGAGAGTGGATGGGCTGCTGATCGGCGGTGCACGTTTCGTGCTGGTGGATCTGACCGGGGCGGGCGAGGTCGCGCCGTCGACGAGTTCCGCGCTCGCGGCCGCCGGGCGGCAGCTGACACGCCGCCAGGGATGGCTTCGGACGGTTGGGCCCGACTCGTCCTCGTCCGCGGCGCGATACGAGGCCTCGCTGCTGGACCTGTTCACGATGTATCGGGCGGCCATGCGGATGGGCCCAGGAATGGCGGCTGGCGCTGGGTGAGCACGGGCGTACGGCTCAACTGGATGTGCCGGCGATCGCGAATGCCAGAAATCCGTTACCGGCGGGCCCGCGTCTGCTCCCGGACATTTCGACGAGTTGCTCAGCGCTGCGGTCTCAGACCTTCTGCGGTGTGCGGAGCAGGCTCAGCAACCGGTCACCGATACGGGCGACCTCGTGCCGGTAGGGCGTGTCGGAGAGGACGAAGTGGGTGACGCCCAGGTCGGCGTAGCGGCGCAACGCGGCGGCGACGTCCTCGGCCGAGCCCACCAGCCAGGTCGTGCCCGCGCCACCGCCCCCGTAGCGGCCCGGTGCCGTGTACAGGCAGGAGTCGAGCACGTCGCCTCGGGCGGCGAGATCGAGCAGGCGCTGCTGCCCGACCGAACCGTTACGCGCGATGGTGCGCGACCCCGGACCGCGGACCTGGACTGCCCGCTCGTCCACGGCGACTTCGACAACCGTCATCGCTCGCGGCCGCCTTCGCCGGCGCCGGCCAGCTCTTCCTCAACGCGGGGGGCGCGGAGCCCACCGACGGCCCGCAACCGATGGTCCGCCGGCAGATCGCCGCGATCGACGCCGCCGCGGCCGCGGGGATCAGGCACGTCGTCAAGATCTCGGTGTGGCGGGCGGCGCCCGGCCGGCTGCTCGCGGAGGGCGCGCACGGCGAGATCGAGCGCCACCTCGCCGCATCCGGGCTCGCCGCCACCGTGCTGCAGCCGAACGCGTTCATGCAGAACTTCGTCACCGGGGCCGGGGCGTTCACCGCGGACGGCGACCTCGTGGGCGCCTACGGCCACGGGCGCATCTCCTATGTCGACTGCGCCGACATCGCCGCGTGCGCCGCCACCGTGCTCACCGACCCGGCGCGCCGCGGCGGCACCCACGTCCTCACCGGGCCGGCAGCCCTGTCGCACGAGGAGATCGCCGCCGAGATCTCGGCCGTGACCGGCCGCACCGTGTCCTACGTGGACATGGCACCCGCGGAGATGGCCGCGGCGCTGCGTGCGCATGGCCTGCCCGAGCGGTTCTCCGCCGACGTCGCCGCGCTCGCCGCCGACGTCGCCGCCGGGGCGCTCGCAGGGACGACCCCTGCGGTGCGGGAGCTCACGGGGTTCCCGCCACGGACCTTCTCGCAGTTCCTCGCCGACCACGCCCTCGCGTTGCGGCAGGCGATGAGCGGCGCCGCGAGCTGAGCCCCTCCGCACGAGCATCACGCCCGGGTCGAGAACCGCACCGTCGACGTTCCCGGCCTGACGCTCCCGAACTGGCAGCAGGTGGTCCAGCGCGAGTACGAAACCGCGGGACCGGAGGCATCTGGTCATCGACACCGCCGTCACGAGCGTCCCGAAGGGCACGGTGACGTAGGCCTTGAGGTGCGGCCCGCCGTCGATCCAGTCGATCGTGGTCTGCTCGACGACGTGCGCCACCCGCGGTTCGCGCCGCCGACCGCTGTAGTCGGACGTGACGCTCCCCGCTTGCGCAGCTCGTGGAGCAGACCGTTGATCGCGGAGTCGTGCTGGCGCGGGTCGTCGATCCCGCCCGCAGTCCCTACAGCGTCACCACCACGGTGGGGTCTGACGGGAGCAACACGGCGTCGCGACGGCTCCGATGCCCTAACCGACCCCATGCGACGTCGGCCACCCTTGGCCCATTTGGTGAGATCCAGACAAGGAAATCGACCTCATATGCCGGTCCAGCCAAAGCCGGGGGCATGCCGCTCCAGATTCGCTCCTGTTTGACGCCCAGCGACCACTGCGGATCGACGTCGCCGGCACGCCATTTCATGCTCCTTGCTTGCGCCGGTCCACCGGCGACGGGCCGGCGACCTCGACGAGATCCAGTACGGGTACGGCGTCAGGCGCGCAGCCGGCGGGCGACCGCGGGGATCACGATCGCGGCGGCCACCAGGTGCGTCACCATCAAGAGCACCTTGGTGCTGGTGGCGGCGTCGGCGAGCACGTCCGGCACCAGGGAGAGAACGGTGAGAGCCACGGTGGTGCGGATCCAGGTGGTGCGCGGGCGGCGGGCGAACCGGCGCAGGCCCACGGCGATGAGCAGGCCGATGACCGAGAAGATGACGGTCAGGGTGGCGAACCCGGACGCCGGGATCGACGCGCCGGCGACGTCGAGGCTGAACCCGACCGCCTGACCGGCGGCGGCGACGGCCGCGGTGGCGACCGCGGCGAGGACGGTGGCGACGGCCCCGTCCCGCAGGAGCGAGCCGACCGTCGGGACGGACGAGGTGGCGGCGGTGGGGGTGGCGGTGATGGCGGACATGGTGACCTCCGGTGGTGGACCGATCGGCTCCGTGCCGGTCGCTCACCAGATCAGACTCGCAACCCGGCTGGAACTCATCGGAGCCTGACGGGACTGAGCGCTGCGGCAATCTCGTGAAGGCGCGCGTTAAGGATCACTGCTGGCGGATAACAGTCGGACACGCATGCGCTCCACTCGGGCGATGCAGCGACTAGCAATTCACTGAGCTCCGCATGTCTGGCGTCCGGCAGGGGGCCAACGTCGGAACGTCCGCGGGATGTAGGTCCGAGGGGACACGGACGAACCGCGCTCCATGGCACCACCGGTGATGTTCGAAGGCGGTGTCGACGTCGAGCTCGACGACCCGATCCGGCAGGACGGGCTGGTCGGTGGCCGGTTTGCTGGGAAGCTGTCCGAACCAGCTGGACGGGATGGTCGGCGGCCAGGGGTGGACGGTGGCTATGGGTGTCAGCAGGGCGGCGATCTCGGTGCGCGCCGCGGGTGACAGGCGCCCGGTACGGCCGACGACCCGCAGCCGGCCGTGCGGGTCGGGTCGGGTCGGGTCGGGTCGGGTCGGGTCGGGTCGGCCGAGGATGAGTGCTTCGGGGCGTTCGAGCGAGCCGAGTACCCCGCCCACGGTGGCTTCAGCGGCAGCTGGTGCGGATCTTCAACCAAGGCCGGCCTTCGCCGAGGCGGTAGGTGTGGGCGAGGTGCTTGACGACCACCGCTTCGACTCCAGCGTTGGTGTGGTTGCGCATCCAAGCGCGGGCGACGTCGAGGCCGATGGTCATGGGCATCAGGACGAGGCCGTGCGGGAGCTGCCGCCCAGGAGGTCCTCCAGAACGGCCCGACGGGCGGCGTAGGGCTTCGAGCGCACGTGTCGGTGCCGGCGATGGCGAGGATGGCTGCCCACCAGCGTCAAGCGTGCGGGGCGCCCACGTCCCCTCCCGATCGCCGACGGAGGCGAGCACGGCGTGCCGACGGCTCCGACTGTCTCTCATCGTTGGCCCAAACGGGTGGCCAAGAGGCCCGAGAGGTATCGGGCTGGACGACGTCGCACTCGGTCCTGACGCAAGTCTGCGCGAGCGCCGGGGATGTGTCGGACCACTGGACGAGCGCCAGATTGAGCAGTCTCGGAGGGGAATCATGCCGACTAGTCCACGACCCCAACGGACCGACTTCTCCATCGACATCCCCGGTCGCTACGTCTGCAACGGGCTCGACGAGGCGATGATGAGCGTCGCGCTTGGCGGGCGGCCGTTCGACCTGATCGTAGTCGGTGGCGGCAGTTTCGGCGGCGCGTTGGCTCAGGATCTGTTTACCAACGATCAGGCTCGGGTGCACCGGATCCTTGTGCTTGAGGGCGGCCCGCTGGCCCTGCCCGAGCACGTGCAGAATATGCCGCTGCAGTGGCTGGGCGTCCCGCCGCCGGCGACGAGCATCGCGCAGCTGCGCAGCCAGGGCCTCGATGGGCAGCCGCGGGCCGAGGTGTGGGGGCTGGCATGGCACTCCAGCACACCGTTCCAAGGGCTCGCTTACTGCCTGGGCGGCCGGTCCCTGTTCTTCGGTGGCTGGTCCCCGCAGCTCCTCGATGACGAGATGCCGACCGCCGCGAACGCGTCCGGCCGCTGGCCCCAAGCAGTGGTCGACGATCTCAATAACCGCTACTTTGCCGAGAGCGCTGCGCAGATCGGTACCGAGGAGACCAACGACTTCATCTTCGGGTCACTGCAGAACGCGCTCCGCCAAACCCTCTTCTCCGGAGTCAACAACGGCGCCGTCGTCGACGCGATCCCATTAGGCAACCTGCCCGACCGCCCAGTGCTGCGCGGTAACCCGAACGCCGCCGCCGCGGCGCTTCGCGAGCTGCTCGGCAACCCGCTCGGAACGGCCGGCCTGTCGGTTCAGGAGCTGAAGAACCTGCTCAAACTGGAGGCGCCGCTGGCCGTCCAAGGCCAGACGCTGCCGGGGTTCTTCCCGTTCAACAAGTTCAGCAGCCTCCCGCTTCTGATGAAGGCAGCCAGATCCGCCCAGAACGAGGCCAACAACGATACGCGCAAGCGGCTCATGGTGGTGCCCAACTGCCACGTCAACCGGCTGCAAGTTCAGGGCGGCCGGGTCGCCGCGGTGGAAACCAATCAGGGGCTGGTGCAGGTGCCGGCCAACGGCAAGGTGATCGTGGCACTCGGCACGATCGAGAGCGCTCGGCTCGCCCTCAACTCGTTCGGCGGGCTGCCCGGGGCGCAGGAAATCGGCCGCAATTTGATGGCCCACCTGCGCTCGAACCTCACCATCCGCATTCCCCGCAACGCGCTGGCGAACCTGGCGGGAGCCGAGCCCAACCTGCAGGCGGCAGCGCTGTTCTGCAAGTGTCGCCATCAGTTCGCCGGCAATGACGTCGGCCACTTCCACATGCAGATCACCGCCGCCGGCCTCGGCGCGCTCGGCACCGACTCCGAGGCCGAGCTATTCAAGAAGATTCCCGACATCGACACCCTGAATCGGTTCATGTCGGCCTCCGACACCCACGTCGTCATTACCATCCGCAGCATCGGCGAGATGGAACCACAGAACCCGAACAGCTTCGTCGGTCAGGATTCCGAGATCGACCCCCTATTCGGTGACCAGCGCGCCTTCGTGCAGCTCCAGCCCACCGCCAGGGACAACCTGCTCTGGCAGGCCATGGATACCGCCGCTGACCAGACGGCGCGGGTCTTCGCCGGCGGCAGCCCCTACGAGGTCCAGACCCCCAACGGCTTCGTGCCGGTACAGGCCGGACAGGCGCCCTCCACCGTGCTCGCCGGCCCGCAACGCCACGACGGCCTGGGCACCACTCACCACGAGGCCGGCACGCTAAGGATGGGCGACGACCCGGGCAGCTCGGTGACCGACAGCAACGCCCGCTTCCATGCCGTGGCCAACTGCTATGCCCTCGGACCCGCCCTCCAGCCCACCGTGGGCTCACCCAACCCGATGCTCACCAGCATCGCCCTCGGTCGCCGACTGGCCAACCACCTGATCCCGGTCGCCCCCAGGCCAGGCGAGGCGCCCCGCGACCTGTTCAATGGCACCAACCTCGACGGGTGGGAGATGGCCGGCCAAGGCACCTTCGTGGCCACGAACGGCGTCTTGCAGGCCAACCCCGGCGGAGACCTCGGGCTGCTGTGGTCCACTACTCCAGCCCCGGCGGACTTCATTCTCCGCTGCGAATGGCGACTCGCGCAGCCCAACAACAACTCCGGAGTCTTCATCCGTTTCCCCAACCCGAATAGCAAGGGCTATAACAACACTGCTTACGTTGCGGTCGACTTCGGATTCGAGATCCAAATTGACGAAACCGGCGCACCGGACGGCGCCGACCAGCACCGGACCGGGGCGATTTACGGCGAGCCCAATCAGGCTTTCAATCTCCAGCCGGCGCTACCAGTCGGACAATGGAACGCCTACGAGATGCGCGTCCAGGGTCAGACCTACACCGTTCATCTCAATGGCGTGCAGGTAACACAATTCAACAACCCGAGCCCTGGACGCGGCCTGCCGAGCAAGCCCGACTCGCCCAGTTTCGTCGGACTCCAAGCTCATACCGGCGCTGTCGCCTTCCGCAATATTCAACTCCAGGCACTCTAAGGCGGTCCGCTGATACGCTCAGAAGTCCGAAGGTTAGCATTACCGCACCCGCCTCCCGCTCCTTCCGGCGAATAGACGGCGCAGCCGAGGGTGCGCTCTGCCGTGCCCACCGCCTCGGAACAGTGCCAATGCAGGTCAATTCTTTCAAAGGAGGCAGGATGATTGCAGTCCGCTTGCTGAGCGCGACAAAGAAGACCGCAGTTGGAACGCCCGGCTCTAGCGCCGTGGACGCGGAGTCGCGGTGCGCTGCCTGTTGAGGGTGCGCTCCTGATCAGGGCGCGGCTGCTCATTCGCGGGAGAGTCGTTGCCGAAAGCGGAAGCCCGACGGCTCACCCGATCCCGAAGTTCAGTCAAGGAAGCCATCGAGTTTCGGTTCCGCGGCCCACTGACCGGGCTGGCCGTTGGGCAGCTGCAGCGCGGGCACGGCGAGCATCGGGCGGACCGGATACTCGATCCCTGCGATGCCCGGCAACTCGCTCACCGGCGGACTCTATGCAGGTCACGGCGATGCCGGCGGAGTGCACGATCACGCGGTCGCCGGCGGCTTTGCTCATCAGCCCGGCGGCCATCTGCGACTTGCCGCTGTTCTTGACGCAGACGAACAGCACCGACGGTGTCATGACGTCGAGTTGTCGGCCGGGGTGGGCGCGGTGAGCTCGGCGAGTAGCGCGCGGACCCGGGCGTCGATGTCGTCGCGGATGGGGCGGACCTCCTCGGCGGTCTTGCCGGCCGGGTCGGTCAGCTCCCAATCGAGGTAGCGCTTGCCGGGGTAGACGGGGCACGCGTCGCCGCAGCCCATGCTGATCACGACGTCGGCGGCGCGGACCACGTCGTCGGTGAGGGGCTTGGGGAACTCCCTGGACAGGTCGAGGCCGATCTCCGCCATGACTTCCCGGACGGCCGGGTTGATCTGATCGGCCGGCGCGGAGCCGGCGGAGCGGACGTGGACACGGCCTTCGGCATGGTGGTCGAGCAGGGCGGCGGCCATCTGGGAGCGGCCGGCGTTGTGGACACAGACGAACAGGACCTCGGGGACGTCGGACACGAGGGCTCCTTCGGCGTGGGCGAGGGCGGTGAGCCGGTCGGTGGCGAACCGTCGGGTCAGCCCTGTCAGGTGGGTGGTGACGGTCGCGGTGCGCCGCGGCGCGGTGCAGGACTCGAAGACGTCGCGGTAGATCATCTGCTCGGAGAAGGTCTCGGCGAACCGGGCCGCGATGCCGGTCACGGTGCGTTCGGGCACCGCGACGTCGGTCAGCAGGCGGGGCCGCTGCAGCCCGGCGGGTGGGACGGTCACCGCCGCTCCGCCGCGGCCGAGGCGGGCCACCAGCGCCGACGCAACGCCAGGGACACGTAGACGAGGGCGACGAGGACCGGGACCTCGATCAGCGGGCCGACGACCCCGGCGAGCGCCTGCCCGGAGGTGACACCGAACGTGGCGATGGCGACGGCGATGGCGAGTTCGAAGTTGTTGCCGGCCGCGGTGAACGCGAGCGTCGCCGACCGCTCGTAGCCGAGTCCGATCGCTCGGGCGAGGGCGAGCGAGCCCAGCCACATGACCGCGAAGTAGGCCAGCAGCGGCAGCGCGATCCGCGCGACGCCCAGCGGCTGTGAGGTGATCGCCTCGCCCTGCAGGGCGAAGAGGATGACGATGGTGAACAGCAGCCCGTAGAGGGCGAGCGGCCCGACCCGGGGCAGAAACCGGTCCTCGTACCAGACGCGTCCCTTGGCGCGTTCCCCGAGCCGGCGCGAGAGGTAGCCGGCCACCAGGGGGACGCCGAGGAACACCAGCACGGATGCGGCGATCTCCCACGGGGACACGTCGAGCGCGGCCTGGGGCAGGCCGAGCCAGCCGGGCAGCAGATCCAGGTAGAACCAGCCAAGAGCGGCGAACGCGACGACCTGGAACACCGAGTTCAGCGCGACCAGCACCGCGGCGGCCTCGCGATCGCCGCAGGCGAGGTCGTTCCAGATGATGACCATGGCGATGCAGCGGGCCAGCCCGACGATGATCAGCCCGGTGCGGTACTCGGGCAGGTCCGGCAGCAGCAGCCAGGCCAGCGCGAACATCAGCGCCGGCCCGAGCACCCAGTTCAGCAGCAGCGAGGCAGCCAGGAGCCGGCGGTCGGCGGTGACGGTGTCGAGGCGGTCGTAGCGGACCTTCGCCAGCACCGGGTACATCATCACGAGCAGGCCGAGCGCGATCGGCAGCGAGACACCCTGCACGGCGACGGCGTCCAGCGCGGGCCCGAGTCCGGGAACCAGCCGGCCAGCGGCCAGCCCGAGGGCCATCGCGGCGAGGATCCACACCGGCAGGAACCGGTCCAGCGTCGACAGCCGCGCCGCGACAGGCTCCGCCTCCAGCTGATCGTTCTTGGTCACGCGCGGACGCCCTGCTCGATCGCCAGCACGTCCGACAGCCGGGCCAGCGCCGCCGGCTCGACCCGGTAGTACACCCAGGTCCCGCGCCGCTCGCCGCTGATCAGCCCGGCCTCGCGCAGCACCTTCAGGTGATGCGAGATCGTCGGCCCGGACAGGTCGAAGCCCGCAGTCAGGTCGCACACGCACGCCTCACCGCCGTCGTGGGAGGCGATCAGCGACACCAGCCGCAGCCGCACCGGGTCGCCCAGCGCCTTGAACGCGCGCGACAGGTCGATCGCCTGCTCGGCCGGGATCGGTTCCCGCGCCAGCGGGGCGCCGCACCCGACGACGGAGGACAGCTGCGAAAGCTCGATCAGCTCCTGCTCTTGCTTCGACACTCGTCTACCTTGACAGGTTTCGATTCAGCGGCGCAACCTCTGTCTCGACAATCGTCGATGCAGACGAGGTGAACGATGAGCGAGCATCCAGACCAGCAGGCCGGCGGCGGGGTCGCGGAGCGCGTCCGCTCGGCCGTGCAGGCCCGCTACGCCGAGGCCGCAACCAGGGCAGCCCGGGGCGAGCACGAACGAGCGCGCGCCGTGGAGGTCGAGGCGGGGTGCTGCGGGCCCGGCGGCTGCGGACCAGGGCCGGGGCAGGTCGAAGTGGCCTTCGGCGGCCAGCTCTACGAGCCGGGCGAAGCCGCGGGCGCCCCGACCGCGGCGGTCGCGGCGTCGCTGGGATGCGGGGTGCCGACCGCGGTCGCTGAGCTGCGGCCCGGCGAGGTCGTCCTGGATCTGGGCTCGGGGGCCGGCGCGGACGTGCTGATCTCCGCGCGGCGGGTGGCACCAGGCGGGCGGGTGTTCGGGCTGGACATGACCCTGGAGATGCTGGATCTGGCCCGCCGCAACGCCGCCGAGGCTGGGGTGGACAACGTGGAGTTCCTGCGCGGCTACTTGGAGGAGATCCCGCTGCCCGACGCCAGCATGGACGTAGTGATCTCCAACTGTGTCATCAACCTGGCTGCCGACAAGGCGGTGGTGCTGCGGGAGGCGGCGCGGGTGCTGCGGCCCGGCGGCCGGTTCGCGGTGTCGGATGTGATCGCCGATCCGGACGTGGACGATCAGACCCGGGCTGCGATGGGCCAGTGGACCGGCTGCGTCGCCGGCGCCCTGACCCACGCCGAGTTCACGCGGGCGCTGGTGGACGCCGGACTGGTGGACGTGGAGATCGTCGAGACCCACCGGGTGCACCAGCACGCGGCGTCGGCGATCGTCCGGGCCCGCAAACCCGCACCTTCACCGGGGTAGCTGACCGCCCGCGACTGCGCCGCCTGCCAGCGCGACCCCCTGCCAGCACCAGGCGGCGAAGAACCACGGCAGCGACCTCGCGGTCGCGATACCGATCACCGCGTTTGTGCCAGCGATGTGGGGTAGAGAGCGCGTACGGCGGGCCGCATTCGTCGATGTGCGCCTGGAGGCGTTCGTCGCGGGCACCGCGATACCCGTGGATGAGCTTGACCAGGCGGTGCGCGCGACGCTGCCGCCGCGGGAACACCGCGGCGATTCCTGAGCCCCAGGATCGGAAGCGCAACCGGGCCCGCCGGTGGTCACGCGGCGGGCGACCGGTCACCCTCGACGTCGAGGACGACAAGAACCGCAACGTCTGCCTTGCACAACTCAGCGGGCGCGGCGCCCCAGTGCGAGTGAGGTTCCGAGCACGGCCAGGCAGATTGACGCTGAGAGGATGTTGACCTCGACACCCATGACTCTGTTCGCCGGCGAGTCGCTGAACTCTTCGTCGCTCAGCGCGGTGCCCGGGAAGGCGGCGGCGCCGAACATGCCTACATACGGCACAGACAAGATCGCGGTGGCAATCACCCGATTATGGTCCGGATTTCCGTTCGGTGAACTCAGCAGTCGCAGGCCGACACTACCGAGTACTGCGCTCATGACGATGTACTGAGCGTTGTGGAATTTGGCGTGCGCGGGCCAGTGGGGATTGCGCATGTGCTGTCGGGCTGTCTCCGGCAGGATGGCGTCCACGAACAGTGCCCCGACGGTCGTCCCCCCTGCGACCAGGCCGACCAGCAGGCGTGACGCCTTCTTCCTCGCGCTCATGGGAGAAACCTCGATTCAGATCGTGGCCCCGACGGGGCCCGGACGATGGAGAAGAGAATGGCGCGACCGCCGCGCGACGGCGTACGTTGCGACAGCAATCGGATGGCTCTTCAGTATGACGCAAGCAACAGAAGTCAAAGCGCTTGCGATTTCCCCGACTAATCGACCACCCGATTGGCCGGCACGAGGGTTTGAAGGAGATCCATCGCGGCGTCGGTGAGTTTCCTCAGGTCGGCGCCGCCATCCCTCTCAACCCATTGAGCATACGCTGTCGCGAACAGCTGGATACCCACGCGCGTTGCGAGTCGGGCCGCATTCTCCTCGACTCCGCGCCGCCGCAGGGCTTGGGTGATCTCGATCGCGATGTCGTTCTGCTTGATCAGGTCGCGTTCCAACAGTCCTGGATTAGCCGCGATCACAGCGTGACGCCGGCGCTGGAGTTCGATGCCGGGGACGCTCCAGTCGAACTCCGCCAGGATGGCGGTGACTACCTGGAGCGGCTCCGTGACGTCGGGAGCATCGAGGATCGCCTGCACGAGCGCCGTGCGTAGGCGGTCCGATTCGGCGAACAACACCTCGCGCTTGTCCGGGAAGTACCGGAAGAACGTGCGGGTCGTGACACGCGCGCGGTCGGCGATCTCGACGACGCTCGTGTTCTCGAAACCTTGTTCCTCGAACAGCTCCAGGGCGGCCTTCGTCAGTCGGTCCGCGCTGCCCTGTTCCCAGCGGGGCATGGCCTCCACCCTAGCGGTGTCATGTAGAGCAATGTCGGCGGGAATCCGGTCAGGTCGGCGGTGAGGGCGGGACTCAGCAGTGGCTGATGTACATCCTCTCCGGGACAGTACATGGCGAGGACCGGCCTCGGCGTCTCGCGCGTGAAGATCGGATCGATGCCCTCCTTGCCGCTCATGCTCCCGCTGCTGAGGGTCAGGTCGAGGCTCGCCGAGAAAGGCGATGATCGCCGCAGGAGCGGGCAGGCCACGTTCGCGGGCCTTCATGACAGTCGTGACGACGAGGCCGCCGCCGGCCGAAGTGCGAACCGCCTCGGGAATGGTCCTGAGCGCCTGTTCCAGATATTGCGCATTGCCGTCCGACCGAAGCCTCTTGTCCCACTCCTCCCGGTACTTCTGGCGCAGCCCGACCGGGTCGAACTCGCTTGACTAAGCCTGATCTGCACCCGCGGTGTCGTCCACGTCGACCTCACTCGTAGCTGTTGTCGCGGCGTGACATCAGCGTAGCACCTGATGTCACGCCGCGACATCAGCCATCCTGGCAACCACGCCGCAGAGGCCACGCACGATCCTCGCTGGGGGCGGCACAAGCTGACCGGCATGGCAGGCCGCGGCTCGCGAAGCCGCCCACGGTCTGATCCGCCGCAGCGCCGCCCGACCGCTGCACGAGACCGGATCACCGGATCACCGGAACGCCCCGCCGGCGCAGGTCCCGCCGGCCGGCGCCGCGAGCGCCCTGGTCTCAGGGGTAGTCGCCATGCCGCGTCTGGGTGTAGGCACTGCATGAGCTAGGTCCGACCATGCCCGGAGGTGTCGGATGGAGCCAGGCGGAGTACTGCCAGGCCGAGGTCCACCTGCTCGGGCCGAAGTCCTGCACGAGAGCCAACGCACGCGCGTCACCCGGCTCTTCCTCTCTGGACGCACGATCATCCGGAAGGAGCCGTTGGGACCGGACGCAGACCGCCGGCTCGGGCATGAGCTTTCGATTCTCGATCGACTACGCGGGCTCGCCGGGGTCGCGCAGCTACTTGATACGCCACGGTATGCCGGATCGATCGTGATGGCTGACGTTCGTGGCACGAGCCTGGCCACATCGGCGACGCCGCTCGCTGTCGGTCCGCTGATCAGGCTCGCCGTGGAGTTGGCAGGGGCCGTCGCGGGGATGCACCGCCGGGGCGTGATGCACCGCGACATCGCTCCCGCGAATATCGTGATCTCCCGCGAGGGCGCCCCGTGTCTGGTGGATTTCGCGTTGGCCACCCCGTTGGCCGAGATCCGTCCCGAGTTCAGCCACCACACAGAGATCGTGGGCACGTTGGCGTATCTGGCGCCCGAGCAGACCGGGCGCACGGGGCGGTCGGTGGATCAGCGTGCCGACCTGTACGCGATGGGCGCGACGCTGTACGAGCTGGCAACGGGCGAGCCGCCGTTCGGCACCGGCAACCCGTTGCGGCTAGCGCATGATCATTTGGCACGGGTGCCGGTACCGCCGAGTGAGGTGAATCCGGCCGTACCGGCGTCGCTGTCAGAGATCATCATGCATCTGCTCGAGAAGGAACCAGACAACCGTTACCAGACCGCCGAGGGCGTGATCTACGACCTGTATCGGCTGCGGGACGCCCTGACAGATCCGGCGGCGGGTCCGGTACGCATCGGTGAGCATGATCTTCCGCTGTGGCTCCTTCCGCCCTCGCGGCTGGTGGGACGCGATGCCGAGATGGCGATGATGCAGGCGGCGTTCGAGGACGCGCTGGCGGGCCGGTCTCGTGGCGTATTGGTCAGCGGCGCACCCGGAGTGGGCAAGACGAGTTTGGTCGATGAGCTGCGGCCGGTGGTGACCGCCGTGGACGGCTGGTTCGTGGCCGGCAAGTTCGACCAGTATCGGCGGGATCTGGAGTTCGACGCCGTCTATCAGGCGTTTCGCGCGTTGGGTCGGCTCTTGCTGGCCGAGCCGGAGGACGAGCTGGCCGAGGTCCGCGAGCGGATCTTGCGGGGGGTCGGGCCGAACGCGGGTCTGCTGACCGCGACGGTGCCGGAGTTCGCGGCGCTGCTGGAGGTGCCGCCCGATGCCGGGGATCCGCTGACCGCGCAGGTGCGGGCACAGCAAAACGCTGTGAAGGTGCTGCGCGCGGTCGCCTCGCGGAAACGGCCGGTGGTTCTGTTCCTCGATGACCTGCACTGGGCCGGGCGCACCCCGCTCGGCTTCGTCGACCTGGTGCTGGGCGAGGAGCCGATCGAGGGTCTGCTTCTGGTGGGCGCCTACCGCGAAGACGACGTGGACGCAGTGCATCCGCTGGCGGCGCCGCTGTCCCGCTGGCGTGACCAGGCCGCAGTGCGGCACCTGCGGCTGGCCAACCTGTCGGAATCCGGCTCAGTCGCCATGATCTCCGAGATGCTGCACGTCGACCGCGCCGCGGCGGCGGTCCTGGCGGAGGTGATCGGTCCGTGCACGTCGGGTAATCCGTACGAGACCGTTGAGGTGCTCGACGCGCTGCGTCGGGACGGCTTGCTGACCGCGACTGCCGCCGGTTGGCGGTGGGACGCGGCGGCCGTGCACGCCCGCCTGGGCCACTTCGAGGTCGCCGCGCTGCTGGTGGCGCGAGTTGAGGCCCTGCCCGCGCCGTCCCGGGCGGTTCTGGAGGCGATGGCGTGCCTCGGCGGGCGGGCCGACCTGAGCCTGCTGCCAGCCGCGACCGGCAAGCCGGTCGGTGTGGTGGAGCAGGCGCTGGCGCCCGCACTGAAGGAGGGTCTGCTGGTGGCCGAGCCCGGGCCGAATCAGGCGGTGCGGTTTCGCCACGACCGGCTCCGCGAGGCGGTCGTGGGCGGGCTGGACCCGCGGCGGCGGCACGCGTTGCACCTGGCCATGGCGCGGCGGCTGGCCGCCGTGCCGGAGCTGTTCGCGGCCGCGGCCGGGCAGTACCTGCCCGTGGCCGGCGCAGTGGACGATGCCGCAGAGCGGCGGCTGGTGGTGGAACTGCTACGGGCCGCAGCCGACCAAGCCGCGCTGATCGGGGATCACGCCCTGGTGAACGAGCTCTTGGCCGCCGCACCACAGCTGATCGGCGGCGATGACAGAGCCACGCTGATCGCCGTGCACATCGGCCGGCACGCCGCCCTGTACGGCCTTGGCCGCTTGGAGGAGGCGGACGAGGAATACCGCGCGATCAAAGGGCTGTGCACGACCACGACGGAGCACGCCGGCGCGACGGCGGCGCAGGTCAGAAGCCTCACCTACCGGAGCCGATTCGCCGAGGCGATCGCTCTGGGCATCGAGTCGCTGCATGAACTCGGCATCGCCGTCCCGGCCGCCGGTAGGCTCCCCGCCGACCTCGACCGCCAGTTCGGGCATCTGTACCGGTGGCTGGACCACACCAGCGCCTCCGACGACCTGGCCCGGCCGGACATCACCGACCCCACACTGCTCGCCACCACCCATCTGCTCAACGCAATCCTCCCGGCTTGCTACATCACCGACCACGCCACGCTCGCCTGGCTGAGCCTGGAGGCGCTGCGGATCTGGATCGAGCACGGCCCGGCGCCCGGTCTGCTCGGCCCAGCGAGCCACGCGCCCTTCGTCGCCGTGACGCTGCGCGGGGACTACGCCGCCGGGTACCGCGGGTTGCGGCGCGTCCTGGCGCTGGGCGAGTCCCGCGGCTACGAGCCCTTCACCTCGCAGGCGCGCTCGCTGTTCGCCATGCTCGCCTGTTGGTTCGAGCCGATCGAAGACAATGTCGATGCAGCTCAGCGGGCCCGGGAAGGGCTGATCTTCGGGGGCGATCTCGCCAACGCCGGCTACACCTACCACCGAACCGTGACTGGCCTGCTGGACTGCGCGCCATCGCTGGACACCTACGCAGCCGAGGTGGAGGCGGGGGTGGTCTTCGCGCGCCGAACCGGCAACGAGCAGGCCGGGCAGTGGCTCGACAGCTACCGGTGGCTGGTTCATGTGCTGTGGGGTGGCGGCTCCGCCGCGGCGGAGGCGGTCCCCATCGACAGGTATGCCGGCAACCCGTTGGCCCATTTCCACGCGCACCTCACGCGCGCGATCGTCGCAGCCATCTTCGGCGATCCGGCCGGCCTGGCGCGGCACACCGCGGCGGTGATGCCGCTGCCGCCGGCCGCCTTGGGCATCTACTCGAGCGCCGTCGCCCACGTGTTGCGCGGGATGGCAGTGGCCGGGCAGGCCCGCACGACGGACGGCGACGAACGCGGCCATCTGCTGTTCGAACTGGACGATGTGACGCGATGGCTGGCCGCGCGGGCTGCGGACGCGCCGGACAACTTCCTGCACCTGCTGCGATGGCTCGAGGCCGAACGTGCGTGGACCATCGGGGACTTTCGCGCCGCCGCCTTCGCCTTCGACGCCGCGCGGCGGGAGGTCGCTCAGCGTCGGCGGCCGTGGCATCGAGCCCTGATCGCCGAACGCGCGGCCCGCTTCCATCTCGCACACGGCCTCGAGCACTCTGGTTACGAGCTGCTGGCCCAAGCCCGCCAGCACTACGTCGCATGGGGCGCGACCGTGAAAGCTGGTCAGCTGGACTGGGCCTACCCAAGCCTGAACCCGCACCCTGACGTGATCACCGAGCAGACCCCTGGCCAGCCCGAAGATGTCCTTCATCAGCGGGTCACTGTCACGTCGGGAACTCTTGATCTGCTCGGCATCCTGTCGGCGTCGCAGGCGCTGAGCTCCGAGACCAGTGTTGAGCAGCTGCACGCCCACGTGGCAAAGGTGCTCGGCACGATGACCGGTGCCACCGGCGTACAGCTGCTGCTGTGGGGCGAGGACCGCCAAGATTGGCTGCTGCCCGCACCGGGCGGCCGCCCCGTCCCGATCAGCGGCACCGGGAACGAACACGCGATCCCTATGTCCGTGCTGCGCTACGCCCAGCGGACTGGTGAACCGCTGGTCGTGAACGACGCCACCCGCGACGACCGCTTCGCCCGCGACCCATACCTCGCCGGCGTCGACCACTGCTCGCTGCTGGCCCTGCCCATCCTCAGCCGCGGCACCCTGAGGGCGGTACTGGTACTGGAGAACCGCCTGATCCGCGGAGCGTTCAGCATCGAGCGGCTCGACGCCGTCCGCCTCATCGCCGGCCAGCTCGCCGTCTCCCTCGACAACGCCCAGCTGTACGCCGAGCTCACCACGTCGCGGGCGCGGATCGTCGCCACGGCCGACCAGACGCGCCGGCGCATCGAGCGGGATCTGCACGACGGCGCACAGCAACGGCTGGTCTCCCTGGCCATCCGAGCGCGCACCGCCCAGGCCGCGATACAGGCGGTGGCGCCGCCGGAGGCCGACGAGCTGGCGGCCCAACTGGACGAGCTGGCAGTGGAAGCGACCAGCGCGCTGGACGAGCTGCGCGAGCTGGCCAGCGGCATCCACCCGGCGATCCTCGCCGAGGCCGGGCTGCGCCCGGCGCTGAAGGGCCTCGCCCGCCGTTCTTCGGTCCCGGTCGAGCTAACCGTGCGCGTCGACGGGCGGCTGCCGGAGCCGATCGAGATCGCCGCCTACTACCTGGTGGCGGAGGCGCTGACCAACGCGGCCAAGCACGCCGACGCTTCCGTCGTCCACGTCGACATCAACATCGACACCGCCGAGGACGACGCCGGCAACGCCGGCGACATGCTGCGGGTGTCTGTGCGCGACGACGGCCGCGGCGGTGCCGACTTCGCCGGCGGCTCCGGCTTGGTCGGGCTCAAGGACCGCGCGGAGGCACTCGGCGGCCGGCTCCGGGTGCGCAGCCCGCTCGGTGCGGGCACCACCCTGCAGGCCGAGCTCCCGCTGGGTCCTGCCCGCCCGGTCGCGGGGTGACCGAGCCGACCCGGAGCAGCGACATGGGTCCGTGCGCCTTCGCCGCGCTCGGCATCGCAGAAAAGGCCGTCGGGACGACAGGATTTGAACCTGCGCACCCCCAGGCACTGATCTTGATCCGGGGTACTGCGGCCTGCGCCGTCTGTGCACGTCAACTGTTCGTTGACGTCCGGTACCCGTCCACGCTGCGTCGCATCGGTTGCCACTCAGTAGTCACTCAACCTGGCGCCTGGCGCCCCAGGGACGAGCACTAGCGATCAGCCAGGTCAGCCGAGGACTTCGCCCCCATAGGGATTGTCGATGGCGTACTTCCAGGTCCCGTCCGGCTGACGGCGGGCCACCTCAGCCGACGTGTGTTCCATCGCCTCGCCGCCGGGAATGTCCAGCCGCCAGTGGCTGTGCGTCAGCGCCAGGTCGCCCTTGACCACTGCCGACGTCGACACGATGGTTACCGTTCCCTTCGTCTCCAGGAAGCCCTGGAGCGCTGCCCGCAATCCGGCGGCATCTGAGCTCACCGTGCCCGGCTCCGGTATGAAGGCGGCTCCGTCCTCGTACAGCGAGGCGAGGCCTTCAAGATCACCCGAGTTGAAGCACTCCGTGAATTGTTCGATCACCTGGCTTGGTTCGGTCGCGGCCATCGCCCGCCCCTCCCCTTCGTCGTGCGGAAGCGCCCAGGCTAGCGCTGGCCGGCGCCAGCGAACAGTGGCCGTGTATCGCGCCCTCCTTCGCGACCGCTTCGGTGTGAACTGCGCACTGGCACGAGGTTGACCTCGACGGCCGCCCCGACGCAGACCCGCCGATCTCGCCCTCGATCGCCGTCCACCGATCGGTCAGAGCAGGCGGCGATACCAAGACCGAGAAGTCCCGACGCAAGCTCGCCATGCCACAACGCTGTGTCGACGCGCTCTCACCGTGTGACTGCCGTGGCCACGTCCGCGAGTCCGCGACTCCGTTCGACTGAGGCTCAGGGAGCCGAAGAACGACTCGGCGTGGAGTGGACAGAGCATTCCTGATGCTCAGCCCCGCGTCCCACTCAATGCGTCAGATCATTTGAACCACAAGCGGCTGCCAAATGATCATCAGATTCGAGATGACGACCAATCTCTCAGCTCCGCTTGACAACGGAGATCAGCGGGGCCTTCCACATACCGGCGAGCGATGGCAGCTCGACCGCAAGGCGTCATGTCTGCTCGGCCCGCAGCCGCCTGCTGCGCTCCAGGAACTCGACGTGGACCGACCGCCGTCGGTCGAAGTGCGACGGGTCGAACACGGAGCGCCCCGCCGCCAGCCGCTCGAACTCTGCGTAGGCCTCGTCGAGTCGGCCCTGCCGCGCCCAGACGCGTGCCAGGTGCTCGCGTACGGCGAGCGTGTCGCGGTGCCCCTCGCTCAGCACGCGCTCCGCGTCGGCCCGCAGCGCGGTGAACAGCGCCTCCGCCTCGACGAGCCGTCCCGCGTCGAGCAGGACGAGTCCGAGGCCGTCGCGGATCCGCAAGGTCATCACGGCGTCGGGCCCGAGCTGCTGCTCGTGCTCGCGCAGCAGAACCCGGTACTCGTCCACCGCCTCGGCGATCCGACCGGTGAGCCGCAGGGTCCACGCCCGCCCCGAGCGGGCCCGGAGGGTGTGCGGGTGGCGCGGGCCGAGGGTACGGCGCATGTGTGCCACCAGCTCCCCGAACTCCGCGTGGGCACGCTCCGGTTCACCGGCCAGCACACGCAGCCACGCCTGCCGGTAGCGGGCGACGAGGGTGTCGGGATGGTCGGGCCCGTGCACGGACAGGCACCGCTCGAGCAGCCCTCGGCACGTCTCCTCCGCCTCGTCGAGCCGGCCCTGGCTGCCGAGCACCCACACCAGCGACTCGCCGGTCGCGACGGTCTCGCGATGCCGCTCGCCCAGAACCGCCGTCCGATCCGCGAGCAGACGCCGCAGCAGGAGCTCGCTCGCGGCGAGCCTGCCCCGCAGCCCGGTCAGCACCGCGACGGCGTGGCGGATGTCGAAGACGAGGCGGCTGTCGGGCTCGAGCTGTCCCGCCGTGTCCGACATGAGGTCCGCGAGCTCGTGCTCCGCCTCGGTGAGCCGCCCCTTGCGGATGTGCACCTGGGCCAGGAAGAGCCGCATCATGAACGTCACCGGGTGCCGTTTGCCGAGCACCCGTGAGCGGTCGGCCAACAGTGCCTGGAAGGCGCGCTCGGCTTCGTCGTACTTGCCCGCGCGGGCGAGCGCGTCGGCGAGGTAGGACCGGCTGTCGAGCGTGTTGCGGTGGTCGGGGCCGAGCACGCGTGTGCGGTCGGCGAGCACGCCCCGCAGGGCCTTCTCTGCGTCGGTGAGCCGGCCGCGGTGCACCAGCAGGCACGCGAGGCCGTGCCGGGTGCGCAGCGTCCGCGGGTGGTCCACCCCGAGCGTCTTCTCCTGGTCAACCAGGAGCTGCTGGTAGAGCTGCTCCGCCTCGTCCAGTCGCGCCTGCCAGTGCAGTGCCCAGCCCTGCCGCCAGCGCACCATCAGAGTGATCGGATGGGTTCGGCCCAGCATGCGCTCGACGTCGGCGTGCAGCGAGCGGTAGTGCTCCTCCCCCTCGGTGAGCTTCCCGCACAGTGTGAGCGCCCACGCAAGCCGGTAGCGGGTGCTGATCACGTCGAGGTGTTCGGGTCCGCACACGGCCAGCCGCAGGTCGAGTACCCGGGCCAGGTCGTCGGCGGCGAGGTGTCGCTTGCCGACCAATGCCGTCACCCAGGCCATCCGGTGGCGCACCGCGAGGGTGTCCGGGTGCTCGGCTCCGAGCACGGCGCTGCAGGCCTCGAGCAACCGCGCGAACCGCACCGTGGCCCGGCGGAGGTCGCCCTGCTCGGCGATGGTCCAAGCCAGGCAGTCCCGGGTGGACAGGGTGTCCGGGTGGTCACGGCCCAGCAGGTCCTGCTGCTCGCGGAGCAACCGGCGGAGGATGTTCTCCGCAGCGGGGAGGTCGCCGTCCAGGCCGGTGAGCCAGGCGCGCGTCCTGCGGAGGGCGAGCTGCACGGGGTGGCGTGCTCCCAGCACCGCGGTGCGGACGAGCACGCGGTCGAGCAGGTCCCCGCTCCTGAGATGGTCACCGGATCGGACGAGCCCGACCGCGACGCGGTCGGCGAGCTCGCCGATGTCCGCGAACTGCCCGCGGTCGTCGCCCCGCAGGCTCTCGATCAGTTCCTCCACCAGCGGGAACAGCGTGCGGACCCGCGGCCAGTCGCGCAGTGCCCCAGGGTCGAGCCCGTCGGCGGCGGCGCGCAGGAGGTCGATCGCCGAGCGCTGGAGCCGCAGCACGGTGGCGGCGTCGAGTCGGCGGTCGCGGCGGGACAGCTCCGCGATCGCCTGGGGCACCTTCAGGCTCGGCCGGGACGAGTCACCGGTCGCGATCCGCTCGACGAGGGCCACGCGCACCAGGCTCTCGAGCGTCGCCGCGAGGCCGGCGGGCGCGAGCAACGACTCCGGGACGGGCGCGTCCCCGAAGCACGCGAGCATGCGGAGCACCTCGCGTGCGACGCCTGGACCTGAGCGGTCGATCGCCGAGAGCGACCCGTCGTAGACCACCTCGACGGGCGCGCCCTCTGGGGTCGCACGGTCGAGGGCCAGGGAGTGGAGTGCGTCGAGGATGCCGGTGCCGGCCGGCATCGCAGCGAGGAGAGCGCCCACGTTCCGCAGTGCGAGCGGCGAGCCGGCGAACCGACGCGCGACCTCCTGCGCGTCGCACGCGTCGCGTTCCGCCTGCGGCGCAGCGCGCACGCCGAGGTGGTCGAGCAGCACCTTCCCGCCGTCCACGGCGTCGAGCGGCTCGACCGGCACGACCACGCTCTGCGGCCCCCACCCGTCGGCGTCCTCGGTTCTACTGGTGACGAGCAGGGCCGGGCCGCCCGGCGCGTCCGCCACGGCCCGCGCGACCGCTGCGTCCCCGTCCTCGAGCACGAGCACGCCGCGCGGCACGACCTCGGCCAGCAGCGTCCACAGCCGCTTCGTCTGCTCGCCCCGACCGAGCCTCCGCACGTCTGTGAGCCGGCCGACGGTGGCGCCCGCGGCCGCCGCGACGCCATACAGGCCGTCGGCGAGTTCCTCCGCTGACGCGGCCGGCACCCACCACACCGGCGCGTCCGGCCGGTCGAGCTCGCGCGCCACGGCGAGCGCGATCGTGCTCTTTCCGCATCCGACCGGTCCGGTCAGCACGACGACGGCCCCGTCGGACTCGACGAGCCGCTCCCGCACCGAGGCGATCAGCCGGTCGCGGCCGTGGACCCGCGGGGGCAACCGGTGCGCCGGCGGCCGGTGGAGCATCCGGTACGCGCTGACGTCGATCGCGTTCGCGCCGGAGACCCCCGAGGCGCTGCGCTCGAGCACCCGGGCGCCGCCCGGCGTCCCGTCGGCCCACCTCGCCGCCTCGTACAGCGCGGAGAAGCTGCTGCCCGCCGACCACTCGCCGCCGAGGGCGTTGACGACCGCGGCGACGAGATCCTCGTCCGGGTGCACGCGCGGTGCCCTGAACAGGGCCTGGACCGCGGCCAGGTCCACGCCGAAGCCGAGCGCGTGGAGCCGGGCGACCAGCCAAGGCCCGGTTCGTCCGGAGTCAACGAGCAGCTTGCCGATCGCCGTGCCCCAATCTGCAACGGGCCCGGTGGGCCCCCGCCCACCGGAGTCCGGCCAGGGGAACCCAGGATCGCGTCGGTCAGCTGCTGCCCTCACCCGGCGGACGAGGTCGGCCGGAACCCTCTGGTACGCCTCGGAGACGACCGGCGAGCCCACCGAGGAGCGGTCGAGAAGCGCGAGGCGCTCGGCCTCGCTCGTTCGCGGGAAGCGGTCCATCAGAACGACGCCTCCCTGCGGCGCTTGGCCTTGTACCGGTCGATCCGCCCTTCGAGGGCACGTGGCGTCATCCCGATGTCCGCGGCCACGTCGGCGACGCTTTCCCCGTAGAGCGCCATGCGGATCATCGCTTGCTGGATCTGCGGGGGCATTCGTTCGAGTTCCTCCTCGGCGTGCAGTCGGTCGGCGACGCGATCGGCTGGATCTCGTTGGGTGGGGAAACCGTCGACCGGGGCGACGGCCTCGAGGGTCTCGACCGGAAGTGAGAGCACGGATCGCAGCCTCGATCGCCTGCGCTGCCACTTTCGGAACACGTTGGGCAGGCACAGCAGGCACGCACCGACGAAATATGTGCGGAGCGAGGCGCCGAGTTCCGGCGACCACTCGCCACCCACCAGACCTTTGCGGCGGAACAACGCGAGACCTTCGATCGTGGCGTCGAGGACGAGTTCCATCCGGTCGGGTTCCGACGCGCAGAGCAGCTCCGTCTCCTCGGCGGTGTGGCGCAGGGGAAAGGCATGCGACGCCACAGTCCGGTAGATCGTGCGGTTGCGGAACATCCCGTCGAGAACGTCGATCGCGTACGTCACCAAACGATCTTCCATCCGCTCGTAGGCGAGCCCGGAGAATCCGGCAGCTCGCAGCTCCTCGATCAGGACGGCGTCATCGGGTTCGCGTTCGTCGATCGACATGCACGGACCTCCGATCACGTGGCCGTCATTGCCCGTCCTATGTCCGGCCGCGCTGCTCTGCCCACGCCAACTCGCGGTGACACCGAGCGTGACGGCGCGTTGACGAGCGGTACAGGGGCGGAAAGGCGCATTTCGCGCGACTGTCCGTAACCGACCCCGCGCCAGCCGCCACTCATCGTGACGCTAGGTTGCTGCCCGTGTCCTGCAGGCACGGCCTCCGGAGCCCACGAGTGGTGATCGTCGGCGCTGCCGGCAGGGTGGGGAGTTCCCTGGCCCGCTCCTTCCCCGAAGCCACGTGTCTGAAAAGGGGCGACCTGGACGTCGGCGACCCGTGCACCGTTGCGCGGTTCGGTTGGTCGCGCGACGACGTGGTGCTGAACGCCGCCGGGTACACCGACGTGGATGCGGCGCAGTCGCGGGCCGGCAGTGCCGCGGCCTGGCGGACGAACCACGTCGGCGCCGCCAACCTGGCCCAGGCGGCCATCCGGCACCGGTTCGTGCTGCTGCACCTCTCGACCGACTACGTGTTCTCGGGCCGCACCACCGGTGCGATCAGCGAAGACGCTCCCGTCGACCCGCTGAACGTGTACGGGGAATCCAAGGCGGCCGGCGATTCGGAGGTCGCCAGAACGCCCCGGCACTACATCGTCCGCACCTCGTGGGTCGTGGGCGAAGGCGAGAACTTCGTGCGCCGGATGCTGCGCCTCGCCCACGCCGGTCAGCGACCGACCATCGTCGACGACCAGTTCGGCCGGTTGACGTTCGCCGACGACCTCTGCGCCGCGATCCGCCACCTCGTCGTCCACCGGCCGGCCTTCGGCACGTACAACGTGACGAACGACGGCACGCCGGCGACCTGGGCGGCGATCGCGCGGAAGGTGTTCATCGCAGCAGGCCGGCGTGACGAGGACGTCTCGGGACGGACCACCCGGGAGTTCCTGGCCGAATTCCCGAAGAAGGCGGAACGGCCGCTCAACAGCGTGCTCGATCTCGGGAAGGCACGGGGAGTCGGGATCGAACTCCACGACTGGGAGCCGCGCCTGAAGGAGTACCTGGAGCGCGAGCTGACGCGCTGAGCGTTCGTCCTATGTCGGTCGCCGGCCGACGCCCCACGACTGTCGCGTTCTTTCTCACTGACGTGGCCTCACCGTGCGGTGAGGGGCATATGAGCGTGCATCGATCGCGAGAAGCGCGATCCCGCCACTCAACGGAGAAGCCAGTGCACCCTCGGCACACCCCGCACGAGGAACCGAGCCGACGACGTCCCGTCCGCCGCCCCATACCGGCGGCGAGCGAGCGCATCGTGCCGGCGCTTCTGCTGGCACTGATCGCGGCACTCACGGCCTGCACGCCCACACCGGACGGCGACCTGCGCGGGCGAGCGACGACGATCGTGGTGGCCCACCACGCGAACGAGCTCGCCCCACTGCTCGCCGGGCCGGAGCTCGACACTCTGCAGGCAGCCGCGAGCGAACCGGACACCGACGACGTCGTCGCCTACGTCGTCGCGGCCGGGAACCCGGAGGTGGAGGTCGTCGACCTCGAACCCCGGCGGCCGAACGGTCGGATCGAGCGCGGCCCTCGCATCGACGCCCTCGTCGACGAGCGGCTCGCGGCGTTGCAGCAAGCCGTCGACCGGGCCGCCGCGAACGGCATGGATGTCGACCTGCTGCGCGCCCTCGCCGTCGCCGCCACCACCAACGCGGCGACGATCATCGTGCTCACCTCGGGGCTCAGCACCACCGATCCGCTCGACCTGCGCGTCACGGGTTGGGACCGCGATCCCGCGGGTCTGGCCCGCGACCTGCACGAGCGTCGTCTGCTGCCCGATCTCTCCGGCCGCACCGTGGTGATCAGCGGCCTGGGTCGCACCGCGGGCGCCCAGCCCGCTCTCGGCGTCCGGGAGCTCGCGCAGTTGCGCGACATCTGGATGGCGGTGTGCGGGGCGGCCGGCGGCACGTGCCGGGTGGACGAATCCGTGCGCCCAGCGGCGCCGCCGGTGTCCAGACTCCTGCCCCCGGTGGTGGCGGTTCCGGCCGTGAGCAGCTCTCGTGGCCCGGACGGTGTCGAGCGGGTGGAGATGCCCGCCCCGGCCCTGTTCGCGCCGGACAGCTGCGCGCTCGCCGACCCGGCCGCGGCGCAGGGCGTACTCGCGCCGGTGGCTGCGCGGGTAACGTCGGGCGGGTTCGCCGTCTCGATCTCCGGCCGGACCGCCCCGGTCGGGCCGGGCGACGGGATCGAGCTCTCGACCTGCCGGGCCCACGCCGCGGCGGACCTGCTGCGGCGGCTCGGCGTGCCGGCGCACGCGATCACCGAGATCCGCGGTGACGGCGCGCTCCTCGATCCCCCCGACGCGGCCTTCGACGAGGCCGGCAGCCCCGATCCCACCCGGCTCGCCGCGCTGCGGCGCGTCGTGTTCACCCTCGTCCCGCTGAAGGAGGTCCGATGAACCCGATCACCGGCCCGTCCCGTCCGTGGAGCCCGATCGTCGCCCGACTGCAACGGCGCCGGGCAGCGCACGAGGCCGCGGCCGCGCGCGTGCCCCTGCGCCCCGTGCGCGATCCGCGCGGCGGCCTCGTCTCCCTACAGGATGCGCTCGCGCGGCAAGCACAGCTCCGCGCGCGGATCGATGCGGACGAACGAGATGGATCGCACGTGCACGACCGGATCTCCCCGGGTCAGCGCTGGCAGCTTCGATTGCTGCCCCTGCTCGACGGCCTGATCCTCTTCTGGTTCCTCGCCGGCGTGCTGAACGCCGACCTCCGCACGGTGGACACCACCGCCGTGGTCGCGGCTTCGCTCGCCCTGCTCTGCACGGTCGCGGTGGCGGCGTGGACGGCCGCCGTCGGTGAGCACCTGCAACGCTGCAAGGACCGCGACCGCAACCTCGTGTGGGGTGCGGTGGACGGAATTGGGCGCGCCATGCTCGCGCTCACGGCCGCGATGGCGGGGCTACTCGGAGCGATGATGTACGTGCGGATGAGCGACGAGGTGTACCAAGCCACGGGTGCGCCGGGCGCCGGCGCCACGATCATCGGGCTGACGCTCGCGGCCGCGGTGGTGCTCGTGAACGTCTACATCCTCCACCTCGCATTCAGCGACGGCTCTACGGTCACCCGCGAGCTCGACCGGCTCGGGCGGATCGTCGCGCCGCACCTGCGCAGGCGCGCCCGCCACCTCGCCCTGGCCGAACGCCTGCGCGGCCGGATCCGGTTACGCCTCGCGGCCGAGGAGCAGCTGCGCGGGCCGCTCGACGGCGGCCGGCGCCACCAGCTTGCGGCGACAGGAGAGACCTGGAAGGCCGCCGGATGAGACGTCAGCCGGGTAGAGCTGTCATTGCCGCCGGTGGAGCCGCTGCCACACTCGTACCGCGCCTTCCCCCGATCCGGCTGGAAAGGTCGGGGCGATCCAGGAGGGCGGCTGATGACGGCTGCTGTTGGCGCTGGACCCGGCGCGAGCGCCCACTGTTGGCCGGCGGTCTGGCACACCGGGTGTCGACCATCGTGGCTGCGCTTCTGCTCGTGCTCGCCTCCGGCTGCACCTCACAGATCGAGGGACATCCCGCTCCGCAGCCGAAGGCGGAGCAGGAGCGCGCATACCGAGCTGCCATCCGCTCGATCAGTCCGGCGCTCGACGACGAGCGAGCGGTGGAGCGCGGGCGGGCTACCTGCGAGGACCTGCAGATGGGCCGCACTCGCGGCCTACTCCTCGGCAGCGTCATCTTGCGCCACTTCGAGGCCTACCCCATGAACGTCCCGGAAGCTCAGGAGCTCATCCGGATCACGCGCCGGATGCTCTGTTGACGACGGGGCGTGGTTCGCGCCCGCGGCCGGTCGGTTCAAGCTGCGCCGGGCGTGCGAACCGCTGGTGGTCGACGCGATCGACGAGTCGCGCGAGCACGTGTCCGGCACCGGGCCGGCCGCAGTAACCAATCATCGAAGCTGGCTAGCTCGGCTTGGCCGGGACGAACCGCTTGACGAAGTCGAGCGCGGTCTGCGCGACCTCCTGCCAGCCGTGGTCGATGGTCAGCGAGTGGCCGCGGTCGAGCATCTTCTTGATCTCGGTGACGCTCGGGTTGCGCTTCTGCCGCTCGTAGGAGGCGTTGGCGATCGCCCAGGGAACCGTGTGGTCCTTCTCCCCGTCGAGGATCAGCAGCGGGCCCCGATCGGGGTTCTTCGTGTCGACCTTCGACTCGGTCCAGGGGTTGAGGTTGGCGTTGGCCATCTGGGCCAGGGCGATCCCCGACCCGGCCACGTGGTGGGTGTCGTAAAGGTGCTTCGCCTCGTCCTCATCGAGGGCGTTCGTCCAGCCGTATGTGAACTGGTCGAAGGTGAGCGTGATGGCGCGGCCTCGATACCGGGGGTTCAACAGGAACGGTCCAGCGGCCTTGAGCGTGGAGAAGGGCAGCGGCAGGACGCCGCGAAACACGCCCGGGTCGATGGCAACCGTGGTTGCCGAGAGCCCACGGCCGGCGAGCATCTGCGCGACCAATCCGCCGGTCGAATGACCGATCACGGCGGGCTTCGTCTCGAGCTTGCCGATCACGTCGGCCGTGTGGTCGGCAACCTGCTTCAGCGTCTTCTTGGCGAGGACGTCCGGGTTCGCCCGCGCCGCTTCAACCGTCTCCGGATCGTCTGGCCAGTCCGGCGTCAGCGGGGCGTAGCCGGCCTGCTTGAAGAAGTCCGCCCACCTGTCCCAGCTGCTCGGCAGCAGCCAGAGGCCGTGGACGAAGACGACCGGAGTGGTGCCGGAGGCGTTTGCCGCCTCGATCTCCCTGCCCTCCCGCTCCGACATGGACGCCATACCGGACTCCTCTCAGTCGCAGTGGACGTCAGGTCGGTGCCCGCCAGCCGGGCCGCCGGGCCCGGAAGTGACGCGCGGTCGCCGACCGCCACCGGCCTCCCCACTTGCGCGGAACGGTGAGGCTTCGGGGCGGCGATCGTGGCTGGCTCTGCAGGAAGGTCTCATCGCTGCTTCCCGATTTTGGGAAGATACGCGAGTACGTGCTCGGACATCTCGGTTGCCGCCGACACCACATCGTGGCTGAGGGTGTCGTTGTCGCGGATCTCACGAGCGAGGGAATCGAGCAGTCGGGCGATTCCGGACATGACGTACTCGCCGGGGAAACGAGTCCCGAAGATCTGCTCAGCTCGGGTGCCGCGCAGCGCTTCGGCCGCTTCCATGAGCCGGCCGGGGTCACCGCGAATGGCCCAGCGGTTCGTGGGGTCATCCGTCTCCATCTGATAGCTCCATCCGTGTCGGGAAAATGTGAGTACGGTACGGTTTCGCCAGATAGGACTAATGGCTCGAACGGCTGCTGGCGCGTGGCGAGCGTGTTGACCAGCGTGCGGACCAGACGCCTTCACGTGCTGATGCGGAGCGCGGCGACGCCGCTCATGTCCAACCACGTGTGCCCCGGCGTCTGAGCGATCCGCATGACCATCGCCTCACAGGTGGGGCAGCGCACGACCATGCCCGGCGCGTCGGCGTAGACGTGGTACACCCCCAGCGGAGCTGTCATCCCGCATCCTCCGCATCGGGTCTCCGCGGCGGTGACGTCGAAGACGAAGACCTCCGACAGCCGACCTGCGGCGGCGTTACCGTCGAGTCGTCGGGACTCCGGAGTCACGGCGCGCTCCTCTCACATCCCCGAATCGTTCGATCCTGATGGCGGCCGCCGGGTGCCCGGCCTCGACGAGGCTGTCCGCCACCGCCTCGACGAACGTGGTGGCGCCGCAGACGAAGACGCTCGGCCGTCTGTCGACGGGCCAGACCCGTTCTCGGATGATCTGCGGTGTCAGCCGGCCGCTGAGGCCGGTCCACCCCGGCGGCTGGTCGCGCGTCAAGGCGATCGTCACGCCGATGCCGCGTTCGGCGTGGCGCTCCAGGCGTGGATGGCCGATCACGTCGTCGAGGGTTCGTGCCGAGTAGAGGAGCCGCACCGGCGCGCCGGAGGCCGCTGCGGCGTGGTGATCCAGCATCGCCAGGAACGGCGCGACCCCCGAGCCACCGGCCACCAGCTGCAGCGGCGAGTCGAGCTCGGCATGCCACACGAAGTAGCCGCCGATCGGACCGCGCAGCTCCAACTGGTCGCCGGGTCGGAGGCCGTCGGTGAGGTACGGCGAGACCTCGCCGTCGTCGAGCCGTTGCACCACCAGGTCCACCGTCGGGCTCTCCGGAGCCGACGCGATGGAGTAGCTGCGCTGCGCCTGGTATCCGTCCGGCGCCGTCAGGCGGACGTCGACGTGCTGTCCCGGCAGGTGTCCGTCCCAGCCGTCGATCCGCAGCGACAACCGGTGGACGGCACGGGCCTCGGAGGCGTTCGCGGCGACGGTCGCGAGCCGCCACGTCAGTCGCCGGCGTATCGCTGTTCGCGCCACGGGTCACCGTAGATGTGGTAGCCCAGCGACTCCCAGAAGCCGGGTTCGTCGACGCTCGACAGCCGTAGGCCACGTACCCATTTCGCGGACTTCCAGAAGTACAGGTGCGGCACGAGCAGCCGGGCCGGGCCGCCGTGCTGCGCCTCCAGCGGCTCACCGTCGTACTGATCGACGATCCAGGCACGGCCACCGGTGACGTCCTCGAGCGGGAGGTTCGTCGTGTAGCCGCCGTCGCAGAAGGCCAGCAGGTAGTCCGCCGAGGTCTCGACGCGATCGAGCAGGGTGTCGAGGGAGACGCCGCTCCACGTCGTGTCGAACTTCGACCACTTCGTCACGCAGTGGATGTCGACGGTGACCTCTTCGTGCGGCAGATCCTGGAACTCCTGCCACGTCAGCCGGTCGGGCGCATCGACCTCTCCGCTGATCGTGAAGTCCCAATCGTCCAAGGCGGTGCGAGGCGTCGGGCCGGCGGACAGCACCGGGAAGCCGCCTCCGATGTCGTACTGCCCTGGAGGCAGCAGCACCGTGCCCTCGCGGGCCTCGGGCCGGCCGACGAATCCCCGCGAGACGAATCCCATGCTCCCCACCCTGCTTCCGTCGGCGCCCGGTCGCGACGGGCCAGTGTCCTCGTCAGGCCACCCGGCGCCAACCGGTGAAAGCGCGGGTGGTGTCCGCGAGCCTTGTCCTACTGCGAGGCTTGCTGCGGTCGGGCGACACCCGTCAGTGACGGCGCTTCCGGCGGGCGGCCCCAGGTCCGGTGTCCTGTCCGCCCGCCCCGATGGCGGAGCCGCTCCCCGAACGACGGCAGTGATGCGCCAGCCCGATACCTCAGCTGCCCTAGCCGTGCGCTCTTCGGGGGTGCAGCACATGTTCGGCCACACGGCCGCCCGTGGTTGCGTCCTCCGCCCGACGACGGCACGAGCGACCCGGCGGAGACTGGGTCCGGTCGCAGCAGGACCCACGGGCGGGGACACCAGGACCCGCCCCAGTCACATCGCTGCACGGCGACCACCCACCCGACACCGCGGCGTCGCGTGAGGCGCGGCGTTCCGAGGGGGTTGGGGATGGCCCGGCCGAGGATCGTCATCGTCGGTGCCGGATTCGCCGGCTACCACGCCGCCCGCGCCCTGTCGCGGCTGTCGCGGGGGCGCGCCGACATCGCGCTGGTCAACCCCATGGACTACTTCCTGTACCTGCCGCTGCTGCCCGAGGTCGCCGCCGCTGTGCTCGACCCGCGCCGAGTGGCGGTCTCCCTGCCGGAGACCCTGCCCGGCGTGCGGCTCATCCTCGGCGAAGCCGACCGCATCGACCTCGCCGCCCGGCGGGTGGGGTGGGTCGACCCCGAAGGCGGACGGGGCACCTGCGGCTACGACCGGCTGGTGCTGGCCGTCGGCAGCGTGACCAAGCTGCTGACGATCCCGGGCGTCAACGAGCACGCCCACGGCTTCCGGGGCATCGCCGAGGCGTTGTACCTGCGCGACCACATGACCCGGCAGGTCGAGCTCGCGGACCTGACCGACGACCCGGCGGAACGCGCCGCCCGCACCACCTTCGTCGTGGTCGGCGCCGGCTACACCGGGACCGAGGTCGCCGCGCAGGGCGTGCTCTACACCGACGTCCTGCACGCCCGGCACCCGCGGCTCGGTGCCGGGCGGCCCCGGTGGATGCTGCTGGACCTGGCCGAGCGGATCCTGCCCGAGCTCCACCCACGGCTGTCGCGCGCGGCGGACGCGGTTCTGCGCGCCCGTGGGGTGGACGTGCGCACCGGCGTGTCGGTGCGGGAGGCGACCCGCGAGGGCGTCCGACTCAGCACCGGCGAGTTCGTGGCGACACGCTCGTTGATCTGGTGCGTCGGGGTACGCCCCGACCCGCTCGTCGACGAGCTGGGCCTCAAGACCGAACGCGGCCGGCTCGTCGTCGACGAGTACCTGAGCGTGCCCGGATACCCCGAGGTGTACGCCGTCGGCGACGCGGCCGCCGTGCCCGACCTGACCCGTCCCGGCGAGCTCACCCCGATGACCGCGCAGCACGCCCAACGCCACGGCAAGCGCGCCGCCCACAACATCGCCGCCTCGTACGGTCACGGCAAACGCCGCCCGTACCGGCATCACGACCTGGGTTTCATCGTTGACCTCGGTGGCACACAAGCCGCCGCGAACCCGGTCGGGCTGCCCCTCACCGGCTTGCCGGCCAAGGCGGTCGCCCGCGGGTACCACCTGCTGGCCCTACCCGCCAACCGGATCCGCACCGCCGTGGACTGGCTGCTCGACGCCGCCCTGTCCCGTCAGGTCGTCCAACTCGGCCTGGTGGCCCCCACGGCCCTACCGCTCGACTCCACCGTCAACTGACGACCGTGCGAGACGTGCCTGGCATCACCGAAACCGAACGCCGTCAGGAGGCGCCCGATGTCCTTGCCCACCGACCCCAGTTTGCGCACCACCAACGCCGCTGCGGTGCCTGCGCAGCGCACTGTCCCGGATGCCGATCGGATCGCGATCCGCCCGTTCGAGGTCCACGTCCCGGAGGAGCAGCTCACCGAGCTCCGCCGCCGCCTCGCCGTGCCGCGCTTACCCACCAGGGAGCTGGTCCCGGATCGCTCGCAGGGCGTGCAGCTGGCGACGGTCCAGGAGCTTGCCCGCTACTGGGCGACCGACTACGACTGGCGCGCGTGCGAGGCGAGGCTGAACGCGCTGCCGCAGTTCACGACGGAGATCGACGGCGTCGACATCCACTTCATCCACGTGAGGTCGCCGCACGAGAACGCGTTGCCGCTGATCATGACTCATGGCTGGCCCGGCTCGGTGATCGAGCTGCTGGAGACCGTCGGCCCGCTGACCGACCCGACGGCTCACGGCGGCACCCCTGAGGACGCGTTCCACCTGGTGTTGCCGTCCTTGCCCGGCTACGGCTTCTCGAGCGAGCCGACCGAGCTCGGCTGGGAGTCCGGCCGCATCGCACGCGCGTGGGCGGAGCTGATGGACCGCCTCGGCTACCCGCGCTACGTCGCGCAGGGCGGCGACGTGGGCGCCGACGTCACGGACGCGATGGGCCGCCAAGCACCCGAAGGGCTGCTCGGTATCCACGTCAGCCTGCTCGCCGCGGCGCTCGGTCTCAAGGACGGGCTGCCGGCGGAGTCCACGCAGGAACTCGCGGCGCACGAGGCGGTCAACACGTTCACGATGGACGGCTTCGGCTACTTCCTCGAGCAGTCCACGCGGCCGCAGACGATCGGCTACTCCCTGCTGGATTCACCCATCGGGCTGGCGGCCTGGATGCTCGACCACGACACGGACAGCTACCACAAGATCGCCCGCGCGTTCGTCGGCGGGGAGCCCGTCGGCAATCTCACCCGGGACCACATCCTCGACAACATCACGCTGTACTGGCTGACGGGCACCGGTGCCTCGGCCGCCCGGTGGTACTGGGAGTTCGGACGGGCCCTGGCCGCTGCGGCCGGGCAGGCTCCTCCGGCGGTCGCGGTTCCGGTCGGCTTCACGACGTTTCCCGGGGAGATCTGGGCTGCCCCGCGCAGCTGGGTGGAGGCGGTCTACCCCAACCTCACCTACTTCAACGAGGTCGACAAGGGCGGGCACTTCGCCGCATGGGAAGAGCCCGACCTGTTCGCAACCGAGATCCGGGCGGCGTTCGCGCCGCTTCGCTAACCGGGATCTTCCACCCGGCGGTGACAGGGTTGGTCTGGCGAGGCCAAGGCCGATTCTGCGGACGCCGCTGGGCCTCGAGGTGCGCCTCGCCCTGAAGGAACCGGATGTAGCTGACGTCGGCCACGCTCGCACCCGCGGCCGGTCCGGCGCGCAGGGAGTCGTCGCAGGTCAGCGCGCCTTATGCACGCGACCAGGCCTTAGGGGTTACGACACGTCGCCCCTCGGCGGTACAGTGGAGCGCTTTTCGATGAGGACGCAATGAGTGGATCCAGCTCCGCGTCTGGTCGGGTGCTCGTTCCCGCGCGGCTCTCGGCGGCACCACCGCCCGCACATTGCATCGTCTGCTCCGCACAGTGCCATGCGTGGGGCGTGGTCGCAGGCCTCTCGAGACGATCGGTTAGTCGTCATTTGAAGTTCACACGCCGAAGTTCTCATTCGAGCACGAAGCCAACCCCTCGTACGGCAGGCGATCACCGAACGAGGTGTGCGCGGCAGGCCGATCTGGAAACCGCTCGCCGGTCGACCTCGCACCACCGATTCAACGCCGCCCCTCCAAGGCGAGGGAAATTGGTGCTCGCCACCGGGGCCTTCCCCCCGCACACCAACTTCGGTGAGCGCGAGAAGGGTGCCCACTTCGCCGCCCGGGGAGCAGCTGGACCTCTACGGCAGTGGGGCCACGAAGCGTTCGTTCACCGGACCGTCAGGAGACATCGATGGAAGCGACAGGCTCGACCGGGACAGCAACCGGGACGGAGGTTCGTCCGTTCACGATCGACGTTTCCGAGGAGCAGCTCGCCGACTTGCGCCGTCGTGTCAGCGCGACGAACTGGCCCGACCGGGAGACGGTCCCCTCCCAGGGCGTGCGGCTCGAGACGATCCAGGCACTGGCCGAGTACTGGGCGACGGACTACGACTGGCGCAGGTTCGAGGCGCGCTTCGCGGCCCTCCCGCACTTCATCACGGAGATCGATGGGGTCGACATCCACTTCCTCCACGTCCGCTCGGAACACGAGGACGCGTTGCCGCTCATCGTCACGCACGGGTGGCCGGGCTCGACGATCGAGCAGCTGAAGATCATCAGTCCGCTCACCAGGCCGACGGAACACGGCGCGAGCGCATCCGACGCCTTCCATCTCGTCATCCCGTCCTTACCGGGCTACGGCTTCTCAGGGAAGCCGACCGCGGCCGGCTGGGACCCCATCCGCATCGCCCGTGCGTGGGTCGAGTTGATGAGCCGGCTCGGCTACACCGAGTTCGTCGCGCAGGGCGGCGACTGGGGTAATGCCGTCACGGAGCAAATGGCCCTGTTGAAGCCCCGTGGGCTGCTCGGCATCCACACGAACATGCCGGCGGCGGTTCCCCCCGATATCTCGAAGGCGATCGCGATCGGCGACCCACCGCCACCCGGCCTGTCCGCCGAGGAGAAGACGGCATTCGAGGTGCTGACGCACTTCTTCGCGACCGGCGTCGGCTACGCCATCGAGATGGCCAACCGGCCGCAGACGCTCTACGGCATCGCGGACTCACCGGTCGGCCTGGCGGCGTGGATGATCGATCACGACGTCCGCAGCTACGAGCTCATCGCGCGCGCGTTCGCCGGGCAGCCCGGCGGTCTGTCGCGGGACGACGTCCTGGACAACGTCACCCACTACTGGCTGACGAACACGGCGATCTCCTCCGCACGTCTGTACTGGGAGAGCAAGCTGGCGTTCTTCGACGCCAAGGGCGTCGAGATCCCGGTGGGCGTGACCGTCTTCCCGGACGAGCTGTACCCGGCGCCCCGGAGCTGGGCGGAGCGGGCGTATCCCAAGCTCATCCACTTCAACAAGGTCGCCGAAGGCGGCCACTTCGCGGCCTGGGAGCAGCCGCAGACCTTCTCGGAGGAGATCCGGGCAACCTTCAGGTCGCTGCGGTGACCGCGAAGGCTGAGTTGCGCGTCGAGGGGCGGCTCCCGGAGCTCGGCGGTGCGACCGCCTGGCTCCACTCCCGCCCGCTGACACCGGCGGACCTGCGCGGCAAGGTCGTCATCGTCCAGTTCTGCACCTTCTCCTGCATCAACTGGCTGCGCACCGTGCCCTACGTCAAGGCATGGGATCGGAAGTACCGCGACCACGGGTTGGTCGTGATCGGCGTCCACTCACCGGAGTTCCCGTTCGAGCACGACTTGCAGAAGATCAAGTCCGCTCTGGGGGGTATGGGCGTCGACTACCCGGTCGCGGTCGACAACCAGTTCGCGGTCTGGCGTGCCTTCGACAACGCGTACTGGCCCGCCCTCTACTTCGTCGACGCCGAGGGACGGATCCGGCACCACCACTTCGGCGAGGAGGACTACGAGCGATCGGAGAGGGTCATCCAGCGGCTCCTCACCGAGACGGGAAGCAGTGATGTCGACGAGGACCTGGTGTCGGTGGAGCCGGACGGCGTCTACCTCTCCGCCGACTGGGGCACGCTGCGGACGCCGGAGACCTACGTCGGCTACGCCCGGGCCACCGGCTTCGCATCGCCCGGGGGCCTCGAACCCGACGGCCGCACGGTCTACGTCGAGCCGTCGAAGCTCGAGCTCAACCAATGGGCGCTCTCCGGCGACTGGACGGTGGGTGAGCAGATCACGACCCTGAACGAGCCAGGCGGCCGGATCAGGCACCGCTTCCACGGGCGGGACCTCAACATCGTGCTGGGCTCCCGGGCGGGCGCCGGGCCGGTGCACTTCCTGGTGCTGCTCGATGGGGAGCCACCGAACGGCGCCAGCGGACTCGACGTCGACGAACGGGGCATCGGGACCGTCTCCGAGGAGCGGCTCTACCAGCTGATCCGCCAGGACGCCCCGATGGCCGAGCGCACCTTCGAGATCACCTTCCTCGACGCAGGCGCCCAGGCCTACGTGTTCACCTTCGGCTAGTCAGGAGGTCCGATGGACGTCGAGCCGATCGATATCGGAGAGCTCGCCGCGTCGGCAACGCCGATGCCGGCCCGGAGGATCGCCCGCCGGCCTCCTCCCGCACGGCCGGCCATACGGACAGTGATGGTCGGCCCTGGAAACGATTGTCCGGCAAGGAGCCACTGATGAGTGGTCGACCGAATATCGTCCTCGTTCACGGCGCGTGGGCCGACGGCTCCAGCTGGAGCGCGGTCATCGAGCGCCTACAGGCAGAGGGCTACAACGTCACCGCGCCCCAGTTCGCGGAGGCCTCGCTGGAGGTGGACGTTGCTCGCCTGCACCAGGTGCTGGCGCGCCAGGACGGTCCGACCATCCTGGCCGGCCACTCCTACGGCGGTCAGATCGTCACCGCTCTGGGTGGGGATGCGCCGAACGTCGCCGGCCTTGTCTACATCGCGGCCTTCGGGCTGGATGAGGGCGAATCGATCGGCAAACTGCTGGCGCAGCGTCCCGGGGGCCCGGCACTCGCGCACCTGGACGTCGACGAGCAGGGCTTCGCCTGGATGCCCGAGGACGATTTCCTGAACCACTTCGCGGCCGACGTCGACCCGGTCAGGGCGCGGGTCATGTACGCCGTGCAGCAGCCGCTGGCCTGGTCCGCTGTCGAGGAGGTGATGGGCGTACCGGCCTGGAAGTCGCAGCCGTCCTGGTTCCTGGTCGCCGAGGGCGACCAGACCATCCCGCCTGACGCGCAGAGGCACTTCGCCGCCCGCATGAACGCCACGACCGTCGAAGTCTCGACGAACCACGTGGCGATGGTCTCCCATCCCGATGACGTGCTGCAGCTCATCCAGACCGCGGCCGAGGCTGTCCAGGGCGACAATTAACGCTCGCATCGGTGTCACAGCGGACGCAAAGATCCGCCGATATGGACCGATGTGATCACGATGGCGCGGGCGCCAACGTCCTACCGCTTCCGCATATTCACCGGCCGCGTGTCGCCGAGAAATCGACCTCGATGAAAGCTCGAGGCAAAGTGATGTCCATGTCCTAGCCTTGGTGTGAGGAGCATTGTCATGACTGACACTGTCCGATCGTCCTTGAGCCTGCAGCACAGCAGGTCGCTGACGCGTTCTCGAAACCGCCGTTCTTGTACGAGATGGCGCCGGCCGACGCGCGGAAGGTCCTCGAAGACGCACAGTCGGCCCCGGTCAGCAAGCTGCCCGTCGACGAGGAGTGGATCACGGTGCCCGCCCCGGTGGGAGACGCCCGGGTACGCATCATCAAGCCGCTGGGTGCTACCGGCATGCTGCCGGTCATCGTGTACATGCACGGCGGAGGCTGGATCCTCGGCAACGCGGGGACCCACGACCGGCTCGTGCGCGAGCTCGCCGTCGGCGCCCGCGCGGCGCTCGCGTTCGTGGAGTACCCGAACTCGCCGGAAGCCCGCTACCCGACCGCGATCGAGCAGGGCTACGCCACCGCGCAGTGGATCAAGCGCAACGGTGCATCGAAGGGCCTGGACGCCAGCCGCATGGCGGTGGCCGGCGAATCGGTCGGCGGAAACATGACGGCCGCGCTGGCGCTGATGGCAAAGGGACGCGGCGATGTCACCTTCGTGCAGCAGTCGATGTACTACCCGGTGACCGACGCAGCCATGAACACCGCCTCCTACGAGCAGTTCGCCACCGACTACTACCTCAGTCGCAAGGCGATGGAGTGGTTCTGGGACGCGTACACCACCGACCCGGCACAGCGCGCCCAGATCACGGCATCGCCGAATCAAGCCAGCACCGAGCAGGTCGCCGGGCTGCCGCCCACCTATCTGTGCGTCGACGAAGCCGACGTGCTGCGCGACGAGGGAGAAGCCTACGCCGCCAAACTCCGGTCAGCGGGCGTCCCCGTCACAACCGTGCGCTACAACGGCACCATCCACGACTTCATGCTGCTCAATGCGCTCAGCGAGACCCGCGCCGCGCGCGCCGCTATCGACCAAGCCATCGCCTTCCTGCGCGCCGGGCTCGAAACGCCGGCAACAGCGGTCATATCGTGATCGCCGGTGCAGGCTACGCCGGGCTGCGCGTCGCCTTGCGCCTCACAGCCGAGCTGCACAACGACCTCGAGACAGAGCTACGACCGAGGAGCAAGATGGGCAAACGACACACACCGGTTTGCGGCCTGACTTCCGTAGGATTCTCGGTCACGCGTGGCGGGCTGGCGACGTGCTTCTTGTGGATCGGGGCACTCAAGTTCAAGGACTACGAGGTCGAGAACGCAGAGCCATTGGTCACCGCGAGTCCGCTGACCTCGCTACTGCGTCAGAAGCTCGGTGCGCAGAAACTCGCGCGACTCATCGGGGTCATGCAGATCACCTTGGGCTCACTGATCGCGGCGAAGCCGTTCGCGCCACGAGCCTCCGCGGTCGGCAGCTTCGGGGCCGCGGGGATGATGGTCGGCACGCTCAGCTTCCTGGCCACGACGCCCGAAGCCTGGCAGGAGGGGCAGGGGAAGCCGCAGCTGTCGCTGCTGGGCGAGGCCCTGTTGAAGGATGGCGTGCTGCTTGGCGCCTCCCTCCTGACGGCTGCCGACTCGCTGCGAGCCGCTCGCGCCGGTGATCGGCCGTCGGGCGGGCGCCCCGCGACCGGGTAGACGCGGCGCGGGTGACCGGGCGCCGCGGCCACATGGTGCCCGTCCTGGCGATCGGCAGAGTCAGAACCCGGGGTGAACCGGTCGGGAGCGGCATCATGCCGGCGGCGAAGGACGTGCAAACCGTGGCCATCCCCGCCGGCGACTGGGGCGCCGTGCAGCCTCCCAGCAAGATGCCGGCGGCGCTGGCCAAGTTCCTGGCCCCGTGACGCGCTGCCGTCGCATCCGTCGGTTCATAGTGGAGGTCATCATGAGGAGCACCACCTTGCCGATGCTGGAGCCCTACCCTCAGCCGATCGACCTCGACCTGGGCAAGCTCGAGGCCACGATCGACGCCCTCGTCGCGTGCGGTGAGGCGGGCACCGAGAAGGGGCAGTTCGCGATGTTCGGGGCCGGGGACGCGCTGACCGTCAGCGCGAGCGGCAGCCAGCCCACTGCGGAGCCGGGACTGGAATCCTGCTCCTCGGCGGCCGGCCGATCCGGCACCCCGTGGTGCAGTACGGACCCTTCGTGATGAACACCCGCGCCGAGGTCACTCGGGCCTTCGAGGACTACCAGGCCGGCCGGTTCGGCGTCATCCCCGCCGATCACGTCCCCCACACGGACCGACCAGCGCGTTCCAGACTTCCAGAGCCGGGGTGATCGTAGATGGAACTCTTCCCGTCGTTGCCGTACACGTCCTGGGCGGACACCAGGGACACGCTGCACCGCTTCACCCAACTGGTCGGCAAGGTCCGGCTCGCGGCGAGCGTGCGCCGCAACCACTGGTGGAACGTGCCGTTCCACCTCACCGGGCGCGGAATCACCACCCGCCCGATGGGTCTGCACCCGACCTTCACGATCGACTTCGACTTCCTCGCCCACCAGCTGGTGGTCACGTCGCTCGACGGGCGGTCGGCCTCGTTCCCGCTCGTGGGGCAGTCGGTGGCCGGCTTCCACGCTGAGCTTCAGCGCGCACTGCGAGGTGTCGGCGTCGGACCCGGCACGGTCGACATCAGCGCGGCGCGGCCGTTCGACCTGCCCGATTCGGACCGCCCGTTCGCCGAGGACACCGAACACGCCTCCTACGACCCGGCGGCGGTCACCCGGTACTGGCAGGTGCTCAGCCAGGTCAACCAGGTGCTGGAGACGTTCGCCGCCCGCTTCTCCGGCAAGACCAGCCCCGTCCACCACTTCTGGCACACCTTCGACATCGCCCTGACCCGATTCTCCGACACCGCGGTCCACCAGCCGCCGACCACCGACCCGGTCACCCGAGAGGCATACTCCCGGGAGGTGATCAGCTTCGGATTCTGGTTCGGCGACCCGACGTTCCCCGAGGCCGCGTTCTACTCCTACACCGCGCCCGAACCCGACGGACTGGCCGACGAGCCACTACCTCCCCCGGCCAATTGGCTCGAACGCCGTCCTGGTAGCCACCTTGCGGTCCTGACCTACGACACCGCCCGCAAACCGCCGGACGCACAGGCCGCGGTGCTCGACTTCTACGAAGCCGCCTACCGCGGCGGAGCCTCCCGCGCCGGCTGGGACATCGCCCGCTACGCCTGCACCGACGGGATCACCGACCCACAACTCTGCTGACGCGCGCCGACCCTGCGTCAAGGCAGCCAGCGCGATGCACGGCACCACCAGGTTGCCGACCGCAATCCCGCCGGTGACATCCGTGATTTCCTGGGCGATCGGGACTGTCCGATCAACGGTGTAACCGGTGTTGATGGGTCTCAGGCGGTTCCTGGAACGATACGTCCTTCGAAAGTGATCGCGAACGCGTTGAGCGCCGGCTTCCAGCGCATCGACCACCGCGTCCGCCCCTTCCCGGTCGGGTCGAGTGAGCGGGTGACCAGGTAGAGGCACTTGAGTGCGGCCTGCTCGGTGGGAAAGTGCCCGCGGGCGCGGACCGCGCGTCGGTAGCGGGCGTTGAGTGACTCGATGGCGTTCGTGCTGCAGATGACCCGGCGGATCTCCACGTCGTAGTCGAGGAACGGCACGAACTCCGGCCACGCCCGCTGCCACAGCGTGCCGATTGCCGGGTACTGCGCCACCCAGCGCCCGGCGAACTCGTCATAGCGCGCCTGAGCGGCCTGCTCGGTCGCGGCGGTGTAGACCGGCCGCAGGTCTTTGGCCATGGCCTCCCAGTCGCGGCGGGAGGCGTAGCGGAAGGTGTTGCGGATCAAGTGCAGGATGCAGGTCTGCACGACCGTGCGCGGCCAGACCGTGGTGATCGCCTCGCCGAGCCCGGTCAGGCCGTCACAGACGGCGATGCACACGTCGGCGGTGCCGCGGTTCTTGATCTCGGTCAGCACCGCAAGCCAGTACTTCGCGCCCTCGCCGCCGACGCCGGCCCAGATCCCCAGCACGTCGCGGCGGCCGTCGACGGTGACACCGATAACGACGTAGAAGGGCCGGTTGGTGACCTGCCCGTCGCGGACCTTGAGGTGGATGGCGTCGATGAACAGCACCGGATAGACCGGGTCCAACGGCCGGTTCTGCCACTCGGTCATCTCCTCCACGACCTTGTCGGTGATCCGCGAGATCGTGTCCCGGGAGACCTTCGCGCCGTAGACCTCCTCGAAGTGTGCTGCGATCTCCCCGGTCGTGAGACCGCGGGCGGTCAACGACAACACGATCTCGTCGATGCCGTCCAGGCGGCGTTGCCGCTTGCGCACGATGACCGGGTCGAAGCTGGCGTCGCGGTCGCGCGGGACCTCGATCTCAACCGGGCCGATCTCGGTCAGCACTGTTTTCGTGCGAGTCCCGTTGCGGGAGTTCCCGCCGTCGCGGCCGACAGGGTCGTGGCGCTCGTAGCCCAGGTGCTCGATCATCTCCGCTTCCAAGGCGGTCTCGAGCACCGTCTTGGTCAACCCGGACAGCAACCCACCCGGGCCGACGAGCTCGACCCCGTCCGCGCGGGCCGCCTCGACGAGTTGCTGGGCAAGCTGCTGCTGGTCAATCCGGTCCGGCACAGGCTCGATCGTGCTGGTCATGACTGCTCCTCCCGCCGAGCCAAGCTCGGCGTGTCGGACCAGTTACACCGAAGATCAGACAGTCCCGGGCGATCAGCCGGGGTGCGGCGGGTGACGCGCACTACCCGCCACCCGCCCGATGCGTGGTCAGCGCAGTGAACGGAATGCGGTGCGAAGTTCCTCGGCGAAAAGCTGCGGCTGCTCCCAGGCGGCGAAGTGGCCACCCTTGTCGACCTGGTTGTAGTGGATGAGGTTCGGGTAGGCCCGCTCGGTCCAGCTGCGCGGTGCCTGGTACTGCTCGCTCGGGAAGACGGTCACGGCGACGGGGATGGTGACGCCCTTGGCGTTGAAGAAGCCGCCCTTGTACTCCCAATAGAGCCGGGACGCGGAGACACCGGTGTTCGTCAGCCAGTAGAGCGTGATGTTGTCGAGGACCTCGTCGCGCGTGAGTTCACCGGTGACACTTGTGGTCCGGCTCAAGGCCTCGACGACCGCCGCGGCAGGCTGGCCGTCGGCGTCGTTGTGGTCAAGGAGCCAGGCGGCCAGGCCGACCGGGGAGTCCGCGATGCCGTACAAGGTCTGCGGGCGCGCAGCCATGTACAGGGCGTACTCGACTTGACCGAACGTCCGGATGAGCTGGTCGTAGGCGCGTCGTTCCTCGGCGGAGAGCCCGGGCGGCGGCGCCTGGCCTGCCTGCGCGGCGTCGTTGACATCAGCGGGAACCGTGGCCGGCATGTTGGTGTGGATGGCGAGCAGGCCCTCCGGTGCCTGCAGGCCCATCTGGTCGACGACGAACGCCCCCCAGTCGCCGCCCTGTGCGACGTAGCGCGTGTAGCCGAGGCGGGTCATCAGTTGCGCCCAGGCACTGGCCATGCGCTCAGGACCCCAGCCGGTCGTGGTCGGCTTGCCTGAGAACCCGTAGCCCGGCATCGACGGGATCACGACGTGGAAGGCGTCGGCGGCGCTCCCGCCATGAGCGGTCGGATTGACGAGCCGATCGGTCAGCTTCAGCTGCTCGATGATCGAGCCCGGCCACCCGTGATTGATGACGATCGGCAACGCGTCATCATACTGTGAGCGCACATGAACGAAATGGATGTCGAGACCGTCGATCTCGGTGATGAAGTGCGGAAGGGCGCTGAGAGCCTTCTCAAACCTGCGCCAGTCGTATTCCGTCGCCCAATAACGTGCGAGGTGCTGCATCATATCCAGCGGCACACCCTGCGATTGATCGGAAACAGTCTCCTTCTCGGGCCACTGTGTCACCGTGATGCGCCGGCGGAGATCGGTGAGCTTCTCCTCCGGCACCTCCACTGCGAAGGGGCGGATCTCGGTGGTGTTTCCTGCGATGCTGGTCATGACGATCCCTGTCTGCGAAGAGCCCTGAAGGCGGCCCGACGCTCCGAGGTGAATAGTTCCGGCTCTTGCCTGGCGGCAAATTGGTTGACGTCGCCGACGTCGTGGAATTGGTACCGATGCCACCCGCGGTTGTGCACGTGATGCCCGCCCTGGTGGGCGCCGCGGCGCAGCTGACGGCGCGGATTGCCGCGACCGAACGGCAGTGGTTCCCGGACGCGGCCCGGGACTCGAGGTCCTGGCGGTTCTGGCCGGATCCTCGGTCGATCACCAGGCCGTCTGCCCGACCGCCTGGACCTCCTGCTTCCACACCCTCGTGCCGCTCATCCCTGGAGGTGCCGCGCCGGGTCGACCTCCTCGCGGCGCGGCCCGGCGATCTCGTGCATATGGCGCAGCCAGGTGTCCACCGTGTCAGCAGGGATCGGAGCAACCGTCGGCATCAGACCACCTCTTCCAGACGGGTGCCCCACCCAACTCCTGCCACCAGGCCCTGTCACCCACCAACCGAACGACACCCCTGGCACTCCAGCTGCGATTCGTGATCATGTTGCTGGTCGGCGGCGGTAGTGGCTGGTTCGTGCGCGGTGTTGGCGGCGGCGTCGCCAGTGGCTCCAGTGCAGGATGCTGGTCAGGGACCGGATCGGGTTGGTGATCAGCCGGTCCGTCTCACATGCCCTCGTTCGGGTAACCCTCCTCGCGGACCCGACGAATGAGGCTCGGGTCGAGCGGCCCCTCGCCGACCGCGGCGTCGACCTCCAGTTCGGCCGCCGGCCCGTGCTCGTGCATCCAGGCGTCCGCCCGCTTCTCGGCGGCGAGGCCGGGTTCGGTGAGGTGGGCGTCCCCGATGCGCCTGCGGTTGATGAAGAACGCCACGAGGACGACGCCCCACGCGAGCAGGCTCAGGAGGATCTGCGAGCGGGTGTCCTCCCGGACGGCCATAGACACGAGCACCGCGAGGATGGCCGCGGCGGTCAGCAGCGTCAGCACCGGGTAGAGCCACATCTTCACCTTGAGCCGCTCCGGCGGGACCATCCGCCGCATCCGCAGCTGGGACAGGGAGATGAGCAGGTAGACGAACAGGATGATCGCGCCCGACGAGTTGAGCAGGAACAGGAACACCTGGTCCGGCGAGACGTAGGCGGCGATCACGCAGAGGAAGCCGACGACACTGGACGAGATGATCGCCCACATGGGGACGCCCCGTTCGGTGACCGACAGCATCCGCATCGGCGCCTCGTGGCGGGCGGCGAGGACGAACAGCATGCGCGACGCGGTGTACAGCCCGGAGTTCAGGCAGGACAGCACCGCGGTCAGCACGACGAAGTTCATGATGTCGGCCGCTGCCGGGATGCCCATCACCTCCATGGCAGCCACGTACGGCGAGTCCCCGAGCTCGGTTGAGTTCCACGGCAGGATCGTGGCCAGCAGGAAGATCGATCCGACGAAGAAGATCGTGACGCGGAAGATGACCGAGTTCGTCGCCTTGACGATCGCCTTTTCCGGTTCCGCCGACTCCGCGGCGGCGATGGTGGCGATCTCCGCGCCCACCATCGAGAAGATGACGATGACGATGCCGGAGAACAGCGCGCTGGCGCCATTGGGGAAGAACCCGCCGTGCGCGGTCAGGTTCGAGAAATCCATGTCACGGCCAGGCCACAGGCCGAACACGAACAGCAGGCCGAGCGCGATGAACACGACGATCGTCGCGACCTTGACGCCCGCGAACCAGTACTCGAACTCCCCATATGAGGCCACCGAGAACAGGTTCGTCGCGGTCATGAGAAGCATGAGAACCAATGCCATGAGCCACAGCGGCACCCCAGGGAGCCACCGCTGCAGGATGCCCGCGCCGGCCACCGCCTCGAAGCCGACCACGATGACCCAGAAGTACCAGTACAACCAGCCGACGCTGAACCCCGCCCATCCGCCGAGGGCCTGCCGCGCGTAGTCGGAGAAGGACCCGGTGGACGGGTTCGCCACGGCCATCTCGCCGAGCATCCGCATGACCATGACGATCAGGACCCCGGTGATGGCGTAGGTCAGGAATGCCCCCGGACCCACCTCGCCGATGATCGCCCCCGAGCCGACGAACAGACCGGCGCCGATGACACCGCCGATCGCGATCATCGCCAGGTGCCGTTGCTTGAGGCCCTTCTTCAGGTGGCTTTCGTCGCCGGGTCCGTGCGGCATGACCGGCCTCCGTTCCACGAGCCCCTGACCAGCCAGGAAGCGGGTTTGGGGCCCTGCCGCTGGGGGCTACCCAGTTGCCGCGGCCGCCACGCCTACGTGGTGGTCGACGCACGGGAGGCACGATGGTCAACCGGCTCCTGGTGTGGGCCTCCGGCAGCCCCCGCCTCCAACAGCAAGTCACCCAGCACAAGCTCACCCGCCGGGTTGCGCACCGCTTCGTCGCCGGCGAGCGACTCGAGGAGGCGCTCGCGGTGGCCGCCGAGCTCAACGCGCACGGTATCGGCGGCATCCTCGATCTCCTCGGCGAAGGGGTCACGGATCTGGCCGGCGCGGCGCACGCCGTCGACGAGTACGAGGAAGCGGCCGGTGCGATCGCTGACCGCAACCTGGACGCGACGATCTCCATCAAGCTGTCCCAGCTCGGGCAGACCGTCGACCGCGCCGCCTGCGTGCGGAACCTGAACCGGATTCTCGACCGGGCGCACGCGGTGAACGTCCGGGTCGAGATCGACATGGAGGACAGCAGCCTGACCTCGGACACGCTACGGCTGTTCCAGGAGGCCGCGACCGGATATCCGAAGACGCGGCTCGCGATCCAGGCCGCCCTGCGTCGCACGCCGTTGGACCTGGAGGCGTTGGCGCCGTTGAAGCCACGGGTCCGGCTGGTCAAGGGCGCCTACTCGGAGCCGGTCGAGGTGGCGCACCGGGGCCGCAGCGAGATCCGGGCGCAGTTCAAATACCTCACCGACTGGCTGTTCCAGTACGGCGCCGACCCGGCGTTCGGCACCCACGACGGGGAGCTCGTCGACTACGCGCGGGCGGCCGCGGTGCGGGCCGGCAAGGCGCCGAACGAGTTCGAGATCCAGTTGCTCTACGGCATCCGCCGCGACCTGCAGCAGGAGCTGGCGAACAGCGGCTACCGGGTCCGCGTGTACATCCCGTACGGAATGGCCTGGTACCCCTACCTCACCCGGCGGATGGCGGAACGGCCGGCCAATCTCCTGTTCTTCCTGCGCGCGCTGGCCGGCAAATGACGTGACCCGAGGAGAGGGTGATGCGACATGATCGATGCGATCACCGACGTCCCGCCGCCCGTCAACGAGCCCGTCCGCGGCTTCGCCCCCGGCAGCGCGGAGCGCACTGCGCTCGAGCAGCGGCTCGCGCAGCTGGCCGGCGAGCGGGTGGAGCTCACCATGACGATCAGTGGCGAGCAGCGACTGTCCGACGGCGAACGCATCGAGGTGGTGCAGCCGCACCGCAAGGCAGCCGTGCTCGGAACGCTCAGCAATGCCACGACCGCCGACGTCAAGGACGCGATCGAGGCCGCCCGCGCCGCCGCCCCCGGCTGGCACCAGATGGCCTACGACGACCGCGCCGCCATCTTCCTCAAGGCCGCCGAGCTGCTCGCCGGACCGTGGCGCGACACGCTCGCCGCGGCCACCATGCTGGGCCAGAGCAAAACGTGCTACCAGGCCGAGATCGACACCCCGTGCGAGCTCGTCGACTTCTGGCGTTTCAACGTCTTCTTCGGGCGCCAGATCCGCACCGAGCAGCCGATCAGCTCCGCGGGCGTGTGGAACAGGTTCGACCACCGGCCCCTCGAGGGCTTCGTCCTCGCGATCACGCCGTTCAACTTCACCGCGATCGCGGGCAACCTGCCCACCGCGCCGGCCCTGATGGGCAACACGGTGCTGTGGAAGCCGGCACCGACCCAGCAACTCGCCGCGCACTACACCATGCGGTTGCTGGAAGCGGCCGGTCTGCCACCCGGGGTCATCAACATGATCACTGGTGACGGGCGGGCGGTGAGCGAAGTCGCGCTCGTCCACCCCGACCTCGCCGGCATCCACTTCACGGGCTCCACCGTGACCTTCGGCCACCTGTGGCGCACCGTGACCGAGAACCTGACCGGCTACCGGTCCTACCCGCGGCTGGTGGGCGAGACCGGCGGCAAGGACTTCGTCATCGCCCACCCCTCAGCCGACGTCGACGTGCTGCGCACCGCGCTGACCCGCGGGGCGTTCGAGTTCCAGGGCCAGAAGTGCTCCGCGGCGTCGCGCGCCTACATCCCCCGCTCGGTGTGGTCGCGGCTGCGCGACGGGTTCCTCGACGAGGTGAACAGCATCTCGATGGGCGACGTCACGGACTTCTCGAACTTCATGGGCGCTGTCATCGACCAGCGCTCCTTCGACCGCATGGCCGGCGTCCTGGACCGGGTGCGTGGGGAGGCGGGCGTCGACGTCCTGGCCGGCGGCACCGCCGACGACACCGAGGGCTACTTCATCCGGCCCACGGTCGTGCAGGCCGACAACCCGGCGCACGAGATCTTCACGACGGAGTACTTCGGGCCATTTCTCGGTGTGTTCGTCTACGACGACGCCGACTACCACCAGGTGGTCCAGGAGGCCGCCGTCATCGCTCCATACGGGCTGACCGGCGCGGTCATCGCCCAGGACCGCGCCGCGATCGTCGAGGCCATGGAGGTGCTCCGGTTCTCGGCCGGCAACTTCTACATCAACGACAAACCGACGGGTGCGGTGGTCGGGCAGCAACCCTTCGGCGGTGCCCGGGCGAGCGGCACGAACGACAAGGCGGGATCGGTGCTGAACCTGCTGCGGTGGGTGTCGCCCCGGTCGGTGAAGGAGACCTTCGTGCCTCCCACCGACTACCGCTATCCCCACATGGGCTGACGCGCCCGCGTCCGGCAGGTCCGACCACATCATCATCGACCGCCAGGAGCGCGCCGCAGGCACGGACCGGATTGGCGTCCCGGTGGGCGAGATCCCGGCCGACCGACCCCACCCAGCCAACAGCTACCGCACCACGTGAGCGGAACTCGACCAGGTGGTGCACCGGGTCGACGAGTGAGGCAGCTGGAGGTCATTCTCGGGCCAGCGTGATGGCCTGGTCGATACGCAGGGCCAGGCGCCGCGCCAGCGTCTCCGGGGCCACGCCGAGCAGGACCCGGAAGTAGCCCTGTAGGCCCCACTCGATCCAGCGAACGGTCTCGGCATCGGCATAGCGAGTTGCCTTTTCGGCCCCGAGGCGGTGGCGTCTACTGCCTGCTTGAGCGTGACGCCATTCACCGCTTGGAGAGCGGTCCAAGCCGCGCCGCTCGCGATGCTGGTCGTGGCCGAATCTGTCAAAGTTGCGTCCTTGCTGGGCCGATGATCGTCGTCGAGCATGACCACCATGGGCTCAGCGCCGACGGCCGATCCCCGGGTCGTGGTCATCGTCGCGTTCCCCGGGGTGCTGGGCCTGGACGTCGTAGGTCCCCTCGAAGTGTTCGCGATGGCCAATCGATTCGGCGCGCGCCCCGCGTACGCGACGTCGGTCGTGTCGATGACGGGCGGGATGCTCACGGCCTCGTCGGGACTGGTCATCGGAACCGAGCCGGCCGGGACTATCGCTGGTCCTGTCGACACGTTGATGGTGGCCGGCGGTTACAGCACGCGTCAGGCCGCTGATGACCTCGACCTCGTTCGCTGGTTGGCCGGCACGGCCTTGTCGGCGCGGCGGGTCACGTCCGTGTGCAGCGGCGCCCTGCTGCTCGCTCGGGCGGGCCTGCTCGACGGGCGTAGGGCGACGACCCATTGGTCGGTGTGCGACACCCTCGCGTCGCACTTCCCGTCGGTTCGAGTCGAGACCAGCCGCGTCTACGTGCGCGACGGCGATGTGTGGACGTCGGGGGGTGTTACCGCCGGGATCGATCTCGCGCTCGCCCTCGTCGAGAACGATCACGGTCCGGCACTCGCCATGGCGGCGGCCCGCGAGATGGTCGTCTTCGTCCATCGGCCGAGCGAGTTCCCCCAGATCAGCGCACAGCTCGCGGTGCGCAGGCCCCTGCGGGAACCACTCCGCGACCTCCTGGCGCTCATCGCCGAGCATCCCGATGCCGACCTGTCGGTACCCGCGCTCGCCCACCGGTGCGCGATGAGCGTGCGAACGTTCAGCCGGGTCTTCCACCGCGAGACGGGCACCACGCCCGCAGCCTTTGTGCAGGCGAGCCGGCTCCAGACGGCCCAACGCTTGATCAAGGCCAGCGAGGCTACGTTCGAGGACATCGCCCGCACGTGCGGATTCGGGACCGTCGAAACGATGTACCGCACCTTCCAGCGCGTTCTCGGCACCACCCCTGGCCAATTGCGGGGACAACCGCGAGGCGGCAGCGAACCAGTGATCGAACGACGGAGAAACCCATGACGGACCTGTCCGGATCCGAGCGGTTCCCCGACGACACCGGCGAGCAGGCCGCAAGGTCCGGGCCGCTGCGGCTACTGTCGCGGTGGTGGCCGGCGTTGATCGGCATGGCGGCCGGCGTCGTCAGCCTCCTCACCGTCGAGCCGTGGACTCGAACGGACCCGCCCACGCTGCTCCTGCCCGGGCTGGCGATCGCTTACCTCGTCTTCGGGGCGGTGCGCGGCCGGCTCCGCCGCCCCGGCGTCCTCAGGTTGGAGATCGTCGGGCTCGTCGTCTTCGGGGGCTGTGCGTTGCTGGCCGTGCTCGTCGACCCGAGGGCCGGCCAGTACGTCGCGGGTCTCGCCTGGATCGGCCACGCCGCATGGGACGTCGCGCACCACCGCGACCTGAGCCGCCACCACGCGGTCGGCGTCGTCCCCCGCGGCTACGCGGAGTTCTGCATCGTCCTCGACCTCCTGATCGGCGCCTCCCTCATCGCCGCACCTCTCGCCTGAGAGCATGCGGGCAACGACCCGAGGGCTGCGCCGTAGGCGGTGGCCTACATGGGTAGATCTTCGGTCTCGACGCTGCCGACACGGACGTTTCCGGGCCGGCGGCCGAGGGCGTCGTCAATGCAGCGTGCGCTGCGTCCGGCCGGGCCGTCCGCCTTTGCCCGGGCCTGATCCGCGCCGCCAGCCCGGCGAGCAGGCTGCGCAACAGCTCGCTCTTCCCGGAGCCGTTGGTGCCGCCCACAAGCCCGTGCGGCCCGGCGTCGAGGAGATCGAGCGCGATCACGCCCTCCTCGGACACACCGATCGGCGCCGCGCTCGACCTGGAGTACGTCGGGTTCGCGATCGTGGTGCTGCTTGCTCATGCTCACCCGCGCCGTCGCGGTTGCGGTGTAGAAGCTGGAACGCATCGAGGAGCGGCGGTGCACGCCCGACCCGGCTCCGAGTACCGCCGAGGCAGATCGGTAGCGGAGACTCACTCGGTGGACGCAGCCGCGAGGAGCGGTAGCAGCAGGCCACCGACGACGCCCAGCGCCACCGCGCCGGCCGCGCATGCGTAGGCCGTAGCCGCCGACGCGCCGCCGGTGACAGCAGTGCCGCGTTCACGGTTGGGGCGGCCTCGCAGTCGGGCCTGCCGACTCTGCATCGTCGCGCTTCCGGACGACACGCCTCAGGCAGTCGATGACGCCTTTGTCGCATCAGGGACTTTCGCCGTTGATACGACGTAGGAGGGCAGATCGGTGGATCCGGCGGAGGCGCCTGTGCCAGAAGTACCTCGCACGCAATATCAACGGCTACCGGTGCAACAGCACGCAACGCGGTCGCGGTCGGTGAGGACACGCCGTGCTGGTCGGAACCAGGCGGCACGAGCGCCTCGAGGCGATCACGATGGCAACGTTCGCACCAGCGAGCTGGCCCGCCAGGCCGGTGTGAATAGCCAGGCGCCGCGGCACTACGAGCGTATCCGAGCGTCCTGTCGCGGGCTTTGCGGCGCCGAATTCACGTGGTCCTGGGAGGCCGAAGTAGCGACACGGCCAGCAACGCTGCGCCGGCGTAGGCGACATCGGCCAAGTTGAACGATGGCAGCCACGGGGTCTCGATCCAGTGGATCAGCGCGCCGCGGAGGGGCCCCGGCGGTCGCGCTATCCGGTCGATGAGGTCGCTGGCCGCTGCACCGCCCGCGAGGCCGGCCGCGAAGGCCCACTGCGGGTTCGAGACGTAGCGAACCAGGCCAGCGAGGATGACGAGGACAACGACGTCGAGGGCGGCCATCGTGGGGGCCGCGCCGGATCCGAGCCAGGACCCCGCTGAGGACACGAGCGAGTTCTCCAGCATGTCGCCCGGGAATTTCCGTGGCGCGTCGGCGAGCGCCCACAGGGCCACGGACTTGCTCACGGCGTCGGCGGCGACGACGGTCAACGCGACCTTCCCGGCGAGGTGGCCGTTGCGCGCGGGATACGGGCTCTGCTGCATACGAACCGTCCCTGGAGAGAGGGTGAGGAACTCGCGATCGGTCGCGCGATGGGTTTAGGCCAAGCGGCCGCTCCGACGCACGGCTGGTGCTGGAGCGGGTCAGCGGCTGCGCCGGAGAGCGGGCCGCGGCACGACAGTCGAGGGGGCCGCAGCCCCTCACCGTCGCGGAACGAGGCGCGCCACGAGATCTCCCTGCGGGCCGGAAGGGCGACCGCGCCGGGAGGAGCCGGGAGCGCGGTCAGAGCTGGTGTCGGTGGGGTGGCCCACGGCGGGAGTCGAGGGCCGCGCGGCCGCGGCGTCCCTGCCGTCGCGATCTCCGGGGCGCTGTCCGTGGTTGTACGGTGGCCCGCTCGTCGGCGGATTCGGGTGGTGGGGCGACGAGAAGTCGCGCTGGGTCGAGGGCGGACCCGAGCAGGCCACTGCACTGCGCCAAGACCGCCGCCGCGACGACGATCGCAGTGGAGAGTGCAACCTGCATGCCAGCAGCCGGTCCGTCGGAGACGACGACATGCACGACACCTGCTCCGTCGAGTGCCTGGCCGGCTCCGACGAGCTCGCCGACTTCGTGGAGCACAGGCTGCAGAACGACGACACCGGCAACGGACCCGACCAGCCCTGCGGAGCCGGACAGGCGGAGCCACACGAGCGCGGCGACCGCAGCCACGAGCACGACCACGACGGTGTGTGTCGGATGCTCCTCGCCCTGTAGGTCAGAGGTGACCGCCGCGGTCAGTGCGAGGGCCACACCCACCCACAACCACCTGTGCAGCCCAGATCCCGTCCCAAGAGGGACCACAGGACGTCGCGAGGGGACGCCGGCGTCGAGCTGCACCATCATCGGCAGTGTGCCGGGGCCGAACTGTGATGGCGCTGAAGAAGGACCCGGGACCGGGTCGGCCACGCCGAGAGACCCTCAGTCATCGACCTCCACCGGCGCCTACCGGACCGCCGTCCTGACAGCGCAGGTCCACCTCGACCTCCGACTCCTCCGACCTGAACCGCACCCGGGAGCCCTCGTGCTCCTCGTGGAGCCGGAACCCCTGGGCCGGCGGCAGCGAACGTGACTTATCGACGTCCCGTACCCCCGGGTGCCCGAGGATGCCGTAGACCACGTCACCGACGTGGCGGCCCTCGAGCTGACCCCGCAGATGTGCGCCGGGTTGGGCCGGCGCATCGGCCTCGACCCATGGCCCGCCCGGCTGCTGTTCGTGGGGATCCTTCTGATTGTGCCGGGGAGCCAGCTCTTGATCTACCCGATCCTGTGGATCCTGATGCCGAACGAGGCACCGGCGGGTACGTTCGTTCCGGAGTCTTCCGAAAAGGGAACCGCATCCGCGGCGTAATCGTCTGGTTGGTGCCGGTCGGCACATCACGGTCGGCCGGCATTCTCATGTCGGCAGCGTCATCGGTATCCACGCCGCCACGACCGCGGTGATCCTCGCCGAGATCGCCGCGCAGCCGTCTACTCGGCCCCCAGGTGACGGGCAGGGAGGCGAGGCCGCGGAAGACGCAGCCGTAGCAGTCCTCGGATCGCCGGGGATCGGTTCGCAGCCCGGAGAGCCGGTCGTAGAGCAGGGGCACGGCAATATCGCCGACGGTGATGGGCGGGCCAGTGCCCCGCGCAGTTGTGGACGCCGCTGCCGAAGCCGAGGTGCGGCTGCCTGAATCGAGATGTCGAAGGACTCGGGGCGCTCGAAGGCGGAGGAGTCGCGGTTGGCGGCCGGCCACGACCACGCCGACGCAGGCGCCCGCGCCGGCAGCTCGACGCCCTCCAGTACGGCCGCCTTCATGGTCTTGCGCGGATACACGCCGATCGGTGGCAGCCAGCGGAGCGCCTCGTCGAAGATCACGGGCCACAGCCCCAGGTCGGCCAGCACCTGGTCGCGCTGCTCCCGGTGGCGGCTGAGCGCCCACACAATGGTCCTGATCATGTGCTGGGGCTCGTTCATGGCAACGGAGATGGTGGTGACCGGGGTACCTTCGTCCGCGCGGAGGCGCACCACGCGCAGGCACGGCATGAGGTGTGTCCGACGGCGCACGGAGGTGTCGGGTGGTGACGGGCACGGCGGTTTCGGGTCACGATCCATCCGCGCGGGCAGACGTGCTGCACCAGAGCGAGCGCACGCGCGTCACCCGGCTGTTCCTCCCCGGGCACACGGTCGTCCGGAAAGAACCGCTGGGCCCGGACGCGGAACGGCGGCTGCGCCACGAGCGGGAGATGCTGGAGCGGCTGCGCGGCGTTCCGGGGGTCGCGCAGCTGGTGGACGAGCCGCAGTACCCGGCCTCGATCGTGGTGGCGGATGTCGGCGGCACGAGACCGGCGAGACCGCTGGCGGTTGACGCCCTGATCCGGCTCGGGTTGGGGCTGGCCCGGGCCGCGGCCGGGATGCATGGGCGAGGGGTGATGCACCGGGACATCACTCCGGCGAACGTCGTGCTCTCCCCCGACGGGACTCCGTGCCTGGTGGACTTCGCACTGGCGACCTCGATCGCCGAGCTCCGTCCCGAGTTCACCCCGCGCAGCGAGATCGTGGGGACGCTGGCGTACCTGGCGCCGGAGCAGACCGGGCGCACCGGCCGGCCGGTCGACCAGCGGGCCGACCTGTACGCGTTGGGGGCGACGTTGTACGAGCTGGCCACCGGTGCTCCGCCGTTCGGCTCCGATGACCCGCTGCGCCTCACCCACGCCCACCTGGCGCGCGTGCCCGTCCCGCCGGCGGACGTGGACCCGGCTGTACCGGCGCCGCTCTCTGAGATCATCATGCATCTCCTGGAGAAGGAGCCGGACAACCGGTACCAGACCGCGGAAGGCCTGGTCCACGACCTGGAGCGGTTGCGGGACGCCCGGACGGATCCGGCCGCTGCACCGGCCCGCGTCGGTGAACGGGACTTCCCGCCCCGGCTCCTGCCGCCGTCGCGGCTGGTGGGGCGCGATGACGAGTTGGCGCAGTTGCGGGCGGCGTTCGAGGATGCGCTGGCGGGTCGGGCCCGCGGAGCACTCGTTGCCGGCGCGCCGGGGGTGGGGAAGACGGCGCTGGTCGACCAGCTGCGGCCGGTCGTGGCGGGCAGGGACGGCTGGTTCGTGGTGGGCAAGTTCGACCAGTACCGACGGGGTCTGGAGTTCGACGGGGTCAATCAGGCATTTCGCGCGTTGGGCCGGCTGCTGCTGGCCGAGCCCGAGGAGGAGCTGGCGCACATCCGCGAACGGATCTTCGAAACCGTCGGCCCGAACGCGGGTTTGTTGACCGCGGTGGTGCCGGAGTTCGCGGCTCTGCTGGCGGTGCCGCCGGATCCCGGGGATCCCCTGACCGCGCAGGTGCGCGCACAGCACAGCGGCATGCAGGTCCTGCGGGCCGTCGCGTCACCGGACCGACCGTTGGCGCTGTTCGTCGACGACCTGCAGTGGGCAGGGCGTACCCCACTGGGCTTCGTCGACCTCGTGCTCGACGAGGAGCAGATCGAAGGTCTGTTCGTGGTGGGCGCCTACCGCGACGACGAGGTGGACGCGGCTCGTCCGCTGGCGGCGCTGCGGTCCGGTCCGGGGGAACGCGCCGGGGTGCGGCATCTGCGGCTGGACAATCTGCCGGTCGCGAGCCTCGTCGACATGGTCGCCGAGATGCTGCACGTGGACCCGGCCGCGGCGGTGGGCCTGGTCGAGGTGATCGCGCCGCACACGTCCGGTAACCCGTACGAGACGGTGGAGCTGCTGTGCGCTTTGCGCCGCGACGGGCTGCTGGCCCCGATGGCCGACCGGTGGCGATGGGATGCGGCGCAGTTGCGCACGTACCTGGGCCGGTCGGAGGCGGCCGGCCTGCTGGCGGCGCATGTCGCGGTGATGCCGCCCGCATCGCGGCAGCTCGTGGAGGCGATGGCGTGCCTCGGTGGTCGCGTCGAGGTGCGGGTGCTGCAGACCGCGACCGGCGCGCCGGCGCGCGTCGTGGAAGGGCAGCTGGCGCCGGCCCTCGACGAGGGGTTCCTGGTGGTGGAGCCCGGGGCGGACGAGGCAGTTCGGTTCCGCCACGACCGCGTCCGCGAGGCGGTCCTCCGCGGGCTGGGTCCGCGGCGGCGACGCGCTGTCCAGCTGACGATGGCACGGCGGTTGGCCGAGGTCCCGGGGTGGTTCGCGATCGCCGCCGAGCAGTACCTGCTGGTGGTCGATGCGATCGACGACCGCGCGGAGCGACGACGAGTGGTGGAGCTGCTGCGACGCGCCGCCGATCAGGCGAGGACGGTCGGGGACCACGCGCTGGTGGACGCCCTGCTGGCCTCCGCGCTGAGGCTGGTCGATCCGGGTGAGATCGGCAGGCGTGTCGAGCTGCACACCGGCCGCCACGCCGCCCTGTACAGCCTCGGGCGCCTGGACGAGGCGGACGAGGAGTACCGCACGATCGACGGGCTGTGCACGACCGCCATCGGGCGGGTCACCGCAACGTGCCTGCAGGTGCGCAGCCTGACCCATCGGAAACGGTTCGCCGACGCGATCGGGCTGGGCCTGGAGTCGCTGCACGACTGCGGCATCACGGTACCGGCGGCGGACCGGCTCTCCGCTGGGCTCGACCAGCAGTTCGACCGCCTGTACCGGTGGTTGGACCAGGCGGAAGCCGCAGACGATCAGGCTCGGCCGGAGATCACCGAGCCGAGACTGCTCGCTGCGGCCCGCCTGATCAACGTCGTCCTGTCGCCGGCCTACTTCGTCCCCGACCTCGACACGTTCGCGTGGCTGAGCCTGGAGGCCGTGGGGATCTGGCTCGAGCACGGGCCGAGCCGTTCCTTGCTCGGCCCGGTCGGCCACGTGGGCCTGGCCGCCGCGGCGTTGCGCGGCGACTACTCGGTGGGCCACCGGGCGAAACGGCGGGTCCTCCCGCTCGGCGAAGCGCGGGGATACGAGCCCGAGACCTCGCACGCGCGCTTCCTGTTCGCGCTCCTGGCCTGGTCCTCCGAGCCGATCGAGGTCGGTGTCCAGGAGTTCCGGCGAGCTCGGGACGGGCTGATCGCGGGAGGCGATCTGGCGAACGCCGGCTACTCGTACGACACCGCGGTGCAGTACCTCGGGGACTGCGCGCCGACGCTCGACGGCTTCGTCGCCGAGGTCGAGGCGGGCCTGGCCTTCCTGCCGCGAACGGGCAACGAACAGACCGCCCAGGCGCTCGACTGCTACCGGTGGCTGGCCGGTGTGCTGCGCGGCGAGTCCGCAGCCGCTGCGGGCGTCGGCGATCCGGCCCACCGGTACGCCGACAATCCCCTGGCACTCCTCCTCACCCACATCGCTCGCGCGGTCGCAGCCGCCGTCTTCGACGACCCGCCAGGCCTGGTGCAGCACACCGCGGCGGCGATGTCGCTGCTGCCGGCGGCCCAGGTCACCTACCCGGCAGCCGTGGTCCGCCTGCTGCGCGGGCTGGCGCTCGCGGGGCAGGCGCGCGGCACGGGCGGCGCAGAGCGCGGCGCATCGCTGTCCGAGTTGGACGAGGTGATGCGATGGCTGGCCGCCCGCGCGGCGGACGCCCCCGACAACTTCCTGCACCAGTTGCGGCTCCTCGAGGCCGAGCGGGCCTGGGCGGTCGGCGACTTCCGCGCCGCCGTGTTCGCCTTCGACGCGGCGCGACGGGAGGCCCTGGGCCGTCAGCGGCCATGGCATCGGGCCCTGATCGCCGAGCGCGCGGCGCGCTTCTACCTCGCACACGGTGTCGAACAGCCGGGCTACGACCAGCTCGCCCGGGCCCGCGAGTACTACGCCGCATGGGGCGCGACCGCGAAGGTCACCCAGCTCGACTGGGCGTACCCGGCTCTGCGATCGGGATCGGAGACGACCGCCGGGCTCGGCGGTCTCGGACCCGCCGACGTCCTCCGCCAGCGCTCGACCGTCATGACGGGCGCGCTCGACCTGCTCGGCGTCCTGTCCGCCTCGCAGGCGCTGAGCTCCGAGACCAGCATCGAACGCCTGCACTCGCGCGTTGTCGAGGTGCTCAGGGCGATGACCGGGGCAACTGATGTGCACCTACTGCTGTGGAGCGATGACCGCCAGAACTGGCTGCCGCCCGCTCGGGACGACAGCGGCGTCGCTCCTGCCCTGCCGATGTCCGTGCTGCACTACGTCCAGCGGACCGGTGAGTCGCTCGTGTGCGACGACGCCACCCACGACGACCGCTTCACCCGCGATCCCTACTTCGCCGACCTCGCATGCTGTTCGCTGCTGGCGGTGCCCATCCTCGGCCGCGGCGCGTTGCGAGCGGTGCTGCTGCTGGGGAACCGGCTCATCCGCGCCGCGTTCACGATCGAGCGGCTCGACGCCGTCAAGCTCATCGCCGGCCAGCTCGCCGTCTCCCTCGACAACGCCCAGCTCTACGCAGAGCTCACCGCGTCGCGGGCCCGCATCGTCGCCGCCGCGGACGAGACCCGCCGACGCATCGAACGGGACCTGCACGACGGTGCCCAGCAGCGCCTGATCTCCCTCGCGATGCGGGCGGGCGTGGCGAAGGCCGCAGTGCCACCCGGGTCCGGCGAGCTGGCCGCGCGGCTGGACGACCTCGCCGCCGAGGCGTCCAGGGCGCTGGCCGAGCTGCGCGAGCTCGCCCGCGGCATCCACCCCGCGGCCCTCGTCGACGGCGGCCTCCTCCCGGCGCTCAAAGCGCTGGCCCGCCGTTCCACCGTCCCGGTGCGCCTGGCGGTGCAGGCCGACCGGCGACTGCCCGAGCAGGTCGTGATCGCCGCCTACTACCTGGTGGCCGAGGCCCTGACCAACATCGCCAAACACGCTCACGCCTCGGCCGTGACCGTCGCAGTCGAGACCGACGACGCCGTCCTGCGAGTCCGGGTGCGCGACGACGGCCGTGGCGGCGCCGACCTCGGCGGGGGATCCGGCCTCGTCGGGCTCAAGGACCGGGTCGAGGCGCTGGGTGGCCGGCTCTCCGTGCAGAGCGCTCCGGGCGCCGGCACCACGGTGCAGGCCGAGCTACCGCTGCGCCCGGCCCCCACGGTCCACGGATGACGACGAAACGATCTTCCGGTCGGGTCAGTGGTTGTCGAGGAAGGTGAGCACGGCCAGCACCCGGCGGTGGTCGCCTGGGGTCTCCGGGATCGCGAGCTTCGCGAAGATGCTGCTGACGTGCTTCTCCACCGTCCCCTCGGTCACCCACAGTTGCTGGGCGATACCTGAGTTGGACCGGCCCTCGGCCATCAGCTTGAGCACCTCGCGCTCGCGGGGCGAGAGGGCCTGCAGCGGGTCCTCGAACCGCCGGGCGGTGAGCAACTCCTGCACGAGTGCGGGGTCGACGACCGTGGCGCCCTTCACGATCCGGTCGAGGGTGGCGATGAACTCGCCGACGTCGCTCACGCGGTCCTTGAGCAGGTAGCCGGTGCGCTGCCCGCTCCGCAGCAACTCGGTGGCCTGCTCGACCAGGACGTGAGCGGACAGCACCAGGATCGCGATCCGGGGCAGCTCCTCGCGGATCGCGACGGCCGCCTCGAGCCCTTCCGTGGTGTAGGTGGGCGGCATCCGGATGTCGACGATCACCAGATCGGGGTTGAGCTGCCGGACCTGCGTCACCAGTTCGCTGGGCATGCTCGCGCGCCCGACGACGTCGAGCCCGGAGCCGGCGAGCAGGCTCGCCAGCCCTTCGCGGAGCAGCACGTCGTCGTCGGCGACGACCACCCGCGTACCGCTCTCCACCACGACGAGGATTATCCGCCACGTCGAGGACCGTCAGCGGCCGGACAGGCCGCGGCGGGGGTTGGGGTCAGCACCAATTCGCTCCTTGGGGCTGACCGGTATTCGGAATTGACGGTTGCCGGGCGGACGAACCAGCCCACGACCGGAACCCTTGGGCGGTGCCACCCGGCGACGCCCGCCGGCCCGGCCTCCCATCCCCGTCGAACGGAGGCTTCGCCATGCTCGCCGACCCACGCGACCTGTCGGTCTCATGACCGGGAGTCCTGCACCCGTCGGCCGTCCCCCGAGCGCGACGCCCCGGGACGTACGGCAGGGCGAGGGGAGCTGGCTGGCCCGCCAGCCCGGGCTGGGGCTCGTGGGCGGGCTGGTGTTCGTCGTGCCCTTCGCCGTGCCCCTCGCGTTCGGTGTGGGTGGCGCCGAGGGGTCGCTGCGCGTGCTGGGGCCGCTGGCCACGTTCGCGCTGCCGGTCGTGGCCGTGATCGCGTTCTGGTGGGAGGACTGGCCTGGCACCCGGTTGCGCGCGGGCTGGGCGGGTTGGGCGGACACGGTCCTGGTGATCGTCGGGGCCGTCCTCCTGACCATCGCCGGACAGGCCGTGACCGCACGACCGGACCTCACGGGGATCTTCGATCCGGGGGCGGGCCCGGAGCACGCCGCCACGTTCCCGACCACGATGCCGCTGGCCGGCGCGGCCTTCGTGGTGATGCTGCAGCTGACCCTCGCCTGCGAGCGGTGGCCGCTCGTTCGGTTCAACCGCACGTGGTCCGGGGTGCTCGCCTTGATCACGGCCTGGGCGGTCGCGCTCCTGCTGACCCGGACGCTGGTCGCGCCCGGCGTGGTGGGCGGCGCCGACTTCGGCGCGCTGATGGTGACCACCGGCGTGTGGCAGACCGTCCTGTTCGTGGTGCTGCAGGGCTGGCCCCTCGACAGGATCGAGTCCCGGGCACCGCGGCTGCTGGCGAACAACGCCGCGGTCCTGATCGGTGCGCTGCTGACCTACTCGGCGCTGTCCACGTCAGTGGGTCTTGCGGCGGACACGATCAGCGCCGTCTGCGGATGCGTGATCGCCGGCGGTCTGCTGGTGGGAATCCTCTTCGAGGGCCGGCCGCGCCGGGTCCGGAGGTGGCGGGCCCTCACCCTCGTGGCCGTCGTCTCGGCGGCCCTGTTCATCGTGCTCACCCGCTTCGCCGGCACGGTGCCCTGGCAGCGCGCCACCGCGTCCGACTGGGTGGCTCACGCCGCGTTGAACGCCATCGGGCTCCCAGTGATCTTGCACGTGGGGATCGGGCGGCGCTGGCCGTTCCCACGCATCTGGAAGGAACGAGAGGAAACGCCGTGACCGTATTCATCGTCAACGGGCAGAAGGTCGATGTGGACCTCGATCCACGGGAGTCCCTGCTCGACGTCCTGCACACCCGGCTGCAGCTGTTCGGCACGAAGAAGGGATGCGACCACGGCCAGTGCGGCGCGTGCACCGTCCACCTCGACGGTCGCCGGGTCGTCTCGTGCCTCACCATGGCCGTGCAGGCCGACGGGCGGGAAGTGCGCACCATCGAGGACGTCGCGGCCGAGGACGGCACGCTGCACCCGCTCCAGGAGGCGTTCATCGACAACGACGGCATGCAGTGCGGCTACTGCACGCCGGGACAGATCATGTCCGGCCTCGCCTGCATCGCCGAAGGCCACACCGGCGACGACGACGAGATCCGCGAGTACATGAGCGGCAACCTGTGCCGGTGCGGCGCCTACGTGGGCATCGTGGCCGCCATCCGGCAGGCGGCTGGGCAGACGGCCACAGAGCGGATGGCCACAGAGCGGACGGCCACAGAGCAGACGGCCTCAGAGCAGACGGGGGCCTGAGGGATGCGTGCATTCTCCTACACCGCCCCCTCATCGGTTGCCGAAGCCGTCGAGGCCATCGCCGCGGCGGGCGGGGGTGCGAAGTTCCTGGCCGGCGGTACCACGCTGTTCGACCTGATGAAGCTCGGAGTGGAGCAGCCGCCTGCGCTGATCGACGTCAGCCGGCTCGCCGAGCTCACCACCATCGACACCTCCCGCGGCGACCACCTGGTGTTCGGTGGCGGCGCCCGGATGGGCGACGTCGCCGCAGACCCCGTGGTGCGCCGCGACTACCCGGTCCTGTCGGAGTCGCTGTGGCGAGCGGCGTCGCAGCAGCTTCGCAACATGGCCACCGTCGCGGGCAACCTGCTGCAACGGACCCGGTGTCCGTACTTCCGGGATGCGGTGTACCCCTGCAACAAGCGCGAGCCGGGCAGCGGCTGCGCGGCCCGCGAGGGCATCGACCGTGGCAACGCCGTACTCGGCACCAGCGAGGCGTGCATCGCCACCTACCCGGGCGACTGGCCGGTCGCGCTACTCGCCTTCGACGCGGTCGTCGACGTGGTCGGCCCACGGGGCGAGCGGACCGTCGCGCTGGCCGACCTGCACCTCGAGCCCGGCGATACGCCGCAGCGCGAGCACACGCTCGCATCGGACGAGCTGATCCTGCGGATTCGGGTTCCGGTCACCCCGGCCGGCCGGGGGTCGACCTACCTGAAGATCCGCGACCGGGAGTCCTACGCGTTCGCGCTCGCCTCGGCCGCCGTCGGGCTCACCCTGACCGGCGGGGGTCAGGTCCAGGAGTGCCGGATCGCATTGGGTGGGGTCGCCACCCGGCCGTGGCGCGCCAGTGGTGCCGAGCAGGCCGTGATCGGCCGCCCGTTGACCGACGAGACCACACGCGCGGCCGGCGAGGCCGCGCTGGCAGGCGCCCGCGCCGGCGCCCACAACGCCTTCAAGATCGAGCTGGCCAAGCGCACCGTCGCCGACGCGCTGCGCATCGCCGGAGAGCGGGCTACCCGATGAACCCGACCAGCACAGTACAGCGCGTCGACGCCCACGCGAAGGTCACCGGTGTTCTCCGGTACGGCGCCGACCGGCTGCCCCATGACCTGGCATACGCGGTGTTCGCCGTCGCCACCATCGGCAAGGGCCGAGTTGTCGACATCGACACCGATGCTGCGCAGCGGGTGCCGGGCGTGCAGTTGGTGATCACGCGTATCGACCCGGACGAGCTCCGGTCACCGGGTTTCATCATGGCGAACGGCTACGGTTTCCAGAGCCTCCAGCCGCTCGTGGACGACCGCGTCGCCTATCGCGGACAGCCGATCGCGCTGGTCCTGGCGGACACGCTCCTCGCAGCGACCGAGGCGGCCGAACTCATCACCGCCACGTACGAGGCCGAACCGATCGCGGTCACCCTGGACGACCCCGGCGCGGAGACGATCACGCAGGCCGAGGCCATCCCGATCCCGATGCTCGCCGACACCGTCACCGGCGACGCCGACGCCGCATTCGCCGCGGCCCCGGTGCAGGTCGACGTCGAGGTCCACGGCCCCGCCCAGCACCAGGTCCCGATGGAGCTCATCAGCAGCGTCGTCGAGTGGCGCGGGGACACGCTCGTCGTGCACGAGGGCACTCAGAACTCCGGCGCGATCCAGAACGGCGTCGCCCAGCAGCTCGGCATCGACCCGACCCAGGTGGAGGTCATCTCCCCGTCGGTCGGCGGCGGCTTCGGGCAGAAGAACTCGCTCCTGCCGCACATAGGGCCGCTGGCCATCGCAGCACGCAGGCTCGGCCGCCCGATCAAGTTGGTGCTGACCCGCCCGCAGACCTTCCACCAGGCCAGCTTCCGACCGGCTAGCCGGCAACGCGTGCGGCTCGGTGCCGACGCCTCGGGGCGGCTGCTCGCAGCGATCCACGAGATCGACCAGCAGACCTCCCGGCACGACCTGTTCCCGGGCCTGTACACCGAGGTGTCCTCCCGGCTCTACGGCATCAGGGACTTCCGCGGCCGGCAGCGGCTCGTCCGCACCGACGTGCAGACCCCCGGCTACATGCGGGCACCGTTCGAACACATGTCCGTCTACGCGATCGAGTCCGCCGTCGACGAGATCGCGTACGCCACCGGCCAGGATCCCGTCGAGATCCGCCTCGCCAACGACGCCACAGCGGACCCGGTCACCGGGCTCCCGTTCTCCTCCCGCCATGTGGCCGAGTGCCTGCGGCGGGGCGCAGTGCGGTTCGGATGGGCGGAGCGCAACCCGCAACCACGGTCCATGCGGGCCCCCGACGGCTCGCTGATCGGCTGGGGTGTGGCGATCGGCGCCTACCCGGGCAGCGTCACCCCGGCGATCGCACGGCTGTCCGTCAACGCCGCCGGAACGGTCACCGTGGCGGTGGCCGGCCATGAGATGGGCCAGGGTATCCGCACCGCGATCGCGCGCCTCGTGGCGGACGATCTCGGCATCGACCCCGTGACGGTCGAGATCAGTGTCGGCGACACCCGCCACGCACCCCAGCACCTGACGGCCGGTTCGTGGGGCACCGCGTCGGCGCTCCCGGCGGTGCACGCCGCCCTCCGCCGGCTCCGCACCGAACTCGACCTCCCCTCGACGGGTGCGCCCGACCTGCGCGCAGCGGTCGCAGCAGCCGGCCGCCCCCGGGTCGACGTGGAAGCCACCACCGTCGGTGCCGGCCAGCCCACCGAACCCGTCGTGGACCGGCTGCGCACGGGACTCGTCACCATCGCCGGCCCCGAATACCCCGAGTTCGTCACGTTCAGCTACATCGCGCACTTCGTCGAGGTCACGGTGGAGCCGACGACCTGCCGGATCCGCGTACCGCGCGTGGTCAGCGTCGCGGACTGCGGCAGGGTAGCGAGCCCGGTGACGGCCGCCAGCCAGGTCCGCGGCGGCGTGGTCTGGGGAATCGGCGCCACGTTGCGCGAACAGAGCCTGGTCGACACCCACTACGGTGGCTTCCTCAACTCGACCATGGAGGAGTACCCGATCCCCGTCAACGCCGACATCCACCGGATCGACGTCGACTTCGTGGACCAGCCCGACCCGCTGCTCAACCCGGTCGGCGTCAAGGGACTCGGTGAAGTCGCCATGGTGGGTGTTTCCGCAGCCATCGGCAATGCCGTCTTCCACGCCACCGGCACCCGCTTCCGCCGCCTGCCGATCCACATCGAGGACGTTCTCGGCAGCATCTGAAATGGCCTCGAAGCGGCGCTCGCTGCCGCCGGTGACGTCCCCATGGGAAACGGACGACGGCCGGACGGCCACGCCGTCGGCGGCGAGCTGCAGGTCGGCACTCGGTGAATGCGCCGATCGACAGCTTGATCATCCACGCCGACAGCAGCGTCCCGGTTCTGACGCGCGACTTGGGGCACGTACCCATCAGGGCGGAACTTGACCGATCGCCAAGTCCAGCTCTCCGAGGCGCATGGAGCGCGTTCGGCGTGAGGATGATCGACATCGGGACCGCCGTCGCATCGAGGACCACCGCAACAACTGGTGCGGGGCGGTTCTCGCCTGCTCGGTGAGCTCGCGGTCCGCCTCCTCCAGATCCCTCCGCAGCGCGGTCCGGGCCGGGTCCGCGTCGCGCAGCTGCTCGTAGCGGGCCCGCAGCTGTTCGGCGAGCGCGGCGGCGTTGCGGTCGTGGCGGTGCCCGGTGTGTTCGGCGCCGGCAAGGTGGAAGTCCCACTCGTGGCGCAGGAACCGCTCCCACCACACGGCGAATGCCGGCTCCTGCCCGATCAACCGGTCGACCAGCGACGCGACCCGAGCCGGAACCAGGATCACCCCCTCCTCGGGGACGGCACCCTCGGGCCGCCAGCCGAAACCGATCAACCGGCCGTCGAGGAGGTCCTCGTCGGTGATCCGCACCATGTTCACCAGCCCCGGCGGCCCTCGGGCCAGGTGCGGGAACTCCTCGGCACGGATCGGCGGCGCGTCCGCCACGACGGCCGGCATCAGCGGGAGCAGCTCGTCGCGCGCGGCGGCGCTGTCCACACCATCCGCGACCGGCCCACCGTCTGCGTGGTACGCGCCCCCGCGATCGGCCGCCGAGCCGGTGGCGCCGCCGGTTCCGGTGCCCGTGCCGGGCATCGGCTGGTCGAGTCGGATGACGATGGTGCTCTTGTTGCCGCTGCCCAGGTGGGCGACCTGCTCGATGAGGTCGTCCGCGGCCTGGCCCGGGCTGGTCGCGGCGCGTATGACGGCGCCCAGGTCGGCGGCGTCGGGGTAGAAGTCGTGCAGTTCGTCGGTGGTCAGCACGATGGTGCTCGGCTCGGTCAGCTCGCGCGTCTCCACGTCAGCCGGGTGGCCGCGGCCACGACCGAGCCAGCGGGTGACGTACTGGACCGGGTCCGGCGCCGGGTTCATCTCGACGGCTTCGGCAACGCTCCAGGTGTGGTCGCTCGTGGCCTGCTCGGTGACGTCGGAACGGATGAGGTAGCCGCGGCTGTCGCCGACCCATCCGAACGCCGCCGACGCGGTGTTCGGGCCGGTCGGGGTGACGACCACCAACAGGAGTGTCGTTGTGCTGTCCCCTGCGGCGCCGGCCTCGGCGGCGGCCGCGAACGCCATCCGGACGACCTGCTCGGCGGGCGTGGCCGGGGCCTCGGCCAGCGCGGCGGTGATTGCGGCGGTCACCGCGATCTGGGCGTTGTGCGGCCCGTGCGTGCCCTGCTGGTCGGCGACCGCGGCGAAGATCCGGCCGTCGGCGGAGCGGACGGCCCCGGCCATCGCGTCGAGGTTGGGGTTGTCCGGGTGCCCGGGGTCGCTGCGCCCGGCCATCACGTCACCGAGGTCGAACCCGACCCGCCCCGCGCCAGGAGCCGCCGATGCGCCCGGCAGCGTGCCGGACTCCACCACCCCGGCCCGCTCGGTGCGCGCGGGGAGCAGCGTCAGCGTCACCGGGGGCGGCGGGGTGATCGGTTCCCGGGTCGAGCCGGGGCCTTCCTCGATCGCCGCGCGCCGGGCCTGGTTGACGGCGATCGTCTCGATCAGGCGGTCGCGGAGCCGCTCCAGCAGAGCCCGCCGGGCATCGGCCGAGGTCAGCGCAAGCCCGGCCCCGGGGATCGGGTCGCCTGCGCGGTCGCTCAACGTCCTGATCACGTCTTCGACATCGCGCAGGTCGCGAAGCACCCCGGCCAGCTGGGTCAGCTGGGCGGCGATCACGGCATCCAGCTGCCGCAGGCCACGCCCCCGCAACCGCTGCTCGTGGGCGCGGCGGCGCTCGGCCAGATCGCGCCGCCACACCAGCGCCCACAGGATCCGCGCGTCGGTGCGCACCCTGGCGGGGACCCGCCGACCGAGTCGATCACCAAGCCGGTGGGCCAGTCGGCCCAACGCCCGGCCCAGCACCGGACCCGGGTCCTGCACCATGTGGATCTTGCGTACCGGCTTCCCGTGCCGGCGGATCTCCAATGTCTGTGCTGAACCGCGGTGTTCGTAGAAGTTCGGCAGCAGCGGGTCGCGCGGACCGATCCCGATCCCCCATTGCGACTGCGAGATGAACTGCCACGGCTTCCACGTCCACGGGCTGAGGTCGTGCGTCCGGATCCAGCGCCAGAATCGCAACGGCACGTTGAGCCGGTTCCAACCTGTCAGCTGGGGGGTGGCGAACTTCTGCTCCAGCTTCTTGCCCGGGACGTCGAAGTGCAGCAGGAAGAAGTCCAGCCGGACGGAGTCCGCGAGGTAGATCTGCAGCGAGACCCGCACGACCGGGAACAAGCCGAGCACCCGGTTGCGGTTGTTGGTCGTGCCGCCCAGCTCGGCCAGATCCAGCACTGTGAAGCTGCCCAGGTTGCCGTAGCTGACCTTGAGCCCGACGCCGAACCAGCCCCAGTGGAACTCCGGCCCGGCGGCCGGGGTCATCCAGGGGAACACCGAGGTGAACGCCCGGTTGTAGCGCAGCTTCGCCACGAAGGCCCGGGCGCGCCCGAACCACTCCACGACCGTCTGCCACCCACTCGGCCCGGTCTCGGCTCCACAGGTGGGGCAAGTAGCAGGGCCCTTGATCTTGCCTTGCCACACCTTGGCGGTCCTGGTGAACACCTTGAACTTCAGGTGCAGCAGCTGGAAGAGATCGAGCGAACCCGCCAGCCACGGACCCACCACCGGGATCCACGCGATGACGTACTGCACCGCGGTCGGGTAGGCCCGGTGTTCCCAGGTGAGCTCGACGTTCCAACCCCGCAGCGCCCCGACGACCGCCCGGACGCGGTCCCGTCCGGCAGCGACCTGGAACCGCGCTGCTGTGATCCACCAGCCGGCCTGCTCGCGCGCCGCGCCGACCAACGCGGCAACCTGCGCCCGCGCTGCGGCGAACCACCAACCGGCCAGATCGCGCGCCGGCCCGGCCCACGACCGCGGATCGGGGAACCGGAACCCGTAGGTGTCCTCCAGCGCGATGCGCGTCTGCTCGAACCAGGCTCGGACCGCCCGACCGGCCGCCGCAACCGCACGCGGCGGCGCCCGCGACTGCCGCGGTGTCCACCAGGCCCGGACCGCACCCACCACCGACACCACCGCGACCAGCACCCCCGCCAGAACCACCGGCGGTCCTGCACCCGACAACACCAACCCGAGGCCCGCAGCGGCACCCGCGACCGCGCCCGCCCACAGCCGGGCACGGACCGGCCCCGGCACCATCGGCGCGCCCCAACCTGGGAACACCGCGCCCACCGCGTCCCGAACACCCCCGACGGCGCTGCCCAGCCCGCGTCGAACCCCGCCGAACAAGCCACCGAGCACGGCGCGGATCACCGGACCGTGCCGCCGCATCGCCCGGATGCCGAAGAAGACCGCAGCCGCACCGAGGACCGCGCCGGCAATGCCCAGCAGAACCGGCCACGGGGACCCGCGCACCGAGGGCCGCTCGTGGGCCGGCATGACCGGCAGCTCTTGGTCCGGCTCGGGTACCGCCACCCGGTCCGGATCGTTTCGGGTCGGGTCGCGCAGGTCCCGCTCCTGGCGTTCCGGCTCGAGCAGAACCGTGGCCTTCTCGATCGTGTGCCTGCTGCCCGCGAAGATCCGATCCGGCGTGGGGACCCGCTGGTAGGCGCGGACAAAGCGCTGCCGGTCCCCGAACCGCTCGACGTAGATCCGCCACAGGTGGTCGTTCCTCTGCGCGACCCAGACGCCGGTCCAGTTCTCCGGCGTCCACACCCTCTTCCCGGCGATCGATTCGTGCCTGCTGTCGAACCTGTCACCGTTGGCCGCGTTCAGCTCCGCGAACGACACCGGGCGCACCCGACCGGAGTCGCGGTCCACGACCCGCAGCGCGGCCATCGCGGTGGAGACCGTGTCGCGCGGAGCCCCGGTCAGCCCGACCTTCTCCCCCACCACCCGGTCACGCGGGCGCAGGTGAGGCACACCCGCGCCCGACAGCTGCACGGCGAGCTGCCTCACAGGTGCGAAGCCGGCCACGGGCACGCTCGGCGTCGTCACCGCCCCCGCCGCCGGGGTCAGCAACGCACCCAGCGCGAGAGCACCCGCCGCCGCAGTCACCTTGACCGTCGCAGCGAGGGCGCGGGCTGCCACCCCCTTACCGACGATCTCACCTGGTGCGGCCCGCAACTCGTCCACCAACGCCGCGGCGTGCTGGTCGTGCCGATCACCGGTGTGCTCGTCGCCGGCCAGGTGGAACTCCCACTCGTGCCGCAGCAACCGCTCCCACCACGCAGCGAACCCCGCGTCGAGGCCGACCAACCGGTCGACCAGCGCCGCGACCGCGGCCGGGACCACGATCACCCCGTCCCCGGGTGCGGCACCCTCGGGCCGCCAACCGAAGCCGATCAGCTTCCCGCCGAGGGGACGCTCATCGGTGATCCGCACCAGGCCGGTCAGCTCCGGCGGCCCGCGCGCCAGATGCGGGAACTCCTCACCACGCAACGGCCGAGCACCCGCCACCAGGGCCGGCGTCGACGGCATCAACACCTCGCGGGCCCGGCCGCCATCCACACCGTCCGCGACCGCCCCGCCCTGACCAGCCGAGCCGGCGGCGCCGTTCGTGCGCTCCGTGCCACAGGCCTCGCAGAACCGATCGGCCGGCCCGAGCAGGTAGCCGCAGTTCGCGCAGTTCTCGATCAGCGGGGGCGCGGGTGCGTACTGCTCGGTGAAGTGAGCAGCCAGCAGCCGCTGGGTGAGTTCGAGTGCGTCGCGTGCCTCGGCAGGCGGCAAGCCGGCGGTTCGCTCTCCCCGTGCGATCTGTTCGCGCAGCACGGCGAGGTCACCGACCAACTCGGCATGGAACCGGTGAAGCGGTGGCCCACCCGAGGGGCGCAGGTGGCTGACGTCCTCCCACACCATGTGCGCCCCGTACTCACCTGAAGCATGCCGGGTGACCTGCAGGTCACGGACCACGAAGGTGGACCCCGGGATGAAGGTCAGCTCGTGGAACCGCCCCCCGGCCATCGCCTGCATCACCGGCCAGGAGTTCCGGCCGGTGCGCGAGCGGACCTCGATGGTGACCGGGTGCACGAGGTAGTAGATGGTGCGCAGGCCTGCGACGGGGTCGGCGCCGGCCGGGACGGGGTCCGGCAGCTCCGTGCTGACGAAGCCGGGGTCGATCACCAGCCCGCCGACGGGGTGGGTGTGGCGCAGCCGCACGATGTCGGATTGCGACAGCCAGATCGCCCGGTAGGTCGTGGTGTTGTCGACGGCGTCGAGCTGGTTGAACCCGGAGGCCGCGACCCGGATGAAGTCCTCGTAACGAGCGATCTGCTCGGCATCGCCGGACCTCAACGCCGCGTTCGGTTCCGCGTACAGCGCGGACAGGTACACCACCACCGCGTGCAGGTCGGCGCGCGGAATGCGGGTGCCCAGCTTGTCGACCGTGCGGTGCGCCGATGCGTTCTGGCCGGCGGTGATCGGCGGGTTCGCCAGGTAGCGGCGCCGATCCTCCTCCGACGCACGGAAGTCGGGGTTGCCGAAGTACTCCCCGTACGCGGCAGTCGGATGCTCACCAGTGACCGGGATCGGGTTCGTGCCCAGGACGTGAAGCACGGGATGGTCAGCCAGCAGTGCCGCCACGGCGCGCAGGTGACGCAGCGCGTCCTGCCCCAGGTCCGTGGTCCGGGAGCCTGCCGGGTCCGCCGCCTCCCGCCGCACCCTCGCCAGCAGGACGAGGCCGGCCAACTCGGCGGCGTGCGCGTCGTGCCTCGGTCCGGTGTGCTCGGCACCGTGGAGGTGGAACTCCTGCTCGTGCCCCAGCAGCCGCGACCAGAAGCCCTCGTCCAGCCGGCCGGCGGCGATGTGCCCGGCGATCTCGTCCAGCATCACCCGGGTGATCACCGCCGCCCCGGCCTCGGCCCAGCCGAACCCGACCAGCCGGTCCGCGTGCGGCAGCGCCACGTCGTCGCCTGCCACCAGAACCCGCACGCCCGGTGGGCCGCGCGGCATCCGGTGCGGCAGCTCGTCCAGCGGGGTCAGCCGGCTGGCCTGCGCCCGCAGGACGGCGGCCACCTCGCGGCGCTGGTCGTCGGTGAGCGGCTCCCCGATGACCACTGGGCCACCGGCGTCGTCCACCGGCCTGGTGAGCCGACGGGAGCCGAGCTCGATGACGACGGCGGTCTTGTTGCCGCTGCCCTGGGTCAGCACGCGGTCGATGAGGTGGTCGGCGGCCTGGCCGGGGCTGGTGGTGGCACGGACGACGGCGCCGAGGTCGGCGGCGTCAGGGTAGAAGTCGTGCAGCTCGTCGGTGGTCAGCACGATCGTGGCCGCGCCGGTCAGCTCGCGGGTCTCCACGGCGGGCCGGTGGCCGGAGCCGCGGCCGATCCAGCGGGTGACGTACTGGACCGGGTTCTCGACGGGCGGCGCCTCGACGGTGTGGGCGGCGCTCCAGGTGTGGTCGGTGGTCACTCGTTCGGTGCGATCGGAGCTGACCAGGTAGCCGCGGCTGTCACCGACCCAGACGAACGCCACCCGGGTGGCGCCGGGCCCGGTGGGGGCGGCGACCACGACCAGCAACGTGGTGGAGCTGTGCGCCGAGGCGGTGGCGGCCTCGGCGGCGTCGAACGCGATCCGGGCGACCTGCTCGACGGGCAGGTTCCGGTCGGCTTCCCGGGCGGCCGCGATGGCGGCGGTGACCGCGGCCTCGGACGCCGAGACCGGGACATCGGCGTAGCCCTGCTGGTCGGCGATGACCGCGATGAGCCGCCCGCTGCGGTGATCGCACCGGCCATCGCGTCGAAGTTGCGGTTGGCGGGGTGTCCCTGGTCGGTGCGCCCGGCCATCACCCGGCCGAGGTCGAACCCGAACCGGATCTGGTGGTCGGCCCCGGGCCGGACGGTCTGGGGACGGCCCGGGAGCGTGCCGGACTCCAGCAGCCCGGGCGGGACGCTCTCCGGCCGGGTGGGCAGCGGCGGGTCGTGCGGTCGGTGCTTGCTGCCCGGACCGTCCTCGATCGCTCCGCGGGCCGCGTTGTTGGCGTTGATCGCGGTCGTCAGCTGGGTCTCGAGGTGGCGCAGCCGCCGCCGGCGCGCCTCGGCCGTGAGGATGGCCTGCTCGGCCAGGCCGCCGGCCGCGATCGGGTCCGTGCGCCCGGCGCGCAGCGCGTCGAGCTGGTCCGCCACGTCGATCAGGGACAGCCGCACCCGCCGCAGCCAGGACAGCTGCCGGCTGATCGTGGCGTCCAGCTGGCGCAGCGCGCGCCCGCGCAGCACCGCGTCGTGGGCCGTGCGCCGCTGGGCCACCATGTCCAGCCACAAGAGCCACCTGATTCGCGCGTCGGTTCGCCATCGCTGGGGGAGCAACCGAACCAGGGGCCTGGTGACGAACTGGATCCCTCGGGCCAGCAGGCCGGCGATCGCCGGGCCCGTGTGCTGGACCAGATGGAACGGCTCCTCCCAGATCGGCTTGTCCTTGTGGTGGATCTCCAGTTCCTGGGCGGAGGCTCGGTACTCGACGAAGTTCGGCAGCAGCGGGTTGCGCGGCCCGAACCCGACCCCGAACTGGGTCTGCGAGAGGAACTCCCACGGCTTCCACGTCCATGGGCTCAGGTCGTGCGCCCGGATCCAGCGCCAGAACCGGCGCGGCAGGTCGAACCGCTGCCGGCCGACCAGCTCTGCCGGGGCGTGTTTGCGCTCGAGCTTCTTTCCGGGTACGTCGAAGTGCACCAGGAAGAAGTCCAGCCGGATGTCCCCGAGGTAGATCTGGAACGAGATCCGCCCGATCGGGAAGATCCCGAACACCCGGTTGCGGTTGTTGGTCGTACCGCCCAGCTCGGCCAGGTCCAGCACCGTGAACGTGCCCAGGTTGCCACCGCTGACCTTGAGCCCGACGCCGAACCAGCCGACGTGGGCCTCGGGCCCGACCGGCGGGGTCATCCAGGGGAGAACCGACGTGAACGCGCGGTTGTAGCGCAGCTTCGCCGTCTTGGTGAACGCCTTCAGCTTCAGGTGCAGCAGCTGGTATAGCTCGAACGAACCCGCGAGCCACGGACCGACCACCGGGATCGAGGCGATCAGGGTCTGGATCCAGGTCGGGTAGATCCGGTTCTCCCAAGTGAGCGTGTACCGCCACTCGCCCACCCGGATCTCCAGCGAGGTTCGCAGCCGCCCCAGCCAGCCGCTCGCCAGCGCGACCTGCAACCGCGCGACCGCGGCCCACCGGCCGGCGAGCTCGCGCGCCAGATCGACCCACGCGGCAACCCGCGCCCGCGCCGCGCCGACCTGGAACCGCGCCGCAGTGATCCACCAACCGGCGTGATCACGAACCGGGCCGACCCAGGGCCACGCATCGGGGAACCGGAACCCGTAGGTGTCCTCCAGCGCGATGCGCGTCTGCTCGAACCAGGCCCGCACCGCCCGGCCGGCCGCCGCAACCACCTCACGCGGCGGTGCCCGCGACTGCCGTGGCGCCCACCAGGCGCGAATCGCGGCCGCGACCGCCGCAGCCGTGAGCAGCAGCCCGGTCAGGGTCACCGGTGTGCCCGCCCCGGACAGAGCCATCCCGAGGCCCACGGCGGCACCGGCAACCGAGCCGGCCCGCAGCCCGGCACGGGCCGGACCCGGCACCATCGGCGCGCCCCAACCCGTGAACACCGCGCCGGCCGCGTCCCGAACACCCCCGAAGGCGCTGCCCAGCCCGCGTCGAATCCCGCCCATCAAGCCACCGAACGCAGCGCGGATGACCGGAACGTGCCGCCACAGCGCCCGCAGCCCGAAGAACGCGGCGACGACTACGAGAACCGCGCCGGCGACACCCAACAGCACCGGCCACGGCGTCCCCCGAACCGACGGCGGGCGGGTCGGGGCCGGTGACGAGGCCGACGGTGTCGGTGTCGGCGTCCGGGTCGGGACGGGCTGTTTCGGTTGCTCCTCGTCCGGCGTGCCCGACCGCTCCCGTTCCGGCCTGGGCTCCACCGGCGGGGCCTTGCGTACGCGGTACTCGTTGCCCGGGTGGATCCGGTCGGGGGTGGCGTCGCGGGCCACGGCGCGGCGGTACCCGGCCGGGTCGTGGAACCGCTCGATGTAGATCCGCCAGTACGAGTCGCCCCGCTGGCTGATCCACACACCCGTCCAGTTCTTCGGGGCGAACACAGTGCGTCCGCCGATCCGCTGGCCGGGCCCGGTGAACCGGTTGCCGTTCGCGGCGTTGAACGCCGCGAAGCCCACCGGGCGCCCATCAGGCCCCATGAGCGCGGCGGCCACCTCACCGGCGCGGTCCGTGGGGCCCGCGGTGAACCTCACCTTCGAGCCCAGCACCGGCTCGTTCCCGGAGACCGGCCGCACGGGGCTACCGGCCGCGAGCGCGTCGTCCACCCCACCCCGGATGTTCCGCCCCGCCGCCACCGGGGCGGCGGGCACGTCTGCGGACTGGGTCGCCCCGGCGCCCGACGCCAGGAGCGCAACGACACCGACGGCGGCACCAGTGATCACGCGACCGACCCGGCCGGCAGCGCGGAGCCGCTCGCCGAGCCACCGCAGGACGTCGGCCGCGAACGGCGGCGCCCGGACGGTCTTGCCCCCGGTCAAGGCCTGCACCGCGAGCACCGCGGCCGCGATCGTCGCGGCGGCCATGCCGAGCTGGGCGGCAATCTCCAGACCGTGCTGGACGCCCCCGGACAGCCCACCAGCGGCCAGCCCGACCGGCGCGACCGCGCCCGTCAAGCGCGCCGACCCACCCGGGCGCTCCGTGCCGCACGCCTCGCAGAACTGCCAGGCCGGATCGAGCGGTGCGCCACAGCTCGAGCACGTCTGGGTCGACGGCACCTCGGGGCCGTTCGATTCGGCCAGGCGGAACTCGGCGTGCCGCAACACGGCGAGTGCCCAGTCGACCCGAAGGCGACCCGGTGAGCCAGTACCGGCCACGACCGCGAGCCACTCCGGATCGCCGTAGGTGCCGGCCAGCACTGCACGGGCCCGCTCGCTGGCACGGTGGTACACGGCACGGTAGGCGACCGGGTCGGTCTGCGAGGTTTTGACCGCGACGATCCGCTGTGGCTCCCTGAGCGGCTCGATCCGACCCGCGCCGAGCCGGCTCAGCCTGTCGGTGACGTCCTCCAGGTAGGGGTGGACCTTCGCACCGGTCTTGACGAACAACACGCCGCCCACCCGCAGCGAGGCCATGACCTCGGCCAGTGACCCGATCCTCGGCCCGGTGAACGCGGTGTAGTCGAGGTCCTCGAAAACCACCTCCTGGTACCAATCCTCGGGCAGAGTGACGGCGGCGATATCGGCGATTTCATGCGGCCAGGCGGCGCGGTCCATGTTCAGCGTCTTGTCCCGCCACGAGTTGGCCGGCATTTCCGCCGATCTGCCACCCCCGACAACCAGCCGAGGGCTGTTCGCGCCCGGTGCACTCGTTGTTCCGGCCACAGCGGGCACATCCGACAACGAGGTCAGCACCGGCAGCGGGGAGCGGGCCGCGATCTGCGCTTCGGTCTCGTTCCCATGGAGCACGTGCGCCAGCTCGTGGCGCAGCAGCGCGGCGAGTGCTTGCTCATCCAGGGCGCCCCCGCGCAGAGCAGCCAGCGTTCGGGTGTCGGTGAACAGCCAGCGGCCGTGGGCGTAGATCACCAGGTCGTCGACCCCGGTGGCCTGTTCGGTGCGCTCGTTGAGCCCCCCGATCGCGCAGAGGCCCTTGCAGATGCTGACCTCGGCCAGGCCCAGCCCGGCCCAGCCCGCCAGCTCACTGGGCAGCAGCACCTCGTCGGCCAGGGCCGGATCCAGCAACGGCGCGATAGCGCCGCGCTGCTCAGGGGTGAAGTCACCACCCGATACCCGTGACGGGCCGCCACTCTGCGGGCCCCAACCCGCAATGCGCCGCCACCAGCGCGAGAGCGGCGACGATCGGCGGGCTGTCTCGTCACGGTCGACGGTCGGTTCGTCCAGCCCACTGGCATACAGGAACGCGGAGACGACATCGGCACGGACCGCGACGACAGCTCGCCCGGGCACGATTCCGTCGTTGTACGCACGAACCACCCCGGCCAGCCGTTCCGCGCTGCGTCCGTCCGGGCGGTGGACTTCCACGATGACCGGGCCGCCAGAGGCCCCTACATCGACGGTGCCGTTCCCACCGACGACCAGATCGAACCGCCGGTACCCGAACCGTTGCCCCCGATCCGGCCCGATCACCACGAATCCGCCGTCGACCACCAGAACACGCCCGTTGGTCGGCCGCGGAGTGCCCTGAGGCCCGACGGGAATCGTGATGTCGGGGAAGCCCAGCACGATGACGCGGGTATTCGGGGTATCGAGCGATTCATCCAGTGCGATGGGCTCGATCCCGAGCTCGGCGATCGCAGGATGCTCGATGCGCATGATGGCCAGGTCGAGCTGGCGCACCGCCTCGAGCAGATCCGCACCCGACAGACCGCGAGCAGCCCCCTGCGCCGCCAACCGGTCGGCGATGACCCCGGCGGACGGCCGAGGCAGGACCGTGCCCGGGATCGTCAGTTCCCCGTCCGGGGTGGAGACGCTTACCCGCAGGTCACGCACCTGCTCGACGACGTGCTGGTTGGTCAGCACATAGCCGACCGAACCCTCAGTCCACAGGATGGTCCCCGAACCATCGACCGCCCCTGCCTGCACCTGACCGACAACTTGCACGACCCGGTTCGCGGTGCCCGGCGCCTCCCGTCTGAGATCCGGAGCCAGCCAGACCTCCCGGCCGTGCCCGTCCGCAGCCACCGAGAACGATCGGCCTGCCCGGCCGTGCTCGTCCCCCGCCACCGAGGACGCGGCCACTCCCGACAACGAGGTCAGCACCGGCAACGGGAAGCGAGTCGCGATCTGCGTTTCGGTCTCGTTCCCATGGAGCACGTGCGCCAGCTCGTGGCGCAGCAGCGCGGCGAGTGCTTGCTCATCCAGGGCGCCCCCGCGCAGAGCAGCCAGCGTTCGGGTGTCGGTGAACAGCCAGCGGCCGTGGGCGTAGATCACCAGGTCGTCGACCCCGGTGGCCTGTTCGGTGCGCTCGTTGAGCCCCCCGATCGCGCAGAGGCCCTTGCAGATGCTGACCTCGGCCAGGCCCAGCCCGGCCCAGCCCGCCAGCTCACTGGGCAGCAGCACCTCGTCGGCCAGGGCCGGATCCAGCAACGGCGCGATAGCGCCGCGCTGCTCAGGGGTGAAGTCACCACCCGATACCCGTGACGGGCCGCCACCCTTCGGGCCGGTGGGGCCCGCGTCGACCCGCGGGGTGCGGGAGATCACGCGGTCCGTCCACCGCCACGCGGCCAGGCCGCCGCTGGCGGGTGTGGTCGCGTCCACCCGGCCGGGTGGACCGCGGATGCGCACCAGATGCACCGCCATCGCCAGCGCACCGGCCAGCACGGCACCGGTCACCCAGAACAGCGCGATCGAGATCGCCGGCCCGCCCGCCAAGGCGGCAGCCGCCCCGCCACCGGCGCCGGCCAACAGGGCGGCCCCGGCGGTGGCCCGGACCGGGAACCGGCGCGGTGCGGCGGGCGGCGGCGGCCCGGCGAGCGGTGGGCCGTGCTCGGCCTGTGTGCGCACGTTGAGGACCAGCAACGCCACCCGCTGGGCGCTGTCCCCCCTCGCACCCGTCCGATCCAGCTGAGCCGGGCGCAACCAACCCGAGCCGGCCGCCGCCAGCGTGGCCAGTTCATGCTCGGTCAGCGGGGCGAGCTCGCCGTCGGTCGGGATGGCGGCACGACGCAGCAGACCCGCAGTCTCCGCGGGCAGCCCCTCCGCAAGCACGGCGAGCTCGTCGACGTGAGCTCGCCGCACCAGCGAGTCGAGCGAACCGGCCGTGGCCGGACCGACCGAGCGGCCAGGCAGGCCGACCGCGATGCGCAGCGCAGTGAGCAGCTGGTCGTGCCCCCAGGGGGCGTTCTTGGCCAGCTCGGCGGCCAGGCGCTGGTCCACCGTGCCGGTACGGCTGGGTACCCCGGACCGGCCGAGCACACGGCGTACCGCCCGGATCGCGGTGCCCGGCAGTTCCATTTCGGCCAGGTGGTCCGCCGACAGCGCGGCCAGCTGCGCCACCGAGACGATCCCGGCCCGCGCCAGCGCGCGATACACCCGGTCTCGGTGCCGGGCGGGCAGCCGCTCGATCAGCTCCTCGATCCGGTCCGCCGGTTGCCACAGCGCGGCCGCCTCGGCCGGGTGCAGAACGGTGACCTCGACGTCCCGCAGCTCGTCCCGGACGCGCCGCCACGCTCCCTCGACGTCCAGCCCGCCGAGGTCTGCGATCGCCCGGTCACGCACGTCCGCCTCGGTGCGCACCCCGCGCCCGGCCAGCTCCCGCGCACCCAGCCGCGCGTTGTTCCGCATGAGCCCGGTCAGCTTCTCGACCGCGGTCCCGTTGAACCAGCGGACCTCGTGTGGCGTCACCCCGAGTCGGGCGGCGATCTCGGCCTCCGGCAGGCCCCGGGAGTAGTCGAGAAACGCCCGCAGCTCCCGGTCTCGCAGGGTGGTCAACCGCAACCGCTCCTCCGGTCGAACCTTCGCGGCCAGCACCGCGTCGGGCTGTCCGTGGATCTGGTCGAGCAACCTTCCGGCCACGGCGAGCGTGTCGGCCAGCGTCCGGGCGTCCATCCCCAGCCGGGCGCGCAGCTCGACGTCCCGCTCGAAGGCGCGCAGCTGGTCGGCGAGGGCCCGCTGCGCTCGAACCACGTCCGCCAGGTCTTCTTCGGTGTACTGGTGGGGCACCCAGCTGCGCCGGGGGATCAGTTCGGCCAGCCACGTGGCCGCCTCGGGGTACGCGGCCAGGTCCAGCTGCGTCAACCGCTGGACCTCGGCGTTCGCCGGCTCGGACAGGCCGTCGATGGTGTGGCCGAGCCGCGCCGCTTCCAGCTGAGCCAGGTCGATCGGGCTGTCCTCGTCGATCCGGACGGCCATCTCGGCGCCCGACCCGGTGGACAGCTTCGGTCTGGCGAGCCTCCGCTCGGCCCTGGCTTCCCGGCGGACCTCGGACCGGCTGCGGAGCGGAACGGCATCGAGCCCGCTCAGGACGCGCGCCTGGAGACGCTGCCGAGCCAACCCGAACATCGTTGCCAACCCGGGCGCATCAGGCGCCAACGTCGGCTGCTCGACGACCTCGCGGGCCACCTGGTACCTGGCCCTGGCCCGGGACTGAAGCACCCTGTCCTCGGGCGAGCGGTGGATCTCACTGTGGCCGAACTGGCCGTCCCGGCCGGCGCGACCGCGCAGCTGCCCCTCCAACCGCGCCGACGGTGGGTCACCGAGGCCGATCACGTGCAGCCCGCCGCCCGGCACGTTGAGCCGGCGGAACTCGGCGTCGCGCTGGGCCTCGATCTGCCGCCGCACCGCGTCGCGCCGGTCTCGGTAGGCCGCGTCGTCGCCGGCCACCCCCGGGTACCGGCGGTTCATGGCGTGGGTGGTGCGGAAGCCCACGTCGCCGCCGAGCTTGATGTCGGTGCCCCGGCCGCTCACGGTGCTGACCGTGACCACACCGGCCCGACCGGCCTCGGCGATGATCTGGTCCTCGAACCGGATGTTCTCGGCCGTGAGCACCCGGTGCGAGATGCCCTCCTCGCTCAGCCGCGCCGAGACGGCTCTCGCCTCCAGCACGTCCGGGACGTCGATCAGCACGGGGTACCCGCCACGGTGTGCGCGCTTCGCGGCGGCCACCACGGCCTCACGCTGCGCCACCCGCGTCGGGTGCGTGACGGTGGCTGCATCGGTGCGTCGCACACCGTTGTGCGGGTCGATGGCCACCACGCCCTTGCGGTAGTGCCGGGCGAACGCCCTCTCGGTCTCGCCGATGACACCGGTCATCCCGGCGAAATCGCGATCGCCGAGGAACTCGCGGACGGTCATCGAGTCGATCGTCCTGCTGGGCCTGCCGACGTGAATGCCGGGATGGGTCCGGGACTCCGCGTACTCGATGGCCTCCTGCAGACCGTCGTGATAGCGGCGGCCCGCCAGCGGGCGGCGGTCGGGTGGGTGTGCCCGCAGGTCTCCGGCGCCACTTGCGGGGCCGCTCACGACGCCGTCGACCTCCGCCGCGGTCCGACGACCGGTCGCCACGACCGGCAGTACCCGGCCCGGTGCCCGGCGGTCCCGCCAGGAGAGCTCACCCGCCACGACGACCGGGACGGGTGGGCCGCGTTGCCGGTGCAGGTGCAGGAGGACCGCGACGGCCACGGCGACCAGCACGGCCACTGCGGCTGCGGTCAGCGTCGGCGCGTTTCCCAGCAGGTCGGCCAAGTCACCCAACAGCGAGCCGGACGCCTGCGTCGCACCGTCGACGGCCCCGGTCGTGGGATCGGCCGGCGTGGCGGCGTGGGCGGGGGCGCCGCCACCCGGCAACAAGGCCGGCAGCGCGACCAGCGCCCCCGCGATCCCGACGACCGCAGCCGCGCCACCAGCGCGGGGGCCGTGTTGCGGGGAGGCCGGGCCGGGATCGGCCTTCGCGCTGGGCCGGGCCGGGCCGGCCGGGTCGGTGTTGACCGCGACGACGACCGCGGTCTTGTCGTCTCGTCCGCCCTCGGCGTTCGCGGCGTCGACCAGCTGCTGCGCCGCCCGCTGCGGGTCGCGCACAGCGGTGCCGAACTCGACCGCAGCGGCGAGGTCGGACGGCGCCGGGAAGTTGTCCGAGACCCCGTCGGTCACGACCACCAGCAGCGCGGGCCCGTCCACGGTGATCGTGTGCGTCTCCGCCTCCGGGGCCGGCCGCTCACCCAACGACCGGGTGCTCGCCGACGTCGGACTCGATGAAGGCTCACCCTCGACCGTCTGCGCGGTGGCAAGGTTGTCGTCGACGGTCACCAGCACCGCGCGGCCCTGCGCGTCGATCAGGTAGACCCGGCTGTCACCGACGCCGACCAGCGCGACCTCGCTGCGCCGCGCCACCGGGTCGGCCGACCGGTCGACGACCACCACCCGGAACCCGGTCAGATCCGAGTCCGTGGAGTCCGCCTGCGGGGTGGTCGCGGCCACCGCGGCGTCGTAGACCGCCCGACCGACCCGCACCCCGCTCAGACCCCCGGGCTGCGCGGACACCGCCTCCGCCCCGGCCCGGACCGCGACCTGCGCGGCCGGCAGCGGACGCGGGCTCACACCCTGCTGGTCGGCCACCATGACCACCGTCCGGCGGCCCGAGCGCAGCAGCCGCATCGCGTCCCCGCCGTTGCCCACCGGGCCCGATTCCACCACCCCGGCCGCACCCGGGACCCGCACCGTCGTCGCCGGGCCCAGCTCGGCCACGGTGCCCGGGATGACCACGCCGTGCGCGGTCAACGACTCGATCGCCTCGTTGGCCACCTCCTTGTTGTGCTGGATCGCCTCGATGAGAGCGGCGCGGCGGCGCTCCAGCCGCCCGATCTCGGCCACCAGCAGCTCACGGGGGTCCATCGCGACACCGGCCACCGAGTACAGCGACGCGTACCACGGCGGCGCCACCACACCGTGCGGGTCCGCCAACACCCCTTCCAGGAACACCAGCCGCTGTCGGACGGAGTTCAGCTCATCCAGCTGCCCGGCGAGCAGCTGATCCAGCCGCTCCAGCAGCTTCGTCTTCTTCTCCTGGTCGTACGCCGCCGATCGCGCCGCCTTCCGCGCCGGCAGCCCCCGCAGCCAGGCCCGCACCGCCACCGGCACCCACCGGCGCAACCCGCGCTGCACCCGGCCCGGCGGGTGCTGGGGGTGGATGCCCAGGAGCCGCTCGCCCAGGTACCGCAGCAGGTACCCGAGGCCCTTGACCAGGTCGAGCTTGACCTGCTTGCCCCGCCAGACCACCGTCACCGACTGCAGCGACACCCGGAACTCGAGGAAGTTCGGCAGCTCCGGATCACCGGGTCCGAACCCGAGGAACAGGTGGAACTGCGAGATGAACTCGAACACCCGCCACGACCACGACGACCAGTCCCGCACCAACACCCAGTCGCCCAGCCACTGCAGCGGGTGGAACCCGACCACCGCGGGCATCTTCGACACCAGGACGAACTGCTTGCCGGGCGTCGTGAACGCCACCACGCCGAAACCCATACCCACGAGCCGCCACAGCACCAGTCGGCCCTCGAACCGTCCCAGCGTGAACACACCCAGCGACCGGTTGTCGTTCTTCGTGGTCAACGGATCGCCCACCGCGGCCGTGTCCAGCACCGTCAGTTCACCGGCGATCTCCGCGGAGGCCTTGGCGAACATCTCGACCCCCAGATGTGCCAACCACCGCGGCAGTGACACCTCGGTCACCGTGGAGAGGAACTCCAGGCGCGGACCGATCGTGGCCGCCCGGTTGAAGATCAAGGACCGCACGATCCGCCACCACCGGACCACCCGCTCCCGCAGCGTCAACCGCTGCCCCTCGGCAAGAGCACCCTCCTTGTCCTTGCGCACCAGCTTCAGGTGCAGCAGCGACAACACGTAGTCACCCAGGGGCCCCAACCACTCCTGCACTCCGGTGGGATAGATCCGGTTCTCCGTGCCCCACGTCCAGCGCGGCCGCGAGGCGGCCCACTCCGCCACCCGCCGCAGCGGCGCCAGCAGCCGACCGGCCTGGACGCGCGCCCACGCAGCACCCAGGTGCACCTCGATCGGCATCCCGTCCCACCACCGCGACAGCGCACGACCGACCCGGCCCGCCACACCGGCCCGACCACCACGCGGCTGCACGGCACCGGCGACCGGCGCATCCGAGACCGCCCGCCGCAGCCCGGCCCGCAACGTCCCGGCCAGCTCCTCGGTTGATCGCCCGGCCAGCTCGTCGTCATCCAGTACGGCGGCCGGGTTCCGCAGCAGCGCATCCGCGTAGGCCGGCGGCGCACGAGCCACCAGGTCCCGCAGCATCTCGCTCGCCTGCACCACCCGACCTCGCCGTGTCCGCACCACCACGACCAGGCCGGCCGCTTCCAGCTCAGCCACCCACGGCGCCAACTCGCCGGGCACGCCGGCCAGGAACACCGCTAGTTCCGCCAGCCACTCCGGATCACCCGGCCGGTGCACCCACTTCCCCCGCCGCAGCAGCGACAGGTTCACCCCCGACCTCTTCAGATCCCGCCGGTCGGCGCCCAGCACCAACCGCAGCAGCAGGACCGGGCCCGCATGCTCGGCCGCCGAACCACCAGCAGGCAGCTCCGCCACCGGCACCCGCCGCCACATCCCCGACAGCACCCGCGCCCGCCACCGCGACACGCCGGCCCTGACCGCTCGGACCGCCTTGCGACCGGTCCACCAGGCCACCGCGAGACCCAGCCCGGCGTAACCGAACTGCACGACACCCTCGACCCAACCCGGAACCCCACCCAGACCCCCGGCCAGCCCGATCAGCTGCACGGGTCCCCCACCGATCACGAACAGCCCGGCCGCGGCGCTGAATGCGATTCCGGCACTGACCCGAATCGCGGCCGCCCCGACTCCGCGCGCACGCAACAACCGCGCGGCGAGGTAGGCCACGACCACGCCCAAGATGCCCCCGATGCCGAACAACACGAACCACGGCACGCCGCGCACGGCGGGCGGCTCGTCCGTGGTGGGCGCGGGGCTCGGGGACGGGGATGGGGTGGGCTGTTCCTCCGCCGGCTTCTCCTCGTCCGTCCGGGGCTCGTCCACCGCGCGTTCGCGCGGCGGCGCCTTACGCACGCGGTGCTCGTCGCCCGGGTGGATCAGGTTCGGGGTGGCGTCGCGTTTCACCGCGCGCTCGTACCCGGCGGCGTCGCGGAACCGGACGATGTAGATGAGCCAGTACGAGTCCCCCGGCCGGGTGCTCCAGACGCCCGCCCAGTCCTCGGGGGCCACCACCTTCCTGCCACCGATCCGCTGGTGCGGCCCGGTGAACCGGTGCCCGTTGGCCGCGTTGAACTCCGCGAAGCCGACACCAAGCCCTCGCGCCACTCCACCCGCGTCGTCGAACTGGGCCGTGACGAACTCGCGTCGACGCACCGGGTCCGGGACAACCGGCTCCCGTAGCACCGACGTCGCCTGCCTGCCACCCCCGACCGTCACGACCGGCTGCGCCACGACCGGCTGCGCCACGGCAGCGTTCGAAACCCCCGCCGCCCCGGCAGCGACGACGCCGGCCGCCAGCAGCGCTCGGGCCGCACCGACCCACGCGGTACGCCGATCCGGTGATGGCGCACCAGCAGCGTTGAACGCCGCACGCTTCGACGGCATCGCGGTGCCGCGGACCACGCCGGGACCACGACCGGCTGCTCCGTACGTGTTCGGGACGGCCTGTGCATCTCGGATCCTCTGCAGGATCGCCTGCACGTCGGCGAGGTGCTCCACCTCACTGGCGAACCCACCGACGCCGTGCCGCCGCTCGTGCTCGAGCACGAGCTCCAGCAACCCGAGCCCCTCCAGCTCCGCGAGGCTGTCCGGGAACAACGCGACCACGAGCACGCCGTCGGCGTCGCGCCAACCGAACGCCCGAACCGCGAGGATCCGCCCGACCTGCTCCGGGGTCGCGCCACGCTCGTGCAGCGCAACCGCCACGGCCGCCGGATCGGCGACGAGCAGCTCCTCGTCACGACCGAACCCGGGCGGGCCCCGGCTGCGCGGCCCGTACCCGTCGATCCCGCTGCCCCACCGCGCCGCAGCGCGTACCGCCGCGAACGCCTGCGTCGCGAACGCGATCTCCTCGTCGGTGAGGTGACCGAGCGGCCCCGCACCCGAGCCGAGCCCGCTCGCCCGCAGGAAGGCGTCGATGGCCTCGGCGCCGACTGCACTCTCGGCCCGCCGGCCGCCGGCCGTCTCGCGCACGGTGGCCTGCCATAGGCCCGCCACCCTTTCGATGCGGACGCCGCGATCGTCCACCCCCCTGGTGATCAGTGGCCCGCCCGAGTTGCCGTGGCCCAACCACTGGTTCCCGCCGAAGTACAGGTCCAGGTGACGCACCGGAGTCCGGCGAGCCCAGTCGGCGTCCACGACGAGTCCTGCGCTGACGACCAGGTGCTCGGCCCGGGTGCGCAGATCGCGGACGACGCGGTCGCCGGTCTCCACGGGCAGTTGCCGCCACGGGAAACCCATCAGCACGACCCGCTGCTCGCCACCATCCAGATCCAGTCGCAACGACGGCAGCACGCGGTCCTCGACGATTCGCACCACAGCGAGGTCCACCTCAGCGGCCGCCTGCATGAGCTCGTCACGTGTCAGACCTGCCGCGGTTCGAGTACCCATCAACCAAGACACGATCGCCGCAGCCGAGGGTCGGGGCGCCACGACTCCGCGCACGCGCCGCACTCCCGCGGCAGTGGACACCTCCACCCACGATGCGGTCGCGTCCATGACGACGTGCCGGTTGGTGAGCACGTAACCGAAGCCACCATCAGCCGACCACAGCACACCGGACCCGACATGCTCGTACCCATCCGCGCCGTGCACGATCACCCGCACCACTCGAGAAAGGGTCTGCGGCGCGACGCTGCCCAGCTCCGGCGCCTGCCACGCCGACCGCCCGAAGCCGTCACGCACGCGCTGCAGCGCGGTCGCCGCGGCGACGGCCGGCTCGAACAGGTGCCGCAGCGGGCTGAGGTCCGGCAACGGCGCGGCCTGCTCGACCTCAGCTTCCGGGATGCTCAACGCCGATATCTGGAGCAACGTGTTCTCGAACAGCTCCCGGCGGGCTGCCGCATCCAACGCGCCGGCGCGAAGAGCGGCCAGCACCCGGACGTCGGTGTAGAGCCACCCGTCCGTCGAGGGCCACACGACCCGGACCGAACCCCCGATTCCCCGAGCCCCTGAGATGAACCCGTCCAGCGCGCGCATCCCGCGGGCGCCGCTGGCCGTCCAGGGGTGCCCGGGGTGCCCGCTGAGGGCCGACAGCTCGGCGTCGCCCGCCTCCAACTGCTCGACCACCGGCAACCGCGCCAGCAGGTGTTCGGTCCTGGTCCGCCCCCATACCGCCTCCTCGGCCTCGTGCAGCTCCCGCACTAGCCGGTCGGCATCGCCGTCATGCCGGTGCCCCGTGTGCTCGTCGCCGGCGAGGTGGAACTCCCACTCGTGGCGCAGCAACCGCACCCACCACTCGGCGAACGACGGGTCCAGCTCGATCAGCCGGTCCGCCAGAGCGGCCACCCGCACCGGCACCACGATCACACCGTCCTCCGGCGCGCCGCCCTCGGGCCGCCAGCCGAACGCGATCAGCCGACCACCGAGCAACTCCTCGTCGGTGATCCGCACCAGGGTGACCAACTCCGGCGGTGCCCGCGCGAGGTTCGGGAACTCCTCGGCGTCGACCGGCCGCGCACCGTCTCGCACGCGCGCCATCCGCGGCGACAGCTCGTCCCGCGCGGTCGCGCTGCCCACGCCGTCCGCGACCGGTCCACCGTGACCGCGCTTGCCGCTGTCCGGCTTCCGCTTCCCGACGGCACCAGGGGAAGAGGTGCCCGCACCACCGATGTTGATCACGATCGTCGTCTTGTTGCCGCTGCCCAGGTGGGCGACCCCGTCGATGAGAGCGTCCGCGGCCACGCCCGGCGCCTGCGCCCCGCGGACGACGGCGGCGAGGTCTGCGGCGTCGGGGTAGAAGTCGTGCAGCTCGTCGGTGGCCAGCACGATCGTGGCCGGCCCGGTCAGCGTGCGGGTCTCCACACCCGGCTCGTGGTGGGAACCACGACCGAGCCAACGGGTGAGGTACTGCTCCGCGCCCGGCGACGGGGTCGTCTCGACGGTCTCCGCGACGCTCCACGTGTGGTCGGTCGTGACCTGCTCGACGTCGTGCCGCGTCACCAGGTAGCCGCGGCTGTCACCGATCCAGAGGAACACCACCTCCACGGCGTTCGGACCGGCCGGGACGATCACCACCACCAGCAGCGTCGTCGAACTGTGCGCCCCGGCGGTCGCCTCGACCGCCGCCTCGTAGCCGATCCGAGCGACCTCCGCGGCGGGGGTGCCCATGGGCACCCCGCGCATCGCGGCCATCGCCGCCTCCGCCGCGACCTGCGCGATGGACAGTCCGTGCACGCCCTGCTCGTCGGCGATCGCGGCGACGATCCTGCCGTCGGTGGACCGCACCGCCGCCGCCATCGCGTCGAGGTTCGGGCTGTCCGGGTGCCCGGGATCGCTGCGCCCCGCCACCCGGCCGTCAACCAGCTCGAACCCGACACGGCCCGATCCAGGAGCCGAGTCGGTCCCCGGGAGGGTGCCCGACTCCACCTCGCGCCGTCCGACGCGGGACTGTGCCAGCTTCAGATTCACCGGGGGCGGCGGAATCATCGGCTGTCGATCCGAACCGGGGCCCTCCTCGATGGCCTCGTGCCGCGCGTAGTTGGTTTCGATCGTCTTCACCAGCTGTTCGCGCAAGCGCTCCAACCGGGCCCGCTCGACCTCCGCGGACACCAAGGCCGGCCCCGCCCCGGCAACCGGGTCACCGTTCGCATCGCGCATCACCTCGATGCGTGCGTCGACGTCCCGCAGCGCGGCGACCAGCGACTCCAGCGCGGCGCGCTGGCCGTCGATCACCTTGTCCAGCTGGCGCAGCCCCCGACCCCGCAGCCGCTGGGTGTAGGCGCGGCGCCGCTCGGCGAGGCTCTGCCGCCACACGTACCGCCACACGGCCAGCGCACCTGCACGAACGACGGCCGGTACCCGGCGACCGATGCGCTCTCCGAGGAACCGGACGACCCAGCCCACACCCTTGACCGCCAACGGGACCAGGCCCTTCACCAAGTCGATCTTCCAGATCGGCTTCCCGTGCCGCCGGACCTCCAGCGTCTGCCCCGAGAGGCGGTGCTCGTAGTAGTTGGGCAGCAGCGAGTCCCGCGGCCCGACACCCGCACTCAGCTGGACCTGGGACACCGCCTCCCGGAACTTCCACATCGACGGGCCCAGGGTGTGGACCCGCAGCCAGCGCAGGAACCGCAACGGCACGTTGAACCGCTGCAAGCCGGTCACCCGCGGGGTCGCGAACATCTGCTCCGGCTTCCACCCCGGGACGATGAAAACGATGAAGGAGACATCCACCCTGTGAGGCCCGAGGTAGGCCTGGAAAGAAACCCGCACCACCAGGAAGCCGCCGACAACGCGGTTGCGGTTGATGGTCGCGCCACCCAGCTCGGCGACGTCCAGGACGGTGAACGACCCGAGATTGCCGAAACTGATCTTGAATCCGACCTCGAGGCCGTTCCACACGAACTCCGGTCCGACCGGGGGGTGCATCCAGGGCAACCCCGAGGTGAACGCACGGTTGAAGCGCAGCTTGGCGAGGAACGCCCGGACCCGGCCGAACCAGTCGGTCACCACTTGCAGACCCCGCGGGCCGATCTCGGCACCGCAGGTCGCACACGTCGCGCGTCCCCGGGCCCCCCTCCGCCACACGTTCGCGCCCTTGACGAAGACCTTGAACTTCAGGTGGAGCAACTGGACCACGTCGAGCGTGCCCGTCAGCCACGGGCCGATCACCGGGATGCTCGCCAGCACGGATTGCAGGCCCGTGGGATACGCGCGGTGCTCCCACGCGATCTTGACTCGCATCCCCCACAGACCGCGCACGACCCGGGACGCCACCACGCCGCGCAGCCACGTGAGGATGGCTCCGGCCTGCAGCTCGATCGGAAGTCCGTCGAGTCCGACCCCGGCGACCCCGAGCGGGTCGCGCAACAGCGCCGCCACCGCCTCGGGAGGCGCCCGCGCCAGCAACCGACCCAGCTCACCACCCGGCCGGTACCGCTCCACACGTGACCGGGTGGTCTCCGCGACCAGCAGGCCGTGATCGGCGAGCTGCGCCAGCCACGCCGCGACCTCCCCCACCGCGGCAGGTTGGCCCACGCCGCGCGCCGCCAAGCGCTCGACCAGCGGGACGAACCAGGCGGGCGCACCGTCGACCGCCTGCTCGCCGGCCATGCGCTCGACCAGCGACACCACGTCGGCGGCCGAGATACCCCAGAGGTGGACCGGGCCCAGGGCCGGCGGGGCCCCGGGGCGCCCCCACAGCTGGACGAGCCGCCACACACCCCACGTGGCCGCGTCGGCCTCGCCCAGCTCGGCCGCGGGATGCCGCTCCCACTCCTCCTCCGCGGCTTCCCATGCCTGGTGACGCGCCGCAGTCCGACCGCGGGCGGGAGCCGGCGCCACCTGGGTCGCGCGACCAAGCCACGCGTCGAGACGGGGAAGCAGGTCGGCGATCTCGGCCAGCAGCGCGGTGCGCTGCTCGGTGTCCGCGGTGGCCAACTGGTCCCGGATCGCGAGGAGCCGCTTCAGCGACGCGGCGGCCGAGTCCGTCCGCGAGCGGCCCCACCACATCGGCAGCGCGGAGAACGTCATCTGCCGGTCCAGGTATTCGGCGAAGACGACCGCCTGGTCCAGCAGATGGTGCCGCACGACCAGGTGCCCGACGAAGGCCGGGTCGTCGTGGCGGGCCTTCGGGTCGATGAAGTGCACCTGCTCGTGGTCGTACACGTCGAACAGCCAGCCGTCCAGCATCCGCTGGAGCTCGTCGGCCTGGCTGTTCCTGTTGGCCGCCCGAGCGGTCGCGATGACCTCCCGAACACGCTGTACCCGCGCGGCCAGTTCCGCGTCCACCGCCACCAACTGCTGCCCCTCGTGCCGCCAGGCGAACGCCACCAGGTCGTGCACACCCAGCACGCGCAACAACACCCAGCTCGACATCCCGCGCACCGGGTGCAGGTCGAGGACGCCGACGACGTCGCCGTTCGTGTTCCGCACCGCGACGGGCAGCACCACGGCCTCGCCCTGCCGGTACCGCGTCGCCAACCACTCGGCGAGCTTGGCCCTCGACCAGCGGCCCATATCCCCGCCACCGCGGCGCGACGGCCCACCTGCCGCGCTCGCCGCGGACGCCGCTGTGAGCGACTCACCGGTGTCGGTCGACCGCGGGGCCGGCGGACCCGCGGGCCGCAACCGGTCGAGCTCGGCCAGCACCTCGGACGCCGCCGCCAGCGCCCGCGTCCGATCGGCGGCGCTTCCAACACTGTTCGCCTCCTCGCGGAGCTGCTCCAGCTCCTCGAACAGCGCTGTGTGCTGCCGCTCCTGCGCAGGCGTCCAGATTCCGCCCGGTACGCGCTCGCGCAGCGCCTCGACCGCGTCGTGCAGCCCTTCCACGGTCGCCGGCGGCGAGCGCTGCGATCCCGCACCGGTCATCGCCCGCCGCGGCCCGGGTTCCCACAGGACGGCCGCGGCGGCGACCGCCCGTGCCACGGCCCATCCCGACGACGCCACGGCCACGAACCACGCGACGCTCGCGACCAGCGGCACGCCCGGCACCGTCAGGGCCGTCGCGACGCCGGCACCGAGCCCGACGACGATCCCGACGACCTGCACCCGCCCGTCGCGGACCGGCCGAGCGGCAACCGGATCCCCGGTGAGCGGCATCGCCCGCGGCCGCAGCAGCGTCCGCACCGCCGCGAGCACCACGAACCCGACCACCCCGCCTGCGAGCAGCAGATCGGTCACGGCGTGCCCGGCACCGGTCGCAGCGCCTCCCGCGACCACAGCAGAGGCACCAACGGCCGTCGCGGCCGACGCCGTACCGGACAGCACCACCAGCAGCACGGCGGCCACCAGCAGGACACGGATCGCCGTACGCATCCACGGGGGCCCCCGCGTCCACACGTGGTGCAGCAACGCCGCCAGCACCGGACCGACGACCGCCGCGCCGATACCGGCCAGCGCGACCACCGCGTCGGCGGCGCTGAGGACCACCACCACACCCGCGGCCCGGACGGCACGGGTCACCCACTCGACGCCCGACGCCCGCGCGCTCCGCCGGACCCGCGACACGAACTCGTCGAACGACGTCGTCACGAGCCGGACCGCGGCCGCCCAGCCCACCCACGACGCCAGACCGGTCAGCACCGCCACGCCGACCCAACCCACGGCGCCGAAGGCCGACGACGCCGCGACCGGGGCCACGAACCCGGCCAGCGCCGACGTGATGACCGTCGCCGACAGCCCGGCAGCGGCCTTCGGGCCCAACCGGGTCGCGACGAAGCCGTTGATCCCCAACCCCACACCGGCGTTCGCCACGACGAACAAGAAGTTGCCTGCCACGACCCCCATCACCGCCACCGCGGTCACGGGGACGAGCGCGGTGAGCAGGACGACCGTCCCGGTCGCCGCCATCCCGGCGGCGATCCACATCAAGAACTTCCCGGCACCCTCGCCGAGCAGGTCGCCGACCTGTTCACCCGCGAGTCGCGCACGCCGGCTCCTGATGTCGGCGGGACCGAACACACCCAGGAACAGCACGACGTTGGCGAAGAACACGGCGCCGTTCATCACGAAGGCCAGCGGGCCGTCGGAGGCAACGCCGTAGCGGTCCAACGCCATGCGCCAGACGGTGTTGAACGCGCCCTGGATGAACGCCGTGGAGGCGAACACGAACGCGGCGATCCGCAGCGCCCGGTCCGATCTCAGCGCCGACCACACCGCACCGACCGAGTCCGCCATCGTGCCCAGCGGTCCCCGACGACCGCTCGTCCCCGACGCCACCTGCGGTCCTCGCGGTGCGGACACCTGCTGCCGCATCGTCAGCCGCAGGAGCACGGTGGCGAGCACTGCCGTGCCCACCATCGCCCACGCCCCGAGCGCTGCCGACGACTGGGCGGGGAACGCCAATACACCCCAGGTGACCAGCCCGGCGGCCGCTCCCAGCAGCGGGTTGACGCTGTCGATGACGCGCAGGCCCTTGTCGACGGCCAACCGGGCCTGGTTGGACTCCCGGAACCACCCCTGGACGAATGCCATCAACGACGGGAAGGCGCTGGTCCCCACCCCGACGGTCACCGCGATCACCAGCAACGGCGCGGCCGAGGCCCACGCCACCACCACCGCGAAGGCGGCGTACCCACCGGCCAGCAGGGTCAGGAACACCGTTCCCATCCCACGGGCCGAGCGCGAGCCCCACATCGGCCCGAACAGCAGCGCACCGATCAGGAAGCCGCCGAACGACAGCGTCCCCATCAGCCCGACGTCCACGATCGTCAGCGTGCCCAGCAGTGCCGCCATGCTCTGGTAGCCGGCCCCGATGAGCCCCAGCGCCACACCCGAGGCGACGCCGAACGCCCAGCGCAGCGACCGCGACGGTGCCGCCTCCCGCTGCTCCGAGCGCTGCGTCCGGGCGCCGGCCCGCAGCGGCCCGGTCGAGCCCGCATCGCGCCACCCGGCCCAGCCGGACAGCCCCGCACCCAGCACCACCCACGCGACCGTCGCGAGCAACGGCTGCGTCGGCGCCGTCAGGACCGCCGCGACCCCGAGCCCGAGCCCGATCGCCCACCCGGCGACCCGCTCCCGACGACTCCCCACCGACGGAGCCGTGACCTGGGCCACCAGCAGCCCGCCCCGCAAGGCGTTGCGCAGCACGCGCTGCGCCACCACGAGAACCACCGCCGCCACCCCGACCGCGGCCGAGGCCCGTGCGGCCGCCGCCGGCATCGCACCGATCCCGTCGACCACCACACCGAGCAGGAACGGCGAGGCCCAGCCGAGCAGCCCACCCACCGTCGCCGAGGTGGCCACACCACCGACGCGCCACAGCCTCGTCGACCACGAGCCGCCCCACGACGGCGCACCCGACGCGGCCGCCGACGACCACAGGACCCAGATCGCCAACGCCGTACCGGTCACCCACAGGACCGTCGCGGCCACCGGTACCACCGGCGCCGCCACGACCGCCGCGACGCCGACCCCGTCCCCGGCCAGGAACGCACCGACCCGCGCCAGCACGCTCCGCGCCCGCGCGGCAGCCTGCTCGGTGCCATCCGCGGCCAGCGCCCCGACCCGACGCAGGGCCACCGCCGCCACCACACCGACGACCGCCAGCACCGGACCGGCGGCGAGCAGCACGTCCGCCACCGCTCCACCCGAGCCGCGCAGAGCAGCACCGGCGACCGCGGCGGAAGCGGATCGGGACAGCACGCCCAGCATCACCGCGACGACGACGACGACCAGCGCGACACGCGCCAGCACCCGCACGCTCGACCCGCTCGTCCACCGCCGCTCGACCGAGCCGGAGGCGGTGGGTTCAGAGGCGTTCGGGCCCGGCGGTGGTCCCCGGTTGCGGATCAGGTGGATCATCATGACCGAGGCGACCGCCAGCGCGGCGCCGATCGCTGCGAACAACGCGAAACCGATCACCCCGGCCTCGAACAGGGCCGCCAGCACCCCACCGGCGTAGCCGCTCACTGATGCGGACGCCACGGCGGCACCGGTCGGGAACGGACGTCGCGGAGCGGTGGCCGGTTCGGCCGGCGGCGCATCCGTGGGAGCGGGGACAGGGGCGTTCTGACGAGCCCGGAACTGCTCGTAGAGGATGCCGATGGCGAGCGCGCGGTCGGCGGTCTCGGTGGTGCCCCGACCGACAGCGACCCGCGCGAGCCCGGCGACCTGCGCACGGGTCAGCGCACCGTCCCGGGCCGCCTGCACGAGGGCCGCCGCCACGGTGGAGGCATCGCCGACGTGGTCCACGTGGGCGACGGCATCGCTCGCGCCGGTCGCCGACAGCAGGTCGGCGAGATCGGACGGCGGGAGGCCCCACGTGGGCAGGCGCGAGTCGTGCAGCAGCAGCCGCAGCGCCGTGACCAGCTGCTCCTCGGTCCACTCGGGCGCCTGCTCGAGCTGTTGGCGCACGGGTTCCCGCGTCGACGGCCCGTGCGGGATCTCGCTCCGCAACGCCGCGATCACCTCGGGGTCGAGCCCGACCGCGGCGAGGGTGGTGTCGTCGGCCGCCATGACGTCGGACGCGGAGACGATGCCGGCTGCGACCAGCATCCCGTACACCTGCTGGCGCCGGGTAGGGGACAGCGACAGTCGGTCGATCCACTCCTCGATCCGTGCCGGGCTCCACAGGGCCTCGCGCTCGCCCGGGGTCAGGTTCTGCTCGTCGTCACGAAGCCGCCCCCGCACCTCCGACCACCGGCCGTGGGTCTCCGCGAAGGCCTCGGAGCGCGCGCCGGCTTCCGACCGGGGCAGGCGCGCGCCGCCACGCCCCAGCTTCTCGACCGCATTCGCGCGGAGCCCCTCGACCTCCGCGACGGGTATCCCGAGCTCGGCCGCCAGCGCCTCGGGCACCCTGCCGCTGCCGTACCCCACGAGCACCCGCAGCTCCTGCCGGCTCAGCCGGTCGAGGCGCATCTCGGCGTCCTCGGTAGCGGGGTGCGGCACGCCCGACTGCAGCCGTTGCCGCGCGACGCGCAGGGCGTCGACGACCTGATCGACCGTCAGCTGCGTGTCACCGGCCAACGACGCGACCTGCTCGGCCTCCCGCACTCCCGCGTCGAGGATCGACCCGAGCTGCTCAGGGTCGCCCGTGACGAACCGCTGACCCGCGATCGTCCCGGCGACCGGCGGGGGCACGCCCAGCCCCGCCGAGAGCCGCAGCCCATCCACCACCTGCTTCCGCTGGTCGGCCGACCACCCCAGGATGTTCCCGAGCCTGTGCGCCGCCTGGTACGACTCCGCCGGCGTGCGCATCCATCCGGTCTGCAGCAACCCGAGCACGTCCGCCGCGTCCACCGCCGGCGCGCCCGGCCCGGTGGGGAAGAGCGCTCGGTAGACGTCGTCCACCACGTCCCGGGCGTGACGGGGCGGAGGGACCTGGCCCGCGGCCATCGTCCACTCGTCTGCCAGCCGCAGGTGGTGTTCGGCCAGCCCGAGGTAGCCCTCTGCGATGTGCGCGGCGAGGGCGTTCGCGCGGTAGCGGGCCGCTTCGGCAGCCAGTGCGTACACCGGCGAGGCGTCGTCCTGCGCCTGATCGGCGTAGCCCTGGAGGTGCCGCGCGAGCTCGCCCCACACCTCCACGCGCTCTGCTCGCGTCGTGGTGCGCCACGCCGAGGGCGACACCCCGCGAGGTGCGCTCCTGCCGACCAGCGCGTTCTTGGACACCGGAACTGCGCGGAGCGGTCCCAGCCGCCCATCACGGAGATCCCGCTCGAGCTCCGGGGTCAGCACGGCCTCCGGTCCGTGGAGCACCAGCGCTGCTCCGCCGGGCTCCCAGCGCTCTGGGAGAGCACCGCTGCGGGAACCGGGCCCGGTAAGTCCGCCGGCCTCGCCGTGCCGGCCGACCTCGGCGTGGCGGCCGAGCTCGATGACCGCACTCTTGGGCACCTCCACGGTATGCGCGGCCTGTGGTGTCGCGTGCGCAGCAGCAGCGGCGTCAGGGGCCAGCACGTGTGACACGAGCATGGCGGCGACTCCGAGCACCTGCCTCATCTCGCCACCGCGCGCGGTGGCGGCGTCCAACGCGGCGTCGGCAGCCGCCGTGGGCCGGGCGGCGTGAGCGACCGGCTCCGCCTCCTGCTGCTCGCCGAGGAGCTCGTCGAGTCGAACGATGCGCGCTGCCGACGGCCGCTCGCCCACCGGTTGGGTCGTGATGGCGTACCCACCGTCGGGCCGCGCCGAGATGATGACGTCGACCGCGCTCGTCGGACCATCCGGTGCGCGCTGCGGTGTGGGCTCCGCCGGAGCGAACTCGAGGGTCCCGTCCGGCTTCAGCTGAACACGGCCCCGCCACGGCGACTGGCGGACGCCGTCGGCCGTCGCCCCGTTCCCCGTCTCGCGAACAGAGGCCGGCCCGGCACGGGTCGTACGTGCTCCGTCGAGGGGATGTTCGAGCACATAGCCGTCCTGCTCGGAGAAACGCCCCGCCGGGTCCGCCTCGATCGCCGACCGAACCCGCTCGGGTGTGCTCCCGACCGCGGCGGCGACCTCGGCGAGCGGGCGCTGCGGCCCCTGCATCGCCTTGTTGATCCTGCCGAGCACCGCGGACGTTTCGCGGAGCGCAGCGCGGGCCTCCCACCTGGTCACCCCGGTCTCGGCAACCACATCGGACACGGTGGGGCGCCTGCCGCGCTCGGCAGCCATCCTGGTGACCCGATCCACCGGCAGCGGCAACGGGGCGGCTCGCAAGGACCGGCGGATGGTGGTCGGGCGGATGCCCAGCGTCTGGGACAGCTGGTGAACGCCCGGGCGGACCCCGCCCCGTGCCGCGGTCAGCGCCTCGATCTGCCCGTTGATCGTCTGCGCCCGAGCCGGACTCACCCTGGTGCGCAGGTTGAACCCCAGCGCGCCGAGGGAGAAGGCCCCGATGGCCGAGTCGATCACGGTATCGGTCTTTTGGGACGGGGTGAGGCTGTTCCAGTTGGCCAGCGCGGAGTAGGTCGAGTGGGCCTGCTGCACGCCGAAGAGGGCGCCGCCGGTCAGGCTCGCACCGTTGCCCACCCGGCGCGTGACGACCGCGGCCGGCGCGAGGCTCCGCCCGGCGAGCATCTTGAGCCCGCCCCCCGCCCCGACGAGCAGGGTGGCTCCCATCGTCATCCAGTTCTGCCGGGCGACGGGGTCCGACCAGCTGATGTCCTGGTTGTGCTGGCTCCGCTGGTACTGGTCGTGTGCGGCCGTCGCGCCCATGACGAGGCCGCTGACCGCGAAGGCCCCAGTGATCACGGCACCGCCCACGGGCGCGCCCAGCCCGCTGGCGATGAGCAGACCGCCACCGGCGACGGCCAGCCCTCGCCCGGCCCACACACCAGCCGTCTTCCACACCGGATCGTCGTGACCGTCGATCTGGGTGAGACCGCTCCTCGCCTCGTACACGCCGTCGGCGGGGTTCGGGTCCGCGTTGTCGTAGGGGTACGTCGGCGCCAGCAGGTACTGGTCGTCGGGGAGCTCGTTGTGGAGCCGGTAGTCCTCGATGCTCGTGTAGGTCGCGCCAGATCCGTCGACGAAGGTGTACTTGTCCCGCACCTTCACCCGGAAGAGGGTGAGCTCCCCGACCACGGCGTTCGTGTCGTTCGGGTCCAGCGCGTACAGGCGGAGCGCAGCGATCTCGCCTCCCTTCTTCATCGCGCTCTCGAGCGCTTCGAGCGCTCGGTCCACCTTCTCTGCACCCTGCTCGCCCGGGTTCTCCCGCTCGAGCGACGCCCTGGCGGCGAGCAGGTCCTTGACCTTTGTGACGGCGGAAGCCTCGTACAGCGCCTGCTCCGGGCTCTGCCGGGACGCCAGGTCGGCGAGCTCGTCCTCGTCGAGGTGGCCGACCAGCGTGGCGAGGGCGGGGTTGTTCCGGTAACCGGGCGTGTTCACCGCCGAGTTGAGCACCAGCACCATGTCCGACCGCCCGGTCGACGGCAGCGCGATCAGGCGCAGGTTCGAGGTGTCCTTCCCGTCGGTCGCCGGGTCCCGCGCGTAGGCGAGGAGCTTGGTCTCGGGCGAGCGGGAGGCCAGGTCGCGGGAGACCGTCTCGTAGTTGAGCCCGGCGGTAGCGGCGATGACGCCCACCTGCGCGGCGAGCTTCTTGTTCCCCGACCCACGCAACCCCTCGGCGAGATCCGAAGCGCGCGTCTGGAAGGCGTCCCACGCCTTCATCTGGTCGGCCATGTCCTGCTCGCCGGCGTTGCGCGCGAGCCCGATGTCGAACTCCCGCAGGGGCTTGGCACCGGGCCTCGCGGCGGCGTCCCGCTCGGCCTGCCTCCGGAACAGCTCGCCGGTGGCTTCGATCGCAGCCCTGTCGGCCTCGATCCCCTTGCGCAGGGTCGCCAGCCGCGTGAACTCGGCGTCGAGCGCGGCGCGGTCGGCCGGGGTGGCCGAGCCGTTCCCGACCCTCTTGTTGTAGTCCTCGACCATCGTGTTGTACGCGGTGGTCCGGTCGTTCAGCGCGTCGCTGCGCAGCCGCACGTCCTCCTGCCGCCCCGTCAGGCTCATCGCGGCGACCGCCCGAGCATCGGCTCGCGCCTGCTGCTCGGGGGTCAGGACGACGGGCCTTCCCGCGCCGTCGACCGGCTCACCCAGACCATTGACGCCCAGTGCCTTCTGCAGCGCTCGGTTGACCTCTGCCGACGACTGGCCCTTGAAGAACCGGGACAGGTCGGCCTCGCCCGCACCGCGAGCCCTGGCGTCGATGAACAGTTGCTCGGCCTGGATCTGGTCCAGGCCGTTGATGATCCCGCGATCGATCTGGTACAGCGGGAACCGGTCCATCGCCCGGTCCCACAGCTGCCTCTCCTTCTGGGTCAGGGTGGACAGCGAGCCGGCTTTCTCGATCTTGTTCAGCACGGTGCGCAAGCCGGGCAGGGCCTTGTTGCCCTCGTTCTTGACGTACTGCGCGTTGGACTCGGCGGCGGTCGCCCGGGCGCCTGTGAGGGCACGCTCCAACCGGGTCAGCGGGCGCAACGCGTCCTTGTAGCGCCTCGCCGCGTCCGGATCGTCCTTGCGGAGGTTGTCCAACGCCTGCGGCGACAACGGCGGCAGCGGGTCGCCCTCCTCGACCCCGAACTTGGCCAGGTCCTTGGCCAGCTGCTTGTCGACCGCCGCACCGGTGTACGCCCGGGTGTAGTCCGCACCGAACAGAGGCATCCAGCTGGGATCGGCCTCACCCCGGCCCATGAACTTGTGTTCCGGGTCGTTGTGCTGGCAACCGCCGCCGCCCGCCCCCAGACCACAGGACCAGCCCTCGTTCGGACCGTAGATGTCCCGGTTGTAGATGTCCCGCCCCTTCGAGACGCCCTCGAGCTTCGTGTCGGGGTTCGGATACAGCAACGTCGCCGGCTTGCTGCACGATTCGGCGCACTTCAGGAACTTGCGCTCCTGCTCGTTGTTGGTGGTCTCGCCGATGCAGGTCCCGGCGCCACCGCAGTACATGAACCCGTTGTTGCCCTTGTCGTCCCGGTAGCGCTGGATGTACCAGCAGCCCTCGCCCTCGCAGTAGGCGCCGTCGCCCTTCGTCGTGAAGCTGGCGACCTTGCCGTTCCCGAGCAGCTCGACCTCGAACCGGCCGAACGGGGTCGGGCTGCCCTCGTTGCCGGCGAACTCGTCGTACATCACGCACCGCGCGGTGCACGTCCGCGAACGCGGGTCGACCTCGAGCGGGCGACCCTCACCCGTACGCGCCGCATCGCAGATCGCGCTGCAGTTCTCCTGCAGCCATGCCTTCGACTTGCCCGCGACGGTCTCGCTGCACATGCCCCGGCACGCGATGCTCCCACCCTTGCCCCGCGCGTCCGGGGCGACCACGACGATCTCGTCGTCGAGCGTGGGCACCGTGCGCCCTTCTGGCCTGGCGCGCTGGCAGAGCGCCGAAGCTGCTCCCACGCAGAGGTCCGGCATCAGGGAGGAGAGCGCCGGCTGCTCCGCCGGGTACTCGTTCTTGATCGTCTTGCCGTTCGGCAACCGGACCGAGCCGGACTGCCCGTAGATCTCGTAACGACCGTGTGGGTTGTCCGTGCCCTCGGTCTGGATGCGGACGGAGTTGGCCTTCGCCGCCACGTCGGGGGGCACTGGGCCGTGGACGCCCTTCGGCAGGCCCGTAGGTCCGTCTCCCATGGCCTTCAGGACGACGTTCTCCGCGGACGTGAACGTGCCGGCGCCCTTCCAGGTGAGCAGCGCCGACTGACCGTTCGGGCCGCGCCCCAGAATCTCGGCGTTGGTCCCGGTGATGTCGAAGGCGTCGATCTTGTCGCCCTTGACCAGCCAACCGCTGCAACCCTTCGGGCAGCTCGCCGAGAACCTGCCGGCCGCGTCGCGGTAGGTGGTGGTGCGGGCGCCACCCTTGCCCGTCGTCCAGGTGCCGGAGCGGCCGTCGGTGATGGTGCCGGTGGATGCGACCCACGCCTTCCAGACGCCCTTGGCGTCCACGGCGCTGGAGGCGGCCTTCGGGTCGGTCGCCTTGTCGTACTTCTGCTTCGGGTCGCAGACGCCGGTCTTGCACGGCTTGGTCGGTGTCTCCACACCGAGGTCCCCGTTCCGACCCCCGGTCAACCTCTGGCCGTTCCCGCCGACGCCGGCTTGCGCAGCGCACTCCGACTTCTGGCAGCTGTGCCATTCGCCGTACTTCTTGTCGCCGAGGTTGCGGTACCGGTACTTGCAGTCAGCACCGTCGCACTTCGTCTGCGCGCCCGTGTGGTCCTTGCCGAGCGTGGGGTGTCGGATGATCGGGTTGCCGTTCTTGTCGACCTTGCCACCGCGCGCGATGTACTGCGCCATCAGCGACGGGGAGGTCTGGGTGAAGTTGTTGCCGCCGCTCTGGTGGAAGTTCGCGCAGTTGCCCCAGCAGCTCGCGCCGCCTCCCCCACCGGGGCTGGCCTGGGCCCAGGCCCGCACGCCGCAGCCGCCGTCGCTGCCCGAGCAGGTGCCCTCGCCGTGGGCGTTCCAGCGCCCGCCCGGCGCGGTCCAGGTGGGCGCCTGGGTCCGGCTGTCGGAGGCCGAGGCGTGCGCGCGGTAGTGCGAACTGCACTTCGTGCCCTTGGAGCCGCGGCAGCCCGCGGCGGCCTCCGCGGTGCTCGGGCCCGCCGACGCTGCCGCGCTCGTCATGACCTGCCCGCCGCCGCGGGTGCCCTTGCGGTAGCCGGTAGCGGTGCCGTGCGCGTTGCTGCCCGGCCCCGAGGCGGAGGCATCGCTGTGCGCGCGGTAGGAGAAGCGGCACTTCGTTCCGGTGCAGCTGGCGCCGGCGAAGGCCTGCGTGCCGGCCGGGGAGCTGACGACCTGGCTGAAGCCCGAGCAGGCTCCACCCGCACCGGCGCGGCAGTTGCCGTGCGCGGTGGACTTCGCACCACCGGAGTGGGTGGCGCCCTTGGTGTTCACCCGGCAGCCGGTGCCCGCGCACGTGCCGCTGACGAACGCGCCGCGGCTGGCGCCGTGCGCCGCGACCGTGGTGCTCACCCCGGCGCCGATCTGGCCCGCGCAGGCGGTCTTGCCGCCGCACACGACCCGCCCGGTCGACGTGGTCGTCCCGCCCGAGGTGGCGCGGCCGGTCAGCTGGCCCGTGCAGCCCTTCTGCGGGCACGACAGCTGCGAGCCGGCCTGGCCGGTCACCGACAGCCCGGGCAGGGTTCGGGTCTTCTTGCTGCCCTTCGTCGCGACGACGCCGGCGTTCGCCGTGACGCTGGCGGTCGCGCTGCTCACCGCCGCGCAGCCGCCGCTCTTGCCGCGGCACACCGCGCCGGTGTGCGCCTCGCCCGCGGTACCGCCGATGTCGCCGGAGGTGCTGACGGTGCAGCCGCGGCCGACGCACTGGCCGACCACATTCGACACCGACATGCTCGCCGGCGGGTTGGTCACCTTCCCGGTACGGAGGATCTCCGCCGCGGTCGCGGCGTTCCTGCGTGTCTCCTGCGCGATCTGGGTGGCCTGGGTGGCCGCCTTCTTCTGCTTCTTCGTCGCGCCGGGCGCGGCGGCGACCTTACGAGCCTGCGCGGCGGCCTGCCGCGCCTGCCGAGCCTGCGCCGCGCTCGCCGTGGCGTTGTCCTCGGCGTTGGCCAGCAGCGTGTCCACCACGGCCTGACCGGACACCGAGTACGAGGTGCTCTGCATCGTGCAGGCACTGCCCGAGGTCGTGCAGGTGCCCTTGGTGGTGGCCTGTGCGTTGGCCGGTGGGCCGCGCGCCCCGACACCGCCCGCGGCGTTGTCCGGGTCCACGATGCTGCCGCCGCCGGAGCGCGGCGTACCGGTGCACTTGCCGCCGCCCGAGCAGTCGACGGCCGCGGAGGCCATCGACCAGCTCGACGGGCCCGACACGCTCGCCGCGCCGCCGCTCGCGGCCGCGCCCGGCGACCCGGCCGGCGGCAGGCCCTTCGTCTTGCCCTCCGGCGTCTGGGCGTCGTTCCGGCCCGGGTCCTCGCTGGAGTCACCGTCACCGGCCGGGGCGGTGCCCGCCCCGGCCCCGGTGCGCTCCGTGCCGGTCTTCGCGTTGTCCGTCGACCGGCCCCCGACCAGCGGGCTCAGCGAGGAGGCGTCCGGGCCGGAGGAAGCCCCGGAGTTGGTGACGCCATGACAAGCTCCGCCGGACACCCCCGCACACGAGGCCCAGGTCCGGTCGCCGCTGGTCTTGCCGGTGGCCCCGTCGGTCGCGCTGGCCGAGCTGGTGACCTTGCCGTTGCACGTCCCGGCTCCCTCACAGGACACCGCGCCGCCGGTGACCGTCGCGACCGACGGGCCCCCGGTGCGGCGGGCGTTGCTCGGGCGCTGGGCCAGCGTCTGCGCAGCACCCGGGCTGGAGTAGGCGACCGAGACCATCTGGCCCTCGCACGCGTCGCCGCCCCGGCAGGTCACGTCATCCCGCGTGGCGTCGGGCTTGCCGCCGTTGACGTCGCCGTCCCACGCGGACGCCTCGACGGTCACGGTGACCCGGCAGCGCCGGTCGGCGCAGCCGATGCTCCCGGTGGCCCTCGAATTCGCGGTAGCGCCCTCCTTCGGCCGACCCTTGCCCTTGAGCGCCTTGCCGGTCTTGGTGTCCAGCGCGACGAAGTCCGGCTCGCTGCCGGCGTTGGAGCGGGTCCCGACCACGCAGCTGCCGTGGCTGGCCGCGCAGGTCTCCTTGTGGCCGGCGCCCTTCCACTCGTCCGACACGGCCGTGTTGCGGGCCCGCGCCGAGCTCGACGCCGTGCCACCGCAACGCGTGCTGTCGGCGCAGCTGACGTACGCGTCGCCGGAGGAGACTGTGACCGGGGTGCCGTCGCGGCGCTCCACGGTGCTCACGCTGCTCGCCCCGCAGGACCCGCCGTCCCCGTAGACCGTGCAGCGGCCCTTGCCCTCGCTCTCCCGCAGCTTCACGTCCCCGGATGCGGAGCTCGTGGTGCGGGTGCTGGCCCTGCCCTTGCAGGAGACGCTGTCGCAGACAACCTGGCCGTGCGCCTCGCTCGCCGCGTGGAGACCGGGGCGTGCGTCGACGGTCGAGGTGGAGTCGGACGTGCAGCTGCCGCCGCTCACGGTGCACTCGCCGTGGCCGGTGGTGGTGCGGGTCGCCGCATTGCGGCCCTTGCCGTTGTCACTGCCGGTGGTGATGGTGGCCCGGGTGTCGGTGGTGCAGCTCCCGTTGGCCGAGCCACAGGCCGACGCCGAGCGGTCCGCCGCGGCGAGGGTGCTCAGACCGCACTGGCCGGTGCAGCGGCCGGTGGCCTCGGTCTCGACCCGCGCCTTGCTGCCCTTGGTCGTGCTCGCGGTCTTGCCGATCTCGTCCCGCGACGGCGTGACCGCCCGACCGGAGTAGCTGCTGGCGGCCGTGCAACCGTTCGACGCCTGGCAGCCGGTGACCGCCTGCTTCCGGTCGGCCATCGCGGTCACGGTGCACTCGCCGATGCCGCACCCGGTGGTGGCGGCCTTCTCGCCGCTCTGGGCGGTGGTCTTGCAGCCCTTCGTGGTGCACTTCGCGGTGGCCTTGTTCGCTCCCTTCTGCGACTTCGCGCCACAGCCCTTCCCGGCGAAGGCGGTGCAGTCGTCGCGGGTGACGTCGCCGGTCTTCTTGTTCGCCGCAGCGGTGTTGCACGAGGTGAACGCGCCACTGCGTCCGCAGGCACCCGCCGCGCCCTTGTCCCCGACCTCGACCGCGTCCACGACGTCGTTGCCCGACGCCTTCTGCAGCTTCTCGGTCTGAGTGCCGATCTTCTTGCGCTCCGCCGCCGTGAGCTTCTTGTTGCTGGCGAGCTGCTGCTGACCGGTCACCACACTGTTGATCAGTTTGCGGTTGGCCGCGCTCACCTTCTTCGCGGCGGCGTCGGCCGTCTTCTGCGCGGCCTTCTCCGCCTTGACCTGCTTGTTGTACTGCGCCTTCGTGATATCACCTGCCGCGAGGTCCTTCTTGGCCGCCGCGACCTTCTTCTCCGCCTTCTCGACCTTCACACGGGCGTTGACCGCAGTGTTGACCTTCTTCTCGGCCGCGGTCCGTCCGGTACCCGCCGCGGTACCGCCCGTCGCGCCGTGCGGCGCCTCCTCGACATTGACGGAGTTGAAGTCGATCTGATCGGTCGTCACGCACGAGAGGCAGTCACCGATCATGCTGTCGCCGCCGGAACCGCCGTCGGTGGGCGGGCCGATGAGCTGGTCCCCGAAAGTGACCGACCCGCCCGAGGTGCCCCCGTCGACGAGAGCGGTGCCGAGGCTGCTGTCGTAGGTGATCGCGCTGGAACCGCCGCCGTCGGAGTAGGAGCTACCGCCGTCCGAGCCGCGGGCGTCCACGAGAGCCGTGCCAGGGCTGCTGTCGAACGCGATCCCGGAGGAACCGCCGCTGCTGTAAGTGCTGCTGTCGTACGAGCTGCCGCCACCCGAGTCGCGGGAGGTCGTGAGGGCCGTGCCGGCCCTGTCGTCGAACGTCAGCTGCGAGGCACCGCTGCCACCGGAGTACGTGCCGTGCGTGCCGCCACTGTGCCGGCCGTGACCGCTCGGCTCGGCGTAGTCGGCAGCACCGCTGTAGTCGGCAGCACCGGAGAAGCCGCTGCGGCCACCGCGCCCCTCCCTGCTGCCGCGTTCACGAGCCGCACCGCTGTACCCGTCGGCGCGGCCGAGCTCAGCGAGGTCGGAGAAGCCGCCTCTGTGGTCGGTCGTGCCGTCGACCGCGTGCCTGCCGCCCTGCGCGTTCCTGCCGGCGTACCCGGAGAGGTCGGTCGCGTAGCTGTCGCTGGTGTATCCGTCGCTGGTGTAGCTGTCGCTGGCGTAGCTGTCGTTGGTGTCGTGGATGCCGTTCCCGATGCCGTCGGAGTGCATGGCGTGGTGTGGAGGACCGCGCGCGCTCTCGGAGGACGCCCACTGCGGGCCGAACGACCCGGTGTCGCAGCCTCCGCCCGAGGCGGCGCACGGATTGCCGACGCCGGGGTCGTCGGGTGGCAGCCCGTCGTCACCACCCGGGTCGAAGCGGCGCTCACCCGCCCGCTTCGCACCGGAGTCGCGCGCCAGCACGGCCAGCAGCTGCTCGGGGTGCTCCGACCGCTCGTCGCCGGACCTCATCGACCGCGAGACCTCGTCGGCCAGGTCCTTGACGGCGTCGACGAGCGCGGCCACATCGACGTCGCCAGCGGACAGCGCTGTGTCGACGGCCTCCTCGACCACGTCGACCACGCGGTTACCGACGCGGCGCAGGGACTCGGTGTCGACGTGGGTCCGCCGGTCCGACGCGTCGCGCATCACGACCTCGGGACCGCCCCGTTCCGCGGCGACCCCGCCGCCGCTCTCGGTGGCCTCGTCCTCGATGTCACGCGGCGGCCCGTCCCGGACGTCGCGCAGCATCTGCCCCGCGCGGTCGAGCGCGTAGTCCGCCGACTCCTCACCGGGCGGGCGGGCCGTACGCGGGCTGTCGTCGGTCCCGCGGGCGTCGCGGTCGCGCCAGCCGGAGCGCGCGGACTCGACGCTGCGGGTGATGTCCTCGCCGGACGAGACGGCCTCGACCCAGTCGGGCAGGCGCGTGAGCACGTCGCGCGCGACCCGGTCGGCGTCGTCGCGGTTGGCGTCGTCCCGGCCCGCCACGAGCTCCTCGACGGAGTCGGTCACGCGGCGCGCGGCGTCCTCGACCTCATCAGGCACGGCGCCGCCGGAGCTCAGGTCGCCGGAGCCCGGGTCGTCGACGAACAGGTCCATCGCGGTCGTGCCGCCGGACGGGTCGGGCATCGGGTGCTCATCGCGCCGGTGGGCGTCGTGGTAGCGGTCGCGTCCCGAGTACCGACCGTCGGCGTCCCCGTCGTCGACGGCCCCTCCATCGGCGGCCCAGAGCCGCGACCGCGCGGTGCGACCGTCGTCGCCCTCGCCGCTCACCCGGCCGCGCTCGGAGGAGACGTGCCCGCCGAATGTGTGGGACAGCCCCTGCTCCCGGAGGTCGACAGGCCGGTCGTCGCCGGAGCGCCCGGAGCCGCTGTCACGACTCGCGCCGGAGCGGCCGTGCCAGCCGCGCTCGGTGCGGCCGTCCGCCGGGTCGCCGTCGGAGATCGCCTCAGCTCCGAACGTCCGGGACAAGCCCTTCTCCCGGACGTCGATCGACCAGTCGTCGCCAGAGCCCTCGGAGCCGTCGCCAGAGCCGTCGCCGGAACCGTCGTCGGGGCGCTCGGTCCAGCGGCCCTCGGTACGGGTGTCGGTGCGGGTGTCGTCGTCACGGCCGTCCGCCCGGTCGCCGCCGGAGAACGCCTCAGCTCCGAACGACCAGTCGTCGCCAGAGCCCTCGGAGCCGTCGCCAGAGCCGTCGTCGGGGCGCGCGGTCCAGCGGCCCTCGGTACGGCCGGTCCGGCGCGGCTCGCGGACGTCGTCGCGGTCGGAGCGGTCATCCGTGGCGCGGGCGCGCCCCGATCCGCGGGAGTCGCGCGACCCCACCGCGGCGAGCTCCTGGTCGTCGGAACGGTCGCCCCAACGGCTGTCGGCGCGGTCCTCCCGGCGCGACCCACGGTCCTCGTCGCCGCCCGAGCGGTCGTCGCTCTCCTGCGATCGCGTCGATTCCCGGGAACCCCGCGTTGCGAAGACGACGGTGTCGCGGTCGTCGGACGCGGAATCGTCGCGTGCGCGGCTGTCGCGGGACGCGGAATCCCGGGAGGCGGATTCACGGGACCTGCTGTCGCGGTCGTCGCGGTCGCGGCTCTCGTCCTCGCGCGTGCGGCTCTCCCGCTCACCCCGGGAACGGTTCTCGTCGTGGCCGCGGCTGCGCGTCGCGCGCTCTTCGTCGCGGTTCCGATCGCTCTCACGGGTGGCGCGGCGGTTCTCGTCCCGGCCGTTCTCGTCCCGGCCGTTCTCGTCCCGGCCGTTCTCGTCCCGGCCGTTCTCGTCCCGGCCGTTCTCGTCCCGGCCGTCCTCGTCCCGGCCGTCCTCGTCCCGGCCGTCCTCGTCCCGGCCGTCCTCGTCCCGGCCGTCCTCGTCCCGGCCGTTCTCGTCCCGGTTCCACTCGTCGCGCTGGGGCCGCTCATTCCGGTCGCGGTCGCCCGTCTCCCGCTCACGGCTCTCGCCCTTGTCGCGCTTGCGACCGTCGTCCGAATCCTTGCGCGACTCCTTCCGTTCGCGCTTCTCCGTCTTCTGCTCGCGGCTGTTGCTCTCGTCGCGATCGCGCCCGCCGCGTTCCCGGTCGCCACGGCTGTCGTCGCCGCGGCTCTCGCCCCGGTCGGAATCGCCCCGGTCGGAATCCCCACGGTCGGAATCGCCCCGGTCGGAATCCCCGCCGTCGGAATCCCCACGGTCGGAATCGCCGGAATCGCCACCACCGTCACTCGACCCGCGGTCCTTGCCCTTGGCGGCGGACTGGTAGGCCATGGCGACCGGCACGGCCGCGGCCGACGCGGGGGTCGCGAGGAACGCCGCCCCGATCCACAGGACGGTGACTGCGACCGCGAGTCCGAGGACCCATCGCAGAGCGGTCAGCGCCCGCTCCGCGGTCGAGGTCCGCAGGCGCACGACCACATGCTCGCGCACGACGGGGCCGACGGCCCCACCGTGGGATGCGGCATGCGTGCGCAAGGGAACTCCTTCGAGCTGTGGACGCGAAGCGGAAGAAAGCGCAGGAAAGGACACACTGCGAGGTGGCGGGCAAACCCGTGCACGCTGCGCTCGACGCAAGCAGCCCACGACGGGGACGGCCCACTCACCGGTCGACGCTGCGACCCGTCTCCCGTTGCGAGCGTCAGCAACTTGAGCGATCCCAGCGGATCGGAAGGTAGCAGAGGGGCCAGTGGGAGTCGAGACTCGATCACCCTGATGGAGCTACCGCTCGGCGCGCGAAACCCCGCGCCGACCAGCGGATGTCCGGTCAGCGGGGTCCACAGCGGACGGCGCGGCACGCCGCCGCGGCGGGATCATGGCTGACGACGCCGTGTCCGGTGGGATCCGTCGCCGACGATCGGCACGAGCTGCTGTCCCCCGCCGACAGCGGCATGCGGTCGCACGTTCCGGTGACGCCGAAAGCGGTTCGAGGGCGGCGCAGCGGCGTTCGGCCGTCGACGGGGAACAGCGGTTCAGCGGCCGCCAACCGGGTTCGACCGCGGGGTGGTAGCGGACTTCGCACGTGTTCGGCACGGCGGCGTCGCCGGAAAGCCCGAAGACCTCGTCGGCCCGAGGAAGAACTGCATCAGCCCGTCGGTGGAATATTCGTCCAGCACCGGTAGTTCGGCGAGGTTCAGCTGCGCCAGGAACCCAAGACCAAGAGCAGCCACACCTGGATCGGGCTCTCCTCCCGCGCCGTCCGCGCCCTGCGCCGACAGGCCGAACGGCAACGTATCCTGCGACTCACCACCGGCCCGGCCTATCGCGATCAGGACCTGGTATTCACCCGCCGCGACGGACAACCCCTTCGACCCGAGTACGTGCTGTGCCACCTCCACCAGCTCACCGACCAGGCGGGTCTGCCGCGCATCCGGGTGCACGACCTGCGCCATTTCGCCGCCACGACCATGCTGTCCTCGCAAGTCCCACTGGCGATGGCGTCCAAGACGATGCGGCACTCGACCCTGTCGACCACCACCGAGGTCTACGGCCACCTACTCCGCCACGTCGCCCAGCAAGCCGTCGACGCCATCGACACCGCGCTCACCTCGGCCGAGAACTCGACGCACGCCGCCTGACGACCACATCGCGACCACCCGATGATCGACCGGCCCTCACCGGCCCGTGGCACCACGACAGACCGCACCGGAACGGTGGCCGCAGCCTGGCCGAGTGCGACCACATCGACGCAGTGGATCACCAACTCCCACGTGCGCCGTCCCACCCGCCCCAAGACGGCGACAGCGTTTCCGCAGGTAGAGACAGCGATGGGCGGCTCCCCAGTAGCAAGGGAACCGCCCATCACGCCGTCGGGACGACAGGATTTGAACCTGCGACCCCTTGACCCCCAGTCAAGTGCGCTACCAAGCTGCGCCACGTCCCGGCCACCCCCCGAGGGGGCCCGATCAGCCTACCCCATGACCGATCCGCCCCGATCGGCCGGTCGTGACTCCCCCGACGCGCCTGGTAGCCGCACCTGACCCTCCGCGCGCCGATGGCCCGGCGCGGCGGAGGCATCAGTCTCCGCAATGGGAGCCGCAGGCACCACCGTCGTCGGTAGGCCCCCGGGGGCGACTTTGGTAGGTACCCGGCGGTAGCGCGGATGTTACGTCCCGTTCGCCCGATCAGGACAGCGCCGGCTCTTGCTCGCGGGCCGGTTCGACGGGCGCCGGGGGCGGCGGGTCGAGCGGGAACACCGCCCGCACCGCGAAACCGCCGCCCGGTCGCGCACCGGCGGTGAGGTCGCCGCCTGCGGCCGAGACCCGCTCGGCGAGGCCCGTGAGCCCCGCCCCGCCACCGGTGTCCGGGCGACGCGAGGTGGCGGCGGTGGGGCCGTTGCGCACCTCGACGACCAGCTCGGTGGAGCGCCAGTGCAGGAGGACCGACACGCGCGCGCCCGCAGCGTGCCGGGCCGCGTTGGTGAGCGACTCCTGCACCACGCGGTACACCGCACGGCCGGTGCCGGGCGCGACCTCGACGGGGTCTCCGCGCTCGTCGAACTCGACGGCCACGCCCGCCGCCCGCGAGCCGGCCACCAGCGCGGGGATCTCGGTGAGTCCGGCGACGTGTTCGCTGCCGTCGAGCAGGCCGAGCGCCGCACGCATCTCGGCGAGCGCGCGCTTGGCGAGGACGCGCAGCTGCTCGGCGCCGCGGCGCGTCTCCTCCTCCGCGGTGGAGGCGGCGATGGCGGCCGCGCCCACCGCGATCAGCGTGGCGTGGTGGCCGACCGCGTCGTGGATCTCCCTGCCGATCCGGGCCCGCTCCTGCGCCCGCGCGGCGTCCCGCGACGCGGCGAGCGCCTCCTCGCGGGCTTGCTCGAGCTGCCGCAGGCTCTCGGTGAGCCGGGCACGGGTGCTCACGAGCAGCCCCAACGCGGCAGGCGCACCGGCGTACAGCGCGACGAACGCGACCATCAGGACGATGCGGCCGATGGGAAGGTCCTGCGTGAGCAGCACCGGGGTGATCGACACCGCGAGCGTGGCCACGAGCCACGGTGCCAGCATGCCGACCCGCCTGCAGCGCCGGCCGAGCGTGTAGAGCGCGACGATCGCGGGCGGCCAGCCCAGGCCACCTGCGAGCGCCCAGAACGAGCCGAGCAGCCCCAGCGGCGGCCAGAGGTGCCGCAGCGGCAGCAACGCGCACGCCACGAGCGCCGCGGCGACCGACCACTCGAACGGCGGGACGCCCAGCAACACCGCGATGGCCGGGAGAACGACGGCGGGCAGCTCGACGAGCACCCGCCGCACCGGTGGCGGAACCCGGAACACTGTCACGACAACCCCCATCCCTGGGCGAGCAACGCGGCTTGCACGCGGTTCTCCGCGCCGAGCTTGATCAGGAGTGCCGACACGTACTTCTTGACGGTGGCCTCGGCGAGCCCGAGCCGATCCCCGATCGCCGCGTTGGAGTCGCCGGCGGCGAGCCCGCGCAGCACCTGCAGCTCGCGGGGTGTCAGATCGGCGAGCTTGGACGAGCGGGGCCGCGCGGTGCCGGCCGCGAGCCGTGGCAGCAGCCGGGCGGTGATCCGCGGGTCGAGCACGGCGCCGCCTGCCGCCAGATCGAGCACGGCGCGAACCAGCGCGTCCGGCTCGGCGTCCTTGAGCAGGAACCCCTGCACGCCCAGCCGCAACGCCTCGGCGACGTAGTCGTCGAGGTCGAAGGTGGTGAGGACGGCCGCGGCCGGCGCGTCGGGGCGCGCGCACAGCACGCGCAGCGCCTCCAGCCCGCCGACGCCGGGCATCTGCACGTCGACCAGGACGACATCCGGCCGGTGCGCGTCGACGCACGCGAGCATCGCCGCGCCGTCCTCGGCCTGCCCGACCACCTCGACGGCGCCGCCGGCCTCCAGGACGGTGCGCAGTCCGGCCCGCATCAGGGGTTCGTCGTCGGCGAGCACGACCCGGACCGGCACCCGTCCAGGGTAACCGTGGTATCCGCTGATCAGCCCTTTCGGTTGCGCTTCTCCCGCACCCGGACCGAGATGCGCACCGGCGATCCGGTGAAACCGAACTCCTCGCGCAACCGCCGCTCCAGGAACCGCCGGTACCCGGCCTCCAGGAACCCGGTGCTGAACAGGACGAACGTCGGCGGCCGGGTCTGGGCCTGGGTGGCGAAGAGCACCTTGGGCTGCTTGCCGCCGCGCACCGGCGGCGGGGTGGCCGCGATGACGTCGGACAGCCAACCGTTGAGCCGGCCGGTCGGGATCCGCTTGTCCCATGACGCGAGTGCCGTGCGCAGGACCGGCGCGATCTTCGCGACGGCCCGGCCGGTGAGCGCCGAGACGTTGACCCGCTCGGCCCACTGCACGCGGACGAGGTCGCGTTCCAGCTCGCGCTTCATCGCATGCCGGCGGTCCTCGTCGACGAGGTCCCACTTGTTGAACACCAGCACGAGCGCCCGGCCGGCCTCCTCCACCATGGAGATCACGCGCTGGTCCTGTTCGGCGATCGGCTCACTCGCGTCTATCAGCACAACGGCCACCTCGGCGGCCTCGATCGCGGCGCGCGTGCGGAGGCTGGCGTAGTACTCCATGCCGCTCGCGGTCTGCACGCGCTTGCGCAGGCCCGCGGTGTCGACGAACCGCCAGACCTCGCCGTCGAGCTCGACGAGCGAGTCAACCGGGTCGACGGTGGTGCCCGCGACGTCGTGCACGACCGAGCGCAGCTCGCCGGAGACGCGGTTGAGCAGGCTCGACTTGCCGACGTTCGGCTTGCCGACGAGCGCGACGCGCCGCGGCCCGGTCCCGGTGGCGCCGAAGTCGTCGCGCGGGGTCTCCGGGAGCGCCTCGAGGATCGCGTCCAGCAGGTCACCGGAGCCGCGCCCGTGCAGGCCGCTGACGGGGTGCGGCTCCCCCAGCCCGAGCCGCCAGAGCGCGGCGGTGTCGGAGATGAGCCGGTCGTCGTCGACCTTCGTGGCGGCGAGCAGGACGGGCCGGTCGGAGCGGCGCAGCACGCGCGCCACCGCCTCGTCGGTGGCCGTGGCGCCGACGCTCGCGTCGACGACGAGCAGGACCGCGTCCGCGGTCTGCATCGCGAGGTCGGCCTGGGCGGCGACAGCGGCCTGCAGGCCGGTGGCGTCGGGCTCCCAGCCCCCCGTGTCGACGAGCGTGAAGCGACGCCCGTTCCACAGGGCGTCGTAGGCGACGCGGTCGCGGGTGACACCGGGGATGTCCTGCACGACCGCCTCACGACGACCGAGGAGCCGGTTGACCAGCGTGGACTTGCCGACGTTCGGCCGCCCGACGACGGCGAGAACCGGGGCGGGCGGTGCCGCCTCGGTGCCCTCGTCGGGGGTGCCGGGGCTGTCGGGCGCCCCGAATTCGTCGGGGTCGATCCCCAGCGCGGCCATGGCCGCCCGATCGTCGGTTCCGTTCACGCCTTGCTCCGTAGCTCGTCCAGTTCGCGGACCATGCCGGCCAGCTCGGCCCGCATCGTCTCGGTGGCGGCGGTGAGTCCCGCGCGCCCGCCACCGGCAGGGACGCTCAGCGGCCGCCCCACCACCACGTCGACGCGCGGCCGCCACCGCCGGCCGGAGCCGGCGGGGCGCCGGGTCCCCCGCGACACGACCGGCAGCACGGTGGCTCCGCTGGTGCGCGCCAGCCATGCCGCTCCGTGCTCCGCTGTCGCGACGTCGCCGCTGCCGCGCGTGCCCTCCGGGAACACGCCGACGAGGCCGCCGCCGCGCAGCACGCCGATCGCCGCCGTGAGGGGCCGCCGGTCGGCCTCGCCGCGACGCACCGGCAGCTGCCCGATCCGCCGCAGACCCCAGCCGGCGACACCGGTGAACATCTCCTGCTTCACCCAGAACACCGCGCGGCGCCCGAGTAGTCCGAAAAGCAGCGGTCCGTCGACGAACGCGCTGTGATTGGCGACGACGACCACCGGGCCGCGGGCGGGGATCCGCTCCCGGTGGTGGACGCGCACCCGGTAGACGGGCCGGAAGAGCCAGGACGCGAGCCAGCGGCCGCGGTCGTGCAGCCACGGCCACGCGTCGGGAGGCAGGTCCGGAGAACTCACGTGACCATCCCGCGGTCCGTCACCAGCCGCAGGAGCTCGGTCAGGACGTCGTCGACGGACAGCCCGTCGGTGTCGAGCACCAGAGCGTCCGGCGCGGCGTGCAGCGGCGATGTCTTCCGGGTGGAGTCGAGCTCGTCGCGCCGCCGGACGTCCGCGAGCACCGCGGCGTGGTCGGCGGCCCGGCCCGCCTTGCGGTCCTGCGCCTCCCGGCGCGCAGCCCTGACGTCCTCGGACGCGGTGAGGTAGACCTTGAGCGGCGCGTCGGGGACCACGACGCTCCCGATGTCCCGGCCCTCGACGACGATGCCGCCGCAGCCCGTGATCGCCTCGTCGATCAGAACGCGCTGGCGCTCGACGAGAGCGGCGCGGACAGCGGGGATCGCGGACACCGCGCTGACCGCCGATGTGACGGCGGCGCCGCGGATCTCGGACTCGACGTCCTCCCCGGAGAGGCGGATCGCCGGGGCCGACGGGTCGGTCACCGACTCCAGGTCGGCCACGGCGGCCACCGCGACCTTCTCGGTGTCCGATTCGGTGCCCTCGAGCCCGGACCGCAGCACGGCGAGCGTGAGCGCGCGGTACATGGCCCCGGTGTCGAGGTAGGCGGCGCCGCACGCGGCGGCCAGCCGTCGCGAGACGGTGGACTTCCCCGTCCCGGACGGTCCGTCCATCGCCACGACCCCGTGCAGCCGCCCGGTCACCCGCATGCCCCCTGGTTCTCGGGCCCCGGTGGCCCGTCCTGCCGCGCGCCTCCGCGGGCCGCGAACCATCATGCCTTGCCGGCTCCGGAGTGATTCCGCGCGGTCACCGGGGCAGGTCGGTGCGCAGTGCGGCGGCGCCGCGCAGGTAGACGTGGCGCAGCTCGGACCGGGCCCGCGGGGTGTCGACGTGGGCGAGCAGCCGCAGCGTGCGGGGCAGCGCGCCCGGCACCGCGATCTCCGAGGCGCACAGCAGCGGCACGTCGGTGAGGCCGAGCAGCCGCGCGGCGTAGGCGGGGAACTCGGCGGTGAGGTCCGGGGTGGCGGTGAAGACGATCGAGATGATGTCGTCGGCCGTGAGGTCGTTGCGCTCCAACACGGCGCTGACGAGCTCGGCCGAGCCCTTCAGGATCTCCTCGCGGGTGTCGCCGTCCACCTGGATGGCACCGCGGATCGCGCGGACGGGCACTTACTTACATCCCCACAGAGCGGTAGAGCGAGCCGACCTCGGGCCGGGTGAGCGGCCGGAACCGGCCGGGCCGCTGGTCGCCCAGGCGCACCTCGCCGATCGCGGTGCGCACCAGCCGCTGCACCGGGTGCCCGACCTCGTCGAGCAGCCGCCGGACCACGTGCTTGCGCCCCTCGTGGATGACGAGTTCCACCAGCGAGCGCCCGGGCGTGGAGTCGACCAGCTTGAACGAGTGGACCCGCACCGGGCCGTCGTCCAGCTCCACGCCATCGCGCAACCGCCTGCCCAGGTCGCGCGGCACCTGCCCGATGACCTCGGCGAGGTAGGTCTTCTCGATCTCGTACGACGGGTGCATCAGCCGGTGGCCCAGCTCGCCGTCGTTGGTGAGCAGCAGCAGGCCCTCGGTGTCGGCGTCGAGGCGTCCGACGTGGAACAGCCGCGCCCGCGGCGACCCGGTGAAGTTCTCCTCGACGATGCCGCGCTCCACGACGAGGTCGCCGACACAAGGGCGACCCCGGTCGTCGTGCATCGTGGAGAGGATGCCGCGCGGCTTGTTCAGGGCCAGGTGCACGAGATCGTCCTGGAGGACGATGCGGGAGCCGTCGACGTGCACGACGGCCGTCTCGGGGTCGATGCGGCGGCCCATCTCGCGCACGACCTTGCCGTCGACGCTCACGCGGCCGGCCGCGATCAGCTCCTCGGCGGCACGCCGGGATGCGACGCCGGCCTGGGCCAGCACCTTCTGCAGGCGGACGCCGGCCGGCCGCTCGCCAGTGGTCATGTCATTCATCTGAAGGTTTCTCACAGTTCGTCGATCGCGTCGACGTCGGGGAGCAGGGGAGCCAGCGGGGGCAGCTCGTCGAGGGAGGACAGCCCCAGCCGCTCCAGGAACAGTTCGGTGGTGCGGAACAAGGTGCCCTGGGTGGCGGGGTCGACCCCCGCCTCCTGCACCAGTCCGCGGGTGAGCAGGGTGCGCAGCACACCGTCGCAGTTGACGCCGCGGACGGCCGACACGCGGGCCCTGGTGACCGGCTGCCGGTAGGCCACCACCGCCAGGGTCTCCATGGCGGCGCGGGTGAGCCGGGCGCGCTGGCCGTCGAGCAGGAGGCGTTCGACGTACCGGGCGTGGACGTCGCGGGTGTAGAAGCGCCACCCGCCGCCCGCGTGGCGCAGGTCGATCCCCCGCTGCTGGGCCGTGTACACAGCGGACAACCGCAGGACGGCTTCCCGCACACGCGCCACCGGCTGGTCGAGGGCCTGCGCGAGCGTCTCCTCGTCGGTGGGCGCGTCGACCACCAGCAGCAGGCCCTCGAGCGCGGCGTCGAGGGCGGCGTCGTCGGCGAGCTCGTCCGTGCCGGGCTCGTCGACGGCGAGGCCGGGGTCGAGCTCCTCCTGCGCCTCCGGGACGAGACCGAGTACGGCGGCGGCTAGTGCCCCCTGCCGGGAGTCCTTTGCGTGTATCGGCGGATCCAGGTTTCCGCTGGGCGTGCCGGCGAGTCGTCCCTCGTATCGGGCATACTCGGGCGGCTCGCCGGTGCGCCCAGCGGGAGGCTGGGCCGTCGAGACATGTGAGGGACTCCCGGCAGGGGGCACTGGGTCGGACGGGGTGTCAGTCATCTGTTGCGGAGGCCTGCTCGGGCTGTTCGTGGGGGAATGGTGTCCAGCGTACTGTGAGTTCCCCGAACGGCTCTGGCTGCTGCAGGTCGATGACGGCGCTGCGGAACAGGTCGAGCACCGCGAGGAAGCGGGCGACGACCTCGAGGGGGTTCGCGCAGTCGGCGGTCAGCTCGGCGAAGGTCGCCGAACCGAGCTCGGCGAGCCGCTCGCGCAGGATCGCGGCGTGCTCGGCCACGGACACCGCTGCGGCGTGGAGGTGGTCGATCCCGACCGTGGGCGGTGGTTTGGGCCGGAACACCGAGGCGGCGAGGTCGGCGAACTGCTCGGGGTCGACCCCGAGCAGCACCTCCGGCAGCAGCGCCGCGAACCGCTCCTCCAGCGCGACCGACCGCGGGAACCGCCGCTGCGCCCCGGCCTCCAGCTCGACGAAGAGCCCGGCCACCTGCTTGTAGGCGCGGTACTGCAGCAGGCGGGCGAAGAGCAGGTCACGGGCCTCCAGCAGCGCGAGGTCCTCGGCGTCCTCCACCTCGGCGTCGGGCAGCAGCCGGGCCGCCTTCAGGTCGAGCAGCGTTGCCGCGATCACCAGGAACTCGGTGGTCTCGTCCAGGTCGGCGTCGTCGCCCAGTGCGGCGAGATGGGCGATGAAGTCGTCGGTGACGGTGTGCAGCGCCATCTCGGTGATGTCGAGCTCGTGCTTGCCGATGAGCTGCAGCAACAGGTCGAACGGACCCTCGAAGTTGTGCAGCCGCACCTGGAAGCGCGGGCGCGCCGGTGCGACCACCGGCACGTCGTCGTCGACGACGGTCACCCGCCCCGACCCCGCCGCGCTCGGAAGGGCGAGCGACCGAGGTCGCGGTGCCCGACGGGCTCGCCCGCGCGCTCGCTCACCGTGCGAGAACCTCACGGGCCAACAGCCGGTACGAGTGGGCACCGTTCGAGTTGGAGGCCCACGTCGTGATCGGCTCGCCGGCCACGGTGGTCTCCGGGAAGCGCACCGTCCGGTTGATCACGGCCTCGAACACGAGGCCGCCGAACGCCTCGATCACGCGCTGGCGCACCTCCTTGGTGTGCAAGGTGCGCGGGTCGAACATCGTGGCGAGGATGCCGAGGATCTTGAGGTCCGGGTTGAGCCGCTGCTGGACCTTGTCGATGGTGTCCATCAGCAGCGCGACCCCGCGCAGCGAGAAGAACTCGCAGGCCAGCGGGATGAGGATGGCTTCGGCGCAGGCGAGCGCGTTGATCGTCAGCAGGCCGAGCGACGGCTGGCAGTCGATCAGGATGACGTCGTAGCGGTCGAGCACCGGCTTGATCGCACGCCCGAGCGCCTGCTCCCGGCCGACCTCCGTGACGAGCTGCACCTCGGCGGCGGACAGGTCGATGTTGCTGGGCAGCAGGTCCATGCCCTCGACGTTCGTGGACCGGATGACGTCGTCGATCTCGGCTCCCCGCTCCATGAGCAGGTTGTAGATCGTGGTCTCCAGCTCGTGCGCCTGCACCCCGAGGCCCACGGACAAGGCCCCCTGCGGGTCGAAATCGACCAGCAGGACCTTGCGGCCGTACTCGGCGAGCGCCGCGCCGAGGTTTATCGTCGACGTCGTCTTGCCGACGCCGCCCTTCTGGTTCGCCACCGCGATGACCCGCGCCGGGCCGTGCTCGGTCAGCGGAGCGGGCTCCGGCACCTTCAAGCGGTGACTCCCCACGGACGCGGCGGCGGCATCCAGCTCGCCACCCTCGTAGTCGCCATACGGTTCCTCTTCTAGCGGCTCCGGGCGGGGAGTGAAGGGCCGCGGCGTGTCCATGCGGTCTCCGGTCTCTAACGGGTGACCCGGGAGGGGCCGATCTCCGCAGGGTAAGAGGCCGGGCGGACGACCGCCAACGCACCCCGCCGCGTGTCGGCCGACCAATCGGCCGGATGTGGCCGACGCATCCGGAACGTTACCGCCCGGTGTCCGAGCGGTGGCGGCCGCCCACCGACCGTGGGCGTGTCGCCAGCCTCAGGACACGAGCTGAACGCCGGCGGCCGTCAGGTCGCGCACCGCGGGTGCGGCCGGGTCCGCATCGGTGACGAGCGCCGTGACGTCGCTGAGCGGCAGCACCGCGAACCGCGACGCCGCCCCGATCTTCTCCGCACTCGCGAGCACGTACGTGTCGGCGGCGCGGCGGGCGAGAGCGCGCTTCATGGCGGCCTCGTCGGCGTCGCCGGTGGTGAGTCCCGCCTCGTGGTGCACACCGGTGACGCCGAGCAGGAACAGGTCGGCGATGACCCCCTGCGCCGCTTCGACCGCCGCCGCGCCGCACGTCACCAGCGAATGCTTGAACAGCCGCCCGCCGAGCAGGAACACCTCGACGTCGCGGTGGTCGACGAGCGCGGAGGCCACCGTCGGGCTGTGCGTGACGACGGTGGCCGCGAGGTCGAGCGGCAATGCGCGGGTGACTGCGAGCGCGGTGGTGCCGCCGTCGATGATCACCGTGCACCCCGGGACGACGAGCCGGGCCGCCGCGGCGGCGACCCGCTCCTTGCTCGCCGGCTCGACGCGCTCCCGCCCCGCGACGTCGGCGATGGCGGGCGAGATCGGCAGAGCTCCGCCGTAGACCCGCTGGCAGAGCCCTGCGGCGGCGAGCTCGCGCAGGTCGCGGCGAACGCTGTCCTCGGAGACGCCGAGCTCGACGGCGAGGTCCTTCGCGACCAGGCGTCCGTCCACGCGGAGGCGTTCGAGGAGCAGGTCACGGCGCTGCGCGGCGAGCATGCACATTCTCCCTTGTTTATTCCGACTCGTGCACACTACCGTGCCGAATCATGCCGACTTCACTGATGGTTCTGATCGCCGGTCCCTACCGTTCCGGCACCGAGGACGATCCCGGCCTCATGGCCGCCAACCTGGCCCGCCTGGAGGAGGCGGCGTGGCCACTGTTCCGGGCCGGGCACGTGCCGATGATCGGAGAGTGGGTCGCGCTCCCCGTCCTGCGCAGCGCCGGCGCGACCGGCGTCACCGATCCCCTCGCTGAGCGGGTCATGTACCCGACCGCTCAGCGGCTGCTGCAGCACTGCGACGGGGTCCTGCGCCTCCCCGGGAAGTCGAAGGGCGCCGACCAGGACGTGGCGATCGCCCGCGAGCGCGGGATCCCGGTATGGCACCGCCTGGAGGACGTGCCCGGTTGCGGGTGAGCCCGCGAGTCGCGGTCCAGGTGCGCGGTCCAGGTGCGCGCGAGTGGCGGTCTCAGCGCAGGGCGCGGGGGTGGGAGGTGGCGTAGACCTCGCGCAGCGTGTCCACCGTGACGTGGGTGTAGACCTGGGTGGTGCTCACCGAGGCGTGGCCGAGCAGCTCCTGCACGACCCGGACGTCCGCGCCACCGGCGAGCAGGTGCGTCGCGAAGCAGTGCCGCAGCGTGTGCGGGGAGACCTCGGCGGTGAGCCCGGACGCCTCGGCGGCACCGCGCAGGACGTGCCACGCGCTCTGCCGCGACAGCCGTCCCCCGCGCGCGTTGAGCAGCAGCGCAGGGCTCCCGCGCCCGCGGGTGGCGAGCGCGGGGCGAGCCCGCACCAGGTACGCGTCGACGGCGGTGAGCGCGGGCCGCCCGACCGGCACCACGCGCTGCTTGCCACCCTTGCCGCGCAGCAGCACCGTGCGCGCATTGGTGTCGAGGTCGTCGAGGTCGGTCCCGACCGCTTCGGAGATCCGGGCGCCGGTCGAGTACAGCAGCTCCAGCAGCGCGCGGTCTCGGAGCGCGCCCGGCCCGTCGCCGATGCAGCCGGCCAGCAGCTGCTCGACCTGGTCGACCGACAGCGCCCGCGGCAGCCGCGCCGGCAGCGCGGGTGGCACGACGTCGCGGGCGACGTCGACCGGCACGAGGTCGTCCCGCACGGCGAACCTGTGCAGCCCGCGCACCGCGGCGAGCGCCCGCGCCGCCGACGACGCGGCCAGGTTCAGGGGCGGGCTGCGCAGCGCCGGGACGAACGCCGCCACGTCGGACTCCCGCACCGCGGCCAGGTCGTCGAGGTCACGGGCCCGCAGGTGGTCGAGGTAGCGGGCGAGGTCGGAGCGGTACGCGGCCAGCGTGTTGGCCGCACTCCCCCGCTCGACGGCGAGGTGGTGCAGGAAGGCCTCGACGACGTCACCCGGCCGCGCACCCACGACGCGATCCTCCCGGAGCACGCACCCGAGCGGATGGCGACGCGCCGGTCCCGAACGTCAGCAAAGCCACTTTCATGTCACGTGACGTCATGAAAGTGGCTTTGCTGCCATCGGGTCAGCGCAGCGCCGGGATCACCTCACGCTCGAAGAGCTCCACGCCCGACAGGTCGTACGCGGAATCATGGAAGTTGAAGATGCCGTAGGTCAGGCCCAGCTCCTTGAACTTCCCGAGCTTCTCCACGATCTGGGCGGGCGTGCCGACCGTGGGGCTGTCCCCGTTCAGCGTCCAGCTCGCGATGGAGCTCTCCGCCCTCTCTGCGCCGACGTAGGGCTCCAGGCGGGCCTTGGCGGCGTCGATCCGCTTCTGCACGTCGGCCTCGGTCTCGCCGATGAAGACGTTGAAGTTGGCGGACCGGACGATCGCGTCGTAGTCGGTGCCGACCGTGTCGCAGTGCCCCTTGAGGATCTCCGACTTGCGGGAGAAGACGTCGGCCGTGCCGATGAAGTTGGTGTACTGCGCGTACTTCGCAGCGATCTTCAGGGTGACCTGCTCCCCGCCACCGGCGATCCAGAGCGGGATGCCGCCCTCCTGCAGCGGCAGCGGGCGGACGATGGCTCCGTCCACCTGGTAGTGCTTGCCGTCGAGGGAGGCCGTGCCCTCGGTCCAGGCCTGCCGCATGATCTGCACGCCCTCGTCGAGCATCCGCAGCCGCTCCCGCGCGACCGGGAAGCCGTAGCCGTACGCGCGCCACTCGTGCTCGTACCAGCCCGCGCCGATGCCCATCTCGATGCGGCCGCCGGAGACGTGATCGCAGGTGGCGGCGACCTTCGCGAGGTAGACGGGGTTGCGGTAGCTCATGCACGTGCACATCTGGCCGAGCCGCACGCGCTCGGTGACGGCGCCGAGCGCCGACATGAGCGTCCAGGCCTCGTGCGTGGCCTCGTCGGTGGGGGCGGGGACGGTGTGGAAGTGGTCGTAGACCCAGATCGACTCCCACGGCCCGGCGTCGGCACGCTGGGCGAGGGCCTTCATCGTGGGCCACTGGTCCTTGGCGTCGATGCCGACGAGGTCGAGGCGCCAGCCTTGGGGAACGAAGATTCCGAAGCGCATTCCGGTCACGGACTCTCAGCGTAGTCCACTTGTATGACGAGTGCGCAGCTGTGCACAGTGCACTGCCGCCCCGATCCGACCGAGCACTCTGCCTCGTGACCACCCTCTGACCAGCGCCTACGGTTCCGCAAACGGCCCGAGGAGGTCACCGTGGCAGCACATGTGGGTGTCGACGACTACGCGCTCACCCGCGTCCCGGCCGCAGCACGCCATTCCTGGTGGACCGTCGCGGTGCAACGGTTCGGGCAGGTCTCGGCGCTGAGCCAGTTCCTGCTGGGCTCCACGCTCGGGTTCGGAATGGGCTTCTGGGACGCGTTCCTCGCGTTCACGTTCGGCGCGGTGATCCTCGAGCTGGTCTCGATCGGCGTCGGGATCATCGGCAGCCGCGAGGGCCTGCAGACCTCGTTGCTCACCCGCTGGACCGGGTTCGGCCATGGCGGCAGCGCCGTGGTCGGGGTGGCGATCGGGATCTCGCTGATCGGCTGGTTCGGCATCCAGTCCGGTGTCTCGGCGGAAGGACTGGTCAGCCTGATCGGCGTGCTGCCGTCGTGGGCGTGGTCGCTGCTCTTCGGGCTGGCGGTCACCTTCATCGTGCTGTGGGGCTTCGCCTCGATGAAATGGGTGGCCTACCTGACGGTGCCGTCATTCCTCGTCCTGGTCGCGTGGTCGATCGGCAGCGAGCTCTTCGACCACGACTTCGGCACGCTCGTCGCCTCCGCCCCGCCCGGGCCGAGCCTCTCCCTGCTGGAGGGCACCACGCTCGTCGCGGGCGGCTTCATCGTCGGCGCCGTGATCACCCCCGACCTGACGCGGTTCAACCGCAGCGCGGCCGACGTCGTCAAGCAGACGGTCGTCGGGTTCACCGTGGGTGAGTACCTCATCGGGATGTCGGGCGTGCTGCTGGCCCACGCCATCCGCTCCGACGACATCATCGCGATCGTGACGTCCTCGGTCGGCTGGGTCGGCACGCTCGTGATCATCCTGGGGACGCTGAAGATCAACGACTGGAACCTCTACAGCTCCGGGCTCGGCGTCGTGAACTTCGTCGGCACGGTGTTCGGCAAACACGTCAACCGCGCGATGGTGACCCTGGTCCTCGGCGTGATCGGCAGCGTGCTGGCCGCCGGCGGGATCCTCGACAGCTTCATCGGCTTCCTCACCGTGCTCGGCGTGGCCTTCCCGCCGATCGCCGGGATCATGGTGGCCGAGTACTTCGTGGTGAAGCAGTGGCGGCCGGACCTGGAGCGCTCCCGCGCCGCGGGCACCGTGCCCGAGACGGCGCCGACCTGGGTCCCCGCCACACTCGTCATCTGGCTCGGCGCCGCGCTGATCGGCCACTTCGTCAGCTGGGGCCTGCCCAGCATCAACTCGCTCGCCGCCGCGTTCGTGCTCTACGTCGTGGCGGGCAAGCTCGGCCTGGTCCGCGGCGTCGGGGTCAGCCGCACGATCGACAGCTTCCAGCCCGTGGACCAGAAAGAGAGCGTCTGAATGCGGATCGGGATCGACGTCGGGGGCACCAACACCGACGCGGTGCTCATGGACGGCGACCGGGTGCTCGCCGCGGTCAAGGCGGCCACCACGCCCGACGTCACCTCCGGCATCGTCACCGCGCTGGACGGGCTGCAGGCCGGGCACCCGTTCCCGCCGGCCGACGTGCAGGCGGTGATGATCGGCACCACGCACTTCATCAACGCGCTGGTGCAGGCGCGTGATCTCGCCCCGACGGCCGCACTGCGCCTCGGTCTGCCGGCGACGGCGTCGCTGCCGCCGATGGTCGACTGGCCGGGGCGCCTCGTGGAGGCGATCGCCGGGCGCGCCTACCTCGCCCACGGCGGCCACGAGTTCGACGGCCGCCCGATCTCCGCCCTCGACGAGGACGAGCTGCGCCGCCACGCCGCCGACATGGCCGCGAACGGCGTCCGCTCGGTGGCGATCTCGTCGGTGTTCTCCCCGGTCAACACCGAGTTCGAGGTGCGAGCCGCCGAGCTGGTCGCCGAGGTCATCGGCCCGGACGTCCCGGTCTCCCTCTCGCACGAGATCGGCCGTGTCGGCCTGCTCGAACGCGAGAACGCCACGATCATCAACGCGGCCCTGCGCGAGCTGGCCGCCGGCATCGTCGACGGGCTCGCCGCCTCCATCGCCGGTCACGGCATCACGGCGCCGCTCTACCTCAGCCAGAACGACGGCACGCTGATGGACGTCGAGTTCGCCCGCCGGTACCCGGTGGCGACGTTCGCGTCCGGCCCGACCAACTCGATGCGCGGCGCCGCGGTGCTGTCCGGGCTCGGCACCTGCGCAGTCGTCGACGTCGGCGGCACCACCACCGACGTCGGCGTGCTCACCGGCGGTTTCCCCCGCGAGGCCACGGTGGAGGTCAGCGTGGCCGGCATCCGCACCAACTTCCGCATGCCCGACGTGCTGTCGGTGGGTCTCGGCGGTGGCAGCCTGGTGCGGGGTTCCGGCACGGACACGACCGTCGGGCCCGACTCGGTCGGCTACCGCCTCACCGAGCAGGCGCTCGTGTTCGGCGGCAACGTCCTCACCGCCACCGACGTCGCCGTCGCGGCGGGGCGGGTGGAGATCGGCGACAGCTCCCTGGTTGCCGGCCTCGACCCGGCCGACGTCGCGGCGGCCCTCGAACGGATCGCCACGGACGTCGCCGACGTCGTGGACCGGATGCGGATCTCCGCCGACCCGCTGCCGGTCGTGGCCGTCGGCGGCGGCTCGGTGCTGCTGCCGGAGTCCTTCCCCGGCCTCGGCGCGGTTCACCGGCCGGAGCACTTCGCCGTGGCCAACGCCATCGGCGCGGCGATCGCGCAGGTGGGCGGGGAGGTCGACCGGGTGTTCGCGATCGCCCCCGGCCGGCGCGACGCCGCGGTCGACGAGGCCCGCCAGGAGGCCGTGGACCGCGCGGTGGTGGCCGGCGCCGACCCCGCCACCGTCGAGATCGTCGACTTCGACGAGGTGCCGATCCCCTACCTGCCCGGCAACGCCACCCGCATCCGCTGCAAGGCCGTCGGGGACCTGCGGATCGAGCAGGCGGCGGGACGGCGCGCGTGACGGGGGTGATCACCGATCGGCTCACCACGATCGGCGCGGACGATCTCGAAGCACTCGCCCGCGGCGCCGCCGTGCTCGGCACCGGGGGCGGTGGCGACCCCTACATCGGGCGGCTGCTCGCGGCGCAGGCGCTGCGCGAGCACGGGCCCGTCCGGCTCGTCCACCCCGCCGACCTGCCCGACGGCGCCGTCGTCTTCCCGGTCGCGATGATGGGCGCGCCCACCGTGATGGTCGAGAAGACCCCGTCGACGGAACGGATCGGGGCCGCGGTCGCCGCGCTGGCGGAGTTCCTCGGCGTCACCCCGACGCACATCGCCTGCATCGAGGCCGGCGGCGTCAACTCCACGTTCCCGCTGGTGGCGGCCGCACAGCTGGGCCTACCGGTCGTCGACGGCGACGGGATGGGCCGCGCGTTCCCGGAGCTGCAGATGGTGCTGCCGACGCTGTCGGGCATCCCCTGCACCCCCATGTCGATCGCCGACGAGAAGGGCAACATCGGCGTCCTGAACACGGTGGACAACCACGCGGCCGAGGCGCTCGCCCGCTCCCTCACGATCACGATGGGCTGCGCGGCGATCATCTCCAACTACGTGATGAGCGGCGCCCAGGCCCGCGAATCCCTCGTGCCCGGCACCCTGAGCCTCTGCACCCGGATCGGCCGCCGGCTCGACCGGGTGCGCGCCGAGCACGGCGACGCCGTGGCCGCGGTGGCCGACGAGCTGGGCGGGCGGGTGCTGCACGCCGGCAAGGTCAGCGACGTCGCCCGCCGGACCCTCACGGGCTTCGCTCGCGGCACGGCGATCATCTCCGGTACCGCGCCGATGGCCGACCCTGCGAGCAGGTCGGCTGCGGGCGACCTCACGCTGGAGTTCCAGAACGAGCACCTGATGGCGGTGCGCCACGGCATCGTCGAGGTGACGACGCCGGACCTGATCGTCGTGCTCGACACCGACACCGGCGAGCCCGTCACCACCGAGGCGCTGCGCTTCGGCCACCGCGTCACCGTGGTGGCCGCCCCGACCGACGAGCGCTGGCACTCCCCCGGCGGGATCGCCCTGGTCGGCCCGCGCTACTTCGGCTACGACACCGACCCCGTCCGCTTCGACGCCCGGGAGCGCCCATGACGTGGCAACTGAGGCCGGAGGACCTGCCCGACCTCGCCCGCGGCGCTGCGCTGCTGGGCACCGGTGGCGGCGGCGACCCGCACATCGGCCGGCTGATGGTCGAGGCCGCCATGCGCGAGTACGGCGCGGTGACCGTGCTCGACCCCGACGAGGTCGCCGACGGCGCGTTCGTGGTCCCCACCGCGATGATGGGCGCACCGACCGTGATGGTGGAGAAGATCCCCCGCGGCGACGAGGCGGTCCGCGCCCTCCGCACACTCGAGACGCACCTCGGCCGGCAGGCCGACGCCACGATGCCGATCGAGTGCGGCGGGATCAACTCGATGATCCCCCTGGTGGTCGCCGCCACCGCGGGCCTGCCCGTCGTGGACGCGGACGGGATGGGCCGGGCGTTCCCCGAGCTGCAGATGGAGACGTTCGGCGTGTACGGGGTGCCCGGGTCGCCGATGGTGGTCTCCGGCGACCACGGCGAGACCGTCACCATCGACACCGGCCCGGACAACGAGCGGATGGAGTGGCTCGCGCGCGGCGCGGCCATCCGGATGGGCGGTGCGGCGCTCATCGCGGAGTACGCGATGTCCGGAGCCGACGTCAAGCGCACCGCGATCCCCCGCACGCTCTCCCTCGGCCTCGCGGTCGGGAGGGCGCTGCGGGAGGCCCGCGAGCAGCTGCGCGATCCGATCTCGGCGCTCACCGAGGTGCTGGCCCCCACCCTGTACTCGCACCTGCGCGTGCTGTTCGCGGGCAAGGTCGCCGACGTCGAGCGGCGCACGGTCGACGGGTTCGCACGCGGCAAGGCCCGGTTCGTCTCCTTCGACGGGACCTCGACCCTGCGCACCGAGTTCCAGAACGAGACGCTGATCGCCGAGGTCGACGGCGTGGTGCGGTGCATCGTCCCGGACCTGATCTGCGTGCTGGAGGCCGAGTCGGGCGAGCCGATCACCACGGAGACGCTGCGGTACGGCCAGCGGGTCGTCGTGATCGGCATCTCGACGCCGGAGATCATGCGCACGCCGGAGGCCCTCGCCGTCTTCGGGCCGTCCTGCTTCGGGCTCACCGAGGAGTTCCGCCCCGTCGAGGACACCGTTCCGGTTCCCTGATCTGCGACCATTCGCGGATGGCGGGTGTCCGGCTCGGAACCGCCGACGTCGACCCGCTCGTCGTCGGGCTCCAGCTGCTCGGCTCGGGCGGGGGTGGCGACCCGCTGCCGTTCCGCCACGGGCTACGCCGCGCGCTCGCGGCGGGCGGTGTGGAGCTGCACGACCCCGCCGATCTCGGCGACGCTCCGGTCGTCGCGGTCGGGATGCTCGGCGCCACCAGGGTGTTCGCCGAGAAGCTGCCGAGCGGGCAGGAGATCACGCGGGCCGTGCGGGCCCTGTCCCGCTGGACCGGCGTCACGCCCGCCGCGCTGATGCCCTACGAGGCGGCCGGCCTGAACGGCGCGCTCGCCGTGGTGGCGGCGGGCGAGCTCGGGCTCCCGTTGGTCGACGCCGACCTCATGGGTCGCGCCCTCCCCCGCCTGGACCAGCTCACCCGCGCCGTCGCAGGCGGGACGCTCACCCCGTACGCGCTGGCCGAGGCGAGCGGTCAGATCGTGCTCGTCGACGACGCCGACCCGGTCGCGCTGGAGCGGGTGGCCCGCACGGTGGTGGCCCAGGGCGGCGGGTGGGCCGGCGGAGCGCTGGCGCCGGTGCCGGCCCGGCTCCTCGCCACCGACTCCTGCGCCGGCACCCTCGCCAGGGCGCTCGGGTTGGGACGCGCGCACGCGGGGCTCGTCCGGCCCAGCCCGGCCGAGGTGGCCGAGGCGCTCGGCGGCCGGGTGCTCGCCGCAGGCCGCACCGTGGAGATCGCGCGGCATCCCTCCTCCACCTTCGGCCGGGCGGGCGTCACGGTCGTCGACGACGGCGGCGGTGTGCTGCGCGTCGAGGCGGAGAACGAGTACCTGCTCGCGATCCTCGACGGCGAGCCGGTCGCGAGCTGCCCGGACCTGCTGTGCCTGCTCGACCGGCGCACCGCGGCCCCGATCCCGGTGGACGGGCTGCGCATGGGCGACGACGTCCTCGCCGTGGCGCTGCCGGGCCCGCCCTGGTGGCGCGCCGCCCCGGAGCGGCTGCGGCACGTCGACCCGCGCGCGTTCGGGCTCGACTGCGACGCCGTGCTGCTCCCCGACCCGGTCCGGGGCGCGTCGTGACCGACGCTCCGCTCGTCCTCCAGGCGCTGCTGCGCCACCCCGACTGGGCCGCCGTCAGCGTGCTCGCCGTCCCCGGCGGCGGGCCGGACGGGGTGCCCGTCCGGGGCGTGCTCACCGTCGCCGACCTCCGGGCGGAAGTGGCCACGGCCCCCGACGCCCTGCTCGCCGTCGCGCTGTCCGGCGACCGGGAGGACTGGCACCTGGACGCGCTGCTGCGCCGGGCCGCCGCGGCGGAGGCGGCGGCGGTGTTGCTCCCCGGCGGGGAACCGCTGCGGGTGGCGAGCCGGCTGCTCGCCGAGCGGGTGGGGCTCACGGTGCTCGGCGCCCCGGACCCGCTCGCCGCCGCGATGGCCGCCGCGCGCCTGCTGCGCGAGTCCGACCAGGTGGTGGCCGCGCTCGTCGCGACCACAGCCGCGGTGTGCTCGGCCACCGGCGGCGGCGTCGACGAGCTGGTGGCCGCGCTGGCCGCGGCGTGGCGCCGCCCGGTGTGGCTGCTCGACGGCGCGGGCGACCGGCTGGCCGGGCCCGAACCGGGCCCCGCCGACCCGGGCGCCCTGCTCACCCGCCCCGTCGGTACGGGACGCAGGCCCACGGTGCTGGCGGCCGCCGTCCCGCCGGGGATCCCCGCGGAACTGGCCGCCGTGCGCGCCGCGCTGGGGGTGGCGGCGGGCGCGGTCGGGCAGCGACTGGCCGAGAACCGGCTCGCCGTCGAGCGGGACGCCCGGCTACGAATGTCGCTGCTGGCCGAGCTCGTGCAGGCCGAGCCGGACCCGGGCACGCGCCGTCGTGCTCTCGACGCCGGCTGGCAGCTGGACGGCTGGCACGTCGGCATCCGCATCGACGTCCCGGACACCGTCGACCCGCTGGCGATGCGTCCCGAGGTGCTGCGCGCGTTCGGGACGGCGCACCTGCACGCGCTGGTCGTCGAGCAGGGTCGCGGGTGGAGCGCCTGGACGACGTTCGCCGAGGAGCCGTCGGCCACCGAGCTGCACCGCCACGCCGCCGCGGCCCGCCGCGCGCAGTGGCTGCTGCGATCCACCCTGCCCAGCGCCATGGGCGTCGGCCGGCTGTACCGCGACGCCACCGGCATGGCCCGCACCCTCGGGGAGGCGGGCGACGCCGCCCGCCTGGCGGCCACCCGCTCCGCGAGCGGTTACTTCGTGCACGTTGACCGGCTCGGGCTCGGCCAGCTCCTGCTCGCCTGGACCCGCACCGACACGTTCCTCCCTGCCGCCCGCTCCCTGCTCGAACCGCTGCGGGACCAGCCCGGCGACCTGCTCGCGACCCTCACCGCCTACCTCGACGCCGAGTCCTCGCTCACCGAGACCGCCGCGGTGCTGGGGGTCCACCGCAACACCGTCGCCACCCGCATGGCCAAGGCGCAGGAGCTGCTCGGCGTGGAGCTCACCGATCCCGACGAACGGCTCGCCCTGCACCTGGCCTGCCGCAGCGTGCTGTTCCACAGCTAGTGCGTTGACCACATACGTTCGCCGGGTTTGATCATGCGGCGGCGCGGGGTCGGCCCCAGCGTTGTTGGCGTTCGCTGCGGACCCGGGCTCGTTCGCGGCGCTGGGCCGCGAGGACGTCGGGGTGGCGGGCGTTGGCGTTGCGCCAACGCAGGTAGGCGTGCAGCTCGCGGGCCAGGACGGTGTGGTTGGGGTGGTTCGAGGCGCCCATGACGAAGGTCCGCAGCGGCCCGAACTGGGCCTCGATCGGATTGGCCCAAGAGGCGTAAGTCGGGGTGAAACACAGCTCGACCTTGTTGCGGGCCGCCCACGCCCGGATCTTCGGTGTCTTGTTCGCCGACAGGTTGTCCAGGATCACGTAGATGGGTGCGCCGTCGGGTCGGGCGGCTCGGATCGATTTGAGTGCGGCGAGGGTGTGGTCGCCGCCTTTGCGGCGCCGGATGACACCCCAGAGCTGGTCATCGCCGAGGCTGTAGCAGCCGTGGAAGTAGCGGATGCCGTGCGTGCGAGTGTAGGTCGCGGGCAGCCGGGTCGGTTTGGACTCGAGCGCCCAGGTGGAGCCGTGGCAGGGGCGGATCGACAGCGGCCCGAACTGGTCGAACGCGAAGCACCGGTTCGGGAACTTGGCGGTCACTTCCTCGATCCGGTCCAGCTTGGCGTCCTTGTCCGGGTCGCGCGACTCCTTCCAGGTCCGGGTCCGCTGGAACGACACCCGCCGCTCACGCAGCAGTTGACGCAGCCGCTCGTACCCAATCCGTATCGGTCGGTCCGGGTGCTCGGCCAGATACGCGGCGAGCTTGCGCAAGCTCCAGCGGGTGAACGGGCGCCCGAGCTTGCGCGGGCGAGTGGTGGCCGTCGCGATGACGAACTCGATGTCCTCATCGCTGATCAGGCGGGGACGGCCTCCCGCCCACTGAGGGTCCAGCGCGGCCAACCCCCGCCGGTTGAACGCGTGGATCACGTCCCGGACCGTGTCCTCATCCGCGGCGACCAGCCGGGCGATCGCGGGAACCGGAGTACCCGACGACGACGCCATGATGATCATCGCTCGGCGGACCCGGATCGAGCCGTGCTTGCCCCGGCGCACGATCTGGGTCAACCGCTGGCCCTCCGCATCGGTGAGCCTGCGCGCTCTGACCGGTTCTGCCATCCAGACCTCAACCCTCGATCCCGACCTCACGTCGGGACCGAGAGTGGGATCAACGCGACTCCACGCCCGGGACGCTGCCCGGCGTGTCGCCAACCCGGTGAACGTTCGTGGTCAACGCACTAGCGGCTTGACGGCCAGATTCAGCAGTGCCTTAATTAAGATCTACTGCAATCAGGAGGGCTGATGAACGACACCGACCCGGTGAGGCTGTTCCAGCGGGCGACGGCCCGGGCGTCCACGATCATGGGCGGGATCACCCCGGAGCAGCGCACAGCCGGAACACCGTGTTCGGAGTGGTCCGTGCAGCAGCTCATCGACCACATGACGGGGTCCACCGACTACCTGCTCGCCGCCGTTGCGGGAGAGCCGCCGTCCGTCCGCCGGGGAGCGACCCCGGACGACTACCGGGCAGGTGTGGCGGCGGCGCTCGAGGCGCTCGCCCGCCCCGGCGTCCTGGACCGGCGGTGCGCGTCACCGCTGGGCTTCGAGTGGTCGGTCGCCGAGGCGACGGCAGGCACGTTCATGGACAACCTCGTGCACACCTGGGACCTCGCCGTCGCGACCGGGCAGGACCCGACGCTGGACGTCGACCTCGTCGACGCGTGCGTCGCGATGTTCCTCCCGGACATGCCCGAACGCGGCCGGGCGGCCGGGATCGTCGGACCGGCCGTCGCCGTCCCGGTCGACGCCTCGCCGCAGGTCCGGCTGCTCGGGGCGATGGGCCGCAGGCCGTGACCCCCGCCGCCGGCCCGTCGGACGATCCGTCGGACGAGGCGATCCGCGCCATCGCGCACCCGAGCAGGCGGACCATGCTGCGCTTAGTGTGGGACCGCGAGCGCCCGGCATCGGAGCTGGCGGACGCGGCGGGCCTGTCCCGACCGGCCGCGAGCCAGCACCTCAAGCAGCTGCGGGAGGCCGGGCTCGTCACCGTGCGGGTGGATGCGAACCGGCGGCTGTACCGGGCTGATCTGGGGCGGATCGCCCAGGTCGCGTCGTTCCTCGACGACTTCTGGTCCGAGCCGCTGCGCCGCCTGACCGCCGCGGCCGAGGCGAAGGCGGGGAACCCGGACGCCGGCGGGCAGGCGCCGTGAAGCTCGTCGTGCAGGAGCTGGTGATCGCCGCGCCGACGGACGTCGTCTACGAGCTGCTCACCGACCCGGTGGAGTTCGTGAGGTGGATGGCGGAGGAGGCCGTTCTGGACGCCCGCCCGGGTGGCGCCATCAGGTGGACCCACGCCAACGGCGACACCTGTTCCGGGACCTACGTCGAGCTCGTCCCCGGGCGGAGGGTGGTCTTCACCTACGGCTGGGAACGCCCGGAGGTCGAGATCCCACCCGGCTCGACCACGGTCGAGATCGACCTGACGCCCACGGTCGACGGCGGCACGCTGCTGAAGCTCGTGCACCGCGGCCTGGCAGCACCGGCCGCGGACGCGCACGACGGCGGTTGGCACCACTACCTCGGCCGACTGGGCAGGCTGGCCGCCGGAGACCCGCCGGGCCCGGACCCGTTCGCGTCCCGCCGGGTCCCGACACCGGCCGAGTTGGCCCAGCGGTGATCCCTGCTCAGCGTCTGCCTCTGCCGCCGAGCCTGAGGAAGTCGCGTTCGGCGTCGGTCGGCGCCATGGTGGCCGCACGTTCGTAGGCGACCGCGGCCTCGCTGTCGCGGCCCAGCCTGCGCAGCAGGTCCGCCCGGGTGGCGTGGAAGGCGTAGTAGTGGCCGAGGTCGAGCTCGTCGACCAGGGCGAGCGCGGGGGCGGGGCCGTGCACCTCGCCGACGGCGACGGCCAGGTTGAGGGCCACGACGGGGGTGGGCGCCATGGCCAGCAGCTGGTCGTACAGGGCGAGGATCTGCGGCCAGTCGGTCTGCTCGGCAGTGGCCGCGTCGGCGTGCACGGCGTTGATCGCCGCCTGGATCTGATAAGGGCCGGGACGGTTCCGGCGCAGGCATCCCCGCACGATGGCCTGCCCCTCCTCGATCAAGGCGCGATCCCACCGGGAACGGTCCTGCTCACCGAGCACCGCGAGGGAGCCGTCGGGGCGCGTGCGCGACGCGCGCCGGGACTCGATCAACAGGACGAGTGCGAGCAGGCCGGCCACCTCGGGCTCGTCCGGCATGAGACCGCTCAGGATCCGCGCGAGCCGGATCGCCTCCGCACACAGTCCCGGACCGGCGAGCCCGGCGTTGTGGACCCCGGCGTTGTAGACGAGGTAGATGACGGCCAGGACGGATCGCAGCCGGTCCGGCAGCTCGCCGTCCTCCGGCACGCGGTAGGGGATGCGGGCGGCCTTGATCTTGCGTTTGGCCCGGACGAGCCGTTGCGCCATCGTCGGCTCCGCCACCAGGAAGGCCCTGGCCACCTCCGTGGTCGACAACCCGCCGAGCAGCCGGAGGGTGAGCGCGACCCGTGCTTCGGCCGACAGGGCCGGGTGGCAGCAGGTGAAGATGAGGCGCAACCGGTCGTCGGGCACGGTTCCTCGTCCCTCCGCACCATCCCGTTCGGCGAGTGCCGCCACCTCACCGAGCAGATCCCTGCCCCGTGCCTCCCGGCGCAGCCGGTCGATGGCGCGCTTGCGGGCGGTCGTGGTGATCCACCCGCCGGGATTGGGCGGCACACCGGCGTCGGGCCATCTGCGCAGCGCGATGGCGAACGCCTCCTGCACCGCGTCCTCCGCGACGTCGATGTCTCCGCAGAACGCGATCAGGGCGGCGACCGATCGGCCGGACTCCTCGCGGAAGATCCGGCCGATCAGGGGCGCGTCGACCACCCCGTCAGGCGTGTGGTTCATCCGCGAAGCCGGCCAGCGGACGGACCTCGATCGGTACCTTGATCGCCGCGGTGACCTTCGCCGCCCAGCCGAGCGCGGCGTCGAGGTCGGCGGCCTCGATCAGGTAGAAGCCGCCGAGGTGGTCCTTGGTCTCGGCGAACGGACCGTCGGTGGTCAGGATCTCGTCGCCGGACACGCGCACGACCGTGGCGGTGTCCGCCTCGTGCAGGCGCGCGGAGAACACCCACGCGCCCTCTGCCGCCATCTCCCGCTCGATGTCCCTGAGCTGCGCGTGGGACCGCTGCATCTCCTCCTCCGTCAGCGGCTCGCGCACCTCACCCTCGCGGCTGTGCACGGACAACATGTATCGCACCATGCCGGTCCTCCTCCTGGTCGGCGGGCGCAATCCCCGCATCCTCACCCCACTACGAACGGGGTGCGCCCGAATCGACACCGGACCGGAGGAATCTCGCTGCCGGCACCCGCCGCGTTCCCGCCGACCCCCGGCGGGAGCGGTACCGTCGATTGCGTGAGCACGCCATCGGTGCGCATCGGCTACGTCGAGCGTGAGGCGGCGGTCCGCGAGCTCGGCGAGCACTACACCGCGGGCCGGCTCGACGCCGCCGAGTACGAGGAGCGCACGTCCGCCGCCTACGCGGCCCGCACCGCCGACGACCTGGGGCCGCTCTTCGCCGACCTCCCGCGGGAGCAGCCCACCGTCGCGATCCCGCAGCAGGCCACGGCCGCCTTCCCCACCACGGCCGTGCCGGTGGCGTACGACCCGGAGGCGCCCTACGGGCGCGACCCGGTCAGCGGCCGCCCGTACTCGGACCGCCTCAAGGTGATCGCTGCGCTGCTGCAGCTGTTCCTGCCGTTCGGCACCGGGCGCTTCTACACCGGGCACACCGGACTCGCGATCGCCCAGCTGCTGCTGGTGTTCCTCGGGGTCGGGGTGATCTGGTCGTTCATCGACGGGATCGTCCTGCTGGCCGGTGACCCGACCGACCCTCAGGGCCGCCCGCTGCGCCCCTGATCAGCCCTCGGCGACCCGATCCGCGAACCTCGTGGGGCGGTCCGGCCACGGGGCGTCGGCGGGCCGACCGGCCTTCGGCGCCCCGGACAGGACGTGCGCCGCCAGTACCCCGGCCACGGTCGTGGCATTGATGATCGTCCCGGACAGCACCATCCGCACCGCCACCGGCAGCGAGACCCAGCGGGCGGCGAGGTCGGCCTCCTCGTCGTCGGCGTGCTCGGGGCGCCCCACCTCGGTGAGCCCGCGGGCGAGGTAGACGCGCACCGCCTCGTCGGTGAAGCCGGGCGAGGGCGTGACGTCCACCAGCACCGACCACTCCGCCGCCGCCAGCCCGGTCTCCTCCGCCAGCTCGCGCTGGGCGGTGGCGAGCGGGTCCTCACCCTTCACGTCGAGCAGGCCCGCGGGGAGCTCCCAGAGCCGGCGCCCGACGGCGTGCCGGTACTGGTGGATCATCATCAGCCGGTCGTCGGCGTCGAGCGCGGCGATCGCGACGGCCCCGGGGTGCTCCACGATCTCCCGCACGGCCACCCGGCCCGACGGCATCAGCACGTCATCGGCCCGCAACGCCATGACGCGGCCCGCGTAGATGTCCTTGCTGGCCTGCACCGTGAACTCGTGCCGCGAACCGGTCATGACGCCGCCCCGTTCACGGCCGCCTTCGCGCCCGCGGTGGCGGGCTCACGGGCCGGCAGCTCCACGGGCAACCGGCCGGCGGCCTGGTAGGCCAGCGCGGCCTTGACGAATGCGCTGAACAGCGGGTGCGGGCGCGTCGGGCGGCTCTTGAGCTCGGGGTGGGCCTGGGTGCCGACGAAGAACGGGTGCTTGTCCGCGGGCAGCTCGATGAACTCGACGAGCTTGCCGTCCGGCGACGTGCCACCGAAGACGAGCCCGACCTCCTCGAGCCGCTCCCGGTAGGTGTTGTTGACCTCGTAGCGGTGCCGGTGCCGCTCGGACACCTCCCGCGCGCCGTAGGCGCCTGCCACCACGGAGCCCTTCTTCAGGACGGCCGGGTACGCGCCCAGCCGCATGGTGCCCCCCATGTCGCGTTCACCGGCCACGACGTCACGCTGGTCGGCCATCGTGGAGATCACCGGGTGCGGGGTGCGCTCGTCGAACTCCGAGGAGTTGGCGTCGGTGAGGCCACCGAGCGACCGGGCCGCCTCGATCACCATGCACTGCAGCCCGAGGCACAGCCCGAGCGTGGGGACGCCACGGGTGCGGGCGTGCCGGATCGCGCCGAGCTTGCCCTCGATGCCACGCACGCCGAACCCGCCGGGGATCAGCACGCCGTCCATCCCGTCCAGGTGCGCGGCGGCCCCCGCGGGGGTGCGGCACTCGTCGGACTGCACCCAGACGATCTCCACCCGGGCCCGGTGGGCGAAGCCGCCCGCCCGCAGCGCCTCGGTGACCGACAGGTAGGCGTCCGGCAGGTCGACGTACTTGCCGACGAGGGCGATCCGCACCGTCTCGTCCGGGTGGTGAACCCGGTCGAGCAGGTCGCCCCACACCGTCCAGTCGACGTCGCGGAACGGCAGCCCCAGGCGGCGCACGACGTACGCGTCGAGGCCCTCGCGGTGCAGCACGCGGGGGATGTCGTAGATCGACGGGGCATCGGGTGCGGCGACGACCCCGTCGGTGTCCACGTCGCACATGAGGCTGATCTTGCGCTTCATCCCGTCCGGGATCTCCCGGTCGGCGCGCAGCACGAGCGCGTCGGGCTGGATGCCGATGTTGCGCAGCGCGGCCACGGAGTGCTGGGTGGGTTTCGTCTTCAGCTCCCCCGAAGGCGCCAGGTAGGGCACCAGCGAGACGTGCAGGAAGAAGCAGTTGTCGCGACCGACGTCGTGGCGGACCTGGCGCACCGCCTCCAGGAACGGCAGCGACTCGATGTCGCCCACCGTGCCGCCGACCTCGGTGATCACGACGTCGGGGACGTTGCCGTCCTCGTCCGGCTCCGCCATCGCATGGATGCGGTCCTTGATCTCGTTGGTGATGTGCGGGATGACCTGGACGGTGTCGCCGAGGTACTCCCCGCGCCGCTCCTTCGCGATCACCGACGAGTACACCTGGCCGGTGGTGACGTTGGCACGGCCGTGCAGGTTCCGGTCCAGGAACCGCTCGTAGTGGCCGATGTCGAGGTCGGTCTCGGCTCCGTCCTCGGTGACGAACACCTCACCGTGCTGGAACGGGTTCATCGTGCCCGGATCCACGTTCAGGTACGGATCCAGCTTCTGCATGATGACCCGCAGGCCGCGGGAGGTGAGGAGCTGGCCGAGGCTGGAAGCCGTCAGGCCCTTACCCAGCGAGGACGCTACCCCGCCGGTGACGAACAGATGACGCGTCGCGCGAGGCTGCACGGGTCTTCAGGGTACATACGAACCCGCGCGCTCGGCCAACTCCCCCGCGTGTCGTACGCCTCGGCACCCGATCAGGCGGCCGGCGCCGCTCCCCCACTGGCCGTGTCCGCGGTGCCGTAGCTGCCGGACCGGCCGTCGAGCTGCTCGCGCAACGCGAGTACCGCCGACACCTGGCCGGCCCCGGTCTGCAGGTCGTCCACGGTGGACACGCGCTCGACGATGCCGGGGTCGGCGCGCGCCACGCCCACGGCGCCGGTGGCGTCCGCGGAACCGGTGCGGCCGGCCAGCACCGCACCGCCACCGACCCGGTCGAGCTGGGCCGTCAGCCGGGCGATGACGGCTGCGGCGTCGCCCGCGTCGACACCCTGCAGCGCGCCGCCGGTGAGCACGAGAACGGCGTTCCCGGGCTGCGGCCGCGGGCCGGGCGCGACGAACCCCGCGGCCGCGAGCCCGGACAGCACCGCGTCGGCCTGCTGGGCCGCGATCGGCTGGCCGCCCTGCTCACCCGCCGGGGCGAGGACGATGCCGCCGAGCAGGCCCCCGACGAGGCTGCCGGTGTCGGTGGCCGCCGGCAGCTGCGCACCGGTGGGCAGGAGCCCCGCGGTCAGCTCGCGCAGCTGGTCGCCGCGCGCCGGGTCGCCGACGGCCGGGGTGAGCGCCACCTCGCCGCCCACGGTGGCCCCGGCCTGCTGCAGGAGCGCCAGCACGGCGTCGCGGTCGGCCGGGTCGGCGCCGGAGGTGACCAGCGTGACGCTGCTGCCCTGGAGCAGCCCGCGCACCGCCGCGGGGCCGACGCGGCGCGCGAACTCGTCGGACGCGCGCTGGCCCGCGGCGAGCTCGTCCCGCTCCGCGCGCAGGGTCTGCACCTGCCCCGCGAGGTCGTCGGCCTCGTGGGAGACGGCCGACAGCAGCCGGTCGGACACCCCGGCCGACCCCAGCACGACACCGACGGCGAGCGCCAGGAACACCGCGGCGATCGAGACCAGGTGGTAGCGGAACGAGATCACGACAGCAGTCCCCCGGTCACGTCCCTGATCTGCTGCACCAGGCCGACGAACACCTGGGAGATCCACGCCAGCACGGCCTCGCCCGCGTCCGACACGAGCAGCGCGGCCAGCACCGCAACGAGCGCGGACGCCGCCATCAACATGATCGCGCCGATCGAGATGCGGCTGCGGTAGAGCGAGGCGATCACCCGCCCGTCCACGAGCAGGCCGCCCAGCTGGAGCCGGGTGAGGAACGTCGAGGCGATGCTGCCCGACCGCCCGCGGTCGAGGAACTCCGCCATGCTCGCCGAGAGCCCCACCGTGACCACGAGGGACGCCCCGCCGTGCGCGGCGATGAGCAGGGCGAGGTCCTCCGGGTTGGCCGAGCTCGGGAACGTCACGGCACCCACCCCGAGGTCCTGCACGCGGTGCAGCCCGGGCGCGTGCCCGTCGGCGAAGGCGGGGACCACGACGTCGGCGCCGCAGGTCAGCGCTTCGCTGGAGATCTCGCTCGGGTCGCCCACGATGAGCTGCGGCCGGTGCCCGGCCTTGATCAGAGCGTCCGCGCCCGCCCCGACGCCGACCAGCACCGGCCGGTACTCGCGGATGTAGTGCGCCAGCCGCTCGAGCTCGCTGTCGTGGTCGTACCCCGTCGCGACCACGAGCACCTGGCGGTCGGTCAGCTGCACCTCGACGTCGGGCACGCCCGCCCCGTCGAGCAGCATCGAGCGCTCACGGCGCATGAACTCGATGGTGTTGGCGGCGAACGCCTCGAGCTGGTGCGTGAGGCCCGACTTCGCCTCCACCATCGCGTCGGCCACCGTGTCGGCGGTCTGCTCGACGCCCTTCGCCAGCTCCAGCTCGCCGGCGTAGACCGTGCCCTCCAGGATCCGGATCCGGCTCCCGTCCTTGATCACCCGCAGGGCCTCGTCGCCGACGTTGTCCACCAGCAGGATGCCGGCGGCGACGAGCACCTCGGGGCCGAGGTTCGGGTACCGGCCGGAGATGGACGGCGCCGCGTTGACGACGGCCGCCACCTGCGCGGAGACGAGCGCCTCCGCGGTGGCACGGTCCAGGTCGACGTGATCGATCACAGCGATCTCGCCCGCCTTGACGCGGCGGAGAAGGCCGTCGGTGCGCCGGTCGACCCGGGCGACGCCGGACAGCCCGGGCAGCGCCGCACGCGAGCGGTGCAACAGGCCGGACAGCTTCATGCACGCACTGTGACACTCGATAAGCAGGATCCCGGGAAGGCACGCCGGACGGTCACCGTCGGTTCACCACGCGAGTTGTCGGTGCCGCCCGAGAGCATGAGCCCATGACGCCGCACATCCCCGGCTTCGACGTCCACGACGTGTCGCTCCCCGCCGGACGGCTGCGCGTGGCCGCAGGCGGCGCCGGGCCGCCGGTCCTGCTGCTCCACGGCTTCCCGCAGACCCACCTCGCGTGGCGGGCGGTCGCGCCGCTGCTCGCCGAGCGGTTCCGGGTCGTCTGCCCCGACCTGCCCGGCTACGGCGCCAGCGCACCCGCCGCGAGCTACGCGAAGCGCACCACCGCGGCCACGATGGTCGCGCTCATGCGCGAGCTCGGCCACGAGCGGTTCACCGTGGTGGGCCACGACCGCGGCGCGCTGGTGGCGTTCCGGGCCGCACTCGACCATCCCGGCGCCGTGGAACGGGTGGCCGTCCTCGACGTCATCCCCGCCGTCGACATGTGGGCGGCGCTGCACGGCACGGCTGGCGTCTTCGCGTTCCACCTCTACCTGCTGGCCCACCCCGCCGACCTGCCGGAGCGGATGATCGCGGCCGACCCCGACACGTTCTTCGGCCACTTCCTCGACATCTGGTCCCGCCGCCCGACGGCGACCCCCGCCGAGGTGCGCGCCGCCTACCTGGCTGCCTGCCGCACCCCGGAGGCGATCCACGCGATCTGTGAGGACTACCGCGCGAGCGCCACGGTCGACGTCGAGCACGACGCGGCCGACCGGCAGGCAGGCCGCCGCATCGGTGTGCCCGTGCTCGCGATGTGGCAGGACCCCGGCGACCTGGTCCTGCCGTTCGACCCCGAGGAGATCTGGTCGACATGGGCCTCCGACCTGCGCACCCGGGTGCTGCCCGGCGGCCACTTCCTGCCCGAGGACTGCCCGGAGGAGGTAGCCGCGGCCCTGACCGACCTCCTCACGAGCTGAACCCGGACCACGTCCCCATCCATGATCACCGGCCTGGAGCACGAGCGGCCGCATCCGGCCGGAGTCGCACCCGGCCGATGATCATGGCCTGGCCGGCTCCTCCCCATGATCATCCATTTGGCGCGCCCGCGGCCGAATCCGGCCGCGATTGCACCAATCCCGTGATCACCGCCTGGTCAGCCCCGCCGTCCATGATCATCCATCTGGAGCACAGGCGGCCACATCCGGCCGGGAATGCCCCCAGCCGGCGATCACAGGGCGAGGCCCATCACCACTTCCGCCGACGCAGCAGCCTCGAGACCCGCCCCTCCCGACGGGCACGCCCTAGCCATGATCGTCGGACTGGTGCAGGCGCGGCCACATCCGGCCGGAGAGGCACCCAACAGCTGATCTTGATCCTGGCCTCGCCGGGACCATCCACCATGATCACGGGATCGGTGCGTGAGCGGCCGCATCCGGCCGGGAATGTCCCCGACGGACGATCATGAGCTCGCCTCAGCCGGCCTGGGGCACGGCCTGCTTCCTCCGGCGGCCACCCCGCCCGGCACCGGCGGCGGCCCGGTCGGCCTCCCGGTGGGCCCGCGCGGCAGCGAGGAGCTCCTCGGCGTGGGCGCGGCCGGTGTCGGTGTGGTCGAGGCCGGCCAGCATCCGAGCGAGCTCGACGATGCGGTCGGGCTCCGCGAGCGTGCGGACGCTGCTGCGCGTGGCGCCGTTGTCGCGGGCCGTCTTGTCGACCACGAGGTGGCGGTCGGCGTACGCGGCCACCTGCGGCAGGTGGGTCACGACGATCACCTGGTGGCGCGCTGCGAGCCGGGCGAGCCTGCGGCCGATCTCGACCGCCGCGCGACCACCGACACCGGCGTCGACCTCGTCGAACACCATCGTGGGCACCGGGTCGGCGCCGGCGAGGGCCACCTCGAGGGCGAGCATCACGCGCGAGAGCTCGCCGCCGGACGCCCCCTTGTGCAACGGCTGCGGTGTGGCACCGGCGTGGGCCACCAGGCGCAGCTCGACCTCGTCGACGCCGTCGGTGCCGGCCTGCAGCAGTGCGCCCCCGACCTGCAGGGCGTCGGGGGCGTCGCGGCCGGCCTCCCGCGGTGTGACCGACACCTGCAGCCGGGCGTCGCGCATCGCGAGCCCGGCGAGCTCGGCGGTGGCCCCGGCGGCGAGGCGGGTGGCGGCCTCGGTGCGCGCGGCGGTGACCGCCTGCGCGTGGCCGGCCAGCTCGGCGGCGAGCTCATCGCGACGGGCCGCCAGGGCGGCGAGGGCCTCGTCGGAGGTGTCGAGGCCGGCCAGGCGCTCCCGCGCGGCGTCGGCCCATGCGAGCACGCCGTCGATGTCGGCGGCGTACTTGCGGGTGAGCGCCTTCAGCTCGGCCTGCCGGGCGAGTACCTGGGCGAGCCGTTCGGGGTCGGCGTCGAGCTTGTCGAGGTAGGCGGTGAGTTCCGTGCCGACGTCGCCGAGCAGTGCGAGCGCCTCGCCGAGCCGCGCGTCCAGCGCCGCGAGCTCGGGGTCGCCCGAGGCGGCGAGCCGGTGGCGGGCATCGCCGATCAGCGCGAGCGCGGCCGGCGCGTCCGGGTCGCCCTCGTCGGCCCCGACGAGGGCGACCTGCGCGGCCGTGGCGGCCTCGCGCAGGTCGTCGGCCGCGGCGAGCCTGCGCGCGAGGTCGACCAGCTCGACGTCCTCCGCCGGCCGGGGATCGACCGCCTCGATCTCGGTGAGGCCGTGGCGCAGCATGTCGGCCTCCTGCGCGAGACGCCGGGCGCCGTCGCGGCGCTCCGCCAGCTCCGCGGCCACCCGCTGCCACTCCGCCCGCACCGCGCGGTAGCGCTCCAGGGGCCCGGCGACGGCGTCGCCCGCGAAGCGGTCGAGCAGCGCCCGCTGCTCGGCGGGGCGCAGCAGGCGCAGCTGGTCGTTCTGCCCGTGCACCGCCAGGGTGGCCTCCGCGAGCCGCGACAGCACCCCGGCCGGCACCGACCGGCCCCCGAGATGCGCCCGCGACCGCCCGTCCGCGGACACGGTGCGGATCGCGATGAGGGTGCCGTCCTCGTCGGCGTCGGCGCCCACCTCGTCGGCCACCGCGAGGGCCGCGGCGTCGGCGGTGAACCTGCCCTCCACGACCGCACGGCGAGCGCCGCCTGCCACCCGGGACGCCTCGGCCCGGCCGCCGCCGAGCAACGAGAGGCCGGTGACGACCATGGTCTTCCCCGCACCGGTCTCGCCGGTGAGGACGGTGAGCCCCGGGTCCAGTTCGAGCGTCGCGTCGTCGATCACGCCGAGGCCCTGGATCCGCATCTCGGCCAGCATGGCCGTGAGCGTACGGCGCCGGTCGGACAGGCGGTCGGACACGGCCTAGTGTCGTCTCCCGGGCGCGCCGCGCCAGCCCCGCACGGGGAGGTCGAACTTGCGGACGAGGCGGTCGGCGAAGGGCTGGCCGTCCAGGCGCACCATCTGCACCGGCATGGCGCCGCGCCCCAGCTCGACCCGCGCCCCGGGCGGCAGCGTGAACGTCCGGCGCCCGTCGCACTCCAGGACGGCGGGCGGGCCGTCCGGGTCGACCTCGATCGCCACCCCACTGTCCGGGGCGATCACCATGGGACGCGCGAACAGCGCGTGCGCGTTGCTCGGCACCAGCAGCAACGCCTCGACCTGCGGCCACACCAGCGGGCCACCCGCGGAGAACGCATAGGCGGTGGAGCCGGTCGGGGTGGCGCAGAGCACGCCGTCGCAGCCGAACGCCGACACCGGGCGCCCGTCCACCTCGAGCACCACCTCGAGGATCCGCTCCCGGCTGCTCTTCTCGACGGTGGCCTCGTTGAGCGCCCAGGTGTGCGCGATGACGTCCCCGTTGGTGCGGGCGACGGCGTCGATCGTCATCCGTTCCTCGACGGCGTAGTTGCCCTCGACAACGGCGTCGAGTGCGGCGTCGAGGGACTCCTGCTCGGCCTCGGCGAGGAACCCGACCCGGCCGAGGTTGACCCCGAGCAGCGGCACGCCCACCGGGCGAGCCATCTCGGCGGCCCGCAGCAACGTGCCGTCGCCGCCGAGCACCAGCACCACCTCGGCGCCCTCGGCGCACCCCGGCCTGCCCTCGACGATGCGCGGGCTCAGCGCCGCTGGCAGGTCGCCGTCCTGCACCTCCGCCCACTCCTCGCCCAGTACGCGCAGCCGGACACCGGACGCGGCCAGCCGGTGCGCGACGTTCGCGGCGGTGCGGAGGTTGGTGGCTCGACCCGTGTGCAGGACGACCAGGATCTCTCTGGTCATGGTCCCTCCCCGACCGCGGCGGCCAGCACGCCGTCGCCCGCGTCGGCGCCGGAGCGAGCGAGCCGCAGGAAGTACTCCACGTTGCCCGACGGGCCGGGCAGCGGGCTCGCGACGGCGCCGCGCACGACGAGGCCGAGCTCACGCGCCGCGGCCGCCACCTCCATGAGCGCCGCGAGGCGCAGCTCGGGGCTGCGCACCACGCCGCCGGCGCCCAACCGCGCCTTGCCGACCTCGAACTGCGGCTTGACCATCGGCAGCAGCTCCCCATCGGCCGCGGTGCAGGAAACGAGCGCCGGCAGCACGGTGCGCAGCGAGATGAACGACAGGTCGGCGACGGTGAGGGCCACCTGGCCCCCGATCGTCGCCGGCTCGAGCGCGCGGACGTTGGTGCGATCGAACACCCGCACGCGTTCGTCGCTGCGCAACCGCCACACGAGCTGCCCGTACCCGACGTCGACGGCCACCACCTCGGCCGCCCCGCGGTCGAGCAGCACGTCGGTGAAGCCGCCGGTGGAGGCGCCCGCGTCCAGGCAGCGCAGGCCGGTGACGTCCACGCCGAAGGCATCGAGCGCACCGATCAGCTTGTGCGCGCCCCGCGATGCCCACTCGCGCTCGTCCCCGCGCTGGACGGTGACCGGGGTGTCCCGGTCGACGACGGTGGCGGGCTTCCCCGCCGGGACGCCGCGCACGACGACGCGGCCTTGCGCGATCAGCTCGGCCGCCTGCTGCCGGGAGCGGGCGAGCCCGCGCCGGACGAGCTCGGCGTCGAGACGGGCTCGGGTGACCACCGCGTCACGCGCCGCCCGAGGACCCGGCGGAGAGCGCGTCGGACAGCGCGGCGTGCACCCGCTCGTACGCCTCGACGTGCTCGGCGAGCGGCCGGTCGGCCAGCCCGTCGAGGCCGGCGACGGCGCGCTCGACGGCGTCGAGGGGGTCGGCCGGGCGCAGTGGCGGCCCTGGCATGGGGACAGTCATCGATCGGCTCCCGCCGTCTGGTCGTGCTTCCCGACCCTCGCCACGGTAGCCGAGCCAACGGCATCGAGGCCGAGGCGGCGCAGCGCGACGCCCGCGCCGTCCCCGTCCGCGGTGACGCGGGCCGGCCCGCCACCGGCGGCCCAGTGGGCGGCGCACAGGGCGCGCAACGCGTCGACCGGGTCTGCGCCGGTGCCGGCCAGCACGAGGCTGCCGGGCTCCGGCACCCGGACGTCCCAGCCCGGCCGCGGCCCGAACGCGAGGTCCTCGGGACGGGCGGTGAGGCCGTCCAGATCGGCGGCCACGTGATCGGGCCGCATTCGCGGCGGCGCGGCCAGCAGCTCGGCGGCATCCGAGATGCCGGTGAGCACGAGCAGCGTGGCCATCCCCGCGGCCCGGCCGCCCTCGACATCCGTGTCGAGACGGTCGCCGACCATCAGCGGGCTCCGCGCACCGGTGCGCCGCGCCGCCTCCTGGAGCAGCGCGGGACCGGGCTTGCCTGCGACCTGCGGCTCCCGCCCCGTGGAGACCCGCACGACACCCACCATGGCCCCGTTCCCCGGCAGCGGGCCGCGCTCTGTGGGCAGGGTGGGGTCGAGGTTGCAGGCGACCCACAGCGCGCCCGCACGCACCGCGACCGTGGCCTCGGCCAACTGCGGCCAGCCCGTGTCCGGGCTGTGTCCCTGCACCACGGCGTCGGCCTCGTCCGCCATCGTGACGACCTGCAGCCCGCGCCCGGTCACCTCGGCGACGAGGGCCTCGGTGCCGACGACGAGCACGCGGGCGCCGGTCGGCAGCTGGTCGGCGAGCATGGCCGCCGCAGCCTGCGAGCTCGCGACGACGTCCTCCGTACGCGCCGCGAAGCCCAGGTCGGCGAGGTGCTCGGCCACCGCGGACGGGCGGCGCGACGCGTTGTTCGTGACGTACACGGTGCGTACGCCCCGCTCCGCCGCCCCTCGCACTGCCTCGACCGCGCCCGGCACGGCCGAGGGTCCCCGGTAGAGCGTGCCGTCGAGGTCGGCGAGCAGCACGTCGTGGCGGCTGAGCAGGTCGTCGCTCAACCCGACGCTCCGGTGCCGGGCTCGTCGTCCCGGCGCGCCTGCCCGTCCTCGGCAGCGACGACGTCGGCACTCGCGCCCTCGCCGCCGGAGAGATCCGCGCTCGACGATGGCGCCGGCTCCGCATCGGCGCCGGCAGCGTCCGGACCGGCGCCCGTAGGCTCGGCCGGCTCGACCGCCGAAGGCTCGGACACGGCATCGGCGCTCGCGGCGGCCGGAACAGCCGGATCGGCGTCAGCACCGACCCCGGCGTCATCGACGTCCGGGCTCTCCTCGACCGCCGAGGCGGGTTCGTCCCCGGACTCCGCGGCATCTGCACCCGAACCGGCACCGTCCGCGGCGTCGTCGGCGTCGGCCGCTGCGTCGGCATCGGTGTCGTCGGCGGCGGCATCCGCTTCGGCGGCATTGTCGGTGTTGTCGGCGTTGTCGGTGCCGGCGTAGTCGATGTCGTCGGCGTCGTCGGTGTCCGCTTCGGCGGCGGCGGCAGGAGGTGTGTCCTCCACCCCGAACGCGAACTCCTCCTCCGGGAGCGACTCGCCGGTCAGCTCGGCGATCCGCTGGGCGGCATCGGTCTCGCCGTCCTCGTCCACGTCGGCGGCGTGCACGAACCACTGCAGCGCGTCCGCGTCGCGGCCGGCGGCGAGCAGGTTGTCGGCGTAGGCGTAGAAGAGCCGCGCGCTCCACGGTTCCCGGCGCGCCGGGTCCAGCTCGGGGATCTGCAGGCTGACGACCGCGGCGTCCAGCTCTCCGAGGTCACGTCGCGCCCCTGCCGCGACGATGGCGAGCTCGATGCTCTCCGCCCGGCCCAGCTCGCGGACCTCGGGTCCGCGACTGAGCTCCAACGCGCGCTCGGGCCGGCCCAGGGCGCGCTCGATGTCGGCCATGACCGCCAGGTGCCCCGGTCCACCGCCCATGCGTCGCGCAGCGCGCAGCTCACCGAGCGCCTCGGCCCATTCCCCGGCGTGGTACGCGGCGATGCCCGCCGCCTCGCGGACGACCGCGATCCTCGACGCCCTGGCCCGCGCGAAACGGGCGTGCTCGAGCGCGAGCTGCGGGTCCTCGTCCACCAACCGGCCGGCGGCCACCAGGTGCCGGGCAACGGCGTCGGCGGTGTCGCGCTGCAGACCGCGCAGGTCGCGCCGCACGTCGGCGTCGAGCCCGGCGGCCGTGATGTCCTCGGTCAGAGCCGGCTCGGGCACCTTCGCGGCGGTCTGCGCGGCCGCGCTGTCGGGCCGCTGCTGCCGGGGCGACGCATCGGCGTACCTGCGCCCGGCACCCGGTCGCGACTCGCCCCGACGCTCCGGGCGCCCCGACTCGTCACGCCGGCGGGAACCGCCCTCCGGCCGTCCGGCCGACCGACGTCCCCGCTCTGCCCCACCGTCACGCTCGTCACGCCGATCGCCCCGGAACCGCTCCTCAGAGCGACCCCGCGACTCGCCGCGATCTCCCTGCCGGGACTGGCCGGCGGCACGATCGCCGCGGTCGGTCCAGGGCCGACGCTCGCCCGCGCCGCGATCGTCTCGACCACCACGCGCATCGCCGCGGTCGGCCGACGGCCGCCGGTCTCCACCGGATCGGTCGTCCCGCGCACCGCGGGTGTCGCCGCGGTCCTGCCAGGAGCGCCGGTCACCGGCGGAGCGGTCGTTCCGCCCGCCTCGCGCGTCTCCCCGGTCTGCCCACGGCCGCCGCTCACCGCCGGACCGGTCGTCCCGCGCACCGCGGGTGTCGTCGCGGTCCTGCCAAGAGCGCCGGTCACCGGCAGAGCGGTCGGTCCGCCCGCCTCGCGCATCGCCGCGGTCGGCCCACGGCCGCCGCTCACCACCGGACCGGTCGTCCCGGGCGCCACGATTGTCGCCGCGGTCCACCCAGGGCCGGCGCTCACCTGCACCGCGGGTGTCCCGGCCACCCCGCGCGTCTCCGCGATCCACCCACGGCCGCCGCTCGCGACCAGGGCGGTCATCCCGCCTGTCTCCGCGCTCCGCGGGCCGCCCGCCGCCGTAGGGTCGGCGGGGGCCGCGCTCGTCGGCCCGCTCGGGCCGACCCTCGCGGCCGCCCCGGTAGTCGCCACGGGGATCGTCGCCGCGGCGCGGACCCCGGTCGTTGCGCTCGCCGTCGTTCCGGCGCGGCTGCGGCCTGGAGTCGTCCTGCCACCCGCGACGGCCACCGGGCTCGCGACCCGGCGCGCGGCCGCCGGCGTGGCCGCGATCGTCCCGGTCGCGGCCGGACCCGCTCCGGCGCTCCCCGCCGCTGTCGCGATCCGGGCGCGCACCACGCCGGTCACGCTGTTCGTAGGGCCGCCGGTCGCCTCGACCTCGACCCTCGTCCTCGCCCTGCCGGTTGCCGGCGCGGTCGTTCCAACCGGATCCGAGCCGCGGCGAGCCGGCTCCCCGGCCGCGTTCGTCGTTCTGCCGGCCTCGGGCTGCACCGCCACGCGGGCGGCCTTTTCGATCATCGGTTCCGCGGCCGCTGTCGCGATCTTCTCGCGGGCGGTCATCGCCGGAACCATCCGCGATACTCACCTAGAGAGGATACAAAAAAGTGGGCCCCCGCCTGACGGCGGGGGCCCACAACACGTTGAATGTCGGCGGCGACCTACTCTCCCACACCCTAACGAGTGCAGTACCATCGGCGCTGGAGGGCTTAGCTTCCGGGTTCGGGATGGGACCGGGCGTTCCCCCTCCGCCAAAACCACCGACAACACTATCAAATTATATAAACCCCAAAACCGGGTTGCAATGTGGATGCGATTATGTGCTCAGGGTCGCACAGTGGATGCAAACAACTCGTCATGAACAAGCCCTCGGCCTATTAGTACCAGTCAACTCCACCCATTGCTGGGCTTCCATCTCTGGCCTATCAACCCAGTGGTCTGCTGGGGGCCTTAACCACGCAAGGTGGTGGGAGACCTCATCTTGGAACGAGCTTCCCGCTTAGATGCCTTCAGCGGTTATCCCTTCCGAACATAGCCAACCAGCCGTGCTCCTGGCGGAACAACTGGCACACCAGAGGTTCGTCCGTCCCGGTCCTCTCGTACTAGGGACAGCCTTCCTCAAGTCTCCTGCGCGCGCGGCGGATAGGGACCGAACTGTCTCACGACGTTCTAAACCCAGCTCGCGTACCGCTTTAATGGGCGAACAGCCCAACCCTTGGGACCTACTCCAGCCCCAGGATGCGACGAGCCGACATCGAGGTGCCAAACCATGCCGTCGATATGGACTCTTGGGCAAGATCAGCCTGTTATCCCCGGGGTACCTTTTATCCGTTGAGCGACACCCCTTCCACCAGGAGGTGCCGGATCACTAGTCCCGACTTTCGTCCCTGCTCGACCTGTCAGTCTCACAGTCAAGCTCCCTTGTGCACTTACACTCAACACCTGATTGCCAACCAGGCTGAGGGAACCTTTGGGCGCCTCCGTTACACTTTGGGAGGCAACCGCCCCAGTTAAACTACCCACCAGGCACTGTCCCTGAACCAGATCATGGCCCGAGGTTGAGACACCCAATTCGACCAGAGTGGTATTTCAACAACGACTCCACCATCACTGGCGTGACAGCTTCACAGTCTCCCACCTATCCTACACAAGCCGAACCGAGCACCAATACCAAGCTGTAGTAAAGGTCCCGGGGTCTTTCCGTCCTGCCGCGCGTAACGAGCATCTTTACTCGTAGTGCAATTTCGCCGAGTCTGTGGTCGAGACAGCGCCCAAGTCGTTACGCCATTCGTGCAGGTCGGAACTTACCCGACAAGGAATTTCGCTACCTTAGGATGGTTATAGTTACCACCGCCGTTTACTGGCGCTTAAATTCTCCGCTTCGCCCCCGAAGGGACTAACAGGTCCTCTTAACGTTCCAGCACCGGGCAGGCGTCAGTCCGTATACATCGTCTTGCGACTTCGCACGGACCTGTGTTTTTAGTAAACAGTCGCTTGGGCCTGGTCTCTGCGGCCGGCTGCCCCTAGCCCGAAAAGAGCTTCAGAGCCTCCGGCCCCCCTTCTCCCGAAGTTACGGGGGCATTTTGCCGAGTTCCTTAACCACAGTTCACTCGATCGCCTTGGTATTCTCTACCTGACCACCTGTGTCGGTTTAGGGTACGGGCCGCAACAGCACTCGCTAGAGGCTTTTCTCGGCAGCATGGGATCATCCTACTTCGCCTCAATCGGCTACGCATCACCTCTCACCCTTGATGACATGCGGATTTACCTACATGTCGGGCTACAGGCTTACACCAGGACTACCACCGCCTGGCGGGACTACCCTCCTGCGTCACCCCATCGCTTGCCTACTACCGGATCGGGTCCCACGCTCCCCCAACAAGCCAGCCCGAAGGCCAGCAAGCGGGTTCGGATGGTTAGCATCACCGGCCTCAGCACGGACGCACTGTCACGGGCACGGGAATATCAACCCGTTGTCCATCGACTACGCCTGTCGGCCTCGCCTTAGGTCCCGGCTCACCCTGGGCGGATTAACCTGGCCCAGGAACCCTTGGTCATTCGGCGGCAGAGGTTCTCACTCTGCATTCGCTACTCATGCCTGCATTCTCACTCCCACACCCTCCACCCCTAGGTCACCCCGAGGCTTCACTGGATGCAGGACGCTCCCCTACCCAACACCACGACTACACAACCCCCCGAAGAGGAGAAGCGGATCTATTGTGGCATTGCCACGGCTTCGGCGGTGTGCTTGAGCCCCGCTACATTGTCGGCGCAGGACCACTTGACCAGTGAGCTATTACGCACTCTTTAAAGGGTGGCTGCTTCTAAGCCAACCTCCTGGTTGTCTGGGCGATCCCACATCCTTTCCCACTTAGCACACGCTTAGGGGCCTTAGCCGGTGATCTGGGCTGTTTCCCTCTCGACTACGAAGCTTATCCCCCGCAGTCTCACTGCCGCGCTAGAAATACCGGCATTCGGAGTTTGGCTGAGTTCAGTAAGCTTGTCGGCCCCCTAGCCCATCCAGTGCTCTACCTCCGGCATCCACCACGCAACGCTGCACCTAAATGCATTTCGGGGAGAACCAGCTATCACGGAGTTTGATTGGCCTTTCACCCCTACCCACAGCTCATCCCCCAGGTTTTCAACCCTGGTGGGTTCGGGCCTCCACGACGTCTTACCGTCGCTTCACCCTGGCCATGGGTAGATCACTCCGCTTCGGGTCTACACCCCGCGACTACACGCCCTATTCAGACTCGCTTTCGCTACGGCTACCCCACACGGGTTAACCTCGCCACGAAGCATAACTCGCAGGCTCATTCTTCAAAAGGCACGCCATCACTTCGAAAAGCTCTGACGGCTTGTAGGCACACGGTTTCAGGTACTATTTCACTCCCCTCCCGGGGTACTTTTCATCTTTCCCTCACGGTACTAGTCCGCTATCGGTCATCAGGGAGTATTTAGGCTTACCGGGTGGTCCCGGCAGATTCACAGCAAATTCCACGAGCTCGCTGCTACTCGGGAACAACGTCCATAGCGCGTGCGGAGTTTTCGCGTACGGGGCTCTCACCCACTACGGCGACCCTTTCCAGAAGTCTTCCACTAACACCACACCACACCATCTGGAGCTCGGCAGAACCCCAACGACGAAATCCCACAACACCCCAGCCGCAACGCCTGCCGGCTTGACACGACCGAGGTTTAGCCTCATCCGCTTTCGCTCGCCACTACTCACGGAATCACGGTTGTTTTCTCTTCCTGTGGGTACTGAGATGTTTCACTTCCCCACGTTCCCCCTCATACCCTATGTATTCAGGCATGAGTGACACCCCATGACGGGTGCCGGGTTTCCCCATTCGGAAATCCTCGGATCACAGCTCGGTTGACAGCTCCCCGAGGCCTATCGCGGCCTCCCACGTCCTTCATCGGCTCCTGATGCCTAGACATCCACCATGTGCCCTTAAACACTTATTCACAACAAGATGCTCGCATCCACTATGCAACACTCAACACACAACCACACCCCAACCCACCACGACCACCACCACCCCGACAAAGCAGAGCGTTAGACGATCCAGGCCAGGGGCCAGAAGAAACACCCCAAACAAGGTGTCCCCTCAGGACCCAACAGCGTGCCGAACCCCCGAACCGAAATCCGGAAAACCATGAACCAGACTCTATGTTCCACCCAGCCACACCCACACCACCCCCGAAGAAGGCGGCACGAGCATGGAATCAAGGAAAAGGAGAACGAACCCCAACCGAAACCAGAGCTGGCCAACCCCACCACACGGTGAGACTCCTTAGAAAGGAGGTGATCCAGCCGCACCTTCCGGTACGGCTACCTTGTTACGACTTCGTCCCAATCGCCGGTCCCACCTTCGACGACTCCCTCCCACAAGGGGTTAGGCCATCGGCTTCGGGTGTTACCAACTTTCATGACGTGACGGGCGGTGTGTACAAGGCCCGGGAACGTATTCACCGCAGCGTTGCTGATCTGCGATTACTAGCGACTCCAACTTCACGGGGTCGAGTTGCAGACCCCGATCCGAACTGAGACCTACTTTAAGGGATTCGCTCCACCTCGCGGTCTCGCAGCCCTCTGTATAGGCCATTGTAGCATGTGTGAAGCCCTGGACATAAGGGGCATGATGACTTGACGTCATCCCCACCTTCCTCCGAGTTGACCCCGGCAGTCTCCCATGAGTCCCCGGCATAACCCGCTGGCAACATGGAACGAGGGTTGCGCTCGTTGCGGGACTTAACCCAACATCTCACGACACGAGCTGACGACAGCCATGCACCACCTGCACACCAGCCACAAGGGAACGCCTATCTCTAGACGCGTCTAGTGCATGTCAAACCCAGGTAAGGTTCTTCGCGTTGCATCGAATTAATCCACATGCTCCGCCGCTTGTGCGGGCCCCCGTCAATTCCTTTGAGTTTTAGCCTTGCGGCCGTACTCCCCAGGCGGGGCACTTAATGCGTTAGCTGCGGCACAGAGACCGTGGAATGGCCCCCACACCTAGTGCCCACCGTTTACGGCGTGGACTACCAGGGTATCTAATCCTGTTCGCTCCCCACGCTTTCGCTCCTCAGCGTCAGTATCGGCCCAGAGACCCGCCTTCGCCACCGGTGTTCCTCCTGATATCTGCGCATTTCACCGCTACACCAGGAATTCCAGTCTCCCCTGCCGAACTCAAGTGATGCCCGTATCGACCGCACGCTCAGGGTTGAGCCCCAAGTTTTCACGACCGACGTGACACACCGCCTACGAGCTCTTTACGCCCAATAATTCCGGACAACGCTCGCACCCTACGTATTACCGCGGCTGCTGGCACGTAGTTGGCCGGTGCTTCTTCTACCGGTACCGTCAGTCACCCTTCGTCCCGGTCGAAAGAGGTTTACAACCCGAAGGCCGTCATCCCCCACGCGGCGTCGCTGCGTCAGGCTTTCGCCCATTGCGCAATATTCCCCACTGCTGCCTCCCGTAGGAGTCTGGGCCGTATCTCAGTCCCAGTGTGGCCGGTCGCCCTCTCAGGCCGGCTACCCGTCGTCGCCTTGGTAGGCCATCACCCCACCAACAAGCTGATAGGCCGCGGGCCCATCCCCAGCCGAAAAAACTTTCCACCCACTGTCATGCAACAGCAGGTCATATCCGGTATTAGACCCAGTTTCCCGGGCTTATCCCAGAGCTGAGGGCAGGTCACCCACGTGTTACTCACCCGTTCGCCGCTCGTGTACCCCCGAAAGGGCCTTACCGCTCGACTTGCATGTGTTAAGCACGCCGCCAGCGTTCGTCCTGAGCCAGGATCAAACTCTCCAACAAAATCTGGCTCTAGCAAAACCTGCGACGGGGTCGCAGGTAAAACAAACTGGCATAAAACCAATTCATGATAAAGCTCGACACACTGTTGAGTTCTCAAGAGACACCCGCACACCATGCGATCCTTGCGGATCGGGCCGGGGCAACTTTCACACGGTACGTGGTCCTGGGCGCGGAGTCAAGCTCCGCCAGGCCCACTCCTTCAGGCTAGCACCGTGGTGCTCGGCCTTCCGGGGCGGCCGCCGTATCCGGGGGCTGACTCTGGGCCGGAGATCCGTCCCGGTCTGTCGTGCTGCCCGCCGTGGCGACGAGGAGAAAGTTACACACCCCCGTCAGAGGCCCGAACACCGGGGGTCCTTTTTTGGCATCTCCGCTGGTCAGGGGCCCTTTCGGGCGATCCGGGCCTCAGGGCGGCTTCCCGCCCCGTCGAGCCCGGCGCGCGGGGGCGGGTGGGTGTTCCCGCCCCCGCGCGCGGACGGCTCATGTCGCGCGGACGCCTGCGAGGTTGCGCTTGCCCCGGCGCACGACGGCCCATCCCCCGGCGAGGAGGTCGCTCTCGCCGAGCGTCCAGCCCTCATCGGGAACCTTGGTGTTGTTCACGTACGCCCCGCCCTCGGCCACGGTGCGCCGAGCCGCGCTCCGGCTGTCCACGAGTCCGGTCGAGAGCAGGAGATCGACGATCGTCGGCTGCTCGTCGATCTTCACGTCGGCGTGCGGCACCTCGGCGAGGGCGGCGTCGAGCGTGCCGGCGTCCAGCTCACCGAGGTCGCCCCGCCCGAAGAGCGCTGAACTCGCCGCCACGACCTGCTCGGTGGCGCGTTTCCCGTGCACGAGCGTGGTGAGCTCCCCGGCCAGCCTGCGTTGCGCCTCGCGCATGTGCGGCCGTTCGGCCACGGCCTGCTGTAGCTCGTCGATCTCCGCCCGGGACAGGAACGTGAAGTACCGCAGGTACCGGATCACGTCGGAGTCGGCGACGTTGACGAAGTACTGGTACCACGCGTAGGGCGAGGTCATCTCGGCGTCGAGCCAGATGCTGCCGCCACCGGTGGACTTGCCGATCTTGCGGCCTTCCGCGTCGGTGACGAGCGGGGTGGTGAGCGCGTGTACGGCGGCGCCGTCGACCTTCCGGATCAGGTCCACCCCGCCGACGATGTTGCCCCACTGGTCGGACCCGCCGATCTGCAACCGGCAGCCGTGCTCGCGGTGCAGGTGCAGGTAGTCCTGGCTCTGCAGGAGCAGGTAGCTGAACTCGGTGTAGGACATGCCGTCGCCTTCGAGCCGGCGCTTGACCGTCTCACGCTGCAGCATCACGTTGATCGAGAAGTGCTTGCCGACGTCGCGCAGGAACTCGAGGGTGGTCTGCCCGCCGGTCCAGTCCAGGTTGTTGACGACGAGCGCGCCGGTGGGACCGTCGTCGAAATCGACGAACCGCTCCAGCTGCCCCCGGATCCGGCTCGCCCAGTCGCGGACGGTGTCGGCGCTGTTCAGCGTCCGCTCGCCGACGTCGCGAGGATCACCGATCATCCCGGTGGCGCCGCCGGCGAGGACGATCGGCCGCGCCCCCGCCTGCTGGAACCTCCGCAGCGTGAGCAACAACATGAGGTTGCCCGCGTGCAGGCTGGGGGCGGTGGGGTCGAACCCGGCATAGAGCGTGAGCACGCCGTCGGCCAGGTCCCGGCGCAGCGCGTCGAGGTCGGTGCTCTGCGCGATCAGGCCGCGCCACTCCAGCTCGTCGAGGATGTTCGTTCCCACACGCCGATCCTCCCCCACCCCGGCCAGGGGGTTTCAGCCGCCCAGACGCGCGGCGAACTCGGCGGGCAGCTCGTCGAGCAGCGCGGGAAGGCTCAGCACGCTGCTGAACGACAGCGCGACGCCCTGCTCCTCGGTGAGTTCCACCACGCGGCCCTCCTGCGCCACGCGCAGCGCGGCCGCACCGGGCTGCTGGGCGATCCCCGGGTTCGACGCGCCGGGGATCGTGATCCACGCCACCAGCTCGTTCTGGTCGAGGAGGCCGAACTGCTCGCCGCTGATGTCGGCGTAGAAGTCGCCGTCGGCGAGCTCGTCGAACCGGGCGGGCACCGTGAAGCCGAGCGAGGTGAGGAAGCGCCCGCGGTTGTCGTCGGAGGTCCACACGAAGTAGTGACCGTTGCCGTTCGAGCTGGCCGCGGCCACGGCGGCCGGCCGCCCGGCGAACTGCGGGTACTGCGCGCGCACCGAGGCGAACCGGGCCTCCAGGTCGGTGACCAGCCGGTCGGCCTCGTCGGTCTTGCCCAGCGCGCTGCCGATGAGGTGCGTCGCGTCCTGCCAGGCGGTCTGGTACGCATCCGCGCCCGGCGGTTGCGTGATCGTGGGCGCGATCCGCGAGTACGTGTCGTACTGCTCCTGCGTGAGCCCGGCCGACACGGCGACGATCAGGTCGGGCCGCAGCGCCGCGATCGCCTCCGTGCTGATCTCTCCGGTGAGGACCTGCGGTTGCTGGCCCTGCAGCCGATCGCTCGCCCACGGCCACGTGGCCGCAGGCCGGTTGCCGGTGAACTCCCGGATCGCGACGGGCACCACACCGAGCGCGAGGATCGTGTCCTGATCGGTATAGCCCAGCGACACCACGCGCTGCGGCTCCGCCGGGATCACCGTGGAGCCGAGCGAGTGCTGCACCGTGACCGGGAACGCTCCCCCACCGGCGGCCGGAGGGCCGTCCGCCGCGGGGACCGATCCGCCTCCCCCGCACGCGCTGAGCAGGACGGCGGCGGTGAGAAGAGCCGCGAGGGCTCGCAGGCGCACGATCACGCGCGAAGGCTAGGCTGCCCTACCCCACACGTCCAGTCGATGTGATCGGCGCGCCGCGGCCCGGCCGGTACTGGCTGACCGCGGGCGACCCGTCCAGCCAGAACCGCCACGGCAGCTCGTGGGCTGCGGCCACGCCCACCCGCGGACCGGTGCGCACCAGCGCGGGGTCGACCGGCGGCGCGGCCAGCAGCCGGACCGGCGACGTGGGGTCGGTCACGTCCACCCCGTTGTGCTCCCGCCCGAGCCCGAGCAGCGACGCGAGCCGCGCCGGGCCCTTGGCGAGATCGTCGTCACGTCGGGCCGTCGGGCGCCGCACGCGGGCGACGGCGAGGTCGGACACGACCTCGCCCGCGCGCACCAGCACCGCCCCCGCCTCACCGTCGTCCAGCGCGGTGATGTTGGCGCAGAAGTGCATGCCGTAGACGAAGTAGACGTACAGGTGCCCGGCCGGCCCGAACATCACCGCGTTGCGCGGGGTGCGGCCGCGGAAGCTGTGGGACGCGGGGTCGTCGGCGCCGCGGTAGGCCTCCACCTCGACGAGCCGGACCGCCACCGTGCCCTCGGGCGTGTCCGAGACGACCGTGCAGCCGAGCAGCCGCACGGCCGCCTCGGGGACGTCGACGGCCAGCTCCTCCCGCGGGAGAAGGTCACCCACGTTCGGCGAGCGCCAGCCGCACGCACACCGCCACGCCCTCCATCGCCTTGCGCACCTCGGCGAGGACGGGGAACGTCGGCGCGAGCCGGATGATGCTGTCCTGCGGGTCCTCGCCGTACGGGTGGGTGGCCCCGGCCGGGGTCAGGGCGAGACCCGCCTCCTTGGCGAGCCGGACGATCTCGGTGGCGGTGCCCTCCGGCACGGTCAGCGTGACGAAGTACCCGCCCGCCGGCTTGGACCACTCGACGCCGGGGGTGTCGGCGAACTCACGCGTCAGCACCTCGTCGACCGCCGCGAACTTGGGGGCGATGATCTCGCGGTGCGCGCGCATGTGCGCCCGCAGGCCGTCGGCGTCGCGCAGGAACCGGACGTGACGCAGGTGGTTGACCTTGTCCGGGCCGATCGTGCGCTTCGACGTGAGCCGGATCCACCAGTCGACGTTCTCCGCCGACGCGCCGAGGAAGGCCACGCCCGCGCCGGCCAGTGTGATCTTCGACGTGGAGCCGACGACGAACGGCCGGTTCGGGTGACCCGCCTCGGCGGCGAGCGCCAGCACGTCGGCGATCTCCACCTCGTCCTCGGTGAGGTGGTGCACCGCGTAGGCGTTGTCCCAGACGATCCGGAAGTCGGGCGCCGCCGTGGGCATCGACGCGAGCCTGCGCACCGTCTCGTCGGAGTACACCGCGCCCGTGGGGTTGGAGTACTTCGGCACGCACCAGATGCCCTTGACCGTGGGATCGGCGGCCACCAACTGCTCGACGACGTCCATGTCGGGGCCGTCATCGGTCATCGGCACCGGGACCAGCTCGATCCCGAGCCGCTCGCACACGCCGAAGTGCCGGTCGTACCCGGGGACGGGGGCGAGGAAGACGACCCGCTCCTCGTCGGCCCAGCGCCGCTCGGCGTCGGGGAGCGGGCTGAGCAGCGCGTGGACGAGCGTGTCGTGCATCAGCTCGAGGCTGGAGTTGCCGCACGCGATCAGCTGCTCGACGGGCACGTGCAGGAACGGCGCGAAGATCTCCCGCAGCTCCGGGAGGCCGTGCAGGCCGCCGTAGTTGCGGGTGTCGGTGCCGTCGGCGGCGCGGAAGTCGTCGGGGCCGGGCAGGCTCAGCATCGGGGTGGCGAGGTCGAGCTGCTCGGCCGACGGCTTGCCCCGGGTGAGGTCGAGCTTCATGCCCTCGGCCTGGAGCTTCTCGTATGCGGCGCGGGCGTCCTCGAGCCCCGGCGTTGTCATGCTGATCCTCCATGGTCGGTGAGGGCCTGTCGCGCGGCGGCGACGGTGGTGCGCAGCTCGGCGAGCTGCTCGGTCACGCGCTCACCCGCGGTGCCGCCGCGGGCGGCCCGGGACGCGATCGAGCCTGCCACGGTCAGCACCTCGCGCACGTCCGGGGTCAGGGCGGGGTGGACGGCGGCCAGCTCGGCGTCGGTGAGGTCCTCCAGGCCGACGCCGCGGGCCTCGGCCGCGCGGACGCATCCGCCCGCCGCTTCGTGGGCCACGCGGAACGGCACGCCCTGGCGCACCAGCCACTCGGCGACGTCCGTGGCGAGCGTGAAGCCCGCGGGGGCGAGCTCGGCGAGCCGGTCGGTGTGGAAGGTGAGAGTGGCCACCATCCCCGCGACGGCGGGGAGCAACAGCTCGAGCTGCTCGACCGAGTCGAACAGCGGCTCCTTGTCCTCCTGCAGGTCCCGGTTGTACGCCAGCGGCAGGCCCTTGAGCGTGGCGAGCAGCCCGGACAGGTTGCCGATCAGCCGGCCGGCCTTGCCTCGCGCGAGCTCGGCGACGTCCGGGTTCTTCTTCTGCGGCATGATCGAGCTGCCGGTGGAGAAGGCGTCGTCGAGCGTGACGTAGCCGAACTCGGCGGTGGCCCAGATGATCACCTCCTCGGCGATCCGGGACAGGTCCACCGCGATCATCGCCAGCACGAACGCCGCCTCTGCGGCGAAGTCGCGCGACGCCGTGCCGTCGATGGAGTTCGCCGACGACGAGTCGAAGCCCAGCTCGGCGGCCACGGCCTCGGGGTCGAGCCCGAGCGATGAGCCGGCGAGCGCGCCCGACCCGTACGGCGACACGGCGGCGCGCCGGTCCCAGTCGCGCAGCCGGTCGACGTCGCGCAGCAGGGCGTGGGCGTGTGCGGCCAGGTGGTGCGCGAGCAGGACGGGCTGGGCGTGCTGCAGGTGCGTCCGACCGGGCATCGCCGCGTCGGGGTGCGCCTCGGCCTGCGCGACCAGCGCGTCGACGACCTCCAGCACCCCCGCGCCGAGCCGGCGGGCCGCGTCGCGCAGCCACATCCGGAACAGCGTGGCGACCTGGTCGTTGCGCGACCGGCCGGCGCGCAGCTTGCCGCCCAGCTCGGGCCCGGCCCGCTCGATGAGACCGCGCTCCAGCGCGGAGTGCACGTCCTCGTCGTCGGGCGCAGGGCCGAATGCCCCGGACTCGACGTCGGCACCGAGTTTGGCCAGCGCGTCGAGCATGCCGGTCAGCTCGTCGTCGGTGAGCAGGCCCGCACGAGCGAGCACGCGGGCGTGCGCCGTCGAGGCGCGCACGTCGTAGGGCGCCAGGCGCCAGTCGAACTGCGTGGACTTCGACAGCGCCGCCAGCGCGTCGGCGGGGCCGGAGGCGAACCGGCCGCCCCACAGCTGGGAGCCGGCCATCAGTCGGTACCCGCTTCCAGCGCGACGTCGTCGAGTGCCGCTCCGGCACCGGGCTCACCGGCCTCGTCGGCCGCCGCGATCCGGTCGAAGCCGCCTGCAGGGAGCTCGCCGAAGAGCGTGCCGTGCTCGACGAGCACCGTCCCCTGCTCGTGCGGCTGCCCCGCGTAGGCCTCCAGCTTGGCGCGGGAGTCGGCGATGTCGAGGTTGCGCATGGTGAGCTGGCCGATCCGGTCGGTCGGCCCGAACGCGGCGTTCTCCACCCGCTCCATCGAGAGCCGCTCCGGGTGGTAGGAGAAGCCGGTCCCCTCGGTGTCGAGGATGGTGTAGTCGTCGCCGCGGCGCAGGCGGAGCGTGACGGTGCCGGTCACGAGCGAGGCGATCCAGCGCTGGATCGACTCGCGCAGCATCAGCGCCTGCGGATCGAGCCAGCGCCCCTCGTAGAGCAGCCGGCCGAGCTTGCGGCCCTGGTAGTGGTAGTTGGCGAGGGTGTCCTCGTTGTGGATCGCGTTGAGCAGCCGCTCGTAGGCGGCGAAGAGCAGCGCCATCCCGGGCGCCTCGTAGATGCCCCGCGACTTCGCCTCGATGATCCGGTTCTCGATCTGGTCGGACATGCCGAGGCCGTGGCGCCCGCCGATCGCGTTGGCCTCGAGGACGAGGGCGACGTGGTCGGCGAACCGCGTGCCGTTGATCGCCACCGGGTACCCGGCCTCGAACGTGATCGCGACGTCTTCGGTCTCGATCTCGACCGACGGGTCCCAGAACTTCACGCCCATGATCGGCTCGACGGTCTCGAGCGACACGTCGAGGTGTTCGAGCGTCTTGGCCTCGTGCGTGGCACCCCAGATGTTGGCGTCGGTGGAGTACGCCTTCTCGGCGGCGTCCCGGTACGGCAGCCCGTGGGCGGTGAGCCACGCGCTCATCTCGTGGCGCCCGCCCAGCTCCTGGACGAAGTCGGCGTCGAGCCACGGCTTGTAGATGCGCAGCTCGGGGTTGGCCATCAGGCCGTAGCGGTAGAACCGCTCGATGTCGTTGCCCTTGAAGGTCGAGCCGTCGCCCCAGATGTTCACACCGTCGGCCTGCATCGCCCGCACCAGCAGCGTCCCGGTGACGGCACGGCCCAGCGGCGTGGTGTTGAAGTACGTCCGGCCCGCTGACCGGATGTGGAAGGCGCCGCACGCCAGCGCCGCCAAGCCCTCCTCGACCAGCTGCGGCCTGATGTCGACCACGCGGGCGATCTCGGCGCCGTACTGCTTCGCGCGCGCCGGCACACCGGAGATGTCCTGCTCGTCGTACTGGCCGAGGTCGGCGGTGTAGGTGCACGGGATCCCGCCCTTGTCGCGCATCCAGGCGACCGCCACGGAGGTGTCGAGGCCCCCGGAGAAGGCGATGCCGATGCGCTCGCCCTTGGGGAGGGAGGTCAGGACCTTGCTCACGAGAGGGATGCTCCTTGCTCCTCAGAGTTCGCGCAGGCGCGCGACGAGTTGGGCCCCGGTGAGCGGCTCACGGGCCACCACCAGGAGTGTGTCGTCGCCTGCGATCGTGCCGACGACTTCGTGCAGGGCGGCGCGGTCGAGCGCGCTCGCCAGATAGTGGGCCGCACCGGGTGGGGTGCGCAGGACGGCCAGGTTCCCACTCGCGTCCGCGGACACGAGCACCTCCCCCAGCAGGCGCGCCAGCCGGGCGGTGCCGCCCTCGATGCCGCGCACCGGGCTGCCGTCGTCGGGGATCACGTAGGCGCCGCGGACCTTGACCGCGCCCAGCTCGTCGAGGTCGCGTGACAGCGTGGCCTGCGTGGTGGCGATGCCCTCGGACTCCAGCAGCCCGAGCAGCTCGGTCTGGCTGTGCACGGCGCGGTCCCGGACCAGCTCCACGATCCGGGCCTGGCGGGCCGCGCGCGTCCCCGTGGTCATGCCTGTCGGAGCAGCCACGAGAGCAGTGCCTTCTGCGCGTGCAGCCGGTTCTCGGCCTCGTCCCAGACGGCGCTGGCCGGGCCGTCGAGGATCTCGTCGGTGATCTCGTCGCCGCGGTGAGCGGGCAGGCAGTGCAGCACGATCGCACCCGGGGCGGCCCGATCCAGCAGCGCCGCGTTGACCTGCAGCGGACGGAACGGCGCCGCGCGGTCGAGACCGTCGTGCTCCTGCCCCATCGACACCCAGGTGTCGGTGACGACGACCTCGGCGCCGTCGACCGCGGCGTGCGGGTCGGCGACGAGCTCCACGCCTCCGCCCGTCTCCGACGCCCGGTTCTTCGCGTCGCGCAGCACGCCGCCGTCGGGCTGGAAGCCCTCGGGGGCGCAGACCCGGACGTGCAGCCCCGCGGTCGCACCGCCGACCAGCAGCGAATGGGCCATGTTGTTGGCGCCGTCACCGAGGTAGGTGAGCGTGAGCCCGGCCAGGCGCCCGAAGCGCTCCCGGATCGTCTGCAGGTCGGCCAGCACCTGGCACGGGTGGAACTGGTCGGTCAGGGCGTTGACGACCGGCACGCTCGACCCGCTCGCCATCTCCTCGATCCGCGACTGGTCGCCGGTGCGCCACACGATCGCGTCGACGTAGCGGGACAGCACGCGGGCGGTGTCGGCGATCGTCTCGCCGCGCCCGAGCTGGCTCGCCCGGGCGTCGACGATCAGGGGGGTGCCGCCGAGCTGGGCGATCCCGACCTCGAACGAGATCCGGGTGCGCGTGGACGGCTTGTCGAACAGCACGGCGACGGCCTTCGGCCCGGCGAGCGGGCGCTGGGCGAACCGGTCGGCCTTCATCGCGTCGGCGAGGTCGAGGACCTCCCGCTGCTCGTCGGGCGTGAGGTCGTCGTCGCGCAGGAGGTGCCTAGTCATCGCTGCCCGCGTCCAGGAATCCGGGGAAGGCCGCGAGGAACTCGCGGGCCTGCTCGCGCGTGAGTACCAGCGGCGGGACCAGGCGGGTGCGGTCGGGCACCGCGTTGTTGACGAGGAAGCCGCCCGCCCGCGCCGCGGTGGCGACGGCCGTGGAGACCGGCTTGCGCAGGCCGATGCCGATCAAGAGCCCGGCCCCGCTGACATCGGCGACGAGCGGGTGGCCCAGCGCCTCGACGCCCGCGGCGATCTCCTTGCCCACCAGGGTCACGTGCTCGAGCAGGCCATCCTGCGCGATCGTGCGCAGCACGGCCAGCGCGGCGGCCGCGCACACCGGGTTGCCGCCGAAGGTGCTGCCGTGCTGGCCGGGGCCGAACAGCTCACCGGCCGCGCCGAGCGCGATGCAGGCGCCGATCGGCAACCCGCCCGCGAGGCCCTTGGCCAGCGTCACGACGTCGGGCACGACCCCGGCCTGCTGGAACGCGAACCAGGAACCGGTGCGCCCGATGCCGGTCTGCACCTCGTCGAGCACGAGCAGCGCTCCGCGCTCTGCGGTGATCCGCCGCGCGGCCTGCAGGTAGCCCTCCGGCGGGGTGACCGCGCCCGCCTCGCCGAGGATCGGCTCCAGGAACACCGCGGCGGTATCGGCGTCGACGGCCGCCTCGAGCGCGGCGACGTCGCCGAAGGGGACGTGCTCCACCCCCGGCACCAGCGGGTGGAACGGCGCCCGCTTGGGCTCCTGCCCGGTGAGCGCGAGCGCCCCCATCGTGCGGCCGTGGAAGGCGTTCTCGCAGCCGACGACCTTCGGCCGGCCGGTGCGGCGGGCCAGCTTGAACGCGGCCTCGTTGGCCTCCGCCCCCGAGTTGCAGAAGTAGACGCGGCCGGGGGCGTCGATCAGTTCGAGCAGCTTCTCGGCCAGCTCGAGGGGCGGCTCGGTGATGTAGAGGTTGGACGTGTGGCCGAGCGTCCGCATCTGGGTGGTGACGGCCTCGATGACGGCCGGGTGCCCGTGGCCCAGCGAGTTCACCGCGATGCCTGCGACCAGGTCGAGGTAGCGGTTGCCCTCGGCGTCCCAGACCTCGGCGCCGCTGCCGCGCACGAGCGTGAGTGGCGGGGTGCCGTAGTTGTCCATCATCGCGGCCTGCCACCGCTGGGTCGTGTCCGTCAGCGCTGACGATTCGCTCGCACGCGCGCTCATTCCGGGACCACCATCGTTCCGACTCCCTCGCTGGTGAACACTTCGAGCAGCACCGAGTGCGGCACCCGCCCGTCGATCACGTGGGCCTGTGGCACCCCGCCGCGCACCGCCCGGAGGCAGGCCTCCATCTTCGGCGCCATCCCGCTCGCCAGGCCGGGCAGCATCGGCTCCAGCTCGTCGGCGCTGAGCGAGCTGATCACCGACTCCGGGTCGGGGTAGTTCGCGAAGAGCCCCGCCACGTCTGTCAACACGACGAGCTTGGCCGCCCCCAGCGCCGCGGCCAGCGCGGCGGCCGCGCTGTCGGCGTTGATGTTGTAGACCGTCCCGTCGACGTCCGGGGCGACGCCCGCGACGACCGGGATCCGCCCGGCCCGCACGATGTCGAGCACCGCGTCCGGGTTGACGTGCACGACGTCGCCGACCAGCCCGATGTCGACCGCCTCGCCGTCGACGAGCGCGGTGCGCTGCTCCGCGGTGAACAGGTGCGCGTCCTCACCGGACAGGCCCACCGCGTACGGGCCGTGCTTGTTGATCAGCCCGACGAGCTCCCGGCCGACCTGCCCGACCAGCACCATCCGCACGACGTCGATCGTCTCCGGGGTGGTGACGCGCAGGCCGCCGCGGAACTCGGCGGGCAGGCCGAGGCGGTCGAGCATCGCGGTGATCTGCGGGCCGCCGCCGTGCACGACCACGGGGTGGATGCCTGCGAGGCGCAGGAACACCATGTCCTGGGCGAAGGCCTGCTTGAGCTCCTCGTCGATCATGGCGTTGCCGCCGTACTTGACCACGACGATCTTGTCGTGGAACCGCTGCAGCCACGGCAGCGCCTCGGCGAGGACCCCCGCCTTCTCGCCTGCGCGCTCCAGCCGCGCCTCAAGAGGAGTATGCACTGTTCTCCTCCACGTAGCCGTGCGACAGGTCGGTGGTGAGGATCTCCGCCGCGCCGTCGCCGAGGCCGAGCGCGATCTCGACGAGGACGTCCGCGCCCTTCAGGTCGGCGGCGGAGCGGTCGCCCGCGGCCACGCCGCCCTGGCAGAGCAGCACGCCGTTGATGGTGACGTCGATCCGGTCGGGGTCGACCGCGGCGTCGGAGTAGCCGACGGCGGCCGCGATCCGGCCCCAGTTCGGGTCGGAGCCGAAGAGCGCGGTCTTGACGAGGCTGTCGCGGGCCACCGTGCGGGCGACCGTGACGGCGTCGTCCTCGTCGGCCGCGCCGGTGACGTTGATCGTGATCCGCTTCGTGACGCCCTCGGCGTCGGCCTGCATCTGCCGCGCCAGGTCCTTGCACAGGTCGGTCACCGCGGCGCCGAACGCCTCGGCGTCGGGGACGACCCCGGACGCCCCGGAGGCGAGCAGCAGCACGGTGTCGTTGGTGGACATGCAGCCGTCGATGTCGAGCCGGTCGAAGCTCACCCGCACCGCCGGGCGCAGGGCCGCGTCCAGGGCGGGCGCGTCGAGCACGGCGTCCGTGGCGATGACCGTGAGCATCGTGGCCATCGACGGGGCGATCATCCCGGCACCCTTGGTGAACCCGCCGATGCTCCAACCCGCGACGTCGGTGTGGGCGGCTTCCTTGGCCACGGTGTCGGTGGTCATCACGGCGGTGGCGGCGGCCAGACCGGCCGCGGCGTCGGCGCCCAGGGCCGCGTGCGCGGCGGCCACGCCGTCCAGGACGTTCTCGCGGGGCAGCTGCGAGCCGATGAGCCCGGTGGAGCACACCGCGACCTCGATCGCGCCGCACCCGAGCAGCTCGGCGGCCTTCTCCGCGGTGGCGTGGGCGGTCTGGAAGCCCTCGGGACCGGTGCAGGCGTTGGCGTTGCCCGCGTTGAGCACGACGGCGCGCAGCTTCCCGGTGGCGAGCACCTGCTCCGACCACAGGACGGGGGCGGCCTTCACCTGGTTGCGGGTGAAGACGCCCGCAGCGGCGTGCCGCGGGCCGTCGTTGACGACGAGGGCGAGGTCGGGGCCTGCGCCGGTGCGGATTCCGGCGACGACGCCCGAAGCCCGGAAACCCTGGGGAGCCGTGACACTCACGGAGCCACCCCCGTGACCGGAAGACCTGCGGTCTCGGCCAGGCCGAGCGCCAGGTTCATGCACTGGATCGCGCCGCCGGCGGTGCCCTTCGTCAGGTTGTCGATCGCGGCGACGACGACCAGCCTGCCCGCGTCCGGGTCGACCGTGACCTGGAGCTGGACCGTGTTGGCGCCCAGGGTGGACGCGGTGGCGGGCCAGCTGCCCTCGGGGAGCAAGTGCACGAACGGCTCGTCGGCGTAGGCCTTCGCGTAGACCTCGACCGCCTCGGCCGCCGTCACGCTCGTGCGCGCCGTGCAGGTGGCGAGGATGCCGCGCGGTAGCGGGGCGAGTACCGGCGTGAAGCTCACGGTGACCGGGGCGCCGGCCGCGGCCGACAGGTTCTGCGCCATCTCCGGGGTGTGCCGGTGCACGCCGCCCACGCCGTAGGCGGACAGCGAGCCCATCACCTCGGCGCCGAGCAGGTGCGGCTTGAGGGACTTGCCCGCACCGGACGTCCCGGTGACGGCCGTGACGACGACCTCGGGCTCCGCGATGCCTGCGGCCAAGGCCGGGGCCATGGCCAGGCTCACCGCGGTGGGGTAGCAGCCGGGGACGGCCACGCGCTTCGCGCCCCGCAACGAGTCGCGGGCGCCGGGTAGCTCGGGAAGGCCGTACGGCCAGCTCCCGGCGTGCGTGCCCCCGTACCAGCGCTCCCACGCGGCGGGGTCGGCGAGCCGGTGGTCGGCGCCGCAGTCGATCACCACGGCGTCGTCGCCGAGCTGGGCGGCGAGCTCCGCGGACTTCCCGTGGGGCAGCGCGAGGAAGACCACGTCGTGCCCGGTGAGCATCTCGGCGGTGGTGTCCTCCAGCACCCGGTCTGCCAGCGGGAGCAGGTGGGGCTGGTGCGCCCCCAGGCGCGTGCCCGCGCTCCCGCCCGCTGTGAGTGCCCCGATCTCCACGTCCGGATGCGCGAGCAGTAGCCGGAGGAGCTCTCCCCCGGCATACCCGCTCGCACCCGCCACCGCTACCCGCGCCATGCGTATGACTATGCACGCCGACGCAATCTGATGCAATCGACTTCGGCCGTGACCTTGCCGGCGGCCGGTGGCCTCGGGATCGCCACCCCCCATGATCGGCAGGTGGGTGCGAGAACGGCCGGATCCGGCCGCGTTCGCGCCGAACCGCTGATCACGGCCGGCTCGGGTGCGTTCAGCGGAACGAACCGGGGTGCCGCTCAGGACGAAACCGTCTTGCGGGCGGGCCGTTCCCGGCCCGGGCCACATTGAGTTCCCCATTGCTGTCGCCACAGCAATGGACAACCGCTACTGCGGATCATGCCGCGGGAGGCCACCGCCGGACGTGCCGCAGACCATGATCACGGCCTGCAGTGGTCTCAGCCCATCGTCTTCTGGCCGTCCAGGGACTCCCGGATGATGTCGGCGTGCCCGGCGTGCTGGGCCGTCTCGGCCACGATGTGCAGGAAGGCCCGGCGCGCCGACCGGTGGGCGCCCTTCGGGAACCACGGCGCCTCGGGGAGCGGGTGGGACAGGTCGAGGTCAACGGTGGCGACGAGCTCGTCGGTGCGCCGGGCGACCTCGTCGTAGCGGGCGAGCACGCCTTCCAGGGTCTCGTCCGGGAGCAACTGGAAGCCGGCCTTGAAGCTCTCGATCAGCTCCGGCGACGGCTCGCTCCAGTCGACCCCACCGCCCATCGCCTCGGGCCCGTCGACGATGAAGTCCACCCATCCCTTCTCGATCTCGGCGACGTGCTTGATCAGCCCGCCCAGGGTCAGCTCGCTCGCCGTGGTGCGCTGCCGGGCCTCGTCGTCGGTGAGCCCCTGCACGGTGTGACGCAGGAACTGGCGGTGCGCCGTGAGGGTCTCGAGGATGTCGGCACGCTCGCCGGTCAGCGCGGTGGTGATCATGGCGGGGGCCTCCTGGGTGCTGGTCATCGGGTTCTCGCTCTCGGTATCGGCGCTGTTGAGGACTACGTTAGGGCCCTCAAGTGCCACTTTCTGACCTCAATTGGCGAGAATCTTCCGGACATGGCGAACACGAGCTCACGGACACTGCGGTTGTTGTCCCTGCTGCAGACCCACCGGTACTGGCCGGGGCCGGAGCTGGCCGACCGGCTCGGCGTCTCGGTGCGCACGCTGCGGCGCGACATCGATCGGCTCCGGGAGCTCGGCTACCCGGTGGAGGCCAGCCGCGGCGTCGACGGCGGGTACCAGCTCGCCCCGGGCGCGGCGCTCCCCCCGCTCGTCCTGGACGACGAGGAGGCGGTCGCCCTCGCGGTCGGCCTGCAGGCCGCCTCACAGGGCGGCGTGGCCGGGATCGCCGAGTCGTCGGTGCGCGCGCTCGCCAAGGTGGTGCAGGTGATGCCGCCGCGGCTGCGACGGCGGGTGGACGCGCTGCGGGCAATGACCGTGCCCGTCACCTGGGGCGCCGCCCCGGCGACCGACCCGGCCGTCCTCACCGCCCTCGCGCAGGCGTGCCGCGACACCGAGCGGATCGAGTTCGGCTACCGCGCCGCAAACGGCGAGCGCACCGACCGGCACGTGGAACCGCTGCGGCTCGTGTCGCTCGGGCGGCGCTGGTACCTCGTGGCCTACGACCTGGGCCGGCACGACTGGCGCAGCTTCCGCGCCGACCGGATCGACGCGCCGCGGACGACCGGCGCCCGGTTCCTGCCCCGGGCGCTCCCTGCGGAGGACGCCGCCGCGTTCGTGCGGGCGTCGGTGGACCAGCGGGCCTCGGGGTGGGACGTCGAGCTGGTCGTCGACGCGCCGATCGCCCGCGTGCGGGCCCTGGTGGAGCGGTGGGGCACCGTCGAGGACGCAGGCGGCGGCCGGTGCCGACTGCGGATGCGGGTGGACTCGCTCGACTGGCCCGCGATGCTGCTCGGCGCGCTCGGCGCCGACGCGGAGATCGTCTCGCCGCCCGAGCTGCTCGACCACGTGCACGGCTGGGCGCAGACGTTCCGCCGGCTACGGATCGGGAACGGCGCGCCCGCGCAAGCCGCGGACCCGCGCCCCGAGATCACGCCATAGCGGCTCACCCGCTCCGGGGTGGGCGGCACGCGATGTCGCCAGCCGCTACTTCACGGCCCCTGCGGTCAGGCCGGCGATCAGCTGCCGCTGCAGGACGATGAACAGCAGGATCACCGGGAGCGAGACGATCACGCCACCGGCGGCGAGCAGACCCCAGTTCACCGTGAACTCGGTGATGAAGAACTGCAGCGCGACCGGCAGCGTCCGTACCGCCTCGTCCTGCGCGAGCATCGCCGCGAACGTGTACTCGTTCCAGGAGACGATGAAGATGTAGAGCGCCGTCGCCGAGATCCCGGGAACGGCCGTCGGCAGCAGCACCCGGACGAAGGCGCCCAGCCGGCTGCAGCCGTCCACGCGGGCGGCCTCCTCCATCTCGACCGGCAGGGCCGCGAAGTAGCCGGTCATCATCCAGACCGCGAACGGGATCGTGAAGGAGCTGTACGCGACGATCAAGGACGCGTAGGTGTTCAGCAGGCCGGTCACCCGCATGATGTCGTAGATCGGGATGAGGATCAGCACCGTCGGGAACATCGGGATGACGAGGAACAGCGTCATGAAGAAGCGCCGGCCGCGGAAGCGGAACCGGGCGAACGCATAGCTCGACGACATCGAGATGATCAGGCCGAGCACGGTGCTGCCGATCGCGACGATGAAGCTGTTGGCGAAGTAGCCGAAGAAGTTCATCCGCTCGAACAGCATCACGAAGTTCTCGAGCGTCACCTGCGACGGCAGGTACTCCAGCGGGCGGACGAAGATGCGCGCTTCAGGCATGACCGACGTCTTCAGCAGCCACAGGAACGGCCCGAGGGACAGCAGGATGACCGGGACCGCCAGCAGCCAGATCACGAACACGCTTCGGCGCCGGCGCGCGGCGACCGGGAGAGCTGTTGCCATGGTCAGTCGTCCTTCCGCATCTGCCGGACGTAGAGGTGCACGACGACCAGCAGGATCAGCGCGAGCAGCACGCTGACCGCCGACGCGTACCCGAAGTCGAGCCCGCGCACGGCCTCGAAGAAGGTGACCACCGGCAGGGTGGTCGTCGCGAAGTTCGGCCCACCGGCCGTCATGATCCAGATGATCTCGATCGAGTTCGCGAGCCAGATGATCCGCAGGAGCGTCGTCGTGCGGATCGTGTCGATGATGCTGGGCCAGGTGATGTAGCGGAACCGCTGGAGGGCCGACGCACCGTCCAGGTGGGCCGCCTCGTACATCTCCGCAGGCACCGCCTGCAGGGCCGCCAGCAGCATCAGCGCGAAGAACGGCATCCCGTGCCAGGTCATCGCGATCACGACGACGGCCATGGCCGTGCTCGGGTCGTTCAGCCACGGGATGCCCGTGTCGATGAGACCGATCCGGATCAGCAGGTCGTTGACGACGCCGAGGTTGCCGTCGAGGAGCCAGCGCCACAGCAGCGCCACCACGGCGCTGGGCACCACCCACGGCAACAGGACGGACGCACGCAGCACGAGGCGGCCGGGGAACGCCCGGTTCATCAGCACCGCGATCGCCATGCCGATCACGAACTGGATCGGCAGCACCGCACCGACCCAGATCGCGGTGGCCCGCAACGCGCGCCAGAACATCTCGTCGGTCAGCGCCCGGACGTAGTTGTCCAGGCCGGAGAAGTAGACGTTGTCCGGCTCGCGCAGGTTGTAGTGGTGCAGGCTGTAGCCGATCGACTGGGCGATCGGGAATGCCACGACCAGCGCCACCACGCCGCATGCCGGGAGCAGCAGCAGGTACGGGAGCAGGAGGTCCCGGGGCCGGCGGCGGGCTCGCCGCACCGGCGTGGCCGGTGGGGTGCCTGCCTGGCGTCGCGCGACGCCGGCGGTTGCAGGTGCACCAGCGCTCACGGTCTACCGCACATCCTCGGCGAGGCGGCCCGCGAACTCCGCGCTGGGCATCTCCCCGGACAGGGCCGGCTGGGTGAGCTGCGGCCAGGTCTGCTCGGCGAGCCGCGCGTAGCCCGCGCGCTCGGTGAACGGGATGAGGTACGCATCGGGGAGGCTGTCGATCGACACCTTCGCGAACGGGTTCTCCTGGAAGTACGGGTCGGCGCCGACCGACTGACGCACCGGCAGCCCGCCGTCCTCCGTGCAGAAGATCCGCATCGCCTCGGGCGAGGCCAGGTAGGACACCCACTCCCAGGCGGCGTCGGGGTCCTGCCCGCCCGCGTAGACGGCGTTCATGCTGGGGCCGAACTCGGTCCACCGCTGCCCGGACGGGCCCACGGGCATCGGGACCGCCCGGATGTTCTCCGCGCCCAGCGTCGAGACGAGGGTCTCCGACGACTTGACGTGGTGGATGGCGGTGCCGGTGACACCGGCCTTCATGTTGTTCATCAGCTGCTCGAACCCGTCGCCGGACGCGGTGGGGGGCACCACCTCGTGCCGGCGCGCGAGATCCAGGAACCAGTCGGTGCCGGCGATTCGCTCGGGCTGGTGGAAGACCGGGCCGCCGTCCTGGCCCCGCACCGCTTCCAGGCCGCCCAGCGTGGCCAGCCAGATGAAGTAGTGGATGTGGCCGTGCGTGGCCCCACGCAATCCGTACCCGTACCGGCCTGCGGCCGGGTCGGTGATCGCGCGGCAGGCCGCAACGAAGTCGTCGGTCGTACGCGGCTCGGGCAGCCCGGCGGCCCGGAACCAGTCGGGCCGGTAGTACAGGTAGCTCACCAGGCCGTACCAGGGCATGGTGTGCAAGGGGGCGCTCTCGTCGCCGAGGCGGGAGCCCAGCACCGCGGTGGGGACGAAGTCGTCCTTGTCCGGCAGCGCGTCGAAGTACTGGTCGAGCGGGTGCAGCGCACCCATCGCGGCGACGTCGGCGACGTTGTTGACGTGGATCGCCGATGCGTCCGGCGGGTCGCCCGCGTTGATCGCGGCGAGCAGCCGCTCGTACACGGCGCTCGCCGGCATCAGCTCCACGTCGACCTCGATCGACGGGTGGTTCTCGTTGAACCGGTCGGCCAGGTCGTTCAGCACCCGCGACGTCGGGTCGTCGACCCACGCCCAGTAGCGCAGGCGCAGCTTCTGCGATCCGCCGGAGGAGCCCGGGCTGCCCGTTCCCGGCCCGGGGATGCAGGCGCTCAGCGCGGTTCCCGCCGCCGCGAGTCCCGCTCCGCGCAGCAGGGTCCGCCGGCTGATCCTCGATGTGGAGAGAGTCATCGTCACGCCCTCCCCGCCACCGCGCCCGCGGCCGGCGAACCCGGTTCGACGTGGTCGGACCAGGAGTGCCTGCGGCGGCGCCCCTGCGTCGACACCATCGCCCCGAAGGGCAGCTCGTCCACCTCGTACCGCTCGGCGTCCGCGCGCAGCTCCAGGCCGTGGCCGGGCCGGTCGCTCAGGGTGATCCAGCCGTCGGCGACGACCTGGTGGTTGTCGACGATCGCTTCCCACCCCGGCCAGACCAGCTCGACGCCGAGGTGCAGCGGCATGACCGTGCCGATGTGCGCCATGAAGTCGCCGGGGCAGTTCATGGTCGCCACCGGCAGCTCGTAGGCCGCCGCGAGCTCCGCGACCTGCAGCGCCCCGGTGATGCCGCTCGTGTACTGGCCCACCTGCACGATGTCGACGGCCTCGCCGTGGACCAGGGGGAGGAAGTCCCACGTGCCGTTCAGGTTCTCGCCCGTGGCGACGGCGGTGGCGATCTGGCGGGACACGGCGCGGAGGCCGCGCACGTCCCACCGTCGCGTCGGTTCCTCGCACCACTCCAGGTCGAAGGTCTTCTCGACCTCGCGGACGTACCGCACGGCCTCCTTCGGCGACCAGTACTCGTTGGCGTCGATGGCGAGCCGGGCCGTGCGCCCGTCCTTGCTCAGGGCCTGGCGCATCAGCTCGATCCGCCGGAGGTCGGCCTCGAGGTCGCGGCCCACCTTCAGCTTGCCCAAGGTGATCCCGAGGTCGGCCATCCGCCCGTAGAACGCGGTGATCTCCTCGTCCGACAGCGGCAGGTCGATCCCGCTCGCGTAGGCCAGGACCTGGCCGGACGAGGCGCCGAGGGTCTTCCACAGCGGCTCGCCGTTCGCCTTGGCCTTGAGGTCCCACAGTGCGACGTCGAGGTGGCAGATCGCCTCCTTGACGATCCCCTCGACGCCGCCCTTGAAGGCGCGGTCGGCCATCCGCTGCCAGAGCCCGCGGACACCTGCGGGGTCCTCCCCCACGAGCATCTCCGCGAACTCGACGACCGTCTGCCGGGACCCCGGGTTCCCGAGGCTGAGGCCGGTGAGGCCCTCGTCGGTCTCCAGCTGCACCGCCATGACCGTGGCACGGCTGCGTCCCACGGGATCGTTGGCGTCGCCGATCGGGCGCTGCAGGGGAACCTGGAACACTCTGGTCGTCACGCCGGTGACGGCAACCACGTCTTCTCCTCGGGGTCGAGCGCTGCGCGCGCCGGTCGTCCCGGATCGCAGCGGGGCATCGGTGGACGAGCCCCGCGCCGTGGGACCGCGGAACGTCGCGTGCGGGAAATGGCGGTCGCGGCAGTGGACGGATGTGGGCATCGCGACGGGTCCACTCCACCGACGCGGCCGAGACGTGCCCGCCGCACGGTCGAGGTCGAGTCCCATGTGATCTCCCTTGATCCACTGCCATTAGTTGCCAACTAATAACGCGGAGGAGGCTAGATCGGCCGCAAGGAGGGGTCAATAGTTGCTATCCAACTTTGGCCGCGAGAGGATCGACGCCAGTCGAGCAACGGTGAGGGGGAGGACGTGACCGATGAGCGGGCGTACCGCCCGGGCTACCAGATCGCCGCGGAGCGGATACTCGAGCACATCCGCGCGGCCGGCCTGAGCCCTGGCGACCGGCTGCCGACCGAGAAGCAGCTCGCCGCCGAGCTCGGGGTGAGTCACACGGTGGCACGCGAGGCCGTCAAGCTGCTGTGCGCGCGCGGTCACCTCACCGTGCGCAAGCGCGCGGGGATCTTCGTGGCACGCCCGGACGACCGGCTACCGCCGGAGATCTGGGGCAGCCTGCTCGTCGAGAACCTCGAACACGTCGAGATGCTGTTCGAGTGCCGTCGGACGATCGAGGGGCAGACGGCGGCGCTGGCCAGCCAGCGGGCCACCCCCGTACAAGTCCGCGCGCTGCGGGAGTTCGCCGAGCGCACGGTCGCCGCCGCCGAGTCCGACGACCAGGCCGCGTTCATCGAGGCGGACGAGGAGTTCCACCGGGCCCTCGCGGAGGCCGCGCACAACACGTTCCTGGCCTCCATCGTGGAGACGATCTCCGCACTCAAACTCAGGGTCCTGACCGTCGGGCTCGGCACCGAACCCGGCACCGGGATGCGTCGAGGCGCCGCCGAGCACCAGGCCATCGCCGCCGCCGTCGCCGACGGGGCCACCGAGGCGGCGGAGTCGGCGATGCACGTCCACGTGGACAGGGCACTGGCCGGATACCGCGCGGAGGTGCAACGCAACCTCTTCGCCGCCACCACCCCCGCACCTCCGGGCTGATTCCCGCAGCGCGTCCGGCTACAGGGGCGCGGAACCAGGAGACCGCGACCTCCCCGAAGCGCTGCGCGGCCCGCGAGAGGTAGGCGTCCTTCCCACCCCACCAGCGTGAGCACCGAGATCGCCCGCCGCGAGCGGACGGCCGGCCGCGCGGACGACCGGTGCGGCCACTGCCACGGTGCTCGCCGTGCAGGGTGCGACCCCGGCCGGCGTCGCCCTCCTCGCATCCGGCCGGCTCGGGTCCCCCTTCTCCCGGGCCGAGCGTGACAGTCTCACCGACACATTCCAGCCGTGGGACCTGCGGGGACGCTGTCGGGGCCGGGCCGTACGGTGCCGGCGTGCACCAGATCGTCGAGCGGCTGCGGGCCGATCTCGCCGCGCAGGCGGACCCGTCCGCGGCCGTGGAGATGCAGCGCTACATGAAGTCGGCGATGCCGTTCCGCGGGGTCGCGAAGCCGGCACGCGAGCGGTTGCTCAAGACCGCGGTCACCGCGCATCCGCTCGCCGACCCCGGGGAGCTGGCCTCCGTCGTGCGGGAGCTGTGGGACGGCGCCGAGTTCCGGGAGGAGCGCTACCTCGCCCTCTCGCTCACCGGCCACCGCCGGCACCTGCCGTGGCTCGACCCCTCGTGGGTGCCACTGCTGCGGCACTGGATCGTCACGGGCGCGTGGTGGGACTTCACCGACGAGATCGCGAGCCGCCGGATCGGGCCGCTGCTGCGGGCACACCCCGACGAGCTGCTGCCCGTGGTCCGCACGTGGATCACCGAGCCGGACCGCTGGCTGCGCCGCACGTCCGTCATCTGCCAGCTCCATGCGGCGGGGTCCACCGACATCGCGCTGCTCACCGATGCGATCGAAGCCAACATCTCCGACCCCGACTTCTTCCTCCGCAAGGGCATCGGATGGGCCCTGCGCCAGCACGCCCGGATCGACCCGGACTGGGTCCGCGCGTTCGTCGACGGCCACCCCGGGCTCTCGCCGCTCTCGCGCCGCGAGGCCATGCGCCACCTCGGCGGCTGACCCGCAGGCCCCCCGGTGCGACGCTGATCGTTCACTGCGCGCCTCGCACGCCCCGAGCCGAGACCGCGACTCGCGGAGTGGCCCGGGGTGAATTGCGCGGAACGGGCCCGGAGCCCGGGGGTGGCTGGTTACCGTCGCTGCGTGTGGCGGGCGCGGGCGTGCTGGGTGGTGATGGCGCTCGTGCTGCCGCTCGCCGGAGCGGGATGCACGACCGTCGTCGCGGGGTCGGCCGCGCCGGCGGCACCTCGCATCGACGGGCTCGACGCCGACGTGCTGGCCGACGAGTGCCTGCTCACCGCGGCGGAGTTCGGCGAGCTCGTGGACCTGCCGGTGCAGCCGCCGGAGCAGGGCGCGGTCGACCGCGGCGACGGTTCACGCAGCGCCGCCTGCGTGGTGGTGGCAGGGGCCGAGCCGGTCGCGCTGGTCAACGTCTACGGGGTTCGCGCGGGCGCTCCCGCCGACTACGTCAGGGCCGCAGGCGCGGCGGGCAGGCGCGAGCTGCCGGGGGTCGGTGCCGGGGCAGCCGTGATCGGCACCGCGGCGGGACCCACCCTGCAGCTCGCGGGCGAGCGGTACCTGGTCACGATCCTCGTGTCGGGCAGCGTGCCATCGGACGAGGAGTGGCGCGCCGCCGCCGAGGCCGCGCTGTCCCGACTCCCCGTCTAGCCGCGCAGCTCCGCCGAGTGCCGCTGCGCCGCCAGCGCGACCGCCGCGTCGCGGGCCTCGTTGGCCTCCTCGCTGGTGAGGGTGCGATCCGGGGCGCGGAACCGGAGCGTGAACGCCAGCGACCGGCGCCCGGCGCCGACCTGCTCGCCGGTGTAGACGTCGAAGAGGCGGACGTCCTCCAGGAGGTCGCCGCCGCCGTCGTGCAAGGTGTCGGCGACGTCAGCGGCGGGCACCGCGGCGTCGGTCACCAGGGCGACGTCGACCGCGATCGGCGGGTACGGCGACACCTTCGGCGCGGGCCTGCGGTCCGTCAGCGGGATCGCGTCGAGGTCCAGCTCCATGGCGCAGGTGCGCTCCGGCAGCCCGAGTGCCTCCACGACCTTCGGGTGCAGCTCGCCCGCGTGCCCCACGACCCAGTCGCCGACGCGCAGGGCTGCGCACCGGCCGGGGTGGAACGGCGGGAGCGTGGCCGCGGTGACCCGCAGCTCGACGCCCGCCGCCTGCCCGACGAGCCGCGCGGCCTGCACGGCGTCGGCCCACCCGGCCGCGCGTCCAGGACCCCACCAGCCGCGCTGCTCGCGCTCGCCCGCGAGCACCGCTGCGACGTGCAGCGGCTGCACCGGCAGGGCGGCCTCGATCTGCGCCAGCTCGGCGTCGGACGGGCGTCCGCTGACGTCCGGGTCCGGCATCGGCTTCGGCTCGGCGTGCGGCAGCACGACCTGCCCGACGTGGAACAGGGCGAGGTCTCCCGTGCCGCGGGAGCGGTTGCGCACCAGCGTGTCCAGCAGCCCGGGCAGCAGGGTGGTGGCGAGCTCGGCGCGCTCGGCGTCCAGGGGGTTGAGCACGTGCACGGTGCGGCGGCGCACGTCGTCGGCCGGCAGCCCGAAGGCGTCCCAGGCGGCGGGCCCGACGAACGGGAACGGCTCCACCTCGACGTACCCGGCCTCGGCGAGGGCCCGCGACACGGCGCGGCGGCGCTCCTGGCCCGGCGTGTGCCCGCGCCCGGCGGGCGCGGGGGGCAGCACCGAGGGGATCGCGTCGTAACCCTCCAGTCGCAGCACCTCCTCCACCAGGTCGGCGGGCTGCGTGAGGTCCGGCCGCCACGACGGCGGGAGTGCGACGACGCGGGCGCGGCCGTCGTCACCGGTGACGAGGTCGACGGCGCAGCCGATCTGGGCGAGCCGCCGGACGGTGGCCCCGGGCGCGTAGGTGAGGCCTGCGACCTGGTCGGGCAGGTCGATCGGCATCCGCACGGGCGCGGCCTGCGGTGCCGCGCCGGCGTCGGTGCGGCCCGGCGCGAGGGTGCCGCCCCCGTGCTCGACGAGCAGCTGCGCGGCCCGCTCGGCGGCGACCGGTGGCAGCTGCGGGTCGACCACCCGCTCGAACCGCTTCGACGCCTCCGACGGCAGCTTGTGCCTGCGGGCGGCGCGCGCGATCACGGCCTGCTGGAAGTGGGCGGCCTCGATGAGGACGTCGATGCGCCCGTCCTCGCCGGGGGCTGTGCCGTCGGACCGGCCTCCGGCCGTGGCGATCTCGGTCGACGCCCCACCCATGACCCCGGCGAGCCCGATGGGCCCGGAGTCGTCGGTGATGAGCAGGTCGTCGGGGTCCAGGGTGCGCTCGACGTCGTCGAGCGTGACGAGCTTCTCCCCCGCCTGCGCCCGGCGCACGACGATCGGGCCGGACACCCGGCCGGCGTCGTAGGCGTGCAGGGGCTGGCCGAGCTCGAGCATCACGTAGTTGGTGACGTCGACGATGAGCGAGATCGGGCGCATCCCGGCGGCGAGGAGCCTGCGCTGCATCCACCACGGCGACGGCGCGGCGGGGTCGACGCCGTCGACGCGGCGGGCGACGAACCGGGCGCACCCCGGGTCCGGAAGCTCCACCGGCCAGGCGTCGCCGTCGGCGGCCGGCACGTCGACGCGGGCGGCGGGGTCGGCGAAGTCGACGTCGAGGGAGCCGGCCAGCTCGCGGGCGAGCCCGCGAACGGAGAAGCAGTAGCCGCGGTCGGGGGTGATGGCCAGCTCGACGACCGGGTCGTCGCGCCCCAGCAGCGGCAGCGCGTCGTCGCCGGGCTCGGCGGTGCCGGGCGGGAGCACCATGATGCCGGCGTGGTCGGAGCCGAGGCCGAGCTCGCGGGCGGAGGCGATCATGCCGTCCGACACGTGGCCGTAGGTCTTGCGCGAGGAGATCGGGAACGGCCCGGGCAGCACGGCCCCCGGCAGCGCAACGACGACGAGGTCGCCCGCCGCGAAGTTGGCCGCGCCGCAGATGATGCCGCGCACGTTCTCGCCGACGTCGACCTGGCACCACCGGATGGGCTTCTTGAGCCCGTCGAGGACCTCGAACTCCAGCACCCGCCCGACCACGATCGGGCCGGTCAGCTCCGGTGGCTCGTGGACGTCCTCGATCTCCAATCCGACGCGCACGAACGCCTCGGCGGTCTCGTCGGCAGGCGGGACCTCGACGTCGCCGATGTGCTCGGCGAGCCAGGACAGCGGAACACGCACTCTTCGCCCTCCGGGGCAGACTCAGACGCCGAACGCGCGGCTGAACCGCACGTCGCCCTCGACCATGTCGCGCATGTCGGGGATGCCGTTGCGGAACTGGAGCGTGCGCTCCAGGCCCATGCCGAACGCGAACCCGGAGTGCACATCCGGGTCGATGCCGCAGGCACGCAGGACGTTGGGGTTGACCATTCCGCAGCCGCCCCACTCGACCCAACCGGCCCCGCCCTTCTTCTCCGGGAACCAGACGTCGACCTCGGCGGACGGCTCGGTGAAGGGGAAGAACGACGGCCGCAGCCGGGTGCGGGACTCCGCGCCGAACATGGCGCGGGCGAACGCGTCCAGGGTGCCCTTGAGGTGGGCCATCGTGATCCCGCGGTCGACCGCGAGGCCCTCGACCTGGTGGAAGACCGGGGTGTGGGTGGCGTCGAGCGCGTCGGTGCGGAACGTGCGGCCCGGGCACACGACGTAGACCGGCAGCTCGCGCTCCAGCAGCGCGCGCACCTGCACGGGCGAGGTGTGGGTGCGCAGCACGGTGCCGGAGTTCTCGGACTCGCCCAGGTAGAACGTGTCCTGCATGGTGCGGGCCGGGTGGTCCTTGCCGAAGTTCAGCGCGTCGAAGTTCAGCCAGGACGACTCCACCTCGGGCCCTTCGGCCACCTCCCAGCCCATCGCGACGAACACGTCCGCGATGCGCTCGGCGATCTGCGTGATCGGGTGGCGGGCGCCGCGCGGGACGCGGTCCCACGGCAGCGTGACGTCGACGGCCTCCTCGGCGAGCACGCGCGCGTCGCGCTCCTCGACGAGCACCGCGCGCCGGGCGTCGAACGCCTCCTGAGCCTGCTGCCGCGCGGCGTTGACGCGCTTGCCGGCCTCGGCGCGGTCCGGCCCGGGCAGCGAGCCGAGCTCGCGGCGCGCCAGCAGGATCGGGGCGCGGTCACCCAGGTGCGCCGGGCGGACGGCGGCGAGCTCGGCGAGGTCGGACGCCTCGGCGAAGGCCCGCTCCGCGGCCGCGACGGCAGCCTTCAGCGCGTCGGGGTCCAGCAGGCTCGTGACACCGCTGGGGACGTCGAGGTCCGTGCTCTCAGACATGATGAGGGGATCCTATCGGCGACGTGCGGCGGCACTCGCGTAGAGGCAGACGGCGGCCGCGGTGGCCAGGTTGAGGCTCTCGGCGCGGCCGTGGATGGGGATGCGGACGCGGTGGTCGGCGCGCGCCGCGAGGTCGGCGGGCACGCCGTGCGCCTCCCCGCCGAAAACCCAGGCCACCGGCCCGGCGAGCACCGGCCCGGCGGCGGGTTCGTGCAGGTCCAGCTCGCCCCCCGCGTCGGCGGCGAGCAGGGTGAGCCCGGCGGCGGCGCACGCGTCCAGCACGGTGGCGGCGTCGCGGTCGCGCGCGAGCGGCAGGTGGAAGACGCTGCCCGTGGACGCCCGGACCGCCTTGCCGTTGTGCGGGTCGACCGTGTCGCCTGCCAGCAGCACGGCGTCGGCGCCCGCGGCGTCGGCCACCCGGATCACGGTGCCGGCGTTGCCCGGGTCGGTGATGCCCGCGCAGACGGCCACGAGCGACGGCCGCTCACCGAGCGCCACTCCGACTGCGACGTCGAGCAGGTCGCAGACCGCCACCAGGCCCTGCGGGGTGATGGTGTCCGAGAGGGCCGCTGCCGCCCGATCGGTCACCGGGCTGATCCGCGCTCCCGCGGCCGCAGCGGCCTCGACGAGATCGCGGTGCCTGTCGGCGGCCCCGTCCGTGACGAACAGCTCGTGGACCCGGGCGTACCGGACGGCCTCGCGGACCGCCTGCGCCCCCTCCACGAGGAACCGCCCGGCCCGATCGCGGCCTGCGCGGCGGAGCAGCTTGCGGGCTGCGACGACGCGCGGGGTGCGTTCGGTGCCGGGCGGGTCGGCCTGGACCGCGCTCAGGCGGCGCTCCCCTCCTGGGAGGGAACGTTGGCGCGGGCGAGCTCGACGAGCGCGGTGAACGCGGCCGGGTCGCTGATGGCGATCTCCGACAGGTTCTTGCGGTCGACCTCGACACCCGCGGCCTTGAGGCCCTGGATGAAGCGGTTGTACGTCATGCCGTTGGCGCGGGCGGCAGCGTTGATGCGGGTGATCCACAGCTGCCGGAAGTCGCCCTTCTTGGCGCGCCGGTCGCGGTAGGCGTAGTTGAGCGAGTGGAGCATCTGCTCCTTCGCCTTGCGGTACAGGCGCGACCGCTGCCCGCGGTAGCCGCTGGCCAGCTCGAGGGTGGTGCGGCGCTTCTTCTGAGCGTTGACCGCGCGCTTCACGCGTGCCATGAGGGTGTTCCTTCGTGTCGGGCCGGCGGCGGGGTGGCCGCGCGCCGGTCAGGCGGGATGGGTCGGTCCCTGGCCAGGGACGCGGCCGTCAGCGGCCGAGGAGCTTCTTGACGCGCTTGACGTCGGCCTTGCTCACCGGCACGACGCCGGACAGGTCGCGCGTCTCCTTGCTCGACTTGACCTCGAGGCGGTGCCGCAGGCCGGTCTGCTGGCGCAGCAGCTTGCCCCGGCCGGTGACCTTGACCCGCTTGGCGATCCCGCTGTGCGTCTTGTTCTTGGGCATGACAGTTCCGTTCACCGTTGACGCCCCCTTGGGGCGGGGACGTCGAGCTTGTCGTACTGGGCGTTCCGTCGAGCCGTCAGCCCTGCGGTGCGTCCGCCGGCCCGGCTGCGGGGGCGGTGGCACGCGGACGAACTGCCGGCTTCTTGTTCGGAGCGATCACCATCGTCATGTTGCGGCCGTCCTGCTTGGGCGCAGCCTCGACCGTGCCCAGCTCCGCCACGTCCTCGGCGAGACGCTGCAGCAGCCGGAACCCCAGTTCGGGGCGGGACTGCTCGCGACCGCGGAACATGATCGTGACCTTGACCTTGTTGCCACCCTCGAGGAAGCGCACGACGTTGCGCTTCTTGGTCTCGTAGTCGTGGGTGTCGATCTTCGGCCGGAGCTTCTGCTCCTTGATCGTGGTGAGCTGCTGGTTGCGGCGGGACTCCCTGGCCTTCTGCGCGCTCTCGTACTTGAACTTGCCGTAGTCCATGAGCTTGCAGACCGGCGGGCGGGCCTGGGCCGCGACCTCGACGAGGTCGAGCTCGGCCTCCTGCGCGAGCCGCAGGGCGTCCTCGATGCGCACGATGCCGACCTGCTCCCCGTTCGGCCCGACCAGGCGGACCTCGGGAACGCGGATGCGGTCGTTGATGCGCGTCTCTGTGCTGATGGGGTCTCCTCGTATCGACGTCGTGGGGTGCGACGGAGCGAAGACCCTGTGGCCGAGCCGACGAACCTACGGCTCGCCGGCGGACCGTGACCCGGACACCCTGGAGGTGGCGGGTGGGAGCGGGGCTCCGCTTTGTCGCCCTGACGCGCAGCACAACGCGCGACAGGGTGGTCGCATTCCGGAGGGTACCAGGTGCGTCCGCCGGTAGCGCGGTCAGGCCGGAGCACCGGCCCGCGACCGGGCGAACGCGATCGCGCCGGTGTCGCCGAGTGCGGCGCCCCGGGCGAGTAGGGGCTCGAACTCGGGTCCGAGTGCTGCTGCGGCGGCGTCCACGACGGCGCGTACGCGCGCCGAGTCGGCACCGTACGCGGTCGTGGCGCGTGGACTCGCCCGCATCGCGCCCAGCAGGACGGCGGCGTCACGGTGGTGACCGAGCCGCGACAGCGCCTCCGCGAGCGCCCGCACGGCGATCCACAGCTGGGTCCACGACCCCAGGCCGAGCCACGTGTCGAGCAGCGGCCCGAACCGGGCGAGGGCTTCTACCGGATCGCCCACCCGCGCAGCCGTGGTGAGCAGCGTGTGCCGCGCGACCCCGGCGAGGAAGGCCGCGTCGACCTCCTCGGCGAGCACGACGGCGCGCTCCAGGAAGCGTGCGGCGTCCGGGTCCCCGATCTCCGCGCGGCGCTCCCCGGCCGCGTACGCCGCCCACCCGCGTGCGGTCGGGGAGCCCATCCGCTCCGCCAGGCTGTTGGTCTCCGCCTCGTAGCCTGCGGCGGATGCGTCCTGACTTGCGTAGGCCGCGATGAGGACCATGTCGGTCAGGGCCATCACGAGGGTGGTCTCGTCACCCGCCGCCCGGGACAGCTCCGCGGCGCGCCGGCAGTGTTCCGCCGCGGGCGCCAGGTCGCCGCGGAACATCGCCGTGTTGGCGAGCACCTCGTACGCCTCTCGTGCCAGCAGGGGGTCACCGAGCCGCTCTGCGAGCTCGAGCGCGCGCCGGCAGCGACGCTCGGCGCCCTCGACGTCGCCCCGCTGCCATCGCGGCGCAGCGGACAGGCCGAGCAGCCGGGGCAGCAGCGGGTGCAGCGCGACCCGCTCGTCGGCCGCCGGATCGTCGCTGTCCGGGTCGTCGCTGTCCGGGTCGTCGCTGTCCGGGTCGCAGCCCGCCGTCCGGAGCGCCTCGTCGGCCATCCGCACGAGGTCGCCCCGCGCCTGCTGGAAGCCCAGCTCGGCGCAGACCACACCGAGCCGCAGCAGATCTTCCAGCGGGCCGTCCGTGCACAGCCACGCGTGCGCGCGGCGGACGTCGGCGAGGTGGCCGGTGAAGCGGTGGACGGCAGCGGGTTCGTCGGGCCGCGACCGCGCGACCGCAGCGTCGGATGCGAGCCCGAGCGCCCACGCCGCGTGCCGAGCGCGCAGCTGCGCCGCCGCCGGCTCGGACGCCAGCCGTTCCCGGGCGAACGCGCGCAGCGTGTCGAGCATGCCGAAGCGCGTGCCCTTGCGGACGACGAGCGACCGCTCCACGAGGTCGGGCAGTGCCGCCGCGTCGCCGCACACGGCGGCGACCGCCTCGGGCTCCACCGCGCCCGCGAACACCCCGAGCCGGACGAACAGCACCCGCTGCTCGTCGTCGAGCAAGCCGTAGGACCACGCGACGACGTCGCGCAGCGACCTGTGCCGTGGCGCCGCGTTGCGGCGCCCGTGGCCCAGCGAGTCGAGCGGCGCGTCGAGCGCGTCGAGCAGCCCGGCGAGGCCGAGCGCGGGGACCCTGGCGGCGGCGACCTCCAGCGCCAGCGGCAGCCCGTCGAGCCGCGCGCAGATCCGCTCCGCGAGCGCGGCGTCGGTCGGTGCAGCCCCGCCCGCGGCGCTGATCCGGTCGGCCAGCAGCTCTGCGGCCGGTGCCGGCAGCAGCGGCTCGACCTGGAACACCTGCTCGCCGTCCACCCGCAGCGCCTCCCGGCTGGTGGCGAGGACGTCCACGCCCGGGGCACCCACCACGACGGCGTCGACCAGGGCGGCCACGCCGTCGAGGACGTGCTCGCAGTTGTCGACGACGAGCAGCTGCCGTCGCACGGCGAGCACCTCCACGATGCGATCGAGGAGGCGACCCGAGCCGCCGCCGGACAGCCGGAGCGCCGCGCCCACGGCGACGGCCACGACGCCGGGGCCGACCACCGCACGGGGACGAACGGCGTCGAGCTCGACGACCAGGACGCCGTCGGGATACCGGTCGGCGACGGCAGCGGCGGTGTGCCGGGCCAGCCGGCTCTTGCCGACGCCACCGGGGCCGCAGAGCGTGACGATCCGGCGCTCGGCCAGCAACCCGGCCGCACGGGCGAGGTCGGCGTCGCGCCCGACGAACGAGCTGACCGGGACGGCAGGCGGGGGAGGCCTCGGCGGACCCGCGACCGCGGCAGCCGGTCCCCGGCGCAGCACCTCCTCGTGGAGGGCACGCAGCTCCGGCGAGGGGTCGAGGCCGAGCTGCTCGGCCAGTTCCCGGCGCAGCCCGGTGTACGCCCGCAGCGAGTCCGCGGGCCGACCGGCCGCCACCAGCGCGCGCATCAGGACGGCCACCCCGCTCTCCCGGATCGGGTCGGCCGCCACCAGCGCTTCCGCCGCCGCGACCGCCGCACCCGCCCGGCCTGCGGCGAGCAGGGCCTCCGCCCGCTGCTCGACGGCGGCGGCACGGAGCGCCGAGAGCCGAGCGACCTCGGGCTCGGCGGCCGGATCGTCGAGGTCGGCGAACGGGCGACCGCGCCACAGTCCGAGCGCCGCGTCCAGCTCGGTGAGCCGCGCCCCGGGTTCCGGCGCCGCCGCGGCGCGGGCGAGGTGCGCGGTGAACCGGCTGGAGTCGAGGTCGTCCGAGGCGACCACGAGCCGGTAGCTCCGGGCCCCGGTCTCGATCGTCACATGCGCGGGCAACAGCCTGCGCAGGCGCGCGACGTTGGTCTGCAGCGCGGCGTCCGGATCGGCGGGTTGCTCGTCGCCCCACACGATCTCGGCGAGGGTCCCGCACCCGACCTCCGCACCTGCGTGCAGAGCGAGGGCCGCGAGCAGCCGGCGTTGCCGGCCGCTGGCGACCGGGATCCGGACGCCGTCCGAGGCCAGCAGGAGCAGCGGCCCGAGCACGCCGACAGTCACATCGGTGCTGCTCGCGGCCGCCATGCCGCGATTGTGGTGGGGACCGGGCATGGGCGATAGCGCCGTCCGTTGCAGAAGGGTGCGGGTGCCGGAGGTGACAGTCCGGTGAGAGGGATCCGACAGACGGCGTTCCTAACGTCGCCGTCATGACCACCACGCCCGCACCGGAGCACCTGACCGACGGCTGGGAGCAGGCGACACCGCACGCCGACTCGTTGTGCCGGACGTTCGTACACCACTGGGCCGAGCAAAACGCGGCCTTCGCAGCGGCCGCGGGCGGGATCGTCGCGCGTACCGACCGGTTCATCGTGGCCGACCACGGCCATGAGACCGGCTTCTTCAACGCCGTCGTCCTGCTCGCCCCGCCGCGGGACTGGGATGCGCTGCTCGACGAGCTCGACCCGTACCTGACCCGCGGCAGCGGCAACCTGATGCTGTGGAGCCTCTGGCCCACGCCCGACCTGCGTGGGCGGGGCTGGTCGCTGATGGGCCACCCGCCGGTCCTGCTACGCCCGCCCGCAGACCTGGCACCGGTCCCGCCGCCCGCGCCCGAGCCACACGTCGTCCGCACCGCCCCGGAGCTGGCGCTGTGGGCGGACGTCGCCGTCGAGGCCTACCCGCTACCCGCGCCGGACGGCGGCCCGGCACTGCTCGGCCCGGCACTGCTCGCCGACGAGCGGCTGGCGTTCCGGGTCTCGCACGACGACGGGGGGAACCCGGTGTCGGTTTCGGCGCACTTCGTCGAGCACGGGCTGGCGAGTCTCGCGTTCGGCGCCACCCTCCCGGCCGCGCGGGGCCACGGGCACTGGGCGCGGCATGCCCGCACCCGGCTGCGGGCACGGCCCGACCTGTGGCACGCCGGGATCTTCTCCGACCTCAGCCGTCCCCTGGCCGAAGCGATCGGGTTCCTCCCGATCGTCCGGTTCAGCCTGTGGTTCCACCCCCGATGCGATGAGGAGCAGTCATGACCATCACCGACACCTCGCCCACCACGACCGCCGAGGAGTTCGGCGAGCGGATCTTCGATGCCGTGCTCGGCGCCCAGCTCGTCCAGGCCGCCTACCTGGGCGACCGCCTCGGCTACTACCGCGTCCTCGCTGCCGAGCCCTCGACCCCGCCCGAGCTGGCGGCGCGCACCGGCACCGCGGAGCGCTACGCCCGCGAGTGGCTGGAGCACCAGGCCGTGGCCGGAGTGCTCACCGTCGACGACCCGGCCGCCGCACCGGCCGAGCGGCGTTTCCGGCTCCCGGCCGGCCACGCCGAGGTGCTCACCGACGTGCTGAGCCCGAACCACGTCCTGCCGCTGGCCCGGTTCGTGGGCGGGGCGGGCCTGCACCTGGACGCGCTCGTGGGTGCCTACCGCTCGGGCGGCGGGGTGTCCTGGTCACAGCTCGGGGCGGACGTCCGCGAGGGCCAGGGCGCGGCGAACCGCCCTCTGTTCCTCGGGGCGCTGCCGCGGGAGTACCTGCCGTCCATCCCGGAGATCCGCGCCGTGCTGGAGCGCGGCGGGCGGGTCGCCGACGTCGGCTGCGGGTACGGCTGGTCGTCGATCGGCATCGCGCTCGCCCACCCGGGCGTGACCGTCGACGGTTACGACGTCGACGGTCCGTCCATCGACGTCGCCCGGCAGAACGCGGTCGAGGCCGGAGTCTCCGACCGGGTGCGGTTCCACTGCGCGGACGCCGCCACCGCAGAGGGGCGCTTCGACCTGGTGGCCGCGTTCGAGTGCGTCCACGACATGTCCGACCCCGTCCCGGTGCTCGCGACGATGCGCCGGATCGCCGCACCCGATGGCGTCGTGCTCGTCGTCGACGAGCGGGTGGCGGAGACGTTCACCGCGCCGGGCGACGAGGTCGAGCAGCTGATGTACGGCTGGAGCATCACCTGCTGCCTGCCGGACGGGCTCGCGCACCCCGGGTCCGTCGGCACCGGCACGGTGATGCGGCCGGACACCCTGCGCCGCTACGCCCGCGACGCCGGTTTCGCCGACATCGAGGTACTGCCGGTGGACGACATGTTCTTCCGCTTCTACCGCCTCGGCTGAGTGCGCCGGCGCTGTCAGCGGAATATCGCCGCGCTGTCAGCGCCGGCCCGCAGCCTTCCGGCCATGGACTGTGTCATCCAGGCCGAGGGCCTGGTCAAGAACTTCACGGGGACGACGGCGCTCGCGGGCGTCGACTTCGCCGCCCGGCGCGGCACCGTGCTCGGCCTGCTCGGCCCGAACGGCTCGGGCAAGACCACGTCGGTGCGCGTCCTCACCACGCTCCTGCGCCCCGACGGCGGCCGCGCCCGCATCCTCGGGCACGACGTCGTGCGGGACGCCCCGGCCGTCCGCAGGCGGATCGGGCTCACCGGGCAGTACGCAGCCGTCGACGACGCGCTGTCCGGCACCGACAACCTCGTGCTCGTCGCCCGCCTGCTCGACATGCCACGCCGTGCGGCGCGGGCCAGGGCGGCGGGCCTGATCGAGCGGTTCGGGCTAACCGAGGCCGCGGGGCGGCTGGTGCGCACGTACTCGGGCGGCATGCGGCGCAGGCTCGACCTCGCGGTCAGCCTCGTCGGCCACCCGGAAGTGCTGTTCCTCGACGAGCCGACCACCGGCCTCGACCCCCGCCACCGCGGCGAGGTGTGGGACGCGGTACGCGCGCTCGTCGCCGACGGTGTCACGGTGCTGCTCACCACCCAGTACCTCGAGGAGGCCGACCAGCTGGCCGACGACCTCGTCGTGCTCGACCGCGGCCGGGTGATCGCCGCGGGCACCCCGGCCACGCTCAAGGCGGAGGTCGGCGGGCAGCGGCTGCACGTGCGACCGCTGTACCGCGAGGACCTCCCCCGCGTCGCTGGCCTCGTCGCCGAGACGGCTCCGGGCGCCGCGGCGAGCACCGACTCCGTGGGCGAGCTGATCGTCCCGGGCGGCGGGCCGGGGCTGCTGCACCGGCTCGGCCTGCGGCTCGACGAGGCCGGCATCGCGATCGCCGAGCTGGGGCTGCGGCTGCCGAGCCTCGACGACGTCTTCCTGACCCTGACCGGGAGCGCCACGAGCTCCGAGATCGAACAGGAGGTCGCGGCATGACGACCGCCATCACGGCACCCGCCCTCCCGGCAACCCTGCGACACAGCGCCACGCTCGCCTGGCGCGGCATCGTCAAGACGGTCCACTCGCCGGAGGCGCTGCTCGACGTCACCCTGCAGCCGGTGATCTTCCTGCTGCTGTTCGTCTACGTCTTCGGCGGCGCCATCTCCGGGGACCCGCAGACGTACCTGCAGTTCGCCCTCCCCGGCGTGCTCGTGCAGACGTTCGTCTTCGCGTCGGCCGGTACCGGGGTGGCGCTCGCCGACGACCTCAACACCGGGATCTTCGACCGGTTCCGCAGCCTGCCCATCGGGCGGTCGGCCCCGCTGGTCGGGGCGATCGGGGCCGATCTCGTCCGGTACCTCACCTCCGGGCTGATCATGCTGGTGCTCGGCGTGGTCCTCGGGTTCCGGTTCGGGACGAACCCGCTCGCCGTGCTCGCCGCGCTCGGGCTGGTCACCGCGTTCGCGTTCGCGCTGTGCTGGGTGTTCACCGCGCTCGCCATGGTGGTCACCCAGCCGAGGTCGGTGCAGGGGCTCAGCGCGCTGATCATGCTGCCGATCACCTTCGGCAGCAACGTCTTCGTCCCGGCGGCGACGATGCCGTGGTGGCTGCGGGGGTTCGTCGAGGTCAACCCCGTGTCGAAGCTCTCCGACGCCGTGCGCGGGCTGCTCACCGGCGGGCCGGTGGCGGGTCCCGCGACGGCGGCGCTGGTGGCGTCCGCCGTGATGGTCGGGATCTTCGCGCCGCTCGCGGTGGCGCTCTACCAGCGCCGGACCTAGCGTGCGGCCGACTCACCGGCGTACGCGACGAGGGCGGCGCAGCCCTCGTGGCGAGGCAGTTCCAGGCCACCGCGCACCGCCTCGTCCGCCTCCCGGCCGAGTGCGGCGCGGACGCGGTCGTACGCGACCTGCACCTCCGGGTTGCCGACGTCGACCGATCCGCGCTGCGCGGCGGCGACCCCGAGCAGCAGGCCGGCCGCCGCGGGATCGCCCTCCGCCAGGGCGAGTGTCGCGGCCACCTCGGCGACGCGCGCGATCACCGGGCCGTCCCGCGTCTCCACCGATGCCGTGACGGCCTCCGCGAGGCACGCCCTGGCGGCCGCGAGGTCGCCCGCGGCCACCTCGACGGCGGCGCTCGCGAGGCCCAGGCTCGTCCGACGGTGGGGACGGTCGACTCCGTCGGTCGCCGCCGCGGCCGCGAGGTGGTGGCGCGCCCGGTCGAGATCCCCGGCCATCCGCTCGACGTGCGCGAGCGAGATCAGCAGCGCCCCGTCGTTGCCGAGCCAGGACGCCTGCAGGTCCAGCGCCTGGCGAAGCCGGGAGCGGGCCGCCCCGAGGTCACCGCGGCGCGCGTCCAGCATGGCGCGGTTGCTCGCGAACAACGGCAGGTCGTCGGTGTTGCCCAGCTCGGTGGCGAGCGCGATCGACTCGTCGTAGGCGCCCGCCGCGGCCGCGTAGTCCCCCGCGATGTCCTCCAGCTCGCCGAGCGAGTGCACCACCATGCCCAGGCCGAAGCGGTCGCCGGTGGCCCGGAACGCTTCGTGGGCCGCCCGCAGCAGCTGCCGCTGCTCGTCGAGCTCGCCGTTGTTCTCCGCGGCGAGGGCCAGCGTGTTGAAGGCGAAGGCGCGCACCCACGGGTCCTCCGCCTCGGCCGCCAGCCGACGGATCGGCCCGTCGTCGGCGTCGACGAAGAGCGTGTGGATCGGCCACGTCAGCTGGAGCGTCGGGTGGGGTGGACGGGGCAGCTCGTCGGCAAGCGCCACCGCGGCCGTGACCGCCTCCAGCTCCCCGCTGCCGTCGCCCCGGATGGCGCACTGGAGCGCCTCGTACGCCCAGTTCACGGCGCGCGCGGCCGCCGGCGCGGGCCCCTCCATCGCCACCACGGCGCCGAGCCAGCGCGCCACGTCCTCGAACAGGCCGCGGATGATCCACGACCACGCCATGCCCGCCACCAACCGGTGCGCGCTCGCCGCGTCCCCCGCCGCGACCGCCCGCCGCAGCGCGACGTCGATCTCCTCGGCCTCGGCGCGCAACCGGGCGAGCCACGGGAGCTGATCAGCACCGCGCAGGTGCGGCTCGGCGGCCTCGACGAGCTCGAGCAGCACCCCGAGATGCGCGGCCTCGGCGGCGCGGCGCTCCCCCGCCTCGTCGAGACGTTCGCCCGCGTACTCCCGGATCGTCTCCAGCATCCGGTAGCGGGTCGGCACACCGTCCGGTTGCGGGACGGCGACCACGATGGACTTGTCGACCAGCGATGCGAGCAGCTCGAACACATCCCCGGTGACGGGTGGGCCGGCGCAGACCCGCTCCGCGGCCTCGGCCGTGGCGCCCCCGGCGAACGCCGCGAGCCGGCGCGCAACCGCCCGTTCCGGTTCGGCCAGCAGGTCCCAGCTCCAGTCGACCACGGCTCGCAGCGTCTGGTGCCGCGGAAGGGCGGTGCGCGCGCCGGAGGTGAGCAGCCGGAACCGGTCGTCGAGGCGAGCGGCGATCTCCGCGGGGGACAGCGTGCGCAGCCGTGCCGCGGCCAGCTCGATCGGCAGCGGCTGTCCGTCGAGCCGGCGGCAGATCTCGGCCACGGCCTGCGTCACGTCCGGGGTGAGGGCGAAACCGGGACGCACCGCGGCAGCGCGGTCGGCGAACAGGCGCATCGCGTCGGCGAGGGCGAGCGCGTCGACGGGGTGCAGCACCTCGCCCGCGATGCCGAGCGGCTCCCGGCTGGTGGCCAGCACGCGCAGTCCGGGGCAGGCGAGCAGGAGCGACTCGGCGAGGGCCGCAACGGCGTCGACCAGGTGCTCGCAGTTGTCGAGCACGAGCACGATCCTGCGCCCGCTCAGCGCCGCGACGAGCCGCGCGTTCGTATCGGGCTCGGGGGCCTCGCCGGAGCGGACCACGAGCTCCGGCTCGCCGACGGCGGCGAGCACCGCGGCCGGGAGCTGGTGGGCATCGGTCAGCGCGGCGAGCTCGGCCACCCGCGATTCGCCGGCTCTTCCGTCGGCCCTGCCGGCGATCGCCTCGCGCGCCAGCCGCGTCTTGCCGGCACCACCGGGCCCGGTGAGCGTGACGAGCCGGGCGGTGGCGAGCAGCTCACGAACCCGTCCCACGTCGCGGTCGCGCCCGACGAAGCTGGTCAGCGCCGGGACCGGGGGCGGCACCGCCCGACGCACCGGGGCCGCGGCCCCGCGCAGCACGGCGAGCCGGGCCTCCTCGAGCTCCGCGCCCGGGTCGACGCCCAGGTCCTCGACGAGGCGGCGGCGGGTGCGATCCAGCACCGCGAGCGCGTCGGCCTGGCGACCGCAAGCGTGCAGCACCCGGGCGAGCAGCGCGGCGGTGGTCTCGCGCAGCGGGGCGGCGTCGAGCTGGGCGGTGAGCGCGTCGATCTCCGTGGACGGCTCGCCGAGCAGCAGCGCGAGCCGGGCCCGCTCCTCCACCGCCGCCGCCCGCCGCTCGGCCAGCCGGTGTGCCGCGGGCTCGGCGAACGGCAGCTCCCGCACGTCGGCGAGGGCGGGACCGCGCCAGCACCCGAGCGCCTGCCCGAGCAGCGCGTGGCCGGCACCCGGATCGCCCGCCCCGCTCGCGGCGGCCACCAGCTCGCCGAACCGCGTGGTGTCCACCGCGTCCGCCGGCAGCGCGAGGCGGTAGCCGCCGGCCGCGGTGGCGACCAGGTCCGTCCCGACGGCGCGGCGCAGCCGGGACACCAGCGCCTGCAGCGCGTTGGCGGCGCTGCCCGGCAGCGCATCGCCCCACAGGTCGTCGATGAGGGTCGACACCGGGACCGCATGCCCGGCGTCGAGCGCGAGCCGGGCCAGCAGCCCGCGCACGCGCAGGCCGCCGAGCGGGACGGCGGCACCGTCCCGCCGCGCCTCGACGACGCCGAGCAGCCCGATCATCACGAGGGCAAGTCTGCTCCGGCACCACGCTTGGCACCACCCTCGCTTGACTTGGCACCATCGTGGTGCCACAGTGGCACGCATGGACCTGACGCCACACGTGGAGCGGCTGCGCTACGAGCTCGGGGTCGCCGCAGGCGCGGGCGGTGAGGACGCCCGGGCGCTCGCCGAGCGACTCACCGCGCCCCTGGAGTCGGCCGTCCGGCTGGTGCTGCTGGAAGCCCTGTCCGAGGCCGCCGACGAGATCACCCAGGAGCTGGCGCCCGGGTCCGTCGAGATGCGGCTCCGCGGGCGGGAGCCCGGGTTCGCCGTCACCCTGCCCCCGGCGGACGACGTCGTGCCCACCGACCAGGACGCCGCCGGCGCGATGGGGGGTGGCGCCGGCGGCGTCGCACCGCCCGACCTCGAAGACGGCCCCATGACGCGGATCAACCTGCGGCTGCCCGACACGCTCAAGTCGCGCGTCGAGGAGGCCGCGGGCCGCGAGCGTCTGTCGGTGAACGCGTGGCTGGTGCGCGCGGCCACGGCCGCGCTCTCGTCCGACACCCGCGGCGCGCCGCCGGCCACGCGCCGCACCGCGCTCGGCGGCGACAGCCTCACCGGCTGGGTCCGCTAGCAGCTCCGGCCCCGCGCTCCGGGGCCCCTCCACATCCATCACTCCTACGAGGGAGGGCTTTGCCATGCCCACATTCGCCACCCCGGAACCGATCACCGTCACGCTCACGCTCACGCTCGCCGACATCCGGCTGCGGGCGAGCGAGCGCACCGACACCGTCGTGACGATCGGACCGCGCGATCCGTCCAACGCCAAGGACGTCGAGCTCGCGGAGCGGACCCGCACCGAGTTCGCCGACGGCCACCTGGAGATCCGTGCTCCGCAGCCGTGGCGCGTGCTCGGCCCGTCCCGGACGGCCGGGGCACTCGACATCGAGATCGAGCTGCCCACGGGCTCCGCGGTACACGGCGAGGCCTGGATCGCCGACCTGCACACCACGGGTGAACTCGGACGCTGTGACTTCGCCACGTCGATGGGCGACCTCACCCTCGACCGCACGGGTCCCGCGAAGCTGGCCACGAACAGCCGGGTCATCGTGCACCGGATCGGCGGAACCGCCGAGATCAAGTCCGCGGGCGCCGTGCGCATCGACGAGGTCGGCGGCACCACGACGATCAAGAACCTGAACGGCGCCACCCAGGTCGGCCGGGTCGAGGGCGACCTCACCTGCCGGTCCGCGAACGGCGACATCACCATCGACACGGTGCAGGCGGCCGTCACGGCCACCACCTCCAACGGCGGCATCCGCGTCGACGAGATCGTTCGCGGCGACATCTCGCTCAAGACCGCCAACGGCCACATCGAGATCGGCATCCGCCCTGGTACGGCCGCGCGGCTGGACGTGCACACGAAGTTCGGCCGGGTCCGCAACACCCTCGATGCGGCCAGCGGCCCCGGGGAGTCCGACGAGGTCGCCACCGTCAGCACCCGCACCTCCCACGGAGACATCGTCGTCCGGCGCCCCGAGTCCCCCGCCGCCCGATGAGGAGCCCGGAGATCAAGGACGCAGACATGCCCGCCCCGGCGGCTATCATCGTGCGCGGCCTGCGCAAGGCGTACGGCCGCAAGATCGTGCTCGACGGCCTCGACCTCGAGATCCCGGCCGGCTCGATCTTCGCCCTGCTCGGGCCGAACGGCGCCGGCAAGACCACCGCCGTCAACATCCTCTCGACGCTCATCGCCGCGGACGGCGGGAGCGTCCGCGTCGCAGGCCACGATCCGGCCCGCGACCCCGACGCGGTGCGCGCGGCGATCGGCGTGACCGGCCAGTTCTCCGCCGTGGACGGCCTGCTCACCGGCGAGGAGAACCTCGTCCTGATGGCCGACCTGCACCACCTGCCCCGGGCCGAGGGCCGTCGCCGGGCCCGCGACCTGCTCGAACGCTTCGACCTGGCCGACGCCGCCGGCAAGCCCGCCGCCACCTGCTCCGGCGGCATGCGGAGGCGCCTCGACCTGGCGATGGGTCTCGTGGGCCGCCCCCGGGTGCTCTTCCTCGACGAGCCGACCACCGGGCTCGACCCCCGCAGCAGGCGCGCGCTCTGGCAGATGATCCGCGAGCTCGCCGCCACCGGCGTCACGGTGCTGCTCACCACCCAGTACCTGGAGGAGGCCGACCAGCTGGCCGACCGCATCGCGGTGCTCGACCACGGCCGGATCGTCGCGGCCGGCACGGCCGACGAGCTGAAGAGCCTCGTGCCCGGCGGGCACGTCCGGCTGACCTTCCCCGACGCCGCCGGGTACGACGCGGCGGTCCGGGTGCTCACCGGCGCCGTCCGGGACGACGCCGCGCTGGCGCTGCAGGTGGCCAGCGGCGGCACCGCCTACGAGATCCGCGACCTGCTCGACCAGCTGGACCGCCTCGAGGTCGAGGCCGACCGGCTGTCCGTGCACACCCCCGACCTCGACGACGTGTTCCTCGCCCTCACCGGCCGCCCGACGCTCGAGGAGGCGACCTCCCGATGACCACCGCCCTCGCCGCTCACCCCGTCCGGGACTGTTCGACCATGCTGCGCCGCCAGCTGCGGCACATGCAGCGCTACCCCTCGATGACGCTGATGCTCGTCGGGATGCCGGTGATCTTCCTGCTCCTGTTCGTGTACGTCCTCGGCGGCACGCTCGGCGCCGGGCTCGGCGGAGGCCGCGGCGACTACGCCACCTACGTCGCCCCCGGGATCCTGCTGATGACCGTGGGCACCGCCGTGAGCGGCACGTCCGTGTCGGTGGCGATGGACATGACCGAGGGCATCGTCGCCCGGTTCCGCACGATGGCGATCTTCCGGCCGTCCGTGCTGACGGGGCACGTGCTGGGCAGCATGGTCCAGACGATGCTGTCGGTCGCCGTCGTGGCCTGCGTCGCGGTCCTCGTCGGGTTCCGTCCGGCCGCGGGCGTCGGCGGGTGGCTCGCCGCGCTCGGGACGATCGCCGCCTTCGCCTTCGCGCTGATCTGGCTCGGCGTCGCGCTCGGCATGAGCGCGGGCAGCGTCGAGACCGCGAGCAACACGCCCATGCCGCTGATGCTGCTGCCCTTCCTCGGCAGCGGGTTCGTCCCGACCGACTCCATGCCGGTCGTGCTCCGCTGGTTCGCCGAGTACCAGCCGTTCACCCCGGTGATCGAGACCGTGCGCGGCCTGCTCATGGGCACGCCGGTCGCCGACGCCGTCGCCGCGTTCCTCTGGAGCGCCGCCATCGCCCTGGCCAGCTACCTCTGGGCGATCCACCTCTACAACCGTGCCTGATGGGGGACCGCCATGACCTCGCTCGCCCCTCGCGTCACCACCCTGCCCACCGTCCGCCACCCGGACCGGCCGTTCGACCCGCCCGCCGAGCTGGCCGAGATCCGCGACCGGCACCCGCTGGTCCGGATGACCTACCCCGACGGCCACGACGGCTGGCTGGCCACCGGGTACCAGGTCGTGCGCACCCTGCTCGGGGATCGCCGCTTCAGCAGCCGGTACGAGCTCATGCACCTCCCGATCGAGGGCGCGCCGCCGCAACTGCCGCCTGCCCCGGTCGGCGACCTCACGGGGATCGACCCGCCCGAGCACACGCGCCTGCGGCGCCTGCTCGTCGGCTACTTCACCGTGCGCCGGATGCGCGCGCTCACCGAGCGGGTCGAGGAGATCACCGCGGCCCAGCTCGATGCCATGGAGCGGCAGGGCCCGCCGGTCGACCTCGTGACCGCGTTCGCGGCGCCGGTCCCCGCGCTGGTGATCTGCGAGCTGCTCGGCGTGCCGTACGCCGACCGCGAGACCTTCCAGCGCCACGTGTACACGCTGACCGGCATGAGCGAACCGGAGGCGATGGCCGACGCCTGGACGGCGCTCCACGAGTACCTGCTCGGTCTGGTGCGGGCCAAGCGCGCCGACCCCGGCGAGGACATCCTCAGCGCGCTGTGCGAGAGCGACCTCACCGACGACGAGCTCGCCGGCACCGGCGCCTTCCTGCTCGGGGCGGGCCTCGACACCACGGCGAACATGCTCGGCCTCGGCACGTTCGCGCTGCTGCGCCACCCGGACCAGCTCGCCGCGTTGCGCTCCGCCCCCGCGATCGCCGACGCTTGCGGACCGGCGTCGTCCTGCGGGGGAGGCGCGCAGGGAGCGAGGAACGAGCGACCGAGCACCGGAGGAGCAGGACGGCGCCTCGAGGGCCCGCAAGCCCGCCGGAGCGGAGCCGAAGCCATCGATACGGCGGTGGAGGAGCTGCTGCGCTTCCTGACGATCACCCACACCAACATCCGCGCCGCGCTCGAGGACGTCGAGGTGGAGGGGCAGCTGATCCGGGCGGGCGAGAGCGTCACGCTGGCCGTGCAGGCCGCCAACCGCGACCCCGCGCAGTACCCGGACCCCGACACCCTCGACCTGCGCAGGCGGGCCACCGGCCACCTGACGCTGGGCCACGGGATCCACCAGTGCCTCGGCCAGCAGCTGGCCCGCGTGGAGATGCGGGTGGCCTTCCCCGCGCTCCTCAGCCGGTTCCCGACGCTGCGGCTCGACTGCGACCCCGCCGACGTGCCGCTGCGCACCCACTCCACGATCTATGGCGTGCACCACCTCCCGGTCGCCTGGTAGAGGCTTGCGTTAGAGCGCGCTCGAAGGCCTAGCGTCGTGGACATGACCGCATCGGTGGACGCCGCACTGGACCGCCTGCAGAGGCAGGACGCGGCGGTTCCGGCTCCGGACGCGACGCTGACGATCGCCGAGATGGCCGAACGCACCGGTGTCTCCGCCCACACGTTGCGGTACTACGAGCGGATCGGGCTGCTGACGGTCGCGCGCGACGCCACCGGGCACCGGATCTACAACGCCGGTGACTACGCCCGCGTGGTGTTCCTCAACCGGCTGCGGATGACGGGGATGTCCATCCGCGACCTGCAGCGCTACATCGCCCTCGTCGCCGAGGGCGAGGCCAGCGTGCCGGAGCGGCTGGAGATGATGCTCGCCCACCGCGAGGCGGTCCGCGCGCAGATCCAGGAGCTCACGTTCGCCCTCGACACGATCGAGTTCAAGATCGCCGCCTACGGCGGGCACGCTCAGCCCTGACCCACCGCTCGGCTTCTCGGATCACCCTTCACCCCAGGAGACATCTGTGTCCCTACCCACCCGTGCCCTCGGCCCCCTGTCCGTGAGCGCGCTCGGCCTCGGCTGCATGGGCATGAGCACCGCGTACGGCCCGACGGACCGGGACGAGTCGCTCGCCACCCTGCACCGGGCGCTGGACCTCGGCGTCACCTTCCTCGACACCGCGGACCTGTACGGCCGCGGCGCCAACGAGGAACTGCTCGCCGAGGTGCTGGCCGACCGCCGCGAGGAGGTCGTGCTCGCCACCAAGTTCGGCATCATCGCCGGCGAGGACGGCCGCCCGGCCGGCGTCGACGGACGGCCGGAGTACGTCCGGCAGGCCTGCGAGGCGTCGCTGCGCCGGCTCGGCGTCGACCACATCGACCTGTACTACCTGCACCGGCCCGACCCCACCGTGCCGATCGAGGACACCGTCGGCGCGATGGCCGAACTCGTGGCGGACGGGCTCGTCGGCCACCTCGGTCTGTCCGAGGGCTCGGCCGACACCATCCGCCGGGCCGTCGCGGTGCACCCGATCGCAGCGGTGCAGACGGAGTGGTCGGTGTTCAGCCGCGACATCGAGCGCGCCGTGCTCCCGGCCTGCCGGGAGTTCGGCATCGGCGTGGTGCCCTACAGCCCGCTCGGCCGCGGCCTGCTCACCGGCACCCTCACCGGCACGTTCGCCCCTGACGACTTCCGCCGCACCCTCCCCCGCTTCCAGGGCGAGAACCTCGACCGCAACCTGGCCCTGGTCAGCGCGGTGCGGGAGATCGCCGAGGCGCACGGGGCGACCGCGGGCCAGGTGGCGCTGGCCTGGTTGCTCGCGCAGGGCGACGACGTCGTCCCGATCCCGGGCACCAAGCGCGTCCGGTACCTGGAGGAGAACGCAGGCGCGCTCGACGTCACGCTCACCGCCGACGACCTCGCCCGCCTCGACGCGTTGCAGCCCGCGGGCGAGCGCTACCCGGACATGACCTGGGTGGAGCGCGACACGGCGAGCGGGCCGGCGCTGTCCTGCGGGGGAGGCGCGCAGGGAGCGAGGGACGAGCGACTGAGCAACGGAGGAGCAGGACGGCGCCTCGAAGGCCCGCTCGCCCGGCGGAGCGAAGCGGAGGCAATCGAGCACGGCGACGGAGCCGCCTGATGATCCCGGCCGAGTACGAGGACCTGCTGACCCGCCCGCTCTTCGGACACCTCGCGACCGTCCGCCCGGACGGGACCCCGCAGGCCAATCCGATGTGGTTCTCCTGGGACGGCGAGTACCTGCGGTTCACCAACACGACGACCCGCCAGAAGTACCGCAACGTGACGGCGGAGCCGCGCATCGCGATGTCGGTGAACGACCCGGACAAGCCGTACCGCTACCTCGAGGTGCGCGGCACGGTGGAGCGGAGCGAGCCCGATCCCGACGCGGAGTTCTTCGCGGAGCTGGCGAAGCGCTACGGCCTCGAGCTCGACGGCCCGCCCGGCGACGCGCCCCACCGCGTGGTGATCGTGGTGCGGCCGGAGGCGGTGAGCTACCAGTAGCGATCCGACGAACGGCGCCCTCGTCGGTACCTATCCGACGAGGGCGCCGTTCGTCGGAATCGCCACGTGATGATCATCGCGAGAAAGTACTTCGGAGCTCTGAGTCACGCGCTGCTGTGGTGATCGAATCGATCATGCGCCCAGCGGCCGCTCCCGATCCCTGCACCCGGGCGACGTCCCCGGAGCCGACCCTGCCCGGTCGGCCCCAGCGGCACTCAGCTGGCGGCGGTCGCCTTCTTCCGGCGCGTGGTCCTCGGCGCCGGTGCCTCCTCCGGCGTGACCAGCCCTTTCAGGAACTGACCGGTGTAGCTCGCAGGGTTGGCGGCCACCTGCTCCGGGGTGCCCTCGGCGATCACCGTGCCACCACCCGAGCCGCCCTCCGGGCCCATGTCGATGATCCAGTCGGACGTCTTGATGACGTCGAGGTTGTGCTCGATGACGATCACCGAGTTGCCCTTGTCGACCAGGCCGTTGATCACGTCGAGGAGCTTGCGGATGTCCTCGAAGTGCAGGCCGGTGGTGGGCTCGTCGAGGATGTAGATCGTGCGGCCGTTGGACCGCTTCTGCAGCTCCGACGCGAGCTTGACGCGCTGGGCCTCCCCGCCGGACAGGGTGGGCGCCGGCTGCCCGAGCCGCACGTACCCGAGCCCGACGTCGACGAGGGTGCGCAGGTAGCGGGCGATCGAGGTGATCGGCGCGAAGAACTCGGCCGCCTCCTCGATGGGCATGTCGAGGACGTCGGCGACCGTCTTGCCCTTGTAGTGCACCTCGAGGGTCTCGCGGTTGTACCGGGCGCCCTTGCAGACCTCGCACGGCACGTAGACGTCCGGCAGGAAGTTCATCTCGATCTTGATGGTGCCGTCGCCGGAGCACGCCTCGCAGCGGCCGCCCTTGACGTTGAACGAGAACCGGCCCGCCTGGTAGCCGCGCACCTTCGCCTCGGTCGTGGAGGCGAACAGCGTGCGGATCTTGTCCCACACGCCCGTGTAGGTGGCCGGGTTGGACCGCGGAGTGCGCCCGATCGGCGACTGGTCGACCCGCACCAGCTTGTCGAGCCCGTCGAGACCGGTGATGCGCGTGTGCCGGCCCGGGACCTGGCGGGCGCCGTTGAGCTTGTTGGCGAGCACCGTGGCGAGGATGTCGTTGACCAACGTGGACTTGCCAGAGCCCGACACGCCGGTGACGGATACGAGGCACCCGAGCGGGATGTCGACGTCGATGCCCCGCAGGTTGTGCTCGCGGGCTCCGACGACCGTGAGCTGGCGCTTGCGGTCGCGCGGCCGGCGGATGTCGGGGACCGGGATGGAACGCCGACCGGACAGGTAGGCGCCGGTGAGCGAGGTGTCGTGCGCCTCCAGCTCCGCGACCGGGCCGCTGTGGACGATCTGCCCGCCGTGCTCCCCCGCGCCCGGGCCGATGTCGACGACCCAGTCGGCGTGCCGGATGGTGTCCTCGTCGTGCTCGACGACGATGAGCGTGTTGCCGAGGGCGCGCAGCCGGGTGAGGGTCTCGATGAGCCGCCGGTTGTCGCGCTGGTGCAGCCCGATCGACGGCTCGTCCAGCACGTACAGGACGCCGACGAGGCCGGAGCCGATCTGCGTGGCGAGCCGGATGCGCTGGGCCTCGCCACCGGACAGCGTGCCCGCGGCGCGGTCGAGCGAGAGGTAGTCCAGCCCGACGTCGAGCAGGAAGCCCAGCCGCGCCTGCACCTCCTTGAGCACCCGGCCCGCGATCGCCGCCTGACGCTCGTCGAGCTGCATGCCGCCGAGGAACTCCGAGCACTCGCCCACCGACATCGCCGTGACCTCGGCGATGGAGCGGTCGCCCTGGATGCGGTGCTTGAGCGTGACGGCCAGTACCTCGGGCTTCAGCCGCGCCCCCTTGCACGCGGGGCACGGCACGTCGCGCATGTACCCCTCGTACTTCTCGCGCGCGTACTCGGAGTCGGTCTGGTCGAGCCGCCGCTCCAGGAACGGGACGACGCCCTCGTAGTTGGCGTAGTACGAGCGCTCGCGGCCGTAGCGGTTGCGGTAGCGGACGTGCACCTGGTCCTGGGTGCCGTGCAGCACCGCCTTCTGCGCCGCGGCGCCCAGCTTGCGCCACGGGGTGTCCATGCGGAAGCCGACCGCGCGGGACAGGCCCTCCAGCAGCCGCCCGAAGTACTCCGCCGACTGCCCGCCCGCCCACGGCGCGATCGCGCCCTCGGCGAGGGACCGCTCCGGGTCGGGCACCACGAGCTCCGGGTCGACCTCCTTCTTGACGCCGATGCCGGTGCACTCGGGGCACGCGCCGTAGGGCGAGTTGAAGGAGAACGTGCGCGGCTCGAGGTCGTCCAGCGAGAGCGCGTGGCCGTTGGGGCAGGCCATCCGCTCGGAGAAGCGGACCTCGCGGTGCGGGTCGTCGTCGGGCAGGTCGACGAAGTCGAGCACGACGAGCCCGTCGGCCAGCCGCAGCGCCGTCTCCACCGAGTCGGTGAGCCGCTGCTTGGCCGACCCCTTGACGGTGAGCCGGTCGACCACGACGGAGATGTCGTGCTTCTCCTGCTTCTTGAGCTTGGGCGGGTCGGTGAGCTGGTGGACCGTGCCGTCGACCATCACGCGCGAGTAGCCCTGCGCCTGCAGGTTGGAGAACAGGTCGACGAACTCGCCCTTGCGGGTGCGCACCACCGGCGCCAGCACCTGGAACCGGCTGCCCTCCTCCATGGCGAGGACCTGGTCGACGATCTGCTGCGGGGTCTGCTTCTCGATGACGTGCCCGCACACGGGGCAGTGCGGCACGCCCGCGCGCGCGTACAGGAGGCGCAGGTAGTCGTAGACCTCTGTGATGGTGCCCACCGTGGACCGCGGGTTGCGGTTGGTGGACTTCTGGTCGATCGAGACCGCGGGCGAGAGGCCCTCGATGAAGTCGACGTCGGGCTTGTCCATCTGGCCGAGGAACTGCCGCGCGTACGCGCTCAGGGACTCGACGTACCGGCGCTGCCCCTCGGCGAAGATGGTGTCGAAGGCGAGGCTGGACTTGCCCGACCCGGACAGGCCGGTGAACACCACGAGGCTGTCGCGCGGCAGGTCGAGGTCGACGCCGCGGAGGTTGTGCTCGCGGGCGCCGCGTACTACCAGACGGTCGGCCACGGTGGGGAAGCCTCCTGAGATGCGGGTGGAGGGCCGATGGCGGCCCTCGATCCATGCTAGGCGCGGCCACCGACAGAACCGGTGCGTCGGCCCGGCGAGCGGCTGCTGCGGGGAGCCGGGCAGCCGGAACGAGGATCGCACACACGTTCGAACGACCGCTCACCGGGGGCGCGCCGGCACCGAGAGGGCTGCGTCAGCAGTACCCGCGGGGTTCTAGGCTGATGCGGTGGGAGAACCGAACGTCTGGTCCGTCGCGCGCCTGCCGTCCCCCGAGAGCGAGGCAGCGGACCTGAGCGTCAACGGGCTCGAGCTGAGCTGCGCCGTGCCCGACGGCACCGGGGAAGAGCCGCCCGGCGCCACCCCGTTCGGCCTGCTGGCGGCGTCCCTCTCGGCCTGCACGGCCATGTCGGTGCGCACGTTCCTGCAACGCTGGCACATCGATCCCGGCGCCGTCACGGTGCACGTTGGCGTGCACCCGAGCACCCCGCCGATGCTCGACCGGCGCGTCACGGTCGACAGCGAGGTCGGCCGGGACCTGAAGGAACAGCTGGCGGGGGTGGTCGACACCACGCCGGTCACGGTCCTGCTGCGCGACGCGGTGACCATCCGCACGGTGCTGACGACGGGTCAGGACGGAGCCGCCCGGTAGGTGTGCCGGTGCGGCACGGCCTCGTCGTGCTCGCCGTCGACCAGCGGCAGCGGTGACTGCGCACCCACCGCCGCGAGGGCGGCCAGCCCGCGCGCGACCGCCGGCTGCGCACCGCTCCCGCGGCGCACGCACGTCAGCACCGCCCGGGACGGAGCGGGGTGGCGCAGCGGTATCCGCACGACCCGGTGGTGCGCCGGGACCGGCGCGAGCCGTGGCATCAGGCACACCCCGAACCCGTGCGAGACGAGGGCGACGACCCCGTTCCACTCCTTCGCGCCGTGCGCGATGCGCGGGGCGAAGCCTGCGGCGCTGCACGCGGCCAGCACGATCGCGGAGTCATCGCCCCGGTCGGCCCCGATCCACGGCTCGTCGGAGGCCGCGGAGAGATCGACCTCGGCGGCCGACGCGAGCGGGTGACCCGCCGGCACCACCAGGTCGAACGGGTCCTGCAGCAGCGGCTGCTGGTCGAACCGGGGGTCGTCGCGCGGGGGCGCCTCCGGCGCCGGGAGGACGACGGCGATGTCGGCCTCACCCGCGAGCAGCAGCGCGAAGCACTCGGCATTGCCCGCCTCCGTGACCTCGACGGCCAGTGCGTCCCGCAGCGCTGCGGCGGCGGGCGCGAGCAGGGCGGCGAGCGCCGTGGGGAACCCGCAGAGCCGCAGCACCCCGCCCGCGGGGGCGGCGGTCGCCTCGGCGAGCACGCGTTCCCAGTCGGCGTAGAGCCGGTCGGCGTGGCCGAGCAGTACCCGCGCGGACGGCGTGAGCCGCACCCCGCGACCCACCCGCTCCAGGAGGTCGACGCCGGTGTCCCGGCCGAGCAGCCGGATCTGCTGGGACACCGCGGACGGCGTGAGGTGCAGCGCCGCCGCGGCGGCCGTGACGGTGCCGTGCTCGTCGAGCATCCGCAGGACGTGCAGCCTGCGCAGATCGATCATTCAGCTCATGCTACATGAATTAACGTAGAAAATTACAGCTGGACGTTCATCGATTCCGGCCGGACGGTGGAGTCATGTCCCGTGCCCCGCTGCTCGTGCTCGCGAGCGTGGTGAGCGTCCAGGTCGGGCAGGCGTTCGGGAAGCAGGCGTTCGGCGTGCTCGAACCCGCAGGCGTCGTCACGTTGCGGCTCGGGCTCGCGGCGCTCGTCCTGCTCGTGGTCCTGCGCCCGCGGCCGCCTGCCGACGCCCGGACGGTCGCCCTCGTCGTCGCGTTCGGCACCGCCATCGCCGGGATGAACCTCGTCTATCCCGCCATGCAGCTCCTCCCGCTCGGCATCGCGATGTCGCTGCTGCTCCTCGGCCCGCTCACGCTGGCGCTCGCCGGTTCCCGCCACCCCGTGGACGCGGGATGGGCGCTGCTCGCCGCTGCGGGTGTGTTCCTGATCGGCCGTGGTGCCGGCCCCCTGCCGCTCGTGGGCGTGCTGCTCGCGCTCTGCGCGGGCGCTTCGATGGCCGCGTACCTGCTGCTCAGCCGTCGTGCGGGCACCGCGCAGCCGGGCACGCTCGCCCTCGCCGTGACGTGGGCGGCTGCCGTCTCGCTCCCGTTCGGGATCTCGTCGTCCGGCACGGAGCTCGTCCAGCCACGGGCGCTGGCCATCGGGCTGCTCGTCGCCGTGCTGTCGGCGGTGCTCCCCTACTCGCTCGACCTCGCCGCGCTGCGCAGGCTGCCGCCACGCACGGTCGGCGTGCTGCAGAGCCTGGAACCGGTGGTCGGCGCCCTGGCGGGACTGGTGCTGCTCGGCGAACTGCTGGACGCGCGGCAGTGGGCCGCGGTCGGCTGCATCACGGCGGCCTCCGCGGGCGCTGTGTTCACGCCACGCCGAGCAGCCGGTAGGCCGTGTCCGGATCCCGCCGGAACTCCGGCGTCGGCACCCGGTGCACGAGCACGCCCTTCTCCATCACCGCGATCTCGTCGGCCACGGCGAACGCCAGGTGCAGGTCCTGCTCCACGATCAGCACCGCAACCCCCTCGCCGCGCAGGGTGCTGACGACCTCGCCGATCTTGTCGACCACCGCCGGCGCGAGTCCCTCGGACGGCTCGTCGAGCAGCACCAGCCGCGGGTCGGTCAGCAGCGCGCGGGCGACGGCCAGCATCTGCTGCTCCCCGCCCGACAGCTGGCCCGCGTAGTGCCGGCGACGCTCGGCGAGCCGGGGCAGCAGGTCGAGCACGGTGTCCACGGTCCAGGTACGTCCGCGGCCCCGGGACGAGAGTGCGAGGTGCTCGGCCACCGTCAGCGTCGCCCACACCCGCCGCCCCTGCGGCACGAGCGCCACGCCGGCTCGCGCGATCCGGTCCGGGCGCTGCCCGGCGAGCTCGCGGCCGTCGAGCAGCACCGAGCCCGCGCTCGGCGGCACGAGCCCGGCCAGCGTCATGATCAGCGTCGACTTGCCGACCCCGTTGCGCCCGAGCAGCCCGAGCACGCTGCCCGCGGCCAGGTCGAGGTCGACGCCGTGCAGCACGACGCCCCGGTCGTAACCGGAGACGAGCCCGCGGACCTGGAGGAAACTCCGCGCTGATGATTCGCTCGCAAGCTCGCTCATGACAGGAACAACTCCTCGCGGCGGCCCGCCCCCAGGTACGCCTCGCGCACGGCCTCGCTCGCGCGCACCTCGTCGGGCGTGCCGGACAGCAGCACCCGCCCGAGGTGCAGCACGGTGACGGAGTCGGCGAGGGAGAACACCAGATCCAGGTCGTGCTCCACGAAGAGCACCGTGATCTCCGCGGGCAGCGCGGACAGCAGCGTGAGCAGTCGCGCGCTCTCGGCGGGCGACATGCCGGCCGCAGGCTCGTCGAGCAGCAGCAGCGACGGGCGGCAGGCCAGCGCGAGCGCCACCTCCAGCTGCTTGCGCTCGCCGTGCGAGAGGGCCGGGACGGGCACGTCGCGGCGGTCGGCGAGCCCGACCTCGGCGAGCAGCTCCTCGGCGCGGGCCCGCACCGCCGGACGCCTGCGCGGCAGCGGCGAGATCCGCCCGCCCTCGTGCCGGGCCGCCGCAAGCGCGACGGTCTCGGCCGCCGTCATCGACCCGAACAGGCTCGCGTGCTGCATCGTCTGGCTCATCCCGAGCCGGCAGCGCGCCACATCCGACAGCCGGGTGACGTCGCGCCCGGCCAGCTCCACGGTGCCCGCGTGCGCCCGCATGGTGCCGGTGACCAGCTTGAACAGGGTCGACTTCCCGGCACCGTTCGGCCCGATCAGCGCGTGCCGGGCGCCCGGTTCCACCGCGAGATCGACCCCGTCGACGGCCTTGAGCGCGCCGAAGGACCGGCCGAGGCCCGTGCACCGCAGAGCGTTCACGACGACCTCCGACGGCGCAGCCGGATACCCGCCGCCCCGCGCGGGAGCACGTAGACGACCAGCACGAACACCGCACCGAGCAGCAGCGTGCCGTGCCCGCCGAGGCTCGGCCCGAGCGCGTCCCTGACGACGATCACCAGCGCCGCGCCGAGGCACGCGCCCCACAGCGACCCGGCCCCGCCGATGACGACGGCGAGCAGCGCGAACGCCGCCGTCACGAAGCCCATGTCGGGCAGCGCGACGAACCGCGCCTGCGCCGCGAGCAGCGACCCCGCCAGGCCCGCGACGCCGCCTGCGAGCACGAACACCGCGTACTTGTAGAGCGATGTCGGGTATCCGATCGCGCGCATCCGCGGCTCGTTGTCCCGGATCCCCCGCAGCGCGGCCCCGAACGGCGACCGCGCCACCAGCCAGACGAGCGCGAACCCGAGGAGGAACACCGCGAGCACGTACCAGTAGGTGAACCCGGCGTTCGCGAGCGGCGCCCCTGCGACCCGCACCGACGGGATCCCGGTGAGGCCGTTCGCGCCCCCGGTGACCGAGTCCCACGCGTTGCCCAGCTGCTGCACGACCTCGCCGATGGCGAGCGTGAGCATCAGGAAGAACACTCCCGCGCTGCGGACCGTGATCCAGCCGGTGAGCGCGGCGGCCACCGCCCCGACCGCGGCCCCGACCAGCAGCGGCACCGGCGCCTCCGCCGTGACGTGGATCGAGACCCAGCCCGCGGCGTAGGCGCCCGCGCCGAAGTAGGCAGCGTGCCCGAGCGACGGGAGGCCCGTCACGCCGACGAGCAGGTCGAGGCTCACCGCGAACAGCGCGAACACCAGGATGCGGGTGAGCGTCGTGGTGGCGAACGGCGCGAGGAACAGCGGCACCGCCGCGAGCACGGCGACGACGGCCACCGCACCGAGCCAGGCCCGGCCCCGCGGCGCCCGCGGGGTGACCGCCGCCGCGCCGCCCGGAACAGCGGGCGCCTCCACGGCCGTCACCGGGCGCCCACCGCCGCCGGCCCGCCGAACAGGCCCTGCGGCCGCAGCACCAGCACCAGTGCGAGCGCCGCGAACAGTACGAAGGAGGCCAGCTCGGGCAGGAGCATCCGGCCGAGCGTGTCGACCTGCCCGATGATCAGCGCCCCGACCAGCGCGCCCCGCACCGAGCCGAGTCCGCCGATCACGACGACCACGAGCGCCAGGATGAGCACGGTGGCGTCGAGGCCCGGCCGGGCGCCGTAGATCGGCCCGCCGAGCACACCCGCGGTGGTGGCGAGCAGCGACCCGACGGCGAACACGGCGGTGGTGACGAGGCGGTTGTCGATGCCGAGCGTGGCCACCATGTCCCGATCGGCGACGGTGGCGCGCACCAGCGCGCCGACCCGCGTGCGCTCGACCACCAGGTACACCGCGACCGCCAGCACCGCCCCGACGCCGATCAGCACGAGCCGGTAGGCCGGGTACACCGCGCCGAACACCGTCACCGAGCCGTCCAGCGCGGGCGGGGCCGCCGCCGACAGCGGGTCGTCCCCGAAGGCGATGATCAGCAGCTCGGCCACGACGAACGCCACCCCGAGCGTGAGCAGCGCCTGGTCCAGGTGCGAGCGCCTGCGCAGCGGCCCGGTCATCAGCGACAGCAGCGCCCCGGCGAGGAGCCCGCCCACCGCGGCGATCCCGAGCGCCGCGAGGAAGCCGCCCCAGCTCCCGGAGAGCGCGGCGCCCAGGTACGCCCCGCCGAGGAAGAGCGCGCCGTGGGCGAGGTTGAGCACGTCCATCATCCCGAACACGATCGACAACCCGACCGCGAGGATGAACAGCAGGAACCCGATGGCGAGCCCGTTGAGGACCGAGACGAGCATCAGACCGCCGCTGGCTGGCTCTGCGGGCCGAGATCCTGCACCACGGCGTTCACCAGCGTGCCGCCGACGTTCTCGACCTTGCGCAGGTAGATGTTCTGCCGCGGCGTCTGGTTCTCGAACGTCCACGGGCCGCGCGGGCTGTCGTCGACCGTCCCGATGCCGCCGAGCGCGCCGGAGAGGGCGTCGCCGTCGAGCGCGGTGGCGCCGCGCAGCGCCCGGTCGAGCACGTTGGCCGCGTCGAAGGTGGCCATCGAGAAGCAGCTCGGCGCCTCGCCGTGGGCCGTGGTGTAGGCGTCGACGAACGCCTTGTTGGCCGGGTTGTCCAGCTGGTCGCTGTAGTGCAGCGTGTTCTGCACGCCCAGGGCGGCGTCGCCCTGCTGGGGCAGCACGTTCCCCTCGGTGAGGAAGCCCGAGCCGTAGAGCGGGATCGACCCGGCCAGCCCGAACTGCGCGTACTGGCGCACGAACGTGATCGCCTCGGAGCCGGAGAAGAAGCAGAACGTGGCCCGCGCCCCGGAGTCCTGGATCCCGGTGAGGAACGGCTGGTAGTCCGATGTGGTGCCGAACGGCGTCTTCACCTCGCCGACCACGCGCCCGCCGCCGGCCTCGAACGCCCGCTTGAAGTGCGAGATCACCTCGCTGCCCGCCGCGTAGTCGGGTGCGATCGCGTAGACGCCCTCCGAGAAGCCCGACTCGGCGAGGTGAGTGCCCATCGCGGCGGAGATCTGGCCGTTGGTGAACGACGTGCGCCAGATGTACGGGGTCCGGCGGGCACCGGTGACGTCCTCGGCGCCCGCGTTGGTGACGATCAGCAGCTTGCGCGCCTCGGTGATGGCGTCCCGCACCCCGAGCGCGGTGGCCGAGTTGACCAGGCCGACGACCACGTCGACACCGTCGCTCTGCAGCACCTTCTGCACCGCGGGCACGCCCGTCTGCGGGGTCTCGCCCTCGTCGGCGACCACGGTCTCCACGGCGAAATCGCCGAACTTGCCGCCGTTCTGGTCCAGCCAGAGCTGCCACCCGCGCTGCATGTCCGTGCCGAGCGCGGCGTAGACGCCCGACTGCGGCACGACGAGGCCGACCTTGACCGTGCCTCCGCCACCGCCGGTGGCGCCCCCGCCGTCGGAGCCCCCGACGCTGCTGCCGCACGCCGAGAGCACCGGCACGGATGCGGCCGCACCGAAAAGACCGAGGAGACGTCGTCGGGTGAGTGGGTGGGGATCCATCGCAGACAGCTCCTCGTCGAACTGGTCACGCCCGGGGTCGAGTGTCGACGGATCGTTGTCGAGCGACCGATCTGCTGTCAACGATTCGGGCTAATCGCTCATCCCAACGCGATCCGATCGTGACGGGCGGGTCCCGCCACCCGGCCACGGTCCTAGTCTGTGCGGGTGGACGTCCTCGACAGCTACACCGGCCATGTCGACCCGGGCGGCGCTGCCATCCGCCGCGACCTCGAGTCCCTCAGCATCACCAAGATCTCCGTGGGCCCGATGGACAACAACGCCTACCTCCTGGTGTGCCGCGCCACGAACGAGGCGCTGCTGATCGACGCCGCGAACGAGCCGGACCGGCTCGCCGACCTCGTCGGTGCCGACGACGGCCGCCCCGAGCTGAACCACCTGGTCACCACGCACCGCCACCACGACCACTGGCAGGCCCTCGGCGCCGTGGCCGGGATGTTCCAGACCCGCCAGATCGCCCACCCCCTCGACGCCCCCGAGCTGCCGATCCCGATGGACGAGCTGGTGGAGCACGGCGACACGGTCCGCTTCGGCGAGATCGAGCTCGAGGTGGTGCACCTGCGCGGCCACACCTCCGGCTCTATCGCCCTCGTCTACCGCGACCCGGCGCCCGGCGGGTACCCGCACCTGTTCACCGGCGACTCCCTCTTCCCCGGCGGCCACGGGAAGACGGCCACCACCGAGGACCACGTCCAGCTCATGGACGACCTGGAGGAGCGGATCTTCGGGCCGCTCCCGGACGAGACGTGGTTCTACCCCGGCCACGGCGACGACTCGACCCTCGGAGCCGAGCGACCGCACCTCGGAGAGTGGCGGGAGCGAGGCTGGTGAGCTGACGAACCCCGCGGCATCGGTCGCGGGCAGGCGGTCCCGGGTTTCGCCCGCAGGCCACCGCGGCAGCGACGGTGGGGTTCGAAGCCGATCGGCAGCCGGTTGATCGGGCCGAGAACCACCCCACGGCCGCTCCGACAGCACACGCGTGCTCCTCAGCGCGATCAACCCGCGATGATGCCGCTACCGGACTCACCGTTCCCCGGCGGGCACGTGCGCACCACCACCCACGAGGACCACATCCGGCTCACGACAGACAGCTTGACCGGGCAAGATCACAGGACAAGACTTGCCGCCCCATTTCGGGAGGGGGCACACATGACCTGGTCCATTCGCGGTCGCTACTTCGAGAACTGTTCGTGCGACATGCCCTGCCCATGCACCATCTCCTTGGACGCGGGCGCCGACAAGGAACGCTGCAACGCGGTGCTCGTCTTCCACGTGGACACCGGCGAGGTCGACGGTGTTGACGTCAGCGACCGGACCGTCGTGGCGGTGGTCGACAGCCCGCAGGTCATGGCCGACGGCAACTGGAAGCTCGGGCTGGTGGTGGACGAGCGCACTTCCGACGACCAGCTCCAGAAGCTGGGCGCCGTGTTCGGCGGTGAGTTGGGCGGCCCGATGGAGGCGCTCGGCCCGTTGGTCGGCGAGATGCTCGGCGTGGAGCGGATGCGCATCGAAGTCAGCGAAGGGAACGGGAACCACCGGCTGACCGCCGGAGACGCTGTCGAGGTCGACGTCGACGACGTCGTCCCGTTCGGCGTCGAGAACGGGCAACCGGTCAGGCTCGTCGACGTCTTCCACCCCGCCGGCAACGAGCTCACCGTGGCGAAGGGCCGTTCGCGGGTCGGGGTCCTCGGCCTCGAATGGAACCAGGAGGCGACGTCGGGTTTCTCCGCACCATTCTCCTGGTCCGGCTAGATGAGCGCGGCGTCGGTCCCCGTCAGGTCGGGGCGCCTGCCGACGGTCCTGGTGCTGCTGGCGGTCGCCGCGCTCTGCTGGGTCGTCGTGGTGCAGCTGATGGGCGGTGCGCACGAACGCGACGATCCGGGCGCGCTCGGCTTCTTCGTCGGGATCTGGGTCCTGATGATGGCCGCGATGATGCTCCCGTCGGTCTGGCCGACGGTGCTCGTGTACCAGCGTCTGCAGGCCGCGCGGCGCGAGCGCGGGGAGCACGGCGTCCCGATGGGGCCGTGCCTGCTCGTCGTCGGCTACCTCGCTGCATGGACCGCTGCCGGACTCGTCGGCTTCGCGATCCTCCAAGTGGGACGATCGATGCAGGTCGACGCGCTGAGCTGGGACCGTGGCGGGCCGCTGCTGACGGGCGGGGTGATCGTCGCGGCCGCTGTCTACCAGCTCACCCCGCTGAAGGACGTTTGCCTGCGCCATTGCCGCGGGCCGTTCAGCTTCCTGCTCGAGCATTGGCGCCCGGGGTCACTCGGCGCTGCACGGATGGGTGTGCGACACGGCGTCTGGTGCATCGGCTGCTGCTGGGCACTGATGGCATCGCTGTTCGCGCTCGGGATCATGAGCATTCCGTGGATGGTCGTGATCGCCACCTTCATCGGGGCGGAGAAGCTGCTGCCGTGGCGCCGAACCGCCACGGGCGCCGTGACCGTCGCGCTGCTGGTGCTCGGCATCGCAGTGGCTCTCGTTCCCGAACGGGTGCCTTGGCTCATGACGCCCTCCGGCGGGATGCACGGGACCACGACGCCGGAGATGGTGCCTGAGATGGAGATGCCGACATGAGCATGTGCGGTTTCCGCGTCTACTCGGCACGCGTGGGACGTCCGCGGTCGATGTCGTCGGCTGCGCCGAGCACACCGTCGAGCCCGTGGGACAGCGCCTCCCATTCGCGGCGTCGCATCGCGAGGACCCGCTGCCCGAGTGGCGTCACCGCGTAGCGGCGAACCCTTCCGTTCCCCGTGACCCGCATCAGCCGCTCGTTCGTGAGCCGGTGCACCTCGCGGACGACGATGCGCAGGGACAGCACGAAGATCCCATCGCTCCGCTCGCGGACGAGATCGATCAGCTCGCGCCCGCTCGCCGGCCCCTCGGTCGCCGCCGCGAGCAGGAGCAGGTCGACGTGCCGGCGGTCGCGAACCTCCACGGCACCGAGCCCTCGACGCGGTGCGCGGGCGCCCGGAAGACGGGAGGCTCGCGCGGCCCCGTCCGCCACCGGCGCCCGACGACTCGTCCTGTCAGGCACGTCGTCCTCCATCGTCTCCGGCTCGACCGGGTCGGGCTGCTGAACCTGCCTCGGCCGCCGCGTGCGGATGCGGCGTCGCGACAACGCGGCCGCCGGGGCGCCGAAAATCGAGGACAGTTCGGCGGCGGGCCTGTGGTCGTGGCCGTCGTGGGCAGCCGAGCCGCTCGAGGTCATGCCGGGCCCGCTGTGCTGTCCGGAGCATCGGCCCGCTCGGCCTCCTCGGCGGCCTGCAGCGCGGTGAGCACCTCCACCCCCAGGGCGCGGTAGTCGCCCGCGACGCTCGCGGCGGTCGCCGAGACCCGTGGCGCCCGGACGCCCGACCGCAGCGCCTCCCACCACGCCGGTTGGGCCGCAGCCTCGATCTCGAGCTCATGGGCGAGCTTGCCGAGACGACGCGCGTCCTGGGCGGTTCGCTCCGCGTGCCGGATGGTCGTCTCGAACCGCGGCGAGTTGCCACCGAACGCCGTGTCGATCGCCGCTCGCGCCTCGCTGTGGATCGCGCGCGAGCGCGTGCCGGTCGCGAAGAGGACCACCCCGAGCAGGCCCAGCCGCGGATTGATCTCCTGGGCGAGGGCGAACCGCTCCGCGACGAGGGTCATGCCCACGAGGCCGCCGACGTCGGACTTCGTCGGCATCAGCACCCAGCGGGCCGCGGCCAGCGCCAGGTCGGACAGGATCGTCGACTCCGGCGGGCAGTCGATGAACACGACCTCGTAGTCGGTCGCGATCGGGGCGAGCACGTCGCCGAGCACCCGGAACGCCCTACGCCCGCGGTGCTGCAGGCGCGAGACCATGATCGGCGTCAGGTCTTCGAGCCGCGCTCCCCCGCACACCACGTCCAGCTTCGGGCGCACGTCCGCCGCCGGGACGAGAGGCGTGCCGGCGAGGACGCTGCCCAGCAGCCCCGCACCCTGGTCGTCGGCGTCGGAGTCGCGGTAACCGAGGTCGTCGGCCAGGTTCGCCTGCCGATTGAGATCGATGAGCAGGCAGCGGTAACCCGCGCCGGCGAACTGGCCCGCGAGGTTCGCGGCGATCGACGTCTTACCGACGCCGCCCTTGTCGTTGACGATCGCGATGACACGCGCCAACGCGAAATCGCGTTCCTGCTCCGTCGAGCGCTCGACCATCGGCCCCTCCGCACGGTTCGACGAGGAGGACAGCACCCTGCGCCCACCTGACCCGGCGCAGCGGCAGATACCCGCCCGCGGGGATCGTCATGCCTGGCCGCGGCGGGCTAGCCCGCCGCGCGCAACGCGGGCCCCCACTTGCACGCAGGCGTTGCGGCGAACAGCCGCCACAGCGGAAGCGCACTCGGACGGACCTCGTCCCGTCAGCGGCGCGGCCGCGCCGCACCTTCCCTGCTGCCCCGGCGGGCCGGCTGCCCGGCCTGCGCCTCGCCGCCTCGCGGCGGCGACGAATCGGCCCGGCGAGCGCCCGCATCCGGCACCGACGAGCGCCCTTCCGGCCCCTCCGAGGACCGGCCGGAGGCCTGCCGGCGCGATCGCCGGTCGTCGGCGGCCCTGCGTGGGCGGCCTCCGCCGTCGTCACCCCCGCTCTCCTCGGGGCGGCGGGGCCGCGGGCGGAGCAGGTCACGAAGGCTGGCTTGCGCGGGAGCCCGGTCGTCCCGGTCGACGTCCTCGGTGTCGTCCTCTTCGTCGAACGCGCCGTCGTCCTCCTCGTCCTCTTCGTCGAACTCCGCGTCCTCCTCGGCGTCCTCCTCGGCGTCCTCCTCCGCGTCCTCCTCCGCGTCCTCCTCCGCGTCCTCCTCCGCGTCCTCCTCCGCGTCCTCCTCCGCGTCCTCCTCCGCGTCCTCCTCCGCGTCCTCCTCCGCGTCCTCCTCCGCGTCCTCCTCCGCGTCCTCCTCGTCGTCGGTCTCTTCGTCGAACTCGGCGTCGTCCTCGTCGTCGAACTCCGCGTCCTCGGCGTCGACGTCGTCCCGCTCGCCCTCGTCCTGGTCGCCGGCCCCGTCGTCCTCGTCGAACTCCGCGTCCTCGAACTCCGCGTCCTCCTCGTCGCCGAACTCGACATCGCCCTGATCACGATCCTCGGGCTCGATCTCGCCCACGGCGTCGCTGTCTTCGAGGGTGATGTGGATGTTCAGCCGTTTCGTGCCCAGGAGGATGTAGCCACTGATGTCGACGGCATTGATCGGTACTGGATCGCTCACGGTCGGTGACCCCCTTGCACGGTCGATATCGCTCTGGCGTCGCGCTCACGTTGCGATCACATCGGCTGCCAGGCCCAGCGTGACTACCCCACCTGCGAAGGCTGAACCCGGATCTGTGGGCAGTGGTCCCTATGCGGAAGTTGCGTTGCTACATCTGCTTCGATGCGCGCGCAATCGGCGGCGACCCATGGGCCGAGCGGGCGCCGCCCTTGTCATCGGACGCCATGGCGAGGAGCATCGATTCCCTCGAAGCGGCCTCCAGAACGGGGGTGGCTCTTCGATGACCCCGCTTCTCGCACCCGACGTGGCCCACGGCGACCGGCGGTGTGCTCGAGGATGGCGTGAAGAACCGCGACGCCCGCGGGGCGGCCGCATGCCGCTGCAGCGAGAAGGGACGTGACCCGATGTCCACCACCGCGACGCGCACGGCAACGGACGCCATCGACGGGGCCCCGCAGGCCGGCCGGGAGACCACGCGAAGCGCGATCCGCGGGGCCGCCCGCGAGGTGATGAGCGAGGTCGGCGGTGTCGCGCTCAGGGCCGTGGTCGAGATGGGCGTCTCACAGGTCGGCCGGATGGCCGACCGGCTCGACGCCGTCGCGGAGCGCGGGGGTACCGGCGTACGGGAAGCGCTGACCGGCAAGCCCGCCCCGGCGCGATCGGACCGGAAGCCCGTGCGCCAGGCCGCGAGGGCGGTGCGGGCGCGGGTGGGCGCGGCGTTCAGCCTCGTCGTCACCGCCGCCCTCAGGCTGCTGCAGTTCCTCCAGAGGCTGGCCGCGCAGATGCTCGAGGCACTGCGACGCCTCGCACGGCGGCCCCGTAGGGCACGTCCCGAACCGGAGGCCGGCGCCGACGAGGCGGGTCCGGTGCCGGAGGCAGCGGGCGAGGCCGGCGAGCACCGGGAGCCCCGCCGCGCTCGTACCGCACCACGCGGCGATGCTCCCGGCCCGAGGCGCGACGATCGCTCCGTCCCCGCCCGGCCGACGGTGCGGCGCCGCCGTCCCGCCGTCTCTCCATGATCTCCGCCTCCGATCGTGGGGCGAGTTCGTTGTCGCACACGCCAGGCGCCATTCCCGGCGGGTGCGCAGAATTCTGCCGCCACGACGCTTGACGAAGGTCAGGACCGGGTATTCGAGCGAATCATCCGGGCAGTTGGTGGTTGGAGGTAAAATGACCATCACCGGCATCATCAGCGCGCTACTCGTCGGGATCGTCGTCGGCGCACTCGGCCGACTGGTCGTACCGGGCAAGCAGCACATTCCGATCTGGCTCACGATCGTGGTCGGAATCGTGGCCGCCTTCATCGGCACCGCCCTGGCCAGGTCGCTCGGCATGCCGACCACGACGGATGGCATCGACTGGCTGGAGCTGATCGTGCAGGTGGTGATCGCGGCCATCGGCGTGGCGTTGGTGGCAGGCATGTACGGCCGCCGTCGATCCCGCTTCGGCCTCAGGGGCTGACGAGGACGCCGGTGCGCCCGGGCCGCATCCGGCCCGGGCGCACCGCTGTTCGTTCCTCAGCCGCCCGACGCGCGAAGCGCCTCCTCGACCGTCGGGTACACGCCTCCGAGAGCGAGCAGCCCGCCGGTGGACAGGTGCATCCACGCCGGCCCGGACGCGACGAGCCGCAGGTCGATGTCCGCCCTCTCGGCGCGCTCCGCCACGCACCACAGGCCCTCTGCGCCGCCCCGATCGACGAACGTGACCCCGGTCAGGTCGAGGACCACGACGGCGGGGACCAGAGCCAGCTGCGCGATGACCGCGTCCCGCACAGCCGCCGCGGAATCACCTGTCAGGACTCCGCGCAGGCGCAGGACCCGGGCGTGCTCGTACCTCCGGTCGAGCGTCATGGTCAACCCGGCGCCGGACGCCGTTCCGGTCGCGGTGCGTTTGTCGTCGACGTGCACGTCGGTGCCTCCTCTTCCTACGCGCCCCCGCCGTCAGGTCACTCGTGCTGCCGGGGCAGGAGGTTTCCCAGCGGGCCGAGGTCGATGTTGAGGTCCTCGGCCCGCAGCCCGAAGTGCTCCCGCAGGTCGGCCATGGCCTCGTCCAGCCGCATGAGGCCGAGCCCGAGCCGCTCGACGGTCTCCTCCGGCAGGTCACCGGCCTCGACCCGTCGGAGCGCCTGCCGCTCCATCAGCTGGCGAACGAGCTCGACGATGGTGAGGACGAGCCTGCCCAGGTCGCGGCCGACGGCCTCCGGGTCGAGCTCGAGCCGCTCCGGGACGCTGGTCACGGTTCCACCAGGGTCTGCACGGAGCTGATCAGGGCGCGGAGCGAGACGTGCACCAGATCGACCTCGGCCAGCGAGATGGTGATGTCCCCGCTGATCAC